>JAAHFP010000016.1 GCA_010672925.1 Symploca sp. SIO1C2 | reverse complement strand
GCGATCGCGGCAACACCAAAACCTACCCAGATTACTGATTCATACATATTAGTTACTGGGGGTCGTCCGGCAATTTGCATCCTTTCAATAAAGCCGTATCCCTGGATGAGTAAACCACTAGTAAAGATACCGATTGCTCCCCAGTAGAAGTCAAAGGTGGGAAACAAGAGGACAATAAGCATCACACAAAAAGCGATTGCATATAAGATCCAAGCTTTACCAAAAGGATGTAATTTGTAGAAATTCACTTCCCGTTCCAGATTCTTGACACTGGGATAAATTTGGGGACTGAGTTGGCGTAATTCGGTTTGTAGTTGTTGACCAGTTTGTCCTAAAATAGAGATGCTATCGAAGTGACTTTTGAGATTGTCGTAATTACTTGCTAGGGTTTGCTCGACTTCTGGCTGGTAATATTGTCCAGTTTCAGGGATACTAACCCAAGTACCTTTTGGTTGACTGGGGTGAGGAACCAAAGGTAGGCTATTTTGCCCTACGGTATCGAGCATTAGCCCTAAACGCTCCTCAATGGTCAAGGCTTCCCGCTCATCCCGACTCAAATCCTGTTCATTGGCTTGTTTCTGTCTGGCGCTGAGAACTACTGAACCTAAATCTGAGGTGATCAATTCAGCAAAGGTAAAATATTTGCGTCCGCTCTCTAAACCAACTCTTTCTTTTAAGGGACGGTAACTGAACAGAATAAAGGGTTCTTCGTTCCAGTCACGGTCATTGAACCAGAGGGAAAGGTAGGTTGACAAGTAGTCTAGCTGATTTCCATCATTAGTTTGGTAGCGGAGACGACCGTGAATTTGAGCTACAGTTTCCCTCGCTACGGTATCCAGAGGCTTTTTCCGTCCATCGAGTTGCACTGCTAGAGTTTGCAACGATTCCACAGGAGAGGGTTGAAATTGAGAGAAGGGAATCGCCAAGATGAGAATCCCCAAGCACAGTCCGATGATAAATTTGAGTGGTTTCATAATTAGATTGGGAATTGGGAATCGGGAATGACCAATATTACATTTTTAGGGGCGGGTTTAGGGTTCGGTGTTAACCCATTGAACAATAACCACTATACGAAACCCACCCAAGCGATAACCACAACAAGTGAAAATTCTCTGACACCTCATACCTAAAACCTTACCTAGGGTTTGCTGCATAAGTGTGAAAGCTATACCAGACAACGGTTTTAATCATTTTTAGTCTCGCCAAGTTCAGGGAAATGGTATTTTTGAGTTCAAAAACCTTGCAATTTTACCGGAAAATTACTCCTGAGCTCTTAACTTATTACTCATTACTCATTACTCATTACTCATTACTTCAAACCAGAATCCCTCGACTCGAGGAGGCAAGCCCTACCTACCACCTACCACCTGCCACCTACCACCTATTCTTTCCCCGAAAGTTACGACTTATTCTCCCAAGCCCTAATTATTAATTATCACAAACCTTTGATCCAGTTATTCACCCGGAGATAAATTGAGTTGGCAACCTCTGTAATTTGTTGTTTACGATACCATTTATAGAAAGCTTGTTCGTACTCTTCACCCTGTAATTGATAATTATTCCAAACCTTTACCCCTAAACCCATTCCCCATAATAATAAAATATACAATGACCAAGAAAGCTGCCCAGCACTTAGCAGATTAATAACGATTAAAAAAGCATTAATAATAATAAATTTGCCAAAACTTTTCTTAAGCTGAAGAGTCCGATACAGATTGAATTTCCGACGTTTTTGCTGCTCCTCTTGTCGAACTATCCACTCCTGTTCTGCTTGTAGGACATTTTCTGGAGAAATACCTAATTCTGTAGCAATTTCTACCAGCTGTTCTCGGGACAGTTCCCCTTGATCAGCTTGACGAGCGATCGCCAAATTGAGGATTTGTTGGATATCTTCTTGACGATAAAACGAAGGAGTTTTGTTTTCCAGAACAGACATGACTTAAGTTATTATTAGTATAGGTAGTACTTTGCTATGCATAAATATCATGCTGGTATAAGGCAAGAAAAGCCATTCTTATCTCTATTATGCCGATACTAACCGAAATAAGCTAAACCAGTTCAATGCCCAAAGCCGAACTAGAATGGACGGATCTTACTACAGCAAAGAGATAAGAATATATTTTACATTTCGTTACAATATAAGCAAGAGAAAGAGACGACACTAAAAAAAACGTCTTAGACCGAAGAATTTGAGGTAGTTCTTATGAACGGCAGCATTCGTATTGGTAATTTATTTGGCATTCCCTTTTATATAAATCCGTCCTGGTTTTTCATCTTAGCTCTGGTAGCCTGGAGTGATGGGGAGCGACTAGCGGCAACTTTTCCAGAATTGGGTATAGTTCTCCCCTGGCTCTTGGGATTAGTCGCTGCACTGCTGCTGTTTTCCTCTGTCTTAGCTCATGAACTTGGACATAGCCTGGTTGCTATTAGGCAGGGAATTGAAGTTAAATCGATCACATTGTTTCTCTTTGGTGGCTTAGCCAGTCTGGAAAAAGAATCCAAGACTCCAGCAGAAGCATTTTGGATTGCGATCGCAGGACCAGCAGTTAGCCTATTGCTATTTGCCCTGTTAACCTTGGTTGGTATCACCATCAACCTCCCTGCTCCTATCGCCGCTATTGTTGGACTAGTCTCTTATCTCAACTTAATTCTGGCTCTGTTCAACCTCATTCCAGGCTTACCCTTAGATGGAGGCAACATCCTCAAAGCACTGGTGTGGAAGATTACGGGAAATCCCTATAAAGGAGTCGTTTTCGCCAGCCGCGTTGGTCAGTTTTTTGGTTGGGTAGGGGTGACTATTGGCTTACTCTCCGTCTTGGAAATCATCAATTTCGGTAGCATCTGGACTTTATTAATCGGTGGGTTTATACTGCAAAATGCTGGCCGTTCTGCCCAATCTGCCACAATTCAAGACCAACTAACCAGCTTAAAAGCAGAGGATGCAGTAGTTCCCAACAGTCCCATTATTTCGGCAGACTTGTCCTTAAGGGAATTTGCTAATGAATATATTATTGGCAAGAGAGAATGGAGTAAATTTCTGGTTACTGATGCAGATGGTCAATTTTTAGGAGCGATCGCGGTTGATGAGATGAGAAACATTCCCACCTCTGATTGGCCAACAACCACAGTTAAGGCACTTATGCAGCCAGTTGAGGTTTCTGCAATAGTCAAACCGGAGCAATCTCTGTTAGAAGTGGTAATGCTCCTCGAACAAAAACAGCTGAATCAATTGTTAGTAGTTCGAGAAAGTGGTGTACTCGTAGGACTTCTCGAAAAGGCTTCAATCCGTAACCTACTGGAACAAAAAGCAGCAACTAAGCCAGCTTAATCAAGGGATAACTTAGCGATTTTCAATATATGGCCTGGGGATGGCGTTGGGCGGGTTTTGAAGGGAATATTCGGGTAATGTGGCCTAAATTGTCCCTAAACCCGCCCCTACAATACTCGGTGTTTCTTGAAAGCAAAACTGGCAAGATGCCAGTTCCACAATCGATACCCCACACCCTACACCCTACACCCTCACTCGCTCTAGAGTGTTTCTTCAGAACAATTAGCCATTAGCCATTAGCCATTAGCCAGAGTTTTTCTTAAAAGTCTAAATTCCCTTAAGCCTCAGCAGCGACAGGATAAACGCTAATTTTCTGGCGAGATCTGCCCCTTCTTTCAAATTTAACCACACCATCGATCAAGGAAAAAAGGGTATCATCATTACCACGACCAACATTAAAGCCGGGGTGAAATTTAGTTCCCCGCTGACGCACTAAAATATTGCCAGCTTTTACTACCTGACCACCATAACGCTTAACTCCTAGCCGTTGGGCATTAGAATCACGACCATTGCGGGTACTACCAGTTCCTTTCTTATGAGCCATCGTATCCTCCTAAGTTATGTTATACGAGATAAAAACTCTTATTCTCCTTCAGTAGCAGCAGCTTCTACAGTCTCTTCAACAACAGCTTCTGTCGTTGGAACTGATACCTCCTCTGACTCCTGATCAGAAGAAGCGATAACAGAACCATTCATACTGATAGAGTCAATCATCAGGGAAGTAATTTCCTGCCGATGTCCACGCTTCTTGCGAGTTTTCTTCTTGGGTTGCATCTTATAAACGATGACTTTACGACCACGATAATGTCGCATCACCGTTCCTTCAACGCTTGCCCCTTCAATCACGGGTTGACCAATAGTGACTTCACCGTCGTGATTTACTAGTAAGACTTTGTCAATTGTAACCTTCTGATCTGGTTCAACTGGCAGCAACTCAATGTCGTAAAAACGACCCGGCTCTACTCGCAGTTGTTTGCCACCAGTTTCGATAATTGCATAACTCATGGGATTGTCCTTCAAAGTTGCCGTACAGGTAGCTGTTTCATCTGGGTATCAAATCGAAATTTTTCCCATTCGTCAGCTTTAGCGATGTCTGAACCTGATCCGAGCTAGATTAGACACACAATCTACAACTATATTGTATTGAAAGCTTAAAAGTCAAATTAACTTTTATAGCGCTAAGCAACAGGCAACAGCTCATCTGGCAACAATAATTTGTGAGTGGGTTTGGTAGATTGAGGAATTGTCCTAACCTAAACTTGTAGCGTTATACAAATACTGACTAAAGCTGGGGGAAAGATTATTTTTGCCCTCAGAATCTCATTTTGCCAAAGACAAGCGCTCGCAATGATAAATCTTGTGCAAATATGGTTGTTGACATCCTCCCACCACTAATTCGGAGTACCGAATATAGTGGGGGATTCCAAAGATCGCTCTGTGGGTTTTCTCTTTCTGCGACTCGGCTTACATTGAGGGGTTTCCCCACCAATGCAGAGGTCGATGTCTCCAGAGACGTTTAACGTTCCCGTGTGCCCCACGGTACGGAGTCCTAACTCAAGTATGTTGATTGCTGCATTCGAGTCCCGGTCTAAGACAAACCCACAATGATGACATCTATGTGTTCTTTGACTCAACGACTTCTTGATGACTTCCCCACACTTAGAACAACTTTGACTAGTGTAGTGAGGTGGGACAGCTACTGTCACCACTCCAAACACTTTGCCAAAGTATTCCAACCAATCACGGAAAGCCGACCATGCAGCATCAGAAATGGATTTAGCCAGTTTTCTGTTTCTGACCATATTACGCACCTGCAAGTCCTCATAGGCAACCAAGTCGTTAGACTCGATGACGCATCTTGCCAACTTCACAGCAAAATCTTTACGCTGCCTACTTACCAAGAGGTGCTTTCTACTCAAGCGATTTCTCGCTTTGGCTCTATTCTTCGAGCCTTTTTGGGTACGAGAAAGTCTCTTGCTCAAACGTTTAAGAGCTTTTTGAGACTTCCTCAGATGTCTGGGGTTCTCAATAGTTTGCCCATCCGAGTCAGTGTAGAAGTGGTTCAAACCAACATCGAGCCCAATGGTTTTACCCGTTGGTTCTCGTTTCTCAACGCGCTCAACATCAAGACAAAACTGAACGTAGTACCCATCGGCACGACGAACAACTCGAACTCTTTTAATCTGAATCAACTGATAAAAGTGCAAGTCACGGCTTCCCCACAATTTAAAGCTTCCGGCTTTAAACCCATCGGTGAACGTGATAGTTCTTCTATCTTCCGACAGCTTCCATCCACAAGTTTTGTACTCAACAGAACCATGGGTTCGATGCTTCTTGAAGCGTGGGAAACCCTTGTTTTTTGCCTTCTTCTTACAGTTGTCGTAGAACCGAGCGATAGAACTCCAAGCTCGTTCAGCAGAAGCTTGACGAGCCATAGAGTTGAGCTTATTTGCCCAAGGGAATTCTTTGGCAAGAACTTTGCAATAGGCACTCAGGTCGTACCGCCCAACTCCTTTGTGGTCTATCCAATATCTGAGGCAAGAGTTGCGGACAAAACGAGCAGTGCGAATGGCTTCATCAAGCCGCTCATACTGCTTATTTTCTCCCTCAAGTTTTGCCTCAAATACCAGCATTTTACGTTGCTATATCTGACATAAATAATTATAGCCTACATCCTGTCCGCAATTCATCTCACCGCCAAATCTGCATATTATGGCGGGAGCCTTCTTGCGGTTGAGGTAAAATAGTTGCTCAATTGAACAATAGATAAAGTATTAGATGAAGTCCTACCTGGCTGCAGCAATTCAAATGACTAGTTTGTCAGATCTTGACAAAAACTTGGTTGAGGCGGAAGCACTAATAGATCTGGCAGTCCGTCAGGGTGCAGAATTAGTCAGCTTACCAGAAAATTTTTCCTTTATGGGCATAGAGGAAGATAAGATTGCTGAGGCTAAGACCATTGCCCAAGCAAGTGAGAAATTTCTCAAAACTATGGCACAGCGTTTTCAAGTAACCATTCTTGGTGGTGGCTTCCCTGTGCCTGTAACTGAAGACAAAGTCTATAACACAGCTTTACTCATCGCTCCTAACGGTGTAGAACTTGCCCGTTACCATAAGGTACATCTATTTGATGTTAATTTACCTGATGGTAATACCTACAGAGAATCCAGCACAGTCATGTCTGGTACTGAATTGCCAACGGTTTACTCATCTGAAGATTTGGGGAATTTGGGACTGTCTGTATGCTATGATGTCCGTTTTCCAGAGCTTTACCGAAACTTGTCTCATCAAGGTGCTGATATCTTATTTGTTCCTGCTGCCTTCACTGCCTACACTGGTAAAGACCACTGGCAAGTGCTGCTCCAAGCTAGAGCAATTGAAAATACCTGCTACGTCATTGCACCTGCACAAACTGGCCGTCACTACGCCATGCGCCAAACCCACGGTCACGCGATGATTGTTGACCCCTGGGGGTCTATCTTAGCGGATGCTTCTGATACACCAGGAGTAGCAATTGCAGAAATTAACCCGGATCGTCTACAGCAAATTCGTCGCCAAATGCCCTCCTTAGAACATCGGGTTTTTGTTTGAATTTGTTGTTTGTTGTTTGTTGTTTGTTGTTTGTCATTGGTCATTTGTTGTTTGTTGTTTGGGAATGGGGAATGGGGAATGGAGAATGGAGAATGGAGAATTGAGAATTTTTCCTGTGTCTCCCTCAGCTTCCTCAGCTCCCTCAGCTCCCTCAGCTCCCCCAGCTACCTCAGCTTTCCCAGCTACCTCAACTCCCTCAGCTACCCCAGCTCCCCCATCTCCCTCCGCTACCTCAGCTCCCTCAGCTCCCTCAGCTCCCCAGCTACCTCAGCTCCCTCAGCTCCCTCAGCTCCCCAGCTCCCTCAGCTCCCCCAACTCCCCCATCTCCCTCAGCTACCTCAGCTCCCCAGCTACCTCAGCTCCCTCAGCTCCCCCAGCTCCCCATCCTAGGGTAACCAACGAGGTTTAAAACCTGGTAACAGCTTCTCTGGTTGTATCTGAATTGGGGTTTGGGATGAAGTGGAATCAACTACAGGTAATAACCAAAGCACAGCATCAGCGATCGCTTGTCCTTCATCTGACCTTAAATTGTTATCAGCGGAGGGTATTGTGCTAACTATCTGATCAAACAGTAAGGCTAAACCGTCTGAGGATAAACTGACTTTAATATCCCGTTGTTCCGGTAAAACTACCAACGGCTTGACTGGTGACTCCCCGTTATTCTTAACTGCTTCCAGGGCAACGGCAGCGATGAATGGTTCTTCTACGTACTCTTCCCCTTCAACCAATTGGGTAAGTAAGCAGTAGAGAATTTCTTTGTTAGGATTAAACTCGCAACTGTTGATTGAACCAGTAGTGCGCAGCAACTCTGTTTCATCTCCTTGGTTAGTTACCAAAAATAGCGATCGCGTGTAGTCCGCGTTAAACTTAACCATGGTTGCGGCGGAACCATCTCTAGCAAAGCTCAAAACTATCCCAAATTTCGGCAGAAAATCTAGAGGTTTGGCTGCCGGTGTCAACGGTAAAATTGCCACTCCTTGCCCCTGAGCAACAGCAATGGAGTTACTATCAGGAGTAATCAAGAAGTCCCCCCCGGGCTCATTTTCCAAGGGGCGCGGTTTAGCATCAGGTTGTATAATCCACAGACCAAAATCCGCAGGGTTTTTTCGGTTCACCCGTTGCACGATAATCGTCTGCCCATCATTAGACAAGTCAAACTTTAGATTTTGGTAGTTTTGATTATCCAAAATCCGATTAATTTTACCTGCGGGTTCTAGTTTGGACTTTTTAGTTGGAGATTGAAAAGATATGCCCGTAGTTACATTATATAGCTGTTCTGCCAGTAAGCCTCTACTTTGACTCAAGGGATCAGTTGCAGAAAACAAAATCTGCTCCCCATCTGGATAAATCTTAAAATCCTTAACCAACAAATCTTGGGGTGTTAGGGTAGTTTTTTGTTGTTGAGTTAGGTTGTAGAGAATTAATTTTCCTTCCTCTTCCCTTTCTACACCGATATAGGCAAAAATGCGATCGCGAGTGCGGAACACAGCATTGAATGGCTCAATCTCGGTTCCCCTTTCCTTGTCCATCAGATGAGGTAAATCATCTTTGGCCCCCTCTAATTGCACTTGATATTCGTTGCCATAGGGTAGGGGAGAGTTAAAAGTAAAAGCCATCCGACGTCCTGCCCAACTAATTTTGCCCTCAATCGACTCACTTTCTGACTGAAGTGAATCTGCTTCCGAGAGGAGTTGATTGACTTTGATGTGGTCTTCAACGCTAGCATGGTTCATTGGGCGGCTAAAAGTAAGCACAAAGCCAGTATCCTCTGAGCCTATTTGTCTTTCTTGCCAACTGAAATCCCTAACTCGGGGCTTAGTATGATTGCCACTCAACAGCAATATTCCAATTAGCAGACTCAGTACAATTATTACCCCCAAAGCCACACGGTCAATGGGCTGGAGCGATTTTTTTTTAGTTGTGGTTGGGGCTGACATTGAAGAAAATCTGGAAGTTCGAGGGAACTGGCTTGACAATCAGGAATGAGGAATCGGTTAACAGACAGAATATAGAACTTCTATGGTACATTTTGATTAAGTTTTACTTATACTTTGGATAATTCTCATAATACTACATGTAATTTAACAAAAATCTACACTAGCTTAGTAAGATGCAATACATTAAAATTATAAATAAGTTGTATCGCTAGGGACTTGCGTAGAAATAAAGTACCAGGTACGCCAAGAAGGTAGGAACCTTCAAGGCTCCGAGGGAAAAAAGCTTGTCAAATAAGCTTTGTAACCTTTCTTAACCAGTCACTTATTTCTGCCATTTTGCACCCTTGCAATAGGTATCAACAGCCTTAAGCAATGAGATTGGTACATTATTAACTAGCAAATCCCTCATAGCTCACAGCTTCACTAACCCAATATTAATCAAAACCATTCAACAGCTCGAATCTCAGATTGGCTACTTGCCAATGTCTGAAAATAGGCTCAAAGCTCTTGTGCCAAGTTGCCTACCAGTAACCATAGTGTCATTTTGATCAAAAAAATCAACCTTTAACAACAGAACTCAAGAGCCAGTGGCTAGTGCAGCGGGCATGGAAATAACCCACCAGCTTAAGATCGATAGAATCCTTACTCTATAAGCATTCTTAATTCTTAATTCTCAATTCTTAATTCCGCGCAGCGGTACTAGCTAGGTTAATACATGAGTCCCCAAATCAACTTATCTACCGATAGAGCTGACTGGTATGGTTCACAAGTTGTCTTGACTGACTAGCTTGTATCCATTTTTTTTATCTAACAGGCTTGAATACTTTCTTGAAGCCGACATTTAAGGGTGCTTAATACAAAGAGTTGCACTAGCTAGGTCAATATCCCTTAGCTAGGTCAATATCCCTTAGTTTATTGAATGCTATGAATTTAAAGGCAAGCCAGCAAGCTAGTTATAGTTCCTTAGAAACAGCTCAAGACAAAATAGCGGGACAAGTGGATATGGGTGCATTCTGGTTATATAAACGTGCTCTGGAAGCTACCAGTTGTGGCATTGTTATCAGTGATGCTCGCCAACCTGATATTCCGGTAATCTATTGCAATCCTGCTTTTGAGAAAATTACCGGCTATTCTCAAGAGGAAATTATTGGAAAGAATTGTCGGTTTTTACAAGGAGCAGATACGGATCCAAAGACACTCAAGCAAATCCGCCATGCTCTCAAAGAAGGCAAAGAATGCCAAGTTGTATTAAAAAATTATCGAAAAGATGGCAATTCTTTCTGGAATGAGTTGAAAATTTCCCCGATTAGAGACGCCAATGGGCATTTAACTCATTTTATCAGTGTTCAGACAGATATCACTAAACCTAAACAAGCTCAACAGGCTCTTGAACGTAGTAGGGCTCTCCTGAAGGCACGACAAGAAGGTGACCTAGATGGTGTACTGGTAGTTGATGAACAAGGAATAATCACTAGCTACAATCGCCAATTCTGTGAAATGTGGCAGATACCAGAAGAGTTGATGCGCTTTGGTAATAAGAAAAAAATTATCGAATGTGTTCTCCTCTTGCTCACTGAACCGGAAGAGGTTTGGTGTCAGGTAAAGCATCTGAAAGAAAACCCTACCACTGCTAGCCGCAATGAAATCGACCTCAATGACGGCAGAGTTTTTGATTGTTACTCAACTCCAGTCTTATCACCCAATGGGGACTGCTACGGTAGAATTTGGTCTTTCCGGGATATCACCCAGCGCAAGCAGACTGAAGCCAGACTAAGGAAACAAGCCGAAAGGGAGCAATTGCTGGGGGAAATGAATCAGCGTATTCGCCAGACTTTGAACCTGGAAGAAGTGCTCAACACAGCGGTAGAAGAAGTGCGGCAATTTCTCGCTTGTGATCGAGCCATTATCTACCGTTTTAACCCAGATCTTACAGGAACGATGGTTGTCGAATCCGTGAGTCAAGAGTGGAAGTCGATTTTGGAAGAGCAGATTCAGGATAACTGTTTTCATAAAACTAAAGCTCCTTACTTCCGCCAAGGAGGAATTCGGGTTGTTGAAGATATCTATAATGCTGGTTTGCACCAATGTTATGTCGAAATGCTAGAGCAGTTTCAGGTAAGAGCCAACCTGATGGTGCCCATTCTACAAAAAGACCAACTCTGGGGACTGTTGATTGCTCATCACTGCCGTCAACCAAGGAAATGGAGAGCATCGTCAGTAGAATTGCTCCGACAGTTAAGCGTACAGTTAAGTGTAGCAATTCAGCAAGCAGCATTATTTGAACAGCTAGCAGCGGAATTGCGGGAGAGGTCTGCCGCCGAAGCCGCTTTGCGAGAGTCGGAAGCCACCCTCATTCAGCAAAGAACCAAACTAGAAGCAGCCCTCTATCAACTTCAACAAACTCAACTCCAGCTAATTCAAACTGAAAAGATGTCAAGCTTAGGGCAACTAGTTGCTGGTGTTGCTCATGAAATTAATAATCCAGTCACCTTTATTCACGGCAATATTTCTCATGCAGAGCACTATGCTCATGATTTGTTGCAATTGGTACAACTGTATAATCAGCACTATCCCCAACCTGTAGAGGAAATTAGCAAGTTCGCTAAAGATATTGACTTTCACTTTTTAGTAAAAGATTTTCCCAAACTATTGAAGTCAATGGATATGGGGGCAGATCGTATTCGCCAGATTGTCCACAGTTTAAAAAATTTCTCACGGTTGGATCAGGCAGAGCGTAAAGCGGTAGATATTCACGAGGGTATTGAGAATACTCTCATGATTTTACAGCATCGCCTCAAACCTGCTGCAGCAAACATTAAGCTAGTCAAAAACTACGGTAATTTGCCTCCGGTGGAATGTTACGCAGGACAGCTTAATCAAGTTTTTATGAATATCCTGAATAATGCGATCGATGCTCTCGAAGAATATGACCGAGAGCTAAGTGTAGATGAACTAAAGTGTGCTCGTAGCACTATTACCATCTCCACCGAGGTAGTTAACTACTCTTCAACAGAAGCTCTCAGTCGCCATGTAGATCAAAATGTTCAGAGCGTTGTCATCAGAATTGCTGATAATGGCCCTGGTATTCCCGAAGCACTCCGGCAACGAATTTTTGATCACTTCTTCACTACTAAACCGGTAGGAAAAGGTACTGGTTTAGGGTTGGCTATCAGCTACCAAATTGTTGTTGAAAAACATGGGGGCAATATACAGTGTTTGTCAGAACGAGGTAAGGGTACTGAATTTGTGGTAGAAATTCCCTTATAAAGATTAAAAAGTAAAATAATAGTCAGAGTAAACCCTCCCTCATTGCTAAGCGATTCTGCATTTACACTGTATATTGTTGAAATCAAATAAAAACGATAAACTTGGGTTGCCTGTTTCCTATTTCCTATTGCCCAGTAGTGACAAGTTAAAAGGTAGTGCATTTTGTCAACTCCCATATATAGTGTAGTAGTTTTAAAAAAAAACTATATATGGAAATACCCCAAGGATTAAGGAAAATTGTATTCTTTTTCTTCTGCTCCTCTGCTCCTCCGCCCCTCTGCTCCTCCGCTCGTCCGCTCCCTTGACAACGACATCTTGACCTTAACTTGTTACCAATGCCTGTTGCCTTTTAACTTACCTGACCAAAAACAATAAATGTAAAACCACAATCAACAGGTTGATCCATTGATGAAGTGGCACAGACAAACTGAATTTGTTCAATATCAACAATGGAGATGGATTTGTCAAAAGTTTCCCACTCCGGCCCAAAAATTGTACAAATTGGTGTAGGTAAGTTAGCAAAAGGTCGATCAAATTCAATTAAGTATAGACCCTGCCGAAGTCTGTAGTGCTTAAAGCCCTCACCACACCACTGACTACCATCTGGATTGAGTCCACCGTAGATGTGCTGGATTTTGTTGCTACTTGAATCTTTAATAATTGCCATTAACGGTTCCTGTTAGATTTACCAAATATTCATTATCCATATATTTAAATTTCACCGAAAACAATAAATGTGAAACTACAGTTAACAGGTCTTTCTGGTGAAGAAGTAACGCAGATAAATTGCTCTGGAACAGCTTCAACAATGGCGATAGACTTGTCAAAAGTCTTCCATTCATGCCCATTAATTGTGCATACTGGTGTTGGTAGTTCAGCAAAAGGCCGCTCGAATTTGACCATATAAGTACCTTCTCTAATTTTCTCACAGGAGAAACCTTCACCAAACATCGTAGAACCGTCTTCTCCTATCCCACCGTAAATATGCTGGTGGTTGTCAATAATTGCCATAATCAGCCCCTATTAATTTTGCTATCAACATCCTACGATATAGTCTGGCAGTGTACAACTCGTATCTGGGGTGTTCTCACAACAGAGCTTGAAATTGGATATTTTCTCGTAAGTTATCAAAATCAGGGTCGGTTTTAGCCAGCTTTTGGTATTCGCTGGGATTAATCTCAATTGCGTTTTGCAGAGAATTAATAGCCTGTTTGTCATTCCCTATTAAAGCATAACAGCAAGCTTGGTTATACCAGGTGTATTTGTCTTTTAAATCACTTTCAAGAGCTTGATTATAACTGGCAACTGCTTCTTGATAGCGTCCTAACTGTTGTAGTATCTCGCCTCGCTTATACCAACTCCAGTGGTCTGTTGGTCGAATTGCTAAGGCTTGGTCATAACTGTTAAGGGCTTCCTCAAAATACTTTAGGTGACGTAGGGCATCTCCTCGCCGATACCAAGCCCAGTAGTCATCAACTTGACTTCCCAGAGCTCGATCATAACTAATAACCGCCTCTTGATAGCGCCCTAAGTGACGGAGAGCATCACCTTGTCGATACCAACTCCAATAGTCTTGTGGTCTTGCTTGCCGTGCTTTCTCAAAACAAGCGATCGCTTCTTCGTACCAATCTAAGTCTTCTAGTGCTACATATCCCCGATTATACCAAGCCCAGTAGTCATCTGGTCGGGATTTCAAGGCTTGGTCATAACTAGCGATCGCTTCTTCGTACTGCCCAAGTTCCCTGAGTATACTGCCCCTTTGACACCAAGCCCAATAGTCAGTAGGTTGACTTGCTAAAGCTTTGTCGTAGCTAACGAGAGCTTCTGTAAAATCTCCCAAAGCATCCAAAACATTACCTCGCCAGTACCAAGCCCAATAATCCTGAGGCTTGTACTCTAAGGCTCGCTCATAGCTGAACCGGGCTTCTTGATAACGTTGTTCATCACGTAAGCCATTCCCTTGTTGATACCAATCCTGATAACTATCCGGTCTAGATTCCAAAGACCGATAGATTGCAGCAGACGAGTTTCCCTTGGTCACCAGTACTTTTCTCATTGCTTCTCCTTACCTTATTGTGACAAAAAAATTACTATTGACGCAGCTGAAAGCCCTGTCTCTGAGCAAGCAGGGATGAAAGCAAGGTAGCGCTTCTTCTGCGCCTTGAAATTCTTCGGTCTAGAAAGATTGTTTTTCCCACGACATATGAGACCACATTCAGTATAATATACTTAGAAAATTGAGAGGTCGAAATCAATGCTAGTTCTTGAGTACAAAATAAAAGCTAAACCAGCTCAGTATCGAGCTATTGATGAAGCAATCAGAACTGTTCAATTTATCCGTAATAAGTGCATTAGATATTGGATGGATTCACCTAAGGGAACCAAGATTGATAAATCAGCTTTGAGTAGACACTCCACAGAACTACGCAACGAATTCACATTTGTCAAAGACCTCAACTCAATGGCTTGTCAAGCTTCTACTGAACGTAGTTGGTTAGCAATCAGTCGATTCTATTCTAACTGCAAGTCCAAGAGACCTGGAAAAAAAGGCTTTCCCAGGTTCCAGAAAAACAATCGTTCAGTTGAATATAAGACCTCAGGCTGGAAACTTCACCCAACTAAAAGACGGATTAATTTCACTGACAAAAAAGGTATTGGTGAGTTGAAGCTTTTAGGTAAATGGGATATTCACACCTATCCTGTCAAAGCTATCAAGAGAGTTCGCTTACTTTGTAAAGCTGATGATTATTACTGTCAGTTTTGTGTTGATGTTGAGTGTATTGATACTCAGCCCAAAACAGGACAAGAGATTGGTTTAGATGTTGGTCTTGAATCGTTCTACACTGATTCTAATGGTTATACTGAACCGAATCCCAGGTTCCTAAGAATTGCTGAATCTAACATCAAGCAAGCTCAACGTCGTATTTACAAGAAGCAGAAAAGTTCAATTCGACGCCGCAAAGCAAGGGCTAGATATTCTCGGAAACACTTAAGAGTAAGTAGGCAACGGAAAGAACACGCCAAGAGATTGGCTCGTAACGTATGCAAGTCTAACGACTTAGTAGCCTATGTTCGCGTAGCGTGCCGAAGGCAAGACTTAAGAGTTAGCAACATGCTCAAGAATCACTGCCTAGCCAAATCAATTGCTGTTTGCGCAGCATGGTGCGATAGCAGCATTGCTAGTTGGTATCAGTTCAGGCAGTGGATAGAGTACTTTGCCAACAAGTTTGGAAAACTAGCTGTTGCTGTCCCACCACAGTACACATCTATTGAATGCAGTCAGTGCGGACGGGTAGTCAATAAATCTCTTAGTACTAGGACTCATATCTGTCAGTGTGGCTGTCAGTTGCACCGAGATACCAACGCGGCAATCAATATTTTGCTTAGGGCAAAATCTAGGGGAGGGCATCCCCGAAGTAACGCTAAGGGAGTAGCAACCTCTACACTAGTTGGGGCAACCCTGCTAGAGCAAGTAGCTACAACGAACTTAGAATCCCCGTCACTTTAGTGCAGGGAGTGTCAACAATTCATAATGTGGTAGAAAATAAAGAAGCTCTTACCCATTGCCCCCCTATCTTGAATACTCCCAGCCACGCAGTTATTAACCTGGCTTTAATTAGCAGCCACCAGTATCATCCTCAAGATGCTTTGCCGATTACCATTGGTGCAGTGTTACCAGATGCTCCCATCTTTATTCTCTACTTCTGGGCAAAATTGGTACGTCGCCAAACAGAACACCAAATTTGGTCACAAACTTACGAATTACCTTTTTGGCAAAACCTTGTTGCTACTTTCCACTCTCTTCCCCTAGCACTGATATTAGTCATTATTACTCATTATTGGGGATGGCAACAGGGAGAACTACTCTGTCTAAGCATGATATTTCACTCCTTACTGGATCTCCCGGTTCATAATGATGACGCCCACAGACATTTTTTCCCCTTCAGCAAATACCGTTTCATTAGTCCTTTCTCTTATTGGGATCCGCAGCATCATGGTCATGCTGTTTCTTTGGTAGAGAAACTAATGGTCTTGGGAGCAACCTTCTATATTTTCCCTGAGCTGAATTCCTGGGTAGGGAAAGGATTGCTAATTGCTGTTAACTTGTTTTATCTAGCTACTTTAATCTACTTTCGGATTCTTCGGCCTAAAATGATATAGCGTTTCTCATACTTGTGAGGTACAAAGTTATTAGGAATAGGGAATAGGGAATAGGGAATAGGGAATTGGGAATAGAAGATGTACCTCACGGATTCGAGAATTGCGATAACACTTAATTAGTCACCATTGATATGCCAAAACTTTGTATTAAAGGAAAAGAGCTTGCTTATGAGGAGTATGGAAAGGGTTTTCCGATCCTCTTTGGCAGTAGTTTTTTGTGGGATGCCTCCATGTGGGCTCCTCAAATTGAGGCTTTCTCGTCAGAATACCGCTGCATTGTTCCAGAGTTGTGGGGGCATGGAAAGTCTGATATTGTCCCTGATATTCCTTATTCTATTGAGGCTCTAGCGGAAGATCACTACCAATTACTCGAAATGCTGAATATCGAACATTGTGCTGTAGTGGGCTTATCCATTGGAGGCATGTGGGGTGCTCAACTGGCCCTTAACCATCCAAAGCGAGTGAGTACCCTAGTTCTTATGGATACATCGGTTGCTCCTGAACCCCCAGAAAGCCAACAGCGCTATCTTGGCATGACAGCGATGATTGAACAAGTTGGGAAAATCCCAGTGCCTCTGGTAGAGCAAATTCTTTCCCTCTTTTTTGCTCCAGATACCCTGCGGAGTCAAACGGATCTGGTGGAAAACTTCAAACAGCGGTTGCTCAATTGGCCTGCTGAAAACATCACCAGCATAGTAGCACTAAGTCGAGCGATTTTTTCGAGAGCATCACTGCTAGAGCGCCTCGGTGAACTATCTATGCCAACATTAGTTATGGTGGGACAGGAGGATATATCTCGACCACCTCACGAAGCAAAAGCTATGGCAGATACTATCCAGGGGGCTGAGTATGTCTTAATTCCGAATGCTGGCCATGTGCCGAATCTAGAGCAGTCCCAAATGGTGAATCAGATACTCTTTGACTTTCTTTCAAGAAACAAGGCTTGAGATTTTAGATTTTAGATTTTAGATTTTAGATTTTAGATTGAATAAATATCAGCTCAAGTCTTTCAAAAAACAAAGCAGTTCTCATGAGCGATCGCTTCGCTTAAAATCTAGCCTCTTATAGAGAAAGCGATCGCTTGCTCCTTAGAATCTTGGATTAGTTGTGATTATCGTTATTTTTTGTTATTATTAATGGATAATAGGACAGGTGTGCGCCTGTAGTGTATATACGATGAAATGGTTAGCACTATGACTCTAGTAAAGCCCCTTCCTAATCTCCCATTTACACTAGAGCCCAGCTTACTCAAACGTTGGACAGTACAGGAATACCACCGCATAAGTGAGTTGGGTATTTTGGATGCTAATGAAAGAACTGAATTAATTGCTGGACAAATTACACTAATGGCTGCCAAAGGAACTCCCCATGTAACCGCCCTACGGTTATTAGCGGCTGCATTGGATGCGCTTCTTGCTGAGCAACCTGCTTTTGTGAGTACCCAAGATCCGATTCAACTGGATAACTTCTCAGAACCAGAACCTGATTTAGCGATCGTTCAAGGAACAGTTTTAGATTACACGGAAGATCATCCCCGTCCTGAACAAGTATATCTTGTGGTGGAGGTGGCAGACTCAACTCTGAAGCAAGACTGCGAAATCAAGGATAAACTTTATGCCCAGGCAGGCATTACTGAATATTGGGTGTTGGACTTGAAAAACCGTCAACTTCACATTTTCCGCAACCCCACTCCCACAGGTTACACTAACCATTTGATTCTCTCTGAACCAAACCAGGCTTCTCCTCTGGCATTTCCCAGTTGCACTCTTACTCTCACTTCTATCCTTCCTCCAGTTAGCTAGATTTACAATATCAATCTCTCCAGGTCTCCGCGTCCCCACGTCTATTTTCAGATTAGTGTAAGCAAAGTTTATCCTTTCCATCCCCCACAATCTCCCGGAAGCAAAACCGCCCCAATTGCCGGAGTGTTGATTGTTACAAGATTCGCATACTATTTGATTTGTGGGCATTTACCGATGTTTTGATAAATTCTATGGTGCTTAATGTCTCCTTGAATACTTTAATCTTGGTCAGATTATTGGTAAAAGAATTATCAATATCTTTGATTTAACTAAAATAATTTGTAGCTACAAACAATTAAAGTATTATGTGTGAAATATAGTTATTCCACTTTAGATAGAAATAAAAGTGTCTCGTTCTTATCTAGACTAACTAGAGCGCAAAGCGCTATAACAAAGTACAGTAGACAAATAAAAACCCCCCTTATAAAGGAAGATTTAGAGGAATAAAATGTACCCCATAGCAAAACAAACTGCTGTATAGTTTCAAACTTGTGACAGACCATTCTATGTACGAAGAAAGAACTAAAGATTTAGACATAGATTTTGTTCTAGAGACTATAAATCTCAGGCTGCCTCAAATTTCTTATTCCCCTCTAAATAATATAGAAATACAAACTCTCAAGGGTATCTGGCAGGATTATACCTATGACCAAATAGCCCTAGAAAAAAACTATAGCTGCGGTTATATCACCAATATTGTGGCTCCTAGTTTGTTTAAAAAGCTTTCTTGTCTTATTGGTCAAAGGGTGAGCAAAAGAAACTGCATGAAACTAGTTAAAAAATTCTGGATGGCCTGGAAAGAGAAACCTCTGTTTCCTTCAGGGGTGATATCTTTAGATTCTCAATATTATATAATACGGTCTGATATTGAAAATAAAATTTATACAGAGATTCAGAAACCTGGAGCTTTGGTGAGAATAAAAGCACCTCAAGAAATGGGCAAAACCTCTGTGCTACTCCGTCTTATTAAAAGTGCAAATGAATCGGACTATCACACTATTTATTTCAATCTGCAACAGTTAGACCAAGAAGTGTTTAATGATGTTAGCACCTTCTTGCGCTTTTTTTGCATTAATATTACCCATGAGTTAGGTTTAGAAGTCAAGTTAGATAACTATTGGGATGAGGAGCTAGGATGTAAAGCTAGCTGCAATTTATACTTCCAAAACTATTTACTAAAATCAATTAATTCTCCTTTAATTATAGCTTTAGATGAAGTAAATAAGGTTTTTGAGAATCTAAAAATAGCAAAAGAATTTTTCTCTTTGTTACGTTTGTGGTACGAGAAAGCTAAAACAACTTTGGTGTGGCAGAAGTTACGCTTAGTAGTGGCTCACTCAACTGAAAGTTATGTATCTCTGCAGCTTAAGCAGTCACCTTTCAATGTCGGATTGCCGATACAGCTAGATAGTTTTAGTTGGGAAGAAGTCGTAGAATTAACTAAATGTTATGAATTAAGCTGGCGAGATGGGGAAGAAGCAAATCTTTTGATGAGGATGGTAGGAGGACATCCTGCTCTAGTGCATCTTGCGATTTATTATCTTAGTCAGGAAAAAATGACATTAAAAGAACTATTAATAACAGCTCCTACATCTACAGGAATTTATGCAAATCACTTGAATCGTCATCAAGAGAAGTTGTACGAAGACTCAGAATTGGCAAGCGCTTTGAGTAAAGTGATAGTTGCTAATGAACCTATATTATTAGAACCGCTTCAGGCTTACAAGTTAAATAGTATGGGGTTAATTAAATTATCTAATAATAAGGCAGTTATTAGTTGTCAGTTGTATCGAGAGTATTTCCAGCAAGTGCTAAAGGAAATGAGCGATCGCTAATTAATCTTGATTGTCAGTTCTGTATTTTTTGGCTCAATTAAAGTAGACTTTAAAATAAATTGTTAATAAAAAGGAGAAAACCATGTTTGAGCACAAAGTTCCGCGATCTATTATGAGTGCGAGTCGCGAAGAAATTTCAGGTGAATTAGAAATTTTAGAAGGAGAGCTACCTTCTGGTTTACATGGTCATGTGTTTATAGTAGCACCAGTCGGTAGTGTTGAGGATGAGGATGATTCTGTAAAGGATGTATATAAAAAAATTAATGAACGTAATCAGAAAAATATTAACGGCAATACATTTATGAATGGTGACGGAATGATTTATCGACTTGATTTTGACGAGTCAGATAAAGTCAAGTGGAAGCAAAAAATTGCCAATCCGCCAGATTACAAAATTGACAAGGCAATCCAAGCCAAGGAAGAAAAAAAAGAAAACGAAGAAACTCAAGGGTTGAAATATCGTCAATTGTTGAAATTTTATAATATTGGACTGATCAGATTTTCTCCTTTACTTGGTCTTCGCAATCAGTTAAATACAGCATTTCTACCCATGCAATTTGATGGGGATGAGTCTCAACGTCTGCTGGTAACTTATGATGCAGGTTTCTCTTACGAAATTAATACAGAGACTCTAGATGTAAAAGATCCTGTTATAAGTCGGAATGAATGGACACCAGCATTTGATAAACCAGAATTTCCTTTTCCAGCAATTTTTAGCACTGCTCATCCTGTATTTGACAATAAGACAAAAGAGCTTTTTACTGTTAATTACACTAGGTCATGGTGTAATTTATTGACAACATCTTTTAGGTTTATAGCTGGGTTTGTATTTGGGTTGATAGATGAATGTATAAATGAATTTATAGGTTGGCTTCTAGGGGGGTTTATCGGTTCGCTCCTAGGTTGGTTTATTGGTGGTTTTATCGGTTCACTCCTAGGTGGGTTTACAGGTAGTTTTATCGGTTCGCTCCTAGGTTGGCTATTAGGTTGGTTCATCGGTGGGTTCATCGGTTGGCTCTTAGGTTGGCTCTTAGGTGGGTTTATCGGTTGGCTCTTAGGTGGGTTTATCGGCGGGTTTATCGGTGGGTTTATCGGTTCGCTTAATAGTAAGCAACTAGAAATTTTCTCTGGTGTGTCTGAGTGGTCTGCTCCGTTGACCAATTATATCCAAACCCGTGAATTTTATTTCAGATTAATTGGTGACATTTTTTCTGTTGTATCTCAAGAAGATTCTGTTTATTTAATGAAATGGGATGGTCAATGCCTGCATAAATATAAGCTGGTTGACTCCAATAATAAATCAATCAAGATTAGGCAAAGTATCCATCAGATTGGAGTAACTGAGAAATTTTTAGTTCTAGTAGATACATCTTTTACTGTCGGGACTGAGCAGATTATCAATAATTTTCTTTTGACAAAGTGGCTCAGAGAGGTGTTCCGGGTTATACCGTCCCCAAATAGCAGCGTATATATTGTTGAGCGCAATAAATTACAGGAATCGGGAGAGGTAGAGGCACATCAAGTAGAGATTTCTCGTGAAATGTCTCACTTTTTAGTGGATTATTCTAATGGAGAAGAAAATGAGGAAAAAATTACGCTTTATGCTTCCCATCTTTGTGCTTGGGATATTGCACAATGGCTCCGTAAAGCAGATAAATTAGCCTTCGGTAATCAATGTGAAGATATACCTAGGGACTTGTTGGGAATGCATACAGGTGAAATGGATATTAGCTGGATGGGAAAGCATGTAATAGATGTCAGTTTAGAAAAACTGAACCAAGGAAAGCCAGAAATTACATCTACTAATCTAAGTGATAACAACTTGTTGACTTGGGGACCAGGATTGTACACCTATGATGATGAACAATTTCCAGGGAATTCTCGCCAGGAGGAGTTTGGTAAGATTTACTGGGTTTCTCTTGGACTTTGGGGAGAACTGACAACTAAGTTTATGTACGATCAATACAAAAAATATGAATATAGAACCATAGAACTGAATGAAATTCTTGAACTAGCCGAAGCTGGTATACCTTCTTGCTTATATAAATTGGATGCTCAGTCACTGACTATTGAAGACTACTACGAGTTTGCCACAAGTCATATAGGTTTTTCACCGCAGTTTGTTCCACGGGAGGGTAGAACAGGTAGTTCTAAGGATGGTTACATTGTATGTGTTGTTTTTACTCCAGATAGGAGTCAAATTTGGATTTTTGATGCTGCTGATCTTCAAAAAGGACCAATATGCAAATTGTGGCATAAAGACCTCAATTGTGGACTGACATTGCACACAGCGTGGTTGCAGAATATATCTGACAGTGGTTCTTCTAGTTGTAGTGGAGATTTAACACAGGGTTTATGTGATTGGATAGATACTTGGTCTCCTTCTTCATTTTGCAAAAGAGATAAAGACACACTTAAGGAGGAAATTAATAGGCATTTCTCTAAGTCTTCTTAAGTCCTTTTTTAGCGCATTTGTAGCTACTTTTACATCTCTGTCTTTTACCTGGTTGCAATTAGGCTTGGGAGCATCCCATTTCGGAAAAAGCATTATCCAAAAAAGGACATAGCAAGGGTTTCATCCATCTTAAAAGAGTCAACTTGCCAAAATGGGATGCTCCCTTATGCTTGCCGTTAATTCATTAATCTTAGCCGTCAGCTCTGTATTTGTCTGCTCGATTTAAGTATACTTTACGAGGGACTGTACATCAAAAGGAGAAAGCTATGTCTGAACAAGAAGTTAAGCACGAAGTTCCGCGATATATTATGAGTGCAAGTCGCAAAGAAATTTTAGACCCATATGAATTGAAAATTGCAGAAGGAGGGCTGCCTGATGATTTACACGGTCATATGTTTATAGTGGCACCAGTCGGTACTGTTGAGGATGTCTCTGAAGATGATACATATAGAAAGACTAATAAACATAATCAAGATGATGATAGCGGCAATACATTTATGAATGGTGATGGAATGATTTATCGACTTGATTTTGACGAGGGAGGTAAAGTCAAGTGGAAGCAAAAAATTGCCAATCCACCAGATTACAAAGCTGACAAGAAAATTGCAGAAAGTGAAGAAAGTGAAGAAATTGAAGAAAATTTCAAATATTATGAACTATTAAAATTTCGTGATTTTGGACTCATAAGATTTTCTTCCTTACTTGGTCTTCGCAATCAGTTAAATACAGCATTTATTCCCATAAAATTTGATGGATACTGTGAGCGTTTGCTGGTAACTTATGATGCAGGTCTCCCTTACGAAATTAATACAGAGACCCTCGAAGTAAAAGATTGTGTTGGAAGTTTAGACGAATGGACATCAGCACTCAGCAAACCAAAACATCCTTTTCCAACAGTCTTAAGCACTGCACATCCTATCTTCGACCACTATACAGAAGAGATGTTCACTGTTCATTACTCTAGATCGTTATTGAATTTATTGAGAATATTTCCTTGGTTTTTAAATCTTTTCATTATTTTAATAAGAGAAAATGGAATAAAATACAGTTCTGATAAAAAGATCTTTGGATTCTTTAATTGGTTGCTCAATATAATTCAAAGTTTTGAACTAATTTTGAGAGTAACTTGTTTAAATATTCAATCTTTTTTAAGTCTAGATAATTTTGTCTATGTGATGAAATGGGATGCTACAGGGAATTTGCAAAAGTGGAAGATAGTTGATTTTAAGGGAAAATCAATCAAAATTCGTCAAAGTATGCATCAGATTGGGATAACTGAGAAATATGTAGTTCTAATAGATACATCTTTTGCTGTTGGAATTGAGCAGATGATAAATAATTTTATGTTTCCTCTATCTCTATTCACAAAGCCGCTACGAAAGCTGCTCCGCATTACACCATCACCGGAGAACATGATATATATAGTGCCTCGCGAAAAATTAAACGGCTCAGAAGAAGTCAAGGCACATCAAGTAGAAATACATCGTGAAATATCTCACTTTTTAGTGGATTATTCTCATGATAATAGTGATTCAAAAATCACACTTCATGCTGCCCATATTTGTGCTTGGGATATTGCACAATGGCTCCGTAAGGGGGATGAATTAGCCCGGGAAAATCGGGATATACATCTTGACTTGTTAGGGATGCAGATAGGTGAAATGGATATTAGCTTAATGGGACGCCATGTAATAGATATTAGTAAAAGCCCACCATTTGTTGAATCTTTTATTAATACCTCGGAAGAGCATCTCACTTGGGGAGCAGGATTGTATACTTACAATAATCATAATTTTCCAGGTCACACTTCTCTAAATAAGTTTGAGAAAATTTACTGGAGTTCTCTAGGGCTTTGGGAAGAGCTTACGACT
The DNA here is from genome assembly GCA_010672925.1 of Symploca sp. SIO1C2. Classification (GTDB taxonomy): domain Bacteria; phylum Cyanobacteriota; class Cyanobacteriia; order Cyanobacteriales; family Coleofasciculaceae; genus Caldora. The sequence goes on along the minus strand of JAAHFP010000016.1, from coordinate 111,478 downwards.
AAGTTTATGTATGAGCAATACAAAAACTATAAATATAGAACAATAGAATTGAATACAGTAATTGAACTAGCTCATGAAGGTAGACCCTCTTGCTTATATCGATTGGATGCTGAGTCGGTGACCTTTGAAGACTATTACAAGTTTCCCGCAGGTCACATAGGATCTTCACCACAGTTTGTTCCACGCAAGGATGGAACAGGTAGTTCTACCGATGGTTACATTGTATGTGTTGTTTTTACTCCAGATAGGAGTGAAATCTGGATTTTTGATGCTGCTGATCTGAAAAGCGGGCCACTCTGCAAATTGTGGCATAAAGACCTAAATTGTGGACTGACATTGCACACAGCGTGGTTGCAGAATATATCTGATAGTGGTTCTTCTAGTGATAGTGGAGATATAACCCATGGTTTATGTGATTGGATAGATAGTTGGTCTCCTTCTTCCTTTTCTTATCAAGATAAAGCAAAACTTCAGGAAGAAATTAAGAAAATTTTGAAAGCTGCTGATGGCAATGAAGAGCTAGTGAAGAATGACCAACCTTCTTGAGGACTCAAGATTCTACATCCTTGGAGTCCATCCCACACAAATAAGATACCAAAAGCGATCGCACTATGGAAAGCGATCGCTTTTGCTGGATATGAGTTAGGAGTGGTAGTATTGCCACAGTTATTTATCTTTCAACTATTATGGTTATAGTTCCTGGATTTAAGCTCACAGAAACTCTATTTGTTGATAAAAAAACTATTTTATATAAAGGAATAAATAGTACAAGCCAACAACCTGTCTTGATCAAAACTCTCCAGCTTGAAAATGCCAGCTTGGAAAATATTACCCAGTTTCAACAGGAATATAAAATCTCTGAAACTATAGATTGTTCAGGTATAGTTAAACATTATCAATTAGAGAGACAGCAAAATCATTTAGCTTTAATTTTAGAAGACTTTGGCTGTCAACCCTTATCTCAGTTTCTTCAAAGCAACCAATTCTCTAGTAAAGATTTCCTCAAAATTGCTATTTCTTTGTCATCAACTTTAACTGAAATCCATAAGCAGTCTATTATTCATAATAATATCAAACCTAATAATATTTTTATTAATCCTCAAACAAAAAAAGTAAAGCTCACTGGTTTTAGTCTTGCTATTCTTCTATCTCCAGAACAACAGACAATTAGCCATTTTGACTGGCAAGAAGGTTCTCTTACTTACATTTCTCCCGAACAAACGGGAAGAATGAATCGTTTATTAGACTACCGCACTGACTTTTATACTTTGGGGATTACTTTTTATGAAATGCTCACTGGTATCGTGCCTTTTTCCAGTGATGACCCAGTGGAAATGCTATATTGCCACATGGCAAGACAACCCACAAATCCTACAGAAAAAGCCAATATTCCTGAAGCTATTGCCAAGATCATCATGAAACTCTTAGCTAAAAATGCTGAGGATAGATACCAAAGTGCTACAGGGTTAAAAATTGACTTAGAAAATTGTTTATGGCAACTAGAAACTGGAGGAAAAATTGAAAATTTTGTCCTGGGTAAGGGGGATGAGGGTAATCAAATTATTATATCCCAAAAACTTTATGGACGAGAACAAGAAGTACGAGCTTTATTAGAGAGTTTTGCTGAAGTAACTCAAGGAATAGCAGCAATAACCTTGGTTTCAGGTTACTCAGGTATTGGCAAAACATCGATTGTTAATGAAGTTTCTCAATCTCTTTTACAATGTAGGGGGTATTTTATTAGAGGTAAGTTTGACCAGCTGAAACAAAATATTCCTTATAGTGCTTTTGTTAAAGCTTTTCAAGAGTTAATTCGTCAGTTATTAATCGAAAGTGAAGCCAAAATTGCTGCTTGGAAAGAGAAATTACTGCTGGCTTTAGGAGTTAATGGTCAAATCATTATTGATGTGATACCGGAAGTTGAATTGATTATCGGACAACAACCGGAAGTCTTAGCAGTAGGTTTACTGGAAGCGGAAAATAGATTTAATCGTGTATTGCAACAATTTATTCAGGTCTTTTGCCAGCCGGAACATCCTTTAGTTATCTTTTTAGACGATTTACAGTGGGCAGATGCAGCATCTCTGAAATTGATGCAGTTAATCAGTACCGATGAAAACAGCCAATATCTATTGCTTATTGGAGCCTATAGAGATAATGACGTAACTGCTGGTCATCGATTATGGCAAACTCTAGATAAGGTGAGGGAAACTGGCACGGTTATTAATAATATTGTAGTTGAACCTTTGTCTAAGATTCAGGTTACGGAATTAATTGGCGACAGCTTAAGCAAAAATATAGATACGGAGCAATTAAAGATACTGTCAGAGTTAATTTTTGAAAAAACTGGTGGCAACCCCCTCTTCTTGACTCAGTTAATTAAAACCTTATATGCCGAAAAAATACTTATTTATCAGACTGGTAGTTGTCAATGGTATTTAGATCTGAATCATCACAAGTTTACCAAAATTTTAGGGGATAATATTATTGATTTAATTGTCCAAAAGATTCAAAATTTACCAGTTGTCTCCCAAAGATTACTCAAATTTGCTGCTTGTCTTGGTAATGGTTTTAATCTCAAGCTTCTAGCAGTTATTAATGAAAATTCAGAAATATATGCAGCCAAAAAACTGTTGCCTGCACTTATGGCGGGGTTAATTTTACCCCTGTCTGATACTTATAAAATTCCACTAGTTTTCTCCGAGTCAGAATCACTCAATTTTCAACAGCAACAGGTTGAAGTTAATTATAAGTTTTTGCATGACCGAGTCCAACAAGCTGCTTATTCTTTGATCCCTGAATCGGAAATAGCTCTAACTCACTATCAAATCGGTCAACTGTTGCTCAAAAATAATTTTCTAGAAGAGCAAGAAGAGCAGATTTTTTTGGTAGTGAATCAATTAAATTTTGGCACTCAATTTTTGCAGACGGAAACTGAAAAATATCAGTTAGCTCAATTAAATCTCATTGCTGGAAAGAAAGCTAAGGCAGCTACAGCTTATGAAACTGCTATCAATTATTTTAATGTAGGGTTACAACTTTTAAATGTAGCTAGTTGGGAGGAGCAATATCAACTAGCCTTCGATTTGCATTTTCAAACTTCAGAAACCCAATACCTTAAGGCTGATTTAGAGCAAGCTTTTCAACTGTGCAATTTTGCCCTAAAAAAAGCCAAATTCTTACTAGAAAAAGCTATTATATATCAGCTAAAAACCCAGCTGTTGCTAGCTCGAAATAAAATCAAATTAGCTCTAGAAACAGGATTAATTGCTCTAAAAGAATTAGGAGTAACTTTATCGGAATTACCATCTCAAGCATTGAATATTGAGGAGTTAGCACAACTTCCAAGAATAACTGATGCTAATCAACTGGCGGCAATGGAAATTTTAATGCTGATACTGCCCCCTGCTTGTTTTGAAAAAAGTACATTAGTTTTACCTATTTTATATACTATGGTGGATATTTCTCGGCAATATGGAAATTCGCCACCATCTATTTATGGCTATGCTCTTTATGGGGCTTTTATCAGTTGGTTTGTACCTGATATAGATACAGCCTATCAATTAAATTGTTTAGCTGAACAGATATTGGCTCAGTTGAATGCTAAAGAGTTTCAATCTAAGTTGCTTGTTTCAATTTCGATTAATATTAAACACCGGAAGAAACATATCAGAGAAACAATCGAACCTCTTTTTCAAGCTATTCAAGTTGGATTAGAAGTCGGTGATATAGAACATGCTTGTCATGCTGCTAACTTCTACTGTTCCCATTTGTTTTTTAGTGGCAACAATTTAGAAGCTGTACAAAAAAATCAAGATAAATATCTCAAATTTATCAAACAATTTCAACAAAGCCATCAATTTAATATGTGCAGTATCGATAGCCAATTAGTAGCAAATTTAAGAGGCAAAGCAGCCGATAATTTGTTGTTGCTTGGGGATTATATCGATGAGAACCAAATGAAATCTTATTTAGAGGATACTAACGATTTAATCTCTCTCTTTAGTTTGTATTTTGCAAAATGTCTGCTTTGCTATTTATTCCAAGATTATCAAGGTGCAATCAAATATGCTGTGATTGGGTTTCAATACTCTGGTTTTGTCCAAGCAGGAATGATCTTCAGTCAGCATAATTTTTACTATTCTTTAGCTATTCTAGCATCATACCCCCAAGCTTATCTCTCCGGTAACCTAGAGACTACGAATAACTCTCCAGAAGATCTTAACCAAGTAGTAGCAAATCAGGAGAAAATGAAATATTGGGTAAGTCATTGTCCCATGAATTTTCAACACAAGTATGAGCTGGTCGAAGCAGAAAAAGCTAGGGTGTTAGGAGAAACTCTGCTGGCGATGGAGTATTACGACTGCGCCATTCGCGGTGCCAAAGAACAGGGGTATATTCAAGAAGAAGCCCTTGCTTACGAAAGAGCAGCAGAATTCTATCTTTCTTTAGGTAGGGAAGAAATCGCTACAACCTACATGAGTAAAGCATATTATGGTTATCTTGCTTGGGGAGCCTTAGCTAAAGTCAAAGATATGGCATCAAGATATCCCCAACTTCTTACTCCAGTATCGGCAAAATTGCCACCGCAACCATTAGTATCCGGTATTCAACCTGTTTTAAAATCTGCCAAGGCTACAGAAATTATCGATTTAACCACAGTTATTCAAGCTTCCCAAAGCTTAGCTAATGAAATCACTCTGGATAAACTGCTGGAAAAATTGATGCAAATCTTGATGAAGAATGCTGGTGCTCAAATCAGTTACTTGATTTTAGAGCAGGAGAACCGGCTTGTTATTGAAGCAATGACATCTCTCGAAGATGACCAGTTAGTTTTGCATCAACCAACAGTAGTCCAAGATGAGTTTCAGTTACCTTTATCTATTCTTAATTATGTCAAAAGAACCCAGGAAACTATTTTGTTAAACTCCGAAGATGTTCCCGAATCCATCTTTGCTCAAGACTTGTATCTGATTAAAAATCAACCTCAATCTCTTTTATGTAACCCAGTCCTGTATCAAGGAGATTTTATGGGTTGGCTTTACTTAGAAAACAATTTAACATCTGGAGCTTTTACATCGGAGCGATTAGAACTGTTAAAAATCCTGTCTTCTCAAGTGGCTATCTCCATCAAAAATGCCAAGCTTTATGAAGATATGGCTAGTATTAATCTATCCTTAAAACAGGAAATTGTCAAACGCCAACAAGCAGAAGAAGTATTGCGTGAAAGTGAAACCAGAATGGCTCAATTTCTGGAAGCAGTACCCATAGGTATCTTTGTCACAGACCCTAAGGGTAAACCTTACTATGCTAATCAAACCGCTCAACAAATACTAGGTAAAGGTATTATTACTCAAAGCGATTCAACTGAGCTCACCAAAGCTTATCAAGTTTACCTCTCAGGCACAGAGCAATTATATCCCACCGAGCAACAACCAATTGTGCAAGCCTTAAAAGGTAAAAGTACAACTGTTGATAATCTGACAATTCACCAAGGAGATAAATTTATCCCCCTAGAAGTTGCCGCTACTCCGGTTTTCAATGATAAAGGTGAAATAGTTTATGCCATAGCTGCTTTTCAAGATATTACCCAACGCCAACAAGCAGAAAGTGAACGCCTCCAGTTAGAAATCCTCAGAGTAGAAAATGCTCTGTTGCGCAGTGCAGAAGACACTTCAACTTATGACTATCAAGTAGGGGGTAGTTTACCTAGTAATGCTCCCACATATGTAGTGCGTTCCGCCGACAGAGAGCTTTATCAAGCTTTGAGAAAGGGAGAATTTTGCTATATTCTCAACCCCCGTCAGATGGGAAAATCCAGTCTGATGGTGAGCATGATGCATCAACTACAACGAGAAAATCTAGTTTGTGCCACTATTGATATCACCTCCATTGGTAGCGATAATATCACACCGGAGCAATGGTACAAAGGATTGATGATAGAGTTGTTGCAGGGCTTTGATTTGTTAGATAAGGTTAATTTTAAAGCTTGGTGGCAGGAGCGCAAAGATATTTCTCCCTTACAACGTCTAAGTCAGTTTATTGAAGATCTCATTTTAACTGAAGTCAGGCTGGATAATGACCTGCCTGCAAAAAAAATAGTAGTCTTCTTAGATGAGATTGATAATATCCTCGCCTTGGATTTTTCAGTAAATGAATTTTTTGCCCTGATTCGTGCGTGCTATAATAAACGTAGTCTTAATCCCCGATATCAAGGTTTAGTTTTTGTCTTATTGGGAGTAGCCACCCCTTCAGACTTAATCTCTGACTCCCAAAGAACACCATTTAATATTGGTCAAGCTATTCAGTTAAAAGGTTTTCAACTACAGGAAGCTCAACCTCTACTGCAAGGGTTGACAGAAAAGGTTAGTAATCCGCAAGTCGTCTTGCAAGCGGTCTTGTCTTGGACCAATGGACAACCCTTTCTCACTCAAAAGATTTGTCGATTGATCCGGGACTGCTCATCTCCTATTCCCACTGATGAGGAAGCCCAATGGGTGGAGAACTTAGTCCAAGCTCAGGTGATAGACAATTGGGAAGTACAAGATGAACCAGAACATTTAAGAACTATACGGGATCGGATTCTTGATAGTACCCAGCCTACTTATAAGTTGCTGGATTTATACAGACAAATTTTAACTCAAGGTCAGGTTACGACAGTTGGGACTTCAGAGGAGAAGGAATTGCTGTTGTCGGGTTTGGTGGTGAAGGAAGGGAGATATATCAAGGTTGGTAACCGGATTTATGAGTTGATCTTTGATCAAGCTTGGGTTGAATCCCAGGTTGAAGACTAAAATCTTTACCCAGCAGAGATTTCAATCCTAACTAAGTGCCATTCCTCTATGTCATACCAAATCCGGTTTGGATAATCCCGTTTTGAGGAAACCGCAAAGTAGAGACGTTGCAGGCAAAGTCTCTACAGGATCGTAGATAAGGAGTTTGTTTATACCGAATTTGGTATCATTTCACATTAGCGATCGCTCCTTTTTTTTTGAATTTAGGAAGAGCGATTGCTTTCCTCAATCTGATCTGTGTTTCTGTCTAAAAAGACGAGGATAACCGAGACTTAGCCTGAATCAGGGCAGGAAGCTGTATCATCATAACGCCAACAAGGACCGTAAGTTTCGTAACTGCCGTCGATTGGTATCTGCATCAGCTCTTGTGCCAGACCTTGAAGGTCCCTCATCTTATTAACCGCTGTTCTTAAATGACTTTCATCTACTTCCATCCATGCTTTTTCAATACAACAGAGCATTTCAGAATATATGCGATCGAAATCAAATGCCTCGGGTATATCATAACCATCTGGAGGAACGTCTGCCATTGGGTACACATCTTCATCACTAGGAAAAGGTATAGTAGCACCTGAGTATGCCCAATTCCCCGTAGCATTTTCTACTATTTGTTTGCCACATGCGATCTCCGTAAACTTATAGTAATGAGCATAGTCAGACGGATTTTTGGGTGAATCTGCTAAACCTTCACCCTCCCTCACTATCTTATCGATTGCATCAAGAAATTCTTGTTTGGTTGTTACTTTTGTCACATATATGTATTCTATTTGTCGCTCTTGCTTGATATCACCATCTTGAACATTACTCTCAACACATGCCTTTATTGCGTCATAAAAATCGCCAATTGTTGGATCACCATTACTATCCGGAGGATCTGGGAGAGGGACTAAGTCATCAGAATCTGGGAGAGGTAGAATCTCAAACTTTGGACGCTCAATTATCCTGAAATCCCTGATGGCATATCTCGTTAAGCGTTGAAGTTTTACTTCAAAATCCGGTGCTGGATCGATTCCTCCTGGTAGCGGTCCTGGATATTGTGGAACCACATCTTGTCCAGTAACAGAAGGTTCTCCTTCCAGTGCAGCAAGCAGATTGCAAGCCATACCCATATGTGACATTTCGTCCCTAAAAATGCTGCTAAACCTGTTATAAACAGGACTACTTGAATCTTTGATAGTCCACATCGCTGTCAGGTATGGAGGCAACGTTGCCAACTCCAGAATTATGGCATCCTGTAGGGCACATTGCAGCCATTGTATATAACAGTCTGACACACTTCCTTTGGCCTCAAATGATATTTTTTCAGTGCCAAATATTATTCTTTGAGCAGCTAGATTACTGTTTTTGTCACCCTTCTTTAGCAAGGAGTAAGCCTGCATTAGCTCAGGGATTGGTATATATTTTCTCTCTCTCATGTTCAAGCCTCTTAATCAGGTCTTTGACATTTTTGTAGGACTTCATCTCTGAATGGTCAGCAGTTTTGGAATGCTCTACGTCTTAATGACGTTTGCCGATTACTGTTTCTGACAAATTGGGAAAAAGTTATGGGTGCTCAGGGGGTGACAAAATACTTGAAAAGTATACAGGGAATGGGGCGTAGGGGAAAATACTGAGCTATTGGCACAAGAGATCCGAGGTAATAGCCAGTGGAACCTCATATTGAAAACAAGCCAAATTGTATAGAGTTTTAGCGCTATAACAACAATAAACCCCACCAATGAACGGTAGGGAGTAATACTGTACATGACAATTTCATGTACTTTTTACCTATTTATTAATGTGTCAATTCGTTAATCTGTTGATAGCGTAATGCGGTCAATAATACTAGAGGAAGCGAGGAAGCGATCACCCTGTACCACATCTAACCACATCTATCTTATCTTAGCTGCATACATTTCCTTCATTGTCCGTTGCTTGTCTATTACTTCGCTCCAATGTTTCATTGTATTCCAGACACCCTGGAGAGAGCCTTTCTCAAACAGTTCAGTTAGCTCTTGCTCTTCAACAGATGTCCGTTTCTTTCTCATCATCTCTAGGATTAAAGGCCGCAATTCTGCTATTACACCTTGTAAAAGCTCTGCTTCTAAAACTTCCCAATGCGGACATTTGTAGGGCGACCATTCATGAAACAAACCGTCTCGCGATTCCTTCTCTGGATTCAGCAATTCCTTGGGGTACCATAAAGATAACCAGTCTTTGCGAAACGATTCACTTACAAATGCTTTGAGAACTTCTTGGGTATCCTTATATGTCCAAGAAGCGTTGCTTATGTAATAGTTTTCCATTACTTGGCTTGTAAATTGAGAATGCCAAATTGCTCTTAAATACATTTGTTTTTGCTGTTGTTTAGGTGCTAACCAACAAGCTACATTATGTACAAATATCTTATATCGGTCGTAGTTTGTTTGGTCATCAGCCTCTTTCATTCCGATTAGATTGATGTTAAACCAATGATGCCAAGTTGAGTCAACTACTATACGACCAACTTGTTCTGTAAAACCATCGTAAACTCCAAGGGCACCAAATTTGTGTGATCTTACACGGCCTTTCGCTCTCCTTGTCTTATTATCCTGAATAAAAGTTTCAACCCATGCAATAGTCTCCGGTTGAGAGCCGTTAGGAAAATCATCGTACCCAGGTTGAATTCCCTCACCATCTCGATAAACCTCGCCTTCATGTGGGTGATCCGGAAAAAGCCTTAGGGGTCCCTGATCTCCTGGAATTGCAAGAATACAATGGTCAATTGTATCTAATAAGGGTTGAAGAATGTTGTCTGATTGATTCCAAAATGGCATATATTCATCGCCACTGCGTTGTTCATCAGTAGCTGGTCGATTTGTATCGTAGCGGTCTTCTCCCACCCGTGAAGGAACCCCCTGGGACGTAGTCCAATGGCGCATAAAACGCACACGCTGAATGTCTTTACAGATTGCTGCACCCAAATCCTCGTGGTCTCCCATGGCTAAAATACCGCCACCCCGATTCATCCATTCGTGTAGAGCATTAAGTTCTGCAGCATTTAGAGCTAATTCATCATCTTGACCATTATATCCAAACAACCAAATTTCATCATATAGGTCTATTTTTTCCGGTGTAAACCTAAAATTAACCTCTACCTGACGTTGTGAAGACTGTGTTGATTCTGAGTATGTAGATTCACGAGTTGCACAATGAACTTCAAATTTCACAAACCCTGGAGCGTCCTGTTCCAATATATCTAAAATATATCCCATCCCAAAAGGTGGAGCGCCCTCGAAGTGGTGCTCCGCCAGATCGTTGAATTGAATTAGGCTCACATCCCCATTGTCGCCATCAACTACTATTAAAATTTTTATGGTGCAACATTCATCAAGAACTTGTGTTCTTCTAATGGCATAGTTCATTTTTTTCATTATATTTTCTCCTTGTTTTTTTGCTTGCACACTTATGACGATCTCACAGGGCAATTTTGGACAAAAAAAAGGTAACTGTTTAGAGGGTAACGAGAGAATGAGGCTTTCACTCATCTCAAATTGGTAGAGAATGAGGCTTTCACTCATCTCAAATTGGTGAGTATAGGCAAAGACAGATAAGAGGTATTCACGGATTGACTGAGGGCGAACACCTCGAATCGAAGAAAACTGAGTACCATTTATATAGGTTTTATAGGGTTGACAAATAATTTAGTTTATGAATGTATAGCAGTTGCCCTTTTAAGTTAAGCCGTTCTCACTCATCTCAAATTGAGTCACAGCAATAATTTTGCCTCCCACAGTTCCTGCCAAACTTCTGGCACAAAAGCTCCGAGGTAATAGCCAGTGAAACCTCATAGGAAAACAAGCCAAATTGTATAGGGTTTTATAGGTCAAATAAGTAGCTATCCTTACGTCTTGTTGGTAGCAAGCAATATCCAGGGAGCAGATAATGGACGGTGCTTTAACGGGGCAAGGCAACGACCTACTCATATCTCAGTTTTGGGAAAAATGGACTGAATATCAGGACCAGCTTTATCGGTGCTGTCTCAAATTTATGAACTCTAACCCAACGGATGCCGAAGATGCCTTGTCTCAGGCAATGCTCAAGGCTTGGGAAAAGGTACAGAAATATGCTGGGAAAATCGATAATTTGAAGGCTTGGCTATTCAAGCTGACTAGCAACCTTTGTATTGATATCATTAGGCAACGTGATCGAGGGGCTGTGGGTGTTGAAAGTATTGAATGGGTGGGGGATACTGAGGAGATAGGTATAGGCTCAAACATTGCGTCGCCAGAGAGTTGTCTGGAGAGAGAGGAAAAGTCCACTGAGATACAACAAGCGATCGCTAACTTACCAGAAACCTTGAGGGAAACTTTTATATTACATTTTTACCAAGAGCTAACCCATACAGAAATAGCCCAGCGCCAAGGGATAACCTACGATAATGTGTGCAGGCGAATATATCGGGCGAGGAAACAGCTCAAAGAGAAGTTGAGCGGCTATTTCCGAGGGGTGGGGGAGCAAGTAATATCATGTCCTGTTGAAGACTCCCAGTTTGGACTGACGCGGGGACGCGGGGACACGGGGACGCGGAGAAGTTTTGATTATGGGCAATTATGCCGACAGGATATAAGTGTAACGACAAGGGCTCCTCGGATATCATCTACCTTATGGGAAAATGAGGAAAAGCCACAGACAATAGAGTCCCAAGGAAATATTGGGTTGGAAACAGTCCCTGTCTCCCCATCATTGGATACGCAGTTGCATTCAAAGACAGTAGTTGAGACAGACACGGAGGCGTGGAGACACGGAGACGGGGAGAAAATGAATGTGCTACGTCTGAAGGCAACTTGGTATGAAGAAGTGGTAGAGGTGGAAAAACCTGAGTGTGTTTCTAGTTTTGGGTCATCTAGGGATAATGTCTATAAACAAGAATTAACCCTGGTAGAGAATAGCGAGCTCATTGATACAGAAAAAAAACCGGCTGGTCGTTTTATATTAGCAACCAATATCCTTGATTCTCAACAATTAAGAGCTGAGGAAGAGTACAAAGCCTATCGGGAGCAACCTACTGCGGAGCGCCGATTCGCTTTCCTTAAAAACCCCCTATTTTTTGCTGATTGTGTTTTCATAAAAACAGAAAAACGAATTGAAGAAGGGAGAGGCCAGGAGGCAGGAAATCGAAAAGAGTATTATGTGGATTCAACCCTAACAGAATACAAGCAGCTTCCAGAAGTTGCGGAGGCCCCAAACCTTTGCTCCTTTAAGTTGCCGGTGGGCTTTCCCATGGAAACTGTGTCTCAGGCAATGCTCAAGGCTTGGGAAAAGGTACAGAAATATGCAGACAAAATCGATAACTTGAAGGCTTGGCAATTCAAGCTGACTAGTAAGCTCTGTATAGATATCAAATGGATTACCTACGATACCTATTTTGTTTTTGATTTTTGTCGGAAACTCGTCAGTTAATGTCGTTATCAACCGTCTCATATTGCAGGAAGAGATTAAAGCAATAGCTGCTCATCCAAAACGTAGTTAATTAAGAGACAAACCATATGTTATCAGTCAGAGATTTTTCGATTCGCCGCCTGTTTGTCCGTATCGTGATGTTGTGTTTGGCAATCACATTATTTATGCCTCAGCAGAATGCAATGGCGACAGAAAAAGAACAGGCGTGGGTCTACTCCTTGACCAGCTCTTCTGATGTGGCAGAAATACCATACGGAGAAAACCACGTCCACATCTACAATGAAGCACCATTGTACCAAGTGGTGAATTTGTCTGGTCACATCACGGGTTCCCTACCAGATTATCTTCCAACCATCAGTCCGTATGGTTCATTAGTGTTTGAATCTAATAATGCAATCGATATTCGATTGGGCGCTAGTCGTCCGATTGAGGATGGGGTTAACCCACCGAGACATGTTGAAGTGCTGTACCACTCTGAGGGTGCTGAACCAACATTGGAAAGGGGATTACGCTAGTTCAACGATGGAGGAAACAGGAGTGACTCTTTTAGGTCATGGGACTACTATTGCTCTTCTTCGTCCCACTACTCACGTTCACGTAGGTCGATGAGGAAGAGACAAACTCAACCCCAGTTGTTGGTTCGACAAAAAAGCAATGTTTGTACTCTGACCCAACAAAATCCTACTCTCCAGATCAACCCCTAATCTAACCCAACTCCGCCAATGGCGAAGGTAAGACTCAATGCGAAAATCATCCGCACCTAGCTTATAAAGCTGAGTCACCTTCGCCTTCATTCTTTCCACTTAAGAAACAACAATGATCAAATACTCACCTATTTTCATGCCTACCAAACTAGTCTGTAAGACTAGTGGTTTATATATGTGCGCACACTTTAGCTATTATAAAATATATAATATCAAGAAATAAGAGCGATCGCAAGCTGATTAGAGCGCTTGCCCATCTTGTCGTTGCGTGATAGGAAAAGCTTGTGTAGTAAGCATTCTTGCCTCCTACCTCGGAGTTCCCCTCCAAGGAGGGTTTGGGGTGGGTTGTTGCTTCCTACTGGAGTTTAGACTAAATGCCATTCTTACACTATATGTAATGGTTGTGAATTGAATAATTACGCTATATATGGCGTAATTTTTGAGTTAGTCTAAACTCCAGTTCCTACCTTCAGAGCCTTATAATCTCCTGCATAGAAAGCAGGGGGGATGTCAAACTTCCTATTGCTTGGGATCAAAATCGCGCCAGACTCCTACTAATTCTCCTTGCACCTGTACCCTGTTAGCCATCGCCTCTATAGGAAGATATCTAGCATTAGCAGGTTTAAGAGTAACTAGCTCACCCTGTCTGTAGTAGCGTTTCAATGTAGTGCCTTTTCCTTCTACCCTTGCTGCCACAATCCGACCATTTTTGAGTTGCTCTGGGTCAGGAACTGGTCGCATAATTACCACATCTCCTTCCGTAATCAGATCCTCAATCATGCTGTCTCCAATTACCCGTAGAGCAAAGTTACCGGTTTGATAGAACAAGCCAGATAAATCTAGATGCTCCACGGCGTCAGTGAAGGGTTCTACCAAGCCACCAGCGGCAATTGCTCCTAAGACTGGGATTCCTTTGGCAGCAGGACCTAAAATCCGAATTGTGCGAGCTTTGCCTTCTGTCCAGTCAATGTATCCCTTGTTTCGCAAATGTTCTAGACGACTTTGAACTGGTGCAGGTGAGCGCAATTTCATTGCCCGCATCATTTGCCGGATGGAAGGAGCATGTTGGGAAACACGGATATAATCTACCAACCAATCATAAAGTTCTTGTTGCGCTGGAGTAAGAGCATCCATAATCTTAATGTGGGAGAAAAGAGAGTATTGAGTTTGCTAGAGACAGAATTTAAGTAGTTAGGCACAATTACTTGTAAAACCTCTCCTCCAACCCCTCTCCTGGTAGGAGAGGAAAGTCTTCCCCCTTCCTTGCAAGGGAAGGGGGATAGGGGGTTAGGTCTCTTTTTATAGTTAATTTTGTCCACCTACTTATTGCCTTTGGGGTAGTAAATTGAGATGATTAGAAAATCATCTTTGGTTAGGCTAGATGAATCATGCCTCTAGAACACTTGTACTTCTAAATACCCTCTTTTGTCCAGTAGTTAACTATGGAAAACAGGAATTTTTCTCCTCAATAGACCCCCAAACAACAAACAACAAAGGGTGAGCGAAAAAAGATGTGGGGAAATGATAAAAAGACGCGGGGACGCGGGGACGCGGAGACGCGGAGACGGGTCGAATTGAAATCCCACCTCATATTTCACCTCACCCAACAACAAACAACAAATAACAAACAACAATTCCCTCACTGTATCCCCAACAGACTTACAAGTAAAGCTTTTTGGGCATGTAGTCGGTTTTCTGCCTGGTCCCAAACTCGTGATCGCTTTCCTTCAATCACCTCATCGGTAATTTCCTCTCCCCGATGGGCTGGTAAGCAGTGTAGAACAATAGCTTCTGGATCAGCATTGCTTAACAATTGTTGATTCACCTGGTAAGGTTGGAAAATTGGAATGCGAGATTCGGCAGAATCTTCTTGACCCATACTTGCCCAAACGTCAGTATAAATGACTTGGCTACCCTGAGCAGCAGCAATGGGATCATCGGTCAGTATTACCTCTGTCTTACCTCCAGCAATTTTTTCTGTTTGTTCTACAATACCAGGAACGGGTTGATAGTCTGGTGGGGTAGCAACCCTAACATTCATACCCATCAAGGCGCATCCCAACATCAGTGAATGAGCAACATTATTACCATCTCCCAGATAAGTCACAGTCAGACCGCTAAGAGAGCCAAAACATTCCTGAATAGTCAACAAATCTGCTAGCATCTGACAAGGATGCTCCCAATCAGTAAGAGCGTTAATCACGGGAATCTGAGCATATTCGGCAAAGGTTTCCAATTGCTCCTGCTCATAAGTACGAATTGCCAGGATATCCAAGTAACGATCCAGAACTCGTGCTGTATCTGCTACTGGTTCCCCTCGACCAACTTGAGTAATTTTGGGATCCAAGTCGATTACCTGACCTCCTAGTTGATACATGGCGACAGAAAAACTGACCCTGGTTCGGGTAGAAGCCTTATAAAACAGCAATCCCAGTACTTTAGGGCATTCCATGCTTACTTTTACCTCACCTGCCTTCAACTGAGCAGCAAGTTGCAACAGCTCCTGCATTTCCCTAGGGCTAAAATCAGTTAAACCCAAAAAATCTCTTCCTTTTAGTGCCTCCATATTCTTCCCCCGATGAGTAAATTGCTCTGCTCTCAACCGAGGCGCTACAGGCAATCGCCCAGAAAAATTAGCGCCCTCTTGACTAAGCCTCAGACTCCCAAGGCTACCTAAGTTATTTTACAGAAATACTGTTTGTTAGAACCTAGCAGATATTCGGTCGATTATTCCAGTTTTTGGAGAAGATGATGTCACAAATATATTTTTAGTTTATCTTAGAACCAATTCTCATCTTGTTCATTAGCTATTTTACAACTTCTGAATTTGGGATAACCACTATCAGAGAATTTTAACTTCAAACAAACTTTAAATTATGGAGCCATATTTGGAGGCAAAATTAGTTATAATATTTGCTTGTGCCTTTTGGTTGATTAGCACTACCAGCGTTTACTTATTTTATCTTGTTGTCTTACACCTTGGTTATGATTTCACTGAAAATGCTCATCAGCTTTGGCAATTGCGCTATTTAAGCTTAGGTATTACTAGTGCTAGCTTGCTTGTCTCATTCTTGGCCGCATGGTTACTATCCCGTTGGTTAAGATATCCTTTTGTTAAATTACCAGAAGCTGCGAAAAAAGTCCAAGCTGGTGAGTTCAATACTTTGATTGAGATTGACTGCCAAGAACGATTAGAGCTTTTGGTTGAGACATTCAACTCTATGGTAACAGCAGTTAGGAAACAAACTCAAGCAATTGTCACCCAAAATGAAATCTGTCAGCAGAATAAGGATCTCAAGGATGAAAATTTAGTCAATGGTGTACAAGCAGAACTACAGCGCCTCCTTGATGAGATTATGGTCATTGCTCAATCACTGCTTGAGGGAGCCTATGGGCAATTATCCAAGACTCAAAAAAAACATATTGCAGTGATTGAGAAAAGTAGTAGGCATTTATTGGGTTTTAGTAAAGAGCTACTTGATTTTCAGATAAACCAATATGATAAACTCGAAATTAAACCAACAGATCTGTGGATAATCACCAATAATGTAGTAGGAAGTTTTAGTAATTTATTTGAGGATGCAAAAATACAAGTACTTAATGGTATTACTTCCGATGTACCCCCAGTAGAAGCTGATGCCAAGCTCTTGCAGAAAATTTTGCATAATTTGATTGATAGGGTTATCAAATTGAATGCTCCAGGTATGGTTAAAGTATCAGCAGAGGTAGTCAGCGATCAGCTAGAAGTTAATGTTGCAGCTCTCAGTACTACAATGCAGATTGAGCAGTTAGACGAAATGTTTAATGAGCCAACTGATAATCTAATTGCCCAGAAATTCAATTGCACTGACCTAGATTTGGTGACTACTAAGCAATTAATCGAAGTGCAAGGTGGTAAACTGTACTGTTCATCAACAGTGGAGCAAACTCCCCAGTTTACCTTTACCCTACCAATTGCTCAAAATGTTCCCCTCGCAAACTCGCCTTCCTTACCACGCCCAGCACAAACTAAAATTGTCACTACTAGTAGAACATCAACAAACTCTACAGGTCAATTTACCATTATGGTAGTAGATGACGATAAAATTAGCTTACAAGTACTGACAAAACTACTTACTCTGCAAAACTATCAGGTAGTACAAGCAACCAATGGTATGCAAGCCTTAGAGAAGATTGAACAAGGCTTAGAACCAGATTTAATTATTCTGGATATTATGATGCCTCGGATGGATGGCTATGAAGTATGCCAAAAAGTTCGGGAATCTTTTTCAGCAAATCAATTGCCCATTATTATGCTAACGGCTAAAGAGCAACCATCAGACTTAGTAGAAGGTTTAAGCTATGGAGCTAATGATTATTTGGTAAAACCAATTAACCGCAGTGAATTAGTAGCTCGTGTGAAAGCTCATATTCAATTAGCTAAAGTTAATACAGCCTATAGTCGTTTTGTACCTAACGAATTTATCCGACTTTTGGGACATGAGAGCATCCTAGACGTCAAGCTAGGAGATCATGTCAAGAGGGAGATGGCGATTCTTTTTTCTGATATTCGCTCCTTTACGACTCTATCTGAACAGATGTCGCCAGAGGAAAACTTTGATTTCATCAATTCCTATTTAAAAATGGTTGTACCAGCAATTAGGAACCACCAGGGATTTATTGATAAATACATCGGTGATGCCGTAATGGCAGTTTTTCCCCAACAAGCAGAAGATGCCTTAAGAGCAGCTATTGCGATGCAAAAACAGGTGTTGCGCTACAATTGCGATCGCGTAGCCAATGGTGAAGTACCTATCGCTATCGGCACTGGCATCCATGTTGGTAGTTTGATGCTAGGAACTGTAGGGGAAGAGCAACGCATGGAGGAAACGGTGATTTCTGATGCGGTGAATGTGGCTTCTCGTTTAGAGGGGTTGACCAAAATTTTTGGCTCTACAGTCATCTTTAGTGAGAAGATTTTAATTGAACTAGAAGATCCGACTCAATATAGGTATCGATTTTTAGGCAAAGTTCCAGTCAAAGGTAGGAAAGATGCGATATCAGTATTTGAAGCTTTTGACGGTGAAGCACCAGAGTTGATTGAAGTTAAGGTAAAAACCAGGGTTGACTTTGAGCTGGGAATTAGTTTTTATTATGACCGCAAATTTGTTGAGGGTTCTGAAATGTTTGAAAGGGTCTTAAAAAAGAATTCAGCAGATAAAGCAGCTTTGTTATACTTGGAACGCTGTCAGAAGTTTAGAAAGTAGGATGGGGAATTAAGAATTAAGAATTAAGAATGGAGAATTGGGAATTGGGAATTGGGAATTGAGAGTTGCGCTCTCTCTACAACCATTATTGTCTTCCTTGTCTCCCTTGTCCTCCTTGTCTCCCTTGTCTCCCTTGTCTCCCTTGTCTTTCTTACAGCAGTAGGATTTTGGGCGAAAATGAGGCACTGGCAAAATTTAGTTCAGTTAAAGATGTACATCTAGGAGAAGTTAGGGTTATAATAAAGACTCCCCCTTATCCCCTGAAGAGCCCCTCCTTGTCCCCCCTTATCGAGGGGGGGCTCTTCTTTTGGAAGGGAAATAAGCTTAATTCAAGCCCTCCTGAGCTTCCTGAGCAACTTGTGCAACAGGATCATTTGCTAGGGTTTCCAAAGTTGAGCGGGCTTCTGTTCCCCCTAGTCTAATGAGAGCCTGGGCTACTCGATGGCGCATTTGCCAGTCTGAATGGTCAGCATAGGGAATCAATAGAGGTACAGCGCTTGCATTACCTAGTTCTCCCAAAGCACTAATCGCCATCGTTTGTATCAAGCTGTTCTCAGAACTCAAAGCTGACAGCAAAAGTTCAAAGGAGCGTGGTTCCCCCAGTTCTCCTAAAGTAGCAATAATACTGACTTTTACTAGCCACTCAGGAGTATCTTGATAAAGCTGCTGCAGATCATCGTAAGCTTCTGTTAGCTTTAGTGCTCCCAAAGCATCTGCTGCTGCTGCTTGGACATCTGGTTCTGGATCACTCAAGCGATCGCGTAGAATATCGAGAGACACTGCCAAATCTTGAGTACCCACCACATCCATTAGGCTTACCGCTGCATAGCGAACACGAGTATTAGGATCCTTAATCAGTGGCTGAACTAACTCAAATGCCACCGCTGGCTCAAGCTGGCGTAGTTGGTTAATTCCCCTGAGGCGCTCACCATAATCTTGTGAATTAAGCAGTTGTTGGACAGATTCACGAGTAATGCTCATTTGTTATTTGTCCTTTGTTATTTGTCCTTTGTTATTTGGGAATAGGGAATGGGGAATGGTTGTTTGTTATTTGTCATTCGTTGTTTGGGTATGGGGCAAACGAGAAGAATTCCCCATACCCTACACCCTAAACCCAGTTTTCATGGCTCATCGAACTTAGCTGCCATAGCTCGTACAATATCTCCGGGGGTGAGAATACCAATTACTTTGCCAGAATCATCTACTACCGGTAGACGGCGGATGGATTTTTCTTGCATCAACTTGGCAGCTTTCCGTAATGGTTGATCTGGCTTGATGATACTAGGCTCATCACTCATTACCTCTCCAACGGTTTGCCCTAAAGCTTTGTGGAGTTCTTTATCGTAACGGGCTGGATTTTCTAGGTAAATAACGCTATCGAGAAACATGATGTAGACTGGTGGCTCTACTCCCGTCTCCTGCCACAGCAAGTCGGTTTCTGAAATAACACCTACCAAGTTACCTGTTTCGTCAACTACCGGTAAACCACTGATACGGTGTTCAGCAATAAGTTTGATTGCTTCCTTGATTGGTGTCTGGGGTTCCACCATAATGGGGTTCCTCGTCATGACTTCGGCGACAGTTTGCGACATCCTCAGTTTTTCATCTGTTTACTTGGTCATGGATTTATTGTCACATCCCCTGAAGTCCAGAACCATAGAGAAGTCGAAAAACTTTACTCAAAGTAGTCCCTAGGTTCACCTAACCATTCCCCAGTTCTAAATTCCCTGGGTTATCGCTTGGGCGGGTTTTGTATTAAGATTGTCACCAAAGGCGTTAATGGTGACCCTAAACCCGCCCCTACAGCAAATGACACCGAGGGAGCAGACTGTGGTTGTGATTCGGAGTTAAATAGGGACAGGCAAGATGCCTATCCCACCAGAATTTTATTATTGAAAATGATATTAAGTTTGTTGCAACTAGCGAGTCCAGGATTACCAATAGGTGCTTACAGCTATTCTGAAGGCTTAGAATCCCTGGTTGAGGTTGGTGTAATTAACCATCAGGAAAACTTGAAGCAATGGTTAGAGCAAGAACTCTGCTATGGAGCAATTCGGCAGGAAGCAGCAGTGATGGTGCGAGGCTATAGAAGTGTGGTTAATCAAGATCAGCATAGTTTGAGCTATTGGAATGCTTGGGCAACAGCTGCCTGTGCCACTAAGGAATTGCGATCGCAAAGTTGGCAGATGGGTAATTCTTTGTTAGAGTTACTGCTCAATGTGCAGCATCCTAATCTGAAAATAGACGCGGGGACGCGGGGACGCGGGGACGCGGAGAAAGAGAGATTTTCATCAAAAACTTCTTCGCTGATTGCCCTAGAAGATTTGGCAGAAGCTGTAGGTACACCCTGTAATTATGCGATCGCTTTTGGTATTGCTGCTGCTTACTGGCAAATTGCTCTGTTGGAGGCAACTTTAGGCTACTTACACAGTTGGGCATCTAATCTAATTACAGCAGGAGTAAAGCTAATTCCTTTAGGACAAACAGTAGGGCAACAACTACTATTCAATCTCCATCCTAATCTGGGTAGTGCTGCTGAAGAAATCTTAGATTTAGAAGATGATGCTCTCTGTAGTTGTGGTTGGGGCAGGGCCCTTGCAAGTATGGCTCACGAAACCCAATACACTCGCTTGTTTCGTAGCTGATTGATTGGTAAATTCACTAAAATCTAGTAGCGTGATACAGCTAAAACTGTAGGTTAGAAAGCTGAGGGAGCTGAGGGAGCTGAGGGAGCTGCGGAGATAGGGAAAAAATCTATATCTACTCATTACTCATTACTCATTACTCATTACTCATTACTCATTACTTCGTATTCCACCATTTTAGGTGTGTCGTGCCACTAAGGTGGGAAATATTGGCCTCAAGATCGCTATCGAGCTAGACTAGTTCAAGAAAGCAGGAGGCTCCGAGGGAAGAAAGGTTTTACAGTAAGGTTTTTAACCAAACAAGTCAAAGTTCACCATGTTGACAAATATTCCTCTCACTTATTTATACGAATCTGACTATCATCAATGGTTGTCAGAAATGATTAAATTAATTAAAAATAGTCAGTTCAGTCAACTGGACTATGCCAATTTATGTGAGGAATTAGAAGCATTGGGCAGGAGTGAAAAAAGAGCAGTAGAAAGCTTGTTAGAACAAATTTTAATTCATCTTTTATTGTATCAGTATTGGGAGACTGAACAGGAAGATAATGCTAATCATTGGCGAGCAGAGATTATCACTTTTCGCAACCAAATTAACCGCTACCTAGATTCACAAACATTAAAAAATTATCTTGAAAGTCGTTTAGCTAAAGTTTATCAAGATTCCCTTAAAGTCGTTAATACAAGTCTGAACTAAGAATTTTGCCTATAGATTGTCCTTATACTTTTACACAGATTTTAGATATCGACTATTTTCCCCCAATATGAACTCATGCTGGAAACACTGACCAAAAGAAAAGTAGCTACAGAAGATAAAGTAGTCATCATTGAGTATGAGCGCTGGTTATCATGGTTGACCCTGTTAAATCGAGGAAATATTACTATCTTTTGCGGTTGCCTCATGTTATTAGGAGGCTTGATTTATCCTTGGTATCAACTACCCTCTTTGGCTGGTTCCTCTTTTGGTATTAATTCCTTCTTGCTCAACTTACCCAGGTTAATGGTTGCTCCTTTGAGCCTAACTCTGTTTCTCGTAATTGTTTGGGAACGCCAAAAATCTGCTCGTTGGCTACTGTGGGGTGGCTTGCTCATTCCCTTACTCTTTCCCTATTTTGTCCATACTTGGTTACCGGATGTTAGTTATTTAACTACTGCCTACTATCAACAGGGAAGACAGGCAGCTGCTTTTAGTGAAAATCACTTACCAGAAGTTCAAGCTCAGTGGAAACAGAATATCATCTTAGAACCAGTTGCTCCTATCCGTTCCTTGGCTGATTTATCCCTTTCAGATAGCCGCTTTTTTCAGCTTTCAGCTTGGGACAGGGTTGTGCAAGAGGGTTTGGGATATAAGCCGAGTTTCTTGGCTTTTACCCATAAAGGATGGGAGCTCACCATGATTGGTATCATCATTACCTTGATGGGTTTTTACCTCAAGGATGGCTTAGGGACATGGCTCACAGATTTGAAGTTGGTTGCTCTAACTGCTGCTTTATTGTTCAGTTGTATCCTGTTTTTGCTTATTGGTACAAATATCGTTAACTACAACCTAGATGTCTGGTTTGCTCAAGGACAATACCAACGGGTGGTAGACACTAGTCAAAAGTTACAATTTTGGTATCCTCCCTTCAAAGCCGATGAAGCCTTTCTCAAGCGTCTTGGGGAAGCTCAATTCTATAGCAACCAAGAACTAACAGCACTGAACTATTTTATTAAAGGACTCGAACAGTATCGAGGGGGAAATTTAGAGCACGCACAAGTAGATTTTCAAACAGCTTGGGAACTTCAGCCAGATTTTATTGCCGTTAGAGGCTATCTTGCTTCAGTTTTAATTAACCAAGGGGTTAATGCTTGGCACGAGTTTCCCTCCATAAAACTCTCACCCCTCTCTAACAAACGTCGAGTCCCCTATAAACGCAGTTTCCTGGATACATCTCAGTCCTTAGAAACTAGTCCCACTTACCAAGCCGCGATCGCAGCAGAGTTTTTTGAAGAAGCTTTAACCGTTTTTCCAGGACATATGACTGCTCTTAATTATCTCATGTTAGCTAGAGCAATTAACCATCAATGGGGAGAATCTGCCCAAGTTGCTAGAGAAATTATTGATATTGAACAATATTTCCATCCTCCTCACCTGAGTCTTCTCGGACAAGCATATCTACATTTAACCTGGAATGACTATCATCGTGGAGATCTTGCAACAGCTTGGAAGCGGTATCGCCAAACCGTCGATCCCAAAACCTGGAAGCAGCCTATGTGATCTTAAACAACGAAATACTCCTAAAAAACAATTTTAGATTTTAGATTTTAGATTTTAGAATTGAATCAGTCTTTCATAACGGAAGATCAACAGGTTTCAATTGAGAGATGGGAATATGGTAACGGCAAACCCAACCTGGCTGGAACAACCCGCATCGACGATCATGATGAAAGGGGTAAGCTGGCAAACCTATAAATTGTTAATGTCGGAGGTGGGAGATGATCGCCCTTGGAGAATTGCCTACAATTGCGGAGTACTAGAAATTAGAATGCCTTCACTAGAGCATGAAGTGCCTAAAGGATTGCTGGAAAGTTTTGTCGAAGCAATTGCAGATGAACTGGAAATTGAAGTGATGAAAGCCGGAGCACTGAAACTAGAACGGGAAGATTTAACCAATGCAGTTGAACCAGACTCTTGCTTTTACATTAACAATGAACCACAGGTGAGGGGACGTGACCAAATCATTCTTCCTGTCGATCCTCCCCCCGACTTGGCAATCGAGTCAGACTATACCAATTCTTCTCTCAACAAACAAGCTCTTTATTCGGCATTAGGTGTTCCCGAATTGTGGCGATATACCAAGAAAATGCTGTTAGTGTATCGGCGGATAGAAGGGGGATACGAACAGTGCGATCGCAGTTTGGCTTTTCCCTTTTTGCCAATTACAGAAATTGCTAATTTCATCGTTCAAAGTCGCACCATTGGTCAACGCAGCACGGTACGCTTATTCCGTCAACGCATTCGGGAAATTCTGGATAATCAGATTGTTTCTTAAGAAAAAGGATAATGAACCACAAAGACACAGAGGACACAAAGGGAGAATATAAGTCACATCTATATCTTCCAAAGTTGCTTCTTTAAAGGGAGTTTAATGTTATCATACTCATAGTTTTTCGCTAATTTGTAATGAAAGAATGGGAGACTTTAGACGCTGTAGAACGCTATCCTGCCAGGGTGAGTGGAGTTTGGGTATTCCGGAACACAAGGGTTCCAGTTGCTGCCTTGTTTGAAAATTTACGAGACGGTGCAACAGTAGAAGAATTTTTGGAGTGGTTTCCAGGTGTAGAGCGATCACAGGTTGAAGCTGTACTAAACTACGAACTTAAAATGTTAGCAGCTACAGTGTACAGATGAAGATCTTGTTTGATCAAGGAACACCAGTTCTCTTACGTCGCTACCTTGTCGAGCATTCCGTAACCACAGCTGAAATTTTATGATAAATTAAGGTGTTTAATTACCCACTATTTATTCTCATTAACGTTTACCTACTTAGGAACAAAACCCGCTCCATATATCACTTATGCCAAAGAAAATTAGGGAGTTAAAAAGCTTGCTCTTGAAAGCGGGATTTATCTATAAACCGGCAAAAGGTAGCCACAGTAAGTGGATGCATCCCAAATTGCCTCAAGCAATTATTATCGCAGGTCAAGACGGCAGTGATGCAAAGCTTTATTTAGAAAAACAAGTCAGCGCAGCGTTGGAACAACTCAAGAACATGGAAGAAGAGGATACAGAAGAATGAAGTACACAATCATTATTCAATGGTCAGAAGAAGACCAGTGTTATACTGTACTATTGCCTGAGTTTGAGGATATAATGCAACCCTGCACTTATGGCAATACTTACGAAGAAGCGCTCAAAAATGCTCAAGAGGTTTTAGAGCTTCTGATTGAAACCAACCTTGAAGAAGGAAAGCCTCTACCAGAGCCTAAGATTTTTAAACAATCATTTCAAGTGGCATAATCTGGCAATAGAGAAAAGTAGGTCGGGTGAAGCTTTAATATTAATAGTTCGGTTTCATCCAAAAACTTCCAAAATTCATTAGGAGATCAAAAATAAATCAACGACCTAAACAGGGTACACTAGCAACAATTTCCTGTTCTTCCATATACCACTGACTTTCGTGAACGTATTTGACTTCCTTAACAGGGAGTTCCCCGTAGCATTCATCCCAAGAATCTCGTACTAAACTTTTGAGTCCACAGAAAGCGTCACTACCAACCGAGTCGAGAATCCTGCTTAGAGACACATGA
The DNA here is from genome assembly GCA_010672925.1 of Symploca sp. SIO1C2. Taxonomy (GTDB): domain Bacteria; phylum Cyanobacteriota; class Cyanobacteriia; order Cyanobacteriales; family Coleofasciculaceae; genus Caldora. The sequence continues at coordinate 86,378 of JAAHFP010000016.1, read as the reverse complement.
CCAAGATTTGATTGCTGAGGGGAGGCAAAAGGAATACGAGTACGCAACTGAGAGCGTAATTGGTCAAAATTACCGTAGCCCTTAACGATAATTGTTCCATCTGGAGTGATTAAAAATCCTCGATAAGAGATAGTTAAAGGTGGTTGGTTGACTAGTAATTCTCCCAAGATGGTGGGAATTTGTTGCAGATGCTCAGGCTCAACGGTTTCCTGGGGTCTTTTGATGATGAACAATTCCCAGTGATAATTTTGGGGTAAAACTGAGTAAAAGCGAGTGGTGGCAGGCAGTTGCTCAGTTATCTGTTGCATAATAATTTGAAAATTCTGGGTTAGCTGCTCCGGTAGAGGTAATCCCACCAAACAAGTCCAGACTTCAAAATGTTTTGGTACTATTTGAATATCAGTTAAATGAAAAAGCTGACGCGATCGCTTGAGGTCTGCCTCGGTAAAATCTGATAGTCCTGCAAATCTTTGGCAAATTGCTCGGTAGCGCAACTCTAGTTCCATGACAATCCCCAATTCTCAATATTTTTGGAACACTACCTCCTGACTTGAAAGAGACGCGGGGACGCGGGGACGCGGGGACGCGGAGAGAGGAATTTTCATGCATGGTGGTGAAAAAAAATTTTTTCATTGGGACTGCCTCCTTAATAAATATCTCACAGCTTGAGTTGGCTACAGTTCTCATCTGGGGGACTGAAACCATAGGAATGTCAAACCTGAGTTAAACTAAATCTCAAGACTCAACTCGTCCGTCAAAATTTAGTAAGGAAGTTTTAAACCCATGTCATATCTCCTGATCAACACGATCGCTACCTTCTTTCAGATCTACTCAACCCTCATAATTGTTAGGGTATTGTTAACCTGGTTGCAAATGTTCGGCTGGGCAAACCAAGTTGCATCTTTCCTAAGTCCCATCACTGATCCCTACCTGAACCTGTTCCGTTCCTTCATCCCAACGTTTGGCGGCTTGGATTTCTCCCCGGTTGTTGCGATTATTGTTCTCAACATAGTGTCTGACTCTTTTACTAGAGCAGCTTTTGCGCTCACCTAGCAAGCGGAGTTGGGGAAGCTGAGGAAGATATTTATACTCACCCATTCCCCATTCTCCATTCTCCATTCTTAATTCTTAATTCTCAACGGCGGACTCTACCGGTAAAACCGGTAGCTCTAAATTGCTTTAACTGTAGTGGAGTTGGTTGATTTGATGAAACAGTAATCCTCAGTTCAAAATCACTGACTCCTGGTGGAACCTCCTCAATGGAACCTAGCCGAGTACGATTTTGCATAACTGGATTACCATTGGCATCGTAGATGCGACCAAAAATATCAGCATCGACAACTAATTTGCCAGACTTGTTAGTGGCTTTGCCTGTAACGAGAAAGCAATCAGCTGCTCTACCAGAACTACCACCAGGTATGACAGTTCCTTCTGCTAGTTCCGGGGGACATTCACTGTAAGAAAGGTCTGACAGTTTAATTTTAGTTAAGGCTAGTGCTGGAGGAGAGAACAAACAACTAGCGACTAAAAAAATACAAGTGGCAGTAGTGGCAGTCAACCAAGCTCGAAATCTCATGGTCTTGTTCAAGATCTTTTGTTATTCTCAGCTTATCGTGAATTGGTTATTGGTTATTTGTTGTTTGTCATTAGTCATTGGTCATTGGTCATTGGGTGAGCCTATTGCCAATTCTAAATTCTAAATTCTAAATTCTAAATTCGACCTTCCCTATTCCTTAACAACTTTCAGAGTCCTCAAGTTAGGATCACTACAACCGGTAATTTCTCCACCTAAAATTAGGACTTGTTGCAGATATTCAATGGCAGCGGGATTGATCATTTCTCCCGGCATGAGAGCTGGAATACCTGGTGGATAGGGACAGACGAACTCTGCGCTGATCCGGTCTGGTGTTTTTTCCACGGGAATAGTTTCTGTTGGGGCAAAGAAAGCTTCACGAGGGGAGAGTTTAGGGCAAATGATAAAGGATGAAGGGTGAATAAATAATAATTGCTCACTCCATTTCTCGAGTAAATCCTGTAAACTACCTGTGATTTGGGAAAGGTAATCATCCTGAGTAATTTTGGTAAAGGCTTGGACTAACTGCTCAATATCTGCCTCTGTACTGCCCAAACTGATAAGAAAAGTGAGATTGGGCAAAGTCGGTAACTCGGCGGTTACTCCGAGTTGTTGATGGAAAACTTGATCTACTTCAAACCCACTTAATCCTAAATCACTCACTTTTACCGTTAGTCTGGTATGGTCAAGAGCTTTGAAACCTGGGGTGTTAGCAGCCTCCAAAACTGATAAGTTGGCAATCTGGCTAATTTGATTCCTCGCTTGAGTCGCTAGTTCCAAAGTCCGACTCATCAACTTTTCCCCATACAGTGCCATTTGTTGCCTTGCGGCATCTAGGGAAGCCAGTAGTAAATAGCTGGGACTAGTAGACTGTAACAGTTGCAAAGCTTGACTCAACTTTTGGGAGTCTATTCGGTTACCTTGCAGATGTAACATCGATGCCTGAGTCATTGCTCCCAAAACCTTATGGGTAGATTGAACCGCTAAATCAGCTCCCGCTGCCAGAGCAGAAGTTGGTAATTCTGGGTGAAAGGCAAAGTGGGCACCGTGGGCTTCATCCACTAACAAAGGGATATTGTGTTGATGGACTAGTTGCGCGATCGCTTCGATATCTCCACAAACACCGTGATAGGTTGGATATACGATCATCACTGCCTTGGTATCGGGATGCTGTTTTAGGGCTTTTGCTAACGCTGCGGGAGTGATACTATTAGCCAGATAAGCATTAGGGTCGTATTCCGGGTTGACAAAGACTGGTATTGCTCCAGAAAGAACCAAGCCTTCGATCGCACATTGGTGGACATTCCGAGGCAGAATAATTTTATCCCCTGCGCCACAGGTAGCTAAAATAGCTGCCATCACCCCCACTGTAGAACCATTAATCAGAAACCAAGTTTTTTCAGCTCCAAAAGCTTCAGCGGCAAGTTGTTGCGCTTCCTGAATAACCCCTGTAGGAGCAAACAAATTATCCAACTCTGGCAATTCTGGTAAATCCGCCTGAAACACAGATTTGCCCCACCAATCAGCCAATAGTTGAGAAACTCCTTGCCCCCGTTTATGTCCTGGGGTATAAAAAGGTGCATGACGCCGTTGGGCAGAGGCTTGTAAGGTAGTTAGTAATGGAGCAGCTGTTTGGTCAAGCATTAGCAAGGAAAGCAAGTGATCATTATTAGCCGGTAGAAACACTTTAATCGAATAGCACCCTAGGCAGAGTCTTAAAATCAAGAAGAATAGTATTCACATAACAACTAACACAACTCATCTTCAGACTGCCATGCTAAGAGCCGGAATTGTTGGATTGCCGAATGTTGGTAAATCTACTTTATTTAACGCCTTGGTTGCCAATGCCAAGGCTAATGCAGCTAATTTCCCTTTCTGCACCATTGAACCAAATGTCGGTGTGGTTGCCGTGCCAGATGAGCGGCTGGAAGTCTTAGCCAAAATGTCTGAATCTAAGCAAATCGTGCCAACTCGCGTGGAGTTTGTCGATATTGCTGGTTTAGTTCAGGGAGCCAGTAAAGGGGAAGGCTTGGGCAATCAATTCTTAGCTAACATTCGGGAAGTAGATGCGATTGTCCATGTAGTTCGCTGTTTTGATGATGATGATATTATCCATGTTTCTGGTTCCGTTGACCCAGTCCGGGATATTGAAGTGATAAACCTGGAGTTGGGTTTGGCGGATTTGGCACAAGTTGAACGTCGGATAGACCGCACCCGTAAGCAAGCTCGCAATAATAAGGATGCTAAGTTAGAACTAGAGGTACTCGAAAAGTTAAATGCTGGCTTGAATGAAGGCAAAGCTGTACGACAGATTAGCCTCGCGGAAGAAGAAACTGAGTTAATTAAACAGTTGGGGCTCCTCACCAGTAAACCGGTGATTTATGCTGCTAATGTGACTGAAGATGATTTAGCCACTGGCAACGAATGGGTGAAGCAAGTGCAAGCCATTGCTGCTACCGAATCTGCCCAAGTGGTGATTGTCTCTGCTCAAGTGGAATCCGAACTCATTGAGTTACCAGAGGAAGAACGAGACGACTTTTTGGAGTCCCTTGGTGTGCCAGAAGGGGGACTAAAATCCTTAATTCGCGCTACTTATGAAATTTTGGGCTTGCGAACCTTTTTAACTACAGGGCCCCAAGAAACCCGTGCCTGGACAATTTACACAGGTATGAAGGCTCCCCAAGCAGCGGGAGCTATCCACTCGGATTTCGAGCGGGGTTTTATTCGGGCAGAAACCATCGCTTACCAAGATTTGGTAGCATCAGGTTCCATGACAGCGGCCAAGGAGAAAGGTTTATTGCGCTCAGAAGGTAAAGAATATGTCGTTGAGGAGGGGGATGTGATGTTATTCCGTTTTAATGTGTAGGTAGTTAATAATCAAAAATTACATCCTATGGATATCGTCACTCTTCTTATTGCGTGGCTGGTTACCTCCGTCAGCTTGTTTATCATTTCCAAGCTACCCACCGGCGTCGAGATTGATAGTTTTCAGAAAGCGATCATCTCCGCAGCGGTATTTGGAATTTTGAATGCTCTGGTGGGTCCCATTCTGAGTGTTCTGGCTTTCCCTCTTACCTTCCTGACTTTTGGTTTATTTGCCATTGTGCTCAATGGGATTATCTTCGGCTTAGCAGCTTGGTTAGTTACAGGATTTAGATTACGTTGGGGTTTTTGGAGCGCTCTGATTGGAGCGTTTGCCCTCAGTGTGATTAACTCCTTAATTTATAAACTGCTAGGAACGATTACTTAAGGTTTGCTTCAGGAAGTCGTAACTTTCGGGTTTGAATAGGTGTTAGGTGGTAGGTGTTAGGTGAGGGAAAGAGGTGTTAGGTCTCACATTCGACTTGTAGGGGCGGGTTCACCGGAAACTTGGCAATCAAAGCGATAATTTAAATAAACCCGCCCCGGCTGCTCCTATCCCAGGGCGGGTTTAGATAATTGGCTTGTCGATATCCAAAAATGGTTGGTTAACCCGCCCCTACGGTATATTCTGGTTTGCGTTAGGCGTTAGGTTTTAGGGAATTTTTATCTTTGAGGTGCAAGAAATTTGTACCGATGAGCTCAATTTCCTTGCACTTGCTTCTGTCACAAATTGATTAAAATCCTTGTATGACATGGCTTACATCCTTATTATATTGTCACTTGTTAGTGGTTTATTGAGAAAGACAAATAACCAATGACAAATGACAAACAACAAATAACAAACAACAAACAACAATTTAGAACCTATCAGTCTCCGGTCTTGGACCAACTGTACCTGGTTGATTGAGGAAGAAGTTGTCAGCAGCTTCGTTTTGATAAATGCATTCGATATCAGGGTTACTATCTAAATCACCAGTGAAGCCAAAGGTATTCAGTCGGTTTTTGCACTCCCGTACTTGCTTTGCTGTCACTGCTTTCTTCTGTTCTAAAACTGCCCAGTTATTCCGACGCAAAACACAGCCCGGTCTCATGCTAGGTTGAGTAACATAGACATTAAAAGGATTAAGGGTGACAAAGACTCGCATATCTGTAACCATAGCGCTAGCTCCGTATTGAACACAAAGCTCAGCATTTGGGGCACTACGGTCAATTACTTCACGAGATACGACATTTTCTGGGTTGACGCTGGCACCGGAGGTAAAAGCAATGCCCACCCCAATCCCCAGGATAAAAATTCCTGCCCAAATTGCGATGTTGGTGTAGTTGAAGGAAGAGGAATTGGAAGTTGAGGCAAAAGGTTTAGAGTCTTGGGCTTGGGGTCTAGAAGACCTAGATTTACGTTTCATCGCTACTTACTCAACTTGGCTGGACATTGGCTAGTAGTCGTTGCCACTACTCTCCTTCTTCCAGTATGCACTTAAATTTCACTGGTCTGGCATACTCACTCATATCTCATATCAAATCCGGTGGAATAGTTACACTTTGGTGACAACAAGGCAGAAGGCAGAAGGCAGAGGGCAGAAGGAAGAGAGCAAAGTTGCAAGGTAGAAGGATACGATAAGTGTTTAGCAGGATTTGATATCACCAATATTTCAGTTAGCGCAAGTATTGCGCCCCCACAAGCAAATACACTGAGGAAAAACGATGAACAATCCCAAACAACCAAAACCAAATGATGTTGTACAAAGTTGAAGACTACAGTAATTTTACAGAATTGTGCCAGAATATTCAGCATCTTTCCCCACAAACTAGGCATACGGTGGAAGTATTGCTGGAAAAATGTGAAACTCAGGATTGCTTGGTAGCAGGAAAAAAAGCATTAAAGATTACTGAACTCCGCCTCAATTCCAACCAAATAACAGATCTAACTCCACTATCCCGATTGACTAATCTCACTAAACTCTATCTTGATAGAAACCAAATAACAGATCTAACTCCACTATCCCGATTGACTAATCTCACTAAACTCCATCTTGATAGAAACCAAATAACAGATCTAACTCCACTGTCTCAATTGACTAATCTAACCGAACTCTGGCTCAGTAGAAATCAAATAACAGAACTTAGTGCATTATCTCGATTGACTAATCTAACTGAAATCCATCTGAGTGAAAATCAAATAACAAATCTTAGTGCATTATCTGGATTAACTAATCTTATTGTACTTGAGCTCAGTGAAAATCAAATCACAAATATCACTTGTCTGTCTGGACTAACTAATCTAACTCATCTATGGCTCCACAGAAATCAAATCACAGATATTAGTTCTCTGTCTGGATTAACTAATCTGATTTTACTGTGGTTGAGTGATAATCAAATCGTAGATATTAGTGCTTTGTCTGGGTTAACTGACCTCAGGCAACTGTGGCTGAGTGGAAATCACATCACGGATATTAGTGCTTTGTCTGGATTAACTAATCTGTATGAACTTGGACTCATTAGCAATCAAATCAAGGATCTAAGTCCACTGTCGGGATTGACTGATCTGATCAATATCTCAGCTCATAGTAATCCAATTATCAACCCAAGCTCAATAAAATACTTTTGAGGTGGACATGATATTGTTTTATCTTTGTGCCAAACGCGATCGCTACCATTGGGAAAAATTATATGCTTAATATTTGTGGAACTGGCATCTTGCCAGTACAGAGGCTAAGACAGGCTAGAAGCCTGTTCCACATTAAGAAAAAAATTCTCTCTTGATTTGACTCCATTGGTGAAACTGGCAAGATGCCAGTACAGAAGTTAAGACAGGCTAGAAGCCTGTTCCACATTAAGAAAAAAATGTTAGTTGCAATTACAATTATTTTTTGCTATTGTAAGCAATAATAGAGTAGGTGTATGCATATAGACTAGAGATATGACAACAACACCTAATCCAGAATATGATAGTCCCTGGAAAGAAGCCCTAGAATCCTACTTTCCTGAATTTCTAGAATTTTTCTTTCCCAAAATTTACAAGAAAATTGATTGGCAACGCCAATGGGAATTTCTCGACAAAGAACTACAGCAAGTGGTGCGGGATGCAGAAGTTGGGCGGCGGTTTGTCGATAAACTGGTCAAAGTGTGGCGGCGCAATGGTCAACAAACCTGGGTGCTACTTCATGTTGAGATACAAGGAAGCAAAGAATCGGTTTTTCCCAACAGAATGTATGTTTATCACTATCGACTCAGTGACCGATACAACCATCCCATAGTCAGCCTCGCAGTGTTAACCGATGAAAATCCCAACTGGAAACCAACGACTCACAATTACAGCCTCTGGGGTTGTAAACTAAAATTTAAGTTTCCCATTGCTAAACTCCTAGACTACAAAGGGAAACTCGAACAATTAGAGCAAAGTAAAAATCCCTTTGCTGTGGTGACCCTGGCTCATCTACAGGCTCAAGCCACCAGTCAGACTCCAGAAACTCGGCTAGAGTGGAAGCTGAGATTAGTCAAAGGGTTGTACAATCGAGGCTATAGCAAAAAAGATATCCTAGAATTGTTCCGATTCATCGATTGGGTTCTGGCATTACCGGAAGATTTGAAACTAGTCTTTAAACAAGAATTACATGCATTCGAGGAGAACAAACAAATGCGCTATGTGACTAGCATTGAGCAGATGGGGATTAAACAAGGACTCCAGCAAGGACTCCAACAAGGTAATATTCAACAAGGACAGATAGATATCATTGAAGTCCTGGAGGTTCGGTTTGGGGAAGTGTCGGAGACAATTTCCCAGCAAATCTACGCAATTCAAGACCCAGCTATGCTCAAAACATTGCTCAGGCAAGCGATTACCATTGAATCCCTGGCCGAATTCCAGCAAGCGATCGCTCTAGGGATTTCCAAGTAAACAAACATCCCATCGGTGTAATTTTAGGGAGCAAGATGCTCTCAGTTGTGGTATATCCCCGACTTCTGCTTCTGGTTTGTCCAGTTAGTCACGGGTTTAACCAAGAAGTTGGGGATTTGGGTTAAGGCGATCGCTACCATGATGTCCTTCGCCGTGCGTTAGAAAAAGACGGGTGGTTGATAACAGATGATCCTCTTCGCTTACGTTGGGGAAGGCAAGATATGTACATCGATCTGGCAGCAGAAAAACTACTCCTAGCCGCAAAAAATGGACAGCAAATTGCTGTTGAGATTAAAACCTTTGGTAGTTCCTCTTCCATTACTGATGCTCAAAAATCCCTGGGTCAGTATTTTATTTATCTTGCTGTGATTAAACGCTTAGAACCAAAACGCAAGCTTTATCTAGCAATTAATGAAGAAGTTTATAAAGATTTCTTTACAGAACCTTTGGGAGAAATTATTCTCAGTGATTATAAAGTACCTATTCTTGTTTTCGATCCAGACCGGGAGGTTATTATTCAATGGATAGAATAAACAATTACCGCCAACTCATTTGTCAAATCATCACTAATCATACCATAATACCGTACAAGCATGGTGATATTAAGTTTGAGACAGTCTTTGATTCTGAATCAGACCGGTATTTGTTAATGCTTTTAGGAAGGGAGAATAAGTACTATCACCACGGTTGTTTAATCCACGTTGATATTATCGACGGAAAAATCTGGATTCAACGAGATGGAACAGAAGAAGGTGTAGCAACTGAATTCGTTGCTGCGGGTGTCCCAAAATCCCAAATTGTTTTGGGGTTTAAGTCACCTGAACGCCGGAAAGATACGGAATTTGCTGTTGCGTAGAATGGGTTTTGTCCATTTGTGAAACTGATATCTTGCCAGTAAGCACATCGTAGGGGCGAGTTTAGGGACAATTTAGCTCATTTTACCCGAATATTCCTCTCAAAACCCACCCAACAGCATCCCCAGGCTAACATTCAGCTAAGCGATCGCTATTTTTCAAGGATAAAATTCTCTCTTGAGTTGACATCCATGTGTGGAACTGGCATCTTGCCAGTAAAGAGGTTAAGACAGGCTAGAAGGCTGTTCTACATTAGTAAAAAAATGTAAATTCGCACATCGTTATTCATTATTCACTCTCCCTAACTATCCTAATACCTTCCCAAGCTGGTATCCTTCCTGCTAGTCGCTCATCTTGTAATACTAAGTAAACATAAAGCGGGTAAATTGCATCTATCTTTTGTTGATACTTGCGACCAATAGTTTCACTCTTTTGATGGCTTAAATTAATCTGCTTTAGCACTTCTTTATTTTGGGATGCTGCTTTATAGGCTACTAACAAAACATGATAGATAACAATCAAACAAAGTAGAGGGAAGTACAAAATTAGGAAATCACTAGCTTCGTTTGCTTCAATTCTCTCATAAAGGACGTGGTTGAGGTCGCGATTGAGCTCACGGTTGAGCTTGCCGTAGAGATCGAGATTGAACTTGCGGTTGAGCTTGCCGTAAAAGTCGAGATTGAGGACGTAGTTGAGGTCACGGTTGAGGTTGTTGTTAAGGACTTGGTTGAGGTTGCGGTTTAGGTTAGGGTTAAGATCATTGTTGAGAATTTCGTTGAGAACGCGGTTGAAATTGTGGTTAAGGACACGGTTGAAATTGTGGTTGAGGACGCGCTTGAGGTTGCGTTTGAGGACGTAGTTGAGGCTGCGGTTGAGGTTGCGGTTGAGGACTTGGTTGAAGTCGCTGTTGAGAACAAAGTTGAAGTTGCGCTTGAGATTATTGCGCTTGAAGACGCCTTTGAGAATAATGACCCCAGTTAAATTACTGTGCCAGTTCTGCAACTGAGTTGCTTCTACTCCAACAATTACTTTCCTTCCCTCATCATTGCACCAGCAGCCAATCTGTTGTTCTGTAGCTGGATTTTCCTCAGCTTCTGCTAAAGTGGGCAGTCTATATCTAAATCCCAGAGCAGACTGCTGCTGAGTCAACCATTCACAAAACTCTTCGGCATCACTAGCTCGTATTCCAGTAATCGGCTTTTGAGCATCTCCAGGGGGAAATCTATAGTTTTGCCAGTGATCTGGCTGGCGATTTTTACCTGCTTGGCGCTTATCATCAATAAACAACTGATATTCTGCGCAAGTGATATAGCTCAGGTCAATTTCAACATTCTCCTCAATTCGCACTAGATTTTTCAGTCGTCGGGATAACAGTACGTTAGCTGCTAACTGGAATCCTTCAGTCATCAGCTTTCCTAAATCTGCTTCCATCCTTTCGTCTAGCTGCCGTTTAACCTCTGGATAAACACTCAATCCCTCTTCTAGGCAATCATAGGCTAGTGCCAAAGCCTCTACTGAGGGAGAGGGTAAAGCTAAGACTGTACGAATAAGGCTACTAGCATTAGTCTGAGCGGCATAGAGACGAATGGTTTCAGCCCACCAGGGATTATTAATATTGCCAATTAAAAGCTTCTCATGGTTGGTTTCCTTAAGCTGAACCGCTGCTAAATATTCCTGAAAACTCAGATGAGCAAATTCATAAACACCCAGCTCTTTTTCCACTAACAAGCCACTGACATCCTTAATTTGTTCAAAGAACTTTTGGGAATTCGCTGCACCAGCCACCTCTGCTAATTTACCTTGAATCAGAAATACTCCTTCCAAGAGAGCAAATTCACGAGTTTTTTTCTGCATAAGCGCCAGTGCCAGTACTTGCAACACCGATTGCTTTTGGGTTGCGCTTAGAGGCTCGTCAATTTTCTTCGCTCTAAGTCGTTTCTCTAGCAAAACCTGACAAATTTCCTTATACAGCTCAACCCGTTTTCCCGGCAGAGCATTACCGCGACGGTGAACAGTAGCAATCATTGTCAGTAGCAAAGGGTTAACTGCCATTGCTGCTAAAGGTGAGCTTTTTCTAACCCTCTCAATTAAGTCATCAGCTTGTTGTTTAGCTTCTTCACGCACCCCCAAATCTTCTTCCCCAGCTCGACTCATCACCTCGGTTTGCAAGTACCAGCTGTGTATAAACTGTTTCACTTGCTTAAGGTTAAACGGTTGTACTTCTAAGACAGTTACCCCTTGTTGTAGCAGGGCACTCTGATAACCAAATGGTCGAGAAGTAAGGATAAAAGGAGTGCCTGGGTATGTCTCCATCTGCTCATTCACCCAAAGACTCACTTGCTGGCGCTCGATTTCATCGGCTACCTCATCCAACCCATCTAGCATGACTAAACATTCCCTTTGACTTAATTTCTCGGCAAACCAGTTAAAAGGTGGGTTAAGAGGCTGAAGTTTACGTTGCCGCTTCACCTGTTCGGTGATTAATTCTGCCAAAGGTGGTTTTTTCTGGGCAATCATCTGACGCACATCTCGGAGATACAACAACACCGGAATCAGTTTTGGTGCCTGAGGATGCAGTTTTCGCTCTTGCTTGGTGGCATAAGTGAGAGTCAAATGTCTCAGAAGTGTCGTTTTACCAGAACCTGGCGCACCTAACACTGCCATGCGTCGAAATGCCGGATATCGACTCATCGCTGCTAAAAAATGCCAAATTTGCTTTTCCTTAGGGTTTTCTATTTTATGCTCCACTTCCTGAATCATTTTAGAGTCTACCTGAACCACCTCCTTGGAAACAATCTTGAGTGGCACAAACACCTTTTCCAGTTTCAGAATACGGTCTTTATCCAATCCCTGGGTTTGATAATCTCGACAGGTATAGATTAAGCTTTGGTAATATTCGGACTTAAATTCAATTTCCTCAACTTTGGTGACAACATTTCCTGCAAGGCTATCTATTTTTTTATCTAATTGCGGCTTTAGCCTTTCCTTAATTTTTTGCCTGAGTGTATTGATAAACCGAACAATAATTGGTAACAGCAGAGGAAATGGGATTAAAACCAGAAAAGCAACTCCCAAGATCCATTGACCCTTCCATAGATAATGAATCCCTAAACCTAGAATCAAGCCAACAACTGCAATCTGTAGCCAATCTTTAAGCCAACGCCAACTTGTAGGTTTTCCACTTGTTGTTGGAGTACTTGATTCGATAACAGCAGACACCCCGATTAAAACCAAGGTCACAACTAACACCAAACGAGCATCCAATTGACTGACGAATTCGGAATTTGCTAATCTGCTAATCAGCAAGGCCACTATATTGATTAGCAACAATTTCCCGAAGTTAGCAACTTTGGACATAAGGAAGTGAGACAACAACCGATGCTTCCCAGTTTAAGGGATTAGTGGAGCTAGTGCTGTAAGCAATCGCATCTCTCTATTGGCATAAGTTATTGCAAATTATTACCCTGTGGAACTGAAATCTTGCTACTACAGAGATTGAGACAGGCTAGAAGCCTGTTCCACGAATGATTGTTGAATTTGGTGATTGGGGAAAGATAAGGTGGGTGAGCTCAGCTTCGTTATTGCAGTAGGCGCGATCGCAAAAAAGAACACCATATCTCACTGGGAGCATCCCAATTTTGTGCAAATAAAATTTGTAGTGGGAGCGTCTCGCTCCCTAGTACTCACTATTAAGACAGGCTAGAAGCCTGTTCCACGACTGATTGTTGGATTTGGTGATTGGGGAAAGATAAAGTGGGTGAGCTCAGCTTCGTTGATGCAGTAAGCGATCAGCTTCTAGGGGAAGACACAGTTCCCCAGTGAAACCTGTATCAATGACCATTTCAACATCTTGATCAAAAGCGTTTAAAAAGCGAAACAGGCGCATAATCGAAAAACCGGCTAACTGTCCATTGATTAAAGCAGATATTTTCGGTTGATCAATTTCTAAAAGCTTTGCTGCCTCAGCCTGTGTCATTTGCTGCTGAGTGATAATATTGCTAATTTTACGAGCAAGTTCTGCTTTGACAAGTAATTCATCAGAGTTGTCTAAACCTAAATCGGCAAACACATTACCTTTACTTGCTTGTACTCCCATAATTTCTTGAGTCATATTCACTCTCCTTGCTGCTTATACCAAATTAGGTTCTTATATCAGGGTAAAAGTAATTCAAAGTCCCCCAGAATTGGGGGATTTAGGGGGCAAATGAATATCTTGTGTCTTAACCGGATTTGATATTAGGTGTAATTCTTTGAATGATGTTCTTGTGCTCGTTGAAACCTTGATTCGCTCAAGTAAATATCTTGCCAAACTACTGCAAAGCATCCTGATAGGAGTGGTAATCTCTATTCTCAAAACAGACAAAGATTACCTTCTCAATTGAGGAATTGTTCGCCAGAAAATTGCCTACTTCTCGCACAGCAATTTTGGCAGCTTTGTCCGCAGGAAAACCTCGTGCTCCGGTACTGATGGCAGGAAAAGCAATAGTACGCATTGATTGTTGCTCTGCCAAAGTTAAGCAGTTACGGTAACATTGAACCAATATCTGCTCCTCTCTTTGATGACCTCCTTGCCAATTAGGAACAACGGTGTGGATAATCCATTTTGAAGGAAGATGATAACCATAAGTAAGTTTGGCTTCACCAAGCCTACAACTCTTTAACTGCTGAAAAGCTTCTTGCAACTCTGGTCCAGCGGCACGGTTAATGGCACGAGCAACACCAACATCACGGGAAAAATATTTATTAGTAGAGTTAACAATCCCATCCACCGGTTGTTTAGTAATATCACCTTGGATAACTTTGATCCGACTTCTTACAGCTTTTGTTTGATGCTGATGGGGGTAATTTTGATAAGAAGATTGGCGATCGCGGCGTTTGGTATAGTAGTCTCCAAGGGAAGATTGCCTCATGCTTTTTTGATATTGGTGAGACTCGTAATGAGAACGCTTGCGATACTGTCGCAACCGCCGCGCCTTAAGATCTGCATCTAGCTCAACTAGAGACTGTGCCTCTTGTTCAATCAGTGGAGATTGAGGGGCCCGCAGCAGTTGTTGTCTGGTATCATTGATTAATTGACTAGCTATCTCATACTCTCCTTGGTCTACTCGTTGTACAGCTTCTTGCTTAGCTCTTGCTGACATCATCAAAGCAACCTGTCGCTGTACCTCTGGGTTAAAAGGTAATTCCTCTAATTCGGCCTTAGCTAACACTGGTAGTTGCAACATTGCCTGCTGTTGGAAACGTTCCTCTTGTTCGTTACCATCCCAAGCTAAGGAGAATTGACACAAATCTGCCTGTTGTTCCCCTGCCACTGCTGGTACTTTCAGCCGCACCACCACTACAAAAGGATTACCTAGCACTAAGTTGGGTAGCTTGAACTGACCCTGATGAGTAAGTTCCAAATCATTGAAAACATCCACTAGTACCACTTCACCTTGAGGCTCAATTCCTAGGGTAACATTGCGTCCGAAGGTAGCCATTAAGCCTTGGAGTTCCATCTGAAAAATCTCTGGAAGTTGCTCTGAAGACTCGATATAGTAGTAGTTCCCATCCCCACTATTCGCCATTGCTTCCAGGAGGTCTTCGTTATAATCATCACCAACTCCCATAGTTGTGGTACTAACATCTCGTTGCGCCAAACCCTTGACGTCAGAAGCAATAACATCGGGATTAGTCTCCCCCTGATTTGCCAATCCATCAGAGAGCAAAATCACCCTATTTAACTGTTCAGGAGCAAAATACTGACTAACTTGCACCCCTCCTTCTACCCAACCAGCATGGAGTGCGGTGGCGTTTCTCGCTTGAATGCGTTCAATCTGACGAGTAATCTGGGTTTTCTTCTTGGCCAGAGTACTAGCAACTAAGGTCTCTACCTGGTCATCATAAATTGTGACACTCACACGGTCAGTTGGTAGGAGTTGCTCTACCGCATAGCAAGCCGCTTGACGAGCATACAAAATTTTTTTCCCCTGCATGGAACCAGACCTATCTATTACCAAGCCAAGATTGAGGGCTGGTCTTTGGATATTAGCTTCCGGCTCCGGTGGTACAATTTTCACCAGTACATCCAGAATTGTGGTGGTATCTGAACTGACACCATTACGCAGGGGAATAAATTCAATCTCAGGAACTTTCATTTTTTTGACCTCCGCTTGGTAGAGAAAGTAAGCAATTGTTGAGCCATGTATTGTAGTAAGTTGTTCTGTTCCTGAGGACTATGGGGATAGTTAAAGTCCTCTCGGATGTGGATTTCCAAACCGGGCAAAATCTCCATCTTTGTCCAATTACTAGTAGCTGCTTGGGGATAAGCTACAGTGTCGGTATGAGTTGATTTAGCTGGAACAGTTGCTGGTGGTGGAGAAATGGGGAGAGACTGGCGTTTTTTGATTTGCTGTAGAAACCCTAAGGCTGGATTAGCGGCAGTGAGAGCCAATTGAACTCCTCCTTGTAGCAGCGCTTCTAACTCCGTGTTGTCTTTGGAGGTTGCTAAATTATCGATGGCACTAGCACCATAACCTTCCGCTAACAGGCGACGTACCACTAGCAGTTGCAATAAATGGCGATAGGTGTAACGAGCTTCCCGTCCTTCTTTGAGTGGTTCATCAAGCATTCCCTGGGTGGCGTAATGCCGCACCAAGCGAGGGGTAATATCCTCTCGAACTCGAGTATGGGCTTTCTGTACTGGCAAAAATTGAGGTAACAAACCATTGATCACTAGGACAAATTCATTGAGTGACCATCTGGAGTTACTCTCTCGCAACTGCTGCAAACTGTTCATTATTTAAATATATTATTTACTATTACAGTTGTCAATGACATTTTTGGTTGTCATTAAAATTTAGGTGGTAGGTGGTAGGTAGTAGGTAGCAGTCTCATACCAAATCAGGGGATAACAAACCACGACAACCTTGTAGAGACGTTGCATGCAACGTCTCTACACCCTTTCCTGTTGCCTGTTGCTTACCTACAGGAAAGTTTGTGGGTGGAACATGTTAGATTTGAAATTTACTCTCTTCTTTCCCATGAAGAATACTCCCAAACTGCTTGTATCCAGCTTACTAGTGGGACTACTCAGTACCATCAATACTACTGCTATTGCTCAATCAGCGATCGCGCCTTTAGTTGCTCAATCTCCGAGTAATTCCAGCACCGATGCAGTGGTTAAGCGTTTACAAGGCCGATGGGAAGTGGAAGATCCTTCATCTGGAGAGAAGCTGATTTGGATTTTTACCCAGGAAGGGGAATTATTTATGGTGCTTCCCTACGGGGAAGGTACTCGCTTTGCTCTGCCGTTTGGATATCAGATTGATCCGACTTCCCAGCCGATGCATTTAGATGTGAGTTTACCACAACAAGAGGAAAAGGTATTGACCATACTGGAGTTTACTGCTGATGGGGAATTGCGAGTACAAATAGAAGGGACAAATCCTGGAGAACCTAGACCAACTGCTTTTAACTCCGAGGCAGCGGTATTCTCTAAAGTTGATGATGCCACAACTTTGCCTCCCGATGCAGAAGTTATTGATGCGGGAGCACAAGTAAAGAAAGCACAAGAGTCGGAAGGGAAAACTTATATAGGAGCAATGAACCGCGTTCAACAGATTTATATGTTGGAAAGGAAGCAATTTGTTTCCAATCTTCAAGAACTTGGTTTGGGTATTGAACCAGAAACAGAGATTTATCGCTACCAGATTTTACCCCAAGGGGATGGCACTCAACAGGTGATGATGACTGCTACAGCTAAGGTTGCGGAATTGCGTAGCTATACCGGTGCTGTATTTGTAATCGAGAAAGATGGGCAAAGCACAACTGTTACTGCGATTTGTGAAACTGATCAACCTTCCTCAACACCACCTGCTATGCCAACTCCCCCCAGCCAAGGTTCAGCGGAAATTCAGTGTCCCTCTGGTTCTAATCCAGTAAGGTAGTGAGTGCACGTCGGTGAGGGCGCACGTCGGTGAGGGCGCACGTCGGTGAGGGCGCACGTCGGTGAGGGCGCACGTCGGTGAGGGCGCACGTCGGTGAGGGCGCACGTCGGTGCGCCCCTACGTTATTGCGGTACGGGGCTCGACTCGATGGATAATTTCATCCCGTGTTGATAATGTTTTAAGATCATACATAGCTTGAAGACTCAACCAAGAAGCAGCATCACCCCCAAAATAGCGAGCTAAACGTTCAGCAGTATCAGCAGTAATTGAACGACGCTCTTTCACAATCTCATGAATACGGGTAGCTGGTACATGCAATGCTAAAGCTAATGCATTAGCACTCAGATTTAGAGGTTTCAGGAAATCTTCGCGAAGAATTTCTCCTGGATGCACTGGACGCATACGATTAATTGCACGGTTCATAATAGTTATGTTATTTTTGAAAACTCTGAAATGCTATAATTAGGATCATGACTCTGAACTACTATATCTTTCCATGACTTCCCAGCAACTCGACCATAACTCTCAATACCTAGAAACGCGAGTTGCCGCTCTAGAAATAGAACTAGCGCAGTTGAAGCAACTACTTGCTGGTTTACTTAAAAAGGAAACTCCTTGGTGGATGAAAGTAGCAGGCAGCTTTGAAAATGATCCTACCTTCGATGAAGCAGTTCGTCTAGGTAAAGAATGGCGGCAGTCTGCTGAATAGTTTACTAGCGATTGGTAATGTATATTCTAGACACCGATCATCTTAGTCTTATCCAGCGTAATGGACAAGAGGGAAGACGAATTCTATCAAGGTTGGAAATCCTAGAAAAAGAGGAAGTTGCAGTTACTATCATTACCTACGAAGAACAAATTAGAGGTCGTCTTAGTGTAATATCCAGGGCAAAAAGCTTGGATGAGCAGTTATTGGCATATCAGTGGCTACAGCAGCTTTTGGATAATTATCGCTCAATTGCAATCATTCCATTTAATCGTACTGCTGGTCTAGAGTATCAACGCTTGAGAAAAATATATCCACGTTTGGGTAGTATGGATCTCAAAATTGCTGCAATTTCTCTTGTGAGCAATGCAATGTTACTTACCCGTAATACATCTGATTTTGGACAAATTAAAGAGTTATCAATAGAGGATTGGTCAAAAGTATAGTGAAAGTGATTGGGTGAAAATTATTTTAACCATAAAGTGGTGCGTTACGCTGTGCTAACACACCCTACGATAGGTTAAGAAGCATTCCCATTCGATTTTGTAGATATATTATGAATACCGATGCTACCCCCAGCCTGATTTCACCTGCTGTTGTTCCCCCTCAACCCAGCAACAGTCCTCCCTTAAAATTAGGGATTATGGCTTCTGGCAATGGTACTAACTTTGAAGCGATCGCTCAAGCCATCCAAGATGGGCGACTTAATGCCCAAATTCAACTGTTGATTTACAATAATCCAGGGGTGAAAGCGGCAGCAAGAGCCGAAAATTGGGGAGTTCCAGCGGTACTACTCAATCACCGGGACTATCCCCAACGAGAGGATTTGGATAGCAAAATTGCCCAAACTTTGCAGGAGTATGAAGTGGAATGGGTAGTAATGGCAGGCTGGATGCGAGTAGTAACTTCGGTACTTATCAATGCTTTCCCTAACCGAATCATCAATATTCATCCCAGTTTATTACCCAGTTTCAAGGGAGTACGAGGAATAGAACAAGCCTTGGAAGCTGGGGTCAAAATTACCGGTTGTACAGTTCATTTAGTAACCCTGGAAGTAGACAGTGGAACAATTTTGCTCCAAGCTGCTGTCCCTATCTTACCTAACGACACACCAGAAACCCTACATGCCCGCATTCAAGTGCAGGAACATCGAATCTTACCACAAGCGATCGCTCTAGCCACCAGTTCATACTAAATCCCCGCATGAAAATCTCTTTCGACCCGTCTCCGTGTCCCCGTGTCTATCTTCAATTAGGTTGCTGCAAATTCAATTCCTGGAAAGGTTCAGAAGACTCATCCAGAATGATCATACCCGGTTGCGCTGGTTCGCCATTAATTTGTAAAGTGAAACTACCTTGGGGTAAACGCTCCAGATAGTACACCCCAGCACCATTAGTGACAGAAAATCGCCTCTGTGCTGCATCCGAGGTAACAGCCTCTACCCTAGCACCAGCCACTGGGTTGCCAGCAGCATCAGTAACCACACCAGAAAGAGTATAGGACGGAATTAGTGGTACAGGTACTAGAGTGTAACTACCCGCAACTACTTCTACTGCATAGGCATCAACTGTTGCTTGCCAGTCTAGGGGAAAACCGGAAGGATCGAGATCCAAGCGATAAATTGCGGGAGGTAGCCTGACAAGAATGCGGTTTGCCTGAATTTCGGGACGAAAAGATTTGAAGGGTTGGTTGTTGAGGATCAGCAGTAATTCGGGATTTTCTGTATAAATTTCTTCCCCATTATCCCTCTTGCCGTTGTTGTTGCGGTCAAAAAACGGCTGAATTAATACACCACCTTTATTCCGGAAGCGGTCTGATTGGCGATCGCCAGGAGCAATTCCTTGTTGTAAATTTATACTAGCAAGCAACTCAATGCTATAACTTGACTGACCCGTGGTTACGGATACCTCTTCATAACGTCCCCGTAGCAGCAAACCTGGTATGGCTCCAATTTGCACAGTGGTAACTAGTCCTGAACCCCGACTACCAACTCCGTACCCCAGTTGCATAGACCACAGATGGTTCCCATCCACTGACCTAGCTGCGGAACGATAGCGCCAACCTAAGGTTAACAGGTTATCGGAGCGATTTTGACTCCTGGTTTCGTAATTCAGTAGTAAGGAATGACCGATATTGAGAAATCTACGACCAGAAAGATTGTAGTCTAAGTTAGATAAAGTACCAATTTCATTCCCCTGCTGGGTAAATTCTAAACTCCCTAACCGTTGAGTCAGATTCCAACGGAAGCGATTTTCGGTATCTATTGTGGCACGAGCAAAAGTGAAAAAACCTCTACCACTGAAAGCCGTTTGCGCACCAACTGCTGTACTGTCCCTACTGTTGTAAATTCCCAGTAAACTAAAGTTAGGGGAGACTCGCCAGTTGAGATTTAAACGTTGAGAAAAGCGGTCACTATTAAACTGAGCACTAAAATTAGCAGTGGGGTTATAACGGAGGCTAGCATTGACATCCCAACTCTCTTCCTCATCAGGAGAAACCACAGTAGCTGCTAGTTCTAAAGGAATAGCTGCTGGTCTAAAAAAAATTTCTCCGATACCTCTAGGAACTTGATCGTAAACACCACCAATCCCAATGGTAATATTTTCCGATATTCCCCAGCGTTGGTTAACTCCCCCTTGAACATTAGTAAATTCTCCCACAAAACTCTGGTCTTCTCGTCCAGAAGCCTGCCGCCGGATACCAGTAGAAACAATAGTTGCTGAAGCTCCAGCAGGGATTTGTCCTGGTACAGTAGAGAAGGTCGCATCTCGAATTTCTGGTTGAGCAGTCAAGCGTCCTTGAGGATAGAGTAAAACACGATAATTACCAAAGGAACGACCACCAATGGGAACATCATCAAAACGATAGATACCAGAAGAATCTACCAGCACTTCCGCCAGGACAAGATCACCAAACCCTTGGGTTAGCCGCACCAAAGTTCCTGCTTCTGCTTCGCCAACAATTGTCCTACCTACTTGGGAAGCCTGCAACCTTTGCCCTGGAATAAACCCACCCCCTCCCAAAGATCCTGGCGGAGTAAATCCCTGTCGCTGGATAGTGGTAAAACCCCAATAATCCCCAGCAGTCTGAGTGCGCCAAAAACTCGGCTGAGAACCGATGACATAATCAGCTGTATCTGTCTGTTGTAAATACTGAGCTTCCGCCAAATTCCAGGTGCGAGAATCCAGCAATTCTGGTTGGTTTACCCGAAAGTACCAACTACCATCTAAGAGAGTACCAACCCCTATTAGTTCTCCTTGGTAATCCAGAGAAGCAGCTTCTGAACCAGCAGCATTGACTCCTTGCTCAATGGCAGTCAAAGTGAGGTGAGCTGGCTTTACTAGGGGTAATCCTTCTAATTGTACAGGAGCTGCGGTAATACCAATTCTTCCTCCTTTTTTCCCTAACCAGGGAGGATTGAAAACGATCGCATATTCATTGATATCAAATTCAGTAGGAACCCCCAGTAAGGTTTGCACTTCTTCAATAGAAAAGACTAAGCCTAACTCTGGGTCATTGCGTAACTGACTGGGGTTGATGCGAGTAATTAAACCAGGCGATCGCACTTCTAACTGACCATCTGCTAAAGAGGTAACCTCTAGTTTTAATGCCTTAATTACCGTATCATAAGGTACTAGCCATTGAGCAAAATCAACTGCCTGAGAGCCATCTTCTTGTCCCCTGACCAAGACGGTGAAAATCACGGCACGTTCACCAACATTGACTCCTACAGGCAGAATAGTGAAGTCATCGGTTGCCGCATTTTCCGAATTAACCGGTTCCAGCAAGTTGCTGTTAGTTTGAGCCCAAGTGCCATCGGTAATTCCTATTACCACACTAGTCATTAGTCCTAGCATGATATGAGAAAAATATTGAGTGAATGAACCACAAAGACACAAAGAGCACAAAGTACCTATCGTAGGGTGTGTTAGCGTAGCGGATACTGGTGGCGAAATTAACAATTGGAAACATCGGCGACGAGAGGAAAGTTATTGAAGCCCCCCAGCCCCCAATTCTGGGGGAGCCCGGACTCAAAGTCCCCCGTCCGTGGAAACAAGAGCGTAGCATCCTCTGGCTTCCCCCTTTCAAAGGGGGACGGGAGGGGGATTCTAGGGGGATTTAGGGGGCATTCAGCAGCTAAGATATATTACTAAATATTTCGCTACCAGCATCGCGTAGTGTAACGCATTACAGGGTAAAATCATTTTCACCCAATCGGCTAAAGTATTGCAGTAGTCTTTCCTCTTTTACGAAGAGTAGCCTTAGCAACCTGAGTTTTAACCTTTTTGTCTGTTTGAGTCTTCCATTTTTCTACAGTTGGCTGATATAACCATTTGTCTAACTTAGCTTGATCAATATATCCTCTTAGTTCAGGATCCGGCCAAATATGAAGCCGCTCTAGACATCCTAACTCTTTAGCAGCAGTTTCAATATCTTCCCATTGTCTGACAAAGGTTTCTACCCAGGATTGTTTGCTCATAATAGAACTAGTAAACTCTAAACCTGCTGCTAGCATCCGTTTGCCATTAGTCCCACGAGCATTGATCGGTTCCCAAAATATCACCTCTGGATTAAGATACATAATTTGTTCGAGGTCTGTTTTGAAGTGCTCTAAAGTCATAGTAGGAGGTGTAGGAGCCATCGCTACATATAACCGACATCCAGCTTTATGACCTTCCTGCAATGCTCGATAACGTTTACTAGGGGGAGGTGCTTGAGGTTCAATCTTGCGACTGAGTTCATCATCTAGGTAGGGCAAACTCATTCCCACAATAACGTTCTCGTTGTTAAGCACATCAAGATCATTAATCCACGATAGACCACGAGTCAAAATTCTAACTCTTTTGTTATATTTCAATAGAACCTGAACAGCACTACGGGTAACAGTTGCCGTCTGCTTGTTTTGGTAAGGATCAGTGCCAGAACAAAGTAAAACTACCCCCTTACCTTCTGGTGTTTCTCTCCAAGTTTTCTTGCGACTTAAAAATTGTTCTAGTTTTTCAGGAATATTTTCACGAACAAAGAGATATTGCCCCCAATCCATCTGAGGATTGCTTACTCCTTTGTGGTGCAATTGTGTTTGTTTGGTTCTAATTGCTGGGGTTGAAGGAACGTAGCAAAAACTACATCCATGTAGACATCCTGATGCTACGTTAACTACATAGTCGCATAACCCTTTTTTATTAAGAGCGCTTGTTTGGAGAGGATTAACAATTGTTTCTGTACCTTTGATTATAGACATTGTGTACTCCAGTTATAGTTGGAGAGTATTATGGGCTTAATTATTGCAAATCATTTAAAAAAGTTACTCTTATGAAATAAAGATGTTTGATATTTTTGAACTACTTTAATTATATCATTTTTTCTGAATTTAATTTTTTTGGACTTTAACAATTTCCCATTTCTCAAAACTTCTAATTCTTGTTCGTTTATGTATTTATTTAAATATTCATTATAAAGTCTTCTGTTAGCTGGATTTAAAGGCATAGTCTTTTGTAGAATTTGTTTAAAATCAATACCATCTGGATTGTTAAAAATAAGTTTCCCAACATCTTTATCTAACTTATTCATACAGACTTCATAACTGTCTTTAGTAATATTTAGTTCCAGCTTTGTTTGATTTTGATTATAATAATTAGCTGTATTAAATCCGTATCCATATATCTCATAGTGATATTGATAATTTAAATTATTTTCATAATCAAAGCATTCTTTGATCACCTCTAATGCAGTCAAATTTTGTGAAAGATGTAATAAATAATACTTTACAAGCTTTTCTCCTCTAGGAATGAGTGCAAAAGTAAACACGTATTTTGATTGACCTCTCTCTAGAAAGAGTTTTACTGTTTGATCTCTTAGGTAGCACTGTTCTCCCACACTGCTATCTTCTAGATTAGCTGCCTCATAGTATCCGTCAGCTTCAAGAACTTCCTTAAAACCATGCTTTTGACTTGTATATCTCTCAATAAGAAATCTTCTTATATAATCAATCATGTAAGTATACAATATTTCAGAACCTTTGATACTATTGATTGTTCTAATTGTTTTCATTGACACATCTGTCCATCCAAAGGGATCTAGAAAAAAGAAAGAATGACCTTTATGAAAATTAATCGTCATCACGCAGTAGTTCAAAAAATCTTCAAACTCACCTTTTAAAAATACGCATTGCTCTATTATTTGTCCAAAATCGTCGTTATATGTATGCGGATTTTCATCAATTAATTTTTCTAAACCAGCTTTGCTCATTGAGTAGTTTTTAAGACAGTTTAAGTGACTTTCTTTACTATCTATAAAAATATATTTAATATTTAATGGCTCTGGATAAGTACGTTTTGATTTCCTATGTGCTTCTCGGACAGATTTTATAATTCTAGAGGGAGAACCTTCCCACTCTTGTCCAGTATCATCATTCTTATATATTCCACCGCCACAGAATCCATCAATAAAAGTAAAGTTTGTTTCTCCTCGTCGAGTTTTTGCATAAAGTGTGTAAACTAAATTCTCAATGTATTTTTCAAGAATCAAATGTTTTGCTTTAGTATGAGGCTCTAGAGAAGGAATATGGCTTCCATCAGCACTCCACTTTGGTTTACTCATGTTGATAATTTTTTAAATAAATTTGAGTAATTACAGCGCTGCGCGCTGATGTATTTACAATATATACTGTAGAAGAATTACGAGATAATCCTCATTAACTATCTTATGGCTTGCCCATACAGTCAAGACTTACGGCAACGTGCCCTGAATCTGCTCAATAGTGGCGTGCCGCTCACCTCCGTGAGTCGCTTACTCAATATTAGTCGCCCAACGCTCTATAAATGGCAACATAAATTTCAAACTACTGGGTCAACAGCCCCATCTACACCCTGCCCACCTCCTCAGGTATCTAACATTAAAGACTGGCAAAAATTTAAAGAATTTGTCGAACGCAACGGCGACAAAACACAACAAGAGATGTCTGAGCTTTGGGGTCAGGGAAGTCGTCATACAATTAGTCGAGGACTGAAAAAATTAGGGATAACTCGTAAAAAAAAACTTACACCTACATAGAGCGTTCATCATCAGCTAGGAGTCAATTTATAGAAAAACTTGCTCAATATAGAGCTGAACAGCTAGTCTACATGGACGAAAGTGGAATTGATAACAATGAAGATTATGGTTATGGTTGGAGTGAAAAAGGAAAGAGATTTCACGGCAAAAAACCGGCTAAACGACGGGAACGCTTGAGTATTATTGGGGCTTTATGTCAAGGAGAGTTTTTGGCTCCTCTGGTTTATCAAGGATATTGCAATGCCCAATTAATTGAGGCTTGGTTGTCGAAGTGTTTGTTACCTAAAGTGAAACCCGGACAGGTAATTATTATGGATAATGCTCCTTTTCATCGGTCAAGCCGAATCAGAGAAGTTATCGAAAAAGCTGGGTGTGAGTTACTCTTTTTACCCAGTTATTCTCCTGATTTTAACCCGATTGAACATTGGTGGCATAAAGTGAAAACAGCCATTAGAAAAGAGCTGACTAAGCATGATTTTAATGTTCATAAAGCTGCATCAGCAGCCTTCCAGTATCTGTAAACATACCAGCGCGCAGCGCTGTATATCCTACTAGTTAACTGTCTAACAACTGCACTGCTGAATCGGAAGATAGCAATTAACCGTTGCTAGAAAGATATAAGGAGTCAAGATACTACCGAATATTTTTATAATCTTAGGACACTTGCTATAAAATATTAGATATATCAAGTATTTAAGTGAAACCCAACGGAATGTTCTCTATTGTTGGGTTACGCTAGCGCTACACCCAACCTACTTCTTCCACCATGTTAGGTGTGTCACGCCACCAATCCCCATTACCAAAAAACAAGATAAACCGAACTATAGCTACTGACCAGCTGCTGCATTTGCAGGAATAGTCAACTCAACGTTAAACGGTTGTGTACGTTGCTCATCGTCTTCAGACCAGACCAACTCACCTGTAAGCTGATATTGACCAGAAGTAGGAATAGGTTGGTCTTGGTTCGGATACTTTAACAGAAAATAGCGATCGCTCTGAGCAACAATACCAGTTGGCTGAATACTGCCCTTTTCTACAACAGTTGCTCCTTGTTGCAAAGTCCAGCTAGCGACAGGGCGAACTGAAGCCATACCTGTGTTACGCACTAGCAGTTGTATCTGCTTTTGTTCTGAGTTCCAACTAGCACTCTCCACTGTCAGATTAGGAGACAAATCTCCCTGACGTACATAAACAGTAGTACCGATTCTCGCCGTCAGAGCAACACGATTGCCGGTAGCGTCGGTTGCCTGGTTCAAAGTTTCAGTGAACACCACTGCTCTATATTCCCCTTCTGGTAAGCTGGGGGGAAAGCGAGAAATTAGGCGTACCCGGCGGGTCACTCCTGGTGCTACGGTTAGTTCTCTCGGTGAAAATTGTAGATAAGTAGTGAGGTCGCTGGGACTAGACTGTAAAGTGCTAAAGCCAGTATCGCGGTTATAGGTAAAAGGTTCAGCATATACACGAGCCCGAAAAGTCTCACTACTGGTATTGGTAACACTGATAACCCCCTGAGCCTGACCCCGCTGTGCTTCCACTTCAATCACCAGAGGTGAAATTCTCATCTGCGCTTGTGCTGTACCACCCCAAAGCAATGCGGCAGATAAGAGATAACTGCTGAGGTGAGATGCTGTAGTGACCAAAGATTTATAACCCAGAACCATATTGATGTTAGGTGTTAGGTAATTTGATTTTTGATTTATTTTACAGTAACCCAACCTACACTTATTCCACCATTTTAGGTATGCCACGGCAGTAGTTGAGACTTTTAGTTAAATCCGGTTATGATAAACTAAATAGAAAAGACAGAATGTCAAATGCCCAAAAAAGCCTATTTAGCGAACCATTTTAGTTCAGATGAACTAAAAAACAAGTACAGAACCTGTAAAGAACCGGTAGAAGCCAGAAGATGGCATTTATTGTGGAAGATATCCCTAGGTTGGACTATCAAAAATGCAGCCCTCGCGGTAGGACTAAATTATCAATATAGTTTTAAAATTCTTAATAAATATAATGAATTAGGAGAAGAAGGAGTCAAAAATCTAAAGAAAAACAGCTTTAAACATCGTCGAGGAAAAGAACCCTTACTAAATGAGCAACAATTCCAAGAATTAACAGTCCAACTGCAACAAAAACCACCAGATGGGGGCTCATGGACTGGACCAAAAGTAGCTAGATGGATTGAAAAGATTACAGAAACAGAAAAAGTTTGGAATCAAAGAGGATGGGACTACTTAAAAAGAGCCCGACTATTCTTAGAAACTAAGACAGAAAGTTAAGTAGATCGGCAATATTAAAGTTAACTGGTGAAAGTCGTCATTGGTCATTGGTCATTGGTCATTTGTAAGGCTTTGAGCTGTATTAAGGTATGATTTAATCGTCTAACAAAAGTTGACCAAAATGGGATGCACCGGATGACAAAGCTGAGCAGTTACCATTTTTGCCACCAACAACTAACAACGAACAACCAATCATGAGCCAATTCTCGAAAAACCTTCCCCACTGGAACCTTCTGGCTGAGCGTTCCCTGGCAGGTGAGCTCCTTAGCAGAGAGGAAGCCTTAGCTGTGCTCAATGCTCCTGATGTAGTTCTCCTCGAACAACTAGCTGCTGCCTACCGAGTGCGCTATCACTACTGGGAAAATCGGGTGCGACTTCACTTCCTCCTCAATGCTCAGAGTGGTTTGTGTCCAGAAGACTGTAACTACTGCTCCCAGTCTAAAATCTCAACAGCAGAGATTGCTAAGTATCCTTTACTAGCTAAGGAAAAAATCCTCAATGCGGCTGCAAGAGCCCAAGAATTAAAGTCAGGAACCTTTTGCTTTGTTATATCTGGACGCTCTCCTAACGAATTTGTCTTTACCAAGGTTCTAGAGGCAGTGCGGGAAGTAAAGGGTAAATATGAGCTCAAAGTCTGTGCTTGTCTGGGACTGTTGAGCGAAGAACAAACACACCGCTTAGCAGAAGCAGGAGTAGACAGGGTAAATCATAACCTCAATACTTCGGAAAACTACCACCCCCAAATTTGCTCTACCCATACCTTCCATGACAGGGTAGCGACAATTAAGAATGTGCAAGCTGCGGGCATCACTACCTGTTGTGGAGGTATCCTGGGTATGGGAGAATCTGATGAAGATATCATCGACCTAGCCTATTCTCTGCGGGAACTAGATGTAACCAGTGTCCCCCTTAACTTTCTGATTCCGATCCCTGGTACTCCCTTAGCCGAAATCCGAGAATTAAACCCCCGCCGTTGTTTACGCATTCTCTGTTTATTCCGCTTCCTGCTCCCAGCCCAAGAAATCCGCATTGCCGGAGGTAGAGAAGTTCACCTCAAGTCCCTCCAACCCCTAGGACTCTATCCAGCTAATTCCATCTTTATTGGTGACTATTTAACTACACCAGGTCAAGCCGCATATAATGACTTCCAGATGATCGAAGATGCTGGGTTTGTTCTGGAGACAGATAACGGGCAACAAGCAACAGACAACAGGCAACAGGGGAAGAAGGGAAGGAGGGAAGAGGATTTGACAAAAGTTTCTTTAATCTGAAATCTTGCATAAATCCCGGAAGGGTTAAGCATTGGCGGACAAAAACTTTTATTTTATGGGCAATATGCTAGCGCTAATGCTTAACCCCTACAGTCAACTATCGAATAAAAATTTTAGTGCGATCGCTTCGATTTTTAGTCCTGTAATAATCATATCTAGCCCTAAAGCTACCTGCATCACCCCAAAGACAAAACCGAGAATTCTCAGAGTGACAGGTTTGATGATAGACAAAAGAGGGCGGGCAGCTAACATTGCCCCCAAATTAAGAACCATCACCACCAACAGCAGCAAAAAGAGAGTATCCGAAGCAATTGCCATACGTCCGAAAATGGCGCTCAGGGTAACTACCACACCAATGCCGTAGGGAGTTAAGATAGAGGGAAAGACTAAGGGATTGAGGGTTAACTCTAGGGATGGTTTGACTGGAGTTTCATTATTAGTTGCGGAGGGATTATACTGCGATAGTACTTTTTTTAGAGCGACAGAAAAGAGGATAATACCTGTCGTCATGAGCATTGCTGAGACCTCAATTTGCCATGACTTCAAAACACGTTTAGAAAGGAGTGCTACCCCAAAAATCACCAAAGTTGAGATACCAAAACTACGAAAGGCAAGCTGGCGACGCAGTGCTGGCTCAGCATTCATCGTCAGCTTAGCAAAAGTACCAATCAGCTTGAGAGGTCCTAAGGTAAGCAAAAAGATAATCAAGATATTAATAGATCCAAATCCCTCAAAAAATCGCTCAAATAATACTTGAGTTTTGGCATCAACCTCAGCACTAGAGGGAAAAACAATGGGAGTATTCGATAATTCCCTCGACTCTGGAATTTCAGTTTCAGTTTGAGCTATCAAGGGTGTAGCGGTCGCGGTTGTTGTGGCAATTGCAATGGTTGTAGTATTAACCCCTAAAATCCAGGTAAAATAAACCGCAGCGATCGCTATTCCCAAAAATCTCCACAACTGATGCCTTGGGTGAGTAGATAATTTAAATGGTTTCATAGTGATTTTGACATAGGTATTAGGTGTCAGGTTTTCAGGAAAGATGAATGCGGTAAGCTCACACTCATCTAATTGGGGCTTGCTGTATAAAGGGGAAACTATACCAAACAGATATTTCAAGCATTGTCTAGCTAAAATTGTTCTGTGAAAATTGAATCTAGATTCCTTGTACCACTAGTGGAAAATTTCCATTTCACCTACCACCTAACACCTAACACCTACCACCTAATACCTAACCCTTTTTTTCTAACAACTTGGTGATTGCTTCCGGAATATTCGGCAGGCTTGTCAAGTGTTGCACATCTAACCCTGCAAGACTTGTGAGTTGGTTCTCCTTCATCAGCCGTACTAGTTCTTCGAGGTTCCACATCATCCCCCAATCCCGCTCTGCATTTCCTGCACTTTTAAGAGCACCCTGTTGCTGGGAGTCAACGAAACCTTCAAAACCATCCCTGCCGGATAGCTCAATATAACGCGCTGGTGTATCTGTAACATTCCAGAAGGCGTGCAGAATACCCCGTGGCTTTTGCACGTAGCTGCCTGCGGGAGCTGTAAACCTTAAGCCGTCTGCACCACCGAGCTCGAACACCAACTCGCTGGTAATCACAAAAACCATTTGATCTTCAAACTTATGGGTGTGAGGGGCAAGCAACTCCTTGGGATTAATCACACCCTCCATCACTGAGAAATCACCACCCATGTCTCTGGCTCGTGCTTTGATGTTCATGTGAGTTGCCGTCTTCTCTCCTTCACCGGGTTTCTTGAGAAGCTGCTTCACATCAAATCGTTCTTTCAAATTAGCTTGACTCATCGTTCTACTCCTTTGATTTTTGCTTTACTGGGAAAAAGTACAAACAACAAGCAACCAATAACCAACAACCAACAGGTTAAGATGCCATCAGTGCCTTGCTATCTACTAATTTCGCTGTTTTGAAGAAGTTTGATAAGGACAATGGGCGAACCAAAACGGACATTTCACGACAAGTTGCACCAACCCCAAATGCTAGCGAGTTTGGTGGCTAGTACCATTGTTTATGCAATTGCCCGTGGAATACCGATGGAGCAGATTACCGCTGTTACGGGATTAACCCGTACTGATCTGATTGATCCAGATGCCCGCCTGCCCCAAAATGCGGTTCCCGCTGTCTGGCGATTGCTGGGGGAAGCCTACCCTGGTGAAGCTTTGGCTCTAGAGATGGCTAGTGCAGCCCCCTTCTCCTACTTTGGCCCTGTAGTTCACGCCGCCCGCTATGCGAAAGATCTGCGATCTTCTCTACAGACTTTAATCCGTTATCGATCGCTTATGTCCGATAAATTACACATGGCACTAGTGGAAACTCCCCCAGAGGCGACTCTCCAGATGTATCACCCTATGGATGCAGAAGATGGGGGCTATGCAGCGGAGATGGGAATGGCATTGGGAGCACGTTTCGGTAAGGAATTTATCGAAGCAGAAAATGCACTGATTCGGGTTGACTTTTCTCATCAGCCCTTTGGTTCACTCCAGGTTTATGAGGACTTCTTCGGCACTCCAGTCAAGTTTCAGCAACCGTACAATGCTCTTGTGTTTAGTTCAGAAGCTCTGGAGCAACCAACTCAGCAACAGGATACCCATTTATTTCATTATATTCAGGGTCATCTAGACCTAGTGCGAGAACGCTTAACAATTCCCAGCGATTCTCCAGAATTAGCCAAAGTACGTGAAGCGATCGCTTATAATGCTGAGCGTTCTGAATATAGTGCAGAGGCACTTGCACAACGGATGCATCTGAGTTTACGGGCTCTACAACGTTTGACCCAGGAGCATGGTATCACTATTCGCCAACTCTTAGACGAGGCTCGCGAAGCCAATGCACGACAATTCCTAAGTGACCCTAGACTCAGTATTGAAGCCGTATCTTTTCTGTTGGGTTACTCAGAAGACCGGGCATTCCGCAGAGCTTTCAAGCGTTGGACTGGCCAGACTCCTGCCCAATTTCGGCGGACTCTTCACTGAAGATTTGATAAAGTGTTAGAGGATGTTTTATTTATTCCCGATTCCCCAGCGCTTAGCGCTAGACAACAAAAAGCCCCCGTCCGGTATTCGAGGGCTTGCTCACGGTGCATTTACAGTTCTAGTCTACGGTTGGTATAACAACTTTTAAATGTAGACTAGATGAAGTTTTGATGAACTTTTTGAGAAGTTTGAGGACGCATAAAGTAGGAAATAGGAGAAGATACTTTAGGAGGATTCTTTTTTCCCAAGTCTCAATTCAAGGGGAGCCCAATGAAAAAACTTTCACCACCAGGTGATGAAAGTAGATTTTCCCAAAGTTGTCTGTTGCCTACTTAGGCGATTGTTGAAAATGATTCTACCTGCGATGCGGTGCGTTACGCTGCGCGATGCTGCTGGCGAAATTAATATTTGGAAACATTTACAACAAAACGAAGGTTTTTGAAGCCCCCCAGCCCCCAATTCTGGGGGAGTCCGAACTCAAAGTTCCCCAGAATTGGGGGATTTAGGGGGCAAAGTAACACGTTTTTTTTCAACCAGATTTGGTATTACAAATTAGAAGCCTACACCAGTCTACTATTCGGAAGTTCGGGTTGCTTCCAATAAACGGGAGAAGTAAAAGCGTGTGCTAGTCATCTCGTTGCGTTGAATCGTAAAACCATTATCTGCCAAGATTTTGATAATATCAGTTTCCCGGTGTTGGTAAGCACGGGTAGCTTTACTTGGTCCTGGGAAAAAGTCACCGATTTTTTTGAGCAAAGTCAGTGCCAAGGTTTTAGGAGCAAAGCTGAGAATTAGGCGAGACTCTGCTAACTGAGCCAGGTGAGAGATCATTTGTGCTGCCTTATCTTGGGGATAGTGAATCAGCACATCCAGACAAACAACGGTGTGGTAGTTGCCACTCAATTCCTCCAAATCTTGCACCATAAAGGTGGGATTACTACTATTACCCAAACTGTCTTGGGCTCTAGTAGCAGCTTCCCCCACCATCTTTTCTGAGATATCACTAGCAGAGACCTTAGCACCAGCTTCTGCCAAGGGAATGCTGAGGCTACCAACGCCACAACCAGCATCACAGATAGATAAATTTGCTAAATTGCCATCTGCTTGCAGCCAGCCGAGGACTTTCTCCACAGTTTGTTGATGCCCCAAGCGGATATCCAGCTGGACTTTGTTTACCTCTCCATCACCGTAAATCCTTCGCCACCGGTCAAAACCGGTAGCATTGAAATATTCTTTGACAACTGTCTTATCATCAACTGCATTCATTTTTCCTTAAGAATTCGGGATGGTTTAATACTTTACACCGAAATCCAGCAAAGCCTACCACTTTTAAGAAACGAGGCAGGAGGCAAAAGGCAGAAGGCAGGGGGCAGGAGGCAGGAGGAAAAGACCTTATTTATTTCGGGTGAACGAAATTTTGAGTGGAGTTTTCATTCTCCGCGTCGTTTTCCCTCACCCGTATAAGGCTATTGTCTAAGGATTATTTGAGTTTTTTGGGTTTTAGTCCCATCAGGTTCAGTTATAGTTGTCACCACGCTGATCCATGTCTCATTACTATTACAGGATTGTGTGTACAGTGGTAGGGATGGGAGACCTTGATGAGGTGGGTTCTCTGTTTTTGTTGATGGGAGCACAACTGCAACAATTGCTCTTACCAAAAAAGTTACTACAGCTGTACCGGTGAATAGTAACCTTAACACCAAACAATACAGCTTCTTAACTACTAAAAGAATGGGATTTTGGGTACAGCTTATTTCACCCTCTGCTTGGGAAACAGCATCAGCTAATTCACGGGATAAAGACTCGTCTTCACCTACGCTAAGAATTGAACAATCCGTTACGTAAAGTTTTTTAATCAGCAACATTAGCTGATTGAGGGCACTACGTTTTACGACGGAGGTAGATTGGAACACAATTTTTCCTCAAGAAGTTGAAAGATGTTGCCAAACATTAATGACCGTATTTATTTAGTAAGCTTTAGTTAATTAAGCTAAAACTTTTAGTGTTCTAAAGACAGTCAGTAAATCTTGTCAAACTTGATTGATGTTGTTATTTTATAAACTTCTCTAGTAAAAGTTGTACAACCTAAGATTTAAGCTATTGTATTCCTCTTGGCTGACAGTAAATTCTCAAATAAATAATTAAGTTTTTGATGAAAGTTTGATGAGAAAATTCTCAGGCTATTGGTCATAGCAATTTGTATGGGCAATGAGCCAGATTTGGTATAAAATAAGCAATTGTGTTGGAAATCCAGCAATAAACGAAGTAGGTATCGAGCATGAGTAACGATTTAGCCAGCAAACTTCGGGAAGGAACGAAACATTCCCACACTGCTGCAGAAAATACAGCATTTACCAAATGCTTCCTCAAAGGCGTTGTGAAAAAAGAATTCTTCCGCAAGCAGGTAGCCAGCTTATACTTCGTCTACAGTACTTTGGAAGAAGAGATTCAGCGCCATATCAATCATCCCTTAGTGAGTTTGATTTATTTCCCGGAATTGGAGCGCAAGGCAAAACTAGCAGAAGATCTCGCTTTCTACTACGGTGAGAACTGGCAAGAGGAAATTGTTGCTTCTGAGGAGAGTAAAGCTTATATGGCTCGTATCCAGGAAGTGGCAAACACTGAACCAGCACTCCTGGTTGCCCATGCCTATGTGCGGTATATGGGTGATCTTTCTGGGGGTCAGAGATTAAAAGGCATTGCCCGTTCTGCCATGAATTTACCACCAGATGTGGGAACTGGGTTACATGAATTTGATCAACTTCCCACAGTTGAGGTAAAGCGTGCATTTAAAGGTAAGTACCGTGATACTTTGAATTCCCTACCAGTAGATGACAGTCTAGCTGAAAAAATTGTAGAGGAAGCCAACAATGCCTTTACCCTCAATCGTAATCTTGCCCAAGAGTTAGAACCGGATGTGATAGCTGCTGTTGGGAAGCAAGAGTTCGAGTCCCTAACGGCTAAAGAGCAACCTGGTAGTACGGAAAAAGCAGTCACCCGGTAGTATTTTTTCGTAGAGTGACCGTCTCGCCTTTGCCAAAATGGGGGTTGCCTTCTTTTGAAGCCAGCCCCCAGATATCTTGGGCAATAATAGTTGGAGTTTGTGACCGTTTGAATTCTTTAAATCTAAAATCTAAAATCTAAAATCTAAGGGTGGAAATAATCGTAGATTTGTTGAGCTAAACTTGGGCCAATACCAGCAACCTCTGTTAGTTGTTCTACAGAAGCTGCGCGAATATAGTCAATGGAGTGAAAATGCGCCAGCAACTGCTTTTGTCGGTGGAAGCCTAATCCTGGAATATCATCTAATCTAGAGCGCCGTAGTTTGTTAGTCCTTTGTTGTCGGTGAAAACTCACAGCAAATCTATGAGCCTCATCTCGCAAACGCCGCAGCAACTGTACCCCCAGTTGCTCTGGGTTAGTTGCTAAAGGGGAAGACTCTCCTGGTAAGAAGATTTCCTCCCGCTGCTTAGCTAAACTCACCACAGGCACATCTTCTAGTAAGTTCAACTCCTGCAAAACAGCAACAACTGCGGAAAGTTGACCCTTACCACCATCTATCATTACTAAATCGACGTTTGTTGTTGGTTGTTTGTTATTTGGGAATTGGGAATTGGGAATTGGGAATTGGGAATTGGGAATTGGGAATATCTCTTTTGTCCCCTTGTCTCCCTTGTCTCCCTTTTCCTCCTTGTCCCCCTCATCTCCCCATCCATACTTCCGGAAGCGACGACGGATTACTTCAGCGAGACTGGCAAAGTCATCGGAGTGACCGATGGTTACATCAGGATTCTGAATTTTATAGTGGCGATAGTGCTGCTTTGCTGGTGTGCCATCAATAAATACTACTTGAGAGGCTACTGCATTGGAGCCTTGGATATGGGAAATATCGTAACCTTCAATACGGCGCGGTAAATAAGGTAAATTGAGTATATTAGCTAAGTCTTGCATCGCTTGGGTATTACGATCTGCAAATCGCTGCGATCGCTCAAGCTCATAGTTCGCATTCCTCTCTACCATTTCAATTAGCTCAGCTTTACTTTGCCGCTGAGGTGTCAGGATGTTGACTTTACGACTTTTGCGATCGCTCAAATATGCTGCTAGAATTTCTCCTTCTGGTAGAGGATACTGCACCAAAATCTCTGCTGGAATTTCTACTGCTTCAGCTGTGTAGTAATGCTCTTCTAATACTCGCTGTAAAATGGATCCTGCTAAAGTTTCCCTTAGTAACGGGAGAATCTCGGAGGGCGTTAGCGTAGCGTTAGCGACGTAAGGAGCGTCAGCATTTGGATTGTCTAACTCGGGTTTTGTCGATAAATTATCGCTCAAATGCTTCTCCCCTACATTGGGTGAATTATTGCCCAATTGCTTTGCCCCTACATTAGGTGAATTATCGCCCAAATTCTTTGCCCCTACATCAAATGCTTGACTGGGTATCTCGGCAAAAAATCCTAATCTTCCGACAAGGCGACCGGCACGAATCTGGAATAATTGAATACAGGCATGTTGGTCATCCGCAGCAAGAGCGATCGCGTCCCGTGAAACGGTATCATCAGGTAAGGCTACTTTTTGGTCTGCATTCAAGGACTGAAGTCCAGCAATTTGGTCTCGGATACGAGCTGCTAGTTCAAAGTTCAGTGCTTCGGCTGCTTGCTCCATATTACTGGTGAGCAAAGTAATAAGTTCTTCAGTACGTCCCTGAAAGACCATAGCAATTTTTTGGATCGTCTTACAGTAATCTTCTGGGGTAATTAGCTGTTGACAGACTCCTGGGCAATGACCTATATCGTAATTGAGGCAAGGACGGTCTTTAAATAGGGGTCGAGGACGTTGCCGCACGGGAAACAAGCGTTTGACTAGTTGCAAGGTGCTACGTAAGGCTCTCCCATCAACAAAAGGTCCGTAGTATTTGTCCTTTGCCTTGCCTAACCGCCGCTTACGAGTGATTAAAATCCGGGGATATTTTTCTGACCAGGTAATGAGAATATAAGGATATTTCTTATCGTCTTTGAGCAGAACATTGAAGTAAGGTTGGTGCTGCTTAACAAGGTTGGCTTCTAATGCCAAAGCCTCTGCTTCCGTATCGGTGACAATAAACTCAATCTCCACCACCTGCCGTACCATTCTGGCAATACGTTCACTCAATGGTTGAGACTCACGGAAATAGGAACGTACTCGCGATCGCAGTTTTTTAGACTTACCAATATAGAGGATGCGCTCATTATTGTCTCGCATCAGATAAACTCCCGGTTCAGCGGGAATTTCTTTGAGGCAGCTTTCCAGGCGTTCTGGATTTTGTACTAGGGGTAGTGTTTGAGTAGGAGTCATCATACAAATAAGTATAAGAAACCCTACGGAGAATGGGGAAGGTCGAAGGTCGAATTGGGAATTATCGACTTCATGGGGAAAGCTTAGGGCGGGTTTTGATGGGAATATTCGGGTAATCCAGCCTAGATTATCCCTAAACCCGCCCCTACAAGTGTGTTCAAAATATACCGAATTTTATTCCCAATTCCCAATTCCCAATTCTTAATTCTTAATTCTTAATTCTCCATTCGACCTTCCTACCAAGGGCTTCCCACCAAAGTAAAAGCACTCCAGTAGAAAGGATGGGAAAGGTCTTTGTCTCCCAGTTTAATTAACTGAGGAGGTAGGGGAATACTACCCTTATTGCTAATTAACTGACCCTCTGTTAATTTTACTTCACCTCGAATCATAGATAACTGTGCTTCTTGTAGGGCTTGAGCTTTAACAGGGGCTACTTGCAATTGTTCATAAAATGTCTTCATTAATCCTAAGGTTCCTTCATCGCTGACATACCATAAACTACCTATGGCGGATTTTACTCCCGCCAACACTGCTAAACCGGCAAATCCGAACTCCGCTTCTTGATCTCCCAAAGCCGTGCGACAGGCACTCAGTACCAATAGTTCTACTGTTGGTTGATTCAATTTGAGTTGACGCAGTTGATCTAATCCCAGCTTTCTATCCCAAAAATGGATGTAGGAGTTCCCTGGTCTACCAGGTAAAAATTCTCCATGAGTGGCAAAATGGATGATGCCAAAGGGCTTTTGGTTACGCAATTGCTGAAGATTTTCGATGGTAAAGCCTTCGTTAAGGACTGATTTGCCTTGCCATACCTGATCCGCGATTACTTTTAATTCTATTGGTACTGCTGGTAAGGGTTTTTGATCAGGAAATTGTGCTGCTCCCATGGCCAAGAGATTGGTTTCTCGAACATCTACATAACGGGTATCAGTTAAGCTAAAGCTGGGCATTAAGCTAACGCTGTATTTTTCGACAATAAATCCTTTACCATCATGGAGGGCCGCAATTGGTAGCGATCGCAATCCTGCATCCATAATAAATGCTAGATGATCAATGTCTTTAGCGGCTAAATCTGACTCTAGGGGAGCAACTAACCATTGGTACAATTGTTGAGCTGGGGGTAGATATTTATCATCACTGGCACTACCAGTGACTGCCTTGTGAAATTGTCGGGCTACTCTGGTTAGTTCTGCTTTGGTTACTCCTGGCATCTGGGAACGAATTATCTCTCCAGAAGCAGTGACAAGCAATAGTTCTAACTCATCACTAGCTTGGGATGTTTGGTTTAGGGTATCTGATTGCTGCTTAAACAGAGCATAAATCAGGGCAGATTTCATGCCAGTAATTTCTTCATTCTTGCGTAGGGTAGCTTGAGCTTCTGTTAAGGTTTTGACGGGAGTATCTTCCAGCCCCAGATAGTTGTTAAAGTTGTTCGTAATGTTGGCTTCTGGTTGGTTTACCTCACTCTCAGTTGCTTCAATAGTAGATTTTATTGGCTCAGCAGGTGTTGTGTTTGTTTGCTCTCCCTGGGTATTAGTTTCACCAGGTGGACTAGATTCACTGACTTGAGGTTCATTGGCTACGAGGGATTCATCATTATTTATTTCTCGCTGCTCAAGTTGAGTTGGTCCAGAATTATTATCATCCAGCGTTTCAGGTTGAGTTGTTACAGGATTATTATCACCCAGTGGCTCAGATGAAGTTGGTCCAGAATTATCATTCAGTTGATCAAGTTGAGTTATTGCTTTAGGAGGTGGAGGATCAACACTAATAATCTGGATATTGCCTTGGATGTAGGTGAAGGGAAAGGACTCGAAAGGTGTTATGGTATTTTCACCGGTGGTGATGACACCGGCTGTACCATTGAGGCTGGCATCTCCTATCTGAAAGGGAATTATCCCTTCTCCCCCATGATAAATGGTAATATTTCCCCCAACTTTCCCTGTGGTAGAGATACTGACTAACTCTTCATCATCCATGAAACTACCAGTAGCACGGAAGTTGCTGCCGGTGACAATTTCTACATCGCCACCCCTAGTTTCTCCTTGAGCATTAATCCAGGTAACTTGGATATCACCTGAGGGGTCAAGGCTGACATTTCCTCCCTTACCAGTCAAACCACTGGAGTCAATTGCTCCTGCGGTGATGAAAGTACTAGCTTGAATGGTAATATCTCCTCCATCGATCGCTCCTGAGGAATTTAGGTTGCCGGTTGTTACTCCTCCGGTAACACTGGTAAGGTTAATCGTTCCACCTCTATCAATAGCAGAAGAGCTATCTATGTCCCCAACAGTAATGTCTTGATTGGCGATTAAGGTAATAGGAGCACTGTCTGTAACGGTTATCGTGCCATCGGTATGGTTAATGGAGCCTGAGTCTAGAGGCGATTGCAAAGTTACTGGACTAGAGAAATTAAGATCCCCTGCTATGGTGATCCGACCACTGCTGTCAGCACGTCCGATGGTGATGCTGCGGAAGTCACCGCCTAAGTTATTAATTTCTGCTCCAGTAAGATCCAGAACATTGGTATTCTCTTCTATACCACCAAGCTGGATATCCTGGGTTGCATTCCCAGGCTCAATGATTAAATCACCTATACCGGAGACGTTGCCTCCCCAGTTAAGCTCATCTCCCACCAAAGTCAGATTGCCTGTGGTGCCATCAAGATTACCGCTGATGCTAGCACCTTTGCTAAAGAGGAAGGTGTTGTTGGCACCACCACCAGTTAGGTTTTCAATATTGTGGAAAGTTAAGGTATTGGCAAAATGTTGATTGAGGTTACCTCGGTTAGCACCGGTAAGATTCCAGGTGGTGTTTTGCTCAGGACCGATTAAAGTTGAACCCCCTGCAATAGTTACAGGGTCGAGGAAAGGATTGGTTCCTAGATCAGTAACTGCATTAGATAGAGTGATTGCACCGGTGCCATTAGCACGACCAATGGTAATGCGATTAAAGCCGTCTGGCAAAGCAGCAAGTTTGGCAGTTGTCAAATCCAAGCTGTTGGCTCCCGTATCAACTTCTCCACCAATAGCAATGTTTTGTGTCGGAGTAGCAGGTTGTAGCCGTAAATTACCATTGCTGCTAATCAATGGTAGGTTATCTACTCCTCCCGTAAAGTCAATCTCATCAGCTGTCAGGCGAATATCTCCACCTTTTGAGAAACCCCTAGCATCCACATCACCAGTGATAATTCTGGCGGCATTGAGAATAACATTACCACCAGTCCCTTGAGGAGAAGAGGCATTGATTAAGCCACCTACTGGACTTTGACCATTAAAAATAACTGCACTAGTATCAATCGTACCCCCAGCTGTGAGCTTGATCCTACCAGCTTGAACACCACCACTGGAGTTGATACCACCAGTAATAATGTTCCCGACAGCAGTCAGGGTGATATCTCCACCAGAGAATCCCTCGGAAGCAGCGCTATTGATTTCGCAGGCACTAACTACACCACAAAGGCTACTAACAGTGGTGTTGATATTACCACCATTGCTGATGATGGTGATGGAGCCACTATTGGGGATACCATTACTGTGGGTGGTAGTAATCGGCCCAGGGTTGATATCCCCGGCAGCAGTAAGGTTAACATCACTGTTGTTAGAGTTGATGCCACTGTCGATGGAGAGGGCACCATTACTACTAGTAATTTCAATATCCCCAAACCGTCGGACTTCATCTAGGTTGATCTCTTGTTGTGCAGAGAGGGTGAGGTTGCCACCGTTTTGGAAAGTACCTAGATTGAGAGCACCATTACTGCTAGTCATCTCTACACTACCAACATTGGTTAAGTTGCTGTTGGTAATGTCTCCCAGCACACTAGTAATCTCAAGATCTCCAAACTGTTGGACTTCACCCAGGTTTATATCCTGTTGTGCAGAGAGGGTAAGGTTGCCACCGTTTTGGAGAGTGCCTAGATTGAGAGCACCATTACTGCTAGTCATCTCTACACCACCAACATTGGTTAAGCTACTGTTAGTAATGTCTCCTAGCACACTAGTAATCTCAAGATTCCCAAACTGTTGAACTTCATCCAGGTTGATATCCTGCTGTGCTGTGATGGTCAGATTGCCACCAGTTTCTAGAGTATCTAAGTTTACAGCGCCTTCACTGCTGGTAATCTCTACATTACCGACATCATCTAAGCTAATACCAACACCTGTATTATTGGTGATATCTGCCACTGCTTCTAAGATTACCGGTCCTCCATTAGTAGTAATGGAGTTAACCTCAATTCTTCCTGGCAGAGTTATCCAAACAGTAGAATTGAAATTTGTTCCTCCGGTATTATTGGGGGAAGGAGTAGGAGCATTATCTAAAACAGTTTTGCCTGCTTGCAGAACTACTGCTGGACTACTAGTTAAAATAGGGAAATGAGGGTCTGTATTGGGGATCGCTCCTGTTTGATCTGGTCCAGTAATGGTAATATTGCCACCAAAAATACTACCCATCGCTTCGACTTTAAGTGATACTCCGGTATAATCCCCAAAGAAAACATTGCCCTCAGAGCTAATAATCGGGTCATAGTAACTGAAAAAATTACCTGGTTTTCCTGACAAATTTAGGATGGAAAAATTACCCTTACTTCTGAAATGAGAGTCTCCAGAAATAATACCATCGCTGACTAGGGTTAAGTCCCCTTCGCTGACAAAAGCCTGATCCGCATAATTGAGTGCTAGGATATCTATCTCATTCTTGCCTTGAATTAGGAGGTCTCCCCCAGCCTCAGCAACAAAGGGTTTAGTAGCACTATCCCGAATCTGGACAGTATTATTAGCCAACAGGTTTAAATCTCCCCTGGTGCTTAACTGACTCTCTACCAATGTCAGATTATTATAAGCCGATAATACTGCGGTTTGAGCTGTGGCTTGATGAACAACCACATCACCATTCTCGATGCGAAAACCAGAACCGACTAACTCTGCTGTACCATCAGGGTTAACCATTAACTGGGTGGAGTCAATGGTGGGATTAGCTGTCAGCAAAGTTGGTAAATCTTGGGGGTTAATTGGTAGTATTTGTCCTGAGCTATCCTGTAGGGGTTCAATCTCCAAACTCAACACATTTCCCGGTTGACTAATCCTGATTAAGTTCTCTCCCGGTATCGCCGCAACCATCAGATTTCCCCCAGGAGCCCTGAGTTCTCCAGTAGAGATAATACTACCACCGAGTAAGGTTAAATTTTGCCCTTCTGATACCGCCAAATTGCCATGATTGATAATACTTCCCGGTTGAGACAGGTTAAAGGCAAAGGCAGTAGGGTCACCAACTAAGTTTTGGTAGTCATTATTACCAAAAACTTCAAACCAATTATCCTCATCAAAGCTAATACCTGTGGCAGTAGTCGCAAAAAAATCCCCAGGGACATTTAATCTAGCATCCTCACCAAAAATAATCCCCGCAGGATTGAGCAAGAATAAGTTAGAACTGCCACCACTAACTTGAAGGAGACCATTAATTATTGAAGGGTCATTACCTACAACCCGCCCCAGGATATTCCTAATTTGGGGATTAGACAGAAAATTGGCAATTTGATTACTGGAGAGTCCAAATTGATCGAAACTGTGAAACAGATTCTTGCCATCTCCAGAAACAGTACCACCGTCGATATTGAATTGGTTACCGTTAGGAGTTACATTAGTCCCTGTACCATCAGCAGCGGGAGTGATAATCGGTTGAGCTAATACCCCAGAAACGGGATAAAATGCTGCTACTCCCCAAGAAATCAAGCAATTTAACCTAGTAATGCACCTTTGAGGGAATTTCATCTAAAAAATCGGCGTTGAGTCTCCCTTAATCACCGCAAGGGATGTAATGGGAGAAAAACGCTGCCTCCATATCTTGGTTTACGTGATCTAGCCCCACAGTTCCCGCTCATAAACTGTGGTCTTCTCAAGAACTCCTGTAATGGCCAAGGAGATTAACTGAGCTTTCAATTGGGAGGTTGATTGAGAGAAGATGTTCAGGTTAAATTAACCTTTTATCTCTTTTAAATTGTATTATCTTTTTACACCAAAAATGAACCCTACTTTGTAGGAATTTTATTCTTTAAGAAAAAAAATTAGAAAAACTTAAGTTAGGGGAACTCCCAGAAATAAATTCTCCCATTTATAGTGGATAAACTATCTCTGTGTCTCCGCTCTCAATTCTACAAGGTTATGGGAAGGGCGGGTTTTGTTTCAAGATTATCGTCAATGGGTGTTAATTGTGACCCTAAACCCGCCCCTACAAAGTCTCCGCGTCTTCGTGTCTCCCTCAGCTCATTTAAAAGAAGGGCGATTTTTTGAGCGATAAAAGGGTTTTTTGACAATAATTGCCGGATAAGTCTTGTTTCGGATTTCTACTTCTAATTGCTGCCCAATTTTGGCTAATTGGGAGGGGACATAAGCTAAAGCGATCGCTTTGCCTAGAGTTGGTGCTAATGTACCACTGGTAACTTCCCCTACCTGTTGTCCTTCGGAGATAATTGGATAACCATGACGAGCAATATGGCGACCCTGCATTTGGATACCAACTAAGCGTTTTTCTACTCCCGCTGCTTTTTGTTGCTCCAGCGCCGAGCGTCCGATAAACTCACCTTTAGTATCCAGATGAACTAACCAACCCAAACCAGCTTCCAGGGGAGTAGTCGTATCATCAATATCCTGTCCATACAGTGCCATTGCTGCTTCCAACCTTAGGGTATCCCTAGCACCCAAGCCACAGGGTGTAACACCAGCGCTTTGGAGATTGCGCCATAGTTGAATCCCGACCTCTGGATCCACCATCACCTCGAATCCATCTTCTCCTGTATAGCCTGTCCTTGCCATAAAAGCAGGCTTACCTAATATGGTTGTTTCTAAATGTCCAAAGGCTTTGACTGGACTTAAATCTGTTTGCACCAGAGACTGAAGCTGAGCAACAGCTTGGGGACCCTGGACAGCAATTAAGGCTTTTTCCAAAGAAAGGTCTTGCATATTAACTGGAGCAGCTTCCAAGTTAGCTAAGATCCAAGCTTTATCTTTAGTACGAGTTGCCGCATTGACAATCATCATACCCCACTGTTCACCGGTCTCATCCTCACCCTGATAGTAAAAGATGATGTCATCAATAATGCCACCATGAGGATTCAATAAAACAGTGTATTGAGCCGCACCTACTGACAACCGGGTTAAATCCGACGGAACCAAATGTTGCAACTGCTCCCGCAACTGTTTACCCCTAAAGGCAAATTTTCCCATATGGGAGATATCG
The DNA here is from genome assembly GCA_010672925.1 of Symploca sp. SIO1C2. Classification (GTDB taxonomy): domain Bacteria; phylum Cyanobacteriota; class Cyanobacteriia; order Cyanobacteriales; family Coleofasciculaceae; genus Caldora. Next base: position 42,401 of record JAAHFP010000016.1, on the reverse strand, counting down.
AACATCCCTGTAGAAGTGCGTACTGCTTCATGTTCATTAGAAATACTGCTGTAGAGGACTGGCATTTCCCAACCGGAAAAAGCAGTTAGCCGTGCCTTCTGTTCTACTGCCAGCTCAAACAAAGGTGTCCGAGACAATCCAGTAGTTGCTGATTTTGATCCTTCTGATTTAGCCACGAATTGTCTTGAATTGCAAGTGAGTATTATTTCTATAATAAAGGTTAAGCAGACTTAAACGCCATCTGAAGAATTTAGAATTTAGAATTTAGAATTTAGAAAAAATACAATATTACTTGACTCGTTGTAATTAACATGATACCCAAAACTAAAGAGACCTGACTTCTTTAAGAAGTTGGAGAGCTGGGCGCGATCGCACTTAGCACTAGATTTGTTTCTGGCTTCTTTTTGGACTGAAGTCCTACTACTGCTTATTACTTATTACTTATTACTTATTACTTATTACTTATTACTTATTACTTATTACTTATAAACTTACCCTAAGGACATCTAGGATGCCTTCCACCATGGGTACAAATATAATTGATTTGCTGAGTATCTAAATTTTTGGCTTTGGCGAAATTAACACCCTTGACACGAGCACCAGAGATAGCAGTGTTGGGGGCTTCAATAAATTCATTAGACTTAATTGGTATAGCCGTAGTGAAACTAGCACCTAGGAAATCTGCTCCTGCTACATTGCTTCCCTGTAGTTCAGTCATGCTCAAGTTAGAATATTTAAATTTCGCATTTTGTAACTGAGCATTACTCAGATTTGCACCCACCAATTTAGTAGAACTCAAATCAGCTCCTCGGAGATTAGCATCCTTCAAATTGGCTGCGGAAAGGTCTGCTCCTTGCCAATTCGATTGACTTAAATCAGCAAAAGGGAATTGCGCTCCCACTGCACTCACCTCACCTAAACTTGCACCATACAAGTTAGAAAGGTCTAATTTTGCCTCACTCAAATCTGCACCAGTTAAGCTGGCATTTTCTAGAGTAGCTTGACGCAAATCTGCACCAATTAACTTTGCACTACTCAGATTAGCTCTCAGTAAACTACTATCAGATAAGTTAGCCTGATTCAGAGTCGCTCGAATTAAATTAGTACGATTCAACATAGTATTGTTGAGCACAGCACCAGTTAAATCCGCTTCTTGGAGTTCAGCACCACTCAAGTCAGCAATCAAATCATCAAAAGTACCAAAGCGTTTATCCTCACCGGCTCCATAAAAGCGAGTGCTGCGTAAACTAGCTCCTAGTAAATTAGCTGAGCGAAAATTAATGCCGGACAAGTCAAGGTTATCCAGAACTAGGGTAAATGAAGTGGAGCCACTGTCAACTAGACCCAAGTTAATGCGACTCAAGTTAGTGTTGTGGGTTTGACCATTATAAATAGTGATAATTTTGGCGATCGCTCTTTTGGTTGCTCTTTGCCGCAGACTTACTAACTGCTGTTCTTGAGTCGCACCTTTTTCCTTAAGTACTTCTTGGTCATTTTGCAGGGATTGATTCAAACTGCGCAAGGGAGGAAGAGCTGCTGGCCCTTTACTTACCAAGGCTTGTTGTATCGTGTCAATCAGGCTAGGATTCTTTTCTTGACCGAGTAAATCAATTAAATAAGGCAAAGCCCGGTCATCGTCAAGTCTCGCTAGAGCTAAAATTGCTCCCTGTCGCTGTTCCGTTAATGTCTCGGAAGTAGAACCTAGTTGCTTAACCAGCGCTAGGAACACCTCATTTTCCTGCTGTTTGAACTCTCGCCGATTGGCCTGACTTTGAATATAAATTTGGGTTCCTACAAAAGTTCCCAGTACCGAACCCATACCACCTAATGCCACCAGCAATAAGGTAATACCAGGGTGTTGGCGCATCCAGTTCCAAAGATTTTGGGGTCGCCGCTGTGATTGTTTGGGGGTAAGTACAATAGTAGCGATGGGGCGATTTTGCTGATGACCGTTTCCTGTCTCCTCCGCAATAACACTGCCATTACTGTCTACTTCCAAGGTTACTGATTGAGGGTGAGCTGAAGATGACCATTTGCCCCCATTCCCTGGGTAGTTAGGGAAAGTTTTTGCTGCATCGACCACATAAGTTCCTGCTAATTGGTCGTGCAAGGTACGGCGTCGAGATTTGAGCAGCAAGCCAGCACTCTCTGCCAGAAGCATCAATCCCCCTAATGCCAGCAAAATATTGATATCAGGAAAGGCTCCAGTGTAGCGCCACAGTACATAAGCCACACCTCCTGACAATCCCCAGCGTCCCACACCCTCACGGAAAGCCGCACGAACTAACCCAGGAGGCTCTCCTGAGGAGCCAACAACCCGGATACCTAACCAAGTCTTGGGAGTAGTTTGACCAATTTGAGCGAGGAGATAGAGTTGCCAGCCACCAATAACCACTGGCACAACCAAGGCCCCACACCAGAATAAATTAGTCAGAGGAGGTACTTTCTGATTCAGTTGTTCTCGTATCGGTAATGCCAGAGTTTTCGCGATCGCTTCTTCGGTAATACCCACTACTGGGTTCAGGGGTACTAATTCTGCCTGGGAGTTGTCTTTAATATACAAGCCAATGTTATAAGGAATCCAGGCACTAACGGCCACCAGGGAAACTTCCAAAACCCAAGCTGCACAACGCCGAGGCACGAGTAATAATGCCTTGTGAGGTTGCGGCGTAAATAACCGGCTACCCTTGCTATTTTGTTGTCTCTTAGTATTGGGGACAGCCATGCTGGGATTTCACGCCACAAGTTATTAGGGACATTGCAGTCGAAAACCTTGTCTATGCAAGAGCTTCAGATGAAGACGAGTTAGCGCTTCTTCTGCACTTTGTAGTTCTTCGGTTCGAGGCTACATTCAATAATAGTATAGTCATAACCTGAAGTAGTCGAATTAAGAAAATAGACGCGGGGACACGGGGACAAGGATAGAGGGATTTTCATGTATGGTGGTGAAAAATCTTTTTCATCAGGACTGCCTTCTGCCTTCTGCCTCCTGCCTTCTGCCTCCTGCCTCCTGCCTCCTGCCTTCTGCCTTCTGCCTCCTGCCTCCTGCCTCCTGCCTCCTGCCTCCTGCCTCCTGCCTCCTGCCTCCTGCCTCCTGCCCCAAAGCAATAAAAAAGAGGGGCCGATTGCTCCCTCTGTTGCCTACATCTAAAGGCATTGTTTATTGTGTTAACTTTGAACACATTCCATCGCCTAGTATAGGTGTTCTAGTAAGCTAGACCCATACTGCGAGTAGTTTCAGCGCCAAGATAAACTCGGACACTCAAGAAATCAGTAGGACAGGCAGTTTCGCAACGCTTACAACCGATGCAGTCTTCTGTACGAGGAGATGAAGCAATCTGCTGGGCTTTGCAGCCATCCCAGGGTACCATCTCCAGTACGTCTAGAGGGCAAGCACGAACGCATTGTGTGCAGCCAATGCAGGTGTCATAAATTTTGACGCGATGAGACATTGAATAACGACTCCCAACTATAGTTGTTCACTATGGAGTGAAACTTTTATGATCAAGGCTTAGTTTACCGCAGGGCTTTCATCCTCTTAAGTAAAAGGCTACATAACTTTAAATTCTGTAATAGATCAAGACTTTAAGATATTCCTGATAAATTACCTAAGAGCATCGCTCAGAATGTAAAGTTATCGGAACTCGCATCTACTTCCTGCAAGCACGATTTTACTATTCATCGCCCAAATACTTATATATTCAGCGTTTCAAGCCCACATTCCGCGCCATGGCGCGTCTCTACAAGGTAGGACAGATATATTGTCAATAGTGAGCGATCGCACTTAATTTCAGATAGGTTTGGTTGACCATTCGCGTAGCGTCTCCAAAGGAGAAGAAAAACCTAACAGTATAAAGCGATCGCTTGCTAGTGTAGGTTAACTTCTTAGACTATTCATCAATAATATGGGAGCATGGATACTTAACATTGCACCATGACACAAGCACTTGAACAGCGAATCTACACACCTGAAGAATATCTCGAACTTGAGATAGCATCTGAAACCCGCAGTGAATACTGTAATGGAGCAATTATTCCCATGACTGGGGGCACACCTGACCACAATGAATTGGCAATTAATCTAGCAGCGCTTCTCAAATCTGCTTTGCGAGGTAAGCCTTACCGTACTTTTGCCACTGATCAACGGCTTTGGATTAGTGAGCGCAATCTCTACACCTATCCTGATGTGATGGTAATCAAAAAACCTCTACAACTCCAAACTGGGCGTACTGACACTGTTATGAATCCTTGCTTTATTGCTGAAATTCTTTCTAAATCAACCCAGGATTACGACCATGGCGACAAGTTTGCAGCCTACCGTACTATTGAAAGTTTCCATGAATATCTCCTTATTGATCAGTACAACATTCGGGTAGAGCATTATGTCAAAACTGCGGCTAATCAGTGGTTGCTCTCAGAATACACTGATACTAGTACAATATTATCTTTAAGTACTTTTGATGCTCAAATTTCCATCGTCGATCTTTATGAAAATATTGAGATCAACTCTTGAGTAAGCTGATGAAAAATTTAATAATCAGATCGTTCGTGTTTTTTGGCAGAGTTTCTGGCTTATTTTTGGACTGAAGTCCTACTACTGCTTATTACTTCATCACAGCACTACTCCTGGGCCTCCATCTGCCGCAACAAATCGGGACCACGAGATGTACCTAGCCGCGTTGCACCAGCAATTACTAAATCAAAAGCTTGCTCAATAGTGCGGATACCTCCCGATGCTTTAATACCAATCTGTCCTTTAGTCATTTGCTTCAACAGCCTAACTTCAGCTACTGTCGCACCACCATGCCAACCAGTGCTGGTTTTCAGAAATTGTGCTCCCGCATCCAAGCATATGTCAACAGCAAGTTGCTTTTCCGGATCTGTTAGTAGGTTTGTTTCCAGGATAACTTTAACAAGCTGACCAGTTTCTTCACAGATTTGAGCAATTTCTCGATACAATTCCTCAGTTTTGCCAGCTTTTAACCAACCAAGGTTGAGCACTACATCCAACTCTGTTGCCCCATTTTCCACCGCCTCCTGCGCTTCATAGAGTTTGGTGAGGGATGTAGTAGCACCAGAAGGAAAACCAATAACTGCACAGACTTTCGGTGTTTTACCGTGGAGGAGTTCAGCCGCTTGTTTGACATAAGTCGGGTAGACGCACACTGCCGCAAATTGAAAACGGTCTGCTTCTTGACAACATTTTTCCACTTGCTCTGGTGTTGCTGTCGGATTTAGCAGCGCGTGATCAATTAACGAAGCAATTTCTATATCTGGATAGTCATTGGTCATTGGTTATTAGTCATTGGTCATTGGTCGTTGGTCATTGGTGGCTCTTGATAACCCTTATGGTAGATGTCTTTAGCTGGCATCAAGGTGACAGAGTCGAAAACAACCTCATTTTAGCTCACCTAGCGCGATTACCAATTTTGTCGTGATTGTCTTAAGTACGATGTTGAGCCCTGATGTTCAACACAATATTAAATTAATCTGCTGAATATTAAGAAATATTGCTAAATATTTACTCCTATTAGAGTAAATGTCTAAAATCGACTGAATATCAGAGTAAATACAAATTGTCAACGTAAGCACACAATCGGTATCACCTTGAGGGATTGGTGCGCATTGATAAGCCTCAAAAAACTAGAGGAGTGTATGAATAATGGAATTTGAAAAAACTCAAATCAAAGATGCAGCTCAACAGTTAAATCAATCTGTGGATAATTCTGCATCCAATGAACAACATCAACCAGTAAAGAAATCTCGTAAGTTGCGTCCCTTTGCTGTGATGGCATCTTAAGAGAATCAAGCAAAGTCGGAACTGAGTATATCTACTTTGAACAATAGGTGGAGCCCACAATCGGTGTGATATCAGGTACTTGATTTACATTGATAAAGTTCAAAAATCCCAGGAGTGTATTGCTAATGGAATCTGATAAAACTCAAATCAAAGATGTAGCTCAACAGTTAAATCAATCTGTGGACAAGGCTACATCTAATGAACAACCTCAATCAGTGAAAAAATCCCGTAAGTTCCGTCCTTTTGCTGTGATGGCTTGTTAAGAGCATCAAGCAAAGATTAAACTGAGTATATCTACTTTGAAGAATAGATAGAGCGCACAATAGGCGCGAGCTCAGGTACACGGTGCATATTGATAAATTTCAAACAATCCCAGGAGTGTATTACTAATGGAATCTCAAAAAACTCAAATCAAAGATGCAGCTCAACAGTTCGATCAATCTGTGGATAATTCTGTATCCAATGAACAGCATCAACCAGTAAAAAAATCTCGTAAGTTGCGTCCTTTCGCTGTGATGGGCTCTTAAAAATTAAGCCAATATCGCAGCTGAGTATAGCTACTTTGGGGGGATCACTCCCGGTAAATCAACATTATCGGCTATCAGCACTCATTTATAAGGCTGACAGCTGAACGCTAATTAAGAGGAGTCTATCACCAATGGAATTTCAAAAAACTCAAACTAAAGATGCGGATAGCCCATTAGATCAATCTGTGGCTAATTCTGCATCGAATGAACAACCTCAACCCGCAAAGAAATCTCGTAAATTGCGTCCTTTTGCTGTGATGTCATCTTAAGAATCAAGCAAAATTGTAGCTGAGTTAGTATAGCTACTTTGAGGAAAACATCCCCAAGTAGCAAATCAACATTATCGACTATCAACTGAAATCCAGACAGCTGATGGTTGATGGCTGAATTATAATTAAGAGGAACATACTACCAATGGCATCTGAGAAAACTCAAACTAAAAATGCAACTAACCTAGAGAAATCTGTGGATAATGCGGCTTCCACTGAATAGCATCAACCCGCCAATAAATCTCGGAAGTTGCGTCCCTTTGCGGTGATGGGAACTTAAGAATCAAGAAAATACTAAGCCTAGTATCGCTACTGTGAGGAGAGTATCCCCAAGTGGCAAATCAATATTATCAGCTATCAGTTGAAAGCTAGACAGCTGATAGTTGATGTCTGAATCTTAATTAAGAGGAATATACTATCAATGGAATCTGAGAAAATTCAAACTCAAAATGCAGCTGACCTAGAGAAATCCGTGAATAAGGCTGCATCCACTGAACAACATCAATCCACAAAGAAGTCTCGCAAATTGCGTCCCTTTGCGGTAATGGCAAGTTAAGAAGTAAGCAAAGATTAAAGCTGAGTATAGCTACTGCGATGGGAGCATCCCCAAGTGGCAAATCAATATGCTCAGCTATCGGTTGGAAGCCAGAAAACTGAAAGCTGATAGCTGAATGCTAATTAAAAGAGCAAAATGACATCATTAGCAGCAAAGACTAGTCAATTATCCCCTGGCACTGATAGAAATTTTCAACCCCTTTCTAAATATTATTATCTCACTCGTGAATCAGTAGCAATAGAGAGAGAAAGATTGTGGTCAAAAGTCTGGCTAATCGGTCCCCGTCTTGAATTACTCCAACAAGCTAATGATTATGTAGTTGAAGAGTTTGCCGGTGAATCTTTTATTTTTATGCGGGGACGGGATAACCGGATTCGAGGATTTTATAATGTTTGTCGCCATCGAGGTGCAAGAATATTAGGAAATGAGCAATGTCGAGGCAAAAAAACATCCCTAGTCTGTCCTTACCATCACTGGCAATGGGATAGCAGTGGTAACTTAAAAAATATTCCCAAACTCGAATGTTTTCCTCAGCTAGCTGGTAGAGATCTAGAAAATGATTTTCGCTTAAAAGAAGTCAAAGTAGATACTTGGGGCGGCTGGGTTTGGTATTCAATGGACTCAAGCATTGAACCATTAACCGATTATCTCGCACCAATTCTGGAACTGGCTAACCTCTACGAAACTGAGCGCCAAATTACCATTGATTACAGCACCATCGAAGTTGAGTGTAATTGGAAAGTATCCGTCGAAAATTTTATCGAGACTTATCACGTCAACCCATTGCATCCCCAATTGCGAGAATGGATGGATACTGATAACGTACTCAGAAACACACTGGGGCGACATGGTTATCTGATTACCGATAATGGATTTACCTTATTGAACAGCGGCAAGCTGAGCAATGGGATGCAAGAATATTTAGCCCTCAACAATATTGATCCCCAATCTTACACTGGCTCACTCCAAAATGCCCGCACCTTCGTACAGAAAGCCAAACGAGCACGGCAAAATGAAGTTATTGAACCCTATAAGAATTTAACTGATAGTCAGCTTACCGAAACCTATGCTTTCTCAATTTTTCCCAACATCGTCATCGGTTTAATGGCGGAGAGTAGCTTAATGTATCGGAATCGTCCCCATCCCACAGATCCTGGTCGCATGTATATCGATATCACCAGGATGTGTCACTTGGATCCTGCAACAGAAGAGATTCCCCAAACAAGTTTTAAAACCTTTAAATACCAAGATGACCCCCAGTTAAGTCAGCTTTTTGAAGGACCGATACCAGCACCAGTGATTAAACTCCAATTGTCACAGGACTTGCCAGTATTTGCCAGAGTCCAACAAGGACTAAACTCCCGCTCATTCGAGGGCTTTATCTTAGGAGAAGAAGAAAATTTGGTTCAACATTTACATCGAGAATTATCCAAATATATCCACCCAGCAGAATGATTGGTTATTGGTTGTTGGTCATTAGTCGTTGGTCGTTGGTCGTTGGTCGTTGGTACAAATAACAAATAACAAATAACAAGTAATAAATGATCGGCAAATATAAAATCATTGATAGCGACTGCCATGTAAATGAACCCCTCGCCATGTGGCAGGAATATCTCGAACCAGCTTATCGAGACCAAGCACCAAGCATTGGCATTGCACCAGCAGGACAACCGACTGGATTAACTGATCCTTGGCGCTATTTAACTATTGCCGGGGAACCAATTGTAGCGGGACTTTCTTCACAATATTGGCAGCACGCAGAAGAAGCATTAGAGAAGGATGGTGGAGTGCCAGACCTTGCGGAATTTTCCCCAGAAGCCTATGTTGAAGCGATCGCACAAATTGGTAGCGATATGGCTTTCTTATATCCGACTTTTGGACTGTGGATCCTCTACATGGACTGCATGGACAGCAATCTAGCCGGTGCTTATGTGCGGGCTTATAACAATTGGTTGCAAGATTTCTGTAAGCTTGCTCCTGATACTCTGCGGGGAGTAGGTGTAGTTAATCAGCACAATCCAGAGGAAATGGTCTCAGAATTGCAGCGCATTCACCAATTTGGCTGGAAAGCTGTAATGTTAAGACCTAACCCGATTAAAGGTCGCCTTTTAAGTGACCCCCTATATGAGGAATTTTGGGCAGAATGCGACCGCCTCAATATAGCCATTGCGATTCACGAAGGCTCTCATGCACGAGTTCCCAGCACAGGACAAAATCGATTTAACACCCGCTTTGGTATTCATGCTAGTTCCATCCCCATGGAACATCAACTTGCCTTACTCGCTTTAATTGAAGGGGGTGTATTAGAACGTTATCCGAGGTTAAGATTTGCCTTTCTCGAATCCGGATGCGGCTGGCTTCCCTATTGGATGTGGCGACTAGACCGAGAATATGAAGACCTCCAATGGGAAATTGGCGATCGCATTAAAATGAAGCCTTCCGAATATATTCGCCGACAAGTTTACATTGCCGTCGAACCTTCCGAAGCCCATTATTTACCCCAGATAATTGACTTACTCGGCAGCGATCGCTTATTGATTGGTTCAGACTATCCTCACATCGATTTTGACCCCCAGGTTATGCACGATATGGCAGATTTAGAAAGTACCATTACTGCCCAAACCATGGAAAAAATTTTCTGGGATAATCCCTGTCAGTTTTATGGAGTTAATGAAGAACTATAGCAAAAGGCAGATGGCAGATGGCAGATGGCAGATGGCTTGCAAGGTAAAAAGGAATTATAAGAGTTTTCAAAATTAGACTTTCCCAAATCCTAATTCTAAATTCTAAATTCTAAATTCTAAATTCTAAATGTATCGGCAACCAACAATTAAGTCCCATTACCAGATTCTGACTCCCTCTGATTTAGGAGACGAGGGGACAAATGCGGTATTTTTGCTGTCAGAGGAGCAGGAGTTAGTAATTACCGATCCGGTGCAAATTGCCTTGCTGACGAACATTGATGGTAATCGGGATCTTCAAAGCTTATACGAACAATTAGATGGTAAAGTAACAATTGAAGCGATCGCAGATGCCCTGGAAGAACTTGATTTTTTAGGGATTATCACAGAAGGAGATTTCCACCAAAACCCAACGCAACAAGCTTTTTGGGATGCTTGCGAGATTCTCCCTGCACCTAAATCACCAAGCGCTCATTGTGTCAGCATTGAGACCATTGGATTAAATCAGGAAATTACCCAAATTATTGCTAATGTACTACAGGAGAATGCGATCGCTCTGGGTTCAGATCCACTCTTGCGGGTGGTTATTGTCAATGATTACCTAGCCGATGAATTAGCAATCATTAATCAACAGGCATTAGCCAGCAACACCCCTTGGTTATTAGTCAAACCCGTAGGGGCAATCTTATGGATTGGTCCCCTATTTGAACCAAACAAGACCGCCTGCTGGGAATGTTTAGCACAACGGTTGCGGGGCAATCGTCCCGTGGGAGAATATCTCAAACGTCACTATCAGCTTAAGGAAATCCAGGGAAACATTGATAGTAGCTTACCCTCCAGTAAATATCTCGCTGCCGGTTTAACCGTTGATGCGATCGCTAAATGGCTGCATTGGGGAGAAAATCCTGCTGTTTGTAACCAGATTTTAACCTTTGACACGAGATCACTAACCTTTGAAAGTCACCCAGTTACTAAACGTCCCCAATGCCGGATATGCGGAGATGCCCTGCCTCGAAATACTGAAGGACATCCTCCTCTAACACTACAATCGCGCCGCAAAACCTGTTTCAGCGATAATGGTCATCGCATTACTAGTCCAGAACAATTATTAGAACGATTAGCCCCCCACGTCAGCCCTATCTCTGGAGTTATTCGCAGTTTTGCTAAATTCGACATCAGCGATAATGCGCTGATTCATACCTACATTTCTCGGCACGAATTCCGATGTCTATTTGATGACCTTTCTTTATTACAAGATAATCTACGGGGACGCAGTGCAGGGAAAGGCACTACTGATCTACAAGCCAAAGCTAGTGCTTTTTGTGAAGCGATCGAACGCTATTGCGGTGTTTATCAAGGGGATGAAGCAACTCGCAGTAACTCCTATCAGGAATTGGGAGAACTAGCAATTCTCCCCTATCGCTGCTTATTATTTAGTGAGCATCAGTATCAAGACCGCGAACAACTGAATCGCGACTGCGTTCACTACTTCCAATATATTCCCGAACCCTTCGACCCGGAGCAAGTAATTGATTGGACTCCTGTATGGTCTCTAACGGAAAAACGCAGTAAATGGCTACCTACAGCATACTGCTATCATGGTTATCCTGTTACCAAACCCGCTTATTGTTGGGCAGATACCAATGGAACCTCTGCTGGAAATGCGATCGAAGAGGCTATTTTCCAAGGCATGATGGAATTAGTTGAACGGGATGCGGTTGCTATTTGGTGGTATAACCGCCTGAGAATGCCAGGAGTTGATCTCGATAGTTTTGATAATCCTTATATTCACCATCTCCAACAGTATTTTGCTCACCTGGGTCGGGATTTATGGGTATTAGATGTTAGTCAAGATTTAGGAATTCCTGTCTTTGTTGCCCTATCCCGTCGTCGTAATGCTCCTGCCGAGGATATCTTATTAGGTGCTGGTGCTCATCTTGACCCCCAGATAGCAATTTTGCGATCGCTCACAGAAGTCAACCAAAGTCTACCGGCGGTTGCTGTTTATGACGGTGATTGTACAGTTTATCCCCCCATCCAAACCAATAGCGATCGCGCAGTATTCACATGGTGGACAACAGCAACAATAGCCAATCAACCCTATCTTCTCCCCCATCCCCATCACCCTCAGAAACAAGCAAAGGATTATCCTAAACTCTGGTATGAGGATATTTTAGAAGATATACAATGGTGCCAGAAGCAAATCGAAGGTGCTGGACTCGAGTTATTAGTTCTGGAGCAAACTCGACCTGATATCGAGCTTAATGTGGTCAAAGTTGTCATACCAGGGCTTCGGCATTTCTGGCGCAGATTGGGATTAGGAAGACTCTATGAAGTCCCTGTTAAATTGAAGCTATTGCAAACGCCTTTAACTGAAGCGGCACTAAATCCCATACCTTTATTTTTATAAGGGCAACAGGGATTCAAGGATTTTTTATTATTGATCTTTCATTAATTAATAATGGATAATTACCTCTGTACCCGAATCAATCGACTTATTCTCCCAAACCCTAATTAATCACCTCCCCTTGATTTTCTGCTTCACCGACCCTATACTAAAACTAGCACGCAATATAAAAAGGCAGAAAAATGAACAAAAAAACCCATGTCGGCAGCACAGAAGCATCCTTAATGCTTGGCATTTCTGAAGCTAGAGTCCGCCGCCTTCTCTCTCAAGGGCGAATCAAAGGTGCTACCAAGCAAGGTCGGGTCTGGATGATTCCTCTATATAAAGGAATGCCAGTAGTCATCGCCGGACGCCGAGGACCGAAAGGCACTTGGTACAAGCGCCCTAGACAAGTGGAAACCTGCGTCGTCATCAACCGGAAAACTATTGCCAGCAATGCCAAGAATAATCAAAACGAGCCGCCGATTGTGGTAAAACAAGGCAAACATAACCATCAATGCCATCAATTAGACATCAAAGGCCCCTGCCGCCTGGTCTATACTCCCCATAGTCCAGGACCATGCAATGCTCGCTTGTGGATTGAAGCCGCTGCCCATGTGCCCATGGTTAGGAGGAGATTTTAGATTTTAGATTAAATCCGTCGGGCGGCTTTTAACTCACATCTTGCACTATGCATCATAAATACTTAATAGGGTCAGTTATAACAATCAATTCCAATGCTGAAATCGTCAAATCTTATTACTGTTCCGAAGTTCCCTATTCCCTATTCCCTAACGACCCAGGTCAATTTTCGACAGGCGTGCAAGATCTCAGTTTAAGAAAGAAGAGAAGCGATCGCTAATATTGCCAAATTCAAGAGCCTCCAACTGTGCGGCGACCACCATTGGTGTCAACTTACTTGAAGCTCGGGGAGCTGAGGAAGCTGAGGGAGCAAGAGAAAGAGAATGCTCCTGTCGCTGGATCTTTTTCCTGTTAACCAGGCAAGGTAACGCTAATTGCTTAGTTGAAGTAGAACGCCTCTTTTCCATCAATGGGCAAGGGTGAAGCATTGGCGGACAAAAACCTTGGTTTTACTGAGATCTTGCACGCCTGTCGAAAATCTACCGGTGAAGGTAGGGAACAGGGAATAGGGAACTTCGGAAAAGTGATAAGTTTTGACGGTTTGGTGTACTGAAATTGATTGTTATCAGTTAGGGGATTCAGTATTTATGATGCATAGTGCAAGATCTGAGTTTTATGGGCAATATGCCAGCGCCAATGCTATGGTGCGTAGCACCATACTGCGCAAACACCCCTACAGTTTTATTTTTTGGCAGTCCCTAAAGTCCACATTGCTGGCAACCGCATACTGAACCTTCCAGGGCTGCTGGGTATTCATTTGTCCACTGACCGTTCCATCCTCCGTGATTTGTACATGTTTCTGTGCATATTGTCTCCGCCGCTCCCTGATTATTTATCGTTTCCACTGCTTTGACATCGCATCCACAAGGATAATCTTGTCTTGCGGCTAGCTTGATCGGTGTCTTCATCTGATCCAGCCAATTACCTGATTCTTCGCTTAGCTTGAACATTAATGGTTTGGACTGACGAAGCATGTAAGACATCTCATCATATTTAGGATACTCCTGCGCTAGCTTCCACATGACGCTTGGCCTTACTGGCATTAGATACTGTGGATTTCCTTCGGCTTCATCCTTGTTCAGACTTTTATATATGACTTCGCTGGATGCTATCAGATTTGCTAGCTTTACTGCATTTGCTCGATCTGTCGTTTTCGGATTGACACCAACTACATCTACATAGAATAAATCACTAGTTGTCGAATCATTCTGTGATAATGGCATCACCTTCATGCCGATATCTTCCAAACTATCTTTCTGCATTCGGGACATTGCTTCCGTATATCCCATGAAAGCCTTTCCATACCCTTTACTAAACATCTCAGCACGGTCCGGTTCTTCCTCCTTTTTTTCTGTTGCATTATCGTAGCTTGCCATCGCTAGCAACTCTTGCATATTGTCTATACCTTGATTGTCGAGAGCATCCGTATCCATTGGCAACTCGAACGGATATATTCCCTTCCTTTTGTATACTGTATCTAAGTATAGAACTGCATTTGTTGTACCTCCCTCCATATCCAGCATCAGTCCCCTTTGATCTGGAGGTATGTCGCTAGTGTATTGGCATTGCTGCAACGCCTGATTCATTTCTTGTAGGTTTGTTGCATTGGCTAAGTCTTGATCATTTTTTCGATAAAACAGGACATTTGAACAGCCTAGCTGGGGGATTGCGAAATACTTTTCCCCTTGAGTTACACCATCTTTTACGTATTGTCCAATTACCCCATTCTTTGCGTACTCGTAAAAATCTTGTTTGTTTTCGACTTCAGAAAAGTACATTGGTTCAAGCCAGTTGTTACTTTTATATAAGTCAAAAAACATGGCGTCGAACACATACACATCTGCTGTTGGTTCGGTATGATAACTATCGTAACCACCGTCCCAGTCGATAAAGTTTAATGTAACATCATTATGCTTGTCGTTCCATGCCTTTGTTATTTCATTTTTGAATTGATCTAGCCTTGGAACGTATGGATACAGCCCCACTTTTAACTCCGACGCGCTGGCTGAAGATTCTCCTATTGCGACAAAAGTCACAACTAAGGCTAAAACTAGCATTAGGCTGAAATTGATCAGTTTTTTCATTACTCTTCAGAATTCTACAGAACTATCGACAGACATTATTAAGCTGTCAGCCTTGTTGAGGAACGCAACCGAACAAATATTGCTTCCTCACTCTGTTTTGGGTTGAACGAAGTCAAAGCCAATCTACTTTTTATCAAGACGCGAATATATTTACACATCTGCTCTTTGCGTGTCTTCCGTAAAATTACTTATAACTTGGCTTTGCTTTCTTCCGTATAATTACTGAGTTTAGACTAAGAAAAAATAGCCCAGTCTTATTTCTGGGCTGAGAGTTGAGTAAATTGAGGGATGAATTTAGCCTAGTCTGGGTGAGTCTCCATCCATGAGAGCCAGGGGTTGAACAGTTCCTCGTTGCTTGTTGGGATTGCTTCAGTCATTACCTAGCATGGAAAGACTCAGGGGGAATGGCACACAGATTACGCCAAAAGCCTTTCTTTGAAGAGGAGTGTGGGGAGAGGGGGAAGCTCACAAGGGTAGGTTTTTTACATAAGACGCGAGGGTCGGTGAGACAAGGAGGACAAGGAAGGAAAGTAGACAAGGAAGAAAGAAGATGAATGTATACAGCAGTTACCGCTGCAATGAGGTACACTTGGATCAGTTGTCAAGATTGGATAAATTTTTTCTAGTCGTTTTTACTGTACCTCGTAACAGCGGGAAGCGCTGTATTACGAAGTATTTACGACAAGGGATGATTGCGGAAGTAATCCATTTAAGGAAATGCTTTTACCGCAAATTAAATCAGCAATAATCTTAATTAGTCCTTGTAAAAAACAAGATATAGTTCGATTGGCTTGCTTTAATTCACATTGCGGATTTTTACATTTTTCGGTAATTACCTGGTTATTGAATTTGTCTGATAAATGTCGTTGTTCATCACTGCCAACTGTTACAGCCCAGAGAGTAGCTACTGCCATAGCTAACCAGATTCTCTCAGCTCTATCTGGTTCTCTTAATCTGGTTTTATTCCACTGCCAACCATCACTTTTAACATCTCTATAACTCGATTCAATCCAATACCGAAAACTGTACCATCGAGCATTTCCTTGTTCTGGTTCTAAGTCAGTAATAATTAACCAAGGAGTTTGATAACCTTCAGACCAACATGCTAATAAAGTACAATCAAGAGGGTTAGTTTTAAAACAAGTAACCTGACCTGACCAACTCATGGCTGTCTGAGGTACAACTGTCTCTAAAGATTTCCATTCGTTTTCACCTCTGACTCGATATGTTCCTTGATAATTGATTCTCAAGAAAGGATGCCAATTTAGAGCACAAATTTCGGCAAATAACCAATCAGCATACAATCCTCTATCTGCTGAGACAATGACTTGCCAATCATCAGGTATTGCATTCAATAGAGATTGAAATAGATTTTGCCAATGAGGCTTCCAAGAGCCTTTTTCTGTACCTTTAACAATCTTCCAGGCCACAGGAATTCCACAACCCTGATAAAGAACATGAAGAGATAGAACCGTAAAATTTGACCCAATATTAGTTGTATCTATTGCCAATGGTAGCCATTTTTCCTCACTATTCCATAAGCTAATAATCCATTTGAGTAAAGGTACAAAGCATTTATTGATATCTAACTCTTTCCTTTTATTTCCCTTCTTTGCCTTACTATCTTGATACCATTCTTTGAGTCTTTTTCGGACTGTATTAGTTTTTTCTCTATTCACTTTAGCAATCAATTCAGAAACTCTAGTTAGACTACTTGAACCAGTCATAACCATGCCAAAACTCCAACTTGCCAAACCGGCTACTTCCGGTAATGACAGATGAGGAAAGTGATAAGATACAATTCTTGACCAGTCTTTTAGATACTTATTCTGTAACATGGCTTAACCAATTAACCAATTTTCTCTCTGACTTAATCATTTTGACTAGTCCACTTACGATTTGATTATATATACTATATAATTCTCTTCCTTTTTCAGGAGATATATAGTTACACTTGAGGTGCAAATTTAAGCCAGACTTGCGTTTCAGCTGATTCAGCCTCACAATCATTTAATTTGGAGACAAATGATGCTTGATACCTTCTTTTTCGCCACGCCTCGGCAAAGTTGGAACAGACAGAACGAGACGAACGACGAATTTGGTCAGTCAGAGAGTATTTTTCCTCGCTAGGAAATTGCGCGTGATAATTCAAAGATAGTCATAGCCGCATCAAATGCTTTTTGATAGATGATGAGATCTTCATGAGAAAAAAATGCTTCTTCTTTCCTCTTCTCCCTTGTCCACTTTCCCCCCTTGTCTTCCTTGTCTTACCTCATTATACGATTAATGTAAAAAACCTACCCCTGTGAGGGGAGTCGGTCTCCCGTACCAAATGACCTTTTTCAGGTCGCGCCATCTGTCCAGAAGCGTTTATCTCAGATCTTGCACTATGCATCAAAAATACTGGACAACGGAAGCTGAAACAATCAATTTCGGTGCTGAAAACGTCCAATCTTATCACTATTGCAAGAGTGCCTATTGCCTATTGCCTACCTTCACAAGTCAATTTTCGACAGGCGTGCAAGATCTAAGTTTATCCAGTACTCCGACTGAAATGTTACCGTGTGCCCCACGGTACGTATCAACCGTTGCTTCGATTTACTCGAGACTGAGCAACCCTCATACTTAAAATAATTACTGGTACAATTCCCACCGCCACGATCGCTAATGCGGCTCCTGCGGCTTCTGCTAACCGTTCATCGGCAGCTAGATTGTATACCCTCACTGCTAGGGTATCAAAATTAAATGGTCGAATAATTAAGGTTGCAGGTAGTTCTTTCATAACATCGACAAATACTAACATTGCCGCAGTTAGCAAACTACCCCACATAATTGGTACATGTACCTTAACTAAAGTACTAGTTGGCCCTTGACCAAGGGAACGAGCCGCATCATCTAGACTTGGTTTGATTTTACCTAGACTGGCTTCAACTGCATTGAAAGAGACAGCAAGAAAGCGCACTAGATAGGCAAAAACTAAAGCAGTAATTGTGCCACTGAAGAGTAAACCGGTGGATATGCCAAAGGTGCTACGCATCCAGGCATCGATCGCGTTATCTAGTCTACCAATGGGAATGAGGATACCCACCGCAATTACTGAACCTGGGACTGCATAGCCCATGGAAGCTATTTGAACGGCAAAACGCATTAGCATTTTAGGACGCAGCCGTAATCCATAGGCCATAACTAAGGCAATTACTACTCCCAAAATAGCAGTAACTACTGCTAGAATAAAACTATTTTTAGCAAAGTCCCAAAAGCGCTCATCAAAAGTAATTGTAGCATTTTTAATAGTCATTTCCAACAGGATTGCCCCTGGTAGCAAAAAACCCAGAAACAAGGGAATAAAACAACTCCACCAAGCACCTACAGCCTGGAGCAACCCTAGTTGATACCTAGACATTTTGCGTTGGGTTCCTGTGTTTTGATAATATCTTGCCTGCCGTCTTGACCAACGCTCCAGTAAAATTAGCCATAGGATGAATAATAAGAGAAAAGCTGCTAACTGAGCTGCTCCTGCTCTTTCTCCTAAGCCAAACCAAGTTCTATAGATGCCAGTGGTAAAAGTTTGGACACCAAAATACTGCACTGTACCAAAGTCGTTGAGAGTTTCCATCATCACCAAGGCTAAACCAGCAACAATTGCAGGTCTTGCTAAGGGTAAAGCAATAGTAAAAAAACTACGCCAAGGGCCGCAACCAAGACTACGGCTAGCTTCTAAAGTACATCCTGACTGCTCTAAGAAAGCAACACGAGCCAATAAATATACATAGGGATATAGTACTAGTACCAGCATTGCGATCGCACCACCAAGGGAGCGGATATTGGGAAACCAGTAGTCCCCATAACCCCAGCCAAATAGCTCACGAAGCTCTGTCTGTACTTTACCAGCGTAATCCAAGAAGTCGGTGTAGGTGTAAGCAAGTACATAGGCAGGAGCAGCTAATGGTAGTAGTAGGGCCCATTCAAACAGACGAGAGCCCCAAAAAGAGCACATGGTTACCAACCATGCTGTACCGACACCAATTACCAGCGCACCACAACCAACACCAATCATCAGCAACAAGGAGTTGGTAATATAACGCCACAAGACAGTCTGAGCCAGATGACTCCAAATATCCCCAGAGTCAACAAATACATTACTCAACACAAATAGTACTGGAGTCGCTACTAAAAATGCGATCGCCATTACAAGTGCTGTCCAACCGTTGAGAAGACCTGAAAAAAAGATTTTCTGAGGTGGTGGCTGTACAGGAGCGGGTGGTAAATCTTTAGCTGGTTTTCCCATGAATATGTAGCCTATTATTTGAGACTAGGGCAATCTTTATTGACAAGTAATAGCATTAATTTATCAGAAGTTGATGACATACTTTCCTAGTAAGGAGGTTTCCCATAAAAAAATATCCAATCCTCCTGAAGGCAGTCCCAATGAAGAGGAGTAGGGAAAGAAGGAAACAAGAAGAGTAAAACAACTGACAGATCAACAACTGACCACTTAAACTTGTGGTTGGTAAAGACAGAAGGAAAGAGGGTTATTTATGGACGCTGCTGCACTCTGGCAACGCTACCAAGACTGGCTTTATTACCATGAAGGTTTGGAATTTTACCTTGATGTCAGCCGTATGAGGTTTGACAATACTTTTGTCGAGGGAATGAAACCAAAGTTTGAGCAAGCATTTAAGGAGATGGAAGCCCTAGAGGGAGGAGCTATTGCTAATCCTGACGAGAACCGCATGGTTGGTCACTATTGGTTAAGAACTCCTGACTTAGCACCAAACCCTCAACTCAAACAAGAAATCCTCAATACTCTAGAAAAGATTGAAGACTTTACTCAAAAAGTCCATAGTGGTGCTATCCTTACCGATAGCGGCTCCAAATTTACCGATGTTCTTTCCATCGGAATTGGTGGTTCTGCTCTTGGGCCTCAATTTGTCGCAGATGCCCTTGCACCAGTTTTCCCGCCTCTGGCAATACACTTTATTGACAATACAGATCCTGCTGGTATTGATAGCGTACTTACCAGGACAAAAGACCGACTTTCCAGCACCCTAGTATTAGTAATCTCCAAATCTGGGGGGACACCGGAAACCCGTAACGGCATGATTGAGGTGAAAAAAGCCTACGAAGCCCAGAACTTGGAATTTGGCCGTCATGCGGTAGCTATTACAGGCAAAGACAGCAAACTAGATCAACTGGCTAAATCTGAAAGTTGGCTGGCAACATTTCCCATGTATGACTGGATTGGAGGACGTACCTCAGAACTATCGGCAGTGGGATTGCTTCCAGCGGCTTTACAAGGAATTAATATCCAGGAGATGCTTGCCGGTGCGAAGGAGATGGACATCGCTACTCGAATACCCAAGATTCGAGAAAATCCTGCTGCTTTACTTGCCTTGTCCTGGTATTTTTCAGGGAACGGCAAAGGGGAGAAGGATATGGTAGTGTTACCCTACAAAGACAGTCTGTTGCTATTTTCTCGCTACTTGCAACAGTTGGTTATGGAATCTCTGGGCAAGGAGAAAGACTTAGATGGAAAAACAGTCTACCAGGGAATTGCTGTCTATGGTAATAAAGGAACAACTGATCAACATGCCTATGTACAGCAGTTACGAGAAGGAGTTTCCAATTTTTTCGCCACCTTTATTGAGGTCTTAGAAGACCGTCAGGGAACCTCCCCCGAAGTAGAACCAGGGGTAACTTCAGGAGATTATTTAGCTGGTTTATTGCAAGGAACTCGGCAGGCTTTGTACGAAAATCAGCGAGATTCTATCACTGTTACGATTCCTCAAGTCAATCCTCGGATAGTGGGAGCATTAATTGCTTTATACGAACGTGCTGTTGGTCTTTATGGCTTCTTGGTAAATATCAATGCCTACCACCAACCAGGAGTAGAAGCTGGTAAGAAAGCTGCTGCAGCGATTTTGGATTTACAGCAAAGGGTTATCCAAGTGCTACAGGATGAGAATGCGCCAATATCTCTGTTAGTATTGGCTCAGAAAGCTGAGGCATCTGACAAAATCGAAGCAATTTACCAAATTTTACGCCACCTTCATACAAATCAACGGACTGTGGTTTTAGAAGGAAATTTGGGTCAACCAAGCAGTTTGCTGGTTTCTACCATTTAACATTTAACTCCTGAGCACGCTCAGTTTAGTTTTGATATGGGACAATAGAAACATGGGGGGAGAGTTGGATTGATTTTTTCCTTCACCCTCCACCCCTTGTTTCTTGAAAGTACAACTTATCGAAATGATGATTTCCTGAGCTACGCTCACCATGCTCCAAAAACTTTATTGCTCAATTTAGTTTCTGGTGGCACTTACCCCCGTTAAACCTTCGGTTATAACAGGTGACCCCTGCTGTCATAAAGTTGGCTTTTATTTCAGTACTCCATGCCCTTGATTATCCTAGTTGCAGATGATAACTTAGGTACCCGTCTCTCTGTCAGTGATTACTTGGAGATGGCAGGCTACTCTGTGATTGCTGCTGAGGATGGTCAGCAGGCGCTGTCGATGATTGAAACCTACCATCCTCATATGATTGTCACAGATATCAATATGCCTCGCATGGATGGATACGAGTTGGTGCGGCAAGTCCGTCAGAAACCAGCATTTCGTTTGTTACCAGTTGTTTTTTTAACGGAGCGTGGTAGTACGGAAGAGCGCATACTTGGCTATAAGTTGGGATGTGACTTGTATCTACCCAAACCTTTTGAGATGGAGGAATTAGGTGCAGTAATTCGCAATCTCCTAGAGCGAGCAAATATGCTACAAGCAGAGATAAGCTTCTCCTCAAGAGGAGTTTCTCAAGAAATGTCAGAAAAATCTACTAAGACACCTCAGGAAAAAACACCAGCTTCAGTTCCGATTAACAGCCAAGAAAACAAACAGCATGACGGGAGTGCTTCCAAGGTAAATACTTTCCATTTAACTAATCGCGAACAGGAAGTTTTGGATTTACTGACTACAGGTCAATCAAATGTCGAAATTGGTAGCAATCTTCATCTTAGTCATCGGACAATAGAAAAGTACGTCAGTAATCTCCTCAGAAAAACGGACACTAGTAAACGGGCTGAACTGGTTCGGTTTGCTTTGGAAAATCGTTTAGTAGAATAATATCAAGTTCAGATAAGCAATTTTATTTCCAATAAAAAAACCTAAAGACTTGATACTAAATCTGTTTTTATTTCTTAGTTAGTTCATTAGTACTAACAAGATTTTGTAGCAAACCCTCGCAGGCGTCCAGGAGCAAATCGATAACTTTGTTAAATCCCTCTGTACCACCGTAGTAAGGGTCAGGGACTTCTCGTTCCTGATGATGGGACGCAAAATCACAAATGAGTTTTACTCTGTCCTGGTACTTCCCCTGGGAGTCTAGGAACAAAATGTCTTGATAATTATCTCGATCCATTGCCAAAATTAGGTCAAACGCCTCAAAGTCAGACTGCTGAAATTGCCGCGCTTGTCCTTTGAGTATTATGCCCCGATTTTTAGCTGCTGCCGCCATACGTCGGTCAGGGGAAGAACCAATATGATAACTGCTGGTACCAGCCGAGTCACAGACAATGCTGTCGCTAAGACCAGCTTCTTCAATCAAATGATTCATGATGTTCTCCGCTGAGGGAGAACGACAGATATTACCAAGACAAACAAATAGTAACTTGTAGGGCATAGGTATAATATGTATCTTTGTGTGCGCTCTCCTGTAACACATAATGAGTGAGTAGTAATACTCAACTCACATCTTGTTCAAACCTTTATTGCCAGCCTAAAGAGGCATCAGAAGTAATCTTAACCTTTCCCAGCTCCAGGGAAAAGCCAAATTACTGCTTGTTAAATAACAAAAAGAGGCAAAGGAGGGCTATTAACTGAAAGTGGGACATGCTATTTGAGATCAGGTATTAGGTGTTTATGTGGTGTGGTATATCTACTCACAGCCTTTTTGTCTCGCCTGATAGCTGGTAGCCGATGGGAAGGGTTAACAAAGAGAAACTGGATGATTTAAGGAAAGTATTTTGATGTTCAAGTCGCGCCGTAGCCTTTATTATCGAAAGCACAATCGCAAACCATTACCGCTGATGGTAATTATTGCTGCTATACCCTTGGTTTTGATTATCTTGGAGTTGTTGGCATGGCTGATCGTTAACTTTACAGGCAACGGCAGTGCTTTACTCGCTTATAAGGGTGAACCAGCAGAAGATAACGCTTATCGCCTCAAATTTCTTGGTCAGAACCAACAGCCTTATGACGGTATACTAGATAAAGGAAGCCTTGCTGTCTATCGAAATCTGGCGGGAGGTTATAGCTTAGTTGGAGATCAACAAAGCGATTTTTGGCGTATTAATGAACAAGGTTTCCGTGATGATGATCCTATTCCCTTAGCGAAACCCCAGGATGAAATTCGGATTTTCCTGTTAGGTGGTTCTACGGCTTTCGGTCAAAGGAATGCAAGCAACCAAGCTACAATAGCTAGCAAGCTTGAAACTCGTCTCAACCAAAGGATAGATCAACAAAGGCGTTCTCCAGAAAAATATCGACCAACTTTTTTACCTGTTTATCGGCCAGAATTAATCAAAGCACTGGCTAAACCACCAAAAATTAAAGATGGTCAGTACCGGGTGATCAATTCTGCTGTTCCAGGTTATACCTCTGGTAATGAACTGGCTCAATTAGCTCTCCAGATTTTGCCCTATAGCCCAGATGCCATTATTGTTTTGGATGGGTATACAGATTTGATGTTGCCTAGCAATCAACAAGAAACAACTATTCCTAAAACGGAAGCCTTCCTTAACAATGCTCCTGGACATTTTTGGACTCACATAACTCAGCAGTGGAAAAATGCGATCGCACAAACTCATTTAATTAAAGCTATACAAAAATGGCTTTTTAGACCAGAGCCATCAATCAGTCAGCGGAGCCTGGTAGTAAATGATGAGACTCTGCCATTGGAACAACATCTTGCTCCAGATGAAGCTGAGCTCAAGCAAAGAATAGCACGGTATCGCAATCACCACCAACAAATGATTCGCCTCACCACAGGAGCAGGTATTCCTTTGGTTGTGGCCATTCAACCAGAAATTACTGGCTATGAGCAGGCACAGATGTCACCACAAGAACAGGAGCTTGTCAGTAAATTAGGAACTCTTTACCAAAAACAGTTACCGATTGGTTATGCTGAATTGATAAAAGCTAGTCAGGGATTAGAGAAAGCGTTTCCTAAAAATATCAAAGTTCTCAATTTCTACAATCTCTTCAAAGACATAGAGCAAAAGAACGTAACTCCAAAAGTATTCTTCACCGATGCAGTTCATTTAACAGAGGAAGCTAATCAAGTAATCTCAGAGCGCTATTACCAGGCTTTGACTGCTCAGCCCAAGTTACAGGTGACTCCCCCGAAAAAACCATGAGGGATTTCTACAGAGGTCTTGCTGAATAGGGACAAGGAGGACAAGGGAGACAAGGAGGCACAATTTTGAAGCTATACAGCTACTGAAATCGTAGCTAAAAATTGGGAATAGATTTTTTTTAAGTTATAGTGCAGGGCGGCGGAAATAAGTGACCAGTTTGAGATTGATAGAATCCTTACTCTATAAGCATTCTTAATTCTTCATTCTTAATTCTTCATTCCGCGCAGCGGCACTAGTCTATTCCCTATCTGAGTACAAAGCTCACATCCCTGGAAGATTTAAGCCTTCTGTGAGCTTTTCCATACGTTCTCGCATAGTAGCCGTAGACTTATTGTAAGCATCCTTCATTGCTGTCGTCACGAGTTCAGAAAGTGCTTCTGCTCCTTGACTGACTGCATCTTCGGAAATTTCTACACGACGGGGCTCCTGGTTTCCACTAAGCACTACTTTGACGCTGCCATCATTGGATGACCCTTCTATTTCCATTTGCTCCAATTCATCCTGGAGATCCTTAGCACCTTGTTGAACCTGTTGAGCTTTTTTAAACGCTTCGGTAAGTTCTTTCATCTTGCCTAAACCGAAGCCGAATCCTTTTCCTTGCGTCATAATTGGTTGACTTTATCTCTTGTTGGACAGGTATATCATTGATGAACTCTTCCAGACATCAAAGACAAAACGTGCCTTTGACTCTGGCTTCCTAGTCTTACGACTAGAATGGAAGAAGCTACATAGGGAGTTTAACGACAGTTAACTATTAATCTTAATACTCCTTTAACTCGATGGGATATTTTTACCCTAGTTGAAACTCCCCTAATATTCTCACTTCTGGCTCTAGCAAAACAGACCAGTTGTGTTCTACTTGCTGCTGAACATGACGGATAACTTGGAAGATATCGTTAGCTTTAGCACCACCACAGTTGAGAATAAAGTTTGCATGGCGTTGGGCAACTTGAGCACCACCAATTTGGTAGCCTTTAAGACCAATTTGTTCAATCAACCAAGCAGCAGCATGGGAATCAGGATTGCGGAAAACACTGCCACAACTGGGTAGGTGGTACGGTTGGGAACTGTGCCGCCGCTTCAAATGTTGGGATGTTTTTGTCTGAACTTGTTTGGGTTCAACACCTGGTTGGAGTTGAAATGTTGCTTGGGTAACTAAACGATTACCACCTTGTAAAATAGAGGTACGGTAACTAAAGCCCAAGTCTTGAGGAGTTAGTCGCTCAATCATCCCAGAAGGTGAAATGGTTTCTACATTCACTAGTAGATCTGCTGTACAGCTATTATGAGCACCAGCATTCATCACCACTGCACCACCAACTGTGCCTGGGATGCCCACTGCCCACTCTAAGCCTTGCCAACCACGTTTTGCTGCTTGCCATGCCAGACGAGCAATTGGTTCACCTGCACCTACAGTTACTAGTCCTGTCTCGTTATCGAATTTCATTTGACGTAGATAGCGAGTACAGATCACTAAACCGGGTAAGCCTTTGTCGCTTATGAGTAGATTCGAGCCTGCTCCCAAAAGAGTCATCGGTAATTTTTGGTGGTTTACCCACTCAAAACTTGCTTGCAAGTCTTCTAAACTTCTGGGGGCAACGTACCATTCTGCCGGACCTCCTACTCTAAATGAGGTGAGGCTTGCCAGAGAGACTTGGGATTGAAGGGGGCAGTAAGTTCCTGGCAAATAAAGCTGTGGCTTGAAGGGAATCTGGTTAGGCTTGGGGACACTGATTTGCGGAGTATTATAGGACAGAGTCATAATTAATATAGGTGAAAAGAATGCCAATTGGTCGCGAGGCAATTGAGTTGGTATCCAAGCAGTTTTCCTGCTAAGGGCTCACCCTAAATCAGGATTTTTGGCTTAATGCTGGCTACTCGTATTTGTCAGTCTTTTGATAAAACTCCATCAGCGTCGGAATAATCTGATTGAGATTACCAGCCCCTAGAAATAGGGCAAGGTCTCCAGGTTGGAGGTTTTGGGTAAGAAATTGGGAAACTAACTCTAGAGTTGGTTGGTAATACACCTTTTTCTGATGAGTTGCGATTGCTTTTTGCAAATCCTCACCAGTAATTTCTCCCAAGTCAGTTTCGCCAGCACTGTAGATATCAGTGACAACAACTAGATCTGCTTTGTTAAAAGATTCTGCGAATTCTGGCAAAAATGTCAAGGTTCTACTGTAACGGTGGGGCTGGAAAATCGCAACAATTCGTTTTGAGTCTTGAACTTGCAATCTTGCTGCCTCAAGAGTTGCTTTAATTTCGCTGGGGTGGTGGGCATAATCATCTACAAAACAAATATCATTGCACTGACCCCGATATTCAAAGCGGCGTTTGGCTCCTTCAAAATTAGCCAATCCCGAAGCAATTACTTCAAAATCTAAATCTAGGTGTCTTCCTACAGCGACTGCTGCTAGGGCATTACTAAGATTGTGCTGACCTAATAGTTTTAGATGCAGCTCACCCAAAATTTTATTACCTTCCCAAACTTGAGCAGTTGTACCGTTGGTATGATATGATACTTTATCAACACTATAGTCAGCACCTGCATCCCGATGCAAACTATAGCTTATGTCAGGCTGGAAATGCGATCGCAATGTCTGACAATCAATACACCCTACAAGGGTTTGACAGCGTTGAGTAAAAGTTTGGAAGATGTCAATTACTGCTTCTAAATTCTCGTAGTGGTCTGGATGATCTAGCTCGATATTGGTAACCACGCCAATTTTGGCAGATAGCTTGGCTAGGGAACCATCAGATTCATCAGCTTCAGCAACTAAATAGGGACTATGACCAAGGCGTGCATTTCCCTCCCAGGCCTCTACTTCCCCTCCTACGACAATGGTTGGGTCTAAACCTGAATGCAATAACATATAACCAATCAAACTACTGGTTGTAGTTTTACCATGAGTCCCAGCAACCGCAATACTGTCGTAATCTTCAATTAAAGCGGCAAGTAAGTCGGAGCGATGAAAAATTGGGTAACCCTTGTCTTGAGCTGCCCTATACTCTGAGTTAATCGGATTAATCGCACTAGAACAAATAACTTGAGGTAAGGGTGGTTCAACTTTATGTACCACTTCAGAATGGTTTGCTTGACAAAGTCCGGGAGAAACTTTTTGTACTGGGCTTACGCCAACAGCTGTGGTAGATAATTCTTGATAAATTGGCTCTGTCTTCTCTAAGAAAAATTCTAGGTGAGTCGGGTGATGACCCTCGAGAAGATGAGCACCCACTGATTGCAAACGTTGAGTAATATGCGTTGAACGGAGGTCTGACCCAGATACAGGTATTTGACGCTTTGCTAAAACATAGGCCAGGGCTGACATTCCAATTCCACCAATGCCGATGAAATGAAATGGTTTCCCACTAAAATCTACAATATTCGTCATTTTAACTCCTTACACACCATACCACACAAGCCTACTGTGCCAATATCACGCGCTATCATATCAAGAATTGATTTTTCAAGATATAGCAAAGTAAAAATTTATCAAATTTTTCTGGCTTTGCATACTCTGATGACCGCCATTGTGCTATAGCTTAACTGGATCTTTACACTGTGTTGTTCAATGAATGGGATCTTTTTACCCACAAGTGGTCAAACAGGGACGTCTAGATTATTAGACAAGCACAATTATTCTGACTCCGGACGATTTATCTAGGTCTAGAGGATGAATAGATATCAACTATGCACCCTAGGCAGCGGACTTAGCTGAAAAATTTGCTCTTCATAATTTTCAAGTTGATTTTTTATTCATATTTAACTATATAGTTAAAAATCTAAATTAAGAAAGTGTCATCCTTTGCGATATGATTGGGGTCAGCTAGAAGATATTAACTGAGTTTGAATAATAAAGAGGGCAAGACGCAGTGATTAGAGTAGCGATCAATGGCTTTGGACGTATCGGACGCAACTTTACCAGGTGCTGGTTAACCAGAGAGAATAGTAACCTAGAGTTAGTGGGCATCAATGATACTTCTGACCCCGGAACCAATGCCCATTTGCTGAAATACGACACTATGTTAGGTAAGTTGGATGCCGACGTTAGTGCTGATGACAATTCTCTGATAGTTAACGGCAAAACGATTAAATGTGTATCTGATCGCAATCCGCTGAACTTACCTTGGGATGCTTGGGGAATTGACTTAATCATCGAATCGACTGGTGTTTTTGTTACCAAAGAGGGAGCCTCCAAGCACATCGCAGCAGGAGCCAAGAAAGTCCTGATTACTGCTCCAGGCAAAGGGGGAGATATTGGGACTTATGTAATGGGTGTCAATGATCAAGATTATGAACACGGTAAGTATGATGTGGTTAGCAATGCTAGTTGTACCACCAACTGTCTAGCTCCCTTCGCTAAAGTGTTAAATGATAGTTTTGGTATTGTTAAGGGAACAATGACCACTACCCACAGCTATACTGGTGACCAACGCTTGTTGGATGCTAGTCACCGGGATGTCCGCAGGGCAAGAGCAGCTGCGATGAACATTGTGCCGACATCCACAGGTGCTGCTAAAGCTGTGGCTCTAGTGATCCCTGAGCTCAAAGGTAAACTCAATGGTATCGCTCTGCGAGTACCTACACCGAATGTGTCTGTAGTTGATTTAGTAGTTCAAGTAGAGAAAAACACCATCGCCGAGCAAGTAAATGAGGTGCTCAAAGAAGCTGCAGAAGGAGCACTCAAAGGAATTTTGGCATATAGTGATGAGCCTCTAGTTTCATCAGACTATAAGGGTTGCGACGCTTCTTCAATTGTCGATTCTAGTCTGACAATGGTCATGGGTGGCGATATGGTTAAAGTCGTTGCCTGGTATGACAACGAATGGGGCTACTCTCAGCGTGTTGTAGATTTGGCTGAACTAGTTGCTCAGAAATGGGCAAGTTAGTATCAATGGGAAGCTCAAAAAATACTTTAAAGCTAATGTAAAGTCATTTTTCTGGAGCATTTACAGCAGTTTGCTCTGCTACGGGGTACATTGTTGCTACCCCTAAATTCCCCCCTTCTCAAGGAGGACTTTTGTCTACTGTATTTTATTACAGCTTTTTACACTGTAGTTCTAGGCTCGTACTAGAATTAAGCCTGGGATTAATTTCCCAGGCTTCCTTGTCAAGAGTCAGAAGTCAATCAATTTTAGATTTTAGATTTTAGATTTTAGATTGACCCCATGTCTAAAGCCAGGGGCTTGGAATAATGATAAAATCTTTGTTTTTTCCACGGATAAATCCGGGGGCTTGTATCCTTGTTTTTTTTCGGTCAGGAGAGATTGATTTTCATATATGGTGGTGAAATTTTTTTATTGAGACTGCCTTATTTGAAAAATTTGGAGTCAGGGGAAGTTGGACAGTAAACATGGTTTGAGCTGTCGCACTTTCTACTTCAATTGTGCCTCCCAAATGCTCCACTAATTTCTTCACCAGTGCTAGTCCTAAACCTGTACCACCTTTTTTTAAAGAGTCGTGATGGGGAATGCGGTAAAATTTTTGAAAAATTAGAGATAGTTCCTCTTGAGGAATCTCCACCCCAGAATTACTTACCCTTAATTGTATCTTTGTCTGTGTTGACCATGCCGATACTGTAATTTTCTCTCCTGGTGGTGTATATTTACAGGCATTATTGAGCAATTCACTAAAAATACGCTCCAAAGCATTTTGATCACTGTTTAAAGGCGGCAGTTGAGTCGGAAGCTCTACCTCCAATAGTTGTTGTTGGCTGTGAGCTCTAGCTGCAAACGGTTGAATAATTTCAGGGAGGCACTCTTGTAGTTTAATAGTACTTAATTGCAAAGGCTCACTCCCTGCCTCCAGACGAGACAA
The DNA here is from genome assembly GCA_010672925.1 of Symploca sp. SIO1C2. Classification (GTDB taxonomy): domain Bacteria; phylum Cyanobacteriota; class Cyanobacteriia; order Cyanobacteriales; family Coleofasciculaceae; genus Caldora. The sequence goes on along the minus strand of JAAHFP010000016.1, from coordinate 12,232 downwards.
ATCCAACAGATCATTAATCAAGTCTAGTTCTCGTTTAGACTCATCTTGTAAAATTTGTAAGTAGCGCTGGATTTTTCCTTCGGTATCAACTAACTTCACTTGTTTAAAGCTAATTTCCAACATTTTGAGCGCTATTTTGATATTAGTCATTGGAGAGCGCAACTCATGGGATACACTACTCAGGAAATCATCTTTAAGGTGATTAAGGGATTCTAAAGCCTCTGCTTGTTTTTGTGCAGCTTTGTAGAGGCGAGCTTGCCGTACAGCAATAGCACATTGGTTAGCGACTTGCCGCACTAGGCGAATTTCCACATCGTTGAAGCTATGGTGGGGTAAAGTCTCTAACCTCAACTCTCCCAACACTTCTTGTTCATCAACAATTGGACAAACTAAAATTGCCATTCTAGCTTGTGGTTCTTCCCAACTAAGGAAACAGCACTCTAAATATTGTTGCTGGAGTAGTTGCTGATAAATTTCGGGAAACTCAGCAATTGGTTCTACTTTACTTGGAGAGGTTGTCACAGAAGTTATCTGCTCATAACAGTCAGTGGAACTACCTTGCTCTAAGGGATACACCAAAGCACAACAGCAATCTACTTCCAGAGGCAAAGCCAATTGTTCCACTGCTGTTTGTAAGATTTCTGTCTCATCTAGACTATCCCGAACTTGGTCGCTAATACGTTTGAGGATTGCTTCTAAATCCAAAGCCTGTTTTAGCTGAGCAGTACGTTGTTCTACCTTTTGCTCAAGATTACTATTGAGCTGCTCTACTTGTTGATAGAGTTTACCTTGTTGGATTGCGATCGCTACTTGGATAGCTAGTTGTTTTAACAAATCCATTTCCCAGATTTGCCAGTGGCGGGATTGGGAGCATTCATAAACAGCAACCATTCCCAACAGCTGATAGTTTTCTAGGATGGGAACAAGTAAGGCGGCTTTTACTTGCTGTTGAGCTAAAAACTGGTGAAATTCCAGGGAAAGTTCTACCTGCTCAATATCATCGATAACATAAGTACTTCCCTGTTGAGAAAATTGTGTACCTTTTTCAAACCAGGATCGATCCATCCTCATATTCACAGAGGAAGTCCAAGAAGAATGAGCTGATTGAGCAATAGCCATACCATTTCTTCCCTGTTGATAACAGTAAACTACCACCCGTTCCGCTTGGAAGAAATCTCGAATTTCTGTAACAGTAGTTTGGAGAATTTCTTCTAGGTTCAGGGAGCGACGAATCTGTTGCGTAATCTTTCCTAACAAACGTTCCTGCTGATGTTGTTGCCTTAATGCTGCTTCTACCTGGGAGCGCTGTTGTTGTGCATGGGCTTCTTTGAGGGCAAAGGAGAGGTATTCGGCAATCTCCTTAAGAGTGGCAATCTCATGCTCAGTCCATTGGCGAGGTTCAGGTGAGTCACAGCAAATGAGACCTACCAGTTTGTCTGAGTGATGCAATGGTACACTAACCGTTGCTGCGATACCAAAAGACAAAAATACTTCAGTACAAGGCTCCAACCAAGGAGCTTTAGTCACGTCGTTAGTAACAACTGGCCGATAATTACGTAAGGAATTAACGAATTCTGGTAGATCTTGTACGGGAACTATTTGGTCGAGGGGTGCCATTCCTGGGGGTTGTAGGGAATAAAGCACGTTAATATTTTGCTCATCAATAGTTGAGTAGACTATCCTCAGGCTCTTGAAATGCTCACTGATTTGTTTAATTGTGTGTTCAATAACCTGCTCAACTGACATCCCCGCAGTAATTCTGGTTGATATACTATTGAGTAACTTCAGACGAATTTGACTCTCTTGCAGCTTTTGCTCTGTTTGCTTACCTTCCTTGACAGCATTCGCCATAGCAGTTAAATTCCGCTGCTGCTCAAGTTGCCTGATCACCTGGCGGCTCAAAGCTTGCAAAACTTCTATCTGTTCCCAGTTAAGTTCCCTAGGGATATGATCAATTACGCAAAGAGTGCCGAGTATTCGCATCTTGGGTGTAATTAGAGGCACACCAGCATAAAATCGGATATTGGGGTATAAATGAACTACTGCAGCATTGGTGAGTCGTTGATCAACCTTGGTATCAGGAACAACAACGACTTCATTTGTTGGTAAAATCAGAGAGCACAACTCAAGAACCCCAGCAATATTTGTGGTCTTTAACCCTGTTTTTGCTTTGAGCCATATATAGTTGCCCTTCACCAGGAAAATCAAAGCAGTGGGTGTTTCACAAGTATAGGCTGCTAAGCAGGCAAGATCATCTAGTGCTTCATCAGGAGCAGTATCAATGATCTGAAGTTGGGGAGGTGCATTTAGTTTTATGCTTTCCTCACGGGGAAGTGGTCTACTCATTTGGCTATCAACTTTAAGCGGGATATGCTAGTTGAGATGAGGTTCTTGATTTTAGGTTTTAGGAGCCTCTACAAGATTGTCGGAACAGTAGCATTTGCTACATAGTCTGTTGACAGCAGCAAAGAATGTTAGCCCGAATGCTTCACCTTTAATGGTAATCGGTTAGGCGATTCATCAATAAAAAAAACAATTTGTTAAGCTGCTATCAGCTTTAAAGCACCCATGCTAATGTCTAAGATTGACTTTATAAACCAACTATAAGTCAATCCCCTCTCCGTAATGTAACCTATGTTGTTAGTTAGTAGCCAAGGGCTGATTAGGTCATTTATAGGTGTACCTCACAATAATAAGTTGCATCAAGCATTAGTAGTGGGAGCATCTTGCTCCCTACCACCTAACACCCAATGGTGACAAGTTAAGGTAAAGATGTCGTTGTCAAGGGTGCGGAGGTGCGGAGGTGCGGAGGTGCGGAGGTGCAGAGGTGCGCAGGAGTGGAGAAAGAAGAATACAATTTTCCTTAACCCTTGGAGTATTTCCATATATAAGTTTTTTTGAGAACCACTACGCTATATATGGGAGTTGACACTCATGCACGACCTTTTAACTTGTCACCATTGCCTAACACCTACCACCTAACACCTACCACCTAACACCTACCACCTACCACCTAACCACGCATTTCTTGCCACAAGTCTTGGTACTGTTTAACAGTAGACTCCGGTAAGAAGTTAAGAAAATCGCTGTTGTTGAGAATTTCTGCATTTGGTAGACGTAGGGAATTATCCACCAGAGTTTTTGGTAGTTGATTGGGAGCAACAGTAGTTAGGATGGGTGAAGTGGCGTTAGTTAACAAAGAAATTGCTTCTGCTGGTTCGAGCTGCCAGCAAAAATCAATCCACTGCTGTGCTAAACTACCCAAGCTTCCCGTGATTGCAGGTTTTACCCATAAATCTGTCCAGAGAGCAGTTCCTGAGAGGGGCACTACTGCCTTAATTTGGCGCTCACCCTCAACAAGGGGCATAATATCATGAGACCAACCAACTGCTAGCCAGATATCTCCTAAAATGAGGGGCTCGATATAATGCTCGGAGCTATAGAACTTCACTTGTTGATTGAGTGCTAGTAACTCTTCTTTCAGTCTTGGCACTGCCCTCAAATCTGTGGTATTGTAGGATTCACCAAGTTTTTTCAGGGTCAAACCAATTACTTCTCGTGGTTGGTCTAACAAAGAGATGCGATCGCGTAATTCCTCTCGCCACAAATCCTGCCAATCTTTGGGCGTCCAACCCAATTGCTCAAATTTATCACGACGATAGGCAATAATGGTGCAACCCCAGCGGTAGGGAGCTCCCCAGACTTTTCCTCCTTGATCTAGTTCACCTGCTTGATTGCGCTTGACCAACTGTTGCCAGCGTGGGGGTAGTTGTTGCCATCCGGCAAGTTCTTCTACTGGCAGTGGTTGAATCAACTCCTCTTTAATCGCTTCTGTTAACCAAAAATCTCCTAAGGTGACTAAATCTGGAAATTCTGACTTGCTACGTCTAGTGATGAAATTGAGTAAATCTCCTACAAAATCAAAGGGTGATTGCTCCTGAGTAGATTCTTCTTTAGTTTTAGTTTGCTCCTGCCAGATTTGTAAGTGTTTTCGTATAGTTTGCAACTGATTTTCTGGAGTAAAATTGAGACTAGCAGCTTGCTTCAATTGCCGACGAAATTTACCTTTGAGTTGAGCCGGAATTGAGCCTTGTAATAGTTGTAGTTTCAGGGATTCTTGTTGCTGAGAATTACACCCGGCCATCAACTGATCGAGAGCTAGAGAGCCAGCACCGAAGAGAAAAGAGCGTCGCTTGATCATTGGAACTGGTAATTGGAATTAATCAGGGAAAAAGAGGGATTTTCATGACAATCAAGCTTTTTGGTCAAATAGCCTACATTTACCTTGGGTAAAGGGGGAATTTGCTTGATTTGGATAAAGGGGGACATTAATCTGTTGTTAAATTTACATTTTGGGTGAATAGTTAAATCATAGTTAAATGAGTGCTCACTCTGCGCAAATTTGACCTTAAACCTACTAGCATAAAACATGAGGACAAATTTATAGATATGTAGGGACTCTCATGGATTCAGTTGAAGAACAAATCATCACTCTTACTCATAAAGTTGATGTGCTCTACCAAATGATCGATCAGCTTAGCCAGAATGTATCAGAATTTTTGTCCCAAATCAGAGAAGCACCCATAGATGGAGCTAATGCCTCAGAGATAAGTTCCCACCTTAGAGGGAGAGGGGGAATGTCTCGAAGCCCTACTCTGTTGGAGTCGGTGATGGAGCATAAGGATGTTCTGATGGATGGTAATACCCATTCCAGCAGTTATCAGCAAAATAGTGAGAGTAGTTTATCTGCGGAATTGCAAGTCCAACGCCTAACCGCACAACTAACAGCAGCGTACAATCGCATTGCTGCCTTGGAAGAGCAGCTATTATCCCGAAGAATTCACTCTTAACCCTCTCTTGCCCTTTGTCTTGAAGCTTTCCCTACACCCCTCAAATTCCCCGATTTAGGGCGCACCAATAATATTGGTCTAAACCTAAGGTTCGTGTGCTCCTCCACAAAGAACCTAAGTTCCTCGCTAATAGCTAAAATCATCTTTAGATGACTCCATCGGCTTGATACAAGAAAATACAACTGGCTACTTTAATTCACAACAATCCTCGGTAACGAATAAAAACTAAAATAGCTGCCCAGGAACCCAAAGCAACCTTAACTGCTACTAGAATATTAAGCAGTGGAATCCAACCACCGCTAATTAGTGTATCTAACTCACCGTGGGGTAACTCTATACCAAATAGGGTTAGAACCGCCAGGACGATAAAAATCAAAACCGAAACTTTTTCCCAGGTTGCTGCATGCCAGCGTTGGTAGATTGTTTCCATCCATTTTGATGATGAGGTAATGGCAACTAAACCAATTGCGGTTCCCCCTGCTACACCAGCAGCAAAACCTCCCCCTGGACTTAAGTGTCCTCTAATTGCCAGTTCAATACTGACTAATGTAGCAATCATCGCTCCCAATCGTGCCAGAATCACTGAAGGGTGGTCGGTAAATTGGTAGATAGTGCAGGATGGTTGTTCATTAGCTAGTAGAAATCTTACTCCCATGATGGCGATCGTAAATACTACCACCTCAAAAATTGTGTCGTAGAGTCGATTCCTAAAAATAATACCTGAAACAGCATTAGGTACTCCACTATCTTGTACAATCGACTCTACGATCGCTAGATCACTGGAGTCACTGGCAAAATCAGGGAAAACGAGCATCTTAATGTACAGTGCTATCCCTGCGGCAATATAGATCCACTTCACGGCTAATTCTCCATTAGTTTAGCTTCGTTATTTGTTGTTGGTTGTTAGTTGCTTGTAAACAAGTACAAAGAACAAATAACAAACAACAAAGCGGCGTACAGTTATCTCCCCCATCTCTTCTATGGATGGACTTCTTGCCGCTTTTCGTGATTGACTTCAGGCTGGCTGAGAGTCTCTGCATTTATATAGGTTAGGCTTGCCAAGGTTGGTGGTAATTCGGCCATGATCTCATGGAGACGTTGGATACGAGTCTGAATATGGTAAGGTGGTTGTTCTTCTGGGAAGGTTGATAGTAGAGACCCCCAAGGAATCCATTGTTCAGATAAGATAGTATGAATTTCTTTTGCACTCAAAGCAGCTTGCAAAGCTTGAACATTGGTATAAGCTCTTTTTTCAAGACGCAGATGATATTTGCTCAAAGTTTTTCGTACAGCTGAGAACAATTGCTCTGACGATTCTGCACTCAACTCACCTTCGAGTACACCAACACGCATAGTCAGGGAAGACCGCACTGCCACTGCGTAGAGGGTAATGGACAGCATTGTTCCTACCAAAGCTTCAGTTAATGCTACATCTGCTGCTCCAAACAAAGCATAGACTAAAGCTGCCACTGCTCCCAAAATGCCACGAATCACTAAAGCATGATAGGGGTTAACCTGAAAAACTACCATACAGGCAGTTAAGGGAAGCAAAGCAGTAATTGCCACAACATATAAATCTTCAGCCATTGTCACCCCCACTGGAAGAACAGTATGCCAATACATACCCCAACACCGTATTCCAGATTGCCAGAGAAATCAGAGCCAGAATCAGCAATGGCCATTCCCGAGGGATTTTGAGGAGTAACCCAACAATAATACTCATCGAACCCAGGGTATCAGCTACCGACAGACTATGCAATTTGAATAAGATGGAGCGATTGCCAATTAGGGGAAAAGTTCCCCAAAACCAAAAGACAATTCCCACCCCAATACAGGTATAACTAATATAACTAATAACAACATCGATCATAATTCATTTACCCTTCTCAGAATATGAGCCAACAACATTAATGCCGCGTTACCGACACTCAAAATGAGCACTCCAACAACCCCAATCATCCAGTCATCTCGTAAGACAGATATAATCAGAATCATAATTGATGATTTGGTGGCAATACTGGCAAAAGCCAACATTTTTTGCCAAATATTTTCATCCTGCCAAGCTTCATAGATAGGGATGAGCAGTGCTAGGAACATGGCCATCAGTACCCAATTCATCTCTTTTTCCTCCGTCGAACTCGGTGAACTTCATACCAACCATCTTCGTGGTATTTCAAGACAATGGTTTTTGGTGTAAAAGTAATCAGAAAAATATCTAAAAAAATCAGTCCTGGGGTTCGCTGGGGTTTAACCCTTTCCATCACAATATCTTCGTAATTGTGGGGACGAAACATGATCTCAAAGGCTTCCAGGAAGGCTTGGGGAATGGCTACAATAATTTCCCCAAATACCCGCAGCCAATCTTTCCAAAAAGAAGCTGTTGTATAGCGTCGTGGTATTAGCAGGGCGACAGCAACGCCGATAATGATATTAGGCAAACTCACATCGGCAGTCAGCAGAAACCAAATAGCTAATCTTAGTATTAAATCCAGGTATCCAATCATGCCAGTACCATCCAAAAGAGCAGTGTTAACATTAAACTCATTACCCCAATCAAATGCTCAAGTTGCTCCAGTACTCGTGGCAGTTTCAGGGTAACTCGCTGAAAAATTACAAAATAGGCCAGCCAACCAATAGCAATGGTGATTAAGGGTTTGATAATATTTTTGATAGTATAGGCATCGTAATAAACACAATTAGCGATAACCAAGCCGCCGAGTAACAGAGTCATGGCTGGCCAGAAACCTGGCTTGGCTTTCCCCTCACCCCCATGAGGCAGGAAAATAAATTTAGCAAAGGAAATGGCAGTCCCTAAAGCTGCAATATTCATGCCAATAACTTGCCAAGGTACGAGATTTTTCATCGTCAATACCTTTGCTCCAAAACCAGATAATAGGGGAAAACCTGAGATGGAGAAGCTGGCGATAAGCAAGGCAATCCAAATAGGAGTGGAAATCTGTTGCTGTTTTAGTTCTTTAAGATTGCGGCTGGGTAAGTTCCCCGCAATCAAGAATAAAGCTGATTTAACCAAACCATGGGTTAGAGCATAAAAGCCTCCCACTTCCGGTGCTGCTAGGACAAAACCTAACTGGGAAACGGTGTGAAATGCTAGCATCCGTTTGGTATCCTTTTCCCAAACAGCATAACCAACACCAAATAATGCGGTTCCCACACCAAAGGCTCGGACAATGGGGTCGATTTCCTGTATGATTAGGGCGCAACGCACCAGGGGAAAGATGCCAGTTTTGACGACAGCCCCCGACAGTAGAGCAGATACAGGAGTCTCAGATTCAGAGTGAGTTAAGGGTAACCACAAGCCGGAGACAAAGATACCTCCCTTAGTCAATAGTCCCAGAAAAATTAGAGCGATCGCTTCTGTGGGAGCTTCCTGCAATCCTTCAAAGGCAAAGGAATGGTTTGCCTGATAGACTAATACTGCGCCAATCAGATAAAACAGCATGGCGATATTGCTTACAAAGAGGTAACGCAAGCCAACCCAAATCGAACGATCCGTGCGGGGATAGGCAATCAAGAGAAACGCCGCAATACTGATCACCTCTAGGGCCACATACACACTGATAAAATCTGCACATATAAATACAGAGTTGACACTGCCGTGCAAAATAATCGTCTGGGTATAAAAAAAAGCTGTTTTATCGCTGCGCCAACAGTAGAGAATAACTGCTGCTGTTACTAGGGCATTAGTCAGGATAAAGTAGCCACTTAATTGATCAACAACTAAGGTGACACCAAAATTATCCAATAACTGTAAAGTTAGAGGAGACGAGCTTAATACTCGCTCTAATCCATAACCAAAGGAAACTAACGCTACACCAAGTGCAAGATAGCGGTCTAGCTTAGGGATGAGATATATACTAAACCCCACAAAAAAGGGCAAAGCAATCCAGGCAACTGTTATCATGTTCATGGTGTGTTATTTTTCTCGATCTCGTGGGTTTCCAGGGTCGGATTATCCCGTGATAGTTTCATCACTCCCACTAGCATTAAGGCTTGGATTGAGAAGCCAATAACAATCGCAGTTAAGATGACTGCCTGGGGAACCGGATCTGCGTAAGAAACCGGGTCTGCATCCGAAGCAATGGGAGTAAACAAACCCCCTCGCGCTGCGATCAAAACGTAATAACCAATCACCCCGGTACTCATCACATCCATGGAGATGATCTTCATCATGAGGTTCTTTTTCAGGATGATGGCGAAAAATCCACACAATATAGTTGCAAATACGCACGCTTCTAACATGGGAGTTGCCTGGTAGCTAAGGTTTAGAGTGTAACTATTAGGATAGCCGTATGGTGAATAAGTTTGGGAATCGACCAAATTTATATCATAGATTTTAGTCTATGAATTGAGACTTATTTATCTACTAAAATCTAAGTATAGAACAATTTGAGTGTGATCATCGTTGGTACGCTCATTTCTGATGGATAGGGAAAGGAAAACTTATACTCTGAAGAAACAAGGGAATAGGGAATAGGGAATAGGATTTGCTCAATAGCAGGTGGTGTGCTGCCTGTTGGGGGGCTCTTAAGAAAGAAGGCTCCGAGGCAGAGGGCAGAAGGAAAGAGGGTTTGGCTTGCTTCAGTCTTGAAATTGACTGTTTTTACTTCTATGATTACGGCCAATTGCAGCAAACTCCGGGTATTTAATCATGCCAATACGAGCCAAAACAGTAGTGTCAACATCAAACTCATGACCCCAATCAGATGCTCAAGTTGCTCTATTGCTCGTGGCAGTTTGAATGTAAATTTTTGAAAGATGAGAAAATATGCTAACCAACCAACGCCAATCTTGATCAAGGATTTGACGATGTTTGTCACCGTATACCCTTCAAGATAAAAGCTATGGGCGGCAACTAGCCCACAGAGTAAGAGAATAATGGCTAACCATAATCCCAACTTTGTCGGTTTTTTGTCTATTGATTCGGCTGGTTTTTCAACAGGGAGAAAGATAAATTTAGCAAATACGATTGCGGTTCCTACAGCGGCAATGTTCATCGCAAGTTCTTGCCAGGGAACTAACTGCTTGAGGGTCGAGACTTTGGCACCAAAGCCTGCCAGTAAAGGAAAGCCGGAAATTGACAGGCCAGCAATCACCAGCGCTATCCACATCGGACGCCGAATGGAGCCCTGTCGCAATTCCTGAAAATTACGACTAGGTAAGTTCCCAGCAATTAAAAAAAGTGACGCTTTAGCCAAACCGTGAGTCAAGGCATAAAAACCAGCTACCATGGGTGCAGCCATAACAAAACCCAACTGCGAAATCGTACTCAATGCCAGCATACGCTTGGTATCTTTCTCCACAATTGCATAGCTGACACCTAAAAGTGCTGTCCCAACGCTAAACACTTGGATGATTGGCTCAACTTCTTCTACAATTAGAGCGCAACGTATCAGGGGAAAAATACCAGTTTTGATGACAACTCCTGACAGCAGGGCAGATACAGGGGTGTCGGATTCAGAGTGAGTTAAGGGTAACCACAAACCTGAGATAAAGATACCTCCCTTAGTTAAAAGTGCCATAAAAATTAAAGCGATCGCTTCCGTTGGAGCTTCCCGCAATCCTTCAAAGGCAAAGGAATGGCTTGCTTGGTAAACCAATACCGCACCAATTAGATAAAACAGCATGGCGGTATTGCTGACAAAGAGATAACGCAAGCCAACCCAAATCGAACGATCCGTGCGGGAATAGGTCATCAAGAGAAACGCCGCAATACTGATCACCTCTAAGGCCACATACACACTGATAAAATCTGCACAGATGAAGACAGAGTTGACACTGCCGTGCAAAATGATCATCTGGGTATAAAAAAAAGCTGTTTTATCGCTGCGCCAACAGTAGAGAATAACTGCTGCTGTTACTAGGGCATTAGTCAGGATAAAGTAGGCACTTAATTGATCGACAACTAAGCTAACACCAAAATTATCCAATAACTGTAAGGTTAGGGGAGATGAACTTAATACTCGCTCTAATCCATAACCAAAGGAAAGCAGGGCTACACCCAAGGCAAGATAGCGGTCAAGCTTGGGGATGAGATAAATACTAAACCCCACAACAAAGGGCAAGGCAATCCAGGCAATTGTTATCGTATTCATGGCATATTACTTTTCTCGATCTCGTGGCTTTCTAGGGTCGAATTATCCTGTGATATAGCAACCGCCAAGGCGATTAGGACAATGGGCTAGGACAAGGGGCTTAAGCCCCTTGTTAACTCGATTTAACTGAGAATGTCTTAACCACCCTGGCGACTGCTATATAAGCCTCAAAGTCCCCCTTTCCAAGGGGGATTTAGGGGGATTAAACTGCCTATCGACAAATTGTTAACCATAGACTTAAGTCTATGGTTAACAATTTATCCATATACTAAAATCTAAGCATAAAATACTTTGAGTGCGATCACCGTCGGCGTGATCATTTTTGATAGATAGGCAAAGGAAAACTTATAGTGGTATAGCAACCGACAAGGCGATTAGGACAAGGGGCTTAAGCCCCTTGTTAACTTGCTATACCTGAGAATGTCTTACAGCGCTTCGCGCTGTTACGAGGTACAGTCATCGACGAGGAAGAAATCTATCAAATCTTGACAACTTATTCAGGTGTACCTCATTGCAGCGGTAAGCGCTGTAACCGCCCTGGCGACTGCTATACTTTCGAGATATTTGAACTAGTGCAGTGGGCATGAAAATAACCCGCCAGTTAAAATAGATGAAAAAGCTTCTCTTCCAAGCTTTCTTTGGAACCTTTTACTTCTTGCCTAGCCTGCGGCTTCTGCTGGCAGTACTGTCTGTTTGCACTATTAGTGTGGCACGAGTGAACTACCGACACTTCTCTTTGAGTAAGTGTGGGCTTCCGGCTTCAATGACAGATGCCTTTCCACCTTGCGGCTTATTGGTCTTACTCCGCCTCGGCACGGCAAGAACGGGGTTCCCTCCGTCCATATTTAATATCCTTATGCCTTCGGTTCTGATGATTAAAGTCAGCGAAGGAGTCGCCTCCTCCACTGCTCTCCAAAACGGAACGTGATACTTTCGCATCATTCCGCTCCTGAGTAAAACGGCTGTTGTCATCAGTACGTCATTACCAACATATCGTTTTCCCAAACCCAAAGGTTTGATTCAACTGGTGGCTTAGGCTTAGCGCTATTGCAGCTAGATTTATTGCCGAGACTGCCATCAAGGGCGGTCTTTTTGTCGTGGCAATGTCGATGAAGTAGTTGCCAATTATCATAGGAGTCCCTTCCACCAAGAGATAATGGGATGATATGGTCAACTTCTATCGAGTCTCCATCTTGGAAGTAGTTACCACAATGAGCGCATAATCCATTCTGTGTCTTGAGTAGTTTGGCTACTCTTGTGGGCACTTCA
>JAAHFP010000159.1 GCA_010672925.1 Symploca sp. SIO1C2 | reverse complement strand
GTAATCGTTTGTTAGGAGTTTTAATTAACGATATTCCCAACGAGCAACTGTCAATGGTTCAAACAACCATGCGCCCTTTTTTGGAACAACAAGGTATTTCCGTTTTGGGCATGTTACCCAGTAACGAACTATTGCGCAGTGTCAGCGTGCGAGAATTAGTCAATCAGTTGCAAGCAGAAGTTCTTTGTAGTTCTGAGCGATTAGATTTGATGGTGCAAAGCTTGACAATTGGAGCGATGAATGTTAACTCTGCACTGGAATACTTGCGTAAGGGAATCAATATGGCAGTGGTAACGGGAGGCGATCGCACGGATATTCAAATGGCAGCCCTAGAAACCTCGACTCATTGTTTAATTCTTACCGGTCATTTGCCTCCACAACCTTTTATTCTCCATCGTGCCGAAGAGGTAGAAATCCCGATCCTGTCCGTTGACTTAGATACTCTGAGCACAGTTGAGATTATAGATGATGCTTTTGGTCATGTACGTCTCCACGAACCAATTAAAGTACAGTGTATTCAACAGTTGATGGCAGAGCATTTTGACTTTGAACGGTTGACAAGTCAGCTAGGTTTGAAAGCTGCTGTAACGGCTGGTTGAAGTAGGTTTTAGGTGTTAGGTGGTAGTGGTAGGGGTTGGGCGTATGCAATACGCCCCTACGGTTCCTGCCGAATGATGCATTTATCAAAAACCATAGAACCAATGAAGGCGAAGGTGACTCAGCTGTCTTGAGCAGGATGCGGATGATTGCCGCATTAAGTCTTACCTTCGCCTTTAGTTGCGTTGAATTAGCTCTGGGATGGATGAGGAAAGTTGGATTTCGTTGGCTCAGAGTACTAGCATCAGCGAAGGAAGTTACACTTTTAATCGGGGTTGTGTTGGTCTTTACAACACCGCTTTATCCCCATTTTCTTCTTCAGCCGGTTTGATCCTTTCGAGGGTGTGATCTAAGCTCTTTTCCTCGGTCTCCTTTTTTATCCTCCCTCTGCTATTGGACGTTTCCGATACCTAATCTCACAATACATTAGTGAGCGTGCCATAAAACCTCAACTGATCCAGTGGAGGCATTTCGCACCACTAAATTCACATCCACATACTCGCCACTCTCATTCTCACATTCAAATACTGCTGAGTCCGCTGGCTTGAGTATGCAGTATCCCATTGACAGACATTGATCCGCTTCCGAATAATTACATTTCGAGGTATCACCGCTCATAATTACTGCTAATTTATCAGACTCGTTGTAGCAATGGATGTGGTTGTGTCCCTGATCGGTGATTCGAACAAAATCACCCACATTTTCTAACTCGGCAAAAGACGCATCTGTTGGAGTCACTTCATTGGCGTTTGCGACTCCCACGTTAGCAAAAAATAAAGTAATGGCCATACACCATGCTAAAAACGAGGCAATCCTTTTGTTTGTCTTGTTTGTCTGTGTTTTCATTTGTTTCATCCTTTTTACTCCCCATTTCTCTTTATTTTCGTTTGGGGTCTCATCTATCTGGACGAATTCAATTTGTGTTTCTGACATTTTTTTGTCAAAGTTGTTGCCATCGCTGTGGGCGAATCGCTCTCTTGTCTGACTCACCCTCTCCTTTCTCTTGTCCCTCCTTAATTTGGCAGCCCAATCAATTGTTTCCTCCTTTAATAAATGAAATAGAAGAAATGCAGCGAATAATGGTGGCAACTATTAATAAACTGAAAACGTAAAACTTCTATGTTGCTTTCTACCTTTTCCTTCTTTCTGCCTATCGTAAATATATAGGTTTTATGAAGTTGACAAATAATGCATCTTGCGCAGGTATGGATTTGCCCCTTGAATTTAAGCCGTTCTCACACCGCTCAAATTTAGTCACAGCAATAATTAAGCACTCCACAGAGCTTACCAATCGACCGACACCAGTGCGATCGCTTGTTCTTGTAGGGTGCGTTAACGTAGTGTAACGCACCGCTAATTTGAGCACAGCATACAAATTGGAAGAAATAGCAATCGGGCGTATGCAATACGCCCCTACAGTTCTTGCCGAATGATGCATTCCTAAACAAAGGAAGTGAAACATTCAATCGGGGTTGAGTAAGTCTTTTCAACTCCGTTTTTTTACTGTTTTGATCTGAATCCTATCGTAAATATATAGGTTTTATAGGGTTGACAAATAACAAAACTTATGTAGATATGGATTTACCCCTTTAATTTAAGGGGTTCTCACACCTCTCAAATTTAGTCACAGCAATAATTAAGAACTCCACAGAGCTTACCAATCGACCGACACCAGTACTCCGAGGTATAAACCAATGGAAACTCATATGAAAACCAACCAAAATTGTATAGGGTTTTATAGGTCAAATAAGTAGCTATCCTTACGTCATGGTTGATAGCAAGCAATATCCAGGGAACAGATAATGGACTGTGCTTTAACGGGGCAAGGCAACTCCGCTTTCACATCTGTGTTTTGGGAAAAATGGACTGAATATCAAGACCAGCTTTATCGGTGCTGTCTTAAGTTGATGAACTCTAACCCAACGGATGCTGAAGATGCCTTGTCTCAGGCAATGATTAAGGCTTGGGAAAAGGTACAAAAATTTGCTGGAAAAATCGATAACTTGAAGGCTTGGCTATTTAAGCTGACTAGCAACCTCTGTATTGATATCATCAGAAAACGTGATCGAGGAGCAGTAGGTGTTGAGAGTATTGAATGGGTGGGGGATACTGAGGAGATAGGTATTGGCTCAACCATTGCGACGCCGGAGAGTTGTCTGGAGAGAGAGGAAAAGTCCACTGAGATACAACAAGCGATCGCTAACTTACCAGAAACCTTGCGGGAAACTTTTATATTACATTTTTACCAAGAGCTGACCCATACAGAAATTGCCCAACGCCAAGAGATATCCTACGATAATGTGTGCAGGCGAATACATCGGGCAAGGAAACAGCTCAAAGAAAAGTTGAGCGGCTATTTTCGAGGTGCTCAGGAAGCTGTCATATCTAGTCCGGTTGAGCACTTACACACTGGTGGAAAGAAAGCAGAAAGTAGTTTGGCAAAGCCGTTGCCGCAAGCTAGGCAGATGCCAGAAGAGAAAGAGGAAAGTTCCCAGTTAGACTCCCATGAACTTTCTCCGCAGGAGCCGGATGAAAACCCTGGTGTCTCAGCGTCTCCGCGTCCCCGTGTCCCCGCGTCTATTTTCAGACAAGTTGTGGGTTATTGGCAGAGGGTGCTTGTCGGACTATTCGTATCTTGCAATTGCGCACAACAAATTGATACTGCAATACAAAATTACTACTGCAAATTCAACTTCATCAAACATTCTCGGCTTGTTTATCAAAGATTTCCTTGTCTGGAGTTTAGACTAATATCAAGTTCGGTAGAATACTTGGTTGCGAGTCAACTGTATTAATGAATAATGAGTAATGAGTAATTCCCAATTCCCCATTCCTCATGTCCAAATACATACCAACCTTCATCCTTGCCTCCGCTTCACCAGCCCGCAAACGCTTATTGCAAACTGTAGGTATTGAACCAGTAGTTTTGCAGAGCAACTTTGATGAATCTCAAGTACAGTTGAGCGATCCTGTGTCTTTGGTGGAAACTCTAGCACTGCACAAGGCAGAAACTGTTGCTGCTCAATTTAGCAGGGCTTTGGTACTAGGTTGTGATTCAGTATTGATGGTTGGGGGAGAAATTCAGGGTAAACCAGCTAATCCCCAAGAAGCAATCACCCGCTGGCAGCAAATGCGAGGAACTGTAGGGGAAATATACACTGGTCATGCATTATTGGACTTATCTGGGAACCAAACTATAGTACGCTGTGGCATTACCAAAGTTTACTTTGCCCAGGTGAGCGATCGCATAATTTCTGAGTATGTTGCGACAGGAGAACCTCTCAAATGTGCTGGTAGCTTTGCTTTAGAGGGTCGAGGAGGATTTTTAGTTGACCAAATTGAAGGCTGTCACAGCAATGTTATTGGT
>JAAHFP010000158.1 GCA_010672925.1 Symploca sp. SIO1C2 | reverse complement strand
CACTTATTAACATTGCCTCAGCATAGATGGCTTCACCTTCCTCTAAAAGTGCTCTGTATTTACTTTTGAGCGCTTCTCTATCCTGAGTGATATATTTCTGAACCTTCTGCTGTACCTCGCTTTCAAGCTCATTGGAGTAAGATTCCTCATACTCAATAACCTGTTCTGAGAGCTTGGCTTGCTGTGAAGAAGATACTGCTAATTGTGCTTGAGTAAATTGAAGTGATTCTTTTAGATTACAGTTCTCTGTTTTCAAGCTTGACAGTGAATTTTCCACCCTCGACAATTCAGTTTTCAATTCGGCTATACCAATAGATAACCTACCATTATCATCCTGGACATTTTCCAACTGCTTAAGGGAGGCTCTAGCATCACCTAATGCTTTCTCTAAGGAGAGAACTTTTTGATTGACTTTACGGTGGATATTCTCACTGACAATTATGCTAACTGGGATGATTCCCAGACTGCTCAAAGCTACCAACTTGATAGTCGGCTTGAGCAGTCCGGTTGTCAGTGCTAAAACAGTTAAGCTGAATCCAGTTAATCCACCAATGATTATCTGTTTTCTCATTACTTATACCTGTGGTGTTAGTAGTAATTTAAATTCGGCTAATTTGGTCTGTTTCTCTTGGGTTTGTAAAGCCGCTAACTCAGCACCAGCTTGAGCAATCGCGAGTTTTTCTGACAGTTCTTTCTCTGTTTGAGCTGCGATTGCTTGAGCAGTGGTTGTCTGCAATTTCGCTACACCCAAAGCAATCTCACTCTGCTTAGTTCCTTGCAACTGAGTTTGGTAATTAGCCAAATCAGATTTGACTTTCTCGTATGCAGTAGCAGCTTGAACTCCAGCGCTGAAGGTTTTAGCTTTCTTACCCTCAACTAAAAGCCTTTCACGGGTTAAATCAAATGCTTTCCCTGTTAGCTGTACAGCGCGTGTTGCACCGTCGTAAATTCTGCTAGCTTTGATAAACTCACCCTGAGATACTTGTGGTAAACTCTCAGGCGGGTTCAGCGGGTCTTTAACGCGATAATCAGCAGGTTGGAAGGAAGGTAATTCATCCTGCACACTTTCCACACCGAGGGGATTCAACCCACTCATCTCACTGTATTGAGCAGCTTCCTTGACTTGTTTGACAGTATTCTGGACTGCTTTTACTGTAGAAGTTGCTTTTGAAACAGTTTTCTTAGCTAGAGACTTCCCTCTACGTTGTGAAGCATTCTTACTTAAGCTTGGTCTTGGCATCTTAAATCCTCCGATTTATGGGTAAATATTCCATGTTTCACTTGCAAATTTTGTTGATGATTGTCTATTGTTTCAAGTAAATCAAGTAGATAATCATCAAAATCGAACTGCTCAAATGTTTCCTCTACTTGGGTTTCATCTACTTGTCTTGTGGCTTCTTCCTCCATAGAATTAAGCCGGGAGTTGCACCCGGCTACTGGCTCTATCGCTTGCTGATAATTTGGAGATGTTGGGTAGTAGTCCCGTCAGGGTCAGTGCGAATGGTGGTTACGTTGACCCACGTCTGGTTACTAGTTTTGGTTTGAAAATACTGGGGTAACGGCTCGAAATCTTGTGGTGTAGTGCTTTGTGCCATAATTGATTAGTCCTTTGGTTTTCAGAGGATTGAACTGGGGGAGCAGCGCTCTAAGTTTGGTCGCTTCCGAGCGCTACTCTCCATTAAGGGTTATCCAGTTGAGCTACTTTTTGAAGATTCGATACTGCAATATCGCTTAAATTGATTTTCAATTCAGAGGCCAATTGACTCATATTCCACAAAATAAAGCCCATCACATCCATAATTTGTAGAGTGGTTTGATAATCCATTTCACCGTCACTCTCATTAATGAGTTGGGTGACCCGCCAAGATAACTCACCTGCTTTAGCCGAAACCCCTAACACCCAGGTAATATAGGCTAGCGAGTCTTCAAGATTTGACGGTGGCTGGTAGGTTCTTTCGGCTTGCTGTTGGTATTCTGCTAAATTCATAGCTGTCTCCTAGGCTAAACGTTCTCATAACTGAATCAGGATTGCTTGGACTGTCTGCAACAAGCGCAGTGTTACTGAATCATTTCATCTCTGAAAATGCTTGATGAATTGCCTGATATTCGGCACGGGAAATGATGAAACCAGGTTTGATGCTGGTGATAACTTTTGCGGCTTGGTGAGCAGATTCTAGACTGACTCCAGCTGAAAATAGAAGGATGTCTAGCCTGCTTAAATTGCGCTCGAGTTCTACTTCACTTGGTTGATACAAGTAGCACTGGGGGTAGAAGGGAGGGGAGGAGTCTACTTGAGGTTGAACCGCTTGGACTGTTGGTAGGGGAAGTGTTACTTGTGTCATGACTTTTTGCTCCCCACTGGTCATGACTTTTTTGGTAGGGGAACATCACCTTGCAAGATTTGCTGTTTGTCCCGTTCCAAGATGGCGCGACGCTTCAGCCATTTTTGAGCATTCTTTTTCCGTAGGGCTTGCCACTCTAACTCATCTTGCTGAGTCCACGCTGAGTCCTCAGCTTCCAATTCAGCGGTTATTGAGAGAAAATCTCCAAAGTCCTCATCTGCTGATGAGGAGATGAGTTCTAGCTCACCTTGCAAGACCTGGACGCGATCTGAAGCTTTTGTTGTCACCGCCAATCCAGCAAAGGGGCTATCCTCCTGAGTTATCAGCGCTAGTCCTCCTGTAATTTCTGGTTGTGAGACTTCTTGAACTGTTTGTGCATACTCATCTCTTACAGTTTCCCGGTAGACATCCAAAGACTTTGAAGCCTTCAGGTTGACCATCTCCTGTAGGGCAAATTCTGTGTAAATGCCATCGGAGCGGAACTCTGACTCATCTAGCCAGTACCAAACTTCTACAACATCCTTGGCATATTTGTAGGCTGAGCGCTTGGATAGACCTAACTCCTGTGCAATCTGCTTAATGGTGTATCCGTTGCACTCGCTGGATTTTTCCTCTGCACTTACGTCCAGTGCATTGCACTCTGGTTGCACTGTGCAATGCAGTGCAGCTTGCAGTGCAGGTTCATTTGTGGTCGCTTCAATTTGCTGAAAGTCAACTTTATCAAGTATTTTAGCCATCTGACACTCTCCTTGCAGTGTTATGCATTGTGGTTCACTATGAAAACACTATAACGTAACTAAAATTGCACTGTCAAGCAAAAAGTACTAAGATGATAGCAATAAGTGCAATTGACTACACTCATTAGTGATTTAAGGGATAATGGAAGAAGATTTGTGGCTACCTCAAATGACCGACTTGACCGAAAATCAAAGACTAAACCTTACTATTAGTGGCTTCGTTCTCAAGAAACTAACGTTTTGGGCGAAAATTCATGGAAAACCTCCCACTACCTTTGCCGGACAATTACTGAGTACTACGGTCGAGGCAAACAGAGACTTAATTAATGAACAAATGCAAGAACTGGCAAGACTTGAGGGTGTATCAATTCAGGAATTAGAAAAACGGTGGAATGAAGAGTAAAACCTACTACGAAATCTCTAAACCAAAAGGAAAATGACCCACACACCAGTAAAACTGACCTTTGAGCAATATCTCGAATATGACGATGACACAGATAACCGCTATGAACTACGCAACGGGGAGTTAGTAGAGATGCCACCAGCCAGCCCCCTGCATTCTGATATTGTTGAGTTCCTAGACAGATTGTTCTACAGCGAAGTGCAACGCTTGGAACTTGACTGGAGAATCAAGCGCGGTGATGTTGGGGTACAAACAGGCTTAAGAACTGCTAGGCTTCCAGATGTTGCGGTTATAGAGGGCAAACAATGGCAGATATTACGGAATAAAGCTAGTAGCGCTGTGTTGACCGTTCCTTCATTAATGGCTGTTGAGGTAGTCAGTCCTTACAGGAACCAACTTGATGAGAACTACCAACGTGACTATATAGAAAAGAGAGCAGAGTATGAGCAGCACGGCATTCCTGAATACTGGATTGTTGACCCTATTGCACAGTTAGTAACTGTACTGGTGTTGGTCAATGG
>JAAHFP010000157.1 GCA_010672925.1 Symploca sp. SIO1C2 | reverse complement strand
TTGGAGTTTCGCACCGGGAACTAGTCTAAACTCCCGTAAATCATCTGTTGAGTAGGACACCGAGAAGCCAAATGTCGTTGGTTGGTTTGAATAGGGGGTATGACCCCCTATTCGCCAGCGGTATCCTGCGAGGAGAGGGGCTTTCCGGCTCCCCCTTCCCTTGCAGGGAAGGGGGCTGGGGGGTTAGGTCAAACAATTTTTGACAAAGCGTGAAAAGTCTTGCCAGTTCAGTAGTTTAGCAGTATGAAGGGTAAGACCCCTCACTTAATTGACCCACAGTATCCTTAAGTTCCAGGTGAGGTAAGGCTTTCACCTTAAGTTGACACCAATGGCATGCAATGCGCCCCTACGGTCTCTATTCCCCAAAACGCATTCGGACTTAAAACTTTACATGCGCACAGCTGTCCCATTATCCAAAATAATACTAAAAAATCCCACAAAAGTGCAAGGAAATTGTACCGATGGGCGATTGCCTTCTCTACGAGATCCCATTTTCTCCAGAACCCATTGACACTGAGTCAATTACTGAGTCAACAAGTGAGTCAAAGACTGAGCACTTTCTCCCTATAGATGCTCTTAGGCTAAGGATAGCAAAACAAAAGCCGACAACAGGAGCACGATTATGACTACTCAACATATCCATCGGTTGATTCTTGAAGACGACAGAGGGCGTAAGGAATACCCTTTAGAAGAGTCGAGCTATTCTATAGGTCGAGATCAACGAGCCGATATCCGTATCGCCTCACCGTTTGTTAACCGCCAACAGGCAACTTTAATCCGGCAAGTTCGAGAGGACGGTAGTTACTTCTACCAAATTGTTGATGGTAATGCCAAGGGTAAGCCAAGTACTAATGGGGTGTTCCTCAATGGTCAAAAATGTAAAGCTCATTATCTTCAAGATCAAGATGAGATTATCTTTGGTCCTCAAGTACGAGCAACTTACTATACAACAGATACTAGACCTAATGTTCCAGGCAAAAAGCCCAAGTTAGGTGGTTTATACGTTCAATCCCCGGAAGAAAAGACTAATGGGTTTCCCCTCAAGCATACGGAAGTGCAAGCCAAAGTGACGGGAAATATCTCGCGGGTGGAGGTAACACAAACTTTTGAAAATCCCTTTAATTCTACCTTAGAAGCTACCTATATCTTTCCCTTACCCGATGAAGCCGCTGTCGATGATATGGAAATTCGCATTGGCGATCGCACTATTAAAGGTAACATCAAAAAACGCATCGAAGCTCAACAAATTTACCAACAAGCTAAAAAACAAGGACGTACTGCCGGGTTACTCGAACAAGAGCGGGATAATATTTTTACCCAGTCTCTAGCTAATATTAAACCCGGTGAACAAATTGATGTGGTTATTCGCTACACCGATAGCCTCAAATTTCTGGGAGGTAATTATGAATTTGTCTTCCCTATGGTAGTTGGTCCCCGCTACATTCCGGGAACGACAATTGATACAAATACTGTCGGTGGTGGTTCTGCCCCTACTCCAATGGCGATAAATCAAGATACGGATTTAGTACCGGATGCCTCTCGTTTGAATGCTCCCATCCTACCACCGGGAAGTCGTTCTGGCCATGACATTAAGGTGACAGTAGATATTGATGCCGGGGTTGAGATTAAAGATGTGCATTCTCCCTCCCACCAAATTCAAATTGAGCGTCAGGGATACCAAATGCAAGTGACGCTGGCTAAAAGAGATACAATTCCGAACAAAGACTTGATTCTACGGTATCAGGTAGCAAGCGATCGCACTCAAACTACGGTTCTTACTCAAGCAGACAAGCGTGGGGGACATTTCGCCGTTTATCTGATTCCTGCTATTGACTATCCTCAAGAGCAATTTGTCCCAAAGGATGTCTTGTTTCTTATCGATACCTCCGGTTCCCAACACGGTGAACCCTTAAAGAAGTGTCAGGAGTTGATGCGTCGCTTTATCAACGGACTCAATCCTAATGATACCTTCAATATTATGGATTTCTCCGACACCACCCGCCAGCTTTCACCTGTTCCTTTACCCAATACTGAGCCTAATCGCCACCACGCCATCAATTATATTAATCAGTTAAATTCCGGTGGCGGTACCCATCTGCTACGGGGAATTCAAGCGGTATTAAATTTCCCAGAAGTTGAGCCAGGAAGGTTGCGGAGTATCGTATTATTGACTGATGGTTACATTGGCAACGAAAACCAAATCCTGGCAGAAGTCCAACACCATTTAAAACCAGGAAATCGCCTCTACAGTTTTGGTACAGGCAGTTCAGTAAATCGCTTCCTCCTCAATCGGATTGCGGAAATTGGCAGGGGAATGTCCCAGATTATCCGCCACGATGAGCCGACGGAGAAAGTCGCTGAGCAGTTTTTCCGGCAAATCAACAATCCAGTGCTGACTAATATTGAACTTATTTGGCAAGGAGAAGGAGAATCTCCGATAATTTATCCAGCGATGCCATCAGATTTGTTTGCCGAACAACCGTTAGTGCTATTTGGCCGTAAAAGCGATGGTTGTGCTGGAATACTGCAAGTTACGGGAATTGTTGCCGGAGGAGAGCTTTACCAGCAGAGTTTTGACCTTAACTTTGAGGATAGGGGAAATCGAGCGATCGCTCAACTGTGGGGTCGTGCTCGAATTAAGGACTTGATGAACTTAATGCTCAAGGGTGAGACCAAAGTAGGTGTCGATGAGGTGACGGATACTGCTCTAGCTTATCAACTTTTATCTCAATATACTGCTTTTGTTGCGGTCAGTGATGAGGTACGAGTCAATCCCCAGGAGGGTTCAGTTGCGGTGCAAGTTCCCGTAGAAATGCCGGAAGCTGTTAGTTATGAAGGCATTTTTGGAAATTTAGCTCAAAGTTATGCGCCAGTTAAAAAGAGGAGGAAAGTTGTTTCTGACTCTGCACCTGCTTCGTATTCGCCGGTGTTTGGGTCTCCATATGCACCACCGCCGACTACAAAAGCTTCCTCAGCTCCCGAATCCCGACAATTGTCGTCTCCTGCTTCTGCTCCTAGCGATTTAGATCCCCTCTCCCCAATAGTGCGTAACTACAAAAGACCCAAAAATCGCTTACAAATCGTTAGTGTAACAGGACTCAATGAAAGTGTGATCGCACGTCTGACTAAACGCCTACAGTTTATTAACTTACCTCCAAATGTCAGCGGCGATCTCGTCTTTGAATTTTACCTGACTGAGGGTCGTGTGCAGGAGTTGACTATTGATGAGCAAGCTTCATCTGTAAAAGATGAAAAAGCGATAGCAGTAATTCAGCGAATTCTCCTAACTTGGCAAGTTTCCCAAAAGCTACTCCGTAAACCCATGAGTCTGCGGGAGCGCTTCTTCTACTTTATACGAGCTCTAACCAAGCAATCTCCTCAATTGCCTATCGAGAAAATCCGTTTAGTAGTGCGGATTTAACGGTAGCGAATCTTGCACCATGATTGAAAATAGCTCGGATTTGATACTTTATTAGACCAAATCCGGGTGAGCCAACCAGTATTTTGACAACTAAATTCCAATATCTTGGCAAAGCTCTTTAATAGATTTCATCGCTAAATAACGAATACAGTTGCAACTCGCTTTTTCATATCCTGAGAGGCTTGCTTACGTATGTAATTGTCTAAACTGTCTTTCCCACAACAAAAGTCCGAGCGGCTATGCCTACGACTATCAAGTGGCTCAATTTTAAGAACCATTATTCCATAATCTGCTGATACCGTTGAGCAGCCGCTTTTAATGCATCATTAGGCTTCGGAGGGTTAAGGAGTGCATCGACAAAAATTTCACTATCCTCAACACTGAGTTTGAGTATTTGATGCTGTTTGATGACTTTACAAGCAGCAGCTTGCACACTAGCAATAACAAAATCAGTCAAGCTACGTCCCTCAAGATCAGCTGCCTTCTGCCAAAGCGCTTTAATTTCTGGGGCGACACTAGCTTCTAGTCGTGCCATTGATTGTGGATTACTTCCAGGAGCCATATCAATATAGCAAAGAATTGTAGGAGGGCTTTTTATTTCAATTATATAGGGTAAATTGCCGTATATAAAGAGAAAAAATTGAGTTAATTATATTTGTGTTGTTACAATTTATACCAAATTAATTACTCTAAAATTGCGTCAATCAATTTTAGATTTTAGATTTTAGATTTTAGATTGACCCCATGTCTAAAGCCAGGGGCTTGGAATAATGATAAAATCTTTGTTTTTTCCACGGATAAATCCGGGGGCTTGTATCCTTGTTTT
>JAAHFP010000156.1 GCA_010672925.1 Symploca sp. SIO1C2 | reverse complement strand
AATAGGGGGCACATTGCTAGTTGTCAATCCCATAAATCCTGGCGGCATGGGTCCGGTTACAATGATGGGGGTTGTAGGCAATGTACCAAATTGTCCCTGATAATAATACGCCTAGATGCCCGACTTATTAAAAAAATCGAGGTTCTAAACAGTAAGCGATCGCATAATTCAATTTTTATGCTTAATCTAGCCTCTCTTACTACTCCCGTGGAACAGGCTTCCAGCCTGTCTTACGCTATCTTAATTAGCGAATAATCGTAGCATTTGAATAATCGCGATCGCAAATTCTTTTTTCTATTGCAATTACGCCTATTGTTTGCTACTATTACTTGATAATAGGATAGGTGTGCGCCTGTAATGTCATTACCCTGGTAAAACATTTGTAGGAGCGGGTATAAAGAATTTAGAATTTAGAATTTAGAATTGCGCGTAGCGCTATATTTTAGGGAGCAAGATGCTCCCACTACAATCTAGAAGCGATTATTAGAGGATGCGATCGCGCTATAATCCCCATAAGGAAAATAGTACGGTTTCTTTTGTGCTTATGGTTCAGGTTACTGATTACCTGTACATAGACTAGTCCAGTCTGGGCTTGCAATCGACGAAAGATAGGGCTTCTGAATCGAGATAGCCAGCAATCGCCATTTCAATGACTGCCCAAACTGGATAGTTCATAGTTTTCGCTCTCATCGAAAAAATTGGGTCTGAAACCCCGTCCTTCTAGGACGGCTTTAAAGTCTGCTACAATACTAACTACTGGGAACGAAAATCAAGTTTCCAGTAACTGCACCTTGAAAACTGGATATATGGGGTTCTGTACGGAAAAGCTTGTACAGGTAAAATATCCAAGCAGCAAGTACTAGTCTTGTAACGACACCGTACCGCAGGGCTTGCGGAATCGGGACTCTGAAATGGGTTGAAAGTCTGTGGACTCTGTGTAAGACAGTACATGGTTTTAACTGTGGTATGCCACGGTGAATGAAGCAGAAACCAAAATCGCGTTAGCGCAGCGGTGCGTAGCACGGTTTGGGAATCTCCGTGCCTTTAGGCCGGAGAGGATGTCAATTCTAGGCCATTACGAATGTTTTGGGGTAATCCTTCTAAAAAGATTTGTGCTAATTCCGGTGACAAATGTTCCGAGACGTTAGGCTGAGTTGGCATAGAGTTAGTCCCTCGCTGGAATTTTTACGTTATCGGGTGGATTAACTGCTTGAATAATAAGACCTTCTAAATCTCATGACCAAAGCAGCACAAACAATCGTCCTTGGCATCCTCGTAGCTGGGATGTTCCCTTATACCGTCGCTGCACAGACAACAGAGGCAGAAACTGCTCCTCCTCAAACAACAGGTTCTGCTGCTGACCTAGAAATCACTCCTCGTGTGGGCGCTGGTTATAATAGTTCAGCTGCTGGTCATGATGGCTTTGGTCGTTTTGAGGGTTTTGTTCCCCTAGTGCAGAATCCTGGTAAGGACTTGCTCTTCCTCGAAGGCCGCTTGCTATTGGATAATGGTGCTAACTTGGGGGGTAATGTCCTGGTAGGATATCGTACCTTTAACCCAGAATTGAACCGCACCTTTGGGGGCTATCTTGGTTACGATAACCGGGATACTGGGGACAGTACTTTCAATCAGATAGGGTTGGGATTGGAAAGCTTGGGGGAAATTTGGGACTTGCGCCTCAATGGTTATATCCCTGTGGGAGATACTCGTCAGGTAGTGGCTAGTAATACGGTGGAGAGTAACTTCCAACAGACGGGAGCTCCTTTTTTTCAGGGCAATTCTTTATTAATACCAGGAAACAGCACCTTCCAAACCACTACTATCCAAGAAGCAGCGATGAGTGGACTGGATTTGGAAGTGGGGGCAAAGATTGCTGAATTTGCCAATGGGGGAGAAGTGCGAGGCTATGGGGGAATATACTATTACGATGCTTCCGGTTCTCCCAATACCGTAGGAGGGAAACTGAGGGTAGAAGTCAAACCTACAGATTCCCTCAATCTGGGCTTGGGATTACAGCATGATGACCTATTTGGTACGAATATCCTGTTTACTGTGGGGGGAACTTTTCCCGGTACTCGTCCTGCTGGTTATCGAAAAGAACCGGAATCAATTTGGGCAAGGATGGGAGAATCGGTATCTCGTACTGCTTCTATTGTAGTAGACCAGCAAGTAGAGTCGGAGACTTTTACCGGACCATCTACAGTAACCACCACTAATCCCGTTACGGGACAACCTTGGGTATTTGTCCATGTGACGGAGGGAGGTAATAGTGATGGAACCTTTGAGAGTCCCTTGGCTACGGTGCAAGAAGGAGTAGGGGTTGCTCAGTCTGATGGTAACTATATAATATATGTGCGATCGGGAGCAGCTTCAGGAGATACGGGTCCGATTACCATTCCTGCTAAAGTACAGTTATTATCCGCCGGGGTATTGCAGGAGATTGATACCCAGCAGTTGGGATTAGTCGCACTGCCGTTTTCTAACAGTGGGCAGCTGACTAATTTTACCGGTACGATCACGATGGAGGATCAATCGGTACTATCGGGATTTAATCTAACTAGTAACAGTGGCCCTGGTATTATTGCCAGGAATCTGGATTTTGTCACGATTCGGGATAGCAGTATTACTAGTTCCTCTGAAGCAGCTTTATTTGTGGAAAATACCACAGGGACTATTGCTTTAACTAACACTAATCTAACAGGGAATGGTGTGCCAGCGTTAGTGGGAACTAATATTCATAGCCTTACCTTCACCGGCGGTAGTCTGACGAGTACCAATTCCCCAACTAATGGTATTACCCTCAATGGTATTACCGGTAACCTGAGTTTAGCGAATGGTCAGATTACCGATTCCCAAGCCGAGGGTATTTTAGTAGAAAATAGTACCGGAGCGATCGCAATTTCTGATTTCGAGATTAATCGAGCACAAAATAGAGGGATTCTCCTGCGACAGGTGGATGGCACTGTAGCCATTGCCAATAATACGATTAGGGATACTGTTGGTGTGTTGCCAGGGAATCCAACTAGAGATAATCCCCCGACAGGACAGGGAATTGGACTGTTTGAGGCTAGGGGTACTATTGAAATTACCAATAACCAAATCACTGGTACTACTGGTGTTGCTGGTAATATTGATACCATTAATCCCGAAAATAGTTACCTAGCCAGTGGACAGGGTATTGCTTTGCTAAACACCACCGCTGGAGCAGTTAACCTGAATATTGCTGGGAATACGATTACAGGTAATGAAAATCAAGGTATTTCCTTAGCTAATCTATCAGGGAATATCGCGATTACCAACAACGATATTTTTGATACCACTGGTACTGCTGGTAATATCGATAATATCAATCCGAGTAACAGTGAGCTGTTTACCGGACAGGGAATTGCTTTCAATAACGATAGATTAGAACCCGTTAACCTCACCATTGCCGATAATAATCTCAGGCGGAATACCAGCCGGGGTATTTCCTTAGTTAATTTACTGGGGGAAATCAACATTATTAATAACGAGATTAGGGATACTAGGGAAGAAATGCTCCTCCCTGGTACTAATCTTGGCTTTCCCACTGGACAAGGGATCGTTTTTACCAATGATCTCAGAAGAGGGGAAGTGGTGCTAAATATTGCCAATAATCGGATACTGGGCAATATCAATCAAGGTATTTTGCTCACCGAACTTAACGGTACGATTACAATTGAGAACAACCGTATTACTGATACTCGTGGCAAGTTAGCCGTTTTTAACCAAAATAATTTGACCAACCTAGACTTTTCCGCTTTTACTGCCATTAACGATATCAATGATTTTAATAATCAAGCAGCCCTGGATTCAACCGTAGCAGTCATCCAATCCCGACTACCGACGGGACAGGGAATTCTTGTGGGCAATGCGATCGATCGATTAAATCTTACCATTAACAATAATCAAGTCTTGAATAGTGGCAGTCATGGTATTGCCCTAACCAATCTTCGGGATCTAGTCACCATCACTGGTAACACCGTTACTGGTACTTCTGGTGCTATCGGTGATGCCAACAACGGGGAATTTTCCACAGGAGAAGGTATCTTTGTTACCCATATTAATCGGAGACTTAACCTCACCATTGCTGAGGGTAATCAAATTAGGGATAACTTTGAAAATGGCATCGTCATGATTATAGGAGAGCCTACTGGTAATCTTTCCGTTACCGCTCCTCCCAGAGCCGATATTACCATTTCTGACAATATCGTGGAAAATAATGGGATTGATACCGCCAATTCTACTTCTAATGAGATCCGTGGTGATGGCATCAGAGTCTTTTTGGAAGG
>JAAHFP010000155.1 GCA_010672925.1 Symploca sp. SIO1C2 | reverse complement strand
TTAACCCCCATTGTAGAGGAACCTAAAAATTATTATGAGGGTAGTCTTTTGGTGGTGGAATCAGAAAGTGCAGGTGAATTGGATATTATTGATACGTTGCGCGAAGAACGAATTCAGGAGAATTTAGCTTGGTAAAAGTTCTTTTTGATACGTCTGTTTTAGTTTCTGCCCTTGTGGTTAATCATCTTAATAGCGTTCCATCAATCTGTAGGTTTTGTCACGCTCTGCAATAGCCCAATCAGATTTGGGATTAAGTTCAATAGCACGGTTGAAATCTTGGAGTGCTTCTTCATAGCGTTCCATTAACCTGTAGGTAATGCTACGTTGTGCAATCGCCTCAAAATATTTAGGCTCAAGTTCAATAGCACGGTTGAAGTATTTTAGTGCCTTATCATATTGCTCCATTGAAGTATAACTTTTACCACAACGGAAGAAAACTTGAGGGCTAATTAGGTCTGGGTAGCTATTGATCCTACTTTGAGCAAGAGCATCTAAAAGTAAATCTAGCCTATCTCCTGCTGAGATTGCCCTCCGCCACTCGATGGGATCTAGATTCTGGTAAGCGATAATCGCCATAGACAATAATAAGGGTCTGCCAATCAATCCCAGCAAATTCTCATCTGCGAGCAAACCCTCTGCCAACTCACTTCGATTCACCTCGACCAAAAATCTTTGGATTTGTTCATCCGTCAAGTCCTGAAGATAAACTGCTCCTTCTAGTTGTAGCTTTTGAGAATAACTCTCATAGGGTTCTCGCCGACAACAGACTGCTATTTGTCTTGGTTGCAACTCGGAGTTTAACCACAAGTTAATGGTTTGCACACATTCCTGCTGATACTCTGGCGACACTTCATCAAGTCCATCGAGCAAAGGTACTAACTGTTTCTTCTCCAGCCATTGCTGAATTTGCTGTGGGGAAACCCCATATCTATCTCGCACTTTGCTAATCAACCAATTGGAGATTGATTCAACTAGTTCTTCTTCAGAGGAAGGTTTAGAAGAATTTTTCCGAAAAATCCTACTCCACCTAGAGTTTGAGCTAGATACAGTCGGTTGCCAATCAGAAAGATCGGCAATAACAGGAATACGCTGCTGTGGATCTGCTTCTGCTCTTGCGACTAATTCTAGTGCCAAATCCAGCAAGCTGGTGGTTTTTCCTGCCCCTGGCTCCCCTAAAATTAGTAAACGGCCTGAACACTGATCAAATACTTGTCCGATACTAGTTTCCGGTGGTAATAGCTGACTCGATGGTGCGATCGCTGCTTTAACTTCCATACCCCAAGGACGTACTTGTCGCGGCTGGGTCTCTTTTGGTAAATTAAGCCTGACATGATGGTGTAACTGTCCACGTAATCGGGAATCAACCGACTTCCTAACGATTTCCAGCAAATCCCTCTCAACCTTAGGTCGAATGTCACCCTCAATATTAGATCTTGTGCCAAGAGGTCTACTGTTATTATTTTCGACATTAAGCTTTGCCAATACCTGAAAGGCAAAAGCACTAGCATTACGAGCCGCAATTTCTTGATAACCTTGGGCATCAACCTCACTTTTGCCATCAATCAGATCTGAAATACCCCGAATTACCATAGCAGAAACCTGCTGGTTGGCATGAGTAGCATCCAAAAAGCCGATACCTTCCATCTCAACTGCTACTGCATCTCCGTAATTAGAGCGTAAAAACTGAAAAACCTCAGATTTAGTTGAAGCGATAACCTTCTCTCCCGCAGCAATAGGAGCAACGAAAACAGTAGGAGTGGATTTAGGAATTGATGGTAATCTCTTTAACCAGTCCTCTTCTCTCGCTTCAAATCTAGCCCTCTGTTCTAAACTATAAGCACTAAGACCTATCTCTGGTCTAGGTTTAAAAGTTTCCTCCGCTTTTCCCGACTCATAGGCATATACCTTGGTAGAAGCAACCACATCACCAAGCCGCACATCTTTGATACCACCTGCCACACCTACAAACAGAATAACCTGAGGATTGAAATACGCGATCGCTCGTTCTGCTTGTCCCGCTGCACCAGGATTACCTGCACCAATTTCAACAATGATTACATCCCATACTCTCCCATTAGCAGAGAATTTTCCCTGCTCGTAGATTGTTCCACTAGGATGAACTTTTTCCTGAATTTCCGTTAGATGATCTCGAACTGCCATGTATTCCACGGGAATAGCAGTGAAAATAACGGCGCAGGCTGTGCTAAGGATTAAAGTCCATCTTTCAGCATTTCCACGAGCAAAGTGCCTTACTACCTCGTTCTCGTTACCCCCTAGTAGGAGGTTTTGAAACTTCTCTGACAACTTAGCTGCTACGTCTTTAAGAGGGGCAGTTAACCAGTTTATGTTCGGTTCAGCCCAAACCTTACCTTCCAGAATAATCGATTCAGTTCCTTTCGGCACTTTAAAGATGATCGCAAACTTTGCTGTTCCAATTTTATGTAACTCTTGATCCTGAATCTGCCAATAGCAGGCAGAATTCCCTTCACCATTCGTCAGGATTTCAGGATGACCGAGTTCATATCGATAGTCTGGAACCGCAAGGAATGCTTTAAAATTATCCTTGCTGCTGACATTCGCCTTTAGCTCATTAGGAAGCGATCGCAGTCGTATGGGATACTGAATTCCGAGAGTAATTTTATCTGTTTTTGGGCCAGTAATTTTCCAGCGGTCGATCTCTGTACCCATTAAATCACTGGGCAAGAAAACCTCTATGGTTAGGCAATAGATTTTGCCTCTAAGATACCTCAGGGCTTTTTTGATAAACTTGTCTAATTCCCGAGGCACTTGAGTTAATGTACAGGATATTCCCTGCTGTTGTTCCTGAGGGTCAAGGAGAGATTTAAACTTCGACAAATCTTGTACCGAATCATCTCTAATTAACCAAGCGTTTAATAAAAACTGTTGCGATTTATCTTTATCATCGGAAGTGAGGGTAACTAATAGATAGGAGTCAAGTTGGGCTGATGGATGAGGGAAAAAATATGATGAAGATTTATTGCGATTTGCTTCACCAGTTTTTTTTTGTGCTAGCCTAACTCTGGTAACTTGCAATTGATTACGGCTTTCTCGAGGGATATCTGGGTCTTGAATGAAGAGTTCCAAGAAATTATCCAGTTGTCTCAATTCATCCAAGTTGTTTAAAATTTGTTCCAGGTTATTTGATTCTAAATCCCAGACCTCTGCATCGTTAGGTAAGGAATCTTGGTAAGCTTGTTCTATCTTCTCTTGAGGAATACCGGAAAAATCTAGACCTTGCAAAGATGCTGGAGAACCCTTGCTAAGATTACTTTCCTTAGTCAGTAATTGAGTAACAGAAACATTAGGTGCATTTTCCCGAGCTTGTTGTCTGTTATTAATAGCAGGAGTACTTTTGCCGACTAACTCCGGCATCGCATCACTGATAAGCTTTATCAAAGGCAATAGCTTGCGCTGTCCAGATCTCTTATCATCTGCATCATTCCAACGAGTTTCGATTTTGAATGCCTTATAAAGATTTCTCAAATGCTGCTGCAAGGCATCATCACTGGGAATATCGGCATCTGCTTTAATTTTTTCCTTGTTGTGACCTTTTACAAATCCATCAAGCACCTGCCTGCGCTTGAGAGGTAGTTTGCTATATATCTGTCTTACTTGTTCTTTATTCATACCTACCACTCTCATCAACGCTTGACTAGCGTAATGGCGCGACACGACTAAAAATGTAGGTTTGGTGGAATAACCAAAGTGAAACCCAACGTAGCACAAAAGGCGTGTTGGATTACGAAGAAAGCTACACCCAACCGACTTGTTCCACCATTTTAGCTGTGTCACACCAGTAGGTTTCCGGCAGATATCACCCTCAAAACCGGAAGAGTCTCAGTTAACTGAGAATTTTCTCACTACTAAATTATGAGAGTCCCTGACGCTTAACTATCAATAGATGAGCTCAGAGGTCACTTACTATGCTAAAACAGTTAGAACGCATCCTTCCTCCATTCGTTATTGTTGGTATCATTGCTCAGGTAACTAGCCTGGGTATTCAAATCGCCCAGTATAAAAATCCGCCACAGGTACTATGTCCACTAAAACCTACGTTCCACACTGAAATTAAGTCTCTCAGTGAGAAGAGCCAGTAATCCTCATTGATAAGCTTATCCCATTAATCTACTAATAACTGTACTTTATACTAGGGTAAAAAGCGGTCTAAAGCTGCCTTCAATTCCTCAATTTCTCCCTCAATATTTCCTTGTTCAGCAGCACGGCCAATACACTGAGTTAGATGTTCATCGAGAATAATCCTGGACACTCGATCCAATGCTCCCCTAACAGCAGCGATTTGGACTAAAACATCAGGACAGGGACGACTTTCCTTTACCATCGTCTTAATACCTCGGATATGTCCCTCA
>JAAHFP010000154.1 GCA_010672925.1 Symploca sp. SIO1C2 | reverse complement strand
AAGAGAATTAGCAATGGAGCATTAAGTATGGCTAATTCAGCATCTATCTTGTCTTCCTAAGCTTCCCCAGCTCCCTCAGCTCCCACAGCTCCCTCAGCTCCCCCAGCTCCCTCAGCTCCCTCAGCTCCCCCAGCTCCCCCAGCTCCCCCAGCTCCCTCAGCTCCCCCAGCTCCCCCAGCTCCCTCAGCTCCCCCAGCTCCCTCAGCTCCCTCAGCTCCCCCAGCTCCTCCACTCCCTCAGCTCCTCCAGCTCCCCCAGCTCCCGCCCGGTACTAACTCTCCGTCAGGACTTCTTCAAAGGCAAATTCAGGAGTAGCCAGTACAAAAATTGTGGTAGGAAGACCAGTAACCAAGGACTGTAAGTTTTCATAGTACTGGGTGAAATCATCTCCATCTCCCGGTTTCCTCATACCAAGAAAGATGATGTCCGCATTTTTTGATGTTTCGTGGAGAATCTGAGGGAATTGACGTCCCTGAGCCACTAAAACTTGGGAGACTGCTTTAATGCGTACTTGTTTTACTAAATTCTTAAGATTTGCCTGAGCTGCTTGAGCTGCTGTCTCATCCGGCACTACCAACTTGAGATAAATTTCTGCTTTATGCCAATTGATGTCAGACCGCAGTAGATAGGCTAGTAGCAACATTAAACCACCATTGGCTTGCAAACCACCCCACCAAACATCAATCCGTTGGCGTTTACCAAAACCTTTCTCGTGATTTTCCCGAAGAATAACAATGCTACGCTTTGCTTGGTGGATTTGGGCGATCATCTGACAGTAGCGATCGCGATGACTAGCTTGCTCACTATCCCCCAGCAAAACCGTATTGGGTACTAGGGGTCCTAAACCATAGGTTTCCACTAGTTTTTGTCCACCGGCAAAGGGATCAGGGGCTGTGACTATCCTCACCAGGGCTTTCACACTGTGCCGTTCCAAATAATCTCGGATTGTTGCTTCCATTTCTGACTGCTGGGCTACGTCACGGGAACCACTGGGCAGGACACTGGAGACTGTCATCAAGCCTCGGTTGTGAATCAGGGCATCGGCTAATTCAATTAAAGACCAGCGCTTAGTTGGGGTTCCAGAAAGCACCAGGATGTGGGGACGCCAGTTTTTGGTATCGTCTGTATGACCAACCTGAAAAATACCAGTACGCAACAGTGCCATCCAAATACCCCGGCGGGCATCCCCCCAGGTTGTTCGGAGCTCTCGTTGCTGTAACCAGAAGTAAATACCCAGGACGATGAGCGCAGCCACCACTGTGGCACGAGCATCAATCAAGAACATCACCGCCAGACAACCAAGGGCTCCCAGCAGAGAAAAAGACCAGTGTACGCGAAAGGCAGGGCGGAAAGAAGGACTTTGTAGGAAGGCTTCAATACCAGCTGAGATATTTAATACCAGATAAGTGGTGAGGAAAAACATACTCAGCACCGGTGCAATAACGTCCAATTCACCAAGACAGACAGCGGCGGTTGCTATGCCCAAAGTAACCACAGTACCCATCCTTGGCTCGTCATTTTTGCCACTGCCAGTACCTAAAAAGCTCAACCATTGGGGCAACACGCCATCCCTGGCCAGGGCTTGCAGTACCCGGGGAGCTCCCAGAATACTACCCAGGGCACTACTGAGGGTTGCTCCCCAAACTCCCAGGAGAATTGCTGGACCCCAACGAGCCATCTGTTGCATAATCAGAGGTTCTTCGATCAGGGTAGTCGCATCTGCCCGCATCGCTAAGAGAATGGGCAGAATCATATAAATCACATAGCCTGTAACCACTGCCGCCAGGGTGCCAGTAGGGATTGAGCGGACAGGATCCCGCAAGTCTCCCGACATATTCACCCCAGCCATAATACCCGTTACAGCAGGGAAGAAGACAGCAAAAACACTCCAAAATGGTTCTTTGTTTGAGCCAACCAATTCAATAGTCGTCAAATTGCCCGGGTCTCCCAAAGCAAAGGAAACCAGAGAAAGAGCGATCGCTGCCATAATGACGTATTGGGTACGAATGGCAACGCTAGCAGAGGTAATTGCCACTACTGCCACAAAAATTGTGGTAGCTAGTGCGACATAAAGCTGGTTTAAGTGACCAAATGTCCGAACAACACTTTCGGCAAAACCAATAGTGTAGAGTGCTACGGATAAAGCTTGGGCAAAATAGAGAGGAATCCCCACCGCGCCACCAGTTTCAATTCCCAAGGAACGGCTAATCATATAGTAA
Source organism: Symploca sp. SIO1C2 (assembly GCA_010672925.1). Lineage (GTDB taxonomy): Bacteria > Cyanobacteriota > Cyanobacteriia > Cyanobacteriales > Coleofasciculaceae > Caldora. Next base: position 2,171 of record JAAHFP010000154.1, on the reverse strand, counting down.
GCCCCTCCAGCTCGAACTACCCGGTCAGTCGCGATTGCAGAGATCGACAAGGAAGTCAGAAAAGTAATCGAAGTCGAGAGGGTAACAATGATTAATGTACCGACTAGGCCGACGTTACCAACTACCCACCCAAAGCGCAGGTACATAATCACGCCCAAAATTGTCAGAATTGATGGTGTGTAGACTCCACCAAATGTTCCTAGACCTGAGCTTTCTTCAGATGTTACTGCAACGTTAGACTGCTGACGGCGAATAAAAGGAAACTTCATCTGTCTTCGCGGCAGGAGACTCTCACTTTTAGTGACGAGAGGAATGCCGCGCCTCCAATAGTATTTACAACAAGAGTGGTAGAATGTGAAGCATGACACAACGCGCCTACCGATATCGTTTTTACCCAACTGCCGAACAAGAGAATCTCTTGCGACGGACACTCGGTTGTGTGCGTTTGGTCTACAACAAAGCTCTTGGTATTAGAACCGAAGCTTGGTATCAAAGGCAATCGCGGATTGATTACAAGCAAAGTTCTAACCTCCTAACTCAATGGAAAAAACAAGAGGATTTAGATTTTCTCAACGAAGTTAGTTGTGTGCCACTGCAACAATGCTTAAGACATTTGCAAAAGGCATTTACCAACTTCTGGGGGAAACGGGCTAAGTACCCAAGGTTCAAGAAAAAGCGCAATGGGGGTTCAGCCGAGTTCACCAAGTCCGCTTTCAAGTGGAAAGATGGACAGTTGTATTTGGCTAAATCAACTGAAGCTTTACCCATTCGCTGGAGTCGGACTTTACCCAAGGGGGTATCTCCTCAGAGGGTGACAGTTCGATTAGAACCATCAGGACGTTGGTTTGTCTCCTTGTTGGTAGATGACCCAAGCATTACACCCCATCCACCAACTGAAAAACAGGTTGGGATTGATGTGGGTGTTTCCAGTTTGATTAGTACCAGCGATGGAGAAAAAGTAGCCAACCCCAAACAATTCAATCGGCTGTATAAGAAGCTCAAGAGGGCGCAAAGGGCATTGAGTCGGAAAACCAAGGACTCAAATAACCGAGACAAAGCGCGTCTAAAAGTAGCTCGAATACACAGCTTTATCAAAGACACCCGTACTGACTTTTTACATAAGCTAACCACTCGACTAGTCCAAGAAAATAGCCTGATTGCGATTGAGGACTTGGGAGTGAGGAACATGGTAAAGAACCGCAAGCTAGCCAGAGCGATATCTGATGCATCTTGGGGGGAATTTTTCCGACAGCTTGAGTACAAGTGCCAGTGGTACGGGAGAGAGCTGGTCAAAATTGACCGATTTTTTCCTAGCAGCAAACGATGTAACCGGTGTGGTTTTGTGGTGGAAAAGTTACCCTTAAATATCCGTAGTTGGGATTGCCCTGAGTGTGGAACCAAGGGTATCGACCGAGACATCAATGCTGGAAAAAATATATTGGCCGCAGGGCTTGCGGTGTCAGTCTGTGGAGCGGACATAAGACCTGATAACCATAGTGTTAAAGGGCAGTTGCGTAAAACCCGTAAGGGAAGGAAACTCCAAACCTAAATCGTGAGTTTTAGGAATCCCTCTCTACGAGACGCTACGCGAACGCTTTTAGCGATGGGAGGATGTCAAGGTTAGTTGATAGGCTGGTTAGACATAACATAGCTAGATTTCAACGAACACAGGTACTAAAAGCTTTAAAGTATTGGGACTACTTGTAGTCCTCATTCTTGCTCTAATTTAATCTTGGTTACTGTCCGTTGTTTGTGCTCTGAAGTTGATTGATTTATTTTTACTTGGATAATAATCATATTTGCCATATTCTTTACTTCAATGCCATCATCCGGAAAGTTCACACCTTCGAGCAATTGTTAGAGCAAGAACATCCCAGTCAGATGCAAGGAGATTGGGTAGACTACTAGCTAAGTATCAAAAAAATCATTAGTTCTCCTTTGTCTCTAAACTCCCCACCCAATACTGCTCGGTTAAGCCCCAATTTTTCTCCCTCAGCTCCCCCAGCTCCCTCAGCTCCCCCAGCTCCCCCAGCTTCCTCAGCTCCCCCAGCTTCCTCAGCTTCCTCAGCTCCCCCAGCTCCCCCAGCTTCCTCAGCTCCCTCACCTCCCCCAGCTCCCTCAGCTCCCCCAGCTCCCCCCGCTCCCTCCGCTCCCTCAGCTCCCCCAGCTTC
>JAAHFP010000153.1 GCA_010672925.1 Symploca sp. SIO1C2 | reverse complement strand
CTAGGAATACTTGCAGGTTCATTTGTTGAGTAGGTACTAACTGACCATAGCACAAGGGCCAGTCTGGGCAAGCAAGTCCTGCATTCATTACCCGCGTAGCACTACCTACTGCCATTAATAGCAGGGTTGCGACTGCCATCCGACCCACTAGGCGACGGATACGTTCTTGCGGTTCTGATACTTTTTTAGATATGACAAAATTACGATTGCGAAAGGTTAAAGAATCCGCTAGGTTCTGGAGGACTGATTCAGCCATAGCACCAACTGGAAATCAAGATTAACTAAATATTGAGTACCGGCTTATTCTCTGGTTGAGAGTACTACTACTCTTGAAGAGAACCGACCCTCCTTTACCACTTTAACCACAGTTTTCTTACATCACGATAGTTTTAGATATTTTTCAGATTGTTATTAATCGGGTTTTGCTAGAATCACATCTTATCATTTCCTTAAATAAAATTTACATTGTAAATATTTATTTAAGTTTCTCAGAAATAAGTAGTTTCGTACAAAAAAAACTGATGCAATCGTTAGGCAATCCTGAAAAAATTAGAAAAATCTACTTCAAGCCCCCACTTAACCCTTGACCTGCTTTACCTTGGTAAAGGGTAAGTAGAACTCAATTTTAATAAGTACGAGATAGAGCATCCTCCATTAGGGGCATGGCATCGGCTTAAGTGAAGTTCCCTTACCTTCAACAATCTGACCTTTAAGTTTTGCTCTTAGCAGTCTTTCACTTTAAGCCTGTGAATATTCCAAGCCAAATTACAACTCTTATTATTGGTATTGCCGTGACTTTGATCAGCCTCTGGTATGGTCAAAACCACGGACTGATGCCAGTAGCAGCCTCTGAGGAAGCAGGACAAGTTGATGGTCTGTTCAATACAATGATGACCATTGCTACCGGTCTATTTATCCTCATTCAAGGAGCGCTCATCTATTCCTTGATCAAGTTCCGCAGACGCAAAAATGACAAAATGGATGGTCCATCAATTCATGGCAATATTCCTCTGGAAATTGTCTGGACAGCGATTCCTGCGGTGATCGTCTTGATCCTTTCTCTCTACAGTTTTGAAGTCTACAACATCATGGGGGGGCTAGACCCCATGGCATCCCATGACCATCATGGTTCACAGCTAGCCCATAATCATAACATGTCAGGGGATGAGCAAGATGTGGATCCAAGCTTGATTGCCTTTGATCCTTCCCAAGGACAAGTAGCCTTAGGTCTTGGTGCTTCTCCAGAAACAGCAGGTCAAGAAGCCCAGCAAACAGTAGATGTGATGGGTCTACAGTATGCATGGCTTTTCACTTACCCTGAAACTGATATCGTATCCGGGGAATTGCATGTCCGAGTAGACGAAGAAGTGCAGCTAAATCTGACAGCTATGGACGTTTTACATGCCTTCTGGCTGCCACAGTTTAGGATTAAGCAAGACGCGATTCCTGGTAGGGAAGCCCAGCTGCGGTTCAAACCAACTAAACTGGGTGATTACCCAATAATTTGTGCCGAACTCTGCGGTTCCTATCACGGCTCAATGGTTACCAGACTCTACGTTGAAACCCCGGAAGAGTATGAAGCATGGATGCAAGAGGAACTACTCGCTAGTGCAGACAAACTAGAAGAAACCGTTGCCCTCAATCCAGCTCAGATGTCAGACAGTGAGTTTTTGGCTCCCTATGCTCAAGAGATGGGTATTGACTCACAAAGCCTCAAGCATCTAGAGCACGAAGGTATAACCCACCCCTAAGGGGTTCCACATAAAAAAACATCCCATCGCACTGAAAAGCTGAGGGAGCCGGGGGAGCTGAGGAGGCTGGGGGAGCTAGTCTTGTCCAAAAATTGGGTGATGTATTTCTTGGAGTTCCCCTCCCAGGATTTGTGGTTCATTCAATCACTATCTTTCTTACTTTCAACAAATTTGACCTTTAAAGTTTCTTATGACTACACAAGTAGAGCAACAAGAATCTGCTCAAAGTACAGGTCACGTAGTTGAAAAAAAGCAACGACGTTGGCAAGATTACTTTACTTTCAATACAGACCATAAAGTGATTGGGATTCAATACCTAGTCACCTCATTTTTGTTCAGTTTTGTCGGTGGTGCCTTAGCTGCCACCATGCGAACTGAGTTGGCCACACCTTATTCTGATTTTGTCAGTCCCGAAATTTACAACAAACTGATGACAATGCATGGGACGATCATGATCTTCCTGTGGATTATCCCATCTGGTGCTGCCTTTGCTAACTACCTGATCCCCTTGATGATCGGAGCTGAGGATATGGCCTTTCCTAAGCTCAATGCCGTTGCTTTTTGGATGGTACCTCCTGGAGGTTTGCTGTTATTAAGTAGCTTTTTCGTTGGTGCGCCAGAAGCGGGTTGGACATCCTACCCTCCCTTGAGCCTCATTAGTTCTCAGGCGGGGGAAGCAATTTGGATTATGAGCCTGCTGCTGCTGGGGACATCTTCAATTTTGGGGGCAATGAATTTTCTGATCACCATGCTGAAGATGCGAGTCCCCGGCATGACGATTCATCAGATGCCTCTATTTTGCTGGTCGATGCTGGCTACTTCTGCACTAGTCCTGCTTTCTACCCCAGTCTTAGCCGCAGCGATGATTCTTCTGGCCTTTGATTTGATTGCTGGCACCAGTTTCTTCAACCCAGTTGGAGGCGGAGACCCAGTTATCTACCAACATATGTTCTGGTTTTACTCCCACCCAGCAGTTTATATCATGATTCTCCCCTTCTTTGGGGTGATTTCGGAAGTACTGCCAGTACATGCCCGTAAGCCCATTTTTGGTTACCGAGCAATTGCTTACTCCAGTATGGCCATCAGTTTCTTGGGTTTGATTGTCTGGGCTCACCACATGTTTACTAGTGGTACTCCTGGTTGGTTGCGCATGTTCTTTATGGCAGCAACTATGCTCATTGCTGTACCCACAGGAATCAAGATTTTTGGCTGGTGTGCCACCATTTGGGGGGGCAAAATCAGCTTTAATACTTCCATGCTGTTTGGCGTAGGCTTTATCTCCGCTTTTTTAATCGGGGGACTTACCGGTGTAATGCTGGCGGCGGTTCCTTTTGATATTCACGTCCACGATACCTATTTTGTTGTTGCTCATTTGCACTATGTGCTCTTCGGTGGTTCGGTATTAGGTATGTATGCCGGATTCTACCACTGGTTCCCGAAGATGACTGGGCGAATGGTCAACGAAACCTGGGGACGGATTCACTTTGCGATGACCTTCATTGGTTTAAACTTGACTTTCTTGCCAATGCACGAGTTGGGTTTATTGGGTATGAATCGCCGGGTAGCGATGTATGACCCCGAATTTCAAACAATCAACATGCTTTGCACTGCGGGTTCTTATATATTAGCGGCGGCCAGTATACCCTTTATCATCAATGTTCTCTGGAGTTTGCAGCGGGGAGAGCAAGCTGGTCGTAATCCCTGGAAAGCTCTAACTTTAGAGTGGCAGACTAGTTCTCCTCCAGCAATTGAAAACTTTGAAGAAGAGCCGATTTTGTGGGCAGAACCTTACGACTACGGTATAGATACCTACAGTATTGACAGAGGACAACAGGTTGAAGAGTTACTAGCTGAAGTTAAGGCAGATGCTGGGTAGTTAGAGGGAGTTGGGGGAGCTGGGGGAGCTGGGGGAGCTGAGGGAGCTGAGGGAGCTGGGGGAGCTGGGGGAGCTGAGGGAGACAAGGAAGATGTTCTCCATTCCCAATTCGACCTTCTCCATTCTCCATTCTCCATTCCCAATTCTCCATTCCCAATTCTCCATTCCCAATTCGACCTTCTCCATTCTCCATTCCCCATTCCCCATTCCCAAACAACAAACAACCAAAAACAAACAACCAACAACAAACAACCATTTATGCAAAGTTCAACCATAGACGAGGCTAAAATTGCCCTTAATTATCATCATCAGCCTGAGGCGACAGAACATCATCATGAACATCCTGATTTCCGGATGTTGGGAATTGTTGTCTTTCTGATTGCCGACAGTATGACTTTTATTGGTCTGTTTGTCGCCTTTTTGATTTACAACGCCACTTTACCAGAATTTCCCCCGGAAGAAATCGAGTTGGAGTTGTTGCTACCGGGAATCAACACTTTGATTCTAGTTTCCAGTAGCTTTGTCATGCATAAAGGTCAAAGTGCCCTCAAAAAGAATGATGTTCCTGGCTTACGGTTCTGGTTTGGCATCACCGCCTTAATGGGGGCGATGTTCTTGGGTGGACAGCTTTATGAGTACAGCCATACAGGATTTGGTCTGACGGACAGTATATTTGCTAGTTGTTTCTATGTCTTGACCGGCTTCCACGGTCTTCATGTTAGCTGTGGACTAGGATTAATTTTGTGTGTACTGGCGCGATCGCTCAAACCAAATCACTACTCGAGTGAAT
>JAAHFP010000152.1 GCA_010672925.1 Symploca sp. SIO1C2 | reverse complement strand
CTAGGAATACTTGCAGGTTCATTTGTTGAGTAGGTACTAACTGACCATAGCACAAGGGCCAGTCTGGGCAAGCAAGTCCTGCATTCATTACCCGCGTAGCACTACCTACTGCCATTAATAGCAGGGTAGCGATTGCCATCCGACCCACTAAGCGACGGATACGTTCTTGCGGTTCTGATACTTTTTTAGATATGACAAAATTACGATTGCGAAAGGTTAAAGAATCCGCTAGGTTCTGGAGGACTGATTCAGCCATAGCACCAACTGCAAATCAAGATTAACTAAATATTGAGTACCGGCTCATTCTCTTGTTGAGTGCACTACTACTTTTGAAGAGAACCGACCCTCCTTTACCACTTTAACCACAGTTTTCTTACATCACGATAGTTTTAGATATTTTTCAGATTGTTATTAATTAGGTTTTGCTAGAATCACATCTTATAATTTCCTTAAATAAAATTTACATTGTAAATATTTATTTAAGTTTCTCAGAAATAGGGAGTTTCGTACAAAAAAACTGATGCAATCCTTAGGCAATCCTGAAAAAATTAGAAAAATCTACTTCAAGCCCCCACTTAACCCTTGACCTGCTTTACCTTGGTAAAGGGTAAGTAGAACTCAATTTGAATAAGTACGAGATAGAGCATCCTCCATGAGGGGTATGGCATCGGCTTAAGTGAAGTTCCCTTACCTTCAACAATCTGACCTTTAAGTTTTGCCCTTAGCAGTCTTTCACTTTAAGCCTGTGAATATTCCAAGCCAAATTACAACTCTTATTATTGGTATTGCCGTAACTTTGATCAGCCTCTGGTATGGTCAAAACAACGGACTGATGCCAGTAGCAGCCTCTGAGGAAGCAGGACAAGTAGATGGTCTGTTCAATACAATGATGACCATTGCTACCGGTCTATTTATTCTCATTCAAGGAGCGCTCATCTATTCCTTGATCAAGTTCCGCAGACGCAAAAATGACAAAATGGATGGTCCATCAATTCATGGCAATATTCCTCTGGAAATTGTCTGGACAGCGATTCCTGCGGTAATCGTCTTGATCCTTTCTCTCTACAGTTTTGAAGTCTACAACATCATGGGGGGGCTAGACCCCATGGCATCCCATGACCATCATGGTTCACAACTAGCTCACAATCATAACATGTCAGGGGATGAGCAAGATGTGGATCCAAGCCTGATTGCCTTTGATCCCTCCCAAGGACAAGTAGCCCTAGGTCTTGGTGCTTCTCCAGAAACAGCAGGTCAAGAACCCCAGCTAACAGTAGATGTTATGGGTTTACAATATGCTTGGCTTTTCACTTACCCTGATACTGATATTGTATCTGGGGAATTGCATGTCAGAGTAAATGAAGAAGTGCAGCTAAATCTGACAGCGATGGATGTTTTACATGCCTTCTGGCTGCCGCAGTTTAGGATTAAGCAAGACGCAATCCCTGGTAGGGAGTCCCAGTTGCGGTTCACACCGACTAAAGTTGGTGATTACCCAGTAATTTGCGCCGAACTCTGCGGCTCCTATCACGGCTCAATGGTTACCAGGCTTTACGTTGACACCCCAGAAGATTATGAGGCATGGGTTCAAGAAGAACTACTCGCCAGTGCAGACAAACTAGAAGAAACCGTTGCCCTAAATCCGGCTCAGATGTCGGACAGTGAGTTTTTGGCTCCCTACGCTCAAGAGATGGGTATTGACTCACAAACTATTGAGCATCTAGAGCACGAAGGCAGAACCCACCCCTAACCCCTCCCAGGAGGTGAATAGGAGGCTCCGAGGGAAGAAAGTTTGTAGGGTAAGCTTTTTTCACGCTTTGGATTATTTCCACGCCTGCGGCACAAGAGGCTTTCTAACCTTCTTCTCTTCCTTTGTGCTCTACCCTTCGGGAACTCCTAGGTCGAATGTGCCTTTGTGGTTCATTCAATCACTATCTTTATTACTTTCAACAAATTTGACCTTTAAAGTTTCTTATGACGACACAAGTAGAGCAACAAGAATCTGCTCAAAAGACAGGTCACGTAGTTGAAAAAAAGCAACGACGTTGGCAAGATTACTTTACTTTCAACACAGACCATAAAGTGATTGGGATTCAATACCTAGTCACCTCATTTTTGTTCAGTTTTGTCGGTGGTGCCTTAGCTGCCACCATGCGAACTGAGTTGGCCACACCTTATTCTGATTTTGTCAGTCCCGAAATTTACAACAAACTGATGACAATGCATGGGACGATCATGATCTTCCTGTGGATTATCCCATCTGGTGCTGCCTTTGCTAACTACCTGATCCCCTTGATGATCGGAGCTGAGGATATGGCCTTTCCTAAGCTCAATGCCGTTGCTTTTTGGATGGTACCTCCTGGAGGTTTGCTGTTATTAAGTAGCTTTTTCGTTGGTGCGCCAGAAGCGGGTTGGACATCCTACCCTCCCTTGAGCCTCATTAGTTCTCAGGCGGGGGAAGCAATTTGGATTATGAGCCTGCTGCTGCTGGGGACATCTTCAATTTTGGGGGCAATGAATTTTCTGATCACCATGCTGAAGATGCGAGTCCCCGGCATGACGATTCATCAGATGCCTCTATTTTGCTGGTCGATGCTGGCTACTTCTGCACTAGTCCTGCTTTCTACCCCAGTCTTAGCAGCAGCGATGATTCTTCTGGCCTTTGATTTGATTGCTGGCACCAGTTTCTTCAACCCAGTTGGAGGCGGAGACCCAGTTATCTACCAACACATGTTCTGGTTTTACTCCCACCCAGCAGTTTATATCATGATTCTCCCCTTCTTTGGGGTGATTTCGGAAGTACTGCCAGTACATGCTCGTAAGCCCATTTTTGGTTATCGAGCAATCGCATACTCTAGTATGGCCATCAGTTTCTTGGGTTTGATTGTCTGGGCTCACCACATGTTTACTAGTGGTACTCCTGGTTGGTTGCGCATGTTCTTTATGGCAGCAACTATGCTGATTGCTGTACCCACAGGAATCAAGATTTTTGGCTGGTGTGCCACCATCTGGGGCGGCAAAATCAGCTTTAATACTTCCATGCTGTTTGGCGTCGGCTTTATCTCCGCTTTCTTAATCGGGGGACTTACCGGTGTAATGCTGGCGGCAGTTCCTTTTGATATTCACGTCCACGATACCTATTTTGTCGTGGCTCATCTACACTATGTGCTCTTCGGTGGTTCGGTATTAGGTATGTATGCCGGATTCTACCACTGGTTCCCGAAGATGACTGGGCGGATGGTCAACGAAACCTGGGGACGGATTCACTTTTTCATGACCTTCATTGGTTTAAACTTGACTTTCTTGCCGATGCACGAGTTGGGTTTATTGGGGATGAATCGCCGGGTAGCGATGTACGAACCCGAATTTCAAACAATCAATATGCTTTGCACTGCGGGTTCTTATATATTAGCGGCGGCTAGTATACCCTTTATCATCAATGTTCTCTGGAGTTTGCAGCAGGGAGAGCAAGCTGGTCGTAATCCCTGGAAAGCTCTAACTTTAGAGTGGCAGACTAGTTCTCCTCCAGCAATTGAAAACTTTGAAGAAGAGCCGATTTTGTGGGCAGAACCTTACGACTACGGTATCGATACCTACAGTGTTGACAGAGGACAACAGGTTGAAGAGTTACTAGCTGAAGTTAAAGCAGATGCTGGGTAGTTAGAGGGAGCTGGGGGAGCTGGGGGAGCTGGGGGAGCTGAGGAAGCTGAGGAAGCTGGGGAAGACAAGGAAGCTGAGGGAGCTGAGGGAGCTGGGGGAGCTGAGGAAGCTGAGGAAGACAAGGAAGACAAGGAAGATGTTCCCAATTCGACCTTCTCCATTCCCAATTCGACCTTCTCCATTCCCCATTCCCTATTCCCAATTCGACCTTCTCCATTCCCCATTCCCCATTCCCCATTCCCCATTCCCAAACAACCAACAACCAAAAACAAACAACCAACAACAAACAACCATTTATGCAAAGTTCAACGATAGACGAGGCTAAAATTGCCCTTAATTATCATCATCAGCCTGAGGCGACAGAACATCATCATGAACATCCCGATTTCCGGATGTTGGGAATTGTTGTCTTTCTGATTGCCGACAGTATGACTTTTATTGGTCTGTTTGTCGCCTTTTTGATTTACAACGCCACTGTACCAGAATTTCCCCCGGAAGAAATCGAGTTGGAGTTGTTGCTACCGGGAATCAACACTTTGATTCTAGTTTCCAGTAGCTTTGTTATGCATAAAGGTCAAAGTGCCCTCAAAAAGAATGATGTTCCTGGCTTAAGGTTCTGGTTTGGCATCACAGCATTGATGGGGGCGATGTTCTTGGGGGGACAGCTTTATGAGTACAGCCATACAGGATTTGGTCTGACAGACAGTATATTTGCTAGTTGTTTCTATGTCTTGACCGGCTTCCACGGTCTTCATGTTAGCTGTGGACTAGGATTAATTTTGTGTGTACTGGCGCGATCGCTCAAACCAAATCACTACTCGAGTGAAT
>JAAHFP010000151.1 GCA_010672925.1 Symploca sp. SIO1C2 | reverse complement strand
GAAAGCGATCGCTTAGCGGTAATGGCATCCCAACTCAATAAACTGGGGGCTAAGATTACCGAATTGCCTGATGGTTTAGAAATTACTGGCGGTACTCCTTTAACTGGTACAGAGGTGGAGAGTTATACTGATCATCGCATTGCTATGAGTTTAGCGATCGCAGCCCTCAATGCTACTAGTACTACTACCATTCATGGTGCAGAAGCTGCTACTATTTCCTACCCAGATTTTGTTAGTACATTGCAACATGTATGTGGTTAACGGGAATTGGGAATTGGGAATTGGGAATTGGGAATTATATACTTCCTTGTTTACCTTGTCTCCCAAGTTTCGTAGGGTACGGACGCTGGTGGCGAAATATTGCTTAACATTGGGTAAAAAAACCACAGTAAATATGTAGGGGCGGGTTCGCCCGAAACTGGGCAATAAGAGCGATAATTTAGCCAAACCCGCCCCGGTGGAAAAGAGCAGCCGGGGCGGGTTTAGGTAATTGGCCATTGGTGACAAGTTAAGGCAAAATCGTCGTTGTCAAGGGAGCTGAGGAAGCTGAGGAAGCTGAGGAAGCTGAGGAAGCTGAGGAAGAAAAATACAATTTTTCTGACCTCTTAGTCTTTTCATATATAGGTTTTTTTCGTACACAAACACTATATATGGGAGTTGACAAAATGCGCGACCCTTTAACTTGTCACCAATGGTAATTGGCTGGTTAAACCGAAAGGTTTTAGGTGAACCCGCCCCTACCATATGACGATATAATTGTTCTCCCTCAGCTTCCCATACATGTAAACAAATATTAATTTCGCCACCAGCATCGCGCTAGCGTAACGCACCACAAATGCAACTTAGGGAATCCCGTCACTATCCCAATTTTGCAGATAAATTAACTAATCTTTCAATCTATGAATACTGGAAAATTGCCAATCTTGAACTAATGCCATTGAATGGTGCGTTACGCTTTGCTAACGCACCCTACGAACTATTAGGCCATTTGACATATTTTTTTTCACTTCGTGATGTTCAATAGTTCAACTTAACTTCCCTCAAGTTGATGTCTAAACTGATAGTCGCACCATAATTAATATTAGGAATAAAAGGAGCCATAATTTCCAGAATTGAAGGGTCTTGAAAATGAGCAGGCTTGGTTTCTGGATGGGGATAATAAATCCAGCCGGAATAGGTTTGGTTGTGATAACTAATACGACAGGGAGAAAAGGAGAAGTCTTCCGCAGGGGAATCAGGATTCCATTGAACTTGAGGGAAAGTATAAGTCGGCTGTACCAGTTCAAACCGATAGGGATGAATAGAAACATTTAAGGTTCCCAGAAAACAATCAGTCAAATCAAGACCCAAGGCTTGAAAATAAGGAAGTTGCATTTTGATGCTACCTTCTGGATAAGGGCTATCTGTTGCTTTTCCTGAAGCTATTTGATATCCCGGTTGAATACGTCCAACTACGGTGTGCCATTCTGGGTTCATGCTTCTACTTTGCTTTATTGAGCGGGTATCAATTCTTGTTATATTGCAAGAGTACCTGATTAAGAGCCATATTGTAGAGGAGACGTTGCATGCAACGTCTCTACAGGGTTTTGTGATTTGTTCAAAATGGAGGTAATTAACCCGGATTTGGTATTAGAAGCAAGTTCTCCAGACTCTGGACTAAGGAAAGCATATATTCTCAAATTAAAACGGGCTAGCTCTTAGGTGAAAAAATGACAAACTGGGCGTTGGTTATCGGCATCAATGAATATCAAAGATTGCGCTCGTTAAATTATGCAGTACAGGATGCTGAAGCGGTACGAGATTTCTTAAGGGAAGAAGCCGGATTTGAGCATGTCTTCTATTTCTCGGATAATTCCCCAGATGAGATTGCCCCTGATGGCTCACCTCAATCGACAAGACCTACTTATGCTAATCTATGGTCGTTTCTTTTAGACTTTTTTGAAGAGCCTTATCTCAAAGCTGGGGACAACTTTTGGTTTTTCTTTAGTGGTCATGGAGTTCGGTATCGAGAGCGAGATTTTTTGATGCCCTGTGATACGAATTCTAGAGCTATAGAAAACACGGCTATCTCGATTAATTATGTAACAGAGCGTTTGCGCCGCTGTGGTGCTGATAATATAGTGCTATTCCTAGATGCTTGTCGCAATCAAAGGGATAGAGCTGGTGTGGGCATAGGATTGGAAAAACATCAGGGGGTTATTACCATTTCTTCTTGCAGTCCCAAAGAAGTAGCCTATGAAATCGAAGAGATTGGACAAGGTTCTTTTACTTATGCACTGCTAGAGTCGCTGCGGATTAAAGGGGAAGGTAACTGTGCAACGGTAGAGCGGCTATATCAACGCTTGCGTCATCGAGTACCGGCCATAAATAACTACTACAATAAACCTCAACAAATACCTTATGCAGTCGTTGAACCAGCCACAAAGTACCATTTTATCCTGTTGCCAAGGTATGCTACACTTAAAGATATTGAAACCCTGAAGATTGATGCTTTTAGAGCAGAAACTGAGAATAATTACGAATTAGCTAAGCAGCTATGGATACAGGTTAATGTAGCAGCTGCTGGTTCGGATTTAGAAGCGATAGAGGCAATCCAAAGACTAGCGGAGTGGAAAGTAAGGGCAACAAATCCTCCTCAATTTACTGTATCAGCTCAACTGACTAAACCTTGGCGATTTAAACTGCCAATCATTGCTATCTCTATCTGTGGTCTTGCTGTTATTTCAGTCCTAGCAATTAAAAAAGTGCTCCAAGATACCAGTATTTTATCCAAGCAGCAACTACCACTGAATGGTAAAGTTATCAATGGCTTGCTTAACGAAAACGACAGTAGCGGCATTCCCTTGGATAAAACTTACTCTGATGCCTACATCTTTAAAGGTATCAGAGGTCAGTCTGTGACGATTGAGATGAGTAGTCAGGAGTTTGACCCCTATCTCGTTTTGCTGAATCCTAATCACAGTGAATTAGATTCAAATGATGATGTCTCTCCCAAGGATTGGAATGCCAAAATTGTAGTAGAACTGCCTAAAGATGGCTACTATACTGTAATTGCCCGGTCTTCTGTGGAAGGAGAATCAGGTGCTTACAAACTAAAAGCCATTCTTAAGAGGAAAATTCCCTAAAACCTAAAACCTCACCTACCACCTACCACCTACCACCTAACACCTATTCAAACCCGAAAATTACGACTTATTCAACAAACCCTAATTAGACTCCCGAAAACGAGCTAACAACTCCTCACGGGATAATTGCAACAGCATAGGAGTAAACTCTTCTGGTGGTAGTGCCAACAATGGTTCAATAATTTCTGCTAGTTCCTCATCCACACTACCAAAGCGCACTTGCAGTAAATTTTGTATCACCAAGCGCTCTCCTTGAAGAATCGCTTGTTCCCGGTCTTGTTGATAAAGTGGTGCTAAACGCATAATTATCTCTTTATCTCCTTCTTCTAGATCTTGATCTTGTTTTACTTCCAAATTTTGCCGCAAGTTATACAATAACCTCAGGGTATTGGAACGTAGGGGATTGTTCTGTGGCAGTGCCTCCAACTCATCAATTGCCTGCTGTTGTACTTTTCCCCTTCCTAGCATCCTTAACCAAAGGGTTTCTTGACTACGAGGTAACTGGTGGATAACAATGATCACTGTCCTAAAATTCTTGGGTGCAAAATACACACCATCTAACCAACTTTCATCAACTTTTGCTCCAAAGTCTTCTAAGAGTGTTGCCGAGGCAGTTGGGGTAAGTACCCATAACTTGGGGATTGCTCCTGGAGTAAGTTTGAGTTGATTGCGATTGGCTTCACGCCGCAACTCACCCCTAACTTCTAACAATTTTAATAGACAATCACATATTTCGTCAGGACTAGCGGCATTACGGAAGGGTTCGATTAATATCGGAGTTTGAGCAATGCGTCCTAATAATCCTAGGGTGCGAAGATTGTTTGTAGTATCGGAGTTGGGAGCAAACCACACATCAATTTCTCGCATTTCTCCTGAAACTCGTCGCGGTGCTTTGACTTCACCGTAAGGAGTGAGCAATTCTTCTAAATAATCTTTAGCAAACTGGTCATGGATAAATCTGGTCATCGGGTGGATAATGATTGATGGGATATTCTTTTTGCTTACAGAGCATTAATTATTAAATCATTTCTGAGGCTGAAACTACTAGGGGAACACCTCTGAGCGACTTGTAGAAGATAGGTAACTTTGTGAAGATTAAATCGGCTGTAATAGGTTTAATAGCAGGAATGCTCGCCATCTTGGGTACTACCGAAGCTCTAAGCCAGTACTCTTCCGGTCGTGTGGAGTTTATTTGTCGTGAGGGGTATGATCCTCAGAATGGTCAGTATGTGCCTACTACTTTTGCCTGGACTGGAGGCGAGAAAACGGCAATAATTCGCTGGCGTTCCGATTCTATCCTTAGTGCAGGAGATCAGACGGAAACTCGGTGTAATGCGGTAGCTTATCGACTCCAGACATATTACGATAGCGATCGCTTGCACTATCTTTCTCACGGCATTATGAACCGCCAAAAAGTTATCTGTGTTACTGATAATCTTGGCAGTTCTTGCTCTGGTCTACTCTTCACCCTCAGACCTCAGGACAATCCAGACTTGGTTCTTGAACAGCTACGTGACATCCTCAAGGGTACCAGAAGGAGTATCATTAATCAAAATTCTGGTGTCCCTCAACTTTATCTCCAAATCAACATCGATGAGTTACTGAAGATATTACTTCCTGGGGATAATTCAGAGAATTAGGGGGTGATGGGATGAATCGTCAAAACAATTCAAAATTAAAAATTATCAATTCAAAATTAAAGACAACTAGTGGGGGCTTGTACCCACCACTAATTGAAGACCACCACATCAAAGATTATGGTGGGGGCTTGTACCCAAAAGTAATCAATGCATTCATTAGGAAAAGATAATTTTGCATTTTGCATTTTGCATTTTGAATTCAAAAAATGGTCAGTTGCTGGCTTTGGTTTCCTGTAT
>JAAHFP010000150.1 GCA_010672925.1 Symploca sp. SIO1C2 | reverse complement strand
GGGATATTCGACAAACGTACTAACAAAGAAGGTGCGATTGCGGGGATGGTAACGGGTCTAACTTTTACTGCTTTCTACATTATTGGAGTAAAGTTTGGCGGTATGTCCCCCTGGTTTTTTGGGGTTTCTGCGGAAGGCATAGGTACTTTAGGTATGATCATCAACTTGATCGTTACTTTAGTAGTTTCTCGTCTTACCCCACCACCACCACCGGAGATCCAGGAAATGGTGGAAGAGTTACGTATTCCAGAGACAGAATTAGATCCAGGAGAAGCTGCTGGGGAGTTTTGATCCCCCTAAATCCCCCTTGTCAAGGGGGACTTTTTTCTCGCGTGCCTCAATTATTTGCCGACAAAACCTGTGCAGCAGTCAGTTGTAGTTCAGGGAAAGTCCGAGAAACAATCTGCTGGCTACCAGTGAATTTAGTTGACTGATATTTACCATTGACTAACAGCAGTACAGTTACTATCTGTGCCTGAGGGTCAACAATCCAGTATTCAGGAATGCCGCGCTCTTGGTACTGTTGCCGTTTCTCAATATAATCCCTCTGATAGTTATCATCTCCTTGATTGCGGTAGGGACTGACTACCTCGACTGCTAACTGTGGAGGCGGCATATTGAGAGTAATGGTTTGCCGTTTATCCAGTAGCTCAAGATGTATTTCTTCTACCACTACTAAATCAGGGAAGCGGTTTTGTGGTGACCCTTGAACTTGCAATTCGAGTATATGGGTAATAACTCTGTCGAGTCCTACAAAAAACATGAATTGAACCAAGAGGAAACGGGCAATTCGTCCGTTCAGGAATGATTCTGATGGCACTGCCCTTAGCTCCCCATCAAACAGTTCATAGCGGTTGTCTGTGCCATCGTCATATTCGAGATATTGCTCAAAGGTCAGTTTTACTGGCGTGCGGGTCATTTACTTTCTCCCTTTTTTCTATGTATTGCTCGATAAATTCCACTACAACATCCTTCATATTCCTTCCTTCACGCACAACAAGCGACTTAAATCTGTTTCGCAGATCTTGAGTCATCTCGACCCTAATCGCCACAATTTTTTCCTCGTTTTTGGTGGACATTGCTTAATACCTTGCTTTTGCCTATATTTTGGCAGTTTTTGTTCTAGTGAATCCATTTGCATTAGTGCAAGGTATTGCATTTTTTATATTGTATGTAGTAACGCTACATTTTGCAATATTGCATATAGTGCATATGATTAAAATTAATGAACAGAGAAGGTAAGATGGCGAAAACGCTTTAACCCACCCCCTAAACCTCTCCCAAGAGGGGGAGCCCTGGAAAGAAAGCTCTGGTTCCCCTCCTAGGAGGGGCTAGGGGTGGGTTAAGAGATGATGGACTAAGTGCGACAAGTTTTGCCTATTTAGCAGATTTGGTATAAACAACTCTAATTCATACTTCATAATTCTCGAAGTAAAGCTGTTGGTACATTAATTGCTGTCTCCCACCCTTTCACATTCTCCCATTTAGTATCCTCATCCCAGGAAATGTTTTCGAGGTTTGCGTGACTGAGGTTTGCGCGACTTAGATTTGCACTATTGAGGTTTGCGTGACTGAGCTTAGCACCTCTTAGGTTAGCACCTCTGAAGTCTGTGCCTCTGAGATTAGCACCAATGAGGTATACGCCACCGAGTTCTGCACCAATAAGGTTAGCACCACTGAGTTTTGCAGCATTGAGATATGTGCCAATAAGATTAGCGCCACTGAGGTCTGCACCAATGATGTTTGCAATTCTGAGTTCTGCGCCACTGAGGTCTGCGCCTCTAAGCTTTGAGCCTCTGAGGTCTGCACCACTGAGGTCTGTATCACTGAGGTTAGCGCCAATGAGGTTAGCGCGACTGAGGTTTGCGCCAATAAGGTTAGCACCATTAAGATCAGTACCAATGAGTTTAGTGCCACTAAGATCTGCACCACTGAGATTTGTGCCTCTGAGGTCTGTACCACTTAGCTTTACACGATTGAGGTCTGCACCTTTGAGGAATAAGCCAACTGTTTCTCGAAAAGTACCTAGCTTATTGCTATTGCTGTAGTTGAGAATGCGAAGCAATCGCTGAGCATCAAAACCTTCACTATCTGGTTGACTACAAGGATGAAAAGTAACTTTATTCTTCAGCCTATTCTTTACCTGGGCATAACGATGTAATTCTAAGAGCAAAATCATCACATTTAGTCCTGTATAGATATCTACCTGTCGCTGACCTAAACTAATTCCCTGATTTTGTAATCGCCACGTCGTCTTCTGAAGTATAGTTTCCTCCGGAATATCAATAAATTCTCCATCACACCAGCGCAGATAGAAATTTTCTAGGCGCTCGAACAGTTCTATTGGTCGAAATTCTTCACTAGCAGCCAATAACGCCATCAGGTAGTCCACAATTTCTGGAGTTAGTCCACCATAGCCGAATAAGTCGTAAATCTCCTCAGCTAGCTGCTCATCATTGAGGTAAAATCTTTGTCGTTTCTTACCTGATTCTGTCCATTCTTCCAAACTTTCTTGCAAGCGCTTAGCACAAAAAAACTCACCAAAACTTTTATGGACAAACTCTACTGCTCCTTCTTTAGTATGAGCTGGTCGTAGGTAAAAAGATGCCAAGGCATTTCTCAGAGGATTGTCCCCAAGGCGCTGTTTAGCTTTCTCCAGTAGTTCCTTTGCCCGATCATCTCCCTTGATCCTTTCCTCAATCATGGCAATTGATGCTGATTCTCCTCCCGCTTGGGTGACACACAATCCGGCCTCAGTAAGAATACGCCGCAAATCTTCAGTCTCTTGTTCAGTGAGTTCAAAATTAAGCTGTTCAGGACGCTGTTGAGTCAGTACCCAATCTAAAGCCGTTTGATAAATTAGAATTTTTGCCTCAGTACGGTTAGCTCCCTTAAACATATGAATTGTTAATCTGCCATCCCGATGCATGGCTGCTAATAGATAGAGTAAAAGGGGTTCTTGAGCTAATTGCTTAACTCGTTTTGGACAGGTTTGGGCTCGCAAAAACTTCCGAAATGTCGAAGCTTTATTCTTACCAATCAGATTTCCCCATTTACTCAACCATTGGTGCTGGAGTTGCTTATCTATCAAAGCAATTTCTACCCGCTTTAGATTTCGAGGTAAAAATTGTTCGATGCCCTGTAATGCCAATTCTCTACCAGTAACCAAAAATTGATGTCCCAGCTGAGGATTGTTTTTGCAGCTAGCTTGCAAATTCCCCACCTGTTTGAGAAACTTTTCAATACCACCAGTGGTTCTCCCTTCTAAGCGCAATTCATCGAACCCATCGAGTAAGAACAAAAACCGGGTATTGGAGTCCGTCAGCCAACCATGATCACTCTTAGCAAAATCTGCTTTAACCGCAGCGCGGAGAGTATTCTCAATATTGGCTTCAAAAGCATCAATATCTCGTAGTCGAATCAATATTGGTGTCCACAGGGGATGAAGGTGTTGTCGCACCCAATTAGCAAACATCCGACAAAAAACTGTTTTACCACGCCCTGGCCCTCCTTGAATAAACATTACCTGACCGTTTTGCTCAGGATTAGTAAGTTGTTGAATTGCCCAACTCCCTAAATCCTTTGTCTTCATGTTTACCTTGCCGTTACCATCCAGTAACTGTGCTTTCAGAGGTACATAAATATCGAGGAGCCTTATCGATTTTTCCCCCAATACTTTCCACTGTTCTTGTAGCCGTGGATCACTAGGATTAGGAGAGATCTGTTCCTTGAGGTAAGATTCAATACTACTGTATTTCTGAGTTGCTCCTCTTTCCTTCGCTGCTGCGAGTAATAAACCCAGACGCTGACGCATTCCTTCTGGTTCGTACTTAGGTAGTAAATCTACACGAGCCGTCGTTTCCCAAGCCACCCAACCTGTCACAATGGAAATAGTATCCTGCTCTAATCCAGCTTGTTTGAGGAAATGAGATAACTGTTGATTCAAAGCTTGCCCCAATACAGATTCAGGGAAATAAGTCAAAGCTTCTTTCGCTAATCCCTCATCTAACTGTAATTCTAACAGCTGCTCAATTTGCTGCCCAAGGTCTTTTATCTCTTTGTCTGATATCCCCCCACCAATGTTTTTCCCTAACCAGTAATTCCTCCGAACCAAAGCATCAAAACTTTCCAAATAAGCTAGAGGAAAAGCGATCGCCACCCATTGTTCCAAACTTGGTGAGTTCTTAGTCTTACTACGAAGCACATGTAGCCCCTTCCTCCCTAACCCGACAAAAGACAACCCTGCTGCCACAACTCCTGCTGGTGCTAGGGTAGAGCCCAATAAACCAAAAGCGATCGCTAATTCCAACCCAGCCTTAGAAACCTCTGCTCCCGTTACCGTGATATCCCCAGCTGTGCCTAACTCTCGGATATCAGTGTTGAGAAAATGCCAAACCCTTCTAAGTGTTTCCACTACCTTAGTTTTTCCCCACTATTAGCTAGTTGCTACTAGGATAACTAGTTTTATTAGAGGATGAGGAGATAGGAAGACAATCCCAACAGACTTCCTGCAAAAGTCGATGATTGACTGTAGGGGCGTAGCATTAGCCATTGGTGTCAACTTAAGATTAAACCCTTATTCCACCAGTCGTTTAAACAACCTTGCTAATAGCTCAAGTCATCTAAAGATGACTAAACTTAAGGTGAAGCCGAAGAATTTAGTCCATTTTAATGGACTTCAGCTATTAGCCTTGGATTTAAATCCAAGGTGAGTTAGAAAATCCAGCTAGTCAGCTATGTCTAGGCTTAAGTTGACACCAAGGAAGAAGCCATGCTTCAAAAATCTTCCAACCATTTATCTAAATCTAGAGTATCAGCCCAAGTCATAGTTGCCTCACCTTCTTCAATGTCGCAAACTAGAACTTCATGGGGTTCCAGAAATCTAATTAGTCGGTCTGAATGGGTTGCTACTATAAGTTGTGTATGTTTTGCCGCCTCCCTCATCAAATAAACCAAGTGTCTCAAAAGTTCCGGGTGTAAACTAACTTCCGGTTCGTCTATCAAGGTAATTGTGGTTAAACCTTGGCTTTGCAGCAGAGTAATTAACCACAGAAATCGCAATGTTCCTTCTGATAACTCATGTAGATATATTGGTTGAGGAAAATTGCTATCTGTCCAAGTCA
>JAAHFP010000015.1 GCA_010672925.1 Symploca sp. SIO1C2 | reverse complement strand
AGCTAAATATAAGGGACTTTAACTCGGAGACGGGAGCGCTACAGATAATTGATGCTAAGGGAGGGAAAGACCGCATGGTGTATTTACCCCAAAGTGCGATTCCTTTTGTTACTTCCTGGCTAACTGTGCGGGGTTACCAACCGGGAGCACTACTGTGTCCAGTGAGGAAAGGTGGTGAGGTACAGTTAAGACGAATGACTCCTCAAGCCTTATTGCTGATTGTCCAGAAGAGGGCGCAGCAAGCTGGTGTAGAGTCTTTTAGTCCCCATGACTTTAGGAGGACATTCTGTTCAGACTTGTTGGATGCGGGCATTGATATTGTAACGGTGCAGAAGTTAGCAGGTCATGCCTCTCCGGTCACTACTGCCAAGTATGATCGGAGGGGAGAGGAAGCGAAACGGAGAGCAGTACAGTCATTGGGGTTTTGAGCCAAGCAAGTTAACTGGCAGTTTATACAAAATATTGATATGGGTGGAAATAGCTTGGTAAATGTGGTATTTTTATACAATGGGATAGTTGTGCGCCTGTAAGCTCCGTGAGCATCTAGGGTTGTTCCGTAGGCAACCACATCCTGAGCGTAGTTTCGGTAAATGGTGATTATTGTGGTAGCGAATCAAATCGCCTTTAAGCCAACCTCAGGAAATATGTGATCAATGCAAGCTGTTTACCATCTGCTCTGGAATATTGTTCAATTGCTGGTAGCCCTAGCAATTTTGTTCGTAGCTAATTATTTGCGATCGCCTTTTTTAGCCAATCTCCGGTTCTGGTTATTTTGGCTGGTGCTGGGACTTAGCTTGAGTTTGATTATTTCAGCAGTAATTGGTATTAAGAAACACCGTTCCCTGCTCAAAATGCTGAGTGTATTAGTATTAATTGTTTCCTTTGCTGGGTTTTCTAGTATCCTGGGAACTGAAGCTAAATTTCACCTCGTTAAGCATCAGATTTTCAGTACAGATGCCAACAGATTAGAGAAACTAGGTAATCATTTTATTGTCGGTTACCGAGATTTTGAGGGATTGAAAAAATTAGTCGAGCATAGAGCCATTGGTGGAGTCTTTATTACTGCGAGAAACATTAAAGAGCAAAGCAAAGCAGATATTCAACAACAAATTAGTACTTTGCAAGGGATTCGTCAGCAGCAAGGTTTATCCCCTTTGTGGATTGCTGTAGACCAAGAGGGGGGTATTGTTTCTCGTTTATCTCCTCCCTTGACTCAGTTACCTCCCTTAGCAACCATTATTTCAGAAGAGCAACCCATAGAACAGAGCAAAGCTGCGGTGATTAAGTATGCTAGGGTTCATGGTCAGGAATTATCGGAAATTGGAGTAAATCTTAATTTTGCCCCAGTAGTGGATTTGAATAAAGGAGTAGTCAATCCTCAAGATAAATTTTCTCAAATCTATCGACGAGCAATTTCAGCAGATCGAGAAGTAGTCGCCAAGGTCGCCTTGTGGTATTGTCAAACTCTGGAAGAATATGGAGTTAAGTGTACCATTAAGCATTTTCCTGGATTAGGCAGAGTAGATACCGATACCCATATTGACCATGCTGAGTTAGATACCCCTCTATCGGAGTTAGTGGCTGATGATTGGGTTCCCTTTCGTCAGGTGATGAACAATTCCCAAGCTTTTACCATGCTAGGACATGCCAAATTAATGGCAGTAGATGACCAAAATCCAGTGTCTTTTTCCTCAGCAGTGGTTGGCGATATGATTCGGAAAAGCTGGCAACATGATGGGGTGTTAATTACCGATGATTTTTGTATGCAAGCAGTCTATAGCAGTAAAGCTGGTTTAGCGGCTGCTACTATTGAAGCAATTAATGCTGGTATCGATTTAGTCCTAATTGCTTTTACTCAGGATTTGTATTACCCAGCGATGGATGCTTTATTAAAAGCGGATCAAGCTGGTATTTTGGATCAGGTGGTGTTGGATAAAAGTTATCGCAGACTCGAACAAGCAAAAATTATTAGCCGTGGGTAGCTCTTTCATTGGGACTGCTTGCTTTTACTAGTACTCTTGTACTTCAATCTTCTTCCTCTTCTGGGAAAAACTCATGGTCAAAAAGTTGTTCCATCGTATAATTGCAGTTTCCTGGAAACACTTCATAAGCAATTCCAGTCTCCCGAACCGCCAAATCTAAACCATCTTCATATCCTTCTTGAATTGCTTCTTCTAAATAGGGCTTGAGACTAGGACTCTGTTGAAGCAACCTTATGATTTTGCGTCTTTGTTCTCTAATCGTCGCTTGCCAACTCGTTCCTCGTAACTCTGGTTGATATTGCCACTTGAGCAAATGACCCAGCAAAAGCCCCAGTCGGTTTACGAGTTCTCGTCGTTCCTGCCTCCCCAAGGTTTCAATCTCCTCGATTAAATTGACTATGTCTAACTGCTCCCACTGCTGCTTTCTGAGTAACTCTGCTTGCCTTTGGAGCCAACTGTAGAAGTCACTATAGTAGAGGTTTTTCACAGAAGGATCAGAGGTTTTCATTTGGCTTGAGTGAGAAACGCTATAATCTATAATTGTAATAGGGAATCAAACCAAGAGTATTAAGTTACAATGACGAAGCCTGCGATTATTCAAACAGAACGGGGATTAACGATCGCTGGCACTCGCATCACTCTCTATGATGTTATGGACTATGTAACTGCTCAATATCCACCTCAATTTATTCGCGCCTTATTAAATCTCACCGAGGAGCAAATTGACATAGCTTTAGATTATATTAAAAACCATCGTGAGCACATCGAACAAGAATATCAGATAGTACTCAAAGAATCTGAAGAACTACAAAAGTATTACGAAGAAAGAAATCGTGAGCTCATTGCCAGAATACGCGCCCAACCGCCCAAGCCAGGTACGGAAGCTATTCGGGAAAAACTTAAACAAACGCGAGCCAAGGGTGAGTCCAAGGTATGATTTTTTTAGTTGACCATCATTTCGTTACCTTTATTAATGATCACCAAGGTGCAACGGACTTGGGTGACATCATTCTTGTCCATAATTGAGAGAATGGAAAAATTAACAGTGTATTCTTCTTCAGTTCCGTAGGACAACAAGGTTTGATCTGGATAGTGCTGCTGACAGTTTTTTTCATCCTTAGCGGCTAAAGCTGCATCAAACCATTGAGCAAATTCAACATTTTTAACCCGAATCAACTCACATACTGATTTTCCTTGTATCTCACTCAATCCTAGCAAACATTTGGCAATTTCATTAGCAAGAGTAATGTAACCTTTTTGATCAGTAAATATTAGTCCACTGTAAAAGTTATGAATTAAATTTAGTTGATCTTGGTTTTGCTGCTTGACCCTACTAAATAGCTGAGCATTCTGGAGAGCAACCCCAGCTTGTAGATTAAAAGCTTCCAGAAACTCTTGATCTTTGCTATCGAAACTCACCTTCCAACAATCCGGTGCTTTGGGCCAATCAATAGAATTGTAGGGAGGAAAATCACCTTGTTTCTTTTTGTTGATTAATTGAGTAACAGCAATCAATTCATTATCAGTATTAAATACTGGCATACATAACAAGCTACAAGTGCGATAACCAGCCTGCTTATCTGTTTCTTTGACTGTTTCTGGATTAGGAGCATCATAGGCATCAAACGGAATAATCAGTGGTTTACCAGTTGTCGCTACCTGACCAGCAAAGCCTGCTTCCTTGGGAATACTGATATTTTTTACAGAGCCATCGGCGAGGCGGATTTTTGCCTGCAACTTATTACGCTCATGGTTTAACAACCATACGGTACTGCGATCAGCATTCATCAGTTTTTGGGCTTCCTCCATCACCTTTTTGAGAGTTTCTTCTAAGTCCAAGCTACTTTGACCAAGGGATTGGGTGGCTTTCATCAAAGCTGAAGACGATCGTTGTTTTTGAGCTGCTTTATAAAATAACTGAGATGACTGGATAATTAGTTGAATCGAACGGGCAAATTCAGCAAAAAGTTCTTCATCAGCTGAGGGAAAGCCCTTAACGTCAATTCTTTCAAACAAAGGAGCTTCTAAAGCAAGGGGTTGTTTTAACTTGTTGATTAATTGAGCAACTCCTACTAAATCTCCTTGTTCATTCAAAAGTGGTAAAGCCAATAAAGTATAGGTACGGTATCCAGTTTTTTTGTCAGTTTCTTTGGCAGTACGAGAACGTGGGTCATCATAAAAATCGTAGGGGATATTGACTACTCTTTTGGAAGTTGCTACCTCTCCAGCAATTCCCTGATCAGCACTAATCCTAATTTCTTCAGAACCACCACCTTCACCTTTGGCTACAATCGACCACAGTTCATGGTTTTCTTTGTCTAATAAGAAAATAGTAGTGCGGTCGGCGTTCAGAAATTCTCCTGTTTTTAAAGTGATGGCATTCAACATCTCCTTGATAGTATCGTCAAATCCTTTACTAGTTAGCAGACTATCGATCATTGATAGGGTTTGATTTATGACTCCGAAGTCTAGTTCTAGATCCGAGAGTATATATTTGAAGCTTTCTGGAGTAGGATGGTCAAGAATCTCGTATACAATATTTTGGGTTGTGACAGCTAGTGCTGGATTGAGTTGACCTTGTCTTCTGGCCTTTGAATACCTTTGAACTCCCTCCAAAGCTCTTTTAAATTCTCGTTTTTCCCATTCCTGACTTGTCGTTAAAAACTGATAGTCCTGAGGACTTAAACTTTTATCTAGTGCCCATGCTAGAGCTTCCTGTAATTTCTGCCCCCGCAACAACTGGGAGGTATCTTGTTGATTGGAAGCTAACCAAGCTGTTATTGCTTCACTATAAGGTCGCACATTAGCTAATGCCTGGTTAATCCAGCTCTGATTAAAGATTGACTGATAAATCGGGTTATAAACAACTAATTTACCTTGCAGCTTGACTACCAACCCTGAGAGTCGCAGTTTCATCTGTTCGAGACTGTCATCAGCCGGAATTTCTCCTTGTTGCCAAATTTGCTGATACAATCCTAGTAAGTGCACAGCATGTTGCTCACGACTGAGAAGGCGATCGCTTATTGTCCTCAGATGCTCTGGATGATCCTGGGTTTCCCAATCTTCAATTACTTGTGAGTTCACCATCTGCTTAACCCACTCCGCTCCAGTACCAGTGGCAATGGTAGATTGACAATTACAGACAAGTTGGCAAAGTTTTTGAG
This sequence comes from Symploca sp. SIO1C2, assembly GCA_010672925.1. Taxonomy (GTDB): domain Bacteria; phylum Cyanobacteriota; class Cyanobacteriia; order Cyanobacteriales; family Coleofasciculaceae; genus Caldora. The sequence goes on along the minus strand of JAAHFP010000015.1, from coordinate 155,879 downwards.
TGAGGAAAGGTTGTCCCCTCGTCCAATATAAAATTTCTTGAAGCACCTTCTGGGGATGGCTAACTTTCTCTACTAATCCTTGGGACAAAGGTTGAGCTTCGTGCCACTCAAAACCGTTCAGTTCAATGGCTCTACCAATATTAAAAGGTGTGCGCTTTTTATCTTGAATCAAATCAGATGGGGTAGCAACCCCCAGTAGAGCAAAAGTTAGGCGATTGTACGCTGGTTGATCAACCCGCTGGTTATAACAGGCACGAATAAAAGTAAAAAAATCGTCGCTGGGGAAATTGAGGCTGAGAACACTGTCAATTTCATCGATAAAAATGACCAGGTTTGTTGCTATCTGCTTCAGCAGTACTTCTTCGATAAATTCTCTCAATCGCCCCACAGGAGGAAGTATATTGTGCTCACGCCACCAGCTGCTTAAATTAAACTCTAGCTCGAAGTTACTGATCAGACAACGGATAATATTTGCATACCACTGTTCCAGACTGACTTGCTGAGTACCATCCATCGAGAGATCGATGGCAGCACAGGCAATACCATCTGCTTGGAGTCTGCGCATTACCTGTACCCGTAAGCTGGATTTTCCCGTCTGCCGAGAGTTCAACACATAACAAAACTGTCCAGCTTTTAATCCCTCATAAAGTTCATCATCTGCTTGTCGCTTGACGTAGGTGGGAGCGTCAGGTGGTAAAGTTCCTGAAAAAATGTATTCGTAGGGCATTGGTAGATGTTGTGAAGTGCTATAGTTTATCCATTAATTACGAGGCGCTCTCGAAAATATTTACGATACAAGTCACAGCTTGGTATCACGCTATTTCCTTGCAGCTTGATCAATCCCATACTTTGTAACTTAAACAGTTGAGTTGATGGGATTGTTACCCAATCAATTGCTTTAACGACTTTATCGAAAGCTACTGCCAACTCCGGATACTGTTGTAGATTTCCCAACTGTCGTCGCAAATGATCACTGAATGGCCCAGCTTCTGTTGGTGCTGCTGCCAGTAGCTGCTCCAATGTCATTTGCTGGGACGTAAGATAATCCAGAGCCTTCTTCACTAGGTAAGGATGTCCTCCTACCATAGCCATCAATTGCTCAATTTGGCTAGTATTCCAATCTAGTTCATAACGCTTTACCAATTCCTGTACTTGCTCGAAGCTAAACTCTGGTAACTCAATTTCCAAGCCAATACCTGCAAGGGGTGAGGAATTAATATCCAGAGAACTATAAACTTCTGTAGAATGTACGACCACTAATCGCAATTTTTGCCAGGTTGCACCAATGTGATTACCTCGCCTTGCCATATCATACCAGCCACGCAACAGGCGACAAAAGTCATCTGCAATATCAGGATGTTCAAAAACTAGATCAACATTATCTAAGGCTAATACTAGAGGAGTAGTAGTTTTCTGCAACAGATATTTCTGGAAGTAAGCCGTAGTGTTGCTGCTACAGCCAAAAATATCGTCCCAATAATCGTCTAAATTATTCGGTAATCCTAAATTCTGGCTAGTACTAGCACAGAACCAGCGGGAAAATCGACTCAAGTCACTAAAAATCGTAGAGTCAGCTAACTCAAAGCTCAAAGTTATTGTTTGATAGCCTTGCTCCCTAATCCTGAAAAGCACTCTTTCTAGCATACAAGTCTTACCCAGCTGCTGGGGGGCTTTGATTCTAGTTAGGGAACCGGGTTTCAAAATTTCCTCATAGCATTGAGATTCATAAGGAATTCTCTCTAAATAAAAAATAGAATCTAGCAGCTCTAGCTCTTCTATCTTGTTATGTTGCTCTAAATCATCTATTAAGTCAGCAGCAATTTCTCGCCAAGAGAGCCCCAATTGTTCGCTAATTTCCACAAAATTCAGGTAATCTACTGGTTTACCACTGAGAAAATTTTTGACGGTAGATAAAGCTAGTCCAATCTCATTAGCTAGAGCCTTCTGACTAGGAAAGCCATTGCGCTGGACAGACGATTTTACAAGTAGGATGCACCCTGGAGCAACTTTAAGCGATCGCGGCATATCTAACTCCAGGGATATTTCTTTGGTCATAAAAAACATCTTAACTCAAGGAAACTTTTAGACAAACTACTCACCTCAGCTCAAGCTCAGCCAAAAGTGAGCTCAAAATCAACCCAAATGACAGCTAGCAGCATCTAACAATGGAATTGTTCACCAAATGAATCAAGGCATTATGAACAAGAAAGACTCTTTGATAGCAGCATTGGGAATTATGAACATTGTTGTGCAGCTTTTGGCTTACTCCGAGCCTTTGGGAATTATCATTGGTGTGTTTATCCTCATCTACCTGTACTTGATTACTGAGGAAAGTCCTTCTCCTTAGTAAACTATGTTTTATACCGTTTGCTTGAAAATAGCTCACCAAATTGTAGGGTCAGGTGTACCAGCAATATCATTCATTAACCCAAACATTGCTCGACCTGCCCCTACCAAAGATTTCTTTGTGAACTTTGTGCCTTTGTGGTTCTTTCTTACAAGAATTATCCCTGCTACACTATTTCCTTAAATCGCTTCAAAATCTTCAAAACTTGAAGCTCTGTAGTGGTAGGATTACTTCTAGTTCTTGCTGCTGGAACATTTAAGTTATTTTTTCCTAGCTTTCCCAATTGATACCAAATGAGAAAAACAATTATCGGAGTAATGGGACCAGGGAATCATCCCACTGAGATAGACCTACACCGTGCATATCGATTAGGTCAACTAATTGCTCAGGAAGGATGGGTACTACTGACTGGTGGTAGAAAAGTTGGAGTAATGGATGCTGCCAGTAAAGGAGCACAAGCAGCAGGTGGTTTAACTGTTGGTATTTTGCCTGACAATAACACCAGTGAAATATCCGAGGCTGTAGATATTGCGATTATCACCAATATGGATAGTGCTCGCAACAATATCAATGTTCTTTCTAGTGATGTGGTGATTGCTTGCGGTATGGGTACTGGAACCGCTTCAGAAGTTGCCCTGGCTTTGAAAAACGGCAAGCAGGTAGTTTTATTAACAGATGACCAAAATAGTCAGAGGTTTTTTACCAACCTATCGCCGGAGCAAGTGTTTTTGGTAAATAGTCCAGAAGCAGCTATCAAGTTAGTTAAAGAATTGGGAATTGGGAATTGAGAGTAGCGCAAACATCTTGCTTGCTTTCCTTAATTCCTCCGGAGTAAGATGAGCCCTCTTCTCTTTTGAAGAATATTTTAATGCTGAACGCGATCGCTACTACCAAAAATTGCAGATGGGGTTGCCTGTTAATTACTATGACGGTCGTCATGATCCTGACCACACACCTTGGATTCTCTATTTTGTGGAAACCATGGCCCAGGCAGCTGCCGAGTTAAAGCTTAAAGCGACTTCCCTCTACCAAAAAAGTCCTAGTTCTGATGCATTGCCATAGGAAAACTTGCCACGCCTGCAACAACAGGTTCTTACTCGCATCCTAGCGCGGGTTCGTCACTACACTTTAGCGCAGCAATGGGTAGAGGCATTTTTTCAAAATAACACAAGCCAATTAACAAAATAGCACAAGTGGAAACGCTAATTTTTTCCTCAAAATGGACAGTCTGAACGAGAAATCAATACTTTCAGCCGATTTAATGAAAAAAATAGCACAAGTGAACAGGAAAAAATAACACCAATTAAGAGCTATCGGCTCAATTTAACAAGTGTACAATCAGCTTCGCTGGTGTCCTAAGCAACCGCAGTTCCATGCTGAGATCAGGAGATTTTTTCAAAAACTTGTATGTAGCTTCACACTATAATTCACACTTTCAGCTTATGATGGGAATACAATACTTAGCAAACTGTGTTGACTAAACCTATGAGCGTGAAGCTGAAGGGTGAATGGCTGTAGTTGATGATAATCCGCTGACTGGACAACTCCCCGAAGAGGTGCTCCTCAAAAACGCACCTCTGATTCGTGTGCTTGCGCAAGTGCGCTTTCCAAGTATTCTCTCGATTGAAGACAAAGGTTTTGTGGCTCCCTTTCAGGAATCAATCCGCGACATATATCCTATTCTTCAACCTGAACAAACTGGTGGAGTACTATTAGGAACACAAGGTTTTACACAAATCTGGAGATTTATTGATAATAGTGGCAATTGGCGAGTTTCATTAGCATCTGATTTTTTAGCTCTGGAAACAACCACATATTCAAGTCGCAGCGACTTCTTGAAACGTTTTGAAAGAGTTCTTTTTGCTCTAAGTGAGCACATAAATCCCCAGATTGTTGATAGATTTGGTCTACGGTACATTAATAGACTCCTTCAGCAAGATATAGTAGATCTGTCAAAGTTTGTGCGTCCAGAAATTGCAGGCATTATAACAACGGGATTTGAAGAGCAAATAAATCAAATGATTAGTGAAGCATTGTTCAAGTTTCCGGAAGGAGAAGATATAATATTAGTACAATGGGGGCTTTTACCTGCAAAGGCAACTATTGCTCAAGGGGTAGTTGAACCAATTAATGAGCCTAGCTGGGTATTAGATTTGGATATGTCTCTCACAGAACGACGGAAATTTGACGTACAAATCCTGATGCCTGAAGCTCAGAAGTTCGCTGAACGTATCTACACCTTCTTTCGGTGGGTGGTAACCACAGAATTCTTACGTCGTTTTGGAGGTGAGTTATGACTAGTTTTTTAATTGACAAAGTATCAGCAAGCCTTAGAGGTACTTCTTCCGATAGCCCAATGGGATATCAAGAAAGGCAGCAAACAGCTAGCATTACAGTATTTCCATCCCTAGAAAAGACTATTACTAACAAACAGACATCTGACTGGGATCTACGACATCTCCTTAATAGAACAACTAATGGCTTCACCATATCTCAAACAGATATTTATTCAAAAACGACTCAATCTGCTCTCAATGAACTTAGAAAACTTAGTGGATTAACTTGGGAGCAACTTGCTAGGCTATTCAATGTTTCAAGAAGGAGTCTTCACTTTTGGGCAAGTGGTCAACCAATCTCGCGCTTTAATGAGGAAACCCTGCATCGCTTACTTGGAACATTACAATACATTAATCGAGGAAGTGCAGAAGTCAACCGTAAGATTTTATTGAATTCCTATCATAAAGCTCAAATTCCTTTTGACTTATTGGTTGCTGGGCGATACGAAGATGTCAAAAATTTGCTGGGATATGGTAATGTATCTAAGCGACATCAACTAATGCCACTCTCTGAAGAGGAAAGTACTTTGCGTAAACCTCACAAACCTGATGAATTAGTTGATGCATTACAAGATCCTGTTCATCATAATGTAGGTCGCTCACATTCCATCCGGGCAGCAAGAAGTAGTAAACGTGACAGAAAATCATAATCAGCCATTGTCGATTCAATCGATAGACGCAGCTTTGCAAGAGTGGCGTCAAGGTGATTTTGTACTTGGAGAGCAATGGTTTGTTTACAGGATTGACCCACGACAGCCTTTGGCAGAATCCTCAAAAAACGTTGAAGCTGAGGAATCTGATCTTATTGAAGTTGAAACGAGAGGTTTAGTTCTGGTTACACAAACATGTGATATTGTACGGTCATGTGTATCTAGACCTTTTATTGAGGTAGTGCCTCTTGTAGAGGTTGAAGAAGATATACTCAATGAAATCCAACGTTGTAGAAGACCTCAGTACGCTTTTATTCCGGGAGCTTCAAGTTACTGTTTTGTTGCTGATCTGGATCGTATTATGACGATTGAGAAGGCTGTCATTGCAGGTTGGACTCGCCAAAGTGGATGTAGTAGTGATCAAGAACATAGGTTACTTGGTCAAGCACTTGCACGAAAGCGGGTACGCTTTGCTTTTCCAGATGATTTTATAGTATGGCTTAACAAGCTGCAAAAACGCATTAGCAAAAAACATTCAAAATCAAGTCCTGAGGGAGATGCACTCCGAACATTGCGTGAAATTAGAGTAAGAGCAGCACCTTCTTGGAATTACCCTGAAATTGAGTTGATGTTCTGGTTTATCAGGGAAGAGCAGGAAACTCAATTTCAAGGAATAGAATGGTTCACACTACTGGATGGATGGTTAAAATTGATTCAGCCAGCAGGACGGTTTAAATTTGTCGAGGGGCAAGTGATTACCCTCGAAGACATGACAGCTAAAGATTATGTTGAGAGTGATCCTCTTGATTTAGACCACTTATCAAATTAAGTCGGGGCTCTATGCTGCTCGAATAAGCCCCAATTCTTCTCTCTCTGCTCCCCCAACTCTCCATCACCCTCTTTCCCCAAACCAATAACCCTTACCATAAACAGTATGAATTAGTGGCGTCTCACCCTTTGCCTCAATTTTGCGGCGCAGTAAGCGAATTAAAGCAGCTAGGACATTACTACTAGGTGGAGTGTCTTCTCTCCAAAGATGGTGATAAATTTGCTCATGGGTCAACAGTTGCTCTGGGTGCTGCATCAAATATTCCAATAGTTTAGTTTCTTTTTCCGATAGCTCAATTAAGCGTCCCTGACGATAAGCTAACTGATTTTCCCTATCAAATTCCAGAGTACTTACTCGCAAACGTTCCCTAGCATTGGTCACCATTGAACGTCTAAGTAAAGCACGGACTCTCGCCAGTAATTCCCGCAGTTCAAAAGGTTTAACCAAATAGTCGTCAGCACCAGCATCTAATCCCAATACTCGGTCATCTAGAGTATCTTTAGCAGTTAAGAAAAGAACTGGTGTGGTTTGATCTTGCGATCGCAACTGCTGGCAAATTTCAAGTCCTGAACGTTGCGGCAGCATCCAATCTAAGATTAGCAGATCATAAACCCCCCTCAAAGCTAACTCACTTCCCGAAACTCCATCGTAGGCAACATCAACCTCAAAACCCTCACGACTAAGTACTCTGGTTAAAGGTTCAGTTAACTCAACTTCGTCATCAACTAACAGAATTTGCATGATGGCAGGGGATGAGGAATTTAGAATTTAGAATTTAGAATTTAGAATTGGGAATACTAACACCTAACACCTATCACCTACCACGAGTATTTCGTAGTGCGAGCATCTTGCTCGCTGGTGTTTAACTCTTATGCATATGAGTGTTGGTTGTAATTATATATTGGCAAAAATTTTGGCTAAACCCGCCCCTACAAACCTAACACCTAGGCTGGGCGAAGCATTTGGATTGATATACTCGGGTCTATATACTTAAATTGTCGCCCAAATGCTTTGCCCCTACAAACCTATTGCCTACCACCTACCACCTACCACCTAACACCTAACACCTAACACCTAACACCTAACACCTATTACAAAGGTCGATATACTCGATAGTTGATTTGAGGGAAGATGTTATCGATTGTCTCGACTTTACTGAGCCAACCGCTGTCAATTTTACCGATATTAATGTCATCGTAAAGTTTATTAAAGCGCATCAGATGCGATCGCGTCCGCCTCACTGCATAAGGAACCATAGTTCCTGTGCGCATAATAAATGCCCAGTCGGAAGATTGTGCCAGTAATAGCTCCCGTGCCGCTTGGTTAAGTGCTTTCCACTCCAGCTCATCTGCTGGTTCCCGAGATCCCAACTCAATCATGCGCTCCGCTGCTTTGTGCAGGTGTGGATAAATCCAGGCATTTGTTTGGTTGAGCCAATATTCGTGGAAACCTTTATAACCCCAACTAGATTGGGAAGGTACGCAAACTTGCTGTGTGGGATGATCTCGCAAATAATCTGCCAGATGGGTCATATCATAAGTATTCTGGTCGTACCAAGACTTGCGGAACAAGTAATCGATAAACCAAGGACCTTCGTACCACCAATGACCAAATAATTCAGCGTCGTAGGGAGAAACGATAATTGGAGGGCGTTGCATGATGCCATGCAGATGATTTACCTGCTGCACCCGGTTAAACATAAAGTTAGACGCATGTTCTGCTGCCTTTTCCCTTGCCCAATAGGGGTCATATAAGGCTTTGTCTGATAAACCTAAGCCTTTGCCCGTAATCTTGTGATACTTAATGCCAATGTTTTTACGCTGTCCATTTGGCATAATATAAGGCTTAATATACTCGTATTCAGCCTCCCAGCCTAAATCTTTATAGAACTCCCGGTATTCCACTGCTCCAGGGTAGCCAACTTCCGAGGACCAAACCTGCTGGGATGATTCATGATCCCGTCCAAAAGCAGCAACACCCGTCTCGGTATAGATTGGTGCATAAGTTCCGAAACGAGGACGAGGACGAGCATACAAAATCCCATGACCATCAGTCAGGAAATAGCGTAAACCAGCATCTGCTAGCATTCGCTCCACACCTTCGTAGTAAGCACATTCTGGCAACCAGATGCCTTTCGGGGGACGCCCAAAGGTTTCCTCGTAATGTTCACAAGCTACCTGAATTTGTGCCCAAACTGCCTGGGGATACATCTTCATCAGTGGCAAGTAGCCATGAGTAGCACCGCAGGTGATAATCTCCAGATTATTGCTGTCTAGGAATTGTTTAAAAGCCATTACCAAGTCGCCTTGGTAGCGTTCCCAGGTTTTGCGAGTGGCGCTGAACTCTTGACGGTAATGTTCAGCTAGGTAACGGATATGACCATTGTGCTCGTTATGCTCAATTTCCTTCTCCACCAGTTCTTCTAGTAAAAACAGGTGTTTCTCGTAGCGTTCTTGTAGCAGAGGATCTCGGAGCATAGACACCAAAGGGGGTGTCATGCTCATAGTTATTTTAAAGTCAACGCCATCCCGTTTTAACCCCTCAAAGACGTGCAGCAGGGGAATGTAGGTTTCAGTTATTGCTTCATATAGCCACTCTTCCTCAAGGACATAGTCACTTTCTGGATGACGGACAAAAGGCAGATGGGCGTGAAGGACAAGAGCAACGTAGCCATTAGCCATGGTAAATCAGGAGTCTTGGATCGATTGGTAAACTATAATTAAGGAAAACCACAAAGATTTTACAGTCTCTTAAGATTTTAGACTAAAGGGACTCAGAGAACGCACAAGAGCATTGTTTTCTTTCCTGAGGTTTATCTCATTAGTCATTGGTCATTAGTTATTGGTTGTTGCTACAAAGGATAAAGGAAAACCTTCCTGGCTCCTGTCCTCCTTGCCTTCCACTAAGCCACTAATCTCACGATAAAAGCTTGGGAGGGTGCTTAAAGTCTAAAATAGATCTTAAGATAATCTAAAATAGACCTACTAATTGTCAATAAATCAAGAGTACTGATAATAGACAATCAATCTTATTGCTGTTCAAGCCTTACCTGTTAAAGAGTGCTAACACCAAATTGCATGCAGGCAGCTCATGAAAAACCCTCGGATGCGGAAGCTCTACTACAGCTTCTACTGTTTACGGATGAACGTCTCAGTTCTCGGAAAACTATCCAACAAATTCGCCATTATCTCGAAAGCTTAAGGATAGAATATCCTTTTGAGCTTAAGGTTGTGGATGTGGGGAAACAGCCAGACCTAGCGGAACATTTTAAGCTGGTGGCAACCCCTGCTTTGATTAAGATTCACCCCCAACCGAGACAAACTCTAGCTGGTAGTGATTTAATTAGTCAACTCAAGAATAATTGGTCTCGCTGGCAAAATTCTGTCAAGGAGTACGAGGAGCAGCTTTCCCAAAGTGCCTCCTCTAACTCAGCAGGTATATCTCCATCTACCACTAGTTCTCTCGGAGCCTCTGTAGAACTTATTCGACTATCCGACGAAATTTTTCGCCTCAAACAAGAAAGAGAGGAACTACTTGAGCAGCTAAAGTTCAAGGATCAGATAATGTCCATGTTGGCTCATGATTTACGCAATCCCTTAACTGCTGCTTCAATTGCCATAGAAACTCTCAATTTAGAGCAACAACCCAATAATAAACGGGCATCTAAGTTGACACCCTCCCTCAAAAAAAGGCTGTTTGAGCAAGCACGAACCCAGTTGGGAAGTATGGATCGGATGATTACAGAACTACTGCAAGCCTCAAGGAGTAACGGCACTGAATTTAATATCCAGCTGCGCAAACTGCAATTAGGGAAACTTTGCCAGGATGTGATTGCTCAGATGAAGGAACAGTTTCAGTCGAAGTCTCAACAAGTGGAAACTGACATACCACAAAAGTCTCCATCTGTCTATGCTGATGCCGAATTAATTCGTCAAGTATTGGCAAATTTACTGGATAATGCCAATAAGTATGCACCTGTAGGGGGAAAAATTCAAGTTTCCCTACTGCACCGGACAACCCAAAAAATGCAAATTACCGTTGCTGATGATGGTCCTGGTGTTCCGGAAGAGAAATGCGATCGCATTTTTGAAGACCACTTCCGGCTCAAGCGAGATGAAGCAAAAGAAGGCTATGGTTTAGGTTTATCTGTGTGCCAAAAAATTGTTCATGCCCATTATGGTCGCATTTGGGTAGACACAGCTCCCAAAGGAGGCTGCTGTTTTCACTTCACTCTACCGATTTATCGGTGATTTTGTTGTTTGTTGTTTGTTATTGGTCATTGGTTGTTGGTTGTTGGTTGTTTATCAATTCTCAATTCTCAATTCTCAATTCTCAATTCTCAATTCTCAATTCTCAATTCTCAATTCTCCCTGACGCAAGGCCGTAATAATCTGAGCGTTGGCCTCTGGGAAGGAAAACTGGTCGATTTCTGCTAAGCTAACCCAGCGGATCTCGTCGCATTCAATAGGTTGAGGAACACCTCGGAGGTGACGACAGTAATGAACTACGAGGGTAACCTTAAACTTGCTGTAATTATGCTCGATAGTAATTAGATGCCTGCCTACTTCAATTTCAATCCCTAGTTCTTCTTGAATTTCCCGTTTAATACATTCGGTTACTGTTTCCCCTGGCTCAACCTTGCCACCAGGAAATTCCCACAAACCAGCCATGAGCCCTTGATTGGGACGGCGATCAATCAAAATTTTGCCCTGTCCATCCTGGATTACGGCAACACCGATATTTTTGTGGGGGAAGGGTTGTTCGCTCATAACCTCAGGCTCTAGCCCTTAAGAAAAGTCACACTTAAGGTAAGTTTTATTTTTAGTTCAGCATAACATTATTGAGCATAATTATATAACTTAGCGATCGCGTAAACTAAATATGCCTCCCTTGCTCCATCTATATATGTCGGAGTTTATTAATCCCAAACGACTCAGAGCTCTTCGAGCAAAACAAGCAACGCCAAACCTGCAACTTGCGAATATCCCCCTTAGCCATAAGGAATCCTTTGAACTATGGATGCCCAAGTGGATCCCGAAAGGGAGAGTGTTTAGCAAACTCGAAATTGAATTGCTCCGACGAGATCAACCACGAGTTACCAAAATTTTGTCGAAGATGGTATGGTTAATGGGGGCAGTTTGCATTTGTGAAGATGATTGGGATGTAGGCGATCGCCGACCAATCTACGACTGGGATGACTTAATTGAATTTGTTAAGCTTGAAGGTAACTGTGTCAACCCCATTGTCACGAAAGTTATTTTCACCCCCCATGCAATTATTCCTATTTATGACAGTGAACGGAAACAAGAAGGTAGAATACCTCCTCAAGCTTGGGAAATTGCGCCCTCTCACTGGTCGATTATTTTTGATGATTTAATTCCAACTAGGGAAGGTTTACGGCTCAAACAATCAGCCGATTGGATTTCTGTGGATATTTGGACTGGGAAACCAATGCGAAAAGAAGTCGGCAGCGGCAAGCTTTATGTCGAGTATCACGACCTCTATGCTAGTAGGCGGAATTAGTTATTAGCAGTAGTAGGACTTCAGTTCAAAAAGAAGCCAGCCAATGAGGTTAAGCTGATCCCACAACTCGCATTACGTGGGATCAACTTAACTTGTCAGACTTTTGCCTTCAAATAACTAAAGCTGAGCTTGATAGTCATTGAAAGACTGGTAAAATTCATCTGCATGGTAAAGGTGACAGCGGTCTGTAATCTGCTTCATTAAAGACCAAGAGAAGCGACACTCACGAATCTGCTCACCCCAATTTTCCTTAAGACTACTATGAGCTAGTCGCAAATTATAAGAAGGAATTGCAGTGGAAACGTGATGAGGAACATGAACATTGATGTCATGGCAAAGAAATTCTACCCAGCGGGGATAATCGCAATGAACACTACCAAATAATTGAGCTTGAGCAGCATCCCATTCTGGTTCAGCGATGAAGGGGATATCCGGTGCTGTATGGTGAACGATGGTGAAGGTACTCATCCAAAAATGGTAAACAAACCAAGGTAATAACCAGAATTTGACAAATCCCCAAAAACCAGTAGTAGCAATTAGTAAGGGAAAAGCAATCACTGCAAAACCCAGCACCAGTAAAGCCGAAAACTTAACTTGAGACTGTTGTTTCCCCTCAAAGCTCTTCCAGTTAAAATGTAGTAAAGCCCAATGAGCGATTGACCCAATCCACCAAAATCGACCCCTGATTAAGCGGTAAAATCCTTGCTTCCAACCAGCTTGGCTAGAGTAAAAATCTGTTTTAAATGGTTGCCATGCATTGTCTTCATCAAGCTTATTGGTGTGGGTATGATGATAATTGTGTTGAATCCGCCAGCTGTGGAAGGGATAAATTAGTGGTAAAAGTAGTACATGTCCCACTAAGTCATTTACCCAAAGCCGATTGGAAAAAGAACGATGACCACAATCATGACCAATCACAAAAAAACCGGTCAACGCTGTGCCGGTAAAAACCCACAAAGCCGGTAATAAAAACCAAGGCAGGGTTGCGATACCAAAGTAACCTAAAGCGACTAATAAGACATTTACTATTACTAAAGTCCAGGCTTTACGAGGATTTTTGGTAAAAACCTCACGGGGCAAGCTTCGTACAATATCTTGCAATTTTAGGGTATCCGTGGTCACTGGAGGTAGTGAATTTAATCCTACTTCTTTACTTGCCGATATAGTCATGAAAGAATCAAGATCTCCATTATTACTTTGGGTTAATCAAATGTGCTTAAGATGAATGAACTGCTATTCTTGAGTAAGAATCTTCAGACATTTGGTATAAAATGCAAACAATTGATAAGAGCACTGTCACTTATGGTATCGAGTAAACGCCAAAAAACATAATTTTTTTAGATCTATGCCAAAATCTAGCGCAGTTTGGCAAAAATAACCAGCAAGTTAAAAAAAATGGAAAAGCTGACTAAAATCTTCTCCTGAAGCCTCTTGTCTCCCTCTTTGCAAGGGTTAGGGGTGGGTTTGGTTCTGCCCTGAAGCCTTCCTTAGCTAAGTAAAGGTTATGAAGAATCTCCCGGTTTTAGCGAAGTGTGACCGGGAGAGGTTTCCAGTTGACTCTGGTGTAGCTTGTCACATCTAGTTGTTGAGATCAGTTCTTCCCGAAGTCAGACGTTGCTGCTTGATTATTTGTTGATACTGTAGAAGAGAATCAACTTCTGCTTGCAAGTGGAGGTACTTCACTTGTTGGTCTGCTTGATAGAGAGATTTCATTAATTCCAGTACACGGCTGTCTTTTGGTGAGGCTACTGAGGATTTTTTCGCAGATTGGGACTCATCAATTGAATTTGATGAAGGATTCAGACTGGATGAACGAGTTAATAGAGTAGTTGACATCAGTTGCTAAATACAAATTTTATGCTTGTTCTCATCACCTGGGTATTGTATCTCAAATATCCCGATTGATTGTATACATTGTGTCGGTTTTCTGATTGGTTAAGGAAAAATAGCTAAAAAAAGCTTAAGTATTAGGGATAATTAACTCTTTACTTGTTGCTCATTGCTTGTTCAAGCATTCCCTGTTTACTTATTCAGCAAGCCCTTAGTAGGAAAATCGAAAGAGTTGACTTTCATCACCTAGCAGTGAAAACTTTGTCCAGGGAGTTCGATAGCTGTTTGTGATTCTCAAGCTTGACAACTGTCCTTCAGCTTGAGTAGAATCATAATAGAACATTTGTTCTATAGATGGAGACTCTTGATTCAGACCCCACAAGGAAGTCCCGATGAAGAACTAACTTTTCCTTTGGAGCCTTCTTTTCTAGAGCTTTACAAGGTAAAAGCCTTGTTGATGTGCCACGATTGCTCATGGCCTCCATTCCCTAATCGTGCAAGGAAACAATCATGGTTGCGACAGAAGACAGTAAACAACAAATTTTCAAAGCCTTTGAGCAAATCCTGACAAATAGGAAAAACATTGACTCAAAAATAGCGACGAAAGAAGAGGAAGCAGAAAAAGAAAAAAATAAACAGGTTTTAGAAGTTGCCTCTACTTATACCATCGATAGCATTGTCAAAGGACTTGCGGATCTGCAGTTAGACTTTGGTACTATTATCAATCAACTATCAGAAAAATTATCAACAGAAGCCTCAAAACTAGATGAGCTGAAGCTAGCTATCCAGGTAGAAACGGCTCATTTGCAAGAGCTTCAGCAAATTAGAGTAGTTGCCGATGCTCAGCACTTACTGATTCAAGAACACCAGGAAAATCAAAGAGTGCTGGAGCAGAACACCTCACAACAGCGGGAAACTATAGAAAAAGATAGCTTAGAAAAGCGTAAATTGTGGGAAAAAGAACAGACAGAATTCGGGAGTGCAACTCAAGAGGAAAACGAACTATTAACTAAAGCACGGCAACTGCAAGAAGCCGACTATCAATACGAACTAGAACGACAGCGTAAAATTGAAGCTGACGAGTACGAAGAGTATAAACGCAGCCAGGAACGGGAACTACAAGAAGCCAATCAAGAGAAAGAAAAGCAATGGTCTCAACGAGAAAAAATTCTGGCAGATAATCAAGCACTGATTAAAGAGTATAAAAAGAAAGTAGAGGCATTTCCCACTGAACTAGAGCAAGAAGTCAAGAAAGCTCGGGAAGAAGCAATTAAGGACGTACATCAAGAAGCTAAGGTAAAGGCAGAATTATTAGCAAAAGAGTGGGAATCGACAAAGCAGAGTTACGAATTTAAGGTTGAGTCCCTAGAAGCTGACATAGAAAAACAAACGCAACAAATTACTGATATCTCCGCCCAGTTACAAGAAGCACTAAAACAGTCCCAAGCCTTGGCTTTGAGAGCTTTTGAAAATTCTGCCAAGGTCAATGCTCAAGAGAAGACTAATTAAGCTAATTTGTTATTTGTTATTTGTTATTTGTACTCTTGAATAACTCAATAACTTAACAATTTAACAATTAAGCTAAGACGTATTTTAATTGGTTTGTCCCAATCTCCGTGTCTCCGTGTCAACTCCAATGCACAACAGCTTATCACTATGATCAAGAAACCAAGTAGCAAACAGACAAAAGCACAGATTCTAGAAGCTTATGATGAGTTACTCGAAGATCGCAAGGCAATAGAAACACAACTCAAGCAACTACAAAAGGAAAAAAAATCTTCCCCGCCAGTTGCTGCAACTCCAAAATCTGATAAACCCGTAACACCAATGAAACAGCAACAAGTCGTTTCCGATAAAATGATTAATACCATTGACAGCATTGTGAAGCTGCAATCGGGTTTTGGGAGTGCTGTCAGTGAACTATCAGAAAAACTAACCTCGGAAGCTGCGACCCTGGAAGAATTGCAGAGTTCAGTAGCTGAAGAAAAGCAACAACTCACAGAATTACACGGTTTAGCAGAAATTACTGAAGATACCCTGGATAATTTAATCCAAACCTACGAAGAAAATTCTAAAACTTTTGAGGAAGAAATCAGCCAAAGGCGTGAAGCCCTAGAACAAGAAATTCAGGAGCTAAGGAAAGCTTGGGAAAAAGAACAAGAAGAACACAAACGCTCTATTAAGGAACGGAATGAAGAGCAGAGTAAAGTCAGACAGCGAGATGCAGAAGAGTACAAATATGATTTGGAACTGCGACAGAGTTTAGACCAGGATGCTTATGAACAGGGTCAAAAGCTATTATATAAAGAACTAGAAGAAGCTAAAGAACAACAGGAAAAACAGTGGACTGAACGAGAAAATGCGATCGCGGAACAGGAAAAGGAGTTTGAAGAGTTAAAAACTAAGGTAGAAGCTTTTGAGAAGGATAAAGAAGCGGCAATCAAAAAAGCGAAAGAGGAAGGTAAAGGTATTGCCCACCATCAGACAAAAGTCAAGGCAGACTTGCAGGCTAAAGAATTAGAAGGGAATAAGAAATTCTATGAGCTCAGGATTCAATCTCTAGAACAAACTATTCAAAATCAAGAAACACGGATTCAAAATCTATCGCAACAACTAGAAACGGCTCTAAAACAGGTTCAGGATCTAGCGGTTAAAGCAATTGAGGGGGCCTCTAATCTTAGTTCATATCAGGCACTCAAGGAAATTACTTTGGAACAAGCGAAGAATCAAACTAAGAGCAAGTAGTACCGTGGCACCGCTAAAAATGTATAGCAGTCGCCAGGGCGGTTAAGACATTCTCAGGTAAGGCAAGTTAATAAGGGAATGGCAGCCGAATAGCATGCTGGTTAAGCCCCTTGCCTCAGAAGACAGGTTTGCACTGTTAGTGTTCGCACAATGGAAATTATTCGGTAAATGCCCAATACTGTTGAACATCAGGGAAAGTAAAGGAGAAACACTATAACTATCCAAAGCTACCTTACATTATCCTTCATTATCTGATTTCCCTATAGAGAAGTTGTCTTGAGCTTTAACACCGGCTCGTTCTTCTTGTAAACAACGCACTTTACTGGCAGCGTAGTGTGACCAGCCTCGTCTTTCGGCTTCCTCATAATCCTCAACTGTTAAGGCAATATGATTGGCTGGAATATTGGATTGCTGAGCAATTTGGAGGGCGAGACGCAAATCCTTAAGCAGGAGTTGGATTGTAAAAGCAGGATGTTGGCTTGGGTCATCAAAGCGCCGTGAAAACCAGTAATGGGGTAAACCATGTATATCCCCTGCATTTTGACCAAAAGACCCAAGACGCAAGGTATCCCAAATTGTCTGCAACTCAATACCGTTAGCCAAACCTAGAGAAATACCTTCACTGACGGCCTGTACAGCAACCGCATTGACCGCATTGTGAATTAGTTTACAGCGTGTACCATTACCGATCGCGCCGCAGTAGAGCACATGATCCGCCATCAGTTTGAGGATTGGCTGCACCTGTTCAAAAACGACTGAATCGCCACTGGCTAAGACGGCTAGTCCTAGACCCTGCTGACTCGTAGCCCCTACAGGGCAATCATTAAAGGGGGCATCCAGCATCGCGACGCCGTATGGTTTGAGGGCTTCGTTCAGTTGGAGGACTACCTCTGGGGAATTGGTTGTTACATCAATATAGATGCTGCCCGGTTGAATCGTCTGCACTAAACTGTCCTCTCCCTGCAAGACAGCTTCTACAACATCATCCGGTGTGGGTAAAGCGGTGAAGATAATATCAGCCTGGGCAGCCAAATCAGCACAACTGGAGGTTGGATAAGCACCTTGGGCTTCTAGGGCTGACATCTGTTGAGAGTTGATGTCATAAACGTAGACCGAATAGCCATGGTCAAGAAAGTTAGCAGCTTGACGCCCTCCAATGTTCCCGCAGCCAATCATGCCGAGTTTAGGGATCTCCTTACGGGATTGCATTTGTGAAGTGTTGATATCGTGTGTCAAGATTCTAAACTCCCTGCTAATGGGTCTTCATTGGCTTGATTTGTAACCTCTATCGTACTCTTATTGACACCTCGCAGGCTGATAATAATTCCTGCAAGTACGGTCACAAATGTCAAAATGCTCAACTTGGATAGAGCCTCACCAAATACCCACCAAGCTTCAGCAGCACTGAGTATCGGCACCAACAGATGACAGAGGGAAACAATCCCAGCGGTAATATCTTTCAATGCGTAAGTGAGTAAGCCATGACCCACAACTTGACAGATAATCGTCATGGCGAGTAACGTCAGCCAACCATTAAGGGATGTCGGCAGTGCTGTCTCAGGGAAGCAGAGCACTAGGGGAAAACTCAGCAGAGTGACCATGCTAAAGCCGTAGAATAAAATTGTACTAGAACTCAGGCGCTGACGTAGTTGTTCCACCAAAAGAAGGTCAACACTAAAAAAGACAGCTGAGAGCAAAGAGACGCTATCTCCCCAAATTTGTTCAGGGTTAAACTGAAAATCCTCAATTCCCAACAGAATAGCCCCTGTAGTGGCAATCGCCATCCCTACCCAAAATGAGGGACGAAAGCGTTGTCCTAAAAAGAGCCAGCCCAGTAACCCTGTGAATATAGGGATAGAACTGTGCAACAAGCTAGAGTTGGCAACAGTTGTCTTAGTCAGAGCCCAAGCCCAGGAAATAACTGCTGCTGTAAATGTTAAACCAAACCCGAGCAAAAGCCATTGCAGCGATCGCGACCTTGGCTTTCTCAACTGCTGCTTGATAGAGTTGGTATCTGAATCTAATAATGCTGTTCCTACAGATGAATTGTTTGGAATCAGCAACAAGGCAGCAAAAATGGCAGTAGCCATCCAAGAGCGATGAAAAATCGTCGCGTAGGGGCTAATTTCCATTTCGCTGAGCCGAATAAAAATGGGAGAGGCAGAAACAGCTACCAACCCCACAATTAGAGCGACAAATGCTCCTCGGTTAATAGATTGGTTCGCAGCCATATTGATTCTCTATAAAAATTTATACAAATATTGAAATAGCCACGGGATTCTCTATAGAAGTTTTTGTATCCATGAGGTACATCTCTTATTGCAAAAAAACAATAAATAATGTACCTCATCTAAATCATCAACCCTATAATTGTTCAAGAAATTAACAAGGACTAAACTCCATAACTGTCAAACTAGTGCCAGTATGAACAACTTGTTCGAGCTGAAAACCACTCGCCGCAAACAAATCCTGATATTCCTGTTGGGTTCGCCAATGACCTCCTGGATTAGTAATCATCATTTGAACCGCTGCCAAAGCAGGTATTGTGCCATCGGGATATTCTACAGGTGCTCCTAAAGAGGGAACTAAAGTTTGCAAAAGGATTACCCTACCATCTTTCGGGAGAGCTTCCCGACAGTTCGTCAGTACCTTAATAGAATCTTCCCGACTAAATACGGATAAAAAATACTTCATAGTGATCGCGTCAGCTCCTTTGGGTAAAGGTTCTAAAGCACTACCACCTACCACTTTTACTGAATCAAGGACCCCATACTTAGAGATATTACTAGGTGCAGTTTCTACCTCCTGTGGTAAGTCAAATAAAATTCCTTGACAGCCAAATTTTTTAACAATATTGGCAATCAAGGTTCCCTGATTTCCCCCTACATCCATCACTGTTGGAAAACGACTAAAATCATATACTTCAAACAAGGGATCGATGGCTTCAGCGGTTAGGAAGCTCATGGAGTTATTGAATAGATATTTGCTGTGGGGATTTTCTGTCATAAAAGAACTGTAGAAATCCTGCCCTTTAGCCAGCTCAAAAGGGACTTCTCCAGTTTTTAAACTACTTCCTAATTCCCGCCAAGCATCCCACATATCCGGCTCTGTAATATGCATCAAGAAATGACCGATGGAGGGAGAATCGTCTGTAATTAAAAGATCTGATAATTCTGTGGAAGCAAAAACCCGTCCTGGCTTTTCTACAAAAATTCCTAAATGAGCTAAAGCCCTTAGTATAACATACAGTTTCTCTGCCTTAGTTCCCGTTTTTTCTGCTATTGCTTCAACCGTTTGAACTCCAGACTCTAACAGTTTTGGTATTTCTAAATTTGTTGCTACATAAAGGCACTGACTTTGCCAGTAACCGTAGATAATTCGATAGATTTTTTTCTTGGATTCTGATGCCGTTCCTAACATAATTAATCTCCGAATTTGTCACTATTTTTTCAGCAGAAAATTACAGTCATTGCCAACATAAATAACTGTTGTACAGAGACTACTTTACAGGGAATATTTGCCTAACTTAAATGCTCACTTAAACGTTCTGCTAGCACTTGAGTATTTGGTTCTTTGATAAAAGTAAAATGGTTGCCAGGAACCATGACTACTTCCATGTCAGCTACATCTAAAATAGCATACATTTCTACCCAAACCAACTGCGAATCTATGCCATGAGGATGTTTTTCCTGTGCTCGAAAAACCGTTACATTCCCTGGATAAGGACGGCGTTTGTAAGTGTAAGTTGCTTTCAAAGTGCCAATTATTACATCAACAAAACGTCGGTTTTGCTCACGAGTAGCTTCTTGAGGAAATAACTTTAGTTGCTCTGCCTTATCAATTATAAACTCTATTTGCTCTTCTGAATTTAAACCTAACAGTTCATCTTCAGTCACTAAATCGATTACACCAAACATACCTCCAAAGTAACGACTCAGTACACCCCTCATATACAAATTGTCAATTTCTTTATTGGGGTCTAATAAAATAGGCACCCAAGGGTCTAATAAAGCTAATAAGCTAACCTCGACTCCTTGCTGTAATAACTGCTGTGCCATTTCAAAAGCCACAACTCCTCCGAAAGACCAACCACCTATTTGATAGGGTCCTTGGGGTTGAAATTCTTGAATAGTTTTGATATAGAACTCTGCCATATCTTCGACTTTGGTAAAGACTTCTTCATTTTCACCAAATCCTTGGGCTTGTAAACCATAAAAAGGTTGGTTGCCACCTAGATAATGAGATAGTCCCTGATAATAAAATACATGACCTCCCGCAGGATGTACACAGAAAAATGGTTGCTTATTGCCCTGAGTTTGCAGCGGCACTAGAGAAGAAGAGCTAACTTGACTGTCTCCTCGAAGTAAATGGCCTAAATCTTCAATTGTAGGGTTAGTTAATAGAGTAGATAAAGGTAGTTGTTTTCCAAAGTGCTGCTGAATTTTGGCCATTAAATTAACAGCCAACAGAGAATGACCCCCTAAGTCAAAGAAATTACTTTTAACCCCCACTGGATTAATATTCAGAATTTCTGACCACATTTGTGCTAATTTTTCTTCTAGGCGATCGCGCGGTGCAACAAAGTTATCACTCTGACTAAAACTGGAGATATCCGGTGCTGGTAAAGCGCGACGGTTAACTTTACCACTAGGAGTTAGGGGCAGTGCCGACAAAACCACAAAAGCAGAGGGCACCATATATTCTGCCAATTTTTCCTTGAGATACTGTTTTAATTGGGGGACAATATCCTGAGTACTGGCAGTTTCGGACACAATATAGGCGACTAAACGCTTGTTACCCGGTTGGTCTTCCCTAGCTAATACTACTGCTTCTTTTACTGTGGCATGTTGACTCAGAGTAGTTTCAATTTCTCCAATTTCAATGCGGAAACCCCTAATTTTCACTTGGTTATCAATACGACCTAAGAATTCGATGTTTCCATCAGGCAGATAACGAACTAAATCTCCGGTTTTGTAACTATCCCCCCTTTCTAAGGGGGACGGAAGGGGAATTTTAATAAACTTTTCCGCCGTTAAGCTGGGACGGTTAAGATAACCATTGGCAACACCAACTCCAGCAATATAAAGTTCTCCAGGAACACCGATGGGAACTGGCTGTAAATCCCTATCGAAAATGTAAAGTTGATTATTAGCAATAGGACGACCAATGGGTGGTAGTTTCGGCCAATCTTCAGCAGCACCTTGTAAAGTATAAGCAGAAACAACATGACTTTCTGAGGGGCCATATTGATTTTGCAGTTTACAGTGGGGAAGTCGGTTCATCAATGCCGCTAGATCCGCAGTCACCTGCAACTGTTCTCCTGCTGTCACAATTTCCCGTAATGGCGGTAAAGCTTGACATTGAGGAGCAACTGTAGCTAACTGCTGCAATGCCACAAAAGGAAGAAATATTCTCTCTATCTGAGCCTCAACCATAAATGCCATCAAAGCAAAACTATCCCGCCGGATTTCTTGAGAAACTAAGACCAGAGTTCCTCCTGAATACCAGGTTGCAAAAAATTCTTGGAAGGATACGTCAAAACTAATAGGAGCAAATTGTAAGGTTCTCGCACCTTCACCTACAGCTGCTTCTTCTTGCTGCCACATAATCAAGTTAACCAAAGCACGTTGACTCATAGCAACTCCCTTAGGCTTACCTGTGGAACCGGAGGTATAAATGATGTAACCTAGATTTTCTGGGGTGACTTCACTGCTCAAGTTTGCTGTAGAGAATTCTTCGATCGCACTCCAATCCCGATCTAAACAAACAACCTGTGCTTGATGTTGGGGCAAGGATGTTTCTAATGATTCCTGAGTCAATAACACCGACACTTGTGCATCAGTAATCATATAAGCTAAACGTTCTGAGGGGTAGCTTGCATCTAGGGGAACATAAGCTGCTCCTGCCTTGAGAGTCCCTAAGATAGCGATAGCCATGGAAAGCGATCGCTTGACACAAATCCCTAGATGTGATTCTGGTTTGACTCCTAATTTTTGCAAATAGTGAGCTAGTTGATTTGCTTTATTGTTTAATTGGGAATAAGTCAGTTTTTCTTCACCAAAAATTACTGCTATGGCATCTGGTGTTTTCTCAACTTGACTCTCAAATAACTGATAAATACATACACCTTGAGGATAATCTTTTTTTGTATCATTCCACGCCCCTAGTATCTGCCACCTTTCCGCCTCACTCAGCATTGATAACTTACCCACCGGCGTTGTTGGACTTTTTACCACTTCTGTGAGTAAATTCTGAAAATGCTCAGCAATTTGAGTAACAGTTTTAGCTTCCAGTACATCACTGTTATATTTGAATTCAATTGACAGGGTGTTTGGTAATTCTGTTACTTCTAAACTTAGTTCAAAATCTACCTTGTGCTGTGGCAGTTCATAGTATTCAAATTCTAATTTGTTTGACCTCAATATCTCTGGCGACTTATGATAGCCAAAGGCCACTTGACAGATAGGATAATGACTCAAGTCTACAGACTGTAATTGTTGAACGAGTAGAGCGTAAGGATAATTGCGATAATTATTAGTTTCAAATATTGCTTTACTAACTTGATGAGAAAAATCTGTAAATTTAGTATCGTATAATACTGAATTTCTGACAACGTTAACATGAGTAAAATTGCCAACCACTCCTTCAATTACTGGCTTATTTTCTCGGCTTTGCAATAAACCAACAAGAATATCTTCTTCTCCTGTGTAGCGGTAAAGTAGAACCTTAAATACCGCTAATATTATCTCTTCTGGTTTTACTTCTAGTGTTTTTGCCAGTTGTTGAATTTTTTGACTTAATTCAGAGCCTATGGTTGATTTAATAGTCTTGCCATTATAAGTTCTAATACTCGGACGGGCCGAACTTGTGGGTAGTTCTAGGATGGGTAATTCGCCCCCTAATTTTTTCTGCCAATAATCACTAGCTTGTTTTCCTGCCGAACTATTGAGAAATTCTAATTCTTGATCAATATAATTTTTATAAGCAGTCTTGAGTGGGATTAAATCTGATTCAATATTATTATTTGTTGACTCGTAAAGGGTAACAAATTCATCCACTAATATTAGTAAAGACTCGCGATCGCCAGCTATTTGATGCAGAGTCAGGAGTAAAATATTTTCCGTGGCTGAAATCCTAAATAAACAGGCACGAAATACTCCACTCTTTTCCAAGTTAAAAGGAAGTTTTATGTGAATTGATAATTGTTCCTTTAATTCTTCACTACTCCAGGAACTTGCATCTATTTCTTCCCAGTCAAGCTCAATATTTTCCCGAATGTCTGAAATAAGATTTCCATCTTGTTCAAAATATGTGCTGCGGAGCAGAGAATGACGTTCAGTGAGTATTTGCAGTGTGTTTTTAACAGTTTGAGGATCTACAAGAGATTTGCTCCGAATTGCTAGGGATATTTTATCTGCCAAACCCTTTGGATTTAACTTATACAGAAACCAATTTGCTCGCTGTATGTGAGAGGTAGAAAGCGATCGTAGATTGGACATAACGTTATTGATGTTGTTTGAATTAACAAGATGAAAAAGGTCCTAGATTTGCAGCTAATCCAGGTTATAGCGAAGAGCACACTTCCTTTGACGGATTGGGTTTCAACCATGTTTGATATCAAGTTCGGTTGAATACTTACACTTTGGTAATAATAAGGCAGAGACAGAAGGCAGAAGGTAAGAAAGAAGGTTGTAAGTTAGAAAGGAATTATCACTGTTTATCCGAACTTGATATTACACAAGATTCCTTAGCATTGAAAGATAAGGGATTTAAGGCGCTTGCGATCGCAAGTTCCAGCAACTCTACTACAGGAATGCCCGCCGCCTTTGCCATACAAGCGACTACACTTTTAGGTGAAAACGAGCAATACAATCCAGCTTCCAGAAACCAGGGTTGGCCTTGCGGGTCAATGCGAAAGTCAAATAAACTGTAGTGGCGACAGCCCAAAGCTACGTGGCATTGTTTGGCGACGGCGTGAACTTTAGCAGTAATAGGATCTCTGGGATCAACCATCCAAGCCTTATCCTTTGCTTTAGCAGCACAGCTCAAGTCTCCTTTTTCTGTACGTTTGAGCTTATCTGAATACATACGAATAGGATGGTCAATGGGGTTCACCTGATATTCTTCTAGGGGTAATCCAACCAACTCTCCCTGCTGCACAATAACGCCACAACGAACTTCACGCCCTAGTTCAATGTAGTCTTCTATCAATACTTCGTCAGCATACTCAAAAGCTTTTGCCAATGCTGCGTCGTACTCAGACAAGTCACGAACAAGAGAAACTCCCATAGAGTTATCTGAACGAGTTGGCTTGATGATCACAGGGGGACAGATGTTCGGACGTTCCCCACAACGAACGAGTTGACCACTGGGCACTCGAATACCATTAGCAGCAATGATCGCCTTGGCTTTAGCTTTATCTGCTGTAATTGCCATAAGCGTTGCTGTGTTGCCTACGTAGGGAATTTGCAGCAGATCGAAGAGCGATCGATATTCAGTCATGCCTGGGAGACAGAACATTTGCGGCACAACCAAATCAATCTCCTTAGTGCGAATGATCTCAATAGCCTCAGCTAGGGAATAAGAAGTTGATTGCTTGATAGCATTCTGCTGAATGGTTGTGGGAAATCGCCAATGGCGATCCGGTGTGATGTAAGCTAAGTGAGATTCGTACTGCTCAAGACTCGATATTGCTTCCCAGCAACCTTGAGCGTAAAGATAAGAGAGGTCGCAGTGAAATTGATCTTGGGCAGAACCTACCAAATGAAGTATCCGTAATGCACCCATGTTCAATCTCCTCCTTGTTCAACTAATTTACCGATATTAAAGTCGATGCGTACCCATCCTTTGAGTCGGCGCAGATTATTAATTAATAACAATGCGATTTGCCAGTGAGGTATCATCAGGAAAGGAAGTGGATCATCGATTTGCCACAGGGCATCTTTTCCCTTCATAAATCGTTGCAACCATCTCTCAAAATCGGCAGCTGAACGCAACCCTGTCAATCGCCACAATTCCTGGTACAGCCAGTAAGTCGGCCTACTCGTGGGATAAGGGGTAATCACGTCCTGCTCATCCCCATCCTTGAGGTAAGCATCCGCAACCCCTGGATGGTCATAGAACATCGTGATTGCTGAGTGAGTTCTAGGATTACATTCGATTGGGTATACCTTTCCATCCTCAGTTTGAATAAAGTCAAAGGAAATTTGACCCGTTAAATTCATCCCTGCCACAAACTGACTAACCCAAGCATAGATTTCTGGCTTCTCGATTGATTCATAGTTCACTTGAAAGGGTGAAGACTCTGCGCAACAATGCAACCGTATCTGCCCCTTCCGAACCGTACTGTGGGTACAGTACTCTTGACCCCTGATAAACTCCTGCATAATCCAGGGATTTTCCTTACTAATGGGAAGCCCTTTAACGTAGGTTTCCATGTCAGAGCAAGGCAACTTTGTTAGATCCAGTCGGGATACGGAATCATAACGAATACTCTTGAGAATGTACTGAGAGCCATCCGCCTCAAAATCGAAGGAGAGAATCTGCTGCGGGTCGCTAATGAGGTAAGCTTTAGGCGCTGATAAGCCTAAAATTCGGGCTTGCTCACATAACATGTACTTATTATCCAGAGTTTGAGTCACCTCTGGAGTCAAATGCAGCACCTGACAATGGCTGGGCAGTTGCTGCCCTGCGATCGCATCATAGTAACTAGCAACTGGACTAGATACCGGAACAAACAGATCCACTTGTTCCTGCTCAACAAGGCGCTGTAGAGCCTGGGTATATGCTTCTGGCTCCTGAGCCGGGTCTGGCACAGTGTAGAACCGCTCCACTGCTTTGGAAAAACGATGACCAGATAACCAGTATTTGTGAGTTTCAACCAGAATGACCCGATGCCCTGAATTGGCAAAGGATCTCGCCAGTTGCAGTGCTTTGGTCATTTTGCCCCCTGTAATCAAAATTGTTTGGGGGTTTTCTGTTGATTGCTTTGGTGGCTGAGCCAGGGAGCGTATCCCACTGTAGAGTAAAGCAATACCCACGATTACGGCATTGAGGGGTAAAGCAAGGATGAGTAATGTAAGTGTTCCCAGATTACTGAATAAGGCAGATGCCTTGGACTGGAGCGACATAATATAAGTGTTAGGTGTTAGGTTTTAGGTCTTAGGTGAGGTTTTACTCAGATCTTGCACGCTTGCATCATAAATACTTAACAACGCTTCTCACGGAACAATCCATTTCAGGGCTGAAACCGTCAAATCTTCTTACTTTTGCCAGATGAGCTGTTGCTTTTTGCCTATTTTCACAGGTCAATGTTCGACCGGCGTGTAATATCCCGGCAATTAGCCATTAGCCATTAGCCATTAGCCAAATAACCAATGACCAATGACTAATGACAAAACGGAACTACTTGTACCGAATAATTGTTAGGCCATCCCTCAAAGGCAGTATGACCTGCTCAACACGAGGATCATCGGCAACAAAGCGATTAAACTGTGCGATCGCTTCACCATTGGGAGTACGCTGCTGCGTCGGTAGATAAGGTTGGCCTTGAAGAAGAGTATTATCCACTAAGATAAATCCACCTGGTGTTAGCAATCCTTCGTCCAAGATGACCTTAAAGTAATCGATGTACTCGGTCTTGTCGGCGTCAATGAAAACTAGATCGAAGACCTGATCTTCAGCTGCCAACTGTTGCAGGGTTTGCAATGCAGGGGCAACTTTAACTGCTATCTTGTGTCCATCAGGAGAAGCAGCAAAGCAGTCCTGAGCAAATTTGGCAACGTAGTCATCGACTTCACAAGCAATGAGATGTCCCTCTTCGGGTAAGGCTTCAGCCATCGCTAATGCTGAGTAACCCGTAAACATCCCTACTTCCAAAATACGCTGAGCTCGGGTCATATGAACCAAGAGCTTTAAAGTCTGGCCTTCAAGATGTCCGGAGAGCATTTCTTGCTCTAATTGGCGAACAGTCTCTTGATCAGAAAAGCGTTTGCTCCAGTCTTCAGCTGCTGTTTTTTGAGCCAATGCTGCTAGTGCAGGAGATTCAGACACACTACATGCTTCAATATAAGGATCAATTCCTTTGACCAAAGCTTGAACCTGCTCAAGAGACTTGAGTAAAGCTTCTGGAACCTGAGCGTTTGCAGCCATTTCCACCGTTTTATCAAGCTGCTGTACCGCAATACCTAGAGGTGTGACCGGTCTTGGGGCTTGGAGAGGTGTTAAAGTTGTCGTCATTATCTTCGCTCCTATTCCAGACCTAGATCACTAAGGTACATATCTGTTCCTTGCCCTGCATTGGGTAGGGTAATACAAAACTGATGATGGGCATCAACAGCAGACTCTAGTAACCCAGAGGAGACTTCTTGCGCATAGTCACAGGAACCGATACCGGTAGGTAATGGAGCCCATAAACCTCCTTTTCCACGCTTACGGCGCATGTTCTTTTGGCCTTCGAGCATCAAGTCAATATTCTTCAGGATGGGATGATCTACTGAGAGTCCGATAGCGGTACAAATACCAACGATGCGATCGCGCTCAGCAGTAGTGAGCCATCCCATCTCTAGGGCTAGGGTTGCACCAAATGCCATACCAATACCGACAGCATGACCATGCATCAGTTTGACCGCAGGTTCAAATCGAGGACTCCAGGTATGACCATAGGCGTGGGGACGATCCTGGTAGGTTTCAAACATGTTTGTCCCCTCGTGCTTCATATAGGAGAACAGTGCACGATAGATTACCTCATCAGCAATTTCCGCTAGTTCTGCATCCTCTCCCAAAGTCGCAAAGTGGGTTTCAAGTAGGCGTGCTCCATGCTTTTCCATGAGTTCAAACAGAATTGGATCATCTGTAACCGCCATCTTGATAATTTCCGCCATACCGTTACGCACATGCCCAGTCTCTAAGGTGCGGAAGAAGTTACGATCAACCAGGGTCAAAACGGGAGGATGATAAGCCCCAATACTGTTTTTGAACTGACTGCCATTGGTACAAGTACGGGGTGAAGGACCAGCATCGATCGCTGCTACCACAGTTGTTCCAATCATAATGTAAGGTGTACGGCGATGTTGCAAGGAACAGGCTAAACCAGCAACATCACTGAGAACACCACCACCAATAACCAATACAGGTTCATTACGAGAGACATCGCAACCATCCTTACCTAAAAAGCGAAGTAGGTTATGAACGGTTTCCGGGGTTTTATCCGATTCCCAGGCACGACAAACTTCAAGTTGCAGCGGAATCTCATGGTGCTCAAAGTAACCACGAAGTTCCTTGCCGTACAATTGCTCAACTGTCTGGTCTACGATCGCAACACAGCGCCCACGACGGCTATAGACCTCAGCGAGAGTTGTATTATTAGGATCAAAGACACCATTGATCAACCTTACCTCAGCTTTTAAGGTATAGCTGGCCGAAACTTCAAAGGAGCGGCTATCGTTACTAGCTTGGATCTCTCCGTGTCCGGTATACCATTCTGAAGTGCGGTATTTAGAGAGATGGTTAAACTGGATAACTTGTTGCGCTTCGGCAGCAGAAAATGCTTGGGGAGCTCCGGTTTGAGCGCCCAAATTAGGCTTAGATTGAACCATGACTACTACTGATATGGTTTATGTAGATAATTGCGTGATAGGCAGGGTGGTCTTGCTCAGCAACCCCCGACGATTTTCACTATAACAGAATATAAACTAAATATAAAGTTTTGTAAAATACATTATTAATTTTTTTCATCATTCGTTGCAGGATACTGAGAAATTAACAGGGATGTAAGTAAGCTACAGTCTTGCTTTGGCAGTATTTAGTTGCTTGTAAAGAAGTGAAAGTAAATTAGTAAATATTTGTTTTGATTATGAGAAAAGATTAGATTCACCTTTGCAACAACGGCAAACCTTAGCGAGAGCTATCTTGCAGCTGCCAGCTTAGGGATAATTTAAGTGTTTTTACTTAAATATTATTAAGTTACTTGAGTCAAAGATAGTAGTTAGCTTAATTTGTACGGCATTCAGCTGGATCCGATTATTTCCACCTACCTACTTAATTGATAATATTCATTATTCAATCTGTGGATATACAGCATGTTTAGATCTAAAGCATCCTCAATGTCCCCTACAGGAAAGCGAAATCGCACTTTGCCCCCAAGACCACGAGGGTATTTATTGTTCCAACTCCCAAAGCTTCAGAATCAACCCCTCGAATACTTAGGCGGAATCTGGCAGAAGTATGGGGATTTAGTGCGTTTGCCCATTATGCCGGGGTTTACCCTATTGCTGGGAACGCATCCCAACCATGCAGAACATATCCTGTTAACACACCAAGAGCGATATAAGAAAGCAGATTTCTTTTTAAAGCCGATGGGCTTAGTTCAGGGAGAAGGACTGTTCACTAGTGAAGGGGAATCATGGCTTAAGCATCGCCGCTTGATGCAACCTGCATTTCAGCAAAAGCAACTAGTTAATCTCTATGCTGTGATGCAGAATTGTGTTCAATCTCTGGTTACGGAATGGGCGAAGAGACCAGAGGATTCTGTTATTGATATTGCCGCAGAAATGACTCAAATCACTCTAAAAATTGTTAGTATGGCTTTATTTAGCGTGGATATTAGTGATAAGTCTAATCAATTGGGACAAGCATTCCGAACAGCACTCAACTATGTCTATTATCGTCTGAATACACCACTGGCATTTCCTGCTTGGATACCCACATCTAAAAACCGTAGCTTTCGTCAAGCCAAACAAACCCTTGATCGTGTTGTCCTCGAAATTATTCAATCCCGGCGTCAAAACCCAACTGCTCAGCATGATTTATTGTCGATGCTGTTAGCAACCCAGGATGAAGAAACAGGAAAACGTATGAGCGATCGCCAACTCCTTGATGAAGTGATTACCTTAATTAACGCTGGTCATGAAACTACGGCAACCACCTTAGCCTGGACTTGGTATTTGTTGGGAACACATCCTCATATTATGGCCAATCTGCTCCATGAATTAGACACAATTTTACATGATCAGGCTCCAACCTGGCAACAAATTTCCCAACTGCAATATACCCGTCGAGTATTAGATGAATCTTTACGTTTATGTCCTCCAGGAATGGGGTTAGCTCCTAGAATCGCGCTAGAAGATGATGAGATTCAGGGATATTTTATTCCCAAGGGCTCGGTCTTCAATATTGCAACTTATTTTATTGGTCGTCATCCTGAATTTTGGCATAATCCAGACCAATTTGACCCCGATCGCTTTCTGCCTGAATTTGAAAAACAAAGGTCAAAGTTTGCTTATCTTCCCTTTGGAGGTGGAGCGCATTCCTGCATTGGCAAGAATTTTGCACTGATGGAAGCTACTCTAATTTTAGTCATGATTGCCCAGCGGTTTCATCTTAAATTGGTTCCCAATCAACCTATTGCTATCGATCCTCAATTTACATTGCGTCCCAAATATGGCATTAAAGTAACCGTGCGGCAGCGATATTGAGTCATCATGTAAAGAGTAGACGAAGCCAAATGAATCGAGTGTTTATCCAAAAATGGAGTTGCGATTTGTAGGGGCGGGTTTAGCGACAATCTAGGCATTTTGACCCGAATATTCCGATCAAAACCCGCCCAAACGATAACCTGGGGGGAGCATTGCTCGGGTTTTATAGGTCGATTATACCCTGTTTAAGCCAAATAGTACGCAAAACTTGATTCAGAAAAGGAGACTACGATAGATTGCAAACTATTGTTAAATTCAATATTGGTATTGATGAACCTGGAGAGTAAGGCTACATCATATCTGCCAATAGAGAGTTGAATAGATAATTACCAACGATTTGCGTAAAACATCCTCTCATTGTGTGCACAAACCAGTTATGAAAGAATCTGAAAAATCAAGAAAAGCAGCATATTCTATAGATATTGCTCAGAAGAAAACCTGGTATTCTCCCGTTGCAAAAATCTACTACCGTGCCAGACCATCTTATCCTAAAGAACATATCAGTCGTGCTATCACTCTAGCCAAACTTTCTCCAGATGCATCAATCCTTGAGGTTGGTTGTGGGCCAGGAAATGCGACAGTAGCTTTTGCTCAATTCGGCTTTTTAATAAAGTGTATTGAGCCAAATCAAGACTTTCACCATTTAGCACAACATAACTGTCTATCCTATCCAAACGTTGAGATTTACAATAGTACATTTGAAGAGTGGCAGATGGAAGCAAATCAATTCAACGCTGTTCTATTTGCCAATGCTTTTCACTGGATACCACCAGAGATTAGATATGCCAGGTCAGCAGAAGCATTAAAAGATAATGGTTTTCTGATTTTGTTATGGAATATGACCCCCGAACCAAGATTTGAAATTTATCAGGCAATTGAGGAAATCTATCAAGCCTATGCCCCCTCACTGGTGCGATATGAAGGAGCTGAAACTCAATCAGAGATTTTAAGGGGATTTGGACAAGATATTGTAGACTCTGGTTGTTTTAAGGAATTGGTCACTGAGCAAATCCCGTGTGAAGTTACTTATCGTATTGATGAATACCTGAATCTTCTAAGTACTCTTCGGAAACTAGAAACACAAACAAAGGAATTGCTCTTTACAAGGTTGCGCGAAAAATTGGAGAAATTTGGAGATAGCATACAACTCTCATTTCTTTCTGCTGTTCACGTTGCTAGAAAAAAAAGATAATATATTAGAACAAAATGAAATCCAAAACACCAGTGACCGTTTTTTGAATTCAAAATTCAAAATTCAAAATTCAAAATGTAGGAAAAGATAATTTTGAATTGATTAATTGTGGGTACAAACCCCTACCATAATCTTTGATTGGGTGGTCTTCAATTACTGGTGGGTACAAGCCCCCACTTATTGTCTTCAATTTTGAATTGATAATTTTGTTTGCGTAGCATGGTGAGCCAAGCGTAGACGCTAACGCTACACTGCGCTTACGCGCCGCTTCGCTAACGTGAGAGCGCAGCGGGACGGAGTCCGGCAGATTTTGAATTGTTTTGACTGAGAAAAGAGCGATCGCAATCTACTGTTAGATTAATAAAGAAGCCATGTCCCCCCACCTTGAAGAAGTACTCCGTAGCATCGATCAACTTTCAACTCCAGAGCAATTGGAGATTATCAGCCATATCACCAATCGGCTGAAACAGCGAGAGTTGCAACAACCCAAGCGCAGATGGCTAGATCTGGCCGGTACGTCTCCATACCCTCTGCTGGGAGAGGATGCTCAAGTTTGGGTATCTCGTTCTCGTCGTGAGGATCAAGAACAGTGCGATCCCACTTTCAGACTTTAGGTAGACCAGAGGACAACTCACAGCATCCTTTGGCTCGAAATTTCTTAGTATAATTGAGCTAATCTGCACAATTGAGAATGATCCTATGAGTTTATCTCTCACACCGGCAACCGAAAAACTGATTACAGAGCAACTTGCGAGAGGGCGTTATGAGTCTGCAGATGAGTTGATTTTAGCTGGACTACAGTTGTTAGAAGCAAGGGAAGAACGTTTGACTCAATTGCGCCAACAAATAGCAGTTGGTGCAGAGCAGATCGCACAAGGTCGTGTTACAGATGGGGAACAGGTTTTCGATCGCCTCTTAAATCAGTTACAGCAATAATCTGATGGTTAATGATGAAAACTTATTCATTATCGGAAAAGGCAATCGCAGATTTAGAAGCTATTTGTGAATCGATGTCAGAAACCAATAGAGATTTTGCAGTTAAATTCTTTGAAAATGTCCGAGAGAAATGCCGCAAAGTTGCTCAATTCCCAAATATGGGAAAAAATTATGGCGAAATTAAGGTTAATTTGCGAGATTTTGTCGTTAATAACTATATTGTTTTCTATTTCCCGCGATCAGACGGTATTGATGTTGTCCGGATTATCAGTGGCTATCGAGATTTAGAATCTTTATCGATTTGATGAGAATGGTGGTACTGCGATTAACAGAGTAGCGATCACTCCTAACAATATAAACATTTTTAGAAAAAAATAGTAGGAATCTTGGCATAGCAATGGGTAGCCTGATTTGGTATTTTTGACTGAATCTGAATATCCGCGATCGCCAAATTATCTTGAAGAAGAAAATCAAGTGGCGATCGTAAAAGCTATCAACAGCTTCAGCTTCGGACTCTTGAATCAAGCCATCAATTAGCCGGTTTGTACGGGAGCGCTGAATGGTGGATATTGATCAAGAGATTGCCGTCGTCACCACGAATATACCCAAAG
The DNA here is from genome assembly GCA_010672925.1 of Symploca sp. SIO1C2. Taxonomy (GTDB): domain Bacteria; phylum Cyanobacteriota; class Cyanobacteriia; order Cyanobacteriales; family Coleofasciculaceae; genus Caldora. The sequence continues at coordinate 122,406 of JAAHFP010000015.1, read as the reverse complement.
GTGAACTCCACCTTCACTTCATTACCAGTCGTTGCATCCGTAAAAAAGTAGTTGCCCATGGCAACAGCAGAGTCTGTGTCAGTGATAAACTCGGCATTTTCAAAGCGAACCGCACTCCATGGCTGCAACGCGAAGCCGCCGTCTTCACTAATGATACCGCCAACGAAATAGGAGAGGGCTTCTTCTTCAGTGAGGCGAAACTGATGAGTCGCAGCCTTAGTCGGCTTGAAGAGGACAGTACCTTCATCATAGCCGTAGAGCGTATCTACGTGCTCTGCTGCCAATGCCTCATAGTTGCCATTATTTGAATAGGCTTTGCCGATGGCAACGATGCCGTTACCCCAAATTTTCTGGGCTTCCATTACCTCGGCTTCTGTGATTGGGTGCGCGATTACCGGACTACCCATAGCAAGAACCCCGACCACGCTAGCTGTAAGAGCTCCTTTAATCATAGTAGTTTCCCCTCTGGTTATTGAATGAAAAACAGGAAAATTGTTAACTGCCCGGATTAAGCAATGCCAGACAACATAACATAGTACAATGATGCGCTTCAAAGATTATATTTATTTCCAAGACTCACGTCTTGCACCAGTACAAAAATACTTAAAAAAGTCCATCAAGACAGCTGTATTAAAGTTTGCGATTACTGCGTAATGGTCATGATGGCCGTCGTTACAAAAGAAATCCACAGGCTTTGATAACTCCAAGACACTCTTTAGGGTTTCATGGAATGGGCTAATTACGACTGATGTATTGTTTAGACTTAAAGCCCCAAGGGTTTCTTTGGCAATATTGGCTATTTCTGGAGAACCTTCGAGAGTAGTTAGGTGACCCTTTCCGTTTAGATTGAGTGCAAACCCTTGGTATGCTGCGGATATTCCTACACATGAGCCAAGTTCAACACAGGATAATGGCTTCAACTTGCGGATTAATTTGAAAAGAATTGTCCCCCAAAATGCCGGTTTACTTGCCTTGCATATATAGGTAATTTTAATCTCTTCTTTAAGATTTGCTTAATCACTTACTTTGTTCCTTATTTTGCTTAGTCATAAAATTAGCAAGTACATAAACAATAAAGCCTGCTAGCATACCGGGAAATACTTCATAAATAGCACTTGATAGATTAAGTCCTAAGTTCCAGACTATAGAAACAACTATACCAGTAATCATCATTGTTATTGCTACTGGAACACTTACAGGTTTTTGCCATACTCGCAATACCAATAACGGACCTAAACCGCAAGCTAAAACTGACCAAGAGAAAATCACCAAAAAAAGTACACTATTGTTTGCCATTAGAGCGATCGCTAATACAAGAGCAGTCACAGCTAGGGTTGCTATCTTTGCTTTTCTATAGGAGTGAGCCGTACCGGAAAATAAATCTTGGCTTAAAGCAGCAGAACATGATATTATTTGGGAATCTGCTGTGGAAATAGTGGCAGCAAAAAGTCCCGCTAACATCAACCCGACCAAAACAGCTGGCAACAACTCCATAGATAAATTTGGCAATGTTAACTCTACACTCTTAGATGTGATTAAGTCAGGCAATAATACTCTGGCAGTTAATCCTATACCCAAACCTGCAACAGAATTCATTAGACTACAGAAAATTTGTATATTACGAGCTAAACCTATATTGTCTGCCGAGTCAATTGCCATTCCTCTTACTAAGATATGAGGGTGACCAACGACGCCAAACCCTGCTACCACCCATCCTAAAAAGTAAGGAAAAAATCCCCAAGGTAAATTTCTAGGTATCCAATTTGTTAGGTTAGGGTCAATAGCATTCAGCTTAATCCAAAGTTCTCCAAACCCTCCACAGGCAATTAAACCTGCTATACATAAAACCCATAAAGATACTATCATTAAAACTATCTGCACAGAGTCAGTCCAGATAGAAGCACGGATACCTCCTGAAAAACAGTAGATAACTACAATTACAGCTCCAATAACAACCCCTACTTGATAATTCCAGCCAAATATAGCGCTCAGTCCTTTGCTTGCTGCTACTAGTTGGGCAGAAGCAAAAGTACCAAGAAATACTATAATAATTAATGCTGAAATTATTGTTATTGCTCGTCCTTGATTGTTTTTACCCAGATTTTCTTGACCCAAGAATGAGGAAACTGTATCCGAGTTGGTTTGCTGAGAAACTAATCTCAACTTTTTGAAGATCAACCACCAAGCAATATGGTTTCCTATTGCTATGGCGACAGGGATCCAAATAAAAGAACATCCAATAGTATAGGCAGCACCAGTTGCAGCAATAAATAAACCTCCATTATGACGTGTTGCTATTGCTGATAGTCCTGTTAACCAAGGATTAACTTTTCTACTAGCCAGTAAGTAATCAGTTGTTGTATTTTGTTTTTGTTTTGCTGAATAGATACCTACTGCTGCAAATAATAGTAGAAAGGTAATAAATGTTACCGCAATCCAAATTTGTTTTTCCATAATTACGGCTTCTAGGTTGACCTAGGTAAGTGTTCTCCTCTTTAATACCTTCCCAACTCTACCAGTTTCCCAATATTTTAGATAATTTAGTATTAGGGTTTGCGTGGCATGGTTTGTAGCAGCATACCATTTGGGCGATAATTAATCTATGAAATCCAAAATATACTGTCTAAATGCTTCGCTTCTCTAGCTGTTTGCAAACACGCTCTAGTAATAGATGTAGGTTGAGTCGAGGCAACAAGACCCAACATCCGTCAGACTTTGTTGGGTAGTGATAAGATTTTACTACTTCAGCATTGGAATTGATTGTTCTGATTAACCTTATTCAGTATTTTTGTACTGGTGCAAGATGTGAGGATCAAGAACAGTGCGATCGCCTGCTGGATCAGACCAATGAGAATTACTGCTAATGTCCACCTTTTCCCGTCTTAAGTATTCTCACGTCTCAAAACAAAACCTACTGCTGGAAACTCCTCATTACCTACAAGCTGACCCTCTACACGCTCTATCACTTTAAAGCCTTCTGAAAGATAAAGCTCCAGAGCAGGTGTATTGCCTTCAAGTAGCTCAATTTCCATCGTTGGCGCTGAGTTTGCAACAGCATGTTGAACTAATGCACGTCCCACTCCTTTTCTATAAAATTTCGGATCAACGTAAAGCCAAGTGAGTTCTTCATCTTTATAAGCAACAAACCCTTGCACAACATTATCGACTTCTGCGACAAAGAGTTTATTATCAAAAAGACTTTCGTTGTCAGCAGTTTGCTCAAGGGTAAGAAACGCATCCGTACCTACAGTTAAACCCAGTTCATCAAGACGTGATGCGTCATGTATTTCGCACAATCTAGACCAATCAGTAGATTCATAGGGACGTATGTTTATGCTCATTAACCTATCAACCTTGCAACCACTTATATTGCATTTCTATATGATGATATTTCAATTAAATTTTGGTCTGGGTCACGAAAATAAAATGACTCGATAGACCCATTTGCACCGGTGCGTGGCACTATCCCTTCAAGAATCTCAATGCCTTTATTCTTTACGCAATCAAATGCTTCTTGAATTGGTAATTTTGTGATGAGGCATATATCGGCGGCTCCAGGAGTAGGAAACGCTGCTTTTGGTTCAAATTCTTTTCCTACTTCATGAAGATTGAATTTTTGCTTACCGAATTTCAATGCAATGCGCCCTTTGCCAAAGACCTCTTTTTCCATTCCCAAAACTTTTGTATAGAACTCGACAGTTTGCTCAATGTCTCGAACTGTCAGCACAAGGTGATCGATATTAGAAATCATTTGGCACTCATAAGTAGATCGGCAATATTAAAGTTAACTGGTGAAGATCGTCATTGGTCATTGGTCATTGGTCATTGGTCATTTGTAATGGTTTGATCCGTACTTAGGTTTTGTAAAATAGTTCGGTTTATTTCTACTTACCTACTTATATCTAACATCATAACAGTTTGACAGGAATCAAGGGACGCGATCGCGCTTTTGTACAACCCTGAGAAAAGACCCCCGCTTCATAGGTCAACCAGGACAGTTTTATTCAAGCGCAAGGTCTTCTAAAATCTAAAACCTCATACCTTGTTCCTTCAAAGTCGTTATATCAAGTTCGGATAAAAAGTGATAATTCCCTTATACCTTGCAACCTTCTTTCTTCCCTCCTGCCTCCTGCCTCCTGCCTTCTGCCTTCTCTCTACCCAAGTGTAAGTATTCAACCAGACATGATATTAGTACCGAATACGTGGATCAATTAAAGCATTGATGATATCGATCGCAATGCTAGCTAAAACCACAATTGCTCCGAAAAATACCATAATTCCCTGGACAGTGGGGTAATCGCGCCCAGAAATAGCATCATATAATCGATTGCCTAACCCAGGCCAAGAAAAAGTTACTTCGGTTAATACTGCCCCTCCTAACAAAGCAGCCAAGGTTAGTCCCAGAACCGTAATCACTGGAATCATGGCATTCTTGAGGGCATGAGCCAGCACAATTCGCCTTTCCGGAATTCCCCTAGCCCTAGCTGCTTCTACATAATCAGCTTTAAGGGTTCGCTTCAAGTTCACCCGCACAATTCGCTCAAAGATGCCACTCAGAAGCAGCCCTAAAGTGATGCTAGGCAGAGCTAGATAGTATAAAGAAGTGAAAAAATGACTCAGATTACCACTCAAGAGGCTATCAACCGTATAAAGCCCCGTAATGCCTGTTGGTGTTGCTGAAGCAATGGGGAAGCGAGATCCAAGGGGAAACCAACCCAATTGAACCGCAAAAATTAATTGGACAACCATCCCCATCCAAAACAAAGGTAGGGAATAAGTAATAATGCCAAAGAGCCTGCCCCCTATATCCCAAGCCGTACCGCTGCGGGAAGCGGCAACAGTACCAACCCCCAACCCTACTAGGAAAGCAACCGCCATACCACATACTGCCAACTCCGCTGTCGCAGGGAAATGTTGTTGAATAATCTCCCAAACTGTTTCTCCCTGACTAGTGATCGAAGTACCTAAGTCGAGGCGTAGTAAAGAACTCATATAGCGGATATACTGCAACCACAAGGGCTCTGCTAGTCCTAATCGCTCACGATACTCCTCCTTAACACTATCCGGAGCACGATTCCCTAGTACTGCATCCACCGGGTCTCCAGGAGTTGCTCTCAGTAGTAAAAACACCAAAGTAGTAATTGTCCACAGCATCAAAGGAGCTAGCAGCAGACGGGTCAGAATATAGTACTGTAGAGCTTTGGAGCGAGACATAAGTAGATCGGCGATATTAAAGTTAACTGGTGAAGGTCGTCATTTGTGCTTGGTCATTAGTCATTTGTAAGAGTTTGAGCCGTATTTACGTTTTGTAACATAGTTCGGTTTATTTCCACCTACTTACTTATGTGCCTTGTCGATTAGTGTTTAAGAACTATGCAAGTCTACTAGCTATCTAGGGTAGGAAGGCAGTCCCTAGGAAAAAAATTAACCCCCATGAATGAAAATTCAAACCCAGTGAATAACTCCCTAAGCAGGCAGAGTAAGCTCATCTAATTTTGGTATAGGATGTACTTGACAATAGCCACATTATTTGATCTAGAATTAACCCTTCCATAGTTCTCGTCTATCTAGCTGTTGCCCCACAGAAAAAATTTCTAATATCTCCCCGTAAGTAAGCAGGATTTGGTTTAATCAAGTCAATTGTAAATTTTTTTGACTAAGTGACAATGGGTCTGTCTCAATCATCTTGGAAAGCACTATCAGTTTTCATAGTTACAGGAGTTGCCACTACTGGTAGCTTATATTGGTCTGGATCTACTCTAGCGATCGCAAGAACAGGGCAGTTAATTGCCCAGGCTCAGCCAGAAGAGGCTCCACCTCAGCCAGAGGATGCTCCACCTATCCCTAAACCCTCTGGGCACACGGAAAATATCAAATCCCTGGCCATTAGCCCTGATGGTCAAATTCTTGTTAGTGGGGGCGATGACCAATCTATCAATATTTGGGATTTAGCTAGTGGTGAGCTAGTTCGTACCATTTCCTCAGAAAAATGGGTGTACGACATCGCTATAAGCCCAGATGGTAGAACTCTGGCTAGTGGTAGTAGTGATAAAACGATCAAGATTTGGGATTTGTATACAGGGGAGTTAATCCAGACTTTCGCTGGACATACAGACAATGTAATAGCTGTTGCTTTTAGCCCTGACGGACAAACTCTTGTGAGTGGCAGTTGGGACAAAACTATCCGAGTATGGGATCTGAGGACAGGGGAGTTAATGCGTAAACTCTCTGGACATCCAGGCTTAGTTGTCTCCCTGGCTATTAGTTCAGATGGTTCATTAATTGCCAGTGGTGATTCTGAAGGGGTGGTTAATGTCTGGAATATGGAGTCCGATGACCCTCTCTATACTTTGACTGGGCATTCAACTTGGGCGAGGTCTTTAGCTTTCAGCCCTGATGATCAAACCTTAGTTAGTAGTAGTTTAGACAACAAAGATACCATTAAAGTTTGGAATCTGCGGACTGGCAAACTCAGAAGAACCATTAGTTCTGGAGATTGGGTTTACTCAATTGCTTTTTCTGGGGATGGTAAAACCTTGATTGGTGGCACGAATCGCAAAACCCTCAAGAGTTGGGATCTGAAGACTGGTGAACTTAAAGGTAATTTTATTGGACATGAGGAACCGATTTATGATATTGTCCTGAGTCCCGATGGTCAAAGCCTTGCTAGTGGTGGTGGTGACAGGCAGGTCAAAGTTTGGGAAGTCTCTCCTTTAGCAGAAACGATCTCTGGGAAAGAAGAAGTCGCATTACTCAAGACCCTCACTGGTCATACTGAGGGGGTTCGCGCTGTAGCCATTAGCCCTGATGGAGAAACTATTGTCAGCGGCTCGCTTGACAAGACTCTCAAAACGTGGAATCTCAATAATGGTGAGTTGCTTAATACCCTGGAGGGACACGAGCAACCAATTTGGGCTTTAGCTATTAGTCCGGATGGAGAAACTATTGTTAGTGGCTCTCTCGACAATACTCTTAAAACTTGGGATCTCAATACCGGTGAGTTGCTTAATACTTTTGATGAGCATCAGGGAGCTATCTTAGCTGTAACCTTTAGTCCCGATGGCAAAAATATTGTTAGTGGCAGTTCTGATAAAACGATTAAAATTTGGGAGCGAGAAACAGGAGAGTTACAAAACACTCTTGAAGGAAATACCGACTCCATTGTCTCCCTTACCATTAGTGAGGACGGACAAACCCTAGTGAGTGGGAGTGATGAAGTAATCAAAATTTGGGATCTGGAGACAGGAGAGTTAAAAAATACTCTCACCGGACATGCCAACTATGTTGCCTCCCTTGCTATTAATGCTAATCCCGATGCCTTCTTTGAAGGTTTAGGACCTAGGTTAGTGACTACAGGTGACGAAAAAATCAGGATTTGGAATCTCAATACTGGGGAGCCACAGGATATCATGGAAGGGCATTGGAGTCGTGTTTATTCCCTGGCTCTGAGCTCTAATGGACAGACCCTAGTAAGTGGAGGAGTAGACAAAAATATCAAGCTGTGGAATTTGAGCACAGGTGTTCTTCAAGATATTTTTCCTGGACATGATGCTTGGATTTACTCCCTTGCCATTAGCTCCGATGGACAGACCCTAGTGAGCGGGAGTTTGGATAAAACTATCAAAATTTGGCAAATGCCTCAGAGATTTTAGAGGTTATCTGTATGGAAGTTGTTAATAGTAAGCTTAGTCTAAGGAGGAAGCCATGACAGAATTTTTAGATTTTCTTAAGCATAAATTTGCTTATGTTGCGATCGGAGAATTCAAACCAGGTAAATTTGAAGAAGCAGAGCAGCTCTTTGAAAAAGCTGTATCAACTTACACCAAAGGTTTCAAGGGAGCTTATCTCCTGCGAGAACCTGGTACAGATAAAGGCATTGCCGTTATTTTTTGGGAAAACATCGACGATATGGAAGCTAATCAAAATGAGGCTTACCAATCAATTTTGCATCAAATGTCTCCTTTGTTTACTCAATCTCCAACCACCTCTTTTTATGAAGTGTGTAGTGAAATTCCCGGACAAAGTAGTGAGTAGGTGTTAGGTGTTAGGTGTTAGGTTTTAAAAATTTTCTCTTCCTTGAAAATCCTCCTGAATCCTGCCTCCTATCTTCCAAGCACTAGTGCAGCGGGCATGGAAATAGCCCACCAGTTTGAGATTGATAGAATCCTTACTCTATAAGCATTCTTAATTCTTAATTCTTAATTCCGCGCAGCGGTACTAGCCCCTAACTACTCTTGCTAGATGATTAAGTTGCTTGATATTGGCTAAGCACAGAGTCTGATATTGCTCATCAATTTTAACCCAACCTTTACTGTCGAGTTTTTGCATAATTTTGGTGGTATCTTCAACACTGATGTCTGTGACATCAGCTAAATCCTTGTAGGGTATGTTCAATATTTCCATACCCTGCGCAGTTGATTGACCGTAGCTTTGTGCTAAGTTAACCAGGGTATTAGCCAGCCTCACCGCTGGTGGCTGACGGCGTAGTTGGAGACGGATATTAGTCTGACGTAGCCGCCGCACCATTAATTGCAACATGCGGTGGTGTAACTGGGGATCCTTGAACAGAGTTTGAATAAAACGCTGAGCAGGTACACTGAGTAGTTTAACGGTAGAAAGAGCAACAACATCGGTGGAGCGGGGCGATTCATCGAGAATTGCCATCTCACCAAAAAAATCACCTCTACCCAAAATTGCCAGCGCTACAGCATTTTCTCCGTAGAGGCGTCGAACTTTTACCCAGCCAGAGACAACAAAGTACACTGCATTGCCCCAGGAATCTTCCATTAAGACTGCTCTACCTGTTGGGTATTCGTGTTCTACTGCAACAGACAAGAACAATTCCAATGTCTGTGGATTAGCTGTATTGAACAGTGGGAAAATCTCGCTAAAAGCCTTAGTTTGCATGAAAAGTTTTCAAAAATAATATCTGAAGATGCTCAAGAGTAACATCACTAGTGCCAGAAGGCAGTCCTGATGAAAAAATTTCACCACCGGGTTATGAGAGTAGGCTCTTCCAAAGTTGCCTGTTGCCTACTTACAAGTCACGAGGCAGGATACTTTAATGTTTATGGTATCTACTTTTCGTCCATTGTTAATCAGGTAGGTTATTTCCGCTGCACTGCACTAGAGCGTTGATGAGCGTAATTGTGACATCCTCTTTGGTGAGTTAGCTCTTTTAAGGGGTCTAAAACTATTGCCATGCCCTTATTGTGGGTAATGCTTTTCCAAAATGGGATGCTCCCCCAGACCCCCTGGAAAGGGTAGGTTTTTTACTTTCGGGTTGGGACAAGACAAGGGGGACAAGGAAGACTTGGTGACAAGGGAGTAAAACCGTACAAAATCCTGTAGAGACGTGCCAACAGCCCTACGGGCATTATAAAGGCAGGCGCGTCTCTACAATGTGGGCATAGCGGGTATATCGATACCGGATTTGGTATGAGAGTAAATCCTTGCACCATTGGAAACTGGAGAAAGCTAAAGGTACTGATTTTTCCTTTCCCAATTTGTCAACTTTTATTACTGGATTGATGTTCTAGCTGTATAGCGGGGCATTAAGGGACTCCCAAATAAAAAAACGTCCCGCCGCACCGAAGAGCTGATTGAAACTTTACGATACACGGCAGCTCAGTCCTTCGGGGGCTTACGGCTTTATCAAAATAGTTGCCATCTTTCTATAGACGGAGATACCTTAGTGTCTAATGGCATAGAAAATTGAGCAAGGTTGTAATCCTTGGGTTGTCTTACAACCTCAAGGGCTGAAGTGCTTCAGTATATTCCCTCGGAATGAGAGATAATACCGACCCTGACAGCCTTGCTACTCACTTTTTTTATGCCAGCAATTTCTACCTTGGCGTATAGATTTTCTTGATTATATTCTACCAAGGCAGAAAAATTAATTAAAGCTGGTTGAAACTTTTAAGGAATTCGTAATGATGAAAAATGGTCAATGTCCTAAATGCGGTGAGCGTAATGTTAGAAGCAACACTAATCGCCAATTTCCAGCTCTTAATACGATAACCTTAGGCTCCGGTAGTTGTGATAAGCGTTATGCTCCCTTGGATACCTATATTTGTGGTAGCTGTGGCTACGTGGAAAGCTATGTATCTAAGTCAGAAGATTTAAAATACATCCAAGACAAATGGGCATTGGTGCCAGTCAGTACTCAGCCACCAATCATCCTAGGTATTAAGCAAGCTGCTACCAATGGGGAAATCTACCATTAAGCCAGTGCTTTGAAGGCAGGAGGCAGGAGGCAGGAGGCAGGAGGCAGGAGGCAGGCAGAACCCACCCCTAACCCCTCCCAGGAGGGGAACCGGAGGCAGGAGGCAGGGAGCAGAAGATTGGAGGGAAGAAAGCCAGTGCCGTGGTACACCTAAAATGATGTAATAGGTTTCTCCCCCAGCTTCCTCAGCTTCCTCAGCTTCCTCAGCTCCCTCAGCTCCCTCAGCTTCCTCAGCTCCCTCAGCTTCCCCAGCTCCCTCAGCTTCCTCAGCTCCCTCAGCTTCCCCAGCTCCCTCAGCTCCCTGATAAAATAGCTTGGAGAACAAGCAGCAACAAGCGAGGAACATGACTCAGGCAAAAATTGGGATTATTGGTGGTAGCGGACTTTACCAAATGGACGCTCTCCAGGATGTCACAGAGGTGCAGCTTGATACCCCTTTTGGTGCTCCTTCTGATGCCTTAATTGTCGGCAATTTAGCAGGAACTCCTGTAGCTTTCCTCGCTCGCCACGGGCGCAATCATCATCTGATGCCTTCTGAGCTACCTTTCCGCGCCAATATCCATGCGATGAAGCAGTTAGGTGTGGAGTATCTTATCTCCGCCTCAGCTGTTGGCTCTCTCAAGCAAGAAGCAAAACCTTTGGATATGGTAGTACCGGAACAGTTTATTGATAGGACGAAGAACCGGGTCTCTACTTTTTTTGGGGAAGGAATTATTGCTCACATTGCCTTCGCAGATCCGGTATGCGATCAACTGGCTGGGGTTGTGGCAGATGCTGTAGCTAGCTTAGAGTTAACAGATGTTAATCTCCATCGGGGTGGCACCTACGTTTGTATGGAAGGTCCTGCTTTCTCGACAAAGGCAGAGTCTGAACTTTACCGCAGTTGGGGAGCAACAGTAATCGGTATGACGAATTTGCCGGAAGCAAAGTTGGCAAGGGAAGCAGAAATCGCTTACGCTACTTTAGCTCTAGTAACAGATTACGACTGCTGGCATCCTGAACATGATAGTGTGACGGTGGAGATGATCATTGATAATTTGCAGCGCAATGCTACTAATGCTCAGAAGGTAATTCAAGAAACAGTCAAGCGTTTAGCCACCAATCCACCGGTATCCGAGGCACACTCAGCCTTAAAATATGCGATTTTGACACCTTTAGATAAGGCTCCAGCAGCAACTAAGGAGAAGCTGGAGTTGTTATTGAAAAAATATTTGTAGTGGCGCGACACACCTAAAAATGTAGGTTGGATCTTGCAATAGCGAGACCCAACACAGTTCCCTAAAAGAGTTAATTGGGGAACCGTGTTGGGCGGGTTTTGATTTCAATATTCAGGTAAAGTGGTATCTGTTTTCCCTAAACCCGCCCCTACTGTTGCCTGTTAATCTCCCCAGTAGGCAAGTCCCTTGATAAGTAATCTAAAATCATCGATAACACCAGAAAAATTGTCTCCTGTCAATAACGGAACATGGACAAAAATGCAATTCATGTTAAAGTTTCGCCCTTGCAGATGCTTTAAAATCTGGTAGTAAAGTCCCTCACAGACAAATTTACCTGCCTCATCGCTAATCTCTGTTACTGCCAAACCCGTTACTAATTGTTTTAAATCCACCTTGGTTCTGAGTTGGGTATCTCCACAAGTAGCACAAGACTCTACCGTTAATTGAGTCCGCTTCTCTGCCATGCCACATAATAGAATGCTATCAGGTCGTAAGTGCTCAATTTTGGCAATCACACGACTGCTAGCTTGGACAGTATCCACCGGCAACTGTCTCAAGTAGTTTAAAGAGTAAGGAAAACTCTCCTGTTGGGCGATTTTCTCTAGTAAATCATCCGACGAATTAGATTTTTGATGAGGTAGCCAGGTTTGAAAAGAGGTTAGGAGAAGTTTTCTGGACATACAATAAACTTGAAGAATCAAGGTAGGGGAGAATTAGCTCATGGCAGTGATTGCCGTTGTAGACTACGATATGGGAAATTTGCACTCTGCTTGCAAAGGCTTAGAGAAAGCTGGGGCAATAACTAAAGTTACTGATTCTCCAGCAGATATTGAGGCAGCTGATGCAGTAATCTTACCGGGAGTGGGAGCCTTTGATCCAGCAGTGCAACATTTGCGATCGCGCAATTTAGTCGAACCAATTAAAAATGCCATTTCCAGCGGCAAACCATTTTTAGGGATCTGCCTCGGATTACAAATTTTGTTTGATGGTTCTGAAGAAGGCAAGGAACCAGGACTGGGAATTATTGCTGGTACAGTGCGCCGCTTTCATCCAGAACCCAGAATAACCATTCCCCACATGGGTTGGAATCAATTGGAGTTTACTCAACCAGATTGTCCTTTGTGGCAGCAATTACCACACAACCCTTATGTTTATTTTGTTCACTCCTACTATGTTGACCCAGTTGATCCTGATATTAGGTCAGCCACTGTCACTCACGGTAGTCAGAGGGTAACTGCTGCGATCGCAAGGAACAACTTAATGGCAGTACAATTCCACCCAGAAAAATCTTCCAGTGCAGGGTTGCATATCTTATCTAATTTTGTTGCCCAGGTCAAGACAACAGTGCTTGTTTGATGAAGATTTTTGACAATAAAGATCATTTGTACAGTTACTTTAGAGTCATTGGCTAAAGTAATTGTATATATTGGGCATTGGTAAAGTCATCCCAAAATCTACCAGGGGCAAGAGAGATTGACGATGAAAACATTATCTATGGTTACTGCCACCACAGCATTTCTGGCGGTAGGAGCAATTGGCATATCTCCAGCAACAGCAGCAGATACCATAAATTTTGACTATAGTGGTAATGTTTCTGGGAATGTTACTGCTAGCCCAGTAGCAGAGCTACTGATCATTCCTGAAATTGAAGCTTTACTGGGGTTAGATCCTGGTAATATACCGACGGAGTATAACTTCTCCGAATCTTTAAGTGGTAGTTTCACTGTTTTAGATGACCCAGCGCAATTTGAAGATGGAGATATAACTATAGATGCCTCCCTCTTTGGTGGTCTTTTTGAACCGATTCCCTCAGAATATTTTGACTTACTGCCTCCTGAGTTAAGCGGACTTTCTGCTTTGATTGCTACCCCCAATGATGGGATTGACTTATTGGATAGTTTATTTAACGCTAATTTGACTGGTACTGGTAACCTTGTTGTTGATGGCACTTCCCAGACCACTAACTTTGCGATTAATTACTTGAACGAGACCAATGCCATTGTTATTGACGGATACAACCCTAATATTGTCTCCGAATGCCTGACTGGAGCCTGCACCATCACTGCCGATGGGACTTTCGGTATGAGTGCTGTGTTAAGTGGGTTGGTTGATTTAAGTGATTCACTAGGATTAGGGATTCCTGCTGATATTTCTCAAGTCATTAGCTTTTACCAAACTTTTGTTGGAGATGAGCTACCCCTAGCATCTGGAGTTTTCAACTTAGGATTAGACACCAGTCCAGCTTCCAATACTACTGCTCCTTCCACTAGTAGTTTGTTTACCCCATCCACTACTACTGCCAACAATTTGATTGCATCGTCAGCTCCTACAGTCAGCAGTAACAATAATACATCAGTTCCAGAACCAGGAGTAGTGTTGGCTTTGCTGGGGATAAGTACTTGGATGCTGAAGAAATCTGTTCGCAAGCAACCGCTGGTTGAAGAAAGAGAAGTTGCCTAACGGGGAGATGCAGAAATTTTGAAAGTAGACGCGGGGACAAGGTGACCCGGAGACGCGGAGAAAAAGAGATTTTCATCCTACTTTGTGGGGTTAAAGTTCATGGGAGTCTGACTTGAAAGTAGGGACAAGTCAACAGTCAACTTTCATTACTTGGTGGTGAAATTTTTTCATCAGGACTTCCTCCTGCCTTCTGCCTTCTGCCTCCTGCCTCCTGCCTTCAGAAGAAACCTTCAGGCTCCTTTAACCGTCAATTCAACCATAGTGGTGGAGTTAATCCAGAAGCCATTAGGCAAAAGGAGGAGCATCATACTCCCCAATTTTGTAGTATTGATTGGGAACAGGGAAGGGAAACGAATCACATGAAGAGCAAATTTTTTCAAAAACTCACAGTTGGCACTGCTAGCTTCGCCTTGCTGAATCTAGCGATACTGGCTAGTCCTGGATACGGACAGACGGGAACTATAACTGAAGAAGATAAATCTGTCGAGTCAATTGAGTCAACCGAGGAGTTGAGGGAGAGTATGATTGATCGCGATACCCTATGCAGTCCCTTCAAAACTGTAGGGAAAGATCAATTACTGAATACGATTGGAGATTTGGAAACTCGGGGAGGAGACCTCGAAGAAGCTCTTCAGAAAATTAGGGCTGTGTTAGATGTATCTGAAACAGAAGAAGAAGAAATTAGTTTGGTGGATAGTACAGCCTGGGATTTGATGAGAGCTGTAACAATAGGAATAGGAGGAGTGTGTACTCCCTCCTCTTAGGTTATTTTTGAAAATGGTTGTACCCGCTATGTGGTGCTTTACGCTTTCGGTACGGAATGCTGTGCAAAGGCTACCATACCCTACGATAGGTACATTTTTTGGAGGGAATCACCTTAATAAAGAGAGCTTAGTTGCTAACGTTGCTCCGCTACGCTAAAATTCACCGTCATCTACCACAGCTAAAAACCAAAAACTATCTAACGAAAGTACCATCACCCAAGGAGAAACGCTATAATCTTTTTCGTTGTCTACTTAACAAAAATAATTTGATTGTTTTGCTAAATCTTCCGGCAAAGGGTTGATTGACTTTGAAGTCTACTTATAGGACTGATGATATAGAGGCAGTTTTTTGCCTAGGCATCAGAGTAAACAACTGTAAGACTTTGATAAAGACAACAAGCTTATGAAACTAACTTATCGTGGTGTCAGTTATGAACATCAACCTGCTACTTTAGAAACTACTGAAACTGAGATTACTGGCAAGTATAGGGGAGTCAAGTCTCAATTTCGGTGTCGCAAATCAATTCTTGTACCCAACTCCAGCTTTCGACTAAAGTATCGTGGCTTGATGCATCTGGTCTTTGGACTTTCCTGGTACGAATTAAAACCAAAAGATATTTCTCTTTCAGAAAAATCTACTCTCAAACAAAAGGATGAAGAATGAACAAAGAAGAATAAAAGCTTAACTGAGTAGTTTGAGATTGCTATTTCATACTCAGGTAATAGTAAACTTTATATCTCAAGTTGTATATTTACCACTGTGGAGACATTTAATATAATACTTTCTACTTGTCAATATCATGTCCTCCTGTAGTGGTGCATCTTCTAGATCAAGCGACGTTAGCACAGATTAACCTCTTTTATGTGCTACGTCGCTAATTATTATCAAATTTAAGTATATGATTTCACAGACCCTACAAGGGTAAACGTATCCCATTATTTAAAAGTATACCAACAAATCCCCAATCTAAAATCTAGGGAAAAATTTAACCAAAATTGTCAATTACATAAAAATATCGCTTGTGCTACTGATAAATTTACAATAACTTCATGATTTGTTTAGATATATAAAGAAAGATAAACATCTACCAAAAGTTAGATTTATTTTACCGATTGGTGTACAATTCAGATTATTGTAAAAGTAAGTAAAACCAGTTGAGTTGTATAGGGGATATAAATCAACCTTGATATCATGTCTGCTTGAATAACCATAATTAAGATTGACGCTCCAGACACGGAGACGCACCGGACACGGAAAAATCTTGATTATGGGTTATTTGCAGGACATGATATGAAAACTTCCGTTATCACTTAGTAGCTTTTCTACCCCCAGCTCCCGAATTGGGCTATGCTCCGTTATGGTGTGAGCTCAGCAAAGCATCCCTATTGGGCATGTGCTCCGCTGCCCTAAAAACTTCTCCAGATTTGGCATGAGGGGTAAAGATTCTGGTAGTAGTGATTGAGCAAGTTATGGCAAGCATATTACCAAAAGGCAAAAGGCGATCTACCGCCAAAAAAACTACCAAAGGCAAAAATTATAAGTTTCTTTTGCCCGGTTTGTTTATCCTAAGTCTACTGTTGGTAACCATCATTGTTCCAGCAGTTGCCCAATCCTCAATTAGTATTGTCTCTCAAGAAGTAAGGCAGCAGCAGCTAACCCCAGAACAAATTCTCAAACAAGGAAGAGAGTTCTATGAAGCAGGACAGTTTTTTGAAGCAGCCAATCTCTGGCAACAAGCAGCTCAAGCCTATAAAAATCAGGGAACTATTCTTAACCAAGCTCAAGCTCTCAATTACCTCTCCTTAGCCTATCAGGATTTGGGACAAGGGAAGCAAGCCCAGGAAGCGATCACGACCAGCTTGGAGTTGCTACAAAGTAGAAAGAAACTTGAACCAAGAGGTGTGGCTATCTTAGCCCAAGCCTTGAATACCCAAGGAAGTCTCCAACTCACCCAGGGAAAAACGGAAACTGCTCTAGCAACTTGGAAGCAAGCAGAAGCTACTTATGAACTTGCTGGCAATGAAACGGGGAAGCTAGGAAGCCGCATTAACCAGGCTCAAGCTTTGCAAACTTTGGGTCAGTACCGAAGAGCCAATGAACTCTTAAAGAAGTTGGTAGAGGAATTGCAAACCCAGCCAGACTCTGTACTTAAAGCTGATGGACTGCGAAGTTTAGGTATTGCCCTGCAAACCGTTGGCGACTTAGTGAAATCTAAGGCAATTTTAGAGCAAAGTTTGGCTATTAGTCAGCAACTCAATGCCAGTGCTGATACTAGTGCCACTCTCTTGGGCATTGGTAATATTGCCAGAGATGTACAACGATATGACGTAGCTTGGAAATTCTACCAAGAAGCGGCTAATCTGGCACAAACCCCAATTACTACTTTACAGGCTCAACTCAACCAACTGAGTTTATTAGCACAAACTCAACAGTGGCAAACGGCAAGCTCCCTAATGCCACAAATCGAATCCAACCTCTCTCAACTCTCCCCCAGTAGAGCCTCTGTCTATGCCAGAGTTAACCTAGCAGAGAGTTTGATGCAGTTGCTATTAACAAACAACAAACAACAAACAACAAACAATATTGCTCAATCCTTAGCAACCGCAGTCCAACAGGCTAGACAAATAAAGGACTCCCGTGCCGAAGCCTACGCCTTAACTCAACTAGGAAAACTTTATGAACAAACTCAGCAGTGGCAAGATGCTCAAAGTCTGACAGAGCAAGCTCTACAGATTTCTCAAAGCATTGAGGCTGCTGATATTACGGCTCGTGCAGCTTGGCAGTTAGGTCGTATTCTAGAACAACGGGGAGACCTGACTGGATCAATTGCAGCTTTTCAGGGAGCCTTCGCTCATCTACAATCTCTGCGGAGTGATTTAGTTGCAGTTAGTCCTGATGTGCAATTTAACTTTAAGGAAAGTGTAGAACCTGTTTATCGGGAATTGGTCAATCTTCTCTTACAACCCACTCTTACTCATGGACAAATAGAAGATACCAGTCAAGCTAACATCAAACAAGCTCGTGAAGTGATTGAAGCCTTGCAATTAGCTGAACTAGACAATTTTTTTAGAGACGCTTGCTTAGATACTCAGCCAGTAGTTCTTGATGAAATTGATACTCAAGCAGCAGTAATCTATCCGATTATTTTGCACGATTCCTTTCGGGGTAACTCCGCTTCACGCCTAGAAGTGGTTATCTCCTTACCAAATCAACCTCTACGCCACTACGCCACCCAACTACCAGAAGAGGAAATTGAAAATATTCTTCAACAATTTTACTCTTCTCTTTACCCAGGTTATTCCCGTGACCAACGTTTGCGCCTTGCTGAAGAAGTTTATGACTGGTTGCTCCGACCCGCTGAAGCTGATTTAGCCAACAGTGGTATCGAAACTCTTGTCTTTGTACCAGATGGCTTCCTGCGCAATCTACCCATCGCTGCTCTCTACGACGGTGAGCAATATATTGTTGAAAAGTACAGTGTTGCTTTGAGTCCAGGATTGCAGCTATTTCCTCAAGGATTAAAACGGGAGGAGCTACAAGCCCTAACCGCTGGTTTAACTGAAGCCCGTCAAGGTTTTGCTGAACTACCGGCTGTCGAAGATGAAGTCAAAGAAATTGCCTCTGAGGTGGATGCTCAAGTACTGCTCAATCAAGAATTTACCCGCACTGCTTTCCAAAAAGAGATTAATGGCAAACCCTTCCCTGTAGTTCATCTAGCTACTCATGGTCAATTCAGTTCTAATCCACAAGAAACCTTTTTACTAACTTGGGATGAGCGAATCAGTATTAAAGACTTCGATCTTTTGTTTGAGAAGAGGAGACTAGGAATTCTCAAACCAATTGACTTACTCGTGCTCAGTGCCTGCCAAACAGCAGCGGGAGATAAGAGGGCAACCTTGGGGCTAGCAGGATTTGCACTGCGCTCAGGTGCTCGCAGTACCATGGCAAGCCTTTGGTCAGTTCATGACGAATCTACCGCTGCTCTAATGAGTGAGTTTTACCGCCAGCTGACCCAAACCAATCTCCCAATTACCAAAGCAGAAGCCTTGCGACAAGCTCAACTGACTCTGTTGAGCGATCCCCAATATAATCATCCCTACTTTTGGGCATCTTTTGTGTTAGTCGGAAATTGGCTCTAATATGTTGGTAAAGTATCAAGAGTAAATTGAAATTGGGTGTAACTACTTAGAAAGTATCTGCAAATTCTACCAGGATAGAGCTCTCAACGATGAATAAATTTAACCACGACCTTTTCCCAGCTCTCCTATCAGCTACCCTAACCAGTACTCTTGTACTAGCAAGTAGCTTCTACCATTCGGTACAGGCAAACCCTCAACCAAAGGGAGCAAGGGAAACTTTACCAAGTAATTCTCTCATCAGTATCAGCTTTCAAGCGCCAGGAGACACTGTTCCAGAAACCAGCGTTGGCGGAGGTGTCCGAGGCACGGTACAATTCTCAACTCCAGGAGAAGCTGCACCAGAAAGCAGCGTCGGTGGAGGTGTCCGAGGCACGGTACAATTCTCAACTCCAGGAGAGGCTGCACCAGATAATAGCGTCGGCGGAGGTGTTAGAGGTGAAGTCTCATTTGATCCCCCAGGAGATGACTCACCAGTTAATACTATATCCGGAGGAACTCGTACTGATGAACTACTAGCTATGACTGCTTTGTTGCCTACCAACCAGCATGGGCGTACAGTGGTAGCTCGTCCCACATTTTTTGTGTACTTACCTGCAACCTCCTCGAAAGAAGTATTCTTTAGTCTGCAAGATGAGCAAGGTAATCATCACTACCAGACGACCCTAAAGATTTCTGGTCGTGGGGGCATTATCGGTATTACTCTTCCCGATGAATCACCTGAACTAGAGGTTGGTAAAAACTATATGTGGTTTTTTGCTCCCATTGAACCTAATAGTATTCTTAGACCAGATAATGCTGGAGTGACTGGCTGGGTTAAACGAGTTGAATCTCTAGCCCAGGATGGTACAGTTTTATCCTCAGAACCGATTAAGTTGGCCACCGAATATGCCCAACAAGGTATTTGGTACGATACATTAAATATCTTAGTTGCGGCTCAACTTGACCAGCCCAACGATGTAACTTTGGTCAGTGAGTGGACGGAACTCTTAGAACAGGTCGAATTAGATGCGATCGCATCTCAACCGATTGCCGAGCAGTTGTAATGAATTTGTCCTTTGTCATTTGTTCTTTGTTATTTGTACTAATTACTAATAACATAGACGCCCTAGCAGTTCTTGTAGAGTAGGATTATTAGATCTTACTTAATGACAATTTTGGGACTAGCTGAAAATTTAAACACACAACAGCTTAGCTCATGGTTGAGATCAATGATACGGAGCAACTTGTACCCTCAAGAGGTTCATATAACAGCCCTAGATTAGTTAATCTAGGGTTAATATTTTTAATGTTATATTATAATCGCCAGAAAAAGTCAATAACAAATAACCAACAACAAATAACTAACAACAAACTCTAATGTGGCCAAATTTAAGACAGCACATTCAACAATGGCGAGGAGTGTTAATTATTGCTCCTAGCATAGCAGGATTGATCATTGCTGGTAGTGCTGCTGGTATATTCCACTTACTCGAATGGGTGATTTTTGATCAATTCGTCAACCTGCGTCCAACGGAGCCGATTGATGAACGTATTGTAATTGTCACCATTGGAGAGTCGGATATTAAGCATGTCAAAAAATGGCCAATGTCTGACAAAATTATGGCTCAACTACTTCTTAACATCCATGCTCAACAACCTAAAGCAATTGGTATCGATGTTTATCGAGATTTACCGGTTGAACCTGGACATCAAGAATTAGTGGAAGTGTTTAAGTCCATCCCAGAAGCGATTGGGGTACAGAAAGTTGCAGGAGAACCGATTGCTCCAGCACCTACTTTAGCCGAACTTGAACAAGTGGCAGCTAATGATATGGTATTAGATCAAGACGGCAAGATTCGCCGAGGGCTGGTTATTGTTGATAATCAAGAAGGATTAAGCACTAAACTGGCGTTAATGTATCTTCAAGAAAAAGGAATTGAACTAGAAGTTATTGATGCTGACAAGAACATATATGGATTAGGTAAAGCAGTATTTACACCCTTGACCGGTAAACAAGGAGAATATAGCAAGAAGGAAACAGGAGGATACCAGATTCTGTTGAACTATCGAGGGGAAATCGAGCGCTTTCCTAGTATTTCAATGACAGATGTACTAGAAAACCGCATTCCCCCAGAGTTTATGCACAATCGCATCGTTTTTATTGGGGCAACAGCACCCAGTCTCAATGACTTGTTCCAAACTCCTTACACTAACCAGCTATTTACTGCTTCCCACCTCACACCAGGGGTAGTTATTCATGCTAATTTAACTAGCCAAATTTTGAGTGCTGCTCTAGAAGGGCGTCCTATGCTTAGGGCTTCGAGTAAGTCTTTGAATTGGCTGTGGATTGTTTTCTGGTCTAGTTTTAGTGCAAGTTTAGGTGCAATGTGGCTCCGTAGTCGCTGGAGTGTAGTAGCTATTTTCCTTGCAGGAATCATCATTATAGTTACTTCTTACCTGGCTTTTCTCATAGGTTGGTGGATTCCTGTGTTTACCCCACTGCTTGCCCTGACTAGTTCGGCAATTACTAGTATAGGCTACGTTCTTTGGACAAACCTCAAACTTTCTTATAATAAATTAGAAGAGTATGCCCAAACTTTAGAACAAAAAGTAGAAGCACGCACTGCCCAACTAGCTCAAGCTAATGAAGAAATTACTGCCCTTAATGAAAAGCTCAAAGCTGAAAATCTACGGATGAGTGCTGAGTTGGAGGTAACGAAGCAACTGCAACAGATGATTTTACCCAAGGAGTCAGAACTAAAGTCAATTAAGGAATTAGATATTGCTGGATTTATGGAACCTGCCGATGAAGTAGGTGGTGACTACTACGATGTCTTACAACAGAATGGTCGAGTAAAAATTGGTATCGGAGATGTTACTGGACATGGTTTAGCCAGTGGGGTGCTAATGATTATGGCACAAACAGCGGTCAGAACTCTACAGGAAATGAATGAAACCGATCCGGTAAAATGCTTGGATGTGATCAACCGCACCATTTACCACAACGTCGAACGCATGAAATCTGATAAAAACATGACGCTGGCGTTACTAGAATATAGTGATGGTGACCTCAGATTAAGCGGTCAACACGAAGAAATGATTATAGTACGAGTTGATGGCAGCATTGAGCTGATAGATACCATAGATCTAGGCTTTCCCATTGGCTTGGATGAAGAGATTGCTGATTTTATTGCTCAAGAAAAAGTTAAATTAAATCCAGGTGATATGGTGGTACTATACACCGATGGAATTACTGAAGCAGAAGATATTAGAGGAGTACAATACGGACTAGAACGCTTGTGTGAAGTAGTTAAACACAATGGTCAACAATCGGCGGAAGAAATCCGTAAAATAGTTATTGAGGATGTGCGGCAACATATTGGTGAGCAGAAAGTTTTTGATGATATTACTTTACTCATTCTCAAGCGTCAATTGGAACGGGCATCTGGCCAGTAAACGCTAAAGTTTCTCACATCATATAATGATATAGCATTACAAGTTTTGATTATACCAACAATAGGCAATAAGCAGGAGGTAGTGTTTCTTCCAATTTGTTGTGGGAGCGGAAAACTTACTCCTTGAGCACTCTTACTCTGCATCTACGGAAGGTACAGTTGTTTCATCCTTGACCCGTCGGATAGGTAAATTAGCAATTAATGCCGTTGCTCTTTGGTTACTCTCTAAAGTAAATTCTAACTCCTCGGTATCAATTTCTACATAGCGGGAGACTACTTCCAAAATTTCATTGCGCATCAACTCGATCTTTTTCGGGCTAAGATCAGTCCGGTCATGGGCAATTACCAATTGGAGGCGTTGTTTGACTTGGGTGCGACTACTAGTAGCACTAGTCCAGGGAAAAAGTCTCTCCAGAAGTTCGCTAATCATGGGATGTTCAAGGAGTTATTACATCAAGAAAAGAAAAAGAAGTATCATCATTGGTGACCAAATCAAATTACCCCAAAACTTAGTTGCGGAACATACGGCGGAGGCGGTTGATCAAGTTGTCGTGTTCTGCCATCAAATCGAGCAAGGGAATCTTCTCACCTTCTAAGCGACGGGCAATATTCTGGACGGCAATGCCAGGTAAAGACAGTTTCTCTTCGGTGACAAAGGGTTCACCTCGATTACTGGAGATAATAACCCGCTCATCATCCGGAACAACACCGATAAGGGGAATAGCAAGAATTTCTTGAACGTCTTGAACCGACATCATCTGTTCTGCTTGCACCATTACCGGTTTTAGGCGGTTAACAATGAGATGAATACGTTTGATACTGTGGGCTTCTAGTAAACCGATAACTCTGTCAGCATCCCGTACCGCAGCAATTTCTGGTGTAGTTACAATTAAAGCTTCTGAGGCAGCAGCGATCGCGTTGCGGAAACCCGTTTCAATTCCTGCTGGGCAGTCAACTATAATGTACTCGTAGGTTTTAGCTAATAAAGCCAGCAGCTTTTTCATTTGTTCAGGATTGACTGCTTCTTTATTGCGGCTTTGAGCAGCCGGTAGCAGTACTAATCCTTCCTGTCGCTTGTCTTTTACCAAAGCTTGGTCTAAACGGCATTGATTAGCTAAGACTTCAACAGCAGTATAGACCACCCGATTTTCTAGCCCTAACAACAAATCCAAGTTTCTCAGACCAAAATCTGCGTCCACTAGAGCAACTCGACGACCTAATCTAGCGATCGCCATACCTAAATTAGCAGTAATGGTGCTTTTTCCTACCCCTCCTTTGCCGGAGGTAATAACAATAATGCGACTCATGAATTCAACAACAAGTTGGTCTTAGAGAAATCAAGGGCTCTGGCAATGCGGATGCCGCTGGAGGTGATATAAGCTACCTCAGGATAGACCTGAGACAGGGGTGTTTCTGGTGCTCTGGCTACCGCATCAGCAATCCGCAGTTGGGTAGGCTCCATTTGCAGAGCCATAATCCGACAAGCTCGATTGCCACTAGCACCAGCATGAGCAATCCCCCGTAGACGTCCCCAAATGAAGATATCTCCACTAGCGATTACTGTACCACCAGGATTTAAATCTCCTAGTATAACAATAGTGCCGGGATGACGAATTTCAACACCAGCTCGCACTGTTGTTTGTAAGTATAGAGGTTCGGCGAGCACCTCGGTAGATTCGGCAGGGTTTTTCTCAAGAGATGGAGCCGTAGTTGGTTGTTCAACGGAGTAACCAGCTGTAACTGCAGCAATGGCAGTTTGTCGTCGGCTAGTAAAAACCCGCTGTAGTTTTAGGTCTACTTCAGAAAGAGCATCGGCGAGCACCTGTAGCTTCTGTCCATCCAACAGTTGATCGTCGGCTATCAGATGTACTATTGTGCTCTCCTGCCAAAAACGCTCACCGGTATTAAGACGATGTTTTAGCTGTTGCCAAAGTTCAAGCCAAGTTGCTTCGTCGGGCATTTCTGCTGACTTGGGCAAGATTAATTGTAATTGTTCTCCCTCCCGTTTAAGACGGACTTGTATCTGGCAATCTACTGCCTTATCACTGGGGGAAGCAGTGGAAACTGATGGTTCAGCAGAATCAGAAGTCATGCAATAACAGGCTAATCATCGGCCAACAGACTATTATAACCGAAATTATCCTAACTTAGTAGTACTTCCAAATTAGGATCGCTATATCCTTATTAGCCGTATGAAGCTTCCCGTGAATATGGTACACTTGCACCAACAAAAGCTAGCTGACTTAACAAATGTACACAAATGAACAAATCAGAAAGCTTTTTGGTACTGATGTTCTCAGTTATCTGGCAAACAAGAATCGGGGTGGAATCAGTGGAGAGAAGGGAAATACTTATGAAAACTTCTTTGCAGTTTACCAGCTTGCTCTGCGAGCCCAAGATGTCATTGAGAATAAACGAGAAATAAACTTTTATAGTCAAAATCCTTTATCCGTTCCTTCAGCCAGGAGTTGCAGTTGGATCCGGAAGTTGAAAATATTTTGAATAAAATAGAAAGTTTGTCCTACAATCTGACCAAGGGTTTTCTTCATTGGGAGTACAGCAATGGACTAGACCAGGGGACACTACCATACAGTATCGATTCTGATAAGTTTACGCGATTTCAGGAACTACTCAAGAGAAATAATCCTACTTCTTTTGAAGAACTTGAGGCTTTTTTAATATGACTAGAGTATACTCCAACCTTGTCAATGAACATATTAAGGTTCTACTCAATACTATTGCTGATAAGAGCAGTGAACCAACTTTGTACCAGGATACCATGACCAAAATTGGTATGAACTTCGGTGATGCACTCCTAGCTGAAATTGATAATAAAAAGGGCAGTGTCTACCTTGCCTGTACAGTTGAAGATGCTGATTTTTTAGCAAAAGGAATCTTGAGTCGGCTAGAAAATAGAATTCATACCGTAGCTTTTGCCTGCTTTTGGAACCAGCGATTTTCTCCTTTTGAAGTTGAAGATATGAAGATTGCTCCAATTATAAAAAAATATCAAGAACCTACCTCAAGCCATGTTAATTATTTAGTCGTAGTCAAATCAATCATTTCTGGGGCTTGTGTAGTTAGAACCAATCTTGTTGACCTTATTCAAAAAATTGAACCGGAAAAGATTTGTATCGTTGCTCCGGTAATGTATTACAACGCTGAAGAGAAGCTACAAAAAGAATTTGAAAAGAATATCTACGACAAATTTCAGTTTTTATACTTTGCCAAAGACGATGAACGGACTTCTCAAGGCGAAGTAATCCCTGGAATTGGTGGGATGGTTTATGAGCGTCTGGGTTTTCAAGGTCAAGAAGGTAAAAATAGCTACATACCTGAAATTGTCAAATCTAGACGTTCTCAACTCATTAAACCAACTGGTGTTTAATGAGTTATAGTCATTCCACACCCACCAGTAAGAATAGGTGAAAAAGCTTGTGTCGTAAGCTTTCTTCCTTCTGAGCCCCCTGCCTCCTAACTTCAAAGCACTAGTAATTAAGCATCAACCAACGGTCCATAGGGCAGTGGATTGTGGTTTTGGTCATCGGGGTGTGTAAACCAGTATCCCATATGACCATCAACAAACTCTTCGCGGGTAATCGAGCCGTTGCCATCGGTATCAATGCTATCGAAAGCCTGGTCAGCACGTTCGGGTTGGTCTCCTCCAGAGTATACTGCTATATACTTCCGGTATTCTTCACGGGAGATTTCTCCGGAGTTATTAGTATCAATGATATCAAAGAAAACTTCGTTCTTTTGTCTACCCACTTCCGGTGCGGATTGGAGTACCGAGACTGCCTTGGCAGCATTGGCGACTGCTTCTTCTTCAGTAATCTTCGTGTTGGCATCAACTGAAGCCCCTCCAGCAATCATATTTTGAAATAGGTTGTAAAACAGCGTCCGGATTGCTTCAGGGTCAGATGAATTACCTTGAAGTTCAATCAACCGATTTGCGATTTCTTCGTAATCCGAGAGGGACAAAAACCCATCTCCGTTAACATCCATGAGCTTGAAGTAAGTCTTTACCCTGGCAACCCAAATACTGGATGATGAAAAATTTTCTGGAGTCATGGCTACTAAATTCTCTAATTAGGTCTCAGCAATGATACCAGTCTCTATTTCTTTAGGGAAGAATTAATGGGATTGACATCCTCCCACCACTAATTCGGAGTACCGAATATAGTGGGGGATTCCAAAGATCGCTCTGTGGGTTTTCTCTTTCTGCGACTCGGCTTACAGTAAATTTGGGCCAACAGAGCAACCTACCAGAACAGTTGAGTTTAGCCGATTCCAAACATCGACTAAACTCAAGAGAAGCGTTGACAACCTCAATAACGATGAACAAGCATGAGCTCATCCAACAACTATCTTTGCAAAGCCACCCTGAGGGAGGTTACTACTCTGAGATTTATCGCTCTGAAGTGATGATTGACACTGATAGAGTGGGGCAGCAACGCTCAGCCATGACTTCTATATATTACCTTCTCACTGACGATAGCCCCATCGATTACTTTCATATCAACAAGTCTGATATTATGCACTACTTCCATCTAGGTTCCCCCATAACATATTTTCTGATTCCTCCCGATGGAACTTTGCAAAAGTGTAAACTTGGTCTAGATCTAGCTAAGGGAGAAGTGCCCCAACTTCTTGTTCCTGGTGGCTATTGGAAAGCAGGGGTATTAGAAGAAGGTGAATTTGGACTGCTGGGGGAAAGTGTTGCACCAGGCTTCGATTTTCGGGACATGGAGTTTGTTAAATCTGATGACTTTCGCCAACAATTTCCCAATCTTTGGGAGCAGCTAGTTCCTTATATTAGGTCTGGAGTTTAGAGCAAAAATACTCCCATATTTTCTGATTTCAATTAAGCTTTTGTATAATAACTCACCTTCAAGTATTGGGTCTTGTAGGCGATCGCACTACTCAGGATCGCCTATCCTTAGATTAAGATAGTAATTCCTTCGATAAAAACTAATGAGTGTTGTAATTCCTGACGACATCCTCAAAGCAACCAAAATGACTGAGGATGAATTAGAACTAGAAATTGCCATTATGCTGTACAAACAGCAAAAAATTAGCAGTGGCAAAGTCCGTGCCTGGACTGGGTTAACAGTTATTGAGTTCCAACATGAATTGGCTCAAAGGGGAGTTAATCTCAACTACGATGTAGAAGATTTTCAATCGGATGTTAACATGCTAAATTCACTAGGCTTGCTGTGATTGTTGTCAGTGATACCTCACCTATTACAAACCTCGCTGCCATTGGTCAGTTAGAGCTTTTGCACCAACTTTATACAAACATTGTTATACCTGTAGCTGTTTATACGGAAATGGTGGGTGTAGATAAGTTTATCCCTGGTGCAGTTGAAGTACAAACTCTCCCTTGGATTCAAACTCAAACAGTAGCTAATCATCAAAGTGTTGTAGACATTCTAGCCAACCAAGATGACATTGATCTTGGTGAAGCTGAAGCAATCATTTTGGCGTTAGAACTCAAAGCAGACTTGCTGTTGATGGATGAGCGTCGTGGCAGAGCATTGGCTGCAAATTATGGACTCAGCATTACTGGACTACTGGGTGTTTTATTGCAAGCCAAACACAAAGGTTTGATTCAAATCGTTAAACCCATGATTGATGAGTTGATTGAAGAGGCTGATTTTCGGGTAAGTAATCAACTTTATGCAACTGTCCTAGAAACTGCTGGTGAGTAGATAGTTTATTATTGGTCAGACTTCCCACACTTTCCCATTCCCCATAGAGTTTCAGGCAATGTTAGGATGGCACTTGCCCCATCTGGTGACGTATTAATGGCAGAAACACTTTTATTCAATGCTCTACGCGCAGCCACTGATGAAGAAATGGCGCGGGATGAGACGGTATTGGTGATTGGTGAAGATGTGGGACACTATGGTGGTTCCTACAAAGTTACCAAGGATTTATATAAAAAATATGGTGAATTTCGGGTTCTAGATACCCCGATCGCAGAAAATAGTTTCACCGGGATGGCAGTTGGTGCAGCCATTACAGGTTTACGCCCAATCATCGAAGGTATGAATATGGGCTTTTTACTCCTCGCTTTTAACCAAATTGCTAATAATGCTGGGATGCTGCGCTATACTTCTGGCGGTAACTTCAAAATTCCTTTAGTGATCAGGGGTCCTGGAGGTGTCGGTAGGCAGTTAGGTGCAGAGCATTCCCAGCGACTGGAAGCTTACTTTCAGGCAGTTCCCGGTTTAAAAATAGTTGCTTGCTCTACCCCCTACAACGCCAAGGGATTGCTCAAATCTGCGATCCGCGACGATAACCCGGTGCTATTTTTTGAGCATGTCCTACTCTACAACTTAAAAGAAAACTTGCCAGAGGAAGAATACTTAGTACCCCTAGACAAAGCGGAAGTAGTACGCCCTGGCAAAGATGTAACTATTCTTACCTACTCCCGGATGCGTCACCATGCCTTACAAGCAGCGAAGCAGCTAGAACAACAGGGATTTGACCCTGAGGTGATCGATCTGATCTCCCTCAAGCCTCTAGACATGGAAACTATCGGTGCTTCAATACGCAAAACCCACCGGGTGATTATTGTTGAAGAATGTATGAAAACTGGTGGTATTGGGGCAGAATTGACAGCATCGATCAATGAACAATTGTTTGATGAGCTAGATGCGCCGGTACTCCGCCTAGCTTCTCAAGATATCCCTACCCCTTACAACGGTGCTTTAGAGAACTTGACCATTGTGCAACCACAACAGATTGTGGAGGGAGTGAAGAAAATGGTGGCACTTCAGATTTAAGCTAGTTGTTGGTTATTGGTTATGTGTTGTTTGTCGTTTGTTGTTTGTCGTTTGTTATGGGTTGTTTGCCGTTTGTCGTTTGTTGTTTGTCCTAATGACCAATAACCAATGACCAATGACCAATAACCAATGACTAATGACCAATAACCAATGACTAATGACCAATGACCAATAATCAATAACTAATAACAAGTAACACTTATGCAAAGACAGCGTTTGGTACTAGCCTTAATTGCCATCCTCGTGATTGCGGCAATTGGTATACTGCTGAAATTTCCCATCCGTTTAGGACTGGATTTACAGGGAGGGGCACAACTAACTATTCAAGCAAAGGCGACAGAAGAGATTCCCAAAATTACCTTAGAACAACTAGAAGACCTTAAAGTTGTAGTAGAACGTCGGGTTAACGGACTTGGGGTTTCCGAAGCAGTAGTGCAAACCGTTGGCTCTGAGCAAATATTGGTACAATTACCTGGTGTCAATGATCCTCAGCAGGCAGAAAGAGTTCTTGGTGGCACGGCAGAGTTGGAGTTTCGGGAGCAAAAACCGGGCACAGAATCCCAGCTACTCATTGAACAACAGCTGCTACAGGTAAAATTGCAAGAACAGGAATCACTCAGAGAAAGCGATGATGAAGATGCGATCGCTAACCTTCAAGAAGAGATCCAAACTAGTACTGAGGCAATCTTCGACTTATTTGAACCAGCCAAACTCACAGGGAAAAATCTCAGAGATGCTCGTCCTCAACCCCTGCAAGCTGGAGGTAACTGGGAAGTTGCTATTCGCTTTGATCCTAAAGGAGGGGAAGATTTTGCTGAGTTGACAAAAAATCTGGCAGGAACAGGACGTAGTATTGGTATTTTCCTCGATGATGCTTTAATTAGCGCTCCTACAGTAGGGCCAGAATTTGCTCAAGCTGGTATTACCGGGGGTTCTGCGGTAATTACAGGTAACTATACCTTTGAATCTGCCAATGAATTTGCTGTGCAGCTGCGGGGTGGTGCTTTACCAGTACCAGTGGAAATTGTGGAAAATCGCACTGTTGGTGCTACCCTCGGACAAGACAGTGTTCGACGCAGTGTTTATGCGGCAATCGCTGGTTTGGCCTTAGTATTGGTGTTTATGGTTGTTTACTACCGAATTCCTGGAGTAATTGCTGATCTTGCTCTGATCATTTACGCCTTACTCACCCTTGCTGTCTTTGCTCTAGTCAATGTTACCCTAACCCTACCAGGTATTGCCGGTTTTATCCTCAGCATTGGTATGGCAGTTGATGCCAACGTACTAATTTTTGAGAGGACAAGAGAAGAATTACGAGCCGGTAAATCCTTGTATCGTTCAGTTGAGTCAGGCTTTTACCGAGCATTTTCCAGTATTTTGGATGCCAATGTCACCACTTTGATTGCTTGTGCTGTATTAGGTTGGCAAGGTTCAGGTTTAGTGAGGGGTTTTGCCGTAACCTTAGGAATTGGGGTAGGTGTGAGTATGTTTACAGCCCTTACCTGTAGCCGCACCTTCACGCTAGTAACAGTATTGGGATTCCCTGGAGTTCGTCAGAAACCAGAACTATTTTGTCCTAACCTACCAGCTAAATAAGCTTTGTTATTGGTTGTTTGTCGTTTGTTGTTTGTTATTTGTTGTTTGTATAAAAAAACAAGCTACTGTAACACCAATGAGCAATGACTAACAACCAACAACTAATAACCAATAACCAATAACCAAATCAACATGAAACTCAATCTAATCAAACAGCGATCGCTTTGGTGGGGTATTTCTGCCACGTTTATCTTGGCTGGTATAATCGCAATGGTGATTTCCACCGCCCAGCTAGGAGCCCCTTTACGTCTAGGTCTCGATTTTGTTGGTGGCACTAGGCTACAGTTACAACGAGACTGTACTCAACCAGGAAACTGCGACGAACCAATTGAAACATCCGTCGTGCGGGAAGTAATGACGGCCCAGGGTTTGGGAGAAAGCAGTATTCAAATTATCCAAGGTGGGGGAGATCAACCGGTTCTGAGTATTCGCTCAAAAACCTTAGATGTAGAGGAACGTACTCAACTCGAGACTGTTCTCGAAGAGACAATTGGTACTTTCGAGCCTAAATCTACCCAGATTGATACCGTTGGTCCTACCCTAGGAAGGGAATTGCTAGCTTCTGGTTTACTAGCCCTACTTCTCGCCTTTGTCGGTATTCTCATCTACCTCACCTTCCGCTTCCAGTTTGACTATGCCTTCTTCGCTTTTATTGCCCTATTCCACGACGTATTGATTACGGTGGGGATTTTCGCCATCTTGGGTTTGGTGGTGGGTTTGGAAGTAAATACCTTATTTATTGTTGCCCTCTTGACAATTATTGGTTTTTCTGTAAACGATACAGTGGTAATTTACGACCGAGTACGGGAGGTCATCAAACTCAATCCCAAGCAACCAATTAACCAAGTAGTAGAAGGTGCAGTTAATCAAACTCTGACGAGGTCAATTAATACTACCTTAACTACCATACTGCCCCTATTGGCAATCTTTCTGTTTGGGGGAGAAACCCTCAAATATTTTGCTCTAACGTTAATTATTGGTTTTATCTCTGGTGCTTACTCGAGTATTTTTATTGCCAGTACCCTACTAGCTTTTTGGAGAGAGCGCAACCCGCAAAAGCAGCCTCCTGAACCCCAGTTGGTCACAGAAGAAGTTGAGCCCCCATCGATAACTGAACCAATAATTGATGCTGAATTTTCTGATGAAAAATGATGAGAATTTAGAATTTAGAATTTAGAATTTAGAATAAAATTCTGTACAGTTGTAGGGGCAGGTTTAGGGTCACATTTAACCTCTATTCACGATAATCTCGATACAAAACCTGCCCAAAGCAGAACTTCACCCCTACAAAAAACTACCACCTACCACCTACCACCTAAAACCTAAAACCTAAAACCTACCACCTAACACCTAACACCAATTGCTACCAGATAACCTCGATCCTACCTTCAAGAAACAAGTACAGAGATTACACGAGCTAACTGTTTGTGCTCGGTGGTTACTTGTTGGTATCCTTTGGATTACCCTAGGACCATTGAGCTTATGGGGTTGGCGTTATGAAATTTCCTTGTTGCGATCGCACTTTACCTGGGCAGCACTACGGTATGGTATTGTCTATAATCGTCTACCTGCCCTAGGACTAGGTATCTGTATTAGCATGACTGTTGCTGTGTTAGTTTGGCAGAGTCGCAACATATTATGGGGCATACCTCCCGCTGAACAAAAGCGTTTAGAGCAACAAGTTCGCCGGATTTGCCAGCAGGGAGCCAGTCATCCTCTATGGAAATGGATTTGTAAATCGTGATTGGGAGAAGAAAATTTTCAGAACCTACCACCTACCACCTACCACCTATCTACTTCTTTCCACAAAAGTGCGACCCGCTGCCATCGCAGCACTACTTGTATGGTAAGATTCTCCATCACTCAACACATCCAGTTCAGGATTAATCACCCAGCACTGATAACCCCGAATTTTTGTATGGCTCACGCCTACAATCCACCCAGGATAGGCAGAGATTTGTACAATTGACCATTCACTCATCTGCATGGGTCACCTCAATTTCTTTCAAGTTTCCGTTCTAGAGGTGAGGTATAGGAGGATTACCATTATAGACTATCTTATTGTCGATTAATTATTTACTATCTGTCTATACTCTGCTACCGCAACAAAACTTTACTTGTACAGATAGAGAGCCCCATTTCCTTACCCATTAAACTAAAAGATTTGGCAGTGGCGATCGCTAATTTTGAGGCTATTAGTCTAATATCGTTAAGATATCGGAGAGTAAATAGCTACATTTGTGCTCAACATGAGTAAGTTTTGGCGATCGAGGCTTTGGTTAGTATTGCTATTTTCGGTAACTATCTTGACTGTAAGCAGTTTTAAGGCAGTTGCACAAACAGGGTCATCTATTGATAAGACAGAAGCTCTAGAAATTTTCGTCAACTCCCTATGGCTTGTCGTCGCTGGAGCCTTAGTATTTTTTATGAATGCTGGCTTTGGACTGTTAGAAGCCGGTTCCTGTAGCCGTAAAAGCTTAATCAATGTTTTGGCAAAAAATGCAGTAGTTTTCTGCATTGCTACCTTAGCTTTCTGGTTTCTGGGATTTAGCATCATGTTTGGCGATCCAATAAACTCCTCAGATAACCAACGATATACTTGTCCCGTAGATAGCACAGCTAATGTTGATATTGACAGCTACTTCGGTCCAATTAATCGGCCTTTTCAGCTACCTTTTCCGACTCTGGAAATAGCCAACGGAGAAATTGTCGATAACGGAGGAGCAAATCCCCTAGGATTTCCGGAACAGGGTTTTTCTTGCCTCAAAGAAATGTGGCCTAACCGTTCCTTTGCCTCCATCTTTTTCTTTCAGCTAGTCTTTGCTGGTACTGCTGCAACCATTGTTTCTGGAGCTGTAGTCGAACGAGTTAAATTCTGGGCTTTCTTTCCCTTTAGCTTTTTTCTGGTTTTGTTAATCTATCCCTTGGTAGGGCACTGGGTTTGGGGACCAATGGGCTGGCTATCTCAAGGCAACTTCAGAGACTTTGCCGGTTCTACCGTTGTACACTCTGTTGGTGGGACAGCAGCCCTAGTGGGAGCTTGGTTATTGGGTCCGAGATGGACTAGATTTGGCTACGAGCCATACAATGAAATCGAGGAGTACGATGATCTAGATAACATTATCAATTATCGAGTGCCAGATGATTTCAAAAAAGAGCTGGCTGTTCCTCATAATCTGGGATTTCTCACTTTAGGGGGACTGATTCTCTGGTTGGGCTGGATTGGGTTTAATGGCGGTTCAACCCCTCAACTTTCTTTTGTACCCCATATTGTCGCTACCACATTAGTCGCCTCTGCCACAGGTGGAATTGTTGCCATAGGAATATCTCAATCACCGAATCTAAATCCATCTCTGGGTACCTTTATTAATGGTATTTTAGGAGGATTGGTAGCCATCACAGCTTCATCTGCTTATGTTGATTTGTTGGATGCACTTTGTATAGGCGTTATAAGTGCGGTGATTGTTGTTGTCGGTGAACAAATCATCTTACCTTGGTTGAAAATTGATGATCCTGTAGGTGCTATCCCAGTTCATTTAGGTTGCGGTGGTTGGGGAACATTGGCAGTTTCTTTGGCAAGTACTGACTCTCTTTTATACAAGATCGAAAGCTCTCAAGGTGGTCTACTTGGTGCTGTACAAATTTTCTGGGCACAACTTTGGGGTTGGCTGGTAATTTGCGGAGTCACTGCTGTCGCAACTTTTACATTGTGGCTCTTAATTGGTTGGATTATCTTTTGGTGGAAATCAATTCTTACTGAGGGAAAGATTAAACTTAAAAACCAAGGAACAAAATTGGGGCTATTCCAGAAGTTGTTTCTTTGGGGTAGGTATGGAATCAGAGCCCCAATTATTGATGAGTATGTAGGAAGCTACTCTTTCTTTAGCGATCCTCAACGTGACGAGAGAGTCAAACAGCTTCAAGATCATAGATTTAGGGACTAGAACACCGATTCAGTATTCCTAGTCTCATATGTAGGGGCGGGTTCACCAAATATGGAAGCTACTCAATAATAACTTAACTAAACCCGCCCCAGCCTCCTAACAACAATCACGGTAAACCGGAGCGAGTTGAAACTACTCTCTATCAGCTGGACAAAATTCAATCTTTTCTAGTTCTTCTCTTACTTTTTCTCCTTGCCCACTCCTCTTCCATTCATCCATCTTATCCTGGACATAGTTAAATGTTTCAGAGTCGGGCAACTCTTCTGGGATAAGGCATAAGCATCTAACAGCTCCATATTTAGTAAATTCACCATCGCTTCTAATTAGATCACTTTCGATAAAACGAGCAGACCCTGCTAGTCTGAAAGCTTGGTTTCGTAATAGCTCAGCAAACATTGTGTCTAATCCCGGAGTCTTGCAAAGATTGCTAAGATAGCTACTATTGGTTTGTTGGAATTTGTCTATATCTTCAATTAAGGAGTCTCTGCGATCAACAAGTTTTTCCTGCTCTCCATTATTGATATCGCGCAGTCTGCTCCTGAAATATTGACAATCTTCTTGGAATAAGTCTGATGGATTCGGATTATCTGTAACTATTGGATGTCTAGGTTCCGTCAAGCTAGAAACAATAAAAAATAGAATGGAAGGTATAATTACTATAACAGAAATAAATAGACAGACCAATTGGCTAACTTTCTTCTCTCTAGAGCTCTCTCTTATAACTCTTCCAAGTGTCTTCGGAGCAGAAGTTATTTCTATTCTTTGTAAAATTTCATTACAATCGAGAATATCTTTATAAATGGGGTGAACAATAACTTGTTCTGAAGAATTTAATTCGATGAGTCCAATTCTCTCTAACTCCCTTATTTCTAACTCGTATTGCTTCCTATTGAATTTTGCTGACTTAAAACTTTCCTGGAGGACTTGTACTAATTTAGGCCGTGAACATTGCTTGTTATTGATAATGTTATCCTGTAGAGCTGATAAACGCTGTGAGAAATCCTCATCTTGCATTAAGTAACGAATGACTGTTTTTTTTATTTTTTCCTGGTTTTCTTCATTAAAATCTGCAAACTCTTGATGGTACTCAATAAATATATCAAATATTTTTTTAGCAATAAAGTTGTCACCTTCTAAACCTGTCCAATTTCCTACCCATTTAACAATTAACTCGCCATCGGATTCTTTTGTATCTATATGTTTCCATTTTTCATCAAAATCAAAGCCTATTTTGCCAAATTCATTGCTTGAATCCCCATTAACATTGTCTTCAGTATTATCGTTAATCATAAATGTTAACAAATAAAATAAACAGCAAAAATTTATTTATTTTCTGGCCTCTTGTATTTACTATAGCGTTCTATTTTTTGCCTTTTTATTTCTTCCTTTTTTCTCTCTATTTCATCTTGGCTTGCTCTCACAAATTTTTGCTGTTTTTGGGGTAAAACATTTATTGTTTGCTGTGTTTCTTCATTAGATAAATCATTCAATAGTTTTTCCTTGAACAACCAACTCTTATCCTCTCCCTCTCTATCACCATAAATATACCAAGCCTGGGCACTTGCCTCTACAAGAGCATCCATCGCTGTCTGATATCGTTCGTCTGGATAAAATCGAGTCATTCTTTCCAGAATTGGATATAGATTGGGAATTTTTTCCCTCAGTTCAGACATCCAATTGCTCCATTCCTTGTGTGATGGATGATAACGATAAGATATTGTTCTAGGAATTTCAATCAGAAGATCAAAAATCGTTATGCCCAGTGAATAAATATCTCTTGTCCAACGGTGCTTGCGTAATGATATATCTGAGTTAAAGTCTCCTATTAACGACTGATATCTGTCCCGGTCTAATTGCAACTTTTCTAGATCTGTATCTCTTAAAATTTCTGGGGGAGCATATAAGGGTGTACGAGGATGATCTTTAGTATGACGCTCATTCTCGATACCAGGTTCTAGTGGTTTAGAAGAACCGAAATCGACTAAATATAGATTTTTATTTCCTCCTGCCTCTTTCTGCTTATCGCTGATAATGGATCTTTGAATAATGTTTTGAGGTTTTATATCTCTATGAAGAATGTTTTGTTGTTTGAGTAAGTGCAGCGTCTCTAGTAAGTCGATGAGATACTGGAACAGTTCTTTTTCCTCGAAGTAATTATTGACCTTGTTTCCTTCTGTAATCTTTTCTCTTCTAGATTGCAATAGACTTGTGAGATTTTTGCCTTCTATAAACTCTTGAACTAGAAAAAAATTATTGTATTGATTCTGTTCCTCTTCAGTGGTAGGAAAGTAGCAATCAATATACCGAGGAACTCTTGCTCCCACTTCATAAGCTTTTTGAAGAGATTTAACCTCCCGTGTTAACTCTCTCCTACACTCCTTAATGCTAGCACCACCACGCCGACGAAGAAATTTGACGACATACTTTTCCTCAAATCCATTTGGTGTTGTCTTACAAGCCTTATATACACTTCCATTCATTCCACTACCGACAGTAGACTTGAGAAAATAAAGTTCCCCACCATGACTTTTCCAGCCCAATTTTCCTCCACAGTTATGGCAGTTAACTGGAGATTCGAGGAACTGTTCAGGCGCTTGGAAAGAAACTTTAGTCTTTGGTGCCGTACAATCGGGATTAATACAAGTGAAAGAGTTCTCTGATTCGTCGTTTCCCTTTATTTTCCATGGCAGCATATTGCATACATCCTGTCCGCGATCGCTCATTGATTGTGCTAGCCTTGAGGTCTGCTTAATAGTAAGCCAGGAGCAAGTATCGAGTAGGTTCTCTGAGAGGTTGACTATCGAAACATTACATCAAGCCCGTTAGCAAGCTGCTCCTGAGTCAGATTGAGAGTTCCAGGCAACTTGCCAATCAATACCTCTTGTTTGAGATGCTTGAATGATTGACAGCATCAATAATGTTATATCATACCGATGCCTGAAAATTAAAGAAAGGGAGCAAGTTGTCAATGGTTTAGGGGAGAATTACGTGAAAATACTGAAGCTCAGTTAGGGATCGGAATTGAACTATCTACTGGTACTATCGGTATTTACGTAATTTTCAAGAGTCAAACAGTAATGATTGATACAGAACAGCAATTGAGACTTTAGTTCCCTATCTCCAGTAGATAGTGGCAGTAGCTTACCTAACAATACAGTTATTCAGACGATATCCGTGACCATGAACACTATAGATCAATTTTGGAGCCTCATCTCCCCATTGTTGAGAAACCTCTTTATTTATTCCAGAAACAGGGGGACGCAAATGCTCTGTTGTACGATCATATGATTCTTCCCCAGGCCAGAGTTCTGATATTAGTTTTTTGTAGGGAACAATATGAAGCTCCCCTTCCTCCTTAACCTTCCGTGCAATATAGTCAACGATTTTCAGCTTTTGAGCAGTAAACTGAATCTGTTGGACTTGTGAGCCAGTAGTACGTAAATATAGAATTTTAGAACTCAAGTCGTACTCATATTTATTACGAGAGGGATAAATATCACTAGTGACCTCAGTTTGATCAGGATCATAAAAGCATAATACCCACTCAGGGCTTCCCTCGACAGGAAACTTGCTCTGTAGCAAAAGTCGGTCTCCATTTTCGAGTCTATGGGGAGTTTCACCCTCAACAGTAAAAATATTATCGCCGTTTGAACTAATTGCTTTCCTCAGTAAAGCCGGGTGGGTACTGTCCAAATCTTTTACCCAAAAGTATCCTGTTTCTTTTAACTCAATTCGCAAATGCTTTCTCGAAATTAACCTTTCTTCTGGTGGTAGTTTAATATCCGTTTCTCGGTCAAATTCACCATCTTCATATCCTCGACCTATAACTATAAAGCGCTCTGACGGCGAAGCTTCCATCATGCTTGAGAAGTAGTATCTCTCATACTCTTCCCCACCTGGACGATATACAGCTAGATAAGCTTTCATTTCACCTTACTCCAATATTCAATCTATTTTTAATGTGAATTAAATGTATTTTTAATAAGTAAGTAAATTAATTCCAAATTAAATGTAGATTTAATTCTATTTAAATGGACAAATATTTGATGAGAGTTCATACTAAATAGTAAGAAATGCGTGATGAAACACAAAAGCCAGCAAGCTCTCACCTTTGCTGGCTAGTGGAAAGAACCAGACTAAAACTGGTTTCTCTCATGAATTTCTATCACTGTTGTCTAGCAGGCAGTCCTATAAACTGCCTTCATTATTATGTATCCTAGCAAAAATCCCCAGCTTCAGGGAAGGGGGCAATTGAAAAAAGTAGAGAAGAAGCACTGGGCTTTATTTCTGCTACTTGCTCTCCTCTCAGGGGGAATGTCAGTCGAAGTCGAAGTCTCTGATTCCTCTTGGCGAGTTGCGGTTGTCAAGGAACCCAACTCCCTAGTGAATCTGTTTGATGGGTTCATTGAATAAGTAAGATAGCCCCCGGCTTCCTAGTTTGGGGGCTTGCTATAACAGATCTCGTGCAAAAGTCGATAATTGTTGAATTGTTTGTAGGGGTGTAGCATTAGCGCTGGCATATTACCCATAACACCAAAGTTTCTGTCCGCCAATGCTACGCCCTTCCGGATCTGTTCCTACACTATCGAGGGTGCAAGCATTGAGGGCATAGTCATTGAGGGCACAAGCATTCATTTGTGTCAACTTAAGCCTAGACATAACTGACTAGCTGGATTGCCTCACTCACCTTGGATTCAAATCCAAAGCTAATAGCTTAAGTCCATTAAAATGGACTAAATTGTTCCGATTTGTCTTAAGTTAGTCATCTTTAGATGACTTGAGCTATTAGCCCAGAACTTGAGTTCTGGGTGGGTGTGGAAGCTAGTCGTTAAGCTATCCCCAGCTTAATTTGACACCAATGATTGCATACGCCCTTAGGGTCGAAGTGGACAGGAATTACTCCCTATCACCAAAAAAACAGGGTAGCCATAATAGCTACCCGGAGGATTCTTCTGTTTGGTCAAACAAATTTGATGGTTCGATTTCAATTAAACCATTGTCAACTAACAGATTAGGCAGTGACAGCTTTCTTTGCTACAGCAGTCAATTCACCACTAGCATACTTAGCAGCGAATTCATCTAGAGGAATCTGCTTAATTGTGCTAGCCTGACCAGCAGTACCAAACTGCTGATAACGATCTAAGCAAACCTGCTTCATGTACTTGATAGAAGGCTTGAGGAAGTGACGGGGGTCAAAGTTCTTGGGATCTTTAACAGCAGCTTCCCGGATAGCAGCGGTGATTGCCAAGCGGTTGTCGGTATCAATATTTACTTTACGAACACCACTCTTGATGCCTTTTTGAATTTCTTCAACAGGTACACCGTAGGTTTCAGGAATAGCACCACCATACTGGTTGATAATAGCAATCAAATCTTCCGGTACAGAGGAAGAACCATGCATTACCAAGTGGGTGTTAGGTAAGCGGCGATGAATTTCTTCAATCCGGCTGATAGCGAGAATTTCACCAGTGGGTTTGCGGGTGAACTTGTAAGCACCGTGGCTGGTACCGATAGCAACAGCTAAAGCATCTACCTGAGTGCGCTCAACAAACTCAACTGCTTCATCAGGATCAGTTAAGAGTTGATCTTCAGACAGTTTACCTTCTGCACCGTGACCATCTTCCTTGTCACCCATACCAGTTTCTAGGGAACCCAAGCAACCGAGTTCACCTTCAACACTAGCACCAACAGCATGAGCAACTTTCACTACTTCAGCAGTGACATTGACGTTGTACTCAAAGCTAGATGGTGTTTTAGCATCTGCTTCCAAGGAACCATCCATCATGACGCTGGTGAATCCGTTGCGAATAGCAGAGTAGCAGGTAGATGGAGCATTGCCATGATCTTGGTGCATAGCAATGGGTAGATGGGGATAGGTTTCTACTGCTGCGGTAATTAAATGACGCAGGAAGTTTTCCCCTGCATATTTACGAGCACCTCGAGAAGCCTGCAAAATCACTGGACTATCTGCTTCATCAGCAGCCTGCATAATTGCCAGGATTTGCTCCATATTATTAACGTTATAAGCGGGAATGCCATAGCCGTTTTCAGCTG
Source organism: Symploca sp. SIO1C2 (assembly GCA_010672925.1). Taxonomy (GTDB): domain Bacteria; phylum Cyanobacteriota; class Cyanobacteriia; order Cyanobacteriales; family Coleofasciculaceae; genus Caldora. Next base: position 81,781 of record JAAHFP010000015.1, on the reverse strand, counting down.
CATGATCCAGCAGCAGCCGCATAGGTACGAGCGCCATAGATAGTCCTCCTAAATTTTTGTTTGTTGTTAGGTAGTTGTTTTTTAAGACAAACTTAATTCTTCTTACAACAATCTTAAGATATTTTACCAAATTATAGGCAATTATATCTAAAGATTTTAGAATTATGGGTCATTTCGGAAGCTCGGAGCCAACCGCGAAAGCCCTGTAGAGATGCTAAAACGACGTAGAGACGTTGCATGCAACGTCTCTACAGACAGGGTGGGAAATATATTTAAAATATGGGTCGCCTGGGATTCGAACCCAGGACCAATCGGTTAAAAGCCGAGTGCTCTACCACTGAGCTAGCGACCCGTAGATAGTGTTTCCTTGAACACAACGTCTCCTATAATAGCACAAACCAGGAAACATTTGGCAAGCAAATCACAAAAATTTTACCGTCAGCCTGAATAATGCCTCAACAGTTTCCCCAGGAGGTATTTGGGTAAGCTGCTCTCCTGTATTGATAGCATTACGAGGAGCGCTCCAGGGTTCAAGGCAATAAAAGTCTTTACCCTTAACTGTCCAGAACACTATAGTGGAGTAGATATCGCTGTAACTTAGGGTTACTTGCAACTGACTTGCTGTATCAGTACAGCTTGCAGAATCGGCTTGCAGTTGACCAAAAGCAACATCAATTTCATCCTGCTCCATATCAAATGTACCAGAGAAGGGATGCACTACACCTTCCCGATCCTGGTACTCAGGTGCTGGGATTGCAAATTGCAGTTGGTTTTTATCCGGTGCCTTAAAGTAGGGATGAAAACCCGCAGAAAAAGGCATTGGCTCCTGGGAGTGATTGGTATAGCGCTGCTGAATATCTAAAGTATCTCCCTGAAGCTTGTAAGTAAAGGCAACTTGAAAGTCAAAAGGGTAAACAGCACGAGTTTCATCGTTACTACTGAAGACTAGAGTGAGGCTAAGGGGTTCATCGGTTCCCTGTTCTGTAACTGACCAGGGCAAATTACGGGCAAAGCCGTGTTGCTTCAGGGTATACTGTTTTCCCTGGTAAGTGTAGGTATCATCAGGTAAGTTACCGCAGATTGGGAAGAGGATCGGGATACCACCCCTAATACTCAGGTTGGGGTCTTTAAATCTTTCGGTGTCAAGATAAAAAATCTCTCGATTTTGGAAACTCCAGCTAGTGACAATGCCACCCCGTTCAGGAACGACTACTACTTTGGACTGAGCCTCTTCATCAGTGATTGTGTAGGTTTCGTACTGCTCTAATGAGCGTGCGATCGCCAAGATCAACCTCCCTTCCCTTCAACAAGCTATTCTGAGACCTTCAAAACTTTAACAAACCTCAGCCTCAAACTTCTGTCGCTTTACAAAAGTATAATCTTTGCAATCAGGCAGGAGGCTCCAAGGCAGTCCCGATGAAAAAATTTTTTCACCACCATGTATGAAAATCCCTCTCTCCGTGTCTCCGTGTCCCCCCGTCCCTGCGTCCTTTCAAGTCAGGAGTCAGGAGGCAGGCAGGGGATATTTTTCCCATTCCCAATTCTCAATTCTCAATTCTCAATTCTCAATTCCCCATTCCCTCCTCCCAAATATCTCTGGACTTTTTGCCACTGCAACCAGCAGATAGGACAAAGAGTATGTCACAATATCTAATGAAACAACAATTACCTGCGTTCTGCGCAGGAGTAGTGTCAACTGGAAAAAACTACGATAGTCGCAATGGCGAAGTTCACTTGTGCCGCCGAAGAGCATTGGCTCCCTGTCGATGTTAATTTACCAGGAATATTCCCTTTGCTCCCAGGGCAAATTGCTCTTCAACGTTGCCTTGAAATAATTTTTCCTGATTACTTTAGATACTTGAGATGAGTATGTCGAAGGTTGCTTTCACTGATTTAAAGTACTGTGAAATCCCATTCCCCTATGAACACCGAAGGCAAATTAAACTATATAAATATGGTAGGGCAAACAGTATGAACGTATTTTATCCTTGAAGAGGAATAACCAAAGCAAGTTAACCCCCACACCAACTTCACTAGTAGGTTTCATTCCTAACTCAGGAGTTGTCTAGTTGATAATTACTCAAAGATTTATTTTTTTAGGAGAAACTAAATATGCTACACCGCAAGATTTATCAACTTTGTTGTGATAGTCGTGAGGTCAATATCTTCTTGCGGGATCAGCAACGCTGGATTGATCGTGCCCGCATTATCGACATTGAAGGAGATTTAGTAACAATCCGTTATGAAACTGATGAAGAAGATGAAGTAAGTGCCTGGGAAGAAATGGTTCGCCTAGAAAGTATCGGTTCTGTAACACAGAAGCTAGCTTCTGTTGTCAGAAGTCAGCTTGAACCATTGGTATCTGAGGATTGCCCAGAAGCGGAACAAATACCACCCCATTCTCAAGATTCTAATCCAGACTAGTGATTTGAAGGCAGGAGGCTCCAAGGCAGAGGGTTCTAGGGTAGATGGAAAAAGTCTCTAATTCTTCTTTCTATTTGGTTATGAATCCTCTACTTATATCGCAAATTATATATTGATTTTCTCCTTAAAAGCTTTTTTTTAACTTTATTTATGATAGCTTCCCAATCACATACTATTCTCAGGTTACCAGCAAAACAGATAACATCAGAAAACTTCCGGCAGTATGGTCAAGTTATTTTTGCTTCTGAACATGAAAAACCCTACGGTGTTGAGGATGCTCAGCTAAATCTCCAGAATGGCACTCCTCGGTTCTACATAATGCGACTCAAGCATAACGGTCGTAAGTTTAAAAGTATCACTCGCCATAAACAATGCACTCAATGCTTAGGTTCCCTAGAAGGTAAAGATTGGTTTATCGCAGTTGCTCCTCCCAATCAGGCAAAGGAACCAGCCTTAGCAGCAATTTCTGCTTTCCATATTCCAGGGAACTGCTTTATCAAGTTAGAAGTGGGAACTTGGCACGCTGGACCCTATATTGACCATGATTTTGTAGATTTTTACAATCTGGAACTGAGTAATACTAATGTAGTTGACCACTTTACCCACAGCTTTCTCAAAAGTCATAAGTTGGAATTTGAAATTACTTGAAATTTTAGATTTTAGATTTTAGATTTTAGATTTATCAAAAAATTGGGTCTAAAACCCCGTCCTTCTAGGACGTCTTTTCTTATTCCCTAATGCAGTAGCTTTAAGACTTAGATCTAAGACCTAAAACCTACCACCTACCACCTACTACCTACTACCTACCACCACCTACCACATATTGAACTCTAAGTACCACCCCTCAGCTACCCCTAACCAGAAGCTTGAGGTTGGAAAATTAGGAGAAGATCTTGTAGCCCAATGGTTACAGGCACAAGATTGGGTAATCTTAGCTTATCGTTGGCGTTGTCGTTGGGGGGAAATCGACTTAATTGCTCAGGGAGGAACTAATCAGCAGCGGATGTTGGCATTTGTCGAAGTGAAAACTCGCAGTTGCCGAAATTGGGATAACAATGGTTTGCTAGCAATTACACCCCACAAACAAGCGAAACTCTGGCAAACCGCTGAGCTATTTTTGTCGGAAAACCCAGAAATGGCCGATTTTTCTTGCCGGTTTGATGTGGCCCTTGTCAGTTGTGAGTATTTGTCGCCAACTTCTAACTCTTCTGCGGTTGGCAATCTTAGACAAGTTGCATCAGTGCAGCTAGGGAAACCAGTATTTGTTGCAGATTATAAACTTATTTTGCGTGATTATATCCCCTCTGCTTTTGATTGATCTTTTTTAAAGAACCAAACCCGTCACAGAGTACACAGAGAGTAGAAAGAGAGTTATGCGATCGCTTCTGAGAACGAAGATAAACCAAATTAACAATTCTTAACAAATGAAATATCTTTTTGTCTCATACTCAATTGAGAAAATACTTTATATTTTTTACCTATATTTTGCCACAAATATTGGTTAAGCTGGAAATAAGATCAAAAGTAGAGGAAATTCTATGAGCGCTGGTTTGAAGGTAGGTTCAGCTGAACAAAAACAGCCTACCTGGCAAGCAGTTATTATGTTTGCTTTAGGTTTTTGGCTGAGTTGTAGCCTAATTCTGGACTTTGTGATCATGCCTACTCTATCTAGTGCTGGTATGATGAGCCAAGGAAGTTTCGCTACAGCAGGTTATTCCATTTTCTGGATTTTTAACCGCATTGAGTTAGTTTGTGCCACTGTGGTGTTATCGAGTCTTTTAGTACTCCGTGGCACTTCCAATCTATATTCTTATGTAAGACGCTGGTCAATCTTGTTGTCTGTAATTCTGTTGGCAATTGCTCTTATCTATACTTATGTCATGACGCCGCAGATGAGTGCTTTAGCAATGCAATTGAATCTTTTGCAACCAGTAACAGGGATGCCTGAGGGTATGGTTCAGATGCACGGAGAATATGGTGTGCTAGAAGCGATTAAGTTAATCGCAGGAGCTACTGTACTAGGTTGGTGCTACCGCGATTCTCGCAATCTTGCTGCCTAAGGCTAGATTAAGCAACAACAAAAGCTCCTCACTAAAAGTGGGGAGTTTTTTTAAAATTATATCAAGTTTGGTTGAATACTTACACTTTGGTTGCAACAAGGCAGAAGGCAGAAGACAGAGGGCAGAAGGGAAGAAAGAAGTGTGCAAGGTAGAAAGGAATCATAAGTGACTATCCGAACTTGATATTATTCAGATTCAGAATAGTTTGAGAACCACAATAAGCGTAATGCCATTAAGGTAAAGCCGATTGCTGCCATTGCTTTGAGAGTACGTACTGGCAACAATTGAGCAATTCCTCCTCCCAATAGAACTCCGATAAGTGTTGCCAACAGCAGTGCAGCCACTGAACCAAAAAATACAGCACGAGGTGACTTAAGACTACCACCTAAAGCGATCGCGGCCAGTTGGCTTTTGTCTCCAATCTCTGCCAAAAAAACCGTAATGAAACTCAGTCCAAGAAGTTGCCAGTCCATTTTAGTTGTTGGTTATTGGTTGTTCGTTGTTGGCTTTGCTGGATACTAACCACCCATTTGTACGACATCCCACAGCAGCATCACCGCAATCAACAGTAACAAACTTCCTGCCGCCGTATCCAGAGTTTTCGGAGACAACCGCTTTGCCAGCCATTGTCCAACTAGTACTCCTAGCAAACTGGTGGTAATCAGTGCTCCCGCTGCACCAAGGAACACAATCCAAGGAGATTGAGATTCTGCACTAATCAGTAGGGTTGCCAGCTGGGTTTTATCTCCCATTTCTGCCAAGAAAATCGTTAGGAAAGTTGAGCTAAAAATCGCCCATATCCCCTGATTACTTGATTCAACTGGTTTAGGATCTTCAGAAGTTGTCAATTTCATGTTTTTCTCATCTTCTCCATACTTTACCGAAATCAGCAACCCATTAAATCTAAAGCTTGCACAGCTTGATCATACTCCTGCACCTATTGATCTACTTAGTGTTGGTTGATGGTAAGTATCTTACTGCTACTCTATTTAGCAGATTTCTTGGTTAAAACGCTGCATCTCCAGACTTTGCTCCCCATAAACTTCCTCAATTAGCCCCTGACAACAATCAATGGCAAAATCACTCAACTCCTCCGGTTCTACACCGTACATTTCTTGAAAAACATCTACTTCTACACGGCAGAAGCGAGGTCGATTCTCGTAAATTCGGCATTGACGGGTAGCGTGCTCAAAATTCACACACCATCCATCTTTCCCGATCATACTTAGATAAAGCTCTAACTCTTCAGAAGAAAGATAATCCTCTAATCCTGGTCGTTTAGCAAGGTCAAGATAACAGCACGCACCACATTGTTTGACACAACGCCAAGTCGCCATGAATTTCACTAAAAGCTATAAGTTGAAGTTATAGCAACCGCCAAGGCGATTAGGACAAGGGGCTTAAGCCACTTGTTAACTTGCCTTACCTGAGAATGTCTTAACCATCCTGGCGACTGCTATAAGTCTAGCTTAAGGTATTGTGCGCTTATCCTACTTGCCGATAAAAAAATAGAGAGTCACGGGAAGTGGCTCTCGGCTTATCAGGGTGCATCTACTTAACTCAATATAACATCATAGGGGTGGGGGGTGTCACCCCTATTTGGAAATTTTCTTCTCATCAATGCTTATTTACTTCTATTGAAGCGCTTTTCCTGACTGACGCCGGTGAAGAATCGAAAAATCCCCTTACGGAAATTATGGGCAAAAAAATAGAGAGTCACGGGAAGTGGCTCTCGGTTTATCAGGGTGCATCTACTTAACTCAATATAACATCATAGGGGTGGGGGGTGTCACCCCTATTTGGAAATTTTCTTCTCATCAATGCCTATTTCCTTCTATTGAATCGCTTTTCCTCGCTGATGCCGGTGAAAAATCAATAAATCCCCTTACGGAAATTATGGGCAAAAAAATAGAGAGTCACGGGAAGTGGCTCTCGGCTTATCAGGGTGCATCTACTTAACTCAATATAACACCATAGGGGTGGGGGGTGTCACCCCTTTTTGGAAATTTTCTTCTCATCAATGCCTATTTCCTTCTATTGAATCGCTTTTCCTCGCTGATGCCGGTGAAAAATCGATAAATCCCCTTACGGAAATTATGGGCAAAAAAATAGAGAGTCACGGGAAGTGGCTCTCGGCTTATCAGGGTGCATCTACTTAACTCAATATAACACCATAGGGGTGGGGGGTGTCACCCCTTTTTGGAAATTTTCTTCTCATCAATGCCTACTTACTTCTATTGAAGCGCTTTTCCTCGCTGACGCCGGTGAAGAATCGAAAAATCACCTTACTGAAATTATGGGCAAAAAAATAGAGAGTCACGGGAAGTGGCTCTCGGCTTATCAGGGTGCATCTACTTAACTCAATATAACACCATAGGGGTGGGGGGTGTCACCCCTTTTTGGAAATTTTCTTCTCATCAATGCCTACTTACTTCTATTGAAGCGCTTTTCCTCGCTGACGCCGGTGAAGAATCGAAAAATCACCTTACTGAAATTATGGGCAAAAAAATAGAGAGTCACGGGAAGTGGCTCTCGGCTTATCAGGGTGCATCTACTTAACTCAATATAACACCATAGGGGTGGGGGGTGTCACCCCTATTTGGAAATTTTTTTCTCATCAATGTCTATTTCCTTCTATTGAAGCGCTTTTCCTGGCTGATGCCGGTGAAGAGTCCATAAATCGCCTTACCGAAATTAGACAAAAAAATAGAGAGTCACGGGAAGTGGCTCTCGGCTTATCAGGGTGCATCTACTTAACTCAATATAACATCATAGGGGTGGGGGGGTGTCACCCCTATTTGGAAATTTTTTTCTCATCAATGTCTATTTCCTTCTATTGAAGCGCTTTTCCTGGCTGATGCCGGTGAAGAGTCCATAAATCGCCTTACCGAAATTAGACAAAAAAATAGAGAGTCACGGGAAGTGGCTCTCGGTTTATCAGGGTGCATCTACTTAACTCAATATAACACGATAGGGGTGGAGGGTGTCACCCTTTTTTTGGAAAATAGTTTTTCTTTAGGAGAGTCCTTTAAATAGGGTGACAGTCTTTCGGGATTGTTCAACAGAAGTCAGCAAACTTGTCATAAAAATTCACAAAACACAGCTGGAGTCGTTATTGATGTAGGTAAAGGCTTGTCGCTGTCAGCTAAAATAACTTTGGGACTTATGCCACCCTAGATTCTGTAAAATTATGCCTGCATCGACTCTCACTCCTTCTATCTCTACCTTTCCCATCACCGCTGTTATCGGGCATGAGGCCATAAAACTTGCCCTGCTTATGGCAGCAGTTGATCCCGGATTGGGAGGAGTCGCGATCGCAGGACGTAGGGGTACAGCTAAATCCGTTATGGCCAGGGCTATTCATTCCCTACTACCACCAATTGAAGTAGTAAAAGACTCTTTTTGTAACTGTCATCCCAACTATCCCGAAGAATGGGATGATCAATTACTCAATCAAGCAGCAGGCATAAGCAATGAGGAAACTAAGGATGCTGATGCTCCCTTGCTCACTCCCCATTGCCCTTTTCCCACAGAAATCATCTCCGCTCCTTTTGTACAAATACCCCTAGGCATCACCGAAGATCGATTGCTGGGTTCTGTAGATGTGGAACAATCAGTAAAAAAGGGAGAATCTGTATTCCAACCAGGACTACTGGCACAGGCACATAGAGGTGTCCTCTATATAGATGAAATTAACCTGCTTGATGACCAAATTGCCAACCAACTGCTGACAGTTCTTACCGAAGGGTTCAACAAAATAGAAAGGGAAGGTATCAGTTTTCAACATCCTTGCAAACCCCTATTAATTGCTACCTACAACCCTGAAGAAGGAGCGCTGCGGGAACATTTACTCGACAGAATTGCCATTACTCTCTCTGCTGATGGGATCTTGGCATTAGATCAACGAGTCCAGGCAGTAAACCAGGTGCTAGAGTATGCCAACTCTCCCCAGCAGTTTATCGAACAGTACAACGAAGACTTAGACACTCTCAAGACGGAGATTATCCTAGCGCGGGAGTGGCTCAAAGAAGTTAAGATTACCCATGATCAAATTACCTATCTGGTAGAAGAAGCAATTCGCGGTGGAGTACAGGGACATCGAGCTGAGTTATTTGCTCTGCGGGTGGCTAAAGTTTCTGCTGCCTTGGATGGGCGTCAGGAAGTTAATGCTGAGGATTTGCGCCGTGCGGTGGAATTGGTAATTGTACCTCGCTCAACTATTGTGGAAACTCCACCGGAGGAGCAGCCACCGCCACCGCCGCCACCTCCTCAGGATGAATCTCAGCAAGAGCAGGATGAACAAGAGGATCAAGAAGAGGAAGACCAAGAGGAAAAGGAACAGGAACCTCCTAGCATCCCAGAAGAATTTATGTTCGATCCTGAAGGTATTCTCCTGGACCCCAGCGTACTCTACTTTGCTCAAATGGCTAAGCGCCAAGGTAAGTCAGGAAGCCGTAGTATCATCTTTTCAGAGGATCGGGGTCGTTATGTCAAGCCGATGCTACCCAAAGGAGCAGTAACCAGGATTGCTGTAGATGCTACCCTTAGAGCCTCAGCCCCTTACCAGAAAGGGCGGCGACAACGTCAGCCTCACCGCAAGGTAATTATTGAACAGGGAGATTTACGCAGCAAGCGGTTGGCCAGAAAAGCCGGTGCTTTGGTAGTATTTGTCGTTGATGCTTCTGGTTCAATGGCCTTAAACCGAATGCAATCGGCAAAAGGGGCAGTAATGCAACTACTGACAGAAGCTTATCAAAATCGTGACCAAGTATCCCTTATTCCCTTTCGGGGAGAACAAGCAGAAGTACTGTTACCCCCAACTCGCTCCATTGCCTTAGCCAGGGGACGTTTAGAGCGTTTACCTTGTGGTGGTGGTTCTCCCCTAGCTCATGGCTTAACTCAGGCAGTGAGAGTGGGGACGAATGCTCAGATGTCGGGAGATATCGGTCAAGTCGTAGTTGTCGCAATTACCGATGGCAGGGGTAATATTCCCTTAGCTCGCTCTCTCGGTGAGACAATGCCAGAAGGAGAAAAGCCGGATATTAAAGGAGAATTGCTAGAAATTGCCAGCCGAATGAGAGCACTAGGGATGCAGCTGTTGGTAATTGATACAGAAAATAAATTTATTTCCACGGGCTTTGCCAAAGAATTAGCTAAACATGCTGGTGGCAAATATTACCATTTACCCAAAGCTACAGACCAAGCGATCGCGGCTATGACCAAAAATGCGATCGCGGATATCAAATCTCGATAATTTATGGAATTTTAGATTTTAGATTAAAGAATTGAATCACTGAAAAATGAGCAACATCTCTTCTTCACCAACCTCTGATGAGAGTGATGAATATCCCCAAGTGACACAAGCAGATTTAGATCGTGCAACATTTCGCGTTGGACTTAATCCATCTGTGCGCAAGCAACGCATCACTATTTCGCTAGATACAAACCTCATTGAGTACTTCAAATCGTTGAAGAAAGTACCGTGACATTGTATCGTAAGGATGTGTAAAAATCAACAATATATATTCAGGATGATAAAATCATGAAAAAATTTGAAAAAGATGGAATAATTTGACGTACAAATTGAAAATATTACTTGAGATATGTTTGATCAAGCAATTAGGGCTTGATTCTTCAGAAGTCAGAAGTATAATAGTTAAAAAATATTGCAATAAATATTCACAAAAAACACTCTGATGGTCTTTTCTTAAAAAGCTATGTTTTTCTAACAAGAAAATCTTGATATAGAGATTGGGCAATTCTTGACAACTGATTCAGGTGCACCTCATTGCAGCGGGAGCCACTGATGTATAGGGTAGGGGAATCGCCAACGCCAAAATTATATTTGAGTCCGGTACAATTTTCATAGTTCCCAAATTATTTTTGACCTGTGCTCTTCTCGTTCAGTTCTAACTTCTGCAACCAGATCGCCCGAATAGATACCATGAGTTTGTTGGATTTCTGCTCGGATAGAATTTAAACAATCTAAAGCTTTTTGAGCTTGGCGATCGCCTTCACCAGAGATTTTATTGCTTCTTTGTTTAAGAGTTTCTAATCCCAGACGTACCACTTCCACAGCTACTTCAGAGAGTGTTTGATGTTTTTGACTCGCTAACTGTAGTAGGGTATCGTACTGTTGGGGTTCTAAAACCAGTGGGGGATATGGATACTTTGTCATCTTATTGTCTGTACATAAATGTTTTTGGATTTTTTTCTATTGTATCATCCAGACTAGTTTGCAGTTGTGGGAGTTCCGAGTTTATCGCTTGCTATACTTTGAGCAGTAACTAGGCGCTCGCAAACGAACTTTACTATCAGCCAAAAGCAACTTACCAAGCGATTGCAGCCATGACCAAAAATGCGATCGCGGATATCAAATCTCGATAATCTCTGGAATTTTAGATTTTAGATTTTAGATTTTAAAAACGCGATCGCGAATCTAAAATCCTCGTAGTCAATTTAAGGTGAAACCCTTATCTCGCCTGGGGTTCAAACCCCAGGCTAATAGCTCAAGTCATCTAAAGATGACTAAACTTAAGGTGAAGCCGAAGAATTTAGTCCATTTATACCATTTACTGATAACAGGGGTTTGAAAGGCGAATTGAGTACAAATACTATATATATTGGCAAAACTAATGTTTTCAGAAAAATTTTACACCTGGAAAAACTTCCGCTGTGCTTATGAAGTCTATCCAACCAACCAAAGCAATCCTCCTTTATTACTAATTCATCCTATTGGTGTCGGTTTATCCCGCTTTTTCTGGCGGCGTTTTTGTGATGCTTGGTTAAAAACCAGCCAACCTAACCCTATCTATAATCCTGATTTACTGGGATGTGGAGCTAGTGATCAGCCTCGTTATGCCTACTATCCTGAAGATTGGGCTCAACAGTTGCGCTATTTTATTCAAGAAGTAGTCAAAACTCCGGTAATTGTAGTGTGCCAGGGAGCATTATTACCTGTAGCCATCACCCTAACTGATATAGCACCCAATTTAATCAAAGGTTTAGTTTTAGCTGGTCCTCCAAATTGGCAATTACTCTCAGAGGATAACAGTTCTTTTAATCAACGTTTTGCTTGGAACTTATTTGACTCTCCCCTAGGTAATTATTTTTACCGTTATGCTCGTCGTCGCCAATTTTTGCAATCTTTTTCTGTGAAGCAACTGTTTGCTAAACCGGTGGATGTGGACAATGAATGGTTAAAGACCTTGCAAGCAGGATCAGCAAATCTTGACAGTCGTCATGCTGTCTTCTCATTTCTTTCAGGATTTTGGCGACAAGATTATTCTCCAATGATTGCTAAAATTAATCAACCTACTTTTGTTGTCTTAGGAGAGCAAGCTTCTAGTATTAGTCGAAATGTGGAGATAGAAACTCCTAAACAAAGACTAGAATCTTATGAGAAAAGTTTTACCAATTGTCAAGGTACAATTATACCTGGACGCAATGTCCTTCCTTATGAATCTACTCAGGATTTTGTGTCCGTATTAAAAGATTGGGTTTAGTTGAATGAGGGCATATGCAATACCTGGGCGCACGTCGGTGCGCCCCTACACTATTTTTTATTGGCGTCGTAGAAAAGGAAGAAGGACTTCACTAATTTCTTGAGGCCAATGTTCTTGAGGATAGTGCCCTGCTTCTTCAAGCTTAACTAGTTCAACATCCCTGATACCCTTGGCAAACTGTTCGGCTTGAGTCAAAGGAAGCCAGGGGTCTTTTATTCCCCAAATAAGGAGAATTGGCTTTTCCCAGTTACGGAAGCCTGACTCAATCTCTGCCATTGACTGCTTCATCTGGAGATTTTTAATCGTCATCAGCAAACTACGACCAACATCAGAACTTTTGAGGAATGGTTTACGGTAAATATCTAAATACTGGTCTTCAACCACAAAACGGCTTCCTCCTTCTAGGGCACGATCCACTAACAGGGGGTCTTGGGTGACCATATCGCCGACAAAGGGTAAACCCCATTGCTGCATCACCCAAGGTAATTTAGACTCAGAGGAGATGGGTGTATTGAGAATTGCTAGGCGTTCAATTTGTTCCGGGTGGCGTAGGGCATACTGAAGTCCCACTGAAGCGAGAAATCCTTGGACTACTAGGTGACATTGCTCGATTTCCAGGGTCTTGAGCAAATCCCCTAAGCTGTTAAGGAAGGCATCAGGGGTATAGGCAAATTGTCGCTTGGCTGGTTTAGCAGAGAAACCAGAACCAATCCAGTCTGGTGCGATCGATCTGAAACCTTTTTGAGCTAAATCTGGCATAATCCCAGTCCAGCAAAAACTTTGGGAAGGTAGACCATGCAGAAACAACACCGGCAGCTGGTTACTTTCCTGGGCTGGTTTCGCTTCCCGATAGAACCATTGCAGCGATCCGACATCTATCAATTCTTCACTGATTCCCACTGTTATTTCCCACGCCCCGTTTACTGTTGTTTGAGCTTACCGCTCTAGTGGGACTTTGGGCAAGTTTTCAGAAAAATCTGCATAATGGCTAATGACTAACAAACAATCCAGCAGATCTGCCGTAAATTGTAATCAATAATTAAGCAGTCCTTTAAGAAAACTTAATCATAGGAGACTTACTGTGAACGCAGCGGAACAAGCAAGAGGGTTAGAAGTTACGGCGAAGATTGCGGCAATTGTCAATTTGTTTAAGTCAGAGTTCCCTGATGCCAAAGCTGACTTGAATCCTTGGCGAAATGATCCTGACACCCGCGAGTTAGTTGATCCAGATTCAATTGATATCGGCTTCCACTTCCCTGGATGGAGTAGGCGTTTCCAAAGCCGCAGCATCCTAGTGCAGATTCGGTTTTATCAAGACCCTTTGGAAGGCTACCAAAGGTTAATTGGCCTAGAAATGGCAGGATTTAATCATCAAGGAGAAGCTTGGCGACTCTCCACAGTTGATAGTTGGCAATTAGTTGGTAAGTACCAACCAGCAGTTGAAGTTGCACCCAAGCTGAAACATTTCTGCCGACAGGTCTTTGAGCTTTTTAATTAGGTGTTAGGTGTTAGGTGGTAGGTGGTAGGTGGTAGGTGGTAGGTGTTAGGTGTTAGGTGTTAGGTGTTAGGTGTTAGGTGGTAGGTGTTAGGTGTTAGGTGGTAGGTGGTAGATGTTAGGTTTTAGGTGTTAGGTGGTAGGTGGTAGGTGGTAGGTTTTAGGTTTTAGGTGTTAGGTGTTAGGTGTTAGGTGGTAGGTTTTAGGTGTTAGGTGTTAGGTTTTAGGTGGTAGGTGGTAGGTGTTAGGTGTTAGGTGTTAGGTGTTAGGTGTTAGGTGTTAGGTGTTAGGTTTTAGGTGTTAGGTGGTAGGTGGTAGATGTTAGGTTTTAGGTGGTAGGTGGTAGGTGGTAGGTTTTAGGTTTTAGGTGGTAGGTGGTAGGTGGTAGGTTTTAGGTTTTAGGTGGTAGTTTTTTAACTGATTATTACTACAAACAACAAATAACCAATAACCAACAACTAACAACAAATTATCACTGACTACCCAAAATAAACAGACTCAAAAGAGTACCACTATTCCAGAGGCTGTGAAGGAGCATGGGGGCTAGGAGATTGCGCGATCGCGTGTAGACTAGCCCTAGGACGATTCCTAAGGTTGCCAAGGGGAGCACTTCTGAAAGACTCAGGTGAGCGATCGCAAATAGTAAGCCACTGGTAACAATTGCTCCCCAAACTGGCAAGTAACGAGTTAAAGAGGGTAACAAGAAACCTCGAAAAATTATCTCTTCAAACAAGGGGGCAGCAACACATGCTGTTAAACCAAAAATAAACATAGCTATGCTGTCATTTCCCTCCAAAACTAGAGGAAGAATGGGGTTACTACCTCCCTTTCCTTGCCATAGCTGCTGGTTAATTAGGGAGACTATAACCACCGAAGGTAACGCCACTAAATAGCCTCCCAGTCCCCATAAAATCCAGTTACTGCGAAACTTCAAGCTAAACCAATCTTCGGAAACAGGCAAAAAAGGTTTAATAGAGAAGTAGAGTACCAATAAGCCACTAGCTGCTAACAGTATGTAGGAAAAAAGGGTATAGAATGCCTTCATCTGTACCGTAAAATTCCCAGGATTGAGTCCTAAGACAGCAAATAAGATTGGTATCAACAACGGTAGTAAGATTTGACCAATGAAGAAAAAACCAAAAATCAACACCTGCCAAATGACTTCCCCATCCCAAGGTGTTTCCCAAGGAATCCCACCGTTGGTAGCTAACAGAGATTTTTTACCCTGAAGTAGCCATTGGACTAGTAAGAAAATCACTAACCCTACCCCTAATAGACCCCCAACTCCTGGTATAAGGGAGATAAGTCCTAACTTTAATATTGCTTGCTCAGCTCTTTGTTGTTTTTTAGTTTGGAGAGATGCTAGCTGATCTTGGTTCTGCTGTAATTGATACAATTGGGTCAAAGCGCGATCGCTAAACCAACCATCTAAATTTCCCTTAATCTTTGCTTCGGCATTGGGTAATAAGTTTACTGGCTCCTGCCAAAGGGCAATTAACACCTGAGCTGTTTGTACCGATGAGGTATGAGCAACTGGTACAAGGTCTGGTGTCTGTGCCGATGCAACTAAATTAGTCCAAGTTTCCAGCGCTGCCTTGGTTTCCCCCTGCTGCACTTGGAGAATACCCAGTCGCAAATCCAGCTCATCAATCAACTTCTCCTCTTGAACTAATGACTTTTCCCATTGCTGTTGTTGGGGGGAAACAGGAGTATCAGTAATTACTTCAACAATGGCTTCTGATGTTTCACCATTAGTTAAGGTTAATACCGGCTCAGAAGAGAGTTCTTGGAGTTTCGCAATAAGTTGAGACTTAGTTGTCTGAGCTGATTCAAGGACTTGCTGATACTGTTGCTGGGCTTTTTGGAAAGGTTTATTGCCGATGATAGCATCCCGGGCAGCCGTTAAATCGAGACTGTTGTCATTATTGTCCCCTTGCCACTCAGTGCTACTCAGGAACAAATTAGTTTGATACAATTCCAGGCGACTTTGAATCTGAGGCTCATTCCAGCTTGCTACTAAGGAAAGAATAACTTTAGCGATCGCTAAAATCGTCAGCCCAATCAAAATCACCCGTTTAATTGTCATGAAACCCCCATTAGATAAGTGCAAAGTTAAAAATCAACGGCTCACAGCTAAAAACCAAGCCTACCACCTACTATCTAGTCTAGAATGGTAAGGTAGGGATACGTAAAGTAACTCGCGATGACTGCTATTAGCCTCAACTTAGAGCCATTAGTGCAGGGATTGACCCATGAGCAGTTCTATGATCTATGCATGGTAAACCAAGATCTTGCCATGGAAAGGAGTCCCACAGGAGAGTTGATCATTATGTCCCCAGTTGGTGGAGAAAGTGGCAGAAAAGAGGCAGACTATATTATTGACTTGGGTATTTGGAATCGCCAAACAGGTCTTGGGGTCGTGTTTAGCTCTTCAACAGTTTTCAAGCTACCTAATGGAGGAGACCGCTCTCCTGATTTAGCATGGGTAAAATTAGAACGCTGGAATGGTTTAACAAAAGAGCAACAGACAAAATTTCCACCAATTTGTCCTGATTTTGTGATTGAACTGCGGTCTGAGAGGGATAGATTGAAACCACTACAGGAAAAGATACAGGAATATCTTGATAGTGGACTACAACTGGGGTGGTTGGTAAATCCTCAGGGTAAAACAGTTGAGATATACCAACCGGGAAAGGAGGTAGAGGTAGTGAAGTTGCCTGCTACGGTTTCAGGAGAAAATGTGTTGCCTGGTTTTATTTTGAACATTCAGTAGAATCGTTGGGGAATTGAGAATTGAGAATTGAGAATTGAGAATTGAGAATTGAGAATTGAGAATTGAGAATTGAGAATTGAGAATTGGGAAGAACCTACTTTCATCACCTGGTGGTGAAAAATTTTTCATCGTTACTGCCTTCTGCCTTCTGCCTCCTGCCTCCTGCCTCCTGCCTCCTGCCTCCTGCCTCCTGCCTCCTGCCTTCTGCCTCCTACCACCTACCACCTACCTCATAAAAACCTACTCAAATCGAAACTATCTTCTGTAAGCTCCTCCTGAAATCGTTCCGCACTCAGTAATAACAACAGTTGCTCCGAATAATCTACCGCTCCTCGTAACTCATCCCGCAAAATATCTAATCCGCCATTAGCATACTCCTCAAAGATACGGATGCGTTTCTCTTGGGCAACGTTATCACTAGGTGAGATAATTTTCGTGTCCTTCGTTTCCGCGATCGCAATTAACTTCAGTACCAAGTCATATCCCCTTGACACAAAGATTTCGAGTCCAATGGGAGCAGGTTCTTTTTTAGAGATAGTACCTAGAGGAATTCGTTTGTTCTTCTGTGCCCCTAGGGTAGCAGCAAATACAACTACATCGGCGTAAGTCTGAAAAGGTCCGGTTGTATCCTTTGATGCAGTTAAAGCTTGTACTAAATTAGCCTTGTCTTTAGCAATTCTAATTCTGTTGACACCCATTGTGTTACTCACCGATCTTCAGGCATCTTAACAGAATCTTTTCAGTTGCATCAAAAATTGCAAACTTTGTTGCAAAACTTCTGTATAAATTTACAAAGCTTTTCCCCAATTACGACCAAAATCAAGCTAGGCTGCAAGTAGTTCCTTTATAATTGGTGTAGCAGTAAAAGCATGTTTTTTGTATTTTGTCAACCATTGCAAAAAAAGCGGTAGTTAACCGCCATGAGAATTTTACTGGTAGAAGATGATGAGCTAGTTGCCGACAAGCTTGTCAAAAACCTCATTAGTCAAAACTATGCCATTGACGTTGCCGCCGATGGTCAAGCTGGCTGGGAATTAGTGGATGCTTTTACCTATGACCTAATTTTGCTAGATGTCAATCTACCGAAACTTGATGGTATCACCCTTTGTCAACGGCTGCGATCGCAAGGACTGCGGATACCGATTCTTCTGTTAACAGCTCACAACAGCAGTTCCGATAAAGTTATGGGTTTGGATGCTGGAGCAGATGATTATGTAACCAAGCCTTTTGATGTAAATGAATTGTTGGCTCGTATTCGAGCTTTGTTGCGTCGGGGGAGCTCCACCTCATCTCCCATCCTGGAATGGCGCAACTTGCATCTTGACCCTAGTGTCTGTGAAGTTACCTATAACGGTCAGCCAATCCCTTTGACACCAAAGGAGTATGGGTTATTAGAACTGTTCCTTCGCTATAGCAACCGGGTCTTTAGTCGTGACCTCATTTTAGAACATTTATGGTCATTTGAAGAATTGCCTGGAGAGGAGACAGTGACAGCCCATATTAAGGGATTGCGGCGGAAACTCAAAGCAGCAGGATTATCTGAAGATCCGATTGAAACAGTCTATGGTATTGGTTATCGCCTCAAACCAGCAGAACCAAAACAACCAAAGAGCAAAAGTAAACGAACTAAAAAATCAAAGCAGTTATCCTCTGATTTAGAGCAACAAGCAATTGAAACAGCGATTAATGTTTGGCAGCGGGTTCAAGAAAAGTTCACTAGCCGAGTGGCAGTAATTGAGCAGGCAACTACTGCTATGCTGAGAGACGACCTTGATGAGTCCTTGCGACAACAGGCACAACAGGAGGCTCACAAGCTAGCAGGTTCACTGGGTATGTTTGATTTTGACGAAGGCTCTAATTTGGCTCAAGAAATGGAACAGCTGCTTGAGGCAAAGATGCCTCTTAAACCTAAGCAAAGGCAACGTCTTGCTGAATTAGTAGTAGCGATGCATCAGGAGCTAGAACGAGCTATTAATCAGCAGAATCCTCAGTTGTTGAAAATTGAGAATTGAGAATTGAGAATTGTTGTTTGTTGTTTGTCATTTGTCATTTGTTGTTTGTTATACTGAATCCTGCCTATTCCACCCCTGTTATTACCCCAGGATTTTTCTCCCCCAGCTTCCCCAGCCTCCCCAGCTTTCTCAAAATAGGGGTATCTAAAGTGGATTTGGTCTTATTCGTTATTTGGGAATGGGGGATTGGGTATTGCCGCTGAGTAATCATGTTGAGGTTGAGAGTACTGCAAACAACTAAGTTCTGGCACAGGTTATCGCTGCCGGTATTAGTTGGTGTTAGTATCTCAGGATTTACTCTGTTTCTCTGGCAAGCACTAGCGGCTCAAGAAATTACCCGGATTCAGCGGCAGGGAGAGTTGGCACTAGCGAGTGTTAAGCAGCAAATCACAGGACAAACCCAAAATCGCATTTTGTCTTTGGTGCGAATGGGGAGGCGTTGGGAGCTTGAGGGTGGGACTCCTGAAGCCCAATGGTATGCAGATGCTCAAAATTACATCAAGGATTATCCTGGTTTTCAGGCGATCGAATGGATAGATTCTTCCTCCTATGTCCGTTGGATAGTGCCTTTAGCAGAAAATGAAGCAGCTCAAAACCTTAATTTAGCCTTTGAGGAGCGACGACGCATTGCCCTGGAAGTGGCTCGTAAACGGCAGGCAGTAAATATTACCCGTACAGTAAACCTAGTGCAAGGTGGTAAAGGCTTTCTGGTATGTGTCCCTCTTTTCCTAGAAAACAGAGGTAGCAAAGCCTCTCCAGCTAATTCTTTTGACGGTTTTATTATGGGGGTTTTTCGCTTTCAGCCCTTACTTGATACCCTTTTGGAGAATCATATTGCACCAGGGTACGCGATCGCTATTTTTGATGATAGTGAAGAAATTTACTGCCGTGATTGTTCTGATAGCAGCAGAAAGCTGAAAACTAAATGGCATCATCAGACAACCGTTGATCTTGATGGCGTTAGCTGGCAGCTCAAGATTTGGCCTACTAATACCTTAGTTGCTCAGGAACAATCTTGGCTTCCGGAAGTAGTCTTGGTAGGGGGTCTGACAACAGCTTTTTTGCTAGCAGGGGTGGCTTATCTGGCTCAAACAGCTCGCTGGCGCACCCAACAGTTAGCTCAAGAAATTAGTGAACGTCAGCAAGCACAAGCCGAATTACAGCATCAAAATTTGCGAGGGCAACTATTTGCCGAACTCACCCTCAAGATTCGCCGCTCTTTGCAATTGGAGGAAATTCTCCAAACTACGGTTACTGAAGTCCAAAAATTACTCCAGGCAGAAAGAGTGATCATCTTCCGGTTTTGGCTGGATGGTACAGGAGGTACAGTAATGCAAGAGGCGGTAGTTCCTGGTTGGGCTTCTGTATTAGCTCAGGGAATAACTGATGACTGTTTCAGCTCAGAATACGTCCAGAAGTATCACCAGGGTCGGATTTATCATCTTCCTGATGTAGACAATGGGGAAGTATCATCCTGTCTGATTGACTTCTTGCATCAGTTTAATGTCAAGTCCAAACTAGTAGTACCCATTCTACTCAAAGAAGAACTTTGGGGCTTATTGATCATTCACCAATGTTCCCATCCTCGATATTGGACTAACTCGGAAATTGAACTTCTGCAACAACTAGCAGATCAAGTGGGTATTGCTTTAGCGAAAAGTCAGCTTGTGGAAGCTCTACGGGAGAGTGAAGAACGATTTCGCACTATGGCAGATAGTGCCCCAGTATTGCTGTGGATGTCTAATATCTATGAACAATGTACATTTTTTAATCAGAGCTGGTTAGACTTTACTGGAAAGACCCTAGAGCAAGAACTTGGTGAAGGCTGGATAGCAGGAATTCATCCAGAAGATTTGCAGTTTGCCCAAGATTCTTATAGTAATGTTCGGGAAAGTCGCCAGGATTTCCAAAGAGAGTATCGTTTAAGAAGGGCTGATGGAGAATACCGTTGGGTTTTAGATAAAGGGACGCCAAGATTCTTGCCAGACGGTAGTTTTGCTGGCTATATTGGTTCAGTACTTGACATTAGCGATCGCCGAGAACTAGAACAGCTCAAGGATGAGTTTATTTCGGTAGTTAGTCATGAATTACGCACTCCTCTGACATCCATTTTGGGAGCTCTGGATTTGCTAGCTAGTGGCGTACTTCATTCCCAACCAGAGCAGAGTCAACGGATGCTCAAAATTGCTGCTAATAATGCAGAGCGTTTGGTGCGCTTAATCAACGACATCCTGGATATTGAACGCATTGAGTCTGGCAAAGTCACAATGACCAAACAAATGTGCAATGTCGAGCAATTGATCCGTGGTGCCGTTGATGTGGTGCAGAATATGGCTCAGACAGCAGGAATAAATTTATCTGTTTCTTGCCTATCAGCTAGGTTGTGGGTTGATCCAGACCGCATTATCCAAGTTTTAACTAATTTACTCAGCAACGCTATTAAATTTTCACTCCATGGTTCTACTGTCGAGTTAACGGCAGAATTGATTAATAGTCTCTCCCCTGGAATAGATCATTTACAACAGATCACTGAGAATGAACCACTAACCGTATTATTTCAAGTTCGTGACCAAGGGCGAGGTATCCCAGCTGACAAAATTGAAACTATCTTTGGGCGCTTTCAACAAGTCGATGCCTCTGACTCCCGCAAAAAAGGAGGCACTGGTTTAGGTCTAGCTGTTTGTCGCAGTATAGTACAGCATCATGAAGGCCAAATTTGGGCTCAAAGCACTTTAGGGAAAGGTAGTACTTTCTACTTCACTTTGCCCATATTACAAGAAGAGCAAATGATTCTCTCCCCTGAATCCAGTGCTCCTTTGGTACTATTGTGTGATGATGACCCTTCAGTTCGGACTGTGGTTAAAGCTAAACTAGAACAGCAAGGCTATCAAGCAATGACCGTCGGTTCTGGTGAAGAAACAGTGAAACAAGCGGCGCAACAGCTACCTGATGCAATTCTCCTCAATCTGATGATGCCTGGGATGAATGGCTGGGAAACCCTAGCGGCTCTCAAAGAGCAGGTGAATACCCAAGATATTCCAGTGATTATTCTCAGTGGTTTATTCCCCAATACCAGAGAAACTCATTATTCTCAGGTAAAGGATTGGATTATTAAACCTCCAGATGAAAAGTTACTGCTTCAAGCCCTCGAGCAAGCCTTAACTGAGCACAATAGAAATATCAGGGTTCTGATTATAGAAGATGACACAGATCTGGCCAAAGTTCTGATTGCAGTCTTTGAACGCTATGGCATTGAGATCTATCACGCTCAAACGGGAAGGGAAGCGATTCAATTGAGCCAGCGCCTGCTTCCTGATTTGTTGGTACTGGATTTAGTACTACCAGAATATGATGGTTTTGCTGTAGTAGACTGGCTCCGCAAGCATAATCGTTTGTATCAAGTCCCCCTGGTAGTTTACACTTCCCAAGACTTAGGCAACTCCGAACGAGAAAGGTTGAAGTTAGGACAGACTCTGTTTTTGACCAAAAGTCGTATTACACCAGAGGAATTCGAGCAGCGAGTGATTAACTTACTCAATCGGATTATTCGACATAGGAAGAGAGACCCCAACCGTGACAGCTAAACAAATTCTAATTATTGATGATGAAGAAGATATCCAAGAGGTAGCTCAACTCGCCCTCGAATTAGTAGGCGGTTGGCAGGTATCAACTGCTAGTTCAGCAGGGGAAGGATTGCTCTTAGCCGAAGCCCAACAACCAGATGCCATTCTCCTAGATGTGATGATGCCCTATATAGACGGTATTGCTACCTTTGAAAAGCTACAAGCTAACCCAGCAACTAAGCAAATTCCTGTAATTTTGCTAACAGCTAAGGTACAGTCCATTGACCAGCGTCGATTTGCTCAATTAGGTGTGACAGGAGTAATTGCCAAGCCTTTCAAGTCAATGCACCTGGCTGATCAAGTGGCAGAGCTTTTGGGTTGGACATTTTAGGTGGTAGGTGGTAGGTGTTAGGTGTTAGGTGGTAGGTGTTAGGTGTTAGGTGACAAGTTAAAAGGTAGTGCATGAGTGTTAACTCCCATATATGATGTAGTGGTGCTAAAAAAACCTATATATAGAAATACTCCAAGGGTTAGGGAAATTGGTATTCTTCTTCCTCCGCTCCTCCGCTCCTCTGCTCCTCCGCTCCTCCGCTCCCTTGACAACGACATCTTTACCTTAACTTGTCACCAATGGGTGGTAGGTGGTAGGTAGAGCTTGCTGTATGAGTTCAGAGCAGAGAATAGGAGGAACTTAATCAGTAAATATACTAAGGTTTAATTTGTTTGTAGCAAAAATTACTAGTTAAATTGATTAAATTCAGTAAAAATACTCTGTTCCAGTAGAGGATGCGAAGATAAGATACATACGCATCTTATGATTGAGATGTTAACTGGGTAAAAGTTTGATGATCTAGATAACTTTCCGTGCCCCGTTATTGCCATAAATCCTGTAACGGTGAGTCAATAGGCAAGTTTAATCAAGGAGAAAAAGGAATGAAAACATTAACGAAAATCATCGCCGTGATACTTGTTTTCACGGTCACTTTAATCGGACAAGTATCGGAAGCAAGTGCGTTCGATTGTCTGCTCACATTCAATAACGACTGTCCGTTTGAATTTGACAGACCTACATCATCCTTTATTGTGGATTTCAATAATGTAGAACCATCATTATGTTATGTCGGTATAAACTTAGCTACTTGCAGTCCTCGTTCAGTACCTGTTCGGGGAAATGATAATAACTCTGTGCAATATATTTGCGATCCAGAAACGGAAGGAGTATTATTCTATGCCGAAAGTCAAGGCTGCGCAGTCGGTATTTCAGTGAAGCAATAAAAAAACTCTAGTGGCGTGACACAGCTAAAATGGTGGTTTAGATGTAGTGCGTTCGCGTAGCGCAAACATCTTGCTCACTTCTTATATACCTCTAGCGAGCGAGACGTTTGTGCTACGCACACGCTACGCGAACGCACTACCAAAAATCTAAAATCTATTACACATTTTTAGCTGTGCTATGCCAGTAACTGTTGGATTGCACTCCAAATCATAACCAATTCCCATGGGTTTTAGCTGAGAGCAATCCCCAATTCCCAATTCCCAATTCCCAATTTCCTGCCTCATCAGATACTTATTATTCCCTAAGATAGTTCCTTATCGCCACCTATTCGGGAGGAAGTTAAGATGTTGGAGATCTCATCAGCAGTAGAAGTGAGCAGTTAAATGTGTGGAATTGTTGGTTATATCGGCCCCCAAGCAGCTACAGAGATTTTAATCGGAGGGTTAGAGAAGCTAGAGTACCGAGGTTATGATTCTGCTGGAGTCGCTACTGTTTGGGAAGGAGAAGTCCAATGTGTTCGGGCAAAGGGCAAACTCCACAATTTACGGGAAAAACTCAATGGCAGAGAAAACCTAGCACAGATTGGTATTGGACATACTCGGTGGGCAACCCACGGTAAGCCAGAAGAATACAATGCTCACCCCCATATGGACTCAGCACAGCGAGTGGCAGTAGTACAAAATGGGATTATTGAAAACTACCGGGAGTTGCGGGAGGAGTTAAAGCAGCGAGGGCATAAATTCCTCTCGGAGACAGATACAGAAGTAATTCCTCACTTAATTGCTGAATATTTACTCGACTCCTCCACTCCCGACTTGAATCAGGACACTCATCTATTAGAGGCGGTGCGACAAGCGGTAAATCGATTAGAGGGAGCATTTGCCCTCGCTGTTATTTGTGCTGACTATACTGATGAAATAATTTTAGTTAGGCAACAGGCTCCTTTAACTATTGGTTTTGGTCAAGGAGAATTTTTCTGTGCTTCGGATACCCCAGCCTTGGTATCCCATACTAGTGCCGTTTTATCTCTAGAAAATGGAGAATTAGCACGACTAACACCTTTAGGTGTTGAAGTATACAACTTTGAAGGGGCTCGTCTCAAAAAGATGCCCCGCACTCTTAACATAACTCCTGGACAAGTTGAGAAACAAGGCTTCCGACATTTCATGCTCAAAGAAATTTATGAGCAACCAGGAGTGGTAAGAACTTGTTTAGACACTTATCTCAACAGTGATTGGCATCCTCTTGTTGGAGATCAAGAAGAAGTAGTAGCTGATGCCCAGAATCAGATTCCCCAATCACCAATTAACTTGGGACTGTCAGACTCTCTCTACGAAAACTTAGAACACATTCAGATTCTTGCCTGCGGTACTAGCTGGCACGCTAGTTTAGTCGGGAAGTATTTGTTAGAGCAATTAGCGGGCATTCCAACAATGGTGCAGTATGCTTCAGAATTCCGCTATGCACCAGTACCACTGACAAAAAATACCCTAACGATTGGGGTAACTCAATCTGGAGAAACGGCGGATACCCTGGCCGCATTGGATATGGAAAAGCGCCGTCGTGAAGGCTTAGAAGCAGAATATCAACCACGACTCTTAGGGATTACCAACCGACCAGAAAGTACCCTTGGTCAGATGGTATCTCAAATTCTTGAAACTCATGCAGGTATTGAAGTAGGTGTTGCAGCGACTAAAACCTTTGTTACTCAGTTGGTGGTATTTTACTGCTTGGCACTGGATTTGGCACATCGGCGTCAAACCTTGTCACCGTCGCGTATGAAGGACATTATTGTCAGCTTGCGGCAACTACCAGCAGAAATTGAACAATTGTTAGAAAAGCAGGACCGACATATTGAAGAATTAGCTCATGAGTTTGCCGAAACTAAAGACTTTATCTTTTTAGGCAGGGGAATTAACTTTCCCATTGCCCTAGAAGGAGCACTTAAACTCAAGGAAATCAGCTATATTCATGCTGAAGGCTACCCAGCAGGAGAGATGAAACACGGTCCGATTGCCTTGTTAGATGCTAAAGTACCAGTGGTAGCGATCGCAATGCCCGGTACTGTCTATGAGAAGGTGCTCTCCAATGCCCAGGAAGCGAAGGCACGGGATGCACGCTTGATTGGAGTAACACCAATTAGTAACCAAGAGGCAGCGGAAACCTTTGACGATTTGTTACCAGTTCCCACAGTAGAGGAATTGCTCTCACCAATCCTTGCCGTAATCCCCCTACAGATTCTCGCTTATCACATTGCAGCAAGGCGAGGTTTAGATGTTGATCAGCCAAGGAATTTGGCTAAGTCTGTGACAGTAGAATAGTTAGGGTCGGCAGGAGACAGGAGGCAGGAGGCAGGAGGCAGAAGGGAAGAAAGCTTACTGTATAATATTTTACTTTTTTTTATGTGGATTATCTCCACAGTGTAGTACTAAGATATGGGTTATTTTTACCTAACACCTAACACCTACCACCTACCACCTAACACCTAACACCTAACACCTACCACCTACCACCTAACACCTAACACCTAACACCTACCACCTACCACCTAACACCTAACACCTAACACCTACCACCTACCACCTACCACCTAATATATAAAAGCTTGAACATTAAACAACATCCTCAAGACAGTTTTGCTATTACTTTTGCACCATTATCCCTAACAGAAATTTACGCCCTAGCTGATAATCCAGCTAACGGAGCAGTCGTAATAATGAGCGGAACTGTACGCAATCAAACTGATGGCAATCCAGTAGTTTATCTGGAATATCAGGCTTATGAACCGATGGCAATTCAAGTATTCACTACAATTGCTGCGGACATTCGCCAACAATGGTCTGATGTGAATCGAATAGTAATTCATCATCGCACAGGTCGCTTACAAATTGGTGAAATTAGTGTACTCGTGGCTATTGGCTGTCCTCATCGTTCAGAAGCATTTGCCGCTTGCCAGTATGCTATTGATACCCTCAAACATAATGCCCCTATTTGGAAAAAAGAACATTGGGCAGATGGTTTTAGTAGCTGGGTAAGTATTGGGGCTTGTGAGCAAGTATCGTAGATCTCCGCATCTAAGCTTCTAATAATAATTTATCCAACCAAACCGGATTTAGTTTAAGATAAAGAGCAATACCCTTGCTTCCCGATTGTTTACAGCAAAAGTCATGACAGCCAATGCGATCGCACGACCTGCCCATAGCGCCGGGAGAGAACAATATTTTATGTTGCCGGGATGTTACAACTGGCAACAGTTTCAATCACTAAAAACTTCCCTGGGAGAAAACAGTAATGTCAAAATATCTTATCTTGATGGCAGAATAGAACTCATGACGACAGGAGAGCAACACGAAACCATCAGCCGTGTAATTTCTCTGTTACTCGGACTCTATTTCTGGCATCATCAAATCGAGTTTATTCCCGTCGGTAGTGCAACCCGCGAATCTGAAGAAAAAGAAGTTTCTTTTGCCCCTGATGAATCCTATTATATTGGCAAAAAAAAAGAACATCCAGATTTAGCGATCGAGGTCATTATTACTAGTGGAAATATTAACAAGCTAGAGAAATATAAACGTTTGAAAGTAAAAGAAGTTTGGTTTTGGCAAAAAGAAACAATTTCGGTTTATATATTGCAGAATCCAGAAGATGAAAAGAAGATAGGGTATGAACTCAAAAACAAGAGTGAATTATTACCAGACTTAGATTTAACCATGTTAACCAATTGCGTGCTAATGCCATCCAAAGTGGAAGCAATGAACGAGTTTTTACAAAAATTATCGCAAGGCCAAGTTTAGCGACAATATAGTACCGCTGCGCGGAATTCAAAATTCAAAATTCAAAATTCAAAATGCTTATAGATTAAGGATTATATCGATATCAAACTGGTCAGTTACTTCTGCCGTGATGCACTAGTGAAAACAGTTAGAAAGCAGGAGGCAGAAGGCAGGAGGTGATAAAAAGAAGTATGTATGTCAGGACTTTTAATTTTTGGTATCATTTTCCCTAATATTCCGCTCAAAATGTCCAACACCATCCCTCAATTCCCAATTTCTAATTCTCAATTCCCATAAATGAATTATTCAACTGACTACGAATACAACACCCTAGATTTTTACAGAAAGCATCATGGCTCACAGCTTTACTACAATTGGGAAGGAGAAATTTGGTGGATAGAAGAACCGGGTAAGCCCAAAGAGAAATTGTTCTCCATCATTGGTATGAATGCAACCAAGGTATTTCTCAAGCCTCATCCTGAGTATGGGGAAGTCGGATATCGACTCAATCGGGAAATTGGGTTATTTTGTGATCCAGAGACTAAAGAGATTTTGCACTACTGGCAACCAAAATCAGCTAGTCAAGCAGTACCAGTGGTGCATATTACTAACCGCATGGTACAAGGTTCAGTACGTCCCAGAAAGATAGTTATTCCACAAAACTCTGGCTATGTTACCAAGGTTAATGAAATTCCCTTAGAATATCCTCATCCCTTAGCTGGAGATGATCAATATAAAGACTATTGCCCAGGAGAAACTTTCAAAGGAGTTGAGTATTTTACCTCTAGTTATTCCAGACCCGATGTTCAAGAAGCACCACCTGCTACCTGGGCAAGAGATTGTCCCTGGATGCCTTGGATGAAGTTAGGTTATGGTCATCCAGCTCAATTGAGGTATGAAACTACGATAGCCAGAGTTGAGTCTTTCGAGAAGCTCAATCCCAAGTTAGTCAAGCTTGTCAGGGATAAATTACCTATCTATGAATTCACTCCCGATGAATGTGATGAACCCAATATGACAAGCATTCTTTACTTTAAGAAGCACTTTGACTTGTACTTGAAGGGAGAAGTGTTTCCTGTAACAGAAACTTGTTAAGGAATTGACCAAAAATACACAAAGGGACACAAAGAAAGACAAGAAGTAATAGCAAGTGAGCCATTTTTTTATTCTAAATTCTAAATTCTAAATTCTAAATTCTACCTAACACCTACTCGCTTCCTTGCTCAACTAAAGTCCAAAAATAACCATCCGGAGCAACAAAAGAAAAGCTACTTTCCCCAAACTCATTAACACAAATAGAGGTAATATTCTGAGCAGTGCTTTTACTTACTCGTTGATGGTAGTCAGCAATATCTCGAACAACATAAGTATAGAGAGAAACACCAAGGCTACCTGGGCGTGCCAATTCGTGAACATCTTCCACCGCTAGTGCTTCAGGGTAACGAACTATTTTGAGCCTACCGGAGCGCACTTTTTGGAAATCTTCCTTAGAGGAACGAGGATCATCGAAGTTAATAGTAGAGTATTCTTCCCCTGGACCAATTTGAAAGATGTCTCTGCCAGTCTTAGTGCTCTCATAGGTACTTACCCACTCTTCCTCATTAAAGCACAATAGACCAAGCACTTCGCTGTAAAAGCGTACTACTTCTTGGCTGTCGTCCTGAATAACCATTCCTACATGGGTAAACTGACTGGCGCGTAGGGGAGCATCTGAATTGATTTTGCCGTAATTTGGTAATTGATAGTTGTAGCGTTGAAAGATAAATTGACGAGATTCGGGACGAATCAGCATCATTTCTCGAACTCCGATGGGTTGGTCTATGAAAGGTTTAAAAGTTTTGCCTGTATCATAGATAACATCCCACATAGGGTTTAAGAAATAGATTTCTTGCCCAGATGCTTGAGCAATTTCAGCATGATTAGCAACTGCGAGAACATCTTCACTCATCATCGCTCCCCAACGGTTGCCTCGTAAACGCATCTTGCGCATTCCAAGTCCTTCGTTAGTCGGCTGATCCCAAACCATTAACCGAATCAAACCATGATCCGAATCTTGATGATACAAGCGGATGGCGACAAGTTGCGATCGCACACCATAAAGTGCCTCGGCTTTCTCTGGGGAGAGTTCCCCTTGTACTCCTTTCTTAAAGCCAAATTGTTCCCAATATTTGAGTGCGGAATCCGGTTCACTAGTACCGATACATATTTCGTATACGCCGCAGATTTCTCCCCTGGTTTCAGCAGATGCAGTGTTGTTTGTCAATGCTCTAACTCCCTAACAAATCTTCCAATTAATGCAGCTTATCTTTAAAACAGGCAAGATGCCTGTTCCACAGCAGTTTTATTTTCAGTATCTGCACTTTTACAGGCAAGATGCCTGTTCCACAGCAGTTTTTATAACTGATTTGTGGATCTTGACAGGCAGGATGCCTGTTCCACAAGAGTTTAATCTATTGATATTGCTCGAAGAATTGTAGATTAACTCGGTTGGGTCCTTCTACTAAGATTGCTTTTTCCTGATTGCTGGAACAGATAACAGGACCAGATATAATCTTAATATCGTGACTTTGCAACTTGGCGATTAGGGCGGAAAGGTCATCGGTTTGAAATGTGATCGCGAATAATCCTAGATTAGGTGGCTTGGCTACATCAGATAAATACTCGCCTTTCACTGAACAATGGATAAACTCTAAGGCAGGGTTATTACTTCCCGACTGGTTAATAAATGCCATTCTTGATTGGGTTCCAGCGGGTAAGTTGAGGATATTATCGATCATCCCATCCGGTAATGCCTTGTCAAAAACCTTGTTGAACCCTAGGATATCCACATAAAATTTGGTAACCTCTTCCATATCGGCAACCAACTGAGACGAATCTAACAGGATGCCGAAATCCCCTTTAATAACTGGTTTCGGTTCTGATAAGCGCTCAATCAGGGCAATGGGAGTTTCATTCGGGCCTACCATAATCGCTTCTTTTACAGTTACTGGTACCCAATTGGGGGTGTAGGTTATGGGAGGACAGATAAACTTATAACCTTGTTGTTGGAAGTAATGGTAAGCTGCATCAACATCCTTAGCCCGAAAAGCGATCGTAAATAAACCGTAGTCCCAAGTGTTGGCATCGGAGCGAATAAATTTGTCGGAATGGGGCTTAAATTCAATCAGTTCTAATAAGGTTGTCTGTTCCTCATTTTTGAGGCAAACTGCTCTACCGGTTGTTCCTTGGGGTAAATTCCACAGCTGCTCAATGGTTTCAGTGTCAACCGGATGATCTGACACAACGGACATTTTGATAATATCTCGGTAGAATGCCAAAGATTCACTCAGATTGTGAACCCCCATCATGATTCGAGCAATTCCATTTTTGATCATTATTAAGCTTTACTCCAATCTCATAATTTAAAAATTTAGAAAAATCCAAACCAATATTTTTTATTATTGCAGCTGTTCAATAATCTCAAGCACCTGTTCTGAATGGTAAACCTCTCCATATTTACGTTGAATGTCCCGGAGATTGATTCGATGTGCCTCTTGATCCACATCAATCACACAATCTTCTACCACAATAGTTCGGTAGCCATATTGCAGGGCATCTACAGCACTGGCACGAACACAACCGCTGGTAGAAACCCCCACAATCACCAACGAGTCAACTTTGAGGGCGGTAAGTGAAGCAGCTAAATGAGTACCAAAGAAGGAACTAGCATACTTTTTGGAGACCACAATAGCCTGGGAATCAGGGGCTACTTGCTCAGGAAATTGAGTCCATCGTGAACCCTGAACCAATTTCCGCAATGCAGGAATCTTCTCCACAAAAATACCACCGTCGATACCATTTTCTTGATATTCCACAGTAGTATGAACAATGGGAAGCTGATGCTGGCGAAAGGTACTCATCAGTAGTTGAACTCGTTGGCAGATAGTTTCGATACCAGGAGTATAAAAGGGAGCATCCTGAGCAACGAAGCCTTCAATCAGATCCACCACTAGCAAAGCTGGGGCATTCCCAAAAGTAAGAGCATTACCAAATACAGGCATATTTTCCACCCTATTGCTTTGATTTACAGTTAAAATTCCCGCAATAAACGACCACATCCGTAGACCTTATCGTTAATGCCATTTTGTCTTAAGGCATACCACCAAGTAGCGGCATTAATGGCAATCACCGGTTTACCTAACCAGCGCTCAGCTTCATCGGCAAGGCGAACCATACTGAGGTTAGTTCCTACTTGTACAAATGCTTCGATTGAATCATCATTCATTTCTAGTAGGGTAGCACGCAATACCTCTTCCGGTACTTCCGCGATCGCGACAGCTGTTGGACACCTCAAACCTGTAAGCTTAACTATATTCATCCCGATTTCCGAGAAGAATTTTCTCACATTTTCATCAGCGATCGGTTGGTAGGGAGTAATGACTCCCACATTTTTGACATTAAACTGCTCTAAAGCTGTCATGCAAGAGCGTGAACCAGTAGCTACTTTAAGGCCGCTATAGTCTTCAATGCGTTTCACAAAAGCTTTGCTGCCTTCGAGCCCTCCCCAAAAGGTTTCCGCACTCATACCCATCACTAGGTAATCAACTTCAGCAGTTTTAACCCGATCAATTGCTTTGAGAATTTCATCACGAATTTGATCTAAAAGCCGGAGCATAGCTTGATCGTTACTCAGGTCTTGGTCAACGATATGAATTCTTGAGGTATGACTGGTCACACCAGGTACTTCCATACGGTGAAAATCCGGTTGTACGATCGTATTGGTACTGGGTGCGAGTACACCGAATTTTTTACGCCACCCAAGAGCATCCTTACTCATAAGCCGTTACTGTGACTACTTTTAACAAGTGGAATTTGGCGTAATTATACACTTGAAGTAGTAGTCTTAATATTTAACAGTCTCACGACGATCAGATGGTTAAAACACCCTCCCAGCGTTTGGCAATTCCCCTCCTAGAAAATGGCGATCGCTTAAATCGTTACGAGTTTGAACGACGCTATGACGCCATGTCTAGCCTCAAAAAAGCTGAGTTGATTGAAGGAATTGTTTATATGGCTGCTGCATTGCGTTTCAAGAGCCACGGTCAACCTCACGGTTGGATGATGACATGGCTAGGCAACTACGAAGCTATGACTTCGGGTGTTGCTGTCGGGGATGCTCCCACTGTACGGCTCGATATGGACAACGAACCTCAACCGGATGCTGTTCTCCTCATCTTGCCAGAAGCTGGGGGTCAAGCAAGTTTAAGTGAAGATGATTATATTGAAGGTGCTCCAGAGTTAATGGTGGAAATTGCCGCTAGCAGTGTTGCTATCGATCTTCATACTAAAAAACAAGTTTATCGCCGGAATGGAGTAAAGGAATATATTGTTTGGCAAGTTCTAGAGCAAAAAATTAGCTGGTTTTATTTAGAACAGGGTGAATATGTCGAATTACCTGTAGATACCGATGGCATTATCCGGAGTCGCATCTTTCCTGGATTGAGGTTAGCGGTTACATCAATTTTATCTGGAAATATGAAGAATGTATTGCAGGTTTTACAAGAGGGTGTGCAGTCTCCTGAACACGCTGCATTTGTCCAGAAATTAGGTGTTAAGTATTAGGTTTAAGGATTTCTCACTTGCAGTGAAAAAAATTTTTTCATTAACAACTCCCACAATCACCCCTCCAATCGAACAATATATGCTTCAGGTACTAGCTGCTCTATATAATCAGAGTAGGTTGTAATAATAAATTGATTATTTTTACCTAATTTGGGCAAAATCCTCAGTAATGCCTGTTGCATTGGTGGATGTAAGTGTAATTCAATTTCATCAATCAAGATAATCGAGTTGTGAATATTCCAATTGGCAAAGTCTACCAGTATTGGAAAAGTAGCACGCTCACCAGCAGACATCTCAGATATCTCATACTGATTTTTGCCATCATATAGATAAAACCAGGGCTCACTCAATATATCATCAATTCCTTCCCGAGGAACAGGACCTTCAAAGCTACATCCTGGAAAAATATCTTGATAAGTCTGCTCAATTTCAGCATATAAGTCTTTCTGTCCAGGACGTAATTGCTGAACCTTGTCTTTTTTTTCAAAATTTTGATGAAATTGCCGCCATTTCGATAAGCGATCGCGTAAAATATCATCTGTAATTTCAATTTGACTATCCTGATTTTCAGGAGTTAAACTAGTTGAAGTTCTCTGCTCTGTATACCATAGAATTGAGCCAACTCGTTCAAACACTTGAAAACCTTCATAGCGACGCAGTTGCTTGGCATATTCTCTGCCCTTGAATTGAAACAATTGAGCAGCAGTGTCTGCCTGAACTCTTCCATCTCGCCATCTCAGGTTCACAACATATTTTTGATCAGGAGGTGTTAAATCCCGCCCCATTTCTTGTAATTTTTGCTGAAACTCTTGAACTGCCTGGAGTTCTGGTAATGAAAATTGTACTTTTACAGTGACATCTGACTCAAACCTCCCCCAGTTGCTGGCTACTAATTCATAATTAAATCCTGGCCATTCCAAATCTGAAAGTAACTTTAACCGCCCAGTTGCTACCCCTAACGTTGAAGCAATTGCTTGTAGAAGACTGGTTTTGCCAGCACTGTTCATTCCGATCAAAACTATCAGATTTCGTGCCAGTCCAGTTTCTGGATCAGTGAAATCAAAAGAAGAATCCCGAAATCTTTTGAAATACTTTAACTCGATAGATTGAACTTTCATAGCAAGGTTGGTTTTTGCTCGCTCTTACTTGCAACGAATAAATTATAACTTTTGGCTGACACAGAAGAAGGTATAATTAGCTCAATCTAAAATCTAAAATCTAAAATCTAAAATTATTCTTCCATAGTGGTTATGAAGAAAAAAAGTTTGCGTGCACTACTATCTGAGTCACCAATTGTAGCACCGGGAGCCTACGATGCTGTCTCAGCAAAAGTTATCGAATCCCTTGATTTTCCGGCGATTTATCTTACCGGTTACGGAGCATCTGCTAGTAAACTGGGATTACCTGATTACGGCTTTATGACCCAGACTGAAATGGCAGCCCACGTCTCAGGTATTAGTAAAGTAGTCAATATTCCTCTGTTAGCAGATGCAGATACTGGCTATGGTAGTATCGTCAATATTGTACGTACAGTACATGAGTTTGAAGATGCTCAAGCTAGTGCTATTCACATAGAAGACCAAGCAAACAAACGCTGTGGTCATATGCAGGGTAAGCAAGTAATCGAACGCCAGGAATTTATTACTAAAATTACTGCTGCTCTTAAAGCTAGGCGAAATCCTGAGTTTATGATTTTTGCTCGTACTGATGCTCGCTCTGTGAAAGGGCTTGATGAAGCTATGGCTCGTGGTTATGAGTCCCTTAAGGTGGGAGCTGATGGGCTGTTTTTCGATGCTCTAGAATCTGTAGAAGAGCTGGAAAAGGTTGCCAAAGAATTCTCTGGAACTTGCTTGGTTGCCAATATGGTAGAATTTGGCCGCACGCCGCTGCTTTCTGTCGATGAGCTTCATCGAATGGGTTATTCACTGATCATTTATCCGGTGACCGGGCTTTTTTCTGCCACCCACGCCATGACCCTGGCCTTGCAGCATCTCAAAGATGCAGGAGAAAATAGTTCCCTGTTGTCTCAGGTTACAACTTTTGAGCAGTTTGCGGAGCTTATGGGATTAGGAGATTGGAAAGACTTAGAAGCACAATATCAGAAGAATTAAGCAGTTAATTCCATGAAACGACAATTGAGGCAACTGACTTTAGGAATAACTGGGACATTTTTACTGCTGGGTTTAATTGCCTGTCAATCAACTTCCCCTACTAAGAAAACCAAAGTTCGTGCTGCCCATAGTAACTGGACAGAGGAACATTTTCAAACTGCGATTGTGAATATTGGTCTGGAAAAACTTGGCTATGAAATCGCAGAACCGCAAGAAATTGACTATCCTGCTATTTATGTATCTGTCGCTAATGGTGACCTAGATTACAGTACAATTAATGGCGAAAGAGCACACCAGGAATTTTTTGCCAATGCTGGAGGTCAAACAAAATTAAAACAAGTTGGGGTTCTGACTGCTCCTTTAGTACAAGGCTATCAGATTGATAAAAAAACTGCTGATCAATATCAAATTACTAACCTAGGACAACTTAAAGATCCAAAAATTGCTCAACTATTTGATTCAGACGGCAATGGTAAAGCTAATTTAGTTGGTTGTAATCCCGGTTGGTTTTGTGAAGTGATTATCGATCATCACCTCAAAGCTTACGGACTAGAAGATACCGTTGAACATAATCGAGGACAATACATTACTCTGCTTGCCGATGTGATTACTCGCCAGCAGCAAGGTAAAAGTGTCCTCTACTACGCCTTTAATCCCCACTGGATATCTACAGTCTTAAAACCAGAGCAAGATGTCATTTGGTTAGAAGTTCCCTTTACCTCTCTGCCAGAATCCCAGAAAAATATCACTGAAAAAGATACCTCGGTAGCAGGTAAGAATCTCGGATTTGGAATCGATCGCCAGCGTATTTTTGCTAACAAAGAATTTTTAGCCGCTAACCCAGCTGCCAAGCGTTGGTTTGAACTAGTTGAAATTCCCCCTGAGGATGTTAATACCGAAAGCCTATATATCAAAGAGGGAGAAAGTACTCCAGAAGATATCCGTCGCCATGCTCAAGAATGGGTTACAAATCATCAAGACTTGTTCGATAGTTGGGTAGAGGAGGCACAAAAAGCAACAGGTGAGACAAATTAAAATTGAGAATTGAAAATTAGATAATTTATTTTTCTATTCCCTTCTACCTTTTGCCCCCTGCCCTGGAAAATTTTGCTATATCTGGAAGATTCTGAAGCATCTCATCCCAAGTACTATGAGCTTGTAAAGCTTCGACAACAACGGTCAGGGGTTCCGAGAGTATAGAGGGGAAATCTGCTTCTTCAGGCAGCTGAATTTGGAAAGCTAACTTTTCTTGGGGTGGCATAAACTGAGCATCAACGCCTTCTCGATTTCCTCTAGGATCAATACGATACCAACCAACTTCCGGTAAATAAACGGCGTTGAAACCATGTAAACTATAGGGAGCGCCTTGATCATCAATACTCAATCGTTGATAGCAAAACCCTGCTGGAATACCATTGGCTCGTAGTAACGCCGCTAGCAAATGACTTTTGGCATAACAGTAGCCTGTTTTGTATTGGAGTACATCAGAGGCTCTACAGGTAACAGGGTTCATTTGATAGTCAAAACTATGATAAATCTTGTCTCGAACCCATTCAAAGCAAGCCTTGGCCATCGCTTCAGTTGTTTGGTATTCTGAGGCAATCTTCTGGGCAAGGGCTAAAATAGCCGGATGCTGCCAGTCAATGATGGCACTAGTTTGCAAGTATTCTTCCATACTAAAATAGTCGAGCTGGTTACTTTTGCTACTATCCTACAAAAAGATGAAGAGGACTAAAAGCTGTCGCATCTGCCGCTATTATGAACCAGATGAAAATTTTTGTGCCGTAGCACCTAACTATATTGGTAAAGCTCATTTATGTGCCGATTTTGAGCTAGGTATCGAGCTTGATGAGGAAGAAGAACCGATAGACTTGAAGACATTTACTTACGAACAGTTTAGTAAAGCTTTCCTGGAAAAGTTGCTCTCTCCCTATGGTAAAGTAGAAACAGAGCGAACGCTAACCATCCCTCCTAGTCCAGACATCGACCTATGGTTTGCCCCTAGGGTATCCGAGTTACCCCAAGATTTAGGATTATTAGCTAGATTAGCGAAGACCAGAGCGTTGCTTGAACCCTATCACCATCCTGTAACCCCTGATGAGATAAGTGCTAGTTTGATCAAATTATTAGAAGTTCAGGGAGAATTTCACCGAGCCGCAGACAGAGAAAAAGACTCGGTTGGATTAGACTTACCCCGGTTATGGATTTTGGGTTCGAGTATCTCAGAAGAGACTTTAGAGGGATTTGGGGCTGAAGCAAGCACAAAAGAAGAGACGGGGATTTATGTTATGGCCCCCGCATTCAAGACTGGACTGGTGGCGATTGATGAGTTGCCGAATAGCAAGGAAACGCTGTGGCTGAGGCTTTTGGGGCGAGGAAAAGTGCGCCATCAAGCCATATTAGAATTAGTTGCTCTACCTGCCCATCATTCCCTACGCTCAGTTAGCTTAGAATTATTCTACAACTTGCTTTCTAGCTTAGAAGCTTTACCAGAAAAAGATGACGAGGATTGCTTGCTAATAGAGCTACTAAGATCATGTCAGGTTGAAGATTCCTAGTGTAAGAAGGCAGAAGGCAGAAGGCAGAAGGCAGAAGGCAGAAGGCAGAAGGCAGAAGGAAAGAAAGCTTGTGTCGTAAGTTTTTTCACCTTTTTTAACTGACGGGTTATTTTCGCCAGCCTAATTATCGAAACTATTGACTTTACTAATATATACAGGAATAAATTTAATTTAAAATAAAAATATAGTTGCAAATACTTTGATATCAACCAGTATCTAGTCGATAATAGCCAGTTTTTATAGATCTTTTTCTCAAGTAAAAGTAAAATTAGTTGTTAAAAGAGCAATGCCAGAAACTAAGCAAAGAGATGTACAAGTTTTCCCCATTAATGCAGATACTACTGTAGTGCGATCGCGCACTTGGGAGCGCCTCAAGTTTGAAATTGAGTATGCTCTGCAACGAGGTACTACTGCCAATTCCTATGTGATTAGAGGGGATAAAATTGCTCTGTTTGACCCACCGGGAGAATCCTTTACGGAAGTTTTTCTGGAAGCGTTGCAAGCACGATTTGACCTGAAAAGTATTGATTATGTGATTCTTGGTCACGTAAATCCTAACCGGGGGTTCACCCTAAAAACTTTATTGGAGCTAGCACCTCAGATTACCTTTGTTTGTTCCAACCCAGGAGCGATCACTCTACGAAGTATTTTACCAGACCAAGAGCTAAATATTAAGGTAGTGCGGGGTGAGGAAACTCTAGATTTAGGCCAAGGTCATTGTCTGGAATTTGCCCTGACCCCAAGTCCTCGTTGGCCTGCGGCGATGTGCACCTATGATCCACAAACGGCAATCCTGTTTACCGATAAACTCTTTGGGTCTCATATTTGTGGAAACCAAGTAATGGATGAGGGTTGGACAGTCTATAGTGAAGACCGACGCTATTATTTTGATTGTTTAATGGCTCCCCATGCGCGACAAGTAGAAAAGGCGCTGGATAAACTGGATGCTTTCCCTGCCAAGATTTACGCTACTGGTCATGGTCCCTTGGTACGCTATGGCTTATCCCATCTAACTAATTCCTATCGGGAGTGGAGTAAGAAGCAAAAAACTCAGGAACTCACGGTTGCCCTCCTTTATGCTTCAGCTTACGGCAATACTGGCACTTTAGCCCAAGCAATTGCCCGGGGTATTACTAAAGCTGGTGTAGCAGTGGAATGCCTTAACTGCGAAGCGGCGGAACCGGAGGAAATTCAGACAGTAGTGGAAAAGGCTGATGGATTTATTATGGGTTCTCCTACCTTAGGAGGTCATGCGCCGACGCAGATACAAACAGCCCTTGGTACTGTATTATCTACTGCTACTACAACTAAACTGGCTGGAGTCTTTGGTTCTTTTGGTTGGAGTGGCGAAGCAATCGACTTGATTGAATCTAAGTTCCGGGATGCTGGTTACCAGTTTGGTTTTGAGACCATTCGGGTAAAATTCAAACCCACTGAAGTGACTCTCCAATATTGTGAAGAAGCGGGCACTGATTTTGCCCAAGCCCTCAAAAAAGCTAAAAAAGCTCGGACAAGTCGAAAATCTGTGAGTGAGTCTCAGGCAGCCCGGACTGAGCAAGCTGTGGGACGTTTGATTGGTTCTCTGTGTATTGTTACTACTAAGCAAGGAGAAATCAGTGGAGCAATGCTAGCGGATTGGATTGCTCAAGCCACCTTTAACCCTCCTGGTTTAACAATTGCAGTGGCTAGGGACCGGGCAATAGAATCCCTGATGTACAATGGCGACAAATTGGTCTTGAATATCTTAAAAGAAGGCCAACATTTGGGCTTGATGAAGCATTTCCTGAAACCCTTTGGTCCTGGAGAAGACCGCTTTGCTGGGGTAGCAACAGAAGAGGCGGAAAATGGCTCTCCAATTCTCACCGATGCTCTCGCTTATTTAGAATGCACAGTAGAAAATCGAATGGAATGTGGTGACCACTGGCTAATCTATGTAGTGGTTAAAAATGGTAAGTTGCTATCCGAAGGAGTAACAGCGATACATCATCGCAAGTCAGGAGTGCATTATTAGGTGTTAGGTAGATTTTAGATTTTAGATTTTAGATTTTAGATTGAAGAATCCAAACGGTCACAAGCACCTAAATTTATTTAGGGAATAAATCTAAAATCTTCAATCTTCAACTCCAAATATCCTACAATCTACCAAATAGGGGGAATTGAAGGCGGTCATCTCCCCAACTTTTTTCCCAGGTATAGGGAATAATCTGGCAGAGAGGGGTTTATTGAGTTTAATTGCCAAAGCTGCTAAATCCATCAGGATGGCTTCTAGCTGCTCAATAGTTATATCTCCTGGAAGGGGAACTGTATCCAGTCCACAACCACAAACTGCTGAATATAACAGTAGATTGGTAAGATTGTAGGTTTGCTCGTTGGCTCTTTGAGCTAGTCCTAAGTCTTCACAAACTGGTAGCATTAAACCAGAGTAACCACATAGTTTTACGGACAAACTTTTCAAAACCCGAGTAATTACAGCAGAGATGGCCAAAGTGCCTTGATGCCCAAATTTATTCAATCCCAGGTTTTCATAGGCAAAGGCAATACTAGCATCTCTCTCTAGGGTAGGAGCGAGGGAAGAGTCAATTCCCCGATATTCAATCTGGAATAGTTGGGAAATCTGTTCTGCTAAAGTTTCGATTTTAGTTAACTCGGTTTCCAATAAGAATCTGAGATTCTTTTCGGCTGTTTTGAGATTGTCCGAGTTGGCAAAGGCTTGCATTACTAAGTCAGGAAACTCTAAGGCCAGGGCAAAAGAGGTATTACCTTGATGGTAGGAGGTAGGGAAAAAGGGAATTCCAGGAGGACAGTTTGCCCAAGCACAAAAGCGAAAGTTGCCATAACCATTGGCTGTTAGTTTAGAAATCCCCTTAATTACTTGGGCAGAGGCTCGGATATTCTCAAAATTGATGCCATTTGCAGTATCACCTATTTTACTAGAGCAGTAGATGATTGAGGTATTTTGGTTAATTTCCGGAATCAGAGCAATGTACTCAGGGGTGTTGACATGACCGATACTGCAAAATTGAATCTGTAAGTTATGGCAAAATTGTTCTAGATTCTGAACTTGTTTAACAATTTCCTTAGCAGTTAAGCCAACTAAATATTCTCCCCAAGAGTTAGTAGCAATGCGGGTTGTTTGCACTTCGTAGCCTTGCTGGACAAAAAAATCCTTGGCTTGCTGGTTAAAAGCCGCTACTTGTTGAAGTTTTTGTGGCTGGTTTGCTGATTGGAGTAATAAACCAGTAGTAATGGCTCTAATTTTCATCAATCTTACTAATCCCTAAGAGGGATGGGGATGAGTTAAACTATACTGGATAAAGTAGTGAAGATATCTTTGAGTTCCATTTCTCGCACAGAGTCAACGGCTTCTTCAACAGTACACCATCTGCGCTTTCTGTATTGAGCTTCTAGCCAATCTTCTAACACCATTTCCACTCGCATTAAAAATACCTCAACTCGGCAGATACCTCCCCATTTGCGATAGTCGTAAGTACCCATCAAAGTTGGCAACACTTCACCAATCACTCCTGCTTCTTCCCCAGCTTCCTTTGCTGCTGAGTCTTGAGGAGTCATTCCTGGCTCAACCAATCCTTTGGGAATAATCCAGCGTTTGCTACTCATGGAAGTAATTAGCAAGACTTCGATGTTACCATCTTTGAGGCGATAGGGAATCACCCCAGATTGTTCAATATACAAAGTTGGTTTGTGACTCATGGAAGATTTGTAAAGATTGAGTTAAAGAGCTGCCTCAATTATGCCGTGATCAACGTTATAATGGTAGAAATATGGTTGCGTTAAAAGGGAAGTAACCCGATGTTGTCGAGGTAGTGTGAGCATCTTGCTCACTATTGCTCCGAAGGCAGTCCTGATGAAATTTTTTTTACCACCAGGTCATGAAAGTAGGAGCTAAGCTGTTACGCATTTAAATTGTTAATTGGTATTGACGTGAGGATATGTGTTCCCGGAGACGCGGATATTAGGACAACTCAATTTAAATGCTTCTTAGCTTATTTCTTTAATACAAATAACAAACAACAAACGAGGTAATATAATGATTTCGTTTATTCCCATAGAGCAGGGTAATATTATTGGCATAGAAATAGACGGCAAGATTGAGACTAGTGATATTGAGCAAATGATTGCTGTCGTTGAAGAGAAGTTAAAATCCCATAAGCCGCTTCGTGCTTATGTTCAA
This sequence comes from Symploca sp. SIO1C2, assembly GCA_010672925.1. GTDB lineage: Bacteria > Cyanobacteriota > Cyanobacteriia > Cyanobacteriales > Coleofasciculaceae > Caldora. The sequence goes on along the minus strand of JAAHFP010000015.1, from coordinate 40,438 downwards.
GTCAAAAGCTTGGGTGGAGTTTCCTTAGAGGGATTGTTGGAAGATTTGAAGTTTGCGTTGCGGCATCTGAATGATTTTGAGAAAAAAGCCGTAGTTTGCGAACTAAGTTGGTTGACTAAGATAGCTACTGTCAGCAGCAAACTTTTTCCCAGTATCGAAGTGAAATGCTTTTCTTGGTCTGAGCAAGAGCAGGCGATGGCATGGATTAAAAATTAGGCAAGAAGTGATTTTGACAACAAAGACACAAAGTTCACAAAGAATTGAGCAAGCTGGCTATCGAATCAAGAATGCAAGAACAAGCGGCTGAATACCTGGTACAAGGGCAATATAGTAAAGCTATCAGTCTCTATGAACAGAGTATTGAGGCTAATCCTACTTTGATGTCTAATTATTGGTATCTGGGATTAGCCCAGTTACTAGCAGGAGAAGCTTCAGAAGCACAAGCTGTTTGGTTATGTGCCATTACTCAGGGAACTCCGGAGGAAATTGAGCAGTGGCTGGAGGAATTAATTACAGTATTGACTACCACGGCAATCAGACTTCTCCAGAAGCGCAACCTGCCAGTAGCTACAGAGGTTTACTGGCAAATTCTGGAATTAGATGCAAGTCAGTACAAAGCTCACTATAATTTAGGACAAGCGATCGCACAACAGGGAAACTTTGATGAAGCAATTACCTGTTGGCAGAGGGCCATTGAACTTAAGCCAGATTTTTGGCAAGCATACCAACATCAGGGACAAGTACATCAGAAATTAGCCAATTTCCCAGCAGCTATCACCTGCTATGCCCAAGCTTTAGAGATTCAACCGGATCTGGTGGAAACTTACTACAATTTGGGATTGTGTTTTAAGCAACAAGGCAGTTGGGATAAAGCGATTACTTGTTTTCAGCGAGGGATCCAAATTCAACCAGACTTTGCAGCAGCTTACAGTGATTGGGGAGACATTCTCCGACAACAAGGCAAGCTGGATGAAGCTATTGTCCTTTGGCAACAAGCAATTCAGCTGCAACCCAGTTTTGCCCAAGCTTACTGTGATCTGGTAGATAATCAAGTAGTCTTTCAAGAAACAAGGCAGAAGGCAGAGGGCAGAGGGCAGAAGGGAAGAAGATTTGACTTGTTTCTTACCTTCGTCGCGGATGGCCATCGCCGCCAGTGGGGTTGCTCTTCAGAAAGAAAGGCTAATGCCAGCCTATTGAAATCTCTCCAAAGCTCATCAGTCTCCTGGGAAACTTTCTTTTATTTGGGTCAAGTTTTAGCTAAACCACGTAATTTAAAGGTAGCACAGGGGCAAGGAGCGATCGCGGCTTATCAACAAGCGATACAGTTGCAACCAGAATCACCTTTAGTTTATTTGGAGTTGGGCAAAGTTCTGGTACAAACAGGAGATATTGAGGGAGCCATTGCTGTTTATCAACAAGCTATCTCCTACCCTGAAGCCTTACAAAGCGAAAGCCTGGTGGAGTTAAGGAAATTACTAGCAAACCAAGGAAACATAGAAGCAGCAGTTGATATAAGTCAAGAAACTTTAGAATTATCTATTGATACTCCCCAGAGTTTTTATGAACGAACCCAGGATTGGGTATCTCACCAAGGCTTGGTCGATAGTAATTATTTTCCTATTTATCCCCAGAGTATTATTCCTTTAATTCCACCGAAGACACCAGAGGATACTATACATTTTAGCTTTCGCTTTGGCAGTCAGATTGAGTTACCAGCCCCTTTTGTAGCAGTAATTCCAGAAGGGCATTTCTGGTTGCATCAAGATCAGTCTACAAGTGCGGTAATTACCGCCGATAATCAACTCCTAGGAGACCTTTCTCCAGAATTTCCCATTTTAAGTCCAGGACATCCAGAGCAACATCCGAGTAAACATTCTATTTTTTCATTGGGGAAATTACCACCAATTCAGAGAATAGAAGGAACAGTAGCTATTTTAGCCGGTCTCCTCAATGATTTATACTTTCATTGGATGTTGGATATCTTGCCTCGCATAGAATTATTGCGTCAAAGTGGCATAAAGTTGGCGGAGATTGACTATTTTTTAGTTAGCAGTCATCTCCCCTTCCAGAAAGAGACATTGAAGGCTTTGGGTATTCCACCAACAAAAATACTCGAAACCGCTGACTATCCTCATTTGCAAGCTAAAAAATTAATTGTTCCCTCTTTTCCTGGTACTGTAGCCTGGATGCCGCAGTGGGCTATCAATTTTTTGAAAAATACATTTGTTGACAGGAAAATAGACAGGGAGACGGGGAGACAGGGGGACGGGTCGAGATTAAAGGAAAAAAACTTTTTTATCGGCACTGCCTTAGAAAAAATAGAACGTCTTTACATCAGTCGTCAATCTGCAAACAACCGCCTAGTTATCAACGAACAGGAAGTTATCAGCTTCTTAAATCAATTTGGTTTTACCAGCGTCTCTTTAGAAGTAATGACTGTTCGCCAACAGGCAGCATTACTGGCTCAGGCTAAAGTTGTTATCTCTCCCCACGGCAGTGGTTTGACGAATATAGTATTCTGTAGTCCAGGTACTAAAGTTATCGAAATTTTCTCCCCCAACTATGTATATCATTGCTACTGGCTCCTGAGCAATCTAGTTGGTGTTGAATATTACTATTTACTAGGAGAAACCCTACCTGGTTGTGCTCTACACCAACTCATCTATCCCAACTCTCGCATTGAAGATATTTTCGTCAATCTCGATGAGTTGTTCAAGATTATGACATTTGCTAACATATAATATAAAGTGCGGATAAACAGTTATAATTCCTTTCTACCATGCAAACCTACCGTGCAAACTTTCTTCCTTACCTTCTGCCCTCTGCCCTCTGCCCTCTGCCTTATTTCCACCAAAGTGTAAGTATTTTACCGAACTTGATATAACTCTCGGACTAAAGCCACTTTTCCATAGCGAGAATCTATCTCTAAAGCTCGTATTTCCAAAGTGCGATCGCTAACTGGAAATTGATAAATAGCGGTTTCGTTTGGTTGCAGAGGTAAGCATTGAGCAAAGATATCGAGTCGATATTGCTGAGGGATAAACTTTTCTTCCCCCATATGCAAAACTATCTCATTGAAAAAAGCTAGTTCTCCCACATTGTTAATAATACCTGCGGGAGCAGAGAGTTCATCGCACCATCTTACTGCCAAAAACCATTTAGCATCACTTAGCCTATTAAAAATTTTATCTGGCTTTGGATAAGGAAAAACCTTATATCCAGTCTCAACAGCCGTAATCGTTCCACCCAAAAAACCAAATATTGTCATAGCGCGATTGCTCAGCTCATTTCGTTATCCTGGCTCAGGTTTTTCTCCCCCTGCTCCCCCAGGCTCCCCAGCTTTTGCAAAACACCGAGTATCTAACCCAGATTTTGTCTAGTAAGAGTTTGCCTACTAGTTTTGCACACCAGTATACTCTTGCTGGACTCCCTGAAACTCATTTGGCTGTGAGAAAGTTTCATTTTCCTGTAAGAAGGGTTCATTTTCCTGTAAGAAAGGGTCTTCATTGAAAAAATAAGGAGAGTTTTCCACTGTTTGCGGCGGTATCCCTTCTCCTGAACTTGATTCTAATGCTGCTCTGGTTACAGGACCGGCAACGCCATCAACTTGTAGTCCCTTGGCTCTCTGGAATTCCTTGACAGCGGCTTCAGTAAAAGAGCCATAGTATCCAGTAATTGGACCATTGTAGTAACCATTTGTCTGCATATTTCTTTGGAGAGAAGCAACTATGGCATTTTTGTTTCCTCTCTTGAGGAGCAAAACGGAGCTATCTGCACCCCGGCTGTCTTCATTAAAGTTAACCTCATTGGGAAACTCCTGGGGTAGTTTCTCCTCTTTGACGTAGACTAGTGCTGATTGGGTCATTGAACCAACAATCCCATCAGGAACCAATCCTTTAGCATTCTGGAATTTAATTACTGCTTCTTCCGTCAAAGAACCATAAAATCCTGTGACTGGCCCTTCGTAGTAACCGCTGGCTTTGAGGTCTTCCTGGAGAGAGGTTACATCTATACCACTGTCTCCTCTGCTCATGGCTAAAACTGGGTTAGCTGTATTCAAAACAGTCATGACAGTCAGGCAGGAGAGTGACATCAAGACCCAATTGAGAAGCTTGGGCTGCTTCAATTCCTGGAGTATGCTTAAGCTGTAGTCGCCGCTGGTTACTGACTCTCCGTTTTCAGAGCCTTGTTCAGTTGCAGTTAGATAAAAGTAAGCGAGGGTTTCCATGATCCTTCCTGTAATTGTTACCTCTAGCCTATCACTGCAATCTAAAGAGCGTATAATATTGCGCGATCGCTTACAAAAAGGAGGCAGAAGGCAGTCCCGATATTCAACCACCATGGATGAAAATCCATCTCGACCCGTTTCCCAGTCTCCCCGGGTCTATTTTCAAGCTAAGCCATAAATGCCTGCTGACAAATCGAGAGCAATTGATCCACCCTCTTGTCTGGAGAGAATTTTTCCGCCACATACTTACTCCCTTGTCTGCCTCTTGCCAGTAGTTCTTCAGGATGATCCAGACAGTAATTCAAATGATTTGCCAATGCTTCTACATCTTCACTTTCAAAAAAGAAGCTAGTGAGACTAGCCACTTCTGGTAAAGCCCCCTTATTCGATACAATTGTGCAAGTTTGCACCTTAGCAGCTTCGAGTACGGTATAACCAACGGGTTCTTCCCAACGAGAAGGATAGACCAGTGCGATCGCTTCTGTGATTTTGGCTAAGACTTCTGGATGAGTCAGTTTTCCCGAAAAACTGACATGACTCGAAAGCTCTAGCTCAGATGCGAGAGTTTTTAGCCGTTCAAAATCTCTACCATCTCCAATGACTAAGACTCTAAAATCTTGACGCCGATTTAACAGCAATCTGGCAGCTTTGATTAGTAGATCAACGCCTTTATCGAAATGCAATCGACCAGCAAAGATGAAAGTATAAGGATAGGACAAGTCCTTTAGCTGTTTAGGACTGAGACAATTGGGTATTGCTATGGGATTATATAAAGTGAACACTGGCCAAGGCAAAACACAGGATTTGCTTAACAGCTGGCTAGAGGCAGTATGATAATCAGCTACTAGAGCCGTGGCAAGCCTTTTCAACAACCTTGACCACCGCACAATCGGGTAAATTTTCCATTTTAAAGGGTAATTAGCTCCAGGTATAGAATCAACAATTTCTGCTCTTATCTGCTCCAGGAAACTCAGCTTTTTATACTCAAAATGAGTTGATTCATAAATAGGATAATGGTATTTCAGAATGATTTTTTTACCCAAAAATTTAGCTAGTAGCGCAAAGAGCAGTTGATTGGAGTTCATTTGTACCGCATCCGACCAAACTAGAGACTTTAGCCATTCTTGGAAATTACTCTCCCTGGTGGAGAGTACCTTAACTTCAACCTTCCTTGATTTAAGTCCTGGTACGATGGTGTTAATGTAACCTAGGACACATGAAATCTCATCTCGATGCTGATTGTGTTGTATTAGAAGCTTCATCTTCATCAGGTGAAGGTCGTTATAGGTGATTGGTAAGAGCCTGACCTTTATTTACATTTCGTAACATAATGTGGTTTGTTTACGTATATTTACGTAGTGGTGCTAGTACTTTTATCAGGATAAATATTTTTTGTCAATATTTATGGAAAAGTTTAGACAAATATATAATGATTTGAGAAAAATTTGCATCATATCCAAGCTTTTTTGTACTCTTATCATGCCTGTCTATAGTGAATTTATTACTTTTCAACGGCGAGTTACTCTATAGAGACCACGGTGAGAATATATGTAAGATGCTTCTATAGAAAGTTGACCTATGGACAGAAAAGTTGTGGGGATGCTCTGCTCATACCCCAAGATGAATCTAGGTGATTGGCAGTGGAGTCAAACCCCTCAAGCATTTGGTTGCTGGGGTCAGATTCAGATGGAAGCGAATGCTGCCAAACCAGATTTTCTACTCTTGTATCAATTTGACTTTTACCAGCAAGAGCCTAGTCAACTCGACACAGGACAATTATTTCGAGGTCTTCCCCAAGAAAGAATTATTTACTTGCGCCGGGAACCCCCTTTTAAGAAACATCAAGAGCAAATTATTAAGGAATATCAGCAAGCTCAGAACTACTGTGGCTATATTTCTGGTCCTGATGATTTTGCTCCAGTACCTGATTATATGCCAGCAATTTGGTATCTGAGCAATTCTTTTCAGGACTTAAATGAAGCACCACCACCAATGAAGATAGGCTCCTGTTCTTGGATTACTTCCGGAATTGCTCGCACTGCCAATCACCAGCGTCGTTTAGCTTTCCTGAGAAAACTTGAGGAAGAAAAGGTAAATTTTGTTCTATACGGTCGCAATTTGCCAGAATGGTGTAATTCCAGAGGGACAGTTGGTAATAAGTGGAATGTCATGGCTCCTTACTATTACAACCTGGCCATTGAAAATTATGCTGAGAATGAGTGGTATGTGAGCGAAAAACTCTGGGATGCTTTACTCGCTTGGTGTTTGCCGATTTATTATGGAGGAAGCGCTGCGGATAAGTTACTGCCACCAGGAAGCTTTCTCCGGTTGCCGAGTTTAGATAAACAAGGTATTGCTTATATCAAAGAAGTGACAGCTAATCCCCAGCTTTGGCACGAACATCGCCCTCAGATTGCCGAAGCACGTCAGATTATTTTGCATAAGCTGAATTTGCTCAACTGGCTTTCTGATTTTGTAGAAAATTTTGTTGATTCATAGTATACAATTCTATTTGTAGATTGACTAATGACAATGACTACTATTAATAAACCAGACTTCATTGTTCTAGGTGGACATAAATGTGGAACAAGTTCTTTACATTTTTATTTACAACAACATCCTGAAATTTATATTTACCCCAAGAAAGGTATCGATTTTTTTAACCGTGAAGGCAATAGAGAAACTGGTGAGAATTGTATAACAACAATAGCGGAATATAAAAAATTGTATGATCAGGTTCCTAATGAGATGGTTGTAGGAGAAGTCTCAAGTGTTTATTTTCAGAGTATAAGAGCTTGCCAAACAATAAAAAAATATCTTTCCCATGTAAAGTTAATTGCCATACTTCGCAATCCTGTAGACAGAGCATTATCTAATTTCAATATAAAACATAATAATGTGAACCATAGAAATTATCAAGAAATATTTGATGATCATAAACTTCTTTGCCGGGGGCTTTATTCTCAATTTATAAATCTGTATTTAAAGGAATTTGATAAGTATATAATTCGCTTTTATTTGTTTGAAGAATTGAAAAAAGAAACACTTTTTCCTTCTTTTTTTGATTTTATCGGTGTTAATTCAAGTTTTAAACCAGATTGCTCTTCAATTTTAAATGAAAGCCAAAAAAAAGAAATTTCTGTACAAATAAAACTTAAATTAATTGATTTTTATAAAGATGACATTTTGAAAATACAAGACATGTTAAATATAGATTTGTCCAATTGGTTAACAGCCAATACATATTAATTTTTATTTATTAGATTTTCTCTAATTTTGTGGAAAATTTTGGTTAAGTAATCATGACCAATGGTATTTATACCCTAGCCAATGATGTAGTCTATGACCAACTCGTGGCACTGCTCAACAGTATCGAAGTCAATGTTGGTCAAGATATTCCTGTTTGCATTATTCCTTACGACCGCCAGTTAGAACAAGTTCGTGCTGAAGTTGCTAGGAGAAAGAATGTAGAATTGCTGGATGATCCAGAAATTTTGGCTCCTTGGCGGGAGTTTGCTTATCAAGCTTGGGGAACCCATCCCCAGGCTTTAGAGTATTGGCGAGAAACAGAAAAAGAAGCTAAAGCATTAGCTTGTCATCACCGCTATGCTGCCTTTGATCCCAAAAGTCCCTTAGAAAACTTTATTTACTTTGACAGCGATGTACTAGTTTTAAACTCTGTTGACTTGATGTTTGAGCAATTAAACAGCTACGACTTTGTTGTTTATGATTTTCAGCACAGACACCCTCGTCATGTCTATAACCTAGAATCTCCCAGGTTATTGGAAATTTTTCCCGAATCTCAGATTCACTCAGAAATTTTTTGCTCTGGCTGCTTTGCTGCCAAAAGAGAGCTTTTCCCTAAACCTCAAAGAGACTGGTTAGTTGAGCAACTAGCTGTAGGAGAAGCCGAAATTTTATATTTCCATGCTCACGATCAATCATTGTTGAATTATATGAGAATGCGCTCAGCACTACCCATTTGTAACTTGGCGCTGCAGTTGCCTGAGGAAAAAATTACTGGTAATTGTGTGACATCTGTTCATTTTAAGCCAAAGAATCATCTCTTGTACGACAAGGGAGTAAGGCTTACCTACCTGCACTATATTGGTCTTTCCTCTCAACTTTTCACTAGAGTCTGTGCTGGTGAAGAGCTAGACTTTCCTTATCGCGACATTTTTCTGCACTACCGCTATTTATATGAACCCGAAAAACGACCTTACTCCTCTTGAACGAGCTAAAGCAATTAACTTAAAATCAAAAGGAGGAACTTTTCTAAAGCTGCTGACATTTCACGAAATCGATCTAGTGCTTGATGTAGGAGCTAACACTGGACAATTTGCTTTAAATTTATTTGATATAGGGTATCAAGGTAAAGTTGTATCTTTCGAGCCTTTGTCTTCAGCCTACGAGCTACTTTTAGCAAACAGTCAATCTCATGCCAATTGGCAGGTAGCTGAAAGATGTGCAATTGGCGATTGCTACGAGGAAATAAAAATACATATTTCCAAAAACTCTCAAAGCAGTTCAATCTTGCCCATCTTGCCAATATGCCTTGATGCAGCACCAAACTCTGCTTATATTGGTTCAGAAAAAATCAAGGTCTTAAAACTGTCTGAAATAGCAGTTGATTATGTTAATCAAGCTCAAGCACCTTTGCTTAAAATTGATACTCAAGGGTATGAGTATCAAGTTTTACAGGGAGCGGAAGAAATTATCGATCAGATTAGAGGAATTTACTTAGAATTATCTTTAATTCCTCTATATGAAGGAGAAATTGTGTTTGAAGTTATGTTAAAGCTAATTCAGGAAATGGGATTTTTTCTATATAACCTATATCCAGGATTCGTTGATTATAGGACTGGGAGATTGCTCCAAGTTAATGGAGTTTTCTTTAGAGAACCAAATTGAAGTTTGTTCAATTATGTCTTCTTTGCTTATTAAGCAAAGAACGTGTTAGCATATCGTTTTTCAAGACTTCACGGGAAGCAATGAATATTGCCCTCTGAAAGCGAGCCTTGTGCTTTTCTGGCTCTGTCCAGTCTAAGGGAAATTCTTCATGATTTGGCTGAGTTTTCGGAAGATAGACATTTTCCACAAACCTTTGTAGTCGCTGAAACAACCATAATCTTGTTGGTCTACATCCAATTCCTGAATAAGATTGCGAAGGCTCACTTCGACTTTCTGCAACAGGATTCAGTTTGTCCTCTTGACCGAATGAGACGCATGTTTCCAGGAAGAGATTTTTCCGAGTACTCCTGCAAAGAAATTCCAGAGCTTGTTCCGGATCCTTCAAGTGATATAGTAGACCGTAACAATGAACTATATCAAATGGAGAACCTTCCACAGCTGAAGGATTATCCATGTCGAGGAACTGGACATTGTTCTTAGGGTATCTCTTTTTTAAATATTGCAGATTCTCTGTTCTTGCTTCAGTGATCGTTATCGAGCATCCTCTATCTATATAGTAATGGGAATGATCTCCAATACCAGCTCCAACCTCTAGTACTGACATTCCTGCTACTGGTATCCTTAAACTTGCAAGGTGTTCTAGCCTCCGTGCATTGTGGCGTAAGTAGTTAGGTGAATGAAATGTTTTAGCTAGATTGTTAGGGCGAACCATATCAAGCTCTATATAGTTGACAAACTGCGGCGATTTTTTCTTCCGTATACTGAGCACCACGTAAGGTAATGATATTACCATAAACACTTTGTGGTGGAAAAACAACCGTTGGTTCTAAGCTAATTGCTTTGAGATCGATTACTTGTTCTTTGCCATTAGCAGCTGAGTCAACTATGATAGCTTGTCTGTACCCTAGATTACAGATAATATCTAAAGACTTCATTGTCTCATCTAGTATTTCTTGAGACCAACCTCCTTGTCCTCGTTTTCTCGTACTCCCGCCGCCATACTCGAACATCAATACTTGGGGTAGTAGATTTTCTGGTAAGCTTGGCAGTTGCTTGATAATAGAAAATTCCATCCCTTCAACATCTATTTTTAAGCAAGTTAATTGCTTGGTTTCAAGAGTGCTCAAGAGACTGTGGAGAGACATTGAGGGAACTTGTATCGCGGTAGATGAACTTCCCCACCAGTCAGGGCGCATTGAATTTAGATTTAAACTTCTTTGTCCTTCGTAACTGCCTAAATAAAAATCGACCAAGCCATCAATATCAGAAATACAGCTTTCAATCAAGGAAATATTACCAGAGGAACAGAGTTGGCGTACTTGTTCCGTAGGTAAAGGCTCTACTGCAATTGCTTGGAATCCTAGCTGTTCAAACAACTTGAAGTAAAAAGCAAAAGTACCAACCCCAACTTCAATCGTTAAGCCTAAGCATTTTTTATCTACTTCTGGTAATATCTGACTTAGCAACGCTTGACAGCACGGTTCTACCTGCATCTTAACACCCTTTTTTGTTATCTTGACGCCAATAGCTTGATTATACTTAATTCAATGCCAACTAAGGAGTTTATTGGGAGCATCTCATTTTGGAAGAAACATTATCCAAAAGACGACAAGACAAGGGTTTCAGCTATCTTGAAGGAGCCAACTCACCGACATGGGATGCTCCCAGTTTATTGCGCTGGTATTGAATCTGTGAATTTAGCATAACAGGTAAGGAAGAGTATTACAATATACAGATAGACATCAAACTTTGCTTGCTCTCTAAATCATTTATTGCCATGACCTCTAAATATGAACACAAATATAATTGCCGTAAAAATGTTCTCCTTTGGTAGTTTTTTACAAAACCAAGTTTTACCAAAACTATTAAAAACATTTAGGCAACATCATATAATTTACCCATACATAGAAGCAGTCCTCATTGTTTGTTATCGTTGGGCAATTTGGTTAAATCCTAGTTTAGTTGAAGCTCACTACAGACTAGGACAGCTTTTTCAGAAGCAACACCAATGGCAAAAGGCAGCCACAGCTTTTGAGCAAGTCACAAAAATCGGTTCTTTTGAACTTGCCGATGCCTATGGCAATTTGGGACGAGTGCTGTCAAAATTAAAAAAATATGAAGAAAGCATCGCTGCTTTGCACCAAGCTATTACATTAGAACCACATCACTATGGGTATTATCGCTTTCTAGGAGATACTTTGAGTGACAAAGGTAAAATTGATGAAGCGGTTAACATCTATCAAATTGCCAGTCAAAAAAGAATTTATAAAACTCATCCTCAAGTTTTATTAAAATACCAAATAAAAAAAACATTAACTGCTCCTAACTTTATGATTATCGGACAAGTTAAATGTGGTACATCTTCTCTCTATAGATATTTAACTCAACATCCGCAAATTCTGCCTGCGATAAAAAAAGAAGTTCAATTTTGGAACCTTAAATCCCACTCTAAAAGAAAACTAGACTGGTATCTATCTCATTTTCCAGCTATCTCTTCGGAGCAAAACTTAATCACTGGAGAAGCTACTCCTTACTATTTTAATTGCCAATCGACAGCCAAACAAGTTTTTCGGCTTTTTCCTAATCTCAAATTAATTATTTTATTAAGAAATCCGATTGATCAAGTTGTCTCTCACTATTATATGAAAGTGAGAATTAATCGAGAAAAACTTTCTCTTAAGCAAGCTATTTTTTCAGGATTATTTAACTCAATTCAGCTAGCAAATAATGATTTAACCAATCATTGTAATAATAACCGTTACTTAAAGAATGGCATATATATTGAAATGATTAGTGAGTGGATGAAAATTTTTCCTAAAAAACAATTTTTAATAGTGAAAAGTGAAGATTTTTTTACGAATTCAGCTACTACAGTTAAACAAATTTTTCAATTTTTGGAAGTAGAATCGTATCAACTTCAAGAATATTCTAATAGCAGTCGAGGTAATTATCCTCCTCTATCTCAATCAATGCGTCATACTTTGGGTGACTATTTTCGACCTTTTAATCAGCAGCTAGAAGAATACTTAGATAGGAAATTTAACTGGGATTATTGAATTATTAATGCATTTTCTTGATGTAAAATTTAAACTAATTGGTAAAAATAGATGAATCAGAAAATAATCGCAGCACAGATTTTCTACTTTGGTAGTTTTTTACAAGACAAAGTTCTACAAAAAGTATTAAAAAAATTTAGGCAACATCATATAATCTATTCATACATAGAAATAGCAACCATTGCTTGTTATCGCTGGGCAATTTGGTTAAATCCTAGTTTTACTGAAGCTCACTACAAACTGGGAAGGCTTTTTCACAAGCAACAAAAATGGCAAGAGGCAGCTATTGCCTTTGAGCAAGTGACAAAAATTGGTTCCTTTAAACTCGCTGATGCCTATTGTAATTTAGGGCGAGTGCTGCTTAAACTCAAACGATTTGAAGAAGGTATCTGTGCTTTACAGCAAGCTATTACCTTAGAACCAGAACACCATTGGCATTATCGATTTATAGGGGATGTTTTAAGTGAGCAAGGTAAACTTGCTGAGGCAATTAACAATTATCAAATGGCTAGTCGCAAGAAGATTAGTAAAACTCATCCTCACATTGTACTCAAGTGCCAAGAACAACAACAGTTATCCGCTCCCAATTTTCTCATTATTGGACAAGCTAAGTGTGGTACTTCCTCTCTTTATAAGTACTTAACACAACATCCCAAAATTTTGCCAGCCATTGAAAAAGAGATCAATTTCTGGAATGGTAATTTTGCTAAAGGACTAGATTGGTATTTAGCTCACTTTCCAGCTATTTCTGCAGAACATAATTTTCTTACTGGTGAAGCTAGTCCTGGCTATTTAGACTCTTGCAAAGCTGCGGTATCCGTTTTTCAAAATTTTCCTAATATGAAACTCATTGTTTTATTAAGAAATCCGGTTGATCGTACTATGTCTCATTACCATATGTGTGTTAAACAAAACAGAGACAATCGTTCTATAGAAGAGGCTATTTTATCAGGACTAGAAGTCATGGTGAGGAAATCTAATGAGAACTCCACTAATGGTATAAAAAGCAGTAGCTATATCAAGCGCAGTCAATATATTGAACCTCTAAGTCAATGGATGGAGTTATTCCCCAAAAAACAATTTTTGATTTTGAGAAGTGAAGATTTGTTTGCAGATCCAGCTACTACAGTTAACCAAGTATTTCAATTTTTGGGAGTAGAACCATATCAACTTCAAGAGTATCCTAAGAAAAATTCAGGTAATTATCCTCCTATCTCTCAATCGATGCACCTTACTTTGAGTGATTATTTTCGACCTTTTAATCAGCAGTTAGAAGAATATCTAGATAGAAAATTCAACTGGGATTATGATACTTGATGATAAAAACATATGTACTAAAATTAAATTTATTTTCTAGATCTTGGAAGATTGCTGATGCCAAACAAAGCTGATTATCTACTAATTTCATTTCCCAAATGTGGTAGAACCTGGTTAAGATTGATGCTTGGGAGAATTTTACAAAATTACTTTGGTTTGCAAAGTGAGAATTTACTTGACTTAGTTGCCTTGGCTAAATTAGATCCGGAAATTCCTCAAATTACTGTAGTTCATGATGACAAACCTCAATGGAAAAAAGCAAGAGATTTAGCCACTTCAAAAACTCGGTATCGGGATAACAAAATTATTTTTCTAGTACGTGACCCTAGGGATGTCGTTGTTTCTAGTTTTTTCCAAAAAGTTAAACGTCGTCAAGCTTATCATGGTAGCTTGTCTGAGTATATTTATGAAGAGGTGGGTAGCTTTGAATCAATTATCAAGTTCTACAATATCTGGGCAGACAATGCTCATGTCCCCCAAGAGTTTTTACTAGTTAGATATGAAGATATCCATAAAAATGCTAAATATGAAATACGAAAAATTGTTGATTTTTTAGGGCTTTCCAAAATTAGTGAAGATTTGCTTTCAGAGGCTGTCAATTTTGCTTCGTTTGAAAATATGCGGAAAATGGAAGAAGAGGATATCTTTAAAGTCAAACCGCTTAGACCTACTAATCCAGCAGATCCCGAGTCCTATAAAACCCGTAGAGGAAAAGTGGGTGGATTTATTGATTATTTAAGTACAGCAGAAATTGACTACCTAACCCAAAGGATGTCAAAAACACTCTCAACATTTTATGGATATCCTTGTGCTTAGATATTACCCATCTGCCCTAAGATATATTGCGATCGCTTGTATAATACCAACTATATTCTCTTTGACCGAAAAAAACAAGGATACAAGCCCCCGGATTTATCCGTGGAAAAAACAAAGATTTTATCATTATTCCAAGCCCCTGGCTTTAGACATGGGGTCAATCTAAAATCTAAAATCTAAAATCTAAAATTGATTGACCCCTTTCGTATAATCTCTGTCACGACTTTAAACTTTTGGTATTATTTTATAATTATTGAACAAGTTAAGCACGCTACAACTTCTATTTACGAAAGTTAAATGCTAATTTCATATCAATACAACTTCATCTTTATTCATGTGTACAAAGTAGCTGGAACTAGTATAGAATCCGCTTTGAATAAATATACCTTACCTCCTTATGAATCAACAAAAACCAAAAATTTACAACAGACGGGTCATCTTCCTTGTTCAGAGAACTTTCGCGGTCATATCAAAGCTAGGGAAGTAAGATCAGAACTAGGGGATGAAACCTTTGATCGTTTTTTTAAATTTGCGTTTGTTCGCAATCCTTGGGATTGGGAAGTATCGCTTTATCAATATATGTTACAAACTCAAGAGCATCCCCAGCACGAGCTGATCAACAGTATGGCAGGTTTTGCAGAGTACCTCGAATGGAGAATCTCAAAAGAAAAGATTTCCCAAAAACCTTTTGTTTCAGACCAACAGGGCAATATTATTGTAGATTTTGTCGGTCGATATGAAAATTTACAGGCAGATTTCCAAAAAGTCTGCCATCAACTGGGCATTACTGAGGCTTTACTACCGCATCTGAATCGTAGTCAGCATCTTGACTATCGAGAGTATTATAATGAATACACTCAAAAGCTAATTTTTGAACATTTTCAGGAAGACATCGAACTTTTTGGTTACGACTTTGGTGGCAACCGAAAGGAACAGGGAGTTCCTTCTTTCCAGGGATGGGAGGCATAGCTGCCTGTGCGATAATCAATGTAGCCCGAAGAATTGCTGCGATCGCTTGTACAATTTTAATCCCCATGTTGCTAATTGTTCCTCAGTTGTCGGATGCTTGATATCGTCTAAATCTAAGTCATGGGCATATTGGCTTAGGGGTCGGCGATGTTTTTCCTGAATTTCCAAGCGACAACGAGCAAGATATAACTTCTGGCTCCATCTTGAGGAACTACACCAACGCACCCAAGCAGGGAAGGCAACATCCTCGAAAAACTGTTGCCATTGTTGAACTAATACATCAGTACTTCTACTTTCCCCTCGCTGCTGCCCCTGCTTTACCATTGCTTGTCGCAGACTCAAATTATCTCGTAAACGCTTTAGTGCTGTTAGGGTTTCTTCTAGAGAGCTAACCTCAATGTAGTCTAGTTTACTCTGGCGTTCCGTTTGATAAGCTGATTCTCTGCCCAGAATTGCTGGGACACCGGCTAGCCATGCATTAGTTAGCTTTGATGCAGGCTTCCACGGATAGTCTGTGGGTTGCTCAAAGTCTCTAACTGCTAGTACAGCATCTACCTGGCTATAATCATTCCAGTTTTCTCGCAAAACGATTCGCCATTGAAATCCCATAGATGCCAATTGTTCTGCCCAAGCCAATGTTTGTAACTCTGGTGCTAAATTTTTGGGTAAGCCGTAGTAGGCAATCGACTCAAAGCGATTGCCCCGCTTAGGATCACGAGGAATAAGACTAGGTTGAGGCCAGTAGGGAATAAAATAGCTGTTACTAAACGTCTTTGTCTCCTGAATATTTTGCACAATCTGTAGCTGTGCATAGGGATGAGTTTCGTAGTCTGCCTTGATACAAACCAACAGAACCTGCGAACTAGGACGGAGGTAAAAAGGTAAAAAATTGCGATGAGCAATAACAATCCCCTCTGAGGGTAAGTGATCTATCAACTGGCAACTAAAACCAGCAGCCTTCAGATGGAGATAAGTTTGTAAAGTCCAGTTGTACCTTCCTAAGTACTGGTAAGTTAGATTATGTTTAGCTAAACAGTATCGGGATTGCATCCAAGACCAGTAAGTATCTGGACTATCTGGCAGATAGTCAGTTGGCCAATCAGTTTGTGGAATATAGAAATAGACAGTAGGTAAGTTATTTTTATTCATTTTACAGTTTATCTCATTTGTATCTCGCCTAAAATATATAGTTAAAAAGTTCTATATCTTTTTGGTATAAATGCCGTACAATATCCTTTGATTCATTATCATAATAATCAGTATAGTGAGTCCGTAAAGACTGCTTAACGTGAGGGATTTTAGCAAAACTGATTTTTGCAGATTCAGGAGTCAATTCTTGAGGATTTAAACTAGTTTGATTGTTTAAAGTTTGTAATACATAACGCACATCATTTTCAAAATTCTCAAATCTACCAATAAAATCAACTAAACTATTTCCATTTTGATCTAAGATAAATTTATACTGCTCTTCCCACTGAACATGCTTTTTAGTTTGAATCAGTGATAAGTATTGTTTAAAACAATCATCTTTTGACATACCAATAAATTCTCTTAAAATTTTTATCGTCTTCATGTAACAAAATTGAGAAACTGCCTTATCCCAAGGATTTCGGACAAAAGAAAACTTAAAAAAACTCTTAAAAACATCATTGCCAACTTCTTGTTGAATATGAGTAGCAAAAAGATGTTGTAGGCCACCTGTTTGATATTTATTGTAATAGGGTGTAATATGTCCTTTCCATAAATCAGATTCTCTTCTGTTTCCAGTCCAAATCAAATTTTCTATACTACTACCACCAGTTTTAGGAATATGGACAAAAATACATTTTTTATCGTAGGAAATCATCTAAAAATATATCCCTCAAGCTAGTTAATTAAGTTTTTATATATTTGAGATAAAATTCATCGTATTATTAATCTATACTATAATAAAACCAATGAATATTAAGAGTAGAGGGGTTAACGGTAAAAAGCTTAATGAGCGAGTGGGCTTTGCTATTGGCACTGGAAGATGTGGCACTCACTTTATTGCTAAAGTTATTGACCTAGAACCTAATATTGCCTGTGTGCATGAACGAAATCCATTAAATGAAACCTTTCATCGGTACTGTAAGTGGTATGGTTTACCCATAGATCACGAAGGTTTTTTGCAAACCAAGGCGTTTGAGATCGAGCAGGATTTAAAAAATCACTCATTTTCTTTTGAATCTAGTGCCTATCTCTCACTGTCAATTCAAGAGCTATACACTCGTTTTGATGCTAAGTTTATTTTTCTTGTGCGCAGTCCGGAAAAGGTTGTTAATTCTTATCTCCGTAAAGGTTGGTATAAACAGCCCATATTTAGAGTAGATCCAAGCCTTCCACCTAGCTACCAAAATGGTCTTGAGTTCCGACACTTCCTAGGACGAATTATACCTTCGAGTACAAAGTTTCAGCTATGGTGTCGGATGAGTCGGGTGGGAAAACTGGCATGGTACTGGAATATGCTCAATGCTAAGGTTCTCGAACAGTTTCAAACTCTTCCTGCTACCCATTGGCGATTAGAAAAACTAGAAGAGTTGTCCTACTGGCGCTACCAGGAAGTTGCTCAATTTCTCGGCTTCCAGACTCAAGTACCTCAGGAAAAATACGAAATACTTGCCCAAAGAAGACCAGGAGCTCAAACCAATGTCCCGACAATTGAAAGCTGGACTGAGTCTGAAATAGCTGAATTTGAGACAGAGGTAGCACCAATGGCAAAAAAGCTTGGCTACGAATATAGAATCAGCTGTTTATTATCTTAAGTTATATCATGTCTGGTTGATTACTTACACTTTGGTGAAAATAAGGCAGAAGGCAGAAGGCAGAGGGCAGAAGGTAAGAAAGAAGGTCGCAAGGGAGAAGGATATGATAAGTTTTATAGTTAAGTGCCTATATCTGTTAACTGAAAATTGTCGTACTCTGTAAGGTATTCAATAAGATTTTGATATTGATGTATCCAAGGAAAAATATCGGGTTTTCGAGAATAAGTTCGGTATCGATATTCTATTCTTGCTCTGAGCAGGCTATCCCAAGCATAATGATTGATATTTAGTACTTCTGGCGACTCCTTGAGAAAGGCGTAGCACTCATTTGGAAATGTGTGATGACCTGTTCCCCACTGCAAAGGTTTTTTAATAGCAAGCTTCTTTTCTGATGAGGTTTCAGGATATAAAGGTTTACAGATATTTTTCTTGACATTTGCCTTCAAAGGAAATTGCTGCTCTAAAGGTAGATTTTTCTCAATAAAAGGCAAAGACCCCTCAATACCAACCCGATCTATGAGATTACCACTAACACAGTTGTATCCTTGTTCATCTAGTTTTCCTAGATAATCAGGTATTTGGCAAGGAAATTCTACAAATTCATCCAGATCAACTCCTAATACCCACTGAGATTCTGACTGTTGCAAAATCAATGCATTATGCATTTGTTCTCGCTCATGGGTATTGTATTCTCCTTGCCATACTTGATAAGAGATTTGATACTCTTTTAAGATTTCTTGAAACACTGCCAAATTATTTAACTGTTTTTCCAACCCAGTATGAAGAGTTATTGCCCACTCTGTAATACCTAAATTTTTGTAGTACTTGATAAAGTGATGTAGTAAATTGGGGTTGGATATATGTTTATCAGTACCAATGCAAGATAACAGTTTGACCATTTTTTGAATTAAAAATGCAAAATTTTCCTCGCTTTGCTCACCATGCTACGCAAACAAAATGCAAAATTAGGAAAAGATAATTTTGCATTGTTTTGACTGATATGATATTGATTATTGCTAAGGCAACCAAAAATCTGGCACAATTTTGCTGAAATCCCGTATGCTTTGATTGATATTCCTAGCCAGCTCAATATGGGGTTCATCGGGTTCTACTGGTATAATCCCGGCTTTTTCCCCTTCTCCCAAGTAGTCAATTACTAAATTGGCTGCCTCTAAACCAGTGACATAAGCCTTTTCCTGAGACCAAGAACCGTGGCGGGTGATAATCCAATCCCCACTCAGAAAGACATTGGGGAAACCTGTCTGTGCTGGTAGCAGATATTGGTAACTACCAGGGAAGAAGTGAGTAACCCCTTGGGATACTCGGATAATACTGCTATCGATAACTTTTGCCTCCCGGAAATCAGGGACACAAGTAGCTAATTTGTCCTGAACCATTGATACAATTGCAGCATCACTCAACGACAGCAGCTGATTTCCATGATAAAAATCAGCTTCAACTACAGTACCTGGTGCGTCTCGGTACTCATCTTGCAAGGCATTTAAATCAAAAAATGTCGAGCCGGTGGTAGGACTAAAGCCAAAACAGGCATTAGAAGGATGGGGAATGTTAACCTTACGATCAAACCACAGTCGGGTTGCCAGAGCATCAATCCCGCCTAAATTCATCAGGTTCTGGAATTCCTGGCTACTTTGCAAAGTGGAACTATGGCGGACTAACTGCTTCATGCCGCTAACATTGATAGCGAAGACAACGGCATCGCTGGGAAAAGTCTGATCATTGGTAACAACCCCTCTTGCCTTACCATCACTATCTATAAGAATCTCCTGAACTCGTTGGTTAGTTAGTACCCTGCCTCCAGCTTTCTCAATGGATTCAACCCAGGGTTTAAAAATCATCTCCCCAACTGTTCCCCTGCACCAGACTACATCGAAGTCCGGTTGGTGAGACAAAATAAAGTAGTAGAGCATTCCTAAGGCAGCGGCGGCAGAACATTGCTCCCCTGGTGCAAATAAGCCTACTAGTAGCATCGGCTCAAAGGACTCTTGATAGAGTCGAGCGGAAACGCCGAAGTCTTTGAATAGCTCACGGGCAGTTACCTTATCATAGCGTTGCCATGCCTCATCAGAATTATCAAAATCCACCACTGCGTAGAGTAAGGGTAAAGCAGAAAGGCGATCAATTAAGGGTAACCGCTGGAATTTAGTGTACAGAAAGGTTCCTAGAGGGGTGGGTAGCCGGGGCAAGTCCTGAAAAATTGGTGATTCAGCTTCCAACCCTGCTGGGGAGTATTGAGAAGACCGGGTAAAAGGAGTGAAGGGATTAAGCCCTAATTGTCGCACCAGGGCAAAAATATTACTGTAGGGATACCAAAAACCGTGAATACCCCCTTCAACAGAATTGCCCTGAGACGTTTTCCAGCCTGCCACCAAGCCACCAGGATAAGGTCCAGCTTCTAAGAGGGTGACGGCATAGCCTTGCTGCGCTAGGTGATAGGTTGCTCCTAATCCTGCCCAACCGGCACCAACTACAGTTACTCGTTTTTGTTCTGATGCTTCTGCCATTCTCTGCCTCACAAATCTCTTGCTTCAGATTTTAGATTTAATCTCTTCTTGTAGGACATTTTTGTTTGATAGAGTGCCAAAAGCAGGAGTATAGAGGATTGAAAACAATCATGACAAATCAGGTTGATAGCGATCACTCGTTTGCCCTAGAAACCGCGTGGCAGCGCTACGCCCAACTCAAGACGAAAGCTTCGGAGGTTTTCCAACTCTACCAGAATCTGCGGTTGCAAGCGATCGCTTTTTCTCTACTTGCGATCTTACTAGTGGTGATTGCCAGTACTGACAACGACTGGCTTACACCCCTGATGGCAAAAGGGCTCACCGGCAGTCTGGTGTTAATCCCGATTGTCGCCTTAGTAACCTTTGCCATTAGTAGAAAATTTCAACAGGGAGAGTACTGGCAGGTACTCAACGCTGGTGCTGAAGAAATTAGAAAAGAGATTTATCTTTACCGAACCCTACTACTAGGACAGGGAGGCCGTCACCAATGGCTCAATGAAAGGATAACCGCAATTCAGTGTCAGGTAATCGAGAGTATTGGTGGCAATTTTGTCCTCAAGCCTTACACTGGGACAATTCCACCGGAACAACCCAACGGAGATTCAGGTTTTGCCGATTTGCTGGCGGATGACTACCTGTACTATCGCTTAGAGGCACAGCAACAAGCTTTGGCTGAAGAACTAACTAAACTACAGGCTACCCGAACTAACCTCAAGACTGGAATTTTTCTGTTGGGTGGCATCAGTGCCTTGTTACCCGTACTAAGTCTCAATTATAGCATTTGGGTCGCTTTTACCCTAGCTTTAGCAACCGCTTTAACTCTCTGGTGGGAACTTTGCCGATTAGATGAACGGATTAACCAAGGTAACCAACTGATTCTTGCCCTTAATCTTATTCGCGATCGCTGGCAAAGTTTAACCCCCCAAGAACATACAGGGAATGAATTTTTCCAACTCGTGCTTGCTACCGAAAAAGTACTTTGGAGCCAGCACAACCTCACCCTAGTTCAAATGCGTCAGGCAGTAGGGCAATTGCAAAACCCCAGCAGAGATTTGCTGGTAGAAATCCTAGACAAACCAGTGCCGGAAGAGATTAACCGCGCCTTACTTCCCAAACTCCAAACCAAACCCCAAGCAGAAACAGAAACAGAAACTCTCACTGCTGAGGTGGAAGTTATTCCCGAAACCACAGTAATTGTAGAGAAAGTACAACCCCCCCAAGAGGAACCGGAAAAACCAGTTAAAAAGGGATTACCCCATGCTTTTGTGGTTATGCCCTTTGGGAAAAAACAAGGACGTGGTGGGGTATTGATCGATTTCAATAGCATTTACCAAGACTTAATTAAACCTGCTTTGGAAGAGGCAGGCTTTGAATCATTTCGCGCCGATGAAGAGAGTATGAGCGGGGATATATTAACCGATATGTTCCAAGAACTTTTGCTAGCGGATTTAGTGCTAACAGACCTAAGTATTGATAATGCCAATGTTTTTTATGAACTGGGGGTTCGTCACGCCTTACGCAAGCGGGGACTAGTTCATATTCAATGTGGTCGAGCTTATCTACCTTACGATATTTTCAATGTTCGTACTCTGCCCTATCACTGTGATGAAAATGGTTGCCCTGATCCTCAATATCTAGAAAAAGATAAGCAGGCAATTATTAAAACGACTCGTGCCACTTGGGAATCTGATGAAAATCGCATTCACAGCCCCATTTTTCAATTACTCACCGGTCTTTGTGAACCGGACCGCAAAGCGCTACGAACGCCCTTAGCTACAGGCTACTGGCAAGAGTATAAAAAGTGGCAAGAGCGGATACATATTGCCGAACGACAAAAGCGGATTGGTGATGTGCTGCTGTTAACTGAAGAAGTAACCAATCCCCTGATTAAATGCGAAGCGATCGCGGAAGCTGGTAAATCTCTAAAAAATCTGGGAAATTGGGCTCTTGCTCTTAAAGAATATCGACAAGGGCTGAAAATTGAGTCGAGCAATTCAGAGTTTCGTCGGGAGGAAGCGTTTCACCTAGGGAAACTGAAGCAATTTGATGAAGCGATTGTGAAGTTGGAAGCATTATTGCTAGATGAACCTCATAATATTGGAGCTCTATCATGCTTAGCTGATGTGTACAAAGAAGTTTGGTGCAGTGAATGGGCAGATATCAAAGATGATGAACAAAGACGTTTGAAAACTGCTTATGAATCTGCTCACTTGCTGAAAAAATCCATTGAAACTTACCTCAAAGCCTACCGTCTTAATCAAACTCATTACTACTCAGGTATCAATGCTTTGATTTGGTTATCTCTCTTAGAACATCTATTACAGCAATTTGAAACCGATAGTGACCCAGAAGAAGATGCTCTCAAGCAACAGTTGCCCCTACTCAAAGGATCTATTCAGTTTGGTTTGGAAAGTACGATCAAAAAAAATGAATATGATGCTTTGGCTTTTGTGGCTTTAGGAGACTTGGCAGTTTGCACAGCTCTAGATCCCAAACGAGTGACAAGAGCTTACAAAAAGGCACTGGCTCTGCTGTGGAACAATAAATTTGCCTTAGAGACTTCCCTCACTAAATTGAATTTACTCGAAGCACTAAAATTCCGTTCTGATTACGTTAAAGCTGGTATTGTTGTTCTTGAAGAGGAGCTACATCGAATTACCCGTAAGGAGGAAGTTTTGGCTAGTTCTACAGATACTGACCCCTCACTAGTGATTCTCTTTTCTGGTCATATGATTGATAGTCCTAGTCGTCCTAAACCACGCTTTCCAGCAAACATGGAAGACGAAGCCCGCCAGAAAATAAACGAGGCACTTGATAAGTTAAGTACAGATTCTGATTGTTTAGGGATTGTTCCAGGAATTGCTTGTGGCGGAGATATTCTATTTATCGAAGCCTGTTTGCAACGCAACATCAAAGTTGAAATCTTTCTTCCTTTTGACCCTGCTGAGTTTATTATCAATTCTGTTAGCTTTGCTGGGGATAATTGGGTGAAGCGATTCTATGCTATTCTTAATCATCCGAATGTGACGATTAACCTGCAACTTGAGCGACTTGGTAAAGTTCCAGCAGGAGATAATCCTTACGAGCGCAACAATCGCTGGGCACTCTACTCAACCTTAATGTATGGGATAGAAAAGGTACGGTTAGTTGTATTGTGGAATGGGAAAGGAGGTGATGCCCCTGGTGGTACAGGGGACATGGTTCAACAAGTGCGTCAATTTGGGGGAGTTGTTGAGCACCTCGATACCACGAAGTTTGACTATTGGAAAAAGATCAACAATGCTTAAGCTCATCCCACGACTAAAGTACGTGGGATTTCGCGTTATTTGTTGTTGGTTATTAGTTATTTGTCAAGAAAGACCAAGAACAAATAACAAACAACCTTTGCGGAGCATAGTGAGCAAAGCGTAGACGCTAGCGCTAAACTTCGTGATAGCGGTCCTGTATAGTGGCAGGCGGCGATCTCTCCCATCTTTAGAAGGCATGGGCTAACATCTACCACTTACCACCTAAAACCTAAAACCTAAAACCTAACATGTCTCAACCAATAAAAATTCTCGCTTTTGCTGGTAGCGCTCGCATCGAATCCTTCAATAAAAAGCTGGTCAAAATTGCTGCCGAGGGAGCCAAAGTTGCTGGAGCCGAAGTTACCTACCTAGACTTCCTGGATTACCCCATGCCCTTATTCAACCAAGATTTGGAGGCTCTAGAACTGCCGGAGCCGGTTGTTCAGTTCAAGGCTTTATTGAAAAGTCATCAAGGATTTATAATTTCCTGTCCAGAGTATAACGGTTCAATTACACCATTACTTAAAAATGCTATAGACTGGGCTTCCCGTCCAGGACCAGGAGATGCACCGGCACTGGATTGTTTTAAAGGAAAAGTTGCAGCTTTATTAGCAACCTCTCCAGGTGCTTTAGGGGGAATGCGAGGACTAGTCCATGTTCGCGCAATTTTAGAAGGAATTGGAGTTTTAGTAATTACTGAGCAAAAAGCAATTCCAGGTGCTTATCAAGCTTTTGATGAGCAGGGCAACCTCAAGGATGAGAAGCAGTTGAAGGCAGTACAAACGATCGCTACCAAACTAGTTGATGTCACAACTAAATTATCCTAGTGCAAGAAGGCAAGAGGTTTTTATATTCCGCTAGATGTAGAGACGCGCCATGGCGCGTCTCCAAAAGCCAATTCTAGGGTTGCAAGGGGTGAGCGAAAAAAGGTGTGGGGGTGTGAGGAGCTGAGGGAGCTGAGGAAGCTGAGGAAGCTGAGGGAGCTGAGGAAGCTGGGGGAGCTGAGGAAGCTGGGGGACAAGAGAGAACTTATAGCTATTGGATACAAAGCTCAAGAAATCCCACCCAAAATTTCGTTCACCCGGTTGCAAGGAAAAAAACAATGGTTATTGCCAGGGAAATTGTTACATTTCCGTTACAATTGGTGACCCCATGAACAATCAGCATAGAAGTATCACCCTCAAAATAATTTCTACCATAGAAAAAAAACAATGCTTGTTTTTTGGCAATACCCTTTATGAATAATGCAGGCTAGCACAGTCTCCAGCGAGCGCCTAGTTGAGTCAACTTTACTTTTCTTTAGAGGCAGCCTCTTAAAGATTGAGGTGATTCTTAACTGCACATAAGGTTGGTTCAATTACCTTGGAATTAAGTCCAGCTTTTTTGATACCTTTCATCGCGCCAGAGATATCTTTGAGACCATGACCAGTAATTATAAGAAGAATTGTCTGGCTAGCACTAACTAATCCCTGAGCAACTGCTTCTAATAAGCCAGCATAAACAGCCGCCGCAGCAGGTTCAGCAAAAATACCTGTTGCTGATCCCAAAGCAGGGATGGCAGCAAGTAGTGACTCATCACTAACTGCCAGAAATTTTCCTTTCGTTTCTGTAACAGCTCTTATTGCCTTCAATCGATCTCTCGGTAAGTTAACACCGATGCTATCTGCTTGAGTATTGGCTTTGATCGGAGGTTTATCCAAAACGGACTCATTATTTTTCCATGCTTCGTAGAGATAAGCACTTTCCTTGGATTGAACTCCGATAAGTTGAGGTATTTTCTCGATCCATCCCAATGCCTGGAGATCTTTAAATCCTTTGTATAAGCCACCAATGATACAGCCATCACCAACACTAACAAAGATTTTATCAGGAGGGTTGTAGTTGAATTGCTCACATATTTCCAATGCAGCGGTTTTTTTTCCTTCACTCATAAAGGGATTGTAAGCTGTATTACGATTATACCAACCAAATTCCGATGCTGCCTCCAAGCAGAGTTCAAAGGCTTGATCATAAGTTCCATCCACTAGCAAAACTGTGCTCCCATAAGCCAAAAGTTGAGCTATTTTGGCCTCCGGTGCAGTCCGAGGTACAAAAATGACATTCCGCTGACCTACACTGGCACATAAACCTGCTAGTGATGTGGCTGCGTTGCCTGTGCTAGCAGTGGTGATGATCTCTGCATGACAGGCTTGCCCTTTAACGATGGCTATAGCACTAGCTCGATCCTTAAAAGACGCTGTTGGGTTACGTCCATCATCCTTGATCCATAGGTTGGGAAGACTTAGTTTTTGCCCTAAGATCTGAGCATGGTATATTGGTGTCCAGCCAATTAGCAGAGGTGGAGTTGGCGCATCAGGCTGTATTGGTAGAAATGGTTTGTATCGCCATATATTGTGTTCCTGACAATTGGCTAACTGATGTTTGGTAAGCTTATTTCTTAGAAAATCATAATCGTAAATAACATCAACAATTCCTTCATTCCCGTGTTTAGGACAAATATATTCAATCTCATTCAGCTGATATTCTTGACCACAAATCAGACATTTATAGCCTAGAACCTGCTTGAGATTTTGAGCATAATTAGTGTGATTGAAGTTACTCATGGGGAAGACAGCCGAAGGATGGAATCACTGTACCAAGATTTCTGACTATACCCGATTCGTGTACCAGTTTAGCTACTGCTAGATCAAGAATTCCCAGACCAAAGGGACTGAATATTGTAATCGCACTGGGTGTTGGTTTAGCCAGTATCTTACCACATAAAATATCTCCGATTGAACCACGAATAAAGTGTCGATGGTTTATTTTTTGTTCAGCAAGGTGAACGGAGGTTTGAGCACTACAAATATGTTCAACATCATCTACAATATTATCGCAACTCAGAATAACTTCAGGTGAAAAATCTCTGAGGGATATGTGCAAGATATTACTCCCTGGCTGACAAGCAGAAATTTCAAAAATATGAGGGGTTGTTTCTGTTGTAGCAATGGATATTATAGACGTACTGCTTAAGACCGTATTAATATCATTGGCGATTGTTATATTAGGAGTCTCAAAATTTGTCTCACACCGACTTTTATATTGCACTGCTCGCTCGTGATCGATATCAAAAATGACCAAATTCTTAACAGTTGGAAACTCAGCTAAGAGAAATCGGGTAATCTCAAAGTTAATCACGCCACAGGCAATAATGCCGATTGATTCAGGCTGGGTTTCACTTTGCAAAAGCCTCGCAGCCAGCGCTGCACTCGCAGCAGTTCGTTTGGCACTAATCACTGAACCTTCCAAAATCGCTTCAGCAAATCCCGTTTTTACAGAGTTGAGAATAATGACGGCAGAAGCTCTCAACAGACCAAATTGATAATTATCAGGGAAAGATGAAATCCATTTAATGCCTGCTGTTTCAAAACTTTCACCCAAATAAGCTGGCTTGGCAATAATCCGGTTCTTAGGATGATTTGCAAAGCGTAAAAAGGGTGAGGGGGGCAAAGCACTTTCGCCCCGTGCATGGGCGATATAAGCTTGCCGGACAACTTCAATTAATTCTTTTTCCCGTCCAGCTAAAAGTGACAAAATGTCTGACGCACTTAAGACGATGACATCACCAGGCTGTTGCTGTGCAAAACCTTGATAGGCTGTTTCCATAAATTATCAACCTCACCGAATTTGTCTCGAACCCATGTATCCGAATAAACCGTATCCAGGTAACGTTCCCCTCGATCAGGCAAAATAGCAACGCAATTTGAGCCTGCTGGAATTTCTGAGTACATTTTAGAGATCGCCATTGCAATCCCTCCCGCAGAACCGCCTGCCAAAATTGTTTCTGTCCTGGCCAAGTGGCGACAACCTACAACACAGTCTAAACTAGAAACCTGCACAAATTTATCAATCAACTCTGCTTTGCAATGCTCTGGTTTAATCCCAGCCCCTAATCCTGGAATCAGCCTTTCTGCCTGCTCATTACCAGAGATTTTGCTACCCAATGCATCCACAGCAATAACCTTCGTTTTGAGGTTATGAGTGCGACAATATTCCCCACAGCCTCGAATTGTCCCACAGGTACTTGTCGCTGCGAATAAATAATCGACCTGTTCACCCAAATCTCTCACAATTTCATCCATAGTCTGGTGGTGTACCTCAGGGTTAAGATAGTTGCCATATTGGTTTGGCCAAAAGCTATTCGGAATCAAATTGCATAGGGTCTTAACGCGGTTCAACCTTGCCTGTAAAAATTCACCTGTAACGGGGTCAGGCTGTTCAATTATGTCAATTTTTGCTCCGTATAGCTTGAGTAATTGAAGATTTTGTGTGGTGGTTTTAGAATCAACAACACAGATAAAGCTAAGGTTAAAATAAGAGCAAGCTTGAGCCAGACCAATGGCCATATTGCCAGAGCTAGATTCGATTACAACTGTATTTGAATCAATCTGACCTGTTTCCAATCCACAGTGGATAATGTTAAGAGCTGGTCTATCTTTGATACTACCACCTGGATTGAGGAACTCTAACTTAGCAAAGATGTTAAATTTGCTATCTTCCAAAAACTTTGATAGTTGAATCAGGGGTGTTTTTCCGATAGCAGATATGATACCCAACCCCATTAAATGTACCTCCTAGATTCAGTTGAGCTTAGCTGATAAGTCATAAAATATAATATCATCTTGTTGAATTGAGGATTTTAAGTTATGTATAGTTTTCTAGGACGAGATATTCTTTCACTCAAAGGATTCAATCGTGGAGATTATTTCCGTTTGTTTGAAGTGTGTGCTCAACTTGCACCTATTGCATATAATCGTCGAAATACAGATTTACTAAAAGAAAAAACATTAGTCACTGCGTTCTATCAACCCAGTACTCGAACTCGTTTAGCCCATGAAGCAGCAATGATTCGTTTAGGTGGCCAAGTCACAGGGTTCTCTGATGTTACAATGACACGGGCAGGCGATTTTTACAGAGAGTCGATTAAAGACACAGTGAAGATGCTGGAGTGCTACGGTGATATAATTGTCATGCGTCACTTTCAACAAGGAGCACCCCATGAAGCTGCGAAATGGGCCTCAGTTCCAGTCATTAATGGTGGCGATGGTTGGGGAGAACATCCAACCCAAGCACTCACTGACCTTTATACAGTGCTTAAAGAAAAGGGTAGAATTGATGGGTTGCGATGGTTGCTAGTTGGGGATATGCGAATGCGATCGATGCATTCTTTAGCCTACGCTTTAACCCAGTTTGATTGTCCAACCACCTTCGTTGCCCCTCCTCATCAGTCTCTCACGACAGAATTTAAGACGGAATTATCACAGCTTAGTTTGGCCTTTGATGAAGCTGAACATGTGGAGCAAGCGATCACTAATGCGGATGTTATCTTAGTCGAGCCTGTTATCCAACCAGACTATACCAAATCCTACGATGATCGAAGTAGTACCAGTGATACACCTGAACTAACACCCACAAACTATAAGATTAGCCATGAATTACTCATGACAAAAGCCAAATCAGATGCCATCTTACTGCACTCCTTCCCTCGCATGGACGAAATTCCCTCTGATGTGGATAATACCCGTTGGTCTCGTTACTGGCAACAAAGTTTTAATGGGGTTGTTGTTCGGATGGGGTTATTAGCCCTGGTACTCGGAGCAATGGAGTAGTTCCCGTGAGTATGGTTACTGATAAGCATAAAAAGGAAAAATTGAGATGGAAATGAATTTACGCGGGCGAGATTTCATCAGTGACTTAGATTTTTCTCGTAAGGAAGTTGAAGCAGTTCTCGAAGTTGCTTTTGATTTGAAGCGAAAGCGGACATTAAAAGAGCCACATCCTTACTTACGGGATAAAACCCTGGCAATGCTCTTTTTTTCCTCAAGCACCCGTACCAGAGGTTCTTTTGAAGCTGGCATGACTCAACTGGGAGGGCATGCTGCCTTTATTGAGCCAGGAACCACTCAAATCTCACATGGGGATAGAGAGAAAGAAATCGGTGAAATCTATGGTCGATACTTTGATGGTATTGCCATCAGACACATTGGGTGGGGAATTGGTAATCAATATCTTAACCACACGGCAGCAGCGGCTCGTGTGCCTGTCCTAAATATGCAGTGTGACGTCTATCATCCATTTCAAGCTCTAGCCGATCTGATGACCATTATGGAGAGTAAAGGACGTAATTTGTCAAAGAAGAAGATGGTAATTTCTTGGGCTTATGCTTCTTCATACCTTAAACCCTTATCAGTTCCCCAATCACTAATCTTACAAATGCCTCGCTTTGGGATTGATATTGCCCTAGCGCATCCACCTGAATTCTCTTTGATGCCTGCTATTCTGGCTACAGCCTATGAACAGTCTCGTAAATACTCGACTAAGCTTGAAATTTTCAATAATATGCAGGAGGCCATACACGATGCAGATATTGTTTATGCTAAGTCTTGGAGTCCTATGTTGACAACAACAGAAGTACAAGAAGGTAGGCAAATCCAGGATCAATATCAAACCTGGATTATGAATGAAGAAAAAATGGCTACAGCTAAAGAAGATGCAATTTATCTGCATCCATTACCTGCTGATCGAAATATTGAAGTGACAGATGCGATCATTGATGGTCCCCAGAGTGTTGTCTTTGAGGAAGCAGAAAATCGTTTACATGTCCAAAAAGCTGTGATGGCACTAACCATGGACTAGCCAATTTTTTCGTGCCTGAAAAATTTGATTTAAGTATAACTTGGACTTTGGACCAAGAAGAATGTCTTAACCGCCCTGGCGACTGCTATAAATTAGCCTGGAGTCGGGCTTTTCTTAAGAAAAATTGTAAGACTGTTTCCTGTCGGGAAATGATCTCCGCTTGTCCTTCCATACCAGGTTGAATCAGGCACTGGCGCTGATTGGTGGCTAGCATTAATTGGGTGGGTTGGATGATAACTTCATAGCTTCTTCGGCTAGGGGAGGATGAAGCATTTGGGAAGCTAGGTCTAGTTATAGTTTCTGAGTTTACAGCATCCGGTGAAGCAGCTTTAACAACCCCTGGTAAGATACCAAAATCAGGATAGGGACAAGCCGAGATGCGAACATCTACTGACTGACCAATCTCCACTTGATTAATATCTTGGGAAGCTACCATCGCTTTAAGGGTAATATCTTCCGTCGCCGGTGCAATTTGGGCAATCTCATCTCCCCGCTGCACTACTTGAGCAAAATTTCGTAGCTTTAGCTCCAGGATAATCCCCGAAATCGGTGCGCGGATTTTGGTATACTTCAACTCATGCTCAACAGATTCTAGATCTTGACGGTCACTGACGAGTTGACTGTTAAATTCCTGGTATTGCCGTAACTGTTCTTCCCGCTCTTGAGTTAAACGAGCAATAGTTGCCTCTCCTCGAGCTTGTTCTTGAGCAATGCGCTCCTTTGCCATAACTACTTGGGCATCACTAGGATTGAGAGCAGCCTTAACCTTAGTGAGGCGAGCTTTAGAAACAACGACAGCTGCCACTTTTTCCTGAACTTGTAGCTCAGAGACAGCACCTGTATCAGCGAGTTTTTGATATCGAGTGAGTTCATCTTCCGCCAGAGCCAAAGCTGCTTCTGCTTCTTGGATATCTGCTTTACTCACGGTGAGGGAGTCTTGATAGGCTCTTTGATTTAACCTCAAATCTGCCTCAGCAGAGGATATAATCCTTTGCAGTTGCTCAGTTTCAGCAGCAAGTTGCCTGTCAATCCACTGTTGTTGAGCTTGGAGTTGACGAAGCTGCTGTTGTGCACTGTCAATTTTGTTGAGGAGCTGGCGTTTTTGGCTTTGCAGATTAGTATCGTCAATAAAGGCAATAACATCTCCTGCCTGCACAGATTGGTTAACTTTAACCTCAATCTGCTTAATACTCCCCTCAGCTTGAGCCTCCACGAGTCGTAATTCCCCAGCAGGGCGAACCGTGACGGGAGCTTTGACTACTACCTTATATTTGAGCACTGCTGACAGGGCAATGGCTCCCACTAAGCCTGCCAGCATTACCAGTCCCCCAATTATTGTCCACTTGCCCAGGGGAGGCAAAAACTCATCTGGGTGAGCTGCTCGGATAAATTGCGGGTTGGGCGATTCGAGCTTAGCATCTGGCATAATGAGGGATTTCCTTACCCAACAAAATCTCTACCTCGTATTACTTGAGAAGAGTTGGGTTTCACTGCCGTTCCACCCAACTTACATTCTACCTGTCCATCAAGCGATCGCTCCTTTCATCCTTTTACTGCATAGTCACTTTGCCCGCCACAATAGTCAGCAAGCCTTACTATTGTCGATATCACATTGGGCGTATGCGTGCGATTCGTTGTAACGTGAATCACGGTAACCAGTCCGCACATAACGTTACCAACCAACTCATGAAGAAGAGTTGATTGAACTCTCGGTCTGATGCAGGTGCAAGTCCTGCCCACCAGACTCAGGTGTGACTCCTTATCTGCCCACACTGACCAGACTCGGATATCTGGAGGGTGAAGCTGGGAACAGGGCGCAATCAGGTGCGGTTCGTTCATAGCGAAATTGGGTTAAACCCATATAAACTATGGCTTCTAGCACAACTTGGAATGAACAATTCCCGCTAGATGACAACTATTTGATGGATGAGGGTGCAAGTCCCTCCTTTGAAACTCACAAATGACTCCTAATCTGTCCACGATGACCCGACTCGGAATTCGGGAGGTCGAAGCTGGAAACAGGGCGTAACCTAGACCTCAGTTGCAGAGGACACTGACGCTAAGAGGGAGTTCCCAAGGAAAAACAGAGCCTAAAAAAGTAACCTACGCCCAGGAGGGAGCAACCAATGATGCCCTACCTCGCCTAAGTTATGCACCCGCCGAGTTTTCTGATTGACATCGGCATGAGTATGGGGTTTAGCGCGGTTAAATTGGCTATTCCTAAAGGAACAAAACAATCTATCAAATGGAACGAATAAAAACGAGCTTAGGGTCTGTGGATAGGTCGTATTCACGGTAGGTCAGACGAGAGGATTAATTCCCCAAGTTCGGGTAGGACAAGGCGTAACTGTCTTGAGGAACTCAGAGTACACACAACCAGAAGAGAGCATGATTGGACACATTGAGAAATTCGATAGTGAATCTTGGAAAAATCTTCCCTGGAAGCAATTTCGGAGAAGCCTATTCCGCCTACAAAGGAGAGTGTATAAAGCAGTTTGTGCAGGAGATATGCGGAAAGCTAGGTCACTACAAAAACTGATTCTGAAATCTCTTGCAGCGAGATTCTTGGCAATACGTCAAGTAACACAATTAAATGCTGGTAAGAAAACGGCTGGAATTGACGGAAAACTCGCCCTGACATTCAAGGAACGGTTTGAACTCGAAGAACAATTGAGGCTAAAAGCTACTAATTGGAAGCATAAAGGGTTACGAGAAATTCCCATCCCCAAAAAGGACGGGACAACGCGAATGCTCAAAGTGCCTACAATCAGCGATAGAGCTTGGCAATGTTTAGCTAAATACGCCTTAGAACCAGCCCACGAAGCAACCTTTCATGCCAGGAGCTATGGATTCAGACCAGGAAGAAGCGCACACTGTGCCCAAAAACACCTGTTTGACAATCTCAACTCCAGAGTAAAAGGATACCAAAAACGAGTAATCGAACTGGATATAAAAAAATGCTTCGATAGGATAAACCACTCAACCATTATGGAAAACCTAATCGCCCCATCAGGGTTAAAACTTGGGATATTTAGATGCCTTAAGACAGGAACAAATGTAGGATTTCCAGAGCAAGGAACACCGCAAGGTGGAGTGGCAAGCCCACTACTGGCAAATATTGCGCTCAATGGGATAGAGAAAATACATAACTCGGTCAGATATGCCGATGATATGATTTACATCCTCAAACCCAAAGATAACGCAGAAGAAATACTTAGCAAAGTCAAAGAATTCCTAGCTGCAAGGGGTATGGAAATCAGTGAGCAAAAGACTAAGATAACCGCAACGACAGATGGATTTGATTTCCTGGGTTGGAACTTCAAAGTGCAGAAAAACGGAAAGTTTAGAAGCCGTCCCTCAGAGGATAACTACAAAGCATTCCGTAAGAAAGTAAAAGCCATTATCAATTGCTCGAACTATGGTGCAGTACTCAAAGCTAAAAAGATAGCCCCTATTGTTAGAGGGTGGAGAAATTACCATCGCTACTGCAAAATGGACGGAGCGAAAAATAGTCTTTGGTTCATGAACAACCGAGCATTTAAGGTGTTCAACAAAGAACCAAAACAGAATAAACACTCTGCTAGAAAGCTAACAGAGAAAGCGTTCCCCACAGTCCTTTACTCCGAAAATAAGTTTATCAACGTTAAAGGAAATAAATCTCCCTTTGATGGTGATTTAAGCTACTGGAGTAAACGCAATAGTAAACTCTACTACGGTGATATCTACAAGGCTCTTCTGAAGCAGAACCATTCATGTTACTACTGTGAACAAAAATTCAGCAGTGAAGAAAAATTACATCTACATCACTTAGATGGAAATCACAATAATTGGAAGCAAGATAACCTTGTAGCAATACATGAATCTTGTCACGATTATAAACACATGAGCAAAGCGAAAGCTAAGAGTTTCGGGAGCGTGGTGCGGGGAAAACCTGCATGCCACGATCTAACTGAGAGGTGCGGAGGATAATACCTCCCATCGACTCAACCACACCCGTTGTGGGGTGACACTGGTGCTAACAGGGAGTTCCGATGGTGAAACAGAGCCTAAAAAAGCGACTTACCCATAAGCGGGACACAACAACACTTACCCGACTTCATTCGAGCTTAATTCCCGCTGCATGTGCATACGATAGCAGTAAGAGTCTAGGGAATCGAATAGTTGAATTGGCTACACCTAAGGGAACAAACAATCGACTGAGGGAACGAAGAAAAACGGATGGAAGGTCAAGGGGAGGTCGAACCCCAAGTAGGCTTTTCCGAGATGCGGAATTCCTTCAATCCGGGTAGGACAGACCGTAATTGGTCTGAGGTGTTCAGAGTACACAAACTGGAGCCGAGCATGATTAGACACGGCAGCAATGCAAGTGAATCCTGGAGAAAGTTACCTTGGAAGCAATTCCGTCGTAACCTATTCCGCCTACAAAAGCGCGTGTACAAAGCTATTCAAGTTGGAGACAAGCACAAAGCGAAGTCCCTGATGAAACTGATTCTGAAATCCACCGCAGCGAAATTACTGGCAGTTCGGCAAGTAACACAACTGAATACTGGCAAAAAGACCGCAGGAGTAGATGGTAAGGCTTCACTCTCATTTTCCGAAAGGTTCGTTTTGAGTGAAGAGCTAAAGCTCGCCAACACTTGGAAGCACAAACCACTAAGGGAAATTCCTATCCACAAAAAGGATGGGAAGATTCGAGTCCTCAAAGTCCCCATTATTGCTGATAGAGCTTGGCAATGTCTAGTCAAGTACGCAATGGAACCAGCACACGAAGCCACCTTTCACCCTCGAAGTTACGGCTTTAGAACGGGTAGGTCAGCTCATGATGCACAAAAAGACTTGTTTTCCAACCTGCGTTCTACGAGCAATGGCAGAGAAAAACGAGTTATTGAACTCGATATCGAAAAATGCTTCGATAGGATCAGCCATAAATCTATCATGGAACGACTCATCGCCCCCTCCGGCATCAAACTCGGAATCTTCCGATGTTTAAAAGTAGGAGTCAACCCAGAATTTCCTGAACAAGGCACACCTCAAGGGGGTGTGGTCAGTCCCTTACTTGCCAATATTGCCTTAAATGGGATAGAGGACATGCACCAATCTGTTCGATATGCAGACGACATGGTGATTATACTCAAACCCAAAGATGATGCCGAGGTCATTCTTGGTAAAATCAATCAATTTCTAGCAGAACGTGGAATGAAGGTTAGTCAAAAGAAGACCAAGCTAACCGCTACGACAGATGGATTTGACTTTCTAGGTTGGAACTTCAGGGTGCAGAAAAACGGAAAGTTCAGAAGCACCCCTTCAGTAGACAACTATCAAGCCTTCCGAAAAAAGGTAAAATCCATTGTCAACAACTCGAATTATGGTGCTATTCTCAAGGCTGAAAAATTAGCCCCGATAGTGCGAGGTTGGAGAAACTACCACCGTTATTGCAAGATGGACGGGTCAAGAAACTCGTTAGTACACATCAAATGCAGAACATTTAAGGTATTCAATCAGGAAACGAAACAAAATCGCAACTCCAGCAAACAACTGTTGGATAAAGCTTTCCCTTCGGTTCCTTACTCCCAAAACAAACATATCAAAGTCAGGGGAATAAAATCACCTTTCGATGGAGATATTCTCTACTGGAGTAAGCGCAATAGCAAACTCTACGACGGAGTCACCGAGCAAGCCCTAAAACGGCAAAACCATACTTGTGGATATTGTGGCTTAAAGATGCTTAGTGACGAAAAGGTACATCTTCATCATGTCGATGGAAATCATAACAATTGGAAGAAAAACAACCTTCTCGCTATTCACTCGAGCTGCCACACCTACGTTCACATGAGCACAAGCGAAAAGCAGATAACATCGGGAGCTGTATGCGGGGAAACTCGCACGTACAGATCTAACTGAGAGGTGCGAGGGATAATACCCTCCATCGACTCAACCAATACGACCCTACATTTCCTAATCTAATCAACCATGCCAGCAATTCCCAAAGTCATTCATCAAACCTGGAAAAACCAGAATATTCCAGCTGAAATGAGAGAGTTCCAGCAGAGTTGGCAACACCATCATCCTGACTGGGAATATCGTCTTTGGACTGATGCAGATAATCGCCAGTTTTTGCAAGCCAACTACTCTTGGTTCCTGTCTATTTATGACAGCTATCCGGAGAATATTTTTCGGGTCGATGCTATTCGATATTTTATCCTCAGTCATTACGGTGGGGTGTTTATTGATCTTGACTTTGAGTGCTTGCGTCCATTAGAGCAACTTTTAGAAGATAAAGAGTTAGTCTTAGGGCTTGAACCAGCTGCACATGTTCAGTTACCTCAGCCACAATCTCGTAGACTAACTCATATCGTTTGCCCTTCATTAATGGCATCTAGGGTAGGGCATCCATTTTGGCAACATGTATGGCAGTATTTAGTAGAAAGCCATTGTTTCCCTGGTGTATTGGATGCAACGGGACCTTTTTTATTGACTCGTGCTTATGATACTTTTCCCTCACCAGATACCATCAGTCTTGTTGCTTCAGAATTGCTGTATCCTGTTACCAAGTTTGACTGCTGGGATGGCAAATTAAACAATCCACAATTTCGTCAGAAAATTGCCCAGCAAGCATTTGCTATCCATCATTGGCACGGCAGCTGGTTTAAGCAAAAATCCACCAAAACCGAAGATACTCTACCTCTTTCCTTAATGGTCAAGGGTCGAATCATCCTACATGCCAAGTTCCGCTTCAATCTGTATCAGTCATTATCTAGCCAGGAAGCTAACCAACCCTTCATTTCCTGTATGATGGTGACGAAAAATCGCTTTCAACAGGCAAAGTTAGCAATTCAGTGTTTCCAAAATCAGACCTATCGCCACAAAGAGCTAGTTATTGTTGATGATGATCAAAGCGATCGCTTAGCTGAATATGTTCATCAATTAGCAGATGATACCATTCAGTATGTACGGCTTGCACCAGAGAACCGCACATTAGGTGAATTGCGAAATTTGGCGCTAGCTCACACTTCAGGGACTTATGTTTGTCAGTGGGATGATGATGATCTGATAGACCCCCTACGACTAGAAATGCAAATGGCAGCTTTGCAATCCCTTAATGCTGATGCCTGCTTTTTACAACGGTGGCTCATGTGGTGGGTGGAGGAGCATCGTTTAGCAACCTCCCGCACTCGTATTTGGGAAGGCTCGATACTTTGCCAAAAATCCCAGCTTCCTTCCTATCCAATTCAAAGACAAGGAGAAGATACTTTAGTCAGCTCTCAGATTCTACAAAATTGTCGGGTTGCTTTGCTGGATCAGCCACAACTATATCTTTATGTCATCCATCAGCATAATACTTTCAGCGACGAACATTTTGAGCAGCACTGGCAAAAGGCTAGCACTCGTTATCAAGGGATAAATTACGAGACAATGATGCAAAACTTGGCTGAGCGAATGCCAGTAACTTTGTATGAGCAAATTTTCGGAAGAACTCAAGCCGTAGTATCCAATACTGTCAACAGTCAAGATTTAGTTCTCAAAAATAGTATTTCTCGTGATAGCAAGGAAAGAGCAGCACTTAACCAAAATAAATCCGGTTTCTTGAAGGAGCTACCAACAATTCTTATCCTCACACCTGTCAAGAATGCCGTATCCTATCTACCACAATATCTAAAAAATCTCTTAAGTCTCAACTATCCTCATGAAAAAATTTCTGTAGGTATTCTGGAAAGTGATAGTGCCGATAGTAGCTTTGAGTGGTTGCAGCAACATCTTCCTAAATTTCAGCAGGAATTTAGTCAAGTACAGCTATTCAAAAAAGACTTTCAGTTCCATCATACTATTCCTCGTTGGCAACCCAGTATTCAATATCAACGCCGCTCAATTTTGGCAAAAAGTCGTAATTGGTTGCTCCAACAAGCTCTACAAGCTGAGGAATGGGTACTATGGTTAGATGTGGATGTTGTGGAGTATCCAGAAGAAATTATCCAACAACTTTTAGAGCCAGCTAAGGAGATTATTGTACCAAACTGTGTGCTTGTCTCAAAAGGTCGGAGCTTTGATACCAATACCTTCAAATTCAAGCCAGATGCCGAATTGCAAGACTGGACTCCTTTTGTCATTGACGGCATTATCCAACCTCCTAGGGGGGAGGGGAGACTCTATTTGGAAGATTTGCGATCGCATAAAATTATTGAAATTGATAGTGTTGGTGCGACTATGTTACTGCTCAAAGCAGATTTACATCGAGAAGGATTGATTTTTCCTACCTTCAGCTACAAGCAGTATATTGAAACCGAGGGGTTAGCTATGATGGCAAAAGATATGGGTTACACCTGCTGGGGATTACCGCAATTGGAAATTGTTCATGTTTCAGCGTAGGGTTTTTAAGGAGGCAGAAAGCAGAAGGCAGAAGGCAGGAGGCAGGAGGAATGCTCATCAATCAATATACCTAAAACCTAAAACCTACCACCTACCACCTACCACCTAACACCTACCACCTAATAAAATGTGATTAACATCAACTCATTTTGCTTTGGATATCTCGGCGTACAGAAACACGGTGGTAATTTTATGGTAGCGCTGAGTCGATACGATGAAATTGCCTTGTTTCCCTGGGATATTGTGCCACCTCAACAATATATTCCTCCCTTTTTCCAACAGTGTTTACTAAATGCTAAGAAGGCTAGCAACAGTAATATTGGTCTCGGCATTGGAGTCATGAATCGTATGCCTTATATTGTTGGGGGTAAAAAAATAGCCTTTACAGTCTGGGAGACTAGCCAAATTCCTCCCACTGAACTTAAACATCTCCAGGATGTAGATGAAATTTGGATGCCATCCACCTGGGGAAAAACCTTACTTGAACAGAATGGTATTAACTCCGATAGAGTCAAAGTTGTTCCAGAAGGAGTGAATACTCAACGGTATAAACCAAGGGATAAGGAAGAAGAGTCTACTTCCCATCGCAGATTTAGATTTTTGTGTGTAGGCAAATGGGAAAAACGCAAAGGTATCGACATTTTGCTCAGGGCTTATGCCAACACTTTTAGGACAGATGAACCGGTTGAGCTAGTTCTACATTGTTACAATCCTCAGATACCGGATTTTCATCTAAAAGCTGCGATCGCTCAATTAAATTTACCACCCCATCCACCCATTCGATATAGTCCCCCAGTCACAGAGTCCGCTATGGTTGATATCTATAATAATTGTGATGCTTTCGTCTTACTAAGTAGAGCAGAGGGTTGGGGACTACCAATTATTGAAGCTATGGCTTGTGCTAAGCCAGTTATTGTCACCGATTACAGTGGTTATCGAGATTTCGTCAATTCCAGTAATGGATACTTAGTGAAGGTAAAGAAAATGGTGAAAGTCAAAGACCCTCAATTCTTTTCCTCGGAACTCGATTATGGAGAATGGGCAGAACCGGATAGTGAGCATTTACAATGGGTTTTGCGTTATGTGTTCGAGCATCCACAAGAAGCGAGAAATATCGGCACAATTGCTAGGGAAGATGTGGTTAAGTCTTGGACATGGAATCATGCAGCATATAAAGCTTGGAAGCAATTATAGCGTTTCTTTTTTACTTTCCCTGATGTTCAACAATGTTGGGCATTTGCTCAATGATTTCCATTGTGCTGATGCTGATGCTGGCAGTGCAAATCTGTCTTCTGAGGCAAGAGGGCTTCTGAAACAAGGGCCTTAAGGCGAATGGCACTAAGATAAGCGCCTCGCCTGAACCAAGTATAAGGGTTATGCCCACAAGTAAATAAATTAGGTAGCCCTTATACTTGTCGCAATACAGACCTAGGTTGGTGCATCCAGGGATAAGCTTTGGGGCGACGCTTGACCACTCTGGGCTCAACACGTCCGGGACGTGATGGTA
>JAAHFP010000149.1 GCA_010672925.1 Symploca sp. SIO1C2 | reverse complement strand
GCATCAGTAAAGTCTGCACCATTGATATCAACATCATCAAATGTTGAGCGCAGCATAATCGCTTCAACAAAAATTCCATCACTGAAGTCAGCACCGGTGAAGTCAACCAGGTGAGTGATTCCGTAGGTAAAATTAACTCCGTGCCAATTTGCCTGGTTAATTATTGAGTCTTTAAAAACTGCACCCCGTAAGTCAGCATTGCTAAAATTACTGAGTTCCAAATTGACATTAGAAAATTCTTGCTCTATTAAGCTTTGACCAGAAAAATCTTGACCACTGAGATCTGTTGCTCTTTCGGAGCGTACAACTTTAGAAGAGCTGGCGGCTTCTGCTGATAGGGGAAAGCTGAAAAATACTAAAACTAACAGCAACACTACTAATCGACGAAAATGCTTCATGATTCTCGATACTTAATTCTGGACTTGCTTGCAAGATTCATCGTTTAGTATACTAACAGCCTTATCCTGATTTTCAACCAATATAGATAGCATCTACGAGATACCGTTTCTCCTCAAGTCTGACCTTCCCATCTTACCGGACATAGGGAGGAGGGTGAACGAAATTCTGGGTGGGATTTCT
The DNA here is from genome assembly GCA_010672925.1 of Symploca sp. SIO1C2. GTDB lineage: Bacteria > Cyanobacteriota > Cyanobacteriia > Cyanobacteriales > Coleofasciculaceae > Caldora. The sequence continues at coordinate 4,568 of JAAHFP010000149.1, read as the reverse complement.
TGAGCTTTGTATCCAAAAATTATCACTTCTCCCTTCTTCCCCAACTCCTCGGCTCCCCAGCTTCTCCACTCCTCCGCTCCCCACCCTTTTTTTCGCTCACTCTAGGAAGGAGCAGAACAATAAAAGCCCCCCAAGCCCCAGCATTATTTCAGGAAAGTTAAACTAGAGAATAGTAAAAATACTTCAACTCCTCCTCACCCTTGTAAAGCCTAAGCAGCTTGCAACAGGAGTTGAACCAAGGCAGGACGCACAAGGAAATTCTGATGAAGAGTAGTTCTTGGATGAGAGCATGGATGAAACCTCAACCGGTTAGCCATCGGACAAACAAGCCAGTGATGCCAGCAGGTGTTTCTCAACCACCCAAGCAACGTGCATCTCGTAAATTCTGGCGTCTTGCTGCCAGTTTACTCATTTTTCAAGGAGTAGCCTTTGGTGTCCCAGCTTACGCACAAACACCAGAGGAATCTACCAATAAGCAAGAACAATCCAAAGATACTCTGGAGTATAGCCAGCTGTTAGAGCAGATTAAGGACAACAATATAAGTAAGTTAGAAATTAATGAAGGGACGAATGTTGTTGCTAAAGTCACTTTAAAAAACCAGCCAGAGCAAGAGAAAAAAGTCTTGTTGCTGGAGCAAAATCCGGAACTAATTGAGACACTCCGTCAAAATAACATTGAATTTGAGGTAAAGCACAGTGCTGACAACTCTGCTGCCTTGGGACTAGTGGCGAACCTGTTTTTGCTCTTGCTGTTACTAGCAGGGTTGATGATGATCCTACGTCGCTCTAGCAGTAATTCTGGTCAAGCAATGAATTTTGGTAAATCCAGAGCTAGGTTCCAGATGGAAGCAAAAACTGATGTTGTGTTCAATGATGTTGCTGGAGTAGAAGAAGCCAAGGAAGAATTGCAAGAAGTTGTAACCTTTCTTAAAGAACCAGAAAAGTTCACCGCCATCGGAGCACGTATCCCTAGAGGTGTTCTGCTAGTTGGCCCTCCTGGTACAGGTAAAACTCTCTTGGCAAAAGCGATCGCGGGAGAAGCTGGAGTTCCCTTTTTTAGTATTTCCGGCTCAGAGTTTGTGGAAATGTTCGTTGGTGTGGGAGCTTCCCGTGTCCGGGATTTGTTCAAAAAAGCTAAAGAAAATGCTCCTTGCTTAGTGTTTATTGACGAAATTGATGCCGTTGGACGTCAGCGAGGTGCCGGTATTGGTGGCGGTAACGATGAGCGAGAGCAGACCCTCAATCAGTTGCTGACGGAAATGGACGGTTTTGAAGGCAACAGTGGCATCATCATTATCGCGGCTACTAACCGCCCTGATGTCTTGGATACAGCCCTACTGCGTCCTGGTAGATTTGACCGTCAAGTAACAGTGGATCTCCCTGGATACAACGGTCGTTTGGGTATCTTAGAAGTACATGCTCGCAACAAAAAGCTAGCATCGGAAGTCTCTTTGGAAAAGATAGCTCGTCGCACTCCTGGTTTATCTGGTGCGGATTTAGCTAACTTGCTTAATGAAGCTGCCATTTTGACGGCGCGACGACGTAAAGAGGCGATTACCATTTTGGAAATTGATGACGCGATTGACAGAATTACCATTGGTATGACCCTTAATCCTCTGTTAGATAGCAAGAAAAAGCGGTTGATTGCTTATCATGAGGTGGGACATGCTTTGTTAATGACTCTACTCAAAAATTCCGACCCCCTGAATAAAGTCACAATTATTCCTCGTTCCGGTGGTATTGGTGGTTTTGCTCAGCAGGTGTTTAACGAAGAAATGGTTGATAGTGGTCTTTTCAGTCGTGCTTGGCTCCTCGACCAAATCACAATTTACCTCGGAGGACGTGCTGCCGAAGAAGAAATTTTTGGTCATGATGAGGTGACAGTGGGGGCAAGTAGTGATATTAGAGCAGTAGCGGATAGAGCCAGGAGAATGGTCACTCTCTATGGCATGTCTGACTTGGGAGCCATGGCTTTGGAAACTCCTGACAGCGAAGTCTTCCTCGGAGGAGGCTGGACATCTCGGTCTGATTATTCAGAAGAGATAGCAACCAAAATTGATCAGCAAGTACAAGATATTGCCATAAGTTGCCATGAAAAGGCTCGTAGCCTAATCCGTGAAAATCGACCATTAGTAGACAAACTGGTGGATATTTTGTTGTCTCAGGAAACTATCGAAGGGGAACAATTCCGCAAAATAGTGGCTGAATATACCAAGTTACCGGAAAAACAATTGGCAATTACTGTTTAGCGAGGAGCCTAGTGCCGTAGCACACCTAAAATAGTCGAATAGATTTAGGTTGGGTAGAGGCAACGAGACCCAACCTACCTAAATCTACTGTCCTCTATCTTTGGCCATAACTAATGACAAACGACAAATGACCAATAACAAATAACTAATGACAAATGACAAATGACAAATAACAAATAACAAATAACAAATGACAAATGGCAGCCAATTGAAACAAAAAGCCCAATCCCTAGGCTTCCACAAGGTGGGAATTGCTGCTGTAGATACCAGTGCTGATAACTCAGCGCGTCAATACCTAGAGGCTTGGTTGGCACAGGGTTATCAGGCTCAGATGACCTGGATGGATAATTCCCGACGCCTGGATATCCGTGCCTGTATGCCGGAAGTGAAATCAGTAATCTCCGTTGCCCTCAATTACTACACCCCTCATCAGCGCCCCGAAGGTACCGAATATGCCAAAATCTCTCGTTATAGTTGGGGGCGAGATTATCATAAGGTAATGCACAAAAAGTTGAAGGCATTGACTAGCTGGTTGCAAGAGCAAGGAGAAAATATCCAAGCTCGTTACTATGCCGATACAGGACCAGTGCAAGATAAAGTATGGGCTCAGCAAGCAGGGATTGGTTGGATTGCCAAGAATGGTAACCTAATTACCAGGGAATATGGCAGTTGGGTGTTTTTGGGAGAGGTTTTGACTAACTTGTCCTTAACAGCAGATGTCGCTCATACAGCACATTGTGGAACCTGCACTCGCTGCCTGGATGCTTGTCCCACAGGAGCGATTACGAAACCATTTGTGGTTGATAGCAACCGCTGTATTGCTTACCATACAATCGAAAATCGGGCAGAACAATTGCCCAACTCCATCAAACCCCATTTAGCAGGTTGGGTAGCCGGTTGCGATATTTGTCAAGATGTCTGCCCCTGGAATCAACGCTTTGCTAAAGAAACGGATGTGACAGAATTTCAGCCTTACCCCCAGAATATAGCTCCTACTCTCACAGAGTTGGCGGAAATTTCTGATGAGGATTGGGATCAGCGCTTTCGAGCATCAGCTTTAAGACGGATTAAGCCAGAGATGTGGCGCAGAAATGCTAAGGCGAATATTGATAGCAAATCCGGTAAGTGAACTGGGGAAGCTAAGGGAGCTGGGGAAGCTGAGGGAGCTGGGGAAGCTGAGGGAGCTGAGGGAGAAAGATTTTTGTATGGGCAATTATTTTGATATGGTTGAATCGCAAACCTTCTTGTTTCTTATTCCCTATTCCCCAGGACGTAGCCCTATTAATGGTATCAAATCTGATCTGGATCAATTCCCATCTCTCGTAACTTTTGGGCTAATCGCTCGGCTCGTTCTGCTCCTGTGGGAATCGGCTGACCCTCTTTATCGCACCACCGCAACCACAACCTCTTCACATCTTCCTCAAATTCTCCTTCCCACAACATCACTCCCAAACCGACTCCTTCTAGCCACACTGATTCTCCTGCATTGACGATTTGCCGATTTGATGTCAGTTCAGTATAACCCACTGGAGAAATTGTCCACACTCGCAACAAAGCTCCATTCATTCCTTCTTTCCCTTGGACTTGTTGCAATGGGTCAATCAATTTTAGATTTTAGATTTTAGATTTTAGATTGACCCCATGTCTAAAGCCAGGGGCTTGGAATAATGATAAAATCTTTGTTTTTTCCACGGATAAATCCGGGGGCTTGTATCCTTGTTTTTTTTCGGTCAAAGACTACGTAATAACGTATACCAATTTGGGCATAAATATCCAGTTTTGTCCGAATCTTCCCCTTACGCTGTGACTGCTTGCTCAGGAGCAGTTCATCTCCTTCCTGATTCAAGACAATCTCAATACATACTTCTGGTAGTTTGCCAAATTCCCAAAACAAGTAGGATCTATTCTGACGCTGTGAATAGTCAACTGCTCTTTGGACTCCCAAGCTGAGCATAACATCAGGAACGATGGGGTCTCCTTTGAGTTTGTAGAACAATCCCACATTAGCCGCAGCCAGAAAAGGCCGAGGTAGGACTGAGGAACTGTACAATGGTTCAACTAGTAATCTTTGCTGTTCTTCAGATTGAAAATTATCCACTGGAGTATCATCCTCGATTACCAAGTGACTAATGTCGAGTTCAGTCACCTGTTCTAGATTTTCTGGTTCTTGGGTGAGGAGTTGCTGCGAGGTCATCGGTGTTGCGGATGTGAACAAATTTCTTCAATTCTACTGTGGAACAGGCATCCTGCCTGTGTGGTGTGGAATAGTCATCCTGCCTGTGTGGTGTGGAATAGTCATCCTGCCTGTGTGGTGTGGAA
>JAAHFP010000148.1 GCA_010672925.1 Symploca sp. SIO1C2 | reverse complement strand
TGTCAAAGCGTTAAGAGTACTGACTAGTGTAGTCTTGACTCTCCGCTAGCGCTCCGAGCCAAGACTAAAGTCAAGGAATTTTTTGGCTTATATAAATAAATTTTATCAACATTAGTACGGGAGAGCCGCATTAATTGCATGATGAATACCAAAATGATGAGGTGTAGAATACTTCCAAGTACTTTGAGCTGTCAGTCCCATGGAATTACCACTCATACCATGATAGCCATTACGGAGGGCAATCAGATCAAAATTTTCAGTATAAACCCTCGCCATCAACATTGCTAAATCATTAGCTTCTGAGCCAGAGTTAACCAAATAAACCATTGATAAATCATCTGGCATTTTATCCACTAGCATTTGACTATACTCAGCAATAGTCGGATGTAGATAAAGTGTTGTCACATGTTGCAATTTTGCTGACTGTTCTTGTATGGCTTGAACAACATGAGGATGACAATGACCAACATTAACTGTTGCTATTCCTGCAAAGGCATCTAAATAACGCTTTCCCGTTTCATCAAAAACGTATTGCATTGAACCTTCAACAATCATAATTGGTTGCTGATAGTAAGTGGCAACAACTGGATTTATATATTGTTTTCTTAAATCAATTACTTGTTGCGCGGAAAGACCGATATAGGTTGTCGGTTGATAGTTGAAGGGGGGAATAGATGGTAGGTTATTACTCACTAGGGCAATATTATTATGATCTTTTGGAGTAGATGTAATATTTTCCGGGTTTTATCGTTTCTTCGACAAACCCTGCTTCCTCTAGCATCTTAGTAAAGGTTTGATGACTGAGTAATCTAAGCTTTAGGATTTGTTGGGCTAATAACTCATCGTTCTGATAAAAACGATAATCAAGAATCGCATACCGTTCATTCTCAATAAATTCAGTAGTCGCGGATCTTTTATGAACAATACCATTATCTAATTCTACTAGATTGTCCCCATAAGCATTGGAAGAACTGATAATTAATCGACCTTTTTCGTTAAGATGCTTGGCAACATAATCAAAGCTTTTTTGTATATCTGTTGAACTAAAAATGTGACTAGCAAGCATGGTTTTTGATTGCTCATTAACCAATGTCCAAGCACCACCACGGGAATAGGCGACATCGAATTGTTGGGCAAGATCTAGTTCGGATACACTTTGACAATATAAATCCACTTTTTGACCCAATCTTTGCTTAGCCTGTTCTAATAAAGGTTCGCTGGTATCAATTCCAGTTATCTGGTAAGAAGGTTCAATGTGCAGTAAATGCTCTACAATCAGTCCCGTACCTATGCCTATATCTAATAAATTTCGGTCATTTCCAATTATTTCGGCAAGTTCAGTGGCAATTTCAGGATAGTTTCTATTCTTACTAACAAAACTATCATAGAACTGGGCAAGGGTCTGATATTGATCATTCATTGCTGATACTTAATACTTCTGAATATTTTTGTTGTTATTTTTACGTACTAAATTAATTTAATTCCTTCGTCCACCTATTGGATTGCTTGGTTGTAGGTGTATGTAGATAACCATATTTCTTAGATAAAAATTTTGCTCCTGCTTCTGTTCCCATTTCAGTAATGATTCTTTTAAATCCCGCATTTTTGGTGACTTCATGTACTTTCTCCGTAATCGCACTCATAATCTCCTGGCGGAATTTTGGATATAATTCAATTGTAAACATCCATCCTAAATCACAGTCTTCTTTTCCTTCTGGTTGAGAAGCTGGAATTACAAAAAATGCTCCCAAGATATTCTCATCTGCATCTAGGGCAATAACATGCACTAAGCCTGCTTGATAAGGTTCAGTGAGATTTTTTAAGGTATGTTCTGCGGGACGGGTCTTAGCAAAGTTACTATTAAACTTTGAGTCTCCAAACACTCGAGATAAAATAGCTTCAATTTCCTGCCAGCGCTGGAGTATATATTGATGATCAACAACTTTTACTACAAAATCTCTTTTTTGTTTATTGAGTGGAACCTTGCTTACCTCGCCTAAAGTATTAGAGTCCATAGTCATAATTAAAAACTTTGACATCTCCTCAAGTTAATCTACATCATTGATAATGATCAACTAATCTGATAAGGAGATGTCCGTGTATCTCAACATTATACCTAAAAGGTTAGCGTGAGCTTCTTGACCTTGTTCAATAGAGGTGAAGAAATTTACAGTGGCTCTGAATAGGCAGGAGGCAGGAGGTAGAAGGAAAGAAAATTTGACAAGAGTTTCTTCACTGATTACTCATTACTGATTACTCATTACTCAAAAAAGTTCTCCCACACCTTTTTTCGTTTACCGGTTCGATAGTAAGCTCCTTTCCCCTGCATCAATTCACTATGACATTAATTACGCTAGCGTTGAAGTTGTAGCCCACTCCTTCTAACTCTACTGGTGTACCAATTTTTACCGGAATATTGCCCAAAACTGCGCCACCGTCAGTGATTTGTCCCTGACCTGATAGGATCATTCGTAAATTAACACTAAAAAAGTTTGTCCTGGGATCATCCAACTCTTTAACGGAGCCATCTGGCTGAGGAATAGCCAAGGTTCGGGGTATTCTTTGGACAGACTTGATCTCAACTTGACCATAGGGTTGATTGCGAATCACTATGTTGGTCTTCTTCTCTTCCTCAAACTCCGCTAGCAAAGCTTCCGGATTGCCCACACTCAAACCTCTAACCAGTACTTCTATGTCTACTGGTTTAGTGTCGTTGAGTTGAGCGACTGTACCAGTAGTGCCGAAGGTGACACCAATAAACACCGCTAAAATGACTAAGGCAGCACCTAGGTCGAGAATGCTTACTTTACCGAAAAGCCTTCCTTTAGAATCCAAAATAGCCATATAACTTTATTGTCCTTTGTTCTTTGTCTTTTGTCCTTTGTCCTTTGTCCTTTGTCAATATACAGGGGGTCACACTCCCCATTCGCCGGTGGTATTTTTTAGGCCAAAGACTGTCAGTATGCCACAATTAACGCAAATGTATCGTAATTATGAGCGATGGTTTGGTTAGCAGGAGAGCCGTTGCAGGGTGGTAAGTATATCATCGAACATAAATTGGGAGAAGGGGGCTTTGGGATTACCTACAAAGCCCTGTACGTGCCCCTGCATCAACAAGTGGTGATTAAGACTCTTAATGAGAGTTTACAGAATGACCGAGAATATCCTAAGTATGTGCAGCGATTTATCAACGAAGGACAAAGGGTTGCTAAGTTAGCTGCTAGCCCTCATCCCTCTATTGTAAGAGTTAGCGAACTGTTTCGGGAAAACGGACTACCTTGCCTAGTCATGGATTTTATTGAAGGGGAAAGCTTATTCGACTTAGTCCAGCGTCGCAAGGCATTACCAGAAAGTGAGGCAGTGGAGTATATACTCCAAATCGGGAGTGCTTTAACAGTAGTGCATCAAGCCGGATTAGTGCATCGAGACGCCCACCCAAGCAATATCCTACTGCAAAGCAATGGCAGAGCAGTTCTGATTGACTTTGGGATTGCTGGGGAAACTACTTCCTCCAAAAAAAGCTCCAAGATCTTTGCCAATAAAGCATTTGCTCCTTATGAGCAAATATCTGGCAAGCATAACTCCCGCAAACCAACTGTAGATATCTATACTCTGGCAGCTTCTTTGTACTATGCCGCAACTGGTCAAGTGCCAACGTCTTCTTTAGAGCAAAAGCTGCATAACACTCCTTTGATACCACCCCAGCAGCATAATCAGCATCTGAGTGATCAATTGAATCGGGCTATTCTCAAAGGCATGAAATTAGAAGCAAAACAACGCCCTCAGTCGATGGAAGCATGGTTGAGATTGCTGGAGGATGTCAATCGCACCATGGCAGTTTCAGCCCAACCGCAAGCGAGAATAATTCCTGGGTGGTGGCTAGCAGGAGTCTTGCTTATCTATACTTTAACTAGTTTACTCTTTACCCTGTCTTCAGCTCCCTCTTGGGTAGTAATTACAGGAGTTCTAGGTTCTGGGATCAGCGGTGAATTAGCTGCTTTCACTTTAGCCACTGCCGCAGCAGGTTCTGTTGCTGTGATTTTAGCTAAATTTTGGGCTGGTTCTATTGCCTTAGCTGTGGTTGTCGCTTGGAGTGGAGTGGGAATTGTAGCTGTGGTTTTGGCTAAAGCTTGGCATGGGATAAAATCAATAGCGGCAGTTTTAGGTGTAGCTGTAGTAATGGCGATCGCTTGGACTGGTTTTTCGGCTACCTTCGCTAGCATACTAGCTGGATTAGCAGCAGTAGTTGTAACTGTAGCTGGGGCTTGGACTGGGATGTGTGCAGCTAATGGGACTGAAGCAGTAGAGGAGTTTGTGGATGAATATATCGCTAAAATAGCAGCAACGGCAATTATTTTGATGGTAGCTGTGGCCGTCGCTTTAACTGGGACTCAAACTGAGGAAGTGAGTGTCATCGAGTCCATAGCAGCAGCTTCCGCAGCAGCAGCATCTGTACTTGGGGTCAACCACAGTGTACGACTAGCGAAAGAAGAGTTACGAGAGTCGTTCAACCAATGGCATATATTTTTAATTGTGATGGGAACTGCCTGTTTCGGGCTAGGTTTAGGGTCATTGATTTGTAAAATATTAGGGTAGCAAGGAAGAGAGTGCTATGAGTTCTTTCAGACAGGAATCTTTGAAACGCCAGCTAAAGAAAGAATTACAAGAATCTGAATGGTTACAGAAATTTAAGCAGTTGAGCGAGGGACTCAGCACAATCAAAGCCGAAATTCCTTTAACTCAACTCTGTCAACTTCGGTGGGTGGATGAGAGTCAAACCCTGATTATCCATTGCCCAAACCCAGAAGTTAGAGAGGGATTGCGTCAGCAGACAGCCAAAATTGAGCAACTCGATATTGTGGCTAAGCGCTTTATCCTCAAAAACCCTCAGTTTCCAGACATCATCATTGATGCTCAAGGTTCCAAATAAGGGAAATGGGAAGATATTGACAATCACCAATTCCTAATTCCCAAATCTAAAATCTAAAATCTAAAATCTAAAATTCTTTATGGCAGACGTAAGCGGCACATGGCTAGGGACTTACTGGCAGCACGGATTACCTAATCGTTTTGAGGTAACCTTGATCCAAGGTGGCAATACCTGGAGTTTAGACTAGTTAGGAGTGCGAAACTCCAAAGTCTGATAGTCCGCAAGATAAAAAATCAATCAATTCAGTCGATGGTGTCCCAAGAATGCGTGCAATTGCCAAGTCTAGGAGAGGCAGGGC
>JAAHFP010000147.1 GCA_010672925.1 Symploca sp. SIO1C2 | reverse complement strand
CGATCATATCGATGGTGTCAAACAAGTCTAATCCTGGCATTTTGGAGCTTAAGTTCTGTAACAAAATCCCTGTATCCCTTACCTACTCTTACTTTCATTTGTTAAGAAAGATGCGACTAAGGGATAGGATTTTTTTCAGTCGCATAACCATCATCAATAGCTCAACCGCCTTAACTACTCATAGAAGGAGCGATCGCTATGTACTGTCGGATCCGTCTGTCCCCAATTCAAATTCTCAACATACCATTTAGCTTGTCGATTATCGGAGTGTGGGGTTCAGCTGGGGATTGCCTCTACCAACCCCCCCTTGTATAGGGTAGTGAAGCCATCCAGTAGTTTACTAAATACAATGTGACCAAAGTATAATTAAAATTTTTAAATTTATTTAAGTCAATTAACAGAAAATAGACGTTGACACTTTGCAAATGTTAGCTTGTATTTTCCAAAGAAAAATTGAATAAATTAATAGTTAATAAGTACTATGAGTAAAAAAGGTTTTTTCTTTATTTTTTTATATTTAAGTTTGGCAATAATAGTTATTTGGTTAATGTTTCACTTACATGGTAAAAGTACTGAAGCCGCTATTGCTATTTTTTTAGCTGTCTTTGTACCTTTGGGAGGGTTCATTTCAAAACCTATAACTACTCAACTAGAAATATTTGCATATAACTTATTTGTTAATAATTTAATTTATAGAATTCTTATTTTTGGACGTCCTGGCAGTGGTAAAACCACTTTTATTAGAACAGGTTTTACTATATGTAATCCTGAAAAATCGATAAGATCAACAGAGAATTTTAATTGTCATGAGTTTAAAGTTAATTTAAACTTAAATAAAAAGAGTGTTGATGTTGCAATAGCTGATTATAAGGGACAAGATCCTTATGAAATTGTAATGAATCCACCAGTATATTTCTTTGGCGATGAAAATAACCGTTTAATTAATTCAATCTTTTTCATTGTGGATCTTGTTCCTAGAATATGTGATGATAATGGTGAACCTTTAAAAGATAAGTTTTTACTTGATTGGCTCAAAAAAGATAATATTAATGAAAAAATAAAGGTTAGAATTTCAGAACATTATGATTATATAAATGAGTTTTCATTGCAATTAATTTTTAAGAATTTTTACAGTTCTAATTTAAAAAATGTTTTTCTTATTATTAACAAATTAGATTTAGTTGAGAAATTACTAAATGATGGGTACTTAACACTTAGTGATTTTAGAAGTGCTGAAGAGTTTGCTATGTGCAAATTTTCGCGAATGATTGGTCAGATTGAGTCAGTTTGTTCTAAGTTAAACATAGATGATTTTTCTGTTTATACTATAAGTGCTACAAAAAAAGATAATCTACGACCTTTGATTGCCAAAGTATTAAGTAATGAGTTATAATTATGTCTAAAAAGCCTTTAAATTATAGTGATTCAAACGAGAAACTTGATTTTCAAATTGTGCAAGCTTCTAAAGGATTGAAAAATTTGTCTTTACGCAATAATATTTTTTCAAATTCTTTTGTTTTTAGTCTAATTATTTTTACTTTAATATTGCTAATTTTTCAAACATTAACAATAAACAGTTTAAAACATACTGTGATTAATCTAGAAAAAACTATGATTAATCTAGAAAAAACTATGAGTAATTTAGAAAAAACTATGAGTAATTTTGACAAAAATTAACCTGATTTTGAATCTCCACAAACAAAGCGACGATAATTTCAATGTCTTGATTAATGAAATAAACTTATAACTACTAAGAGTTGTCCGGTTATCACATCAATAGTGTCGGGAAAAGACCCTTTCCCTACACACCATTCCCCCTAATCCACTCCCAACATATCAGTAATACTGACTACATCAGAAATGCTTCCTACAGCCACTTTGGTCATGCGATTAACCACTGGGGTCAGTCCCATCATCTGGTTATAATCATCAATCCCCATACCCTCTACAACCTTGGCGATCGCTTTTGGGGTCACACCAGTTAAGGAGCTAATCAGCTTGTTGGTTATGCACCACTTATGCTCTGGCTGATTGTAATTCCAATCCTTAATTGCTCTAACGGCTCGACTAGCTAACTCTCTTGAGGCATTGGGGTTAGTTCGATACCTCTTATCATTCATCAATTCATCACTCTTGACCATACTCAAATCCTCATTGAGTCGCTCATGGAGAGCATTTATCGCTTTGGCACGTTGGAGCAAAGCTTGCTTTATCCACTCATTAATATCATCATCACCAATGGCTTGCTTAACTACAGTCAACTCATCACCCTCTAGACCAACTTCTGTGAAGATATCAATGCTGGTTTCAGTTTTAGGGGATGGTGTGATATTTTCTGATTGCTTGTCAGTAGAGGGTACTGGGGTAATAGTATCTGATAAATCATCTTTCAAATTCCAATCTTCTACCAAGTATTTGATGGCCAAATGCTCCCAGCGCTCAACGCCACCCTTACCTGCATCAGTGAAGTAATAAGGGAAAGGAGCGCCTTCATGAGGTGATTTTTCCTTCAAAGCAGGATACCTTTCTCTGATAGCCTCTCTGATAGAATTCATTGGCTTCTTACGGCTCGGCGGGGTATCTGGGTAAGACTCAACTACAGCTTGCTTTATATAGGAACAAGCGCTTTGGACATCCGCTTCATTTTTAGCGCTGTCAATAAGCCCATTGAAGGTGGGCATTGCTTCTTTCCAAACTGGTGGTTTGCGGGGCATAGTCTGTTATCTCCGTTCAACTACCCCTAGTTTAACCGTGTTAACTACCCATAGCAATACCTAGATGACCATTGATAAGTAACTGTGATTATACCCACTTGACTACCCTTATATTTGTTATACATTCACGCTTTTTCCAATTTATGCTGTTATGGTTTAGGTGAGGCACAGAAAGTATAACACCATGCAAGCCACTATCAGATTGACCAATCTGCTCGATACCATTGCTGACCTACTCCCCTTGACCTACTTAGAGTTGACACAGATGACCTCCAAGCAAATCAGGGATAAGATAGCCAAACCTTTGGGGATACCAGGTCATTACAAGCTCAAAAAAGCTGAACTCATAGAACAATCCTGGAAGGAACTTGAGAATGCTAGAGCTTACCTCCAAGCAGACGAACTGGAGCGCAATGAAGGCAAAAAAGCTCTCAAAGAACTCAAAAAGAATGAAGATTACCAGATAACCATCTCCGAGATAGCTACCAAAACCTACCAGCGACTAAGGGAAATAGGAGAGACTGGGAGTAACCTTGCTGACATGAAGGAAGATATCAACCCCATAGTTGCTTCAGTCGCTCTCTCTGAGATGAGGGAGTATGAGTTTTCAACTGTCAAGTCTCGACGCAATCAAATTAAGGATGCTCTATATCAAATGGTATTGAGTGAGATTCCTTTACTCAAGGAGACTATGGATGTGCTGGTGAATTACTTCTACTCTCAACTGCTCAGCTTCCAGAAAGAAGATTCTATCCAGCTCAGCAAAAATTACAGGAAAACTGTTTTTGGGAAAAACCGGGATAAAACCCCCATCAGCATTGCTCAGTTGGTAATTGATTGTCGCGATACATTGAACAAGTTGATTGATGGGGAAGAGCCCCACTGGGCTAAGGTTTCCATAGCTTTTGCCCTTGGAACTGGTAGGAGGATGGTGGAAATTCATGCTCTAGGAGAGTTCGAGGTAATTGGAGAATATCAATTACATTTCTCTGGTCAAGCCAAGACCAGGGGAGCTGATGGGGCAAAGGATGAATATGACATTCCTACTCTGTTCCCAGCTAGTCAGCTAATGGCAGCGCTGGAGTATCTGGAGCAGGAAGGGAGAAGGATTGATGGGGATGAACAGAGACGCGATCGCCTTGCTACTAATCGAGCTTTTGGTATGGCGAATAGCCGTGCGATGGAGAAGTACCAGGGAATTAACTACAAGGGACTCAGGGCTGTCTATGCTGAGTGCCAATGGTATCTACTACCGGAGTCTACCAAAATCAAGACTGAGAAACATACTCTCTACTCTGAGTGGTTGGGGCATCTGGACAAAGAAGGGAGACTAGACGCTACTTTTATGAGCTATATGGTCTACCAGATTACTGATATTGAATGTATCAAGAACTAGACAGGACACACCCCACTACGGTAAATCATGAGTAGAAAGAGTGGGGTGTCTCTATGAAAATTGACCGCCACGGTAAGGCTAAGATTCTTACTCAGTCTGAGATTCAGTTACTTTTTAGTGAGGGGTTACAGAACAATCGCGATCGCGCTTTATTTGGCATCTGTCTCTACACAGCCTGCCGTATCAGAGAATGCTGTAGCCTCAGAACCACTGATGTCTACGATCGCAAAGGTATCATCTATCCTGAGATTACCTTCCGTAAAGGGGACACCAAGGGCAAGCTAGCGACTAGAGCCATCCCAGTAATTGAAGAGTTGCGTATCCTGTTACTGGACTACTATCCATCCCCTCGGAACTGGTTTCTGTTTCCTGGTCTTGACGGGACGGGGCATATCCATCAAGACTCAGCAGCTAGGGTATTGAGAAAAGCTTGCCAGCGGGTGGGAATTAGGGGAGTCAGCACCCACAGTTTTAGGAGAACTGCCTTAACCCAGATGTCCAACGAAGGTATCCCATTGAGGATAATACAAGAGGTATCAGGGCATCGTAATCTCTCTCAACTACAAAAATATCTGGAGGTCAAGCCTGAACAAGTTAGGGGAGCAGTTTCAGCGCTGAGTATGTTGTCAACTGTCGGGAAAAGAGTGTTACACGACACCCCATCACCCTCCCCAGATTTTACTCACCCCTTAACGGAAAACCCTATCAGCGAACTTCCCTGATAGGGATTGTAATTTTCAAAGCAATTGGCTTCTTGGCGGTGGTGGTGGATCGGGTACATCTGGTAGACCTTTGTTTGGTTGCTGACATCCTGACATCACTACAATCAGCCATAAACTGCCAATTCCAGCCATAGCTAAAGCAATATTATTCCGATTGATTGTAGGTAGCCTTGAGAGTGCTGGTAGCGTCATCCTGGGTAGTTGAGGAAGAGAGAAACCAACATCATCTTGATACTCTCTTCTCACTTCCTTGAGAGTCCTTTTATCAAAAGAAAACCATTCGCCATGCACCCTATGAGCTGAGTATTTTTCATGGAAGTATTTCTCATCCTCTGTGACATTATCAGTCTCAAACCAATCAATCAGCTCTAAAGGGAATGGTGACTGAGAACTGTTTAACTCAGCAAATCGGGCTTCTACTGAGCGTGTTGTCAGCCCAATCTTGTATCTGTCAGTTTCTTGGGCATGAATGAGATAAATGAATCCTGGTTTGTTTCTGTAGG
>JAAHFP010000146.1 GCA_010672925.1 Symploca sp. SIO1C2 | reverse complement strand
TCAAAGACTTTTGATATTCTTCTCCTGCCCGACAATTCATTTCTCCCTGATAAGGATGACGCAGTACATATCTGCCTTGGAAGTTTTGGCGATTGGAGGTTTCCTGGAACATCAAATCAGCAGGAAATTTATCTCGACTATAACGGACATGCAAACGGGTAATAAAGACATTAGTCCCTCTTGAGGCATTTAACCAAAATACCCCTGCTTTTTTGAGTTCTTCCGGAGTCAGAGGGTTATCAGCACAGGGGTCACACCAACTCATATCCCAAGCATATTCGAGAAATGCTACCTTTTTGCGCTCCTGTTCATAGGATTTTTGGAACATTGCTTGGTAAAAATCGGCAAATTCGTCCTTGACAAACACTGGTAACTCAGTATTGGAAGGAACTTGCACGGTACGATAGTTAGTGACCTCTGCTTGACCTTGGGGAGATAAGATATAGACAATCAAATCTTGCTCTTTGGTAGAATTAATCATCCCCAAACGAATAGGTAGCATAAATTTGGGAGACTCGTAAGCCATCATCAAAGGTCGCAGGTTTTGGTAACCAGCCTCCTCGAATTCCTGGAGATTGACCTTAGCAACAAAGAATTTCAGATTTTGACGAATGTAAGGTTTTAAAAGGCTATTAGCACCCCGTGGAATACGGTAACCATTGCGTTTGAGCCAAGTTTCTAAACCGTTAGATTCCTTAGCACTGAGGATAACAATATCGTATTCTCCAACACTGAAGCGTTCCTCTACCGTTACACCCAAAGCTTGATCTTCTGCTATACCCCTACGTCCGCTGCTCTCGGCAACTGGTGCAGAGGGACGAGCAAATACTATAGGAGGAGCACAGGGGTCTGAGTCAAAATATTCTACTAGTCGTGGCGCACTAAAATTATCTAACCGTTGGATAATCTTGGGGTCACCTACATGCACTTGCTCTTCCGTCAGCACTACAGGTACTGGAACAACCAAAGCGAAATCTTGGACATCCCCTTGATAATCATTAGCCATAGTTAAAATGGTACGATCGCGATCGCGAGCAATCACCACTTGGGAAGCCTGATTGTAAAGCTTAGTATCAGCTTTAGCAACATAGAAACCGCAAAATGCCCAAGCTTGGGGAGCAAAGCCAACTACTACGATCAAACTCAGTAGTAAACTCAACAAAATTCGTAATATCTTCATCGTTAATTACCTTAAAGCGGAAAACTAGGATAAATTACTTATTCTTGCTTACTCTTCCGAACCTAAAAATGAAAAGCGATGGCCTAATCCTTTGATATGATTAGTTTCTGGCTTCGTTTTGGACTGCTTTGTTTTGGACTGAAGTCCTACTACTACTCATTCCAGGTAAACCTAGGAGATGACCAAATGAAATCCAAAAGCACAGTTAAGGGAGCTAGAGCAAACAAAGCCCAAAAAACTGCGGTGGAAACAAAGAATTGATTGCGTAGAATAAAAGTTAGGATAGCGATACAGATAGCCCAAATAACGCGACTTGTTCTGGCATTAGGAATGGAACGGGGATCAGTGAGCATAAAGAGAGCAAATAGCAACAAAGAGCCACTCATCAATCGATGGCCAAAAACATCCCACGTCCAACCCAACCAAAAATTACGTACCCCTTCTAACAGAGTATAAGCACCTAAAAAAGCTGCCGTTGTATCCCAGCGTCCCACTAGTTTCAATACCATACAACCACTACCTGCAAACAATAGCGCATACCAGCCATCATCTCCCCACTGTCCAGGAGAAACCCAAGCATCATTTGTTAGCAGCAGAGCCGCAATTATACCAAAGTTGGCAGGATTAAAAAAATGCTTGCGCTCTACTTGAAAAATAAATTTACTCGCAATTGCTAGAGAGCCTGCTATTGCCATAGTAAGGTAATGTTCGGCTCTTAATAGTAGACATAAGCCTAGGGCTGTAATCATTGCACTTTTGAGAGAGGCTGGAGTAAATGACGCGGGGACGGGGAGACGGGGAGACGGGGAGATAGAGGTTTCGTAGGCTGGATTGAGGAATGAAAACCAGGTAAGTATACTTTTTATAAAAGTCGATAATTGTCTGTAGGTGCTTAGCATTAGGGTTGGCATATGGCCTATAAAATCTAAGTTTTTGTCCGCCAATGCTACACCCTGATGTGATTTCTGCAATAGGTCTAGTGTTGGTTGCTGTTGGGTTGCGCGATCGCTAGTACAATCTAAAGAGTTGAAATTGAACCAGTTTTCTGAAAACTTTGTCCATAAGGATAACATTACCCATTGAGTTAACAGACAAGTTACTAGCAAAACTAGCATTAGTTCCGGTCTTAATGTCCAATCTCTAGTCCCAATGCCTAATACTAAGAAGAGGGAGAGAAAGATAATTTGATAGTCTCTAGGATCTCGTTGTCCCATTGCTTCTTTTTTAAGTAAAAAGTAACAAGCGCCTAACGGCGAATTTAAAATTCAAAATTCAAAATTGATGAATTACGAAAAAAAGTCAGAAATTATTCATATCAAGGGCTTCAGACCCAAATATATGATTTTTAGTTTCAGCAAGAGTAATAAGTAACAAGTTTGGAGTTAAAAAGCTAACTGTACAACCTTTATTCCCTCGGATAGTCTTGTTCCCCTCCTTGGAGGGGTTAGGGGTGGGTTCATTAGTGCCAACATAAGCTAGAGATAGCTTAACGCTTTGCTTCCACACCCACCCAGAACTCAAGTTCTGGGCTAATAGCTAAAGTCCACTCAAGTGGACTGAAGATTTTGGGAAAAATTGAGTCACCTTTAGATGACTTGAGCTATTAGCAAGGAACTTAAGGATACTGTGGGGCATGAGTTTTACGTTAAGTTGACACCAATGGTTGGAGCCTCCTAACTTCTTCCACTAGTATGCCTGCCTGGAAATCTAGGTGATTGCTCGTTACCATTTTTGTAACAAAGCTTACTGAGCTAAGATAAACTTAATGCAATCATCAGTTTCCTGTGGAACAGGCATCCTGCCTGTCACACGAAACAATAGCCTATGATAAGTTAGGAGCAAGACTAGGATTTACTAAGGCGATTTTTGAGATTGTACACCCGTGATGCGGTGCGTTACGCTACGCTAACACACCCTACGATAGGTACATTTTTCACTTCAAGCCGACATTCTGCACTTTAACTGTATCCATTTTCTTTGTGCCCTACCCTTCACCGAACTCCTTCGGAGAATATGCCTTTGTGGTGAATTCTCTTCATGTCCTAACTTATTTGCTTATTGCTATACACAGCAGCAGGGGTATGATCTCGATTAATTTCCACTACCAAATCTACCAACCTAGGATTTCTAGTTAGAGGCGTGATAAATAACTCTGGATGAAGAGATTTCCAAAAATACTCGACAAACTGACTAATTTGGTCATCACTCATCCCTGACTTCCCCGTAGCAATCATGTTTCTTTCCGCTTGCAATCGCCACTGTTTACTAAGGCGATAGTCAACAGGATAGAGTACTATCAGCCGATCCAAATATTCCCACAAAGGTAAATAGTCCCGGAGTCGTTCATTCATTTCCCGCGCAAACAACCTGTCAGCAGGAGTTTGAATCGGTGCTGGTGTATTGCCGTCAAATACTGCTGGATTAATCGGTCGAACTCCCACTAACCAACCTTCAAAGAGCACAATATCAACATTTTCTACCAATTCCGTCCCACTGCGATCGCCAATACCTCCCCAAGCAGATTTATCAAAGCGAGGTACTGCAATCGGTGCTTGTGGATTTGACTGACGCAGTTGCTCTAAAAGTTGCAAACCCAGCTCAATATCATGGGTTCCCGGTGGTCCTCGCCAGATTAGACGGGGGTCTTGTTGTTGCAGGAGTTGGCGCTCTTCATAGGTTTTGTAGATGTCATCTATGGAAATACTTAGAGTATGGTAACCCAAGTGAGTCAGAATTAAACGGAGGACAGTGGCTAAGGTAGTTTTGCCTGTTCCCTGTCCCCCTAATATCCCTTGAATCAAAGGACGACACAATTGTTGCCGAGATGAGGCTAACTGCATTGCTAAGGGAAGCCACAGATTCCAGAGGGATAAGATTGTCTGCTGTTGGGTAGATATCTTGCCAAAATCAGAAACCCTATCTCCTGCCTCGCCTCCTGCCTCCTGCCTCCTGCCTCCTGCCTCCTGTTTTTCAAAAGACGGCAATGAAAGAACTTCCGTAGCAATAGCTTGAAAAAGTTTAATTCGCTTTTGAATAACTTTCTCGACATTTAGCGGTGTAATACCAAATGCTTGGGCTCTAGGTTTGTCTGCCAAAGCTTCAATTGCCAACTGTTGATACTCTATCTCTGTTGGAGTCTGTCCTGCTAAACAGTTGCTGAGGATTTGGCTCATAAGGAATTAAGAATTAAGAATTAAGAATTAAGAATGGTTATAGAGTAAGGGTTCTATCGCTCTCAAACTGGTGGGTTATTTCCATACCCGCTGCACTAGTTAGCTTCTCTTTGAACCCCCTGCCTCCTGCCTCCTGCCTTCTGCCTTCTGCCTTCTGCCTCCTGCCTTCTTCCTAATTACGACCCCAGTTTGAAAGCTTCGACAAATAAACTGTAACTAAAGCCAATTTTCAGAGAATTAACTATTTCAGCCAACCAGGAAGAGTTATTGAATTCTTCAGCTGTTTGTTTGCGTCGCCTGTTACCATAAATAAGGATACTAGAGACTTCTGTCACCACAATCAATATCGCCGCAGCAATGATATCCCAGCCAGCTGCTTGTCCGACGGTTGTGGCAACTCCTGTTCCCAGGAAAAAGCCTAAAAGGAAGCTAATTATAGACAAGGAGATACGTCGCCAGGGATTGGTCAACCATAGTCCTAGCCTTGTCGAGATAGCACCAAACAGATTGTTGAGACGGGTATTTTGCATTGACAAGTCTGATATTGAGATATTTGGGCTTGTATTCTATTCTAAAATCTCGTGAAGAGTCCGAGAGTATGTAACAATCTAACCATGACATTCCTTTGTTCAGTGAAAATTTTTCATGAAATTGCTAGTCAGCAACGATGATGGTATTTTCTCTATGGGTGTTCGTAGCCTCGCTGATGCTCTTGCTGAAGTAGGTCATGAAGTCACCGTTGTTTGTCCCAATCGAGAACGGTCTGCTACTGGTCATGGTCTAACTCTTCACGAACCCATCCGTGCTGAAGTTGTCAATAGTATTTTTCACCCCAAAGTTATCGCTTGGTCTTGTTCAGGAACCCCTTCTGACTGTGTAAAGCTAGGGTTATGGGGTTTAATGGAAAGCCCACCGGATTTAGTCCTTGCTGGCATTAACCATGGTTCTAACCTAGGAACGGATGTCCTTTACTCTGGCACTGTCTCAGCAGCAATGGAAGGGTTTATCCAAGGGATTCCTAGTATAGCTTTTAGTTTGGCTAACTATACTTCCCGAGAGTTTCAAGCAGCGGCACAGTTTGCCAAAAGCTTGG
>JAAHFP010000145.1 GCA_010672925.1 Symploca sp. SIO1C2 | reverse complement strand
TCATTAGCTGCCATCTGAGCAGTAAAAGACACCACATCTGTAAAAACAATGGCAGCTAGGGCTCTCTCTCCTCGGAGATTTGAGGGTCGGGTCACATTTTCCATTAAATTTATGGGTAGTCTGCATCCCAATTTTGCAGCAAGATCAGATGTTAGTACGGACATGGTTTTGGGTTTGGGGTTCGGGGTTTGGGGACTAGGTTGATGTCATTCTTGAGAGAAGAAGTACTACCTCCATCTTCCCCTAATAATTAACACCTAGCACCTAAAATGCACTCTTATCTACACCAATACATACCTGTTTTACGGATAACCGAACTAGGGCAGGGGGAAATTTTGGCGAGATTATTGACTTATCACTTTGTTTTTGGCTTTTTACGTAAACTTTACACTCCCTTTTTGAATCTTAGCCTTTGAGCAGTGCGATCGCAATTCTTAATTCCGCGCAGCGGTACTAGTCTATCATTGCCCCCACACCTTTTTTCCCTCACCCCTACCTCGGAGTCTCTACTCTTGCTGCTGAATTTGATGATAATCCTTGGTCAGACCAAAGGCAAAACCTAAAGAATTCTTAATTGTTTTATTAGACAGGGTAATAAAAATAATGAAAGTATAAATGGCAATTAAGGTTGCTAAACTATACAAGGTTTGATAACCATAAAATGCGGCGACATAACTTAACACAGGTCCTGCGATCGCCAGACCAATATCAAAACCTCCTAAACAAAGAGCAAAAACTCTGCCTCTTTCTTGCATTCCACAGCGGTCAGAGACTAAAGCCGTGACTAAGGGGAAGATAATGCCGATGGCTGCACCTTCAATTATTGCAGCTAAAATCAATTCAAAGGAAGTATTAGCTTGACTTAAAATAAACATTGCTATGCCATAGCAAACAATACTGGTTGTAATAAATATACCTCTACCATAACGGTCTGAAGCATTGCCAGAGATAAACCGAATGATAAAGCTGGCGATAGCAGCTATAGAATAAAAAATACCTGTATTAAAATTAATGGATAATTCTTTAATATATAAGGGCAAGAAAGTTATTAATGCCCCAAAGTTAATTCCCATTAATAACATGACAATGGTCGGAATCAAGAAAGAGTCTCTATTTAGTAGTCGAATCGATTTATTTTTAATAAAATTATTGATAGGTTGATGATTGTGATTGGCATAAGTATTTTTATTTTTAACTTTTAAGGCAAAAATAACTGCCAATAAACATATTACCAAGGATACTGCAAAAATACCATCATAACCTATTGCTTGGGAAATTAAATCACCAATTAACGGTCCTAAGCAAAAGCTTAAGGGACTGATTAGGTTCATGTAACTAATGATTTCACCTTTATATTGATGAGGAGACCAATCTACTACTAAAGCATCGTAGGCCGTACTAAAAGCTGCCAGACTGATGCCACCCAAGATTCTAATAAATATTAGTCCATAAAGAGACTTGATTGACAAATAACCTAAAGGCACAAGTACTCCTGAGATAGTACCGATTAAAATTACTACCTTGCGCCCTTGTTTGTCTGCCATATGCCCCAAAAAGTTACGGGACAAAATTAAGCCTATAGCAAAAAATCCCATTACTAAGCCTACTTCTTGTATCGTGCTGCAAACTTCTTGCAAGTAAGCAGGAATTATCGGTAATAAAGCAGCATTGCTTAGCTCAAATAGTAAACCACAAGGGAATAATAGTAACAAATTTTTTCTAGTTTTGTTGTCCAATAAAGACAATATTTTCATATCATTACTTAAAACTCTTAATAAACACTTTGGCTAATGGCTAATGGCTAATTGCTAATAAACACTAAGTCACCTAGTCACCTAGTCAGGAGGGAAGAGGATTTGGCTTGTTTCTTTCATCCATTGCGATCGCGTCGCGTCCGTGGGGGGCTGAGATATTACACTCCAGTCGAACATTGACCTGTTAAAATAGGCAACAGCTCATCTGGCAAAAGCAAGAAAATTTGACGGTTTCAGCACTAAAATAGATTGTTTAAGAGAAGCGTTGTTAAGTATTATATGATGCATAGTGCAAGATCTGAGTAAAAACTCCTTATCTTAATTACCAATGCCCAATTCCCAATTCTAAATTCTAAATTCTAAATTCTAAATTCTAAATTCTCTTAACTTGCTACCTTTCTCATTCCCTTCTGCCAAATACTGTCTGTCTTTTGGTCACAAACAGCTCTCAAAATTAGTTGATTTACAGGAATGGCAATCTGAAACTCTGTACCATTACCAGGGGAGGAAATACAATCAAGCTTGCCTTGATGTTTCTCAACAACTATTTGGTAGCTGATGGATAGTCCTAATCCTGTCCCTTTACCTACAGGTTTGGTGGTGAAGAAGGGGTCAAATAAACGTTTTTTGACTTCCTCTTTGATCCCTGGACCATTGTCCTGAATGCAGACAGTGACAAAATTTTTTGGGGTAGCTTCAGTACGAATAGTGATTTGACCAGGTTCAGGTGCTGTATGGTAATTTTCCAGAACATCGATTGCATTGCAGATAACATTCAAGAATACCTGGTTGAGTTGTCCAGGGTAGCATTCTACTAAGGGTAAATCCCCATATTCTTTGATGATTTTAATCCCAGATTGCTCTGCCTTAGCTTTGATCCGATTTTGCAAAATTAATAAAGTGCTATCAATGCCTTCATGGAGATTGACTGCTTTCATCTGTGCTTCATCTAATCGGGAAAAATTGCGCAAACTCTGAACAATCAACTTAATCCGATTACTTCCCATTGCCATAGAAGCCATTAATCTTGGTAAATCTTCCTGCACAAAGTCGAGTTCAATAGCTTCACTGAGTTTTGCAATCTCAGCCACTGGCTGGGGATAATGCTGTTGGTAAAGATGTACTATATTTAGCAGATTTTCTGTATATTCCTGGGCATATTTGATATTCCCGGAAATAAAGTTAACAGGATTATTGATTTCGTGGGCAACTCCAGCAACTAATAGCCCCAAACTCGACATTTTTTCGGTTTGAATTAATTGAGTTTGGGTTTGCTGGAGTTCTTGTAGTGCTTGCTGCATTTGCTGAGCCTGAGTATTAGCATTGGCGGCAGCTGTACTAGATTCTTCGTAAAGCTTAGCATGATCGATCGCGATCGCTAGTTGCTCTGCCATATCTATAAGGAGTTGCACTTCTTCTTCTTGCCAATAGTGTTGGGTATGGTTGTGCTCACAGATAATTACCCCGACTTGTCCAGAATTAGGGTGAATAGTAATTGCTAAAAGAGATTTTAGTCCCTTTGACTGGAGGAAGTCTCGGATTTCAGGATTAATTGTTGAATCTGTGGCAAGATCATCAATGCGGAGCAGCTGTTTTTCTAGCAGTATTTCTCCTAGAACTGTAATTGATGATGTTTGAGGTTGAGTACAACCAGAACAAGTAGACTCTATTTGACAAACCTGATTTATCGATTCAAATTTAGGTAGATCCACATCGTGACGGTACCAGAAAAACTGGCAACAATCAATTTGGAATAATTGACGGATTTCATTGATTGCTGTTGTGAGAATGGTGTTAAAATCCAAGGAATTACGGATTTGACTTGCCAAGCGACGTTTGAGTAGTCTTTCTCGTTGTGCTAACTTGAGCAATTCCCGTTCTAGGGAATTAGAAACTGGAGAAGAAGGCACTATTTTGGCTACTTTGCTCTGTTGATCCCTGGTTACCACTGAAGATGCTAGCAGTGCGGTTACTGCTTCAACCTCCAGGGCATTAGAAAATAAATAACCTTGAACCTGAGGACATCGCAGCTGTTTTAATTGCTCTAATTGCTTCTGTGTTTCTACCCCCTCCGCTACCACAGCTACACCAAGATTACTTGCTAAATTGATTATGGTTGAAACAATGGAATCTTCCTGAGTATCTTCTCTGAGTTGCTCGATTAAAGAGCGGTTAATCTTTAATGTATTTAGTGGCAAGTGGGCTAACTGGGAGAGGCAGGAGTAATTCATGCCCAAATTATCAACAGATAAGCTAATTCCCCGGCGACTTAACTCCAAAAGTCGGCTCAACACCGCTTCTGAATCATTGAGGAGAGTGCCTTCGGTAATCTCGAGGTTAAAACTGCTACCGGGTAAACCTGTTTCCTGAAGCACCTGCTCAATACGTTCAATTAAGTTGGGGGAGGAGAATTGTTGAGGAGACAGGTGCAAACTCATGGTCAAATTCCCTGAGGCAGGGAATGCTAGCTGCCAGAAGCGCAGCTGTTGTGCTGCTTGGGAGAGAATGTACTGCTCTAAAGGAATAATCAGTCCCGTTGCTTGTGCTAAAGGGATAAAATCATTGGGAAATACTAGTCCACAAGTGGGATGTTGCCACCGTACTCGTGCTTCTAAGCCGAGAAGTTCTCCTTTTCTCAGAGCAAAAATGGGTTGGTAGTGGACTACAAAGTCTCGGCAGCTTTTCACTGCTTCTGTGAGTTCTTTCTCCAAGTGTATAGGGCAACTTTTTGAGCCTAACTCTTCAAGGTAGTGGGGAAACCTTGCTTGGTTAGGCAAACCTGTTTCAGGATTATAGCCCACCTGATGCTGTAGTTTTACTTCCAATTTTTTGCGATCGCTAATGTCGGTAAGACTACCGATATAGCCAGTGATGGAGCCGGTAGCGTCTCTTGCTGCTACCACTTCAGCCAACACCCAAGTAAGAGTACCATCAGGGCGCATGAGGCGATATTCAATGTTGCTTTTTGGAGCTAAAGGTAAGTTTGTCTTACTAGTATGAGTATACCAGTCTCGGAACACCCGCTCCTGGTCATCAGGATGGATAGCTTGCAACCAACCTTCTCCTAATGCTTCTGAAGGAGTGATTCCTGCCATTTCACACCAATGCTGGTTGACTTCTTGGAATTGTCCATCCGCATCGGTACGGAATAAACCAATTGGGGATAAATTAGCTAGGGTTTGAAACTGATTTCTCTTCTCGCGCACCGCCACCTCAAATTTGGTATTACAGCTCATTCCTTGACAAATTTTCGCAGTTTTTCCCAAAATGCTCCGACTTGTATCACTTTTCGTGAGCTTTATTTAGTAATAAGTAACTTTATTTAATTTAAGTATATACAATTAGAAATCTCTATACCTAAAGAATAACAATCAATAGTGTTTTGGAGGCAGAAGGCAGGGAGCTGAGGAGCGAAGGAGCGGAGGAGCAGAGGAGCGGAGGAAGAAGAGAGAACTGATTTTTGGATACAAAGCTCAAGAAATCCCACCCAAAATTTCGTTCACCCGGAGACAGGAAGATTTATATAATCTAAAATCTAAAATCTAAAATCTAAAATCTCAAGCCTTGTTTATTAAGAAAACAGTAAGGTTTTTAACCTTTTGTTAACTGATTGATTACTTTCGCCTTGCTGCATAAATTCTCTTCAATGCCAAAAATCAGTAACTTCATATCCAAGCTCACTAAGCATTTGACGTAGGAGTGGTAAACTTAAACCAATAACATTGCTGTGACAGCCTTCAATTTGGTCAACTAAAAATCCTCCTCGACCCTCTAAAGCAAAGCTACCAGCACATTTGAGAGGTTCTCCTGTCGCAACATACTCAGAAATTATGCGATCG
>JAAHFP010000144.1 GCA_010672925.1 Symploca sp. SIO1C2 | reverse complement strand
TGTCAAAGCGTTAAGAGTACTGACTAGTGTAGTCTTGACTCTCCGCTAGCGCTCCGAGCCAAGACTAAAGTCAAGGAATTTTTTGGCTTATATAAATAAATTTTATCAACATTAGTACGGGAGAGCCTGCTAATGCTAAACATTTAGAAGAAGCGATCGCTGAATATAAAGCAGGTAAAACACAAGAACACGATTTGCTCGATGCGTAAATTAGCTTGGGGTAGTAAAGCATGGCAAGATTATCTTTATTGGCAATCTCAGGATAAGAAAACTTTGAAAAGAATTAATCGACTTATCCAAGATACTTTATCCGAACTTGATATTAGATGCGTACAAACTTATCACCCCATCAGTGCAGTTTGAGTTACCATGGTTTGAACGGTAGACAAGGAAACTTGATAGAAATACTGACGTCGAAATTGTTCTTCCTCAACTCCTGCCAAGAATTCTTGAATGAGCTCATTAGTAGTAGAATTAACTGCTTCTGAAGATAACTCCCCAGGCTGCCAGTGGATTTGTACGCCCCAGTCTACACGCTTTACCTGAAAACCAAGGAGGGGAAGAGCATTAAGTCCCAATTGGAGAGTGCGATCGCTTAATTCTAGCTTTTCCTTAAGTTGAGTAAGGGTAGCTGCTTGCTTAGTACGACTAAGGAATTTAGCAATTCCCACTAACTGTTCCCAAATATCCCTAGAGGGTAATAGCTTAGGAGGTGAATATGCGATCGCTAATTTTCTTTCTGCTGCGATCGCTCTTCGACACCACACTTGCAACTCATCCCAGCTAGTGGGACATTCCAGGATTGTTATTGGTTGGTTATTTGTTATTTGTTGTTTGTTATTGGTTGTTTGGGAATTGGGAATTAGTACATTTAGTTCCTCTTTTTCTCCCTTGTCTTCCTTGTCTTCCTTGTCCCCCCATCTCCCCGTCTCCTCATCTCCCCATCTCCCCGTCTCCTCATCTCCCCGTCCCCGCGTCCCCGCGTCCCCGCGTCTCCCTTCCTCCCCGACACCACGCCAATCTAAAATCCAATCCAACTCTGTGGGAATATTGAAAGAGAATTCTGCTTGAGTCGATTGCAAGGCAACAATGCGTACTTCGGCGCGTTTTTTGTAGTTGTTATAGTCAAGTTCAACTACGGCATGGCATCTTCCTTTTGGTACTTCGTCTCGATAATGACCCCACCAAATGCCGGGAAAGCCATTATCAGTAGAGTCGTCCCAAATTTCCAACTCCGTTTTGATATATTGCACCTTGCGACCTTTAGAATCCTTAATATTGCGATTCGAGACTGCCTCAAACCAACAGTTTTTAATTAGCAATTTGGGAATAGGATTACCCATACCGCAGGGTTCCAAAAGTTTGAGTTCCCGGAACAGTTCTCTCCCTAAGTCTGCTACCGTAACTACCACATCAGCTTCAATTACTGGGGTCATTAACATCCCAGTATGAGCAAGTTGTCGTCGTAGTTGTTGGTTAATAGCTTCGGTAAACAGGGGAATGTTTTCCACTGACAAGCTCAATCCCGCAGCAAAAGGATGACCACCAAATCGGTGCAAGAGATGGGCTTGGGAGTTGACTAATTCATAAAGGTCAATATTATTAACAGAACGAGCAGAACCTCTAGCAATGGCTGATTGTCTAGGAGCATTCCCTGTTGGCAAATTTGTAGTGCGATCACTTAGCGTGCGCGAGGCGAAAACGTCTTGTTCGCTTGCGTTGATTCCAGAGAGCAAGATGCTCCCACTACTATCATTTGCATAACCTTGCTCTTGACTACTAACATTTTCCCCATTCTCAAGTCTCAATTCTCCATTCTCAATTCCCAATTCTCCATTCTCAATTCTCAATTCTCCATTCTCCCACGTACTTAATAGAATAGTAGGGCGTCCATACTCCTGAGCAATTTGACCTGCTACTAAACCTAAAACACCGATAGGCCACTGAGAGTCTTCGAGTACAATGACATTAGTAGTTGAAAGATCCAGTTGAGCAAGCTTGTTTTTTACTTGCTGGGTAACGTCTTTTTGCAAAGACTTGCGGCGAGTATTAGCTAGTTCCGTTGCCAATGCCAATTCTTCACAGTACTGTTCATCACGGCTAGTGAGTAACTCTACACAAAAGGTAGCATCTCCCTGGATACGGCTGACAGCATTAATTCTCGGACCAATACCAAAGGAAATATCTGTAGGGCGATCGCCACTGCGCTTGCATAATTCTAACAGGCGAGTGACTCCGGGACGCCGTTGGGATAAGGGCAAAGGTTGTAAGTTTTTTTGTAGGCGTTCAATTCCCAGTTGTGCCAAGTAGCGACAATCTCCACTTAGTTGGACTAAATCGGCAATTAAACCAATTGCTACTAAGTCCAAGAGGTGTTCGAGAGGCTGTTGGGGAATATTGGGCAGAAATTGATAGAGGGCTTCGACTAATTTATAAGCTACTGCGACGCCAGATAGGTGAAATAGGGGGTGAGTTTCGGCAAAATACCGGGGATTAATAATCGAAATTACGTTGGGCCGTTCTGGTGGTAAGGTATGGTGGTCAGTAATAATTAGATCTATTCCTAACTCTTGGGCGTAATCAATTTCCTCAAGATTAGTACTACCAGTATCGCAAGTAACAATTAGCTTCGTTCCTGCTGCTGCTAGTTGGTCAATTCCCTGGTAGTTAAGACCGTGAGATTGGGTGAGGCGATTGGGAATATAGTAACTTAGTTGCTGATGTTGGGGAAAAAACTGTCCTAGTCCTTCCCAAAGAACACTAGTAGAAGTAATGCCATCGGCGTCAAAGTCCCCCCAGATGGCAACTTTTTCCCCAGCTATCCCAGCTTGTTTGAGCCGTTGTACCGCCCATTTCATTTCTTGTCCAAATTCAAAAGGACTAGCTGGTTGATAATACTCTGGATTCAGAAAGCCAGCTAGTTGCTGGGTGTCACGAATTTCCCTTTGCCACAACAATTGTGCAGCATAATGTCCATCGGTGTTTGGAGTATAGGTTTTTACCACCTCCGTAAACCACTGAGGTACTTGAGGGGTTGGCTGGAGTTTCCATTGAGGTTGAGGATCGGACATAGAGAATGGAGAAGGGAGAATGGAGAATGGAGAATTGGGAATTGGGAATTGGAGTTATTGTTGTTCCAAGAGTGTAGTGGGAGCATATTGCTCCCTGTTTCCTAAAGCCAAAACCCTGTTCCCTGCTTTCTCAAGCTTAAACCCTGCTCTCTACTTCTTGCCTGTTGCCTGTTGCCTCTTGCCTGCGCCGTTAGGCGCTTATTACTTGTTACTTGTTACTTATTCTCCCAAGCCCTAATAACTAACTTTGTGGAAGATGGCAGTATTATCACCTAAACCAGTACCAGTGAATTCTACAGTATCACCTACAAGCTTGAATTTCCAATCAACTGGCAGTGAATCAACAACTACGTTATTGGAGTCAAAACATTTGACAGTTGCCGTTACATTCAGAAGATTGCTGGAGGCAAGAGTACCACTTCCCTCGTAGATTCCTCGACCGGTTTTTGGTGAACCTGCTTCTGCTTGACAAACTCGAATAAAGGTATCGCTCAAACGCAGTTCAAGCTTGCCATCCCGATCATTATCCGTGATAGAAGCAGTGATAATACCACCATCAAGAGGATCAACAGTCTGCCACAAACCTAAGAAACTTTTTTCAGAACTTCCTCCATGGGCATCTGCTAGTTGTTGTTTAGCTCCCATGGGAAGCTGAGAGTTGTCACGGCTGACTACAGGTTCTGCTGTAAATCCGATGAGAAGGCTGATTCCCAGTCCAATACCAGTTAATTTTACTTGTCTTGCCATACCTTTGTCTCTAGTTGAGGAATTTTGATCAGAGTTAAATATACAGAAGGTAGACAAGGGAAGCAAGGGAGGATAATAAAAATCACCGATTATCCTAATATTCTTCAGGTGCGTTACGCTACGCGATGCTGGTGGCGAAATTAATATTTGTTTACATGTATGGGAAGCTGAGAGAGAACAATTATATCGTCATATGGTAGGGGCGGGTTCACCTAAAACCTTTCGGTTTAACCAGCCAATTACCTAAACCCGCCCCGGCTGCTCTTTCCCACCGGGGCGGGTTTGGCTAAATTATCGCTCTTATTGCCCAGTTTCGGGCGAACCCGCCCCTACATATTTACTGTGGTTTTTTTACCCAATGTTAAGCAATATTTCGCCCACAGCATCCGCTACGCTAACACACCCTACAAATCCCTATAACTGGAGGCTTATCGTTCCAAATTGCTAGCTGCCTGCTTGATAGGCTCCAGCAAAGATAGGGGTAAATTTAACATATTTAATTTGGTACTGCTGGGAATTTTACCATCAGGACTGGGGCCATGATAATCGCTACCACCTGTAGTTAATAAACCATATTCCCTGCTCAATGCTTGTAGATGTCTTATTTGCTTAGGACTATGGTGAGGATGATAAACCTCGATTCCCATCAAACCAGCGTCAACTAGTTCCCGGAGTACTTCCTCAACTTGACCACCTCGGAATAGGTAGGGATGAGCCCAAACTGGCACACCACCGCAATTGCGTAACAAATCAATGCCCTCATCTATAGAAAATTTCTCATAATGGACATAGGCAGGTTGGTCATCTCCTAGTAGTACATCAAAGACTTCACGAGTAGATTGGAAATGACCGGCTTTAACTACAGCTTGAGCTAAATGAGGACGTGCTAATGCCATGCCTTCCGACAATTCTGGTAGTTCAATGGGATAGCCTAATGCTTCGAGGTTAGCCACCATTTGCATTGCCCTACGTTTACGTCCCTCTAAACGCTCAGATAAAGGAGCACTGAGTTGATTTGCATCTGGATAAAAACCTAAGATATGGAGAGACCGTCCACGATGAACAGTACTCAATTCTACACCAGGTACAATTTCCAAGTTGTAAGCTTGGGCAGTTGCGATCGCTTCGGACCAACCAGCAAGGGTATCATGATCAGTAATTGCCAGAGCAGATACTCCAGCCCCAACCGCCGCCTCAACCAATTGGCGAGGAGTCAGAGTTCCATCAGAGCAGGTAGTGTGGCAATGTAGTTCTAGCATTGTTTTTTGAAGGTAGGGGACAGGATAACTTTCCTTAGTCCCCCGTGCCGCTGTGCGGCATTAAAAATTCATCTAGAGTCAGTATGTCACGATTAAGGAAGAATAGTATGAAAAAGATGGAAGTAATCAATATTGACCAAGGACGTTTACGTGGTAAATTTACTGTACCTGATGATTTCATTCAAGTGTCTTGTCACCCCCTGAGCTAAAGGAGCGTTACGCTACGCTAACACACCCTACAACTTGTAGTTGTCTGTTGCTAGGGTAACTCCAAGAATTCCCTGTCATTAAAATAGGAAATATAAGTCCTAAATAATTTTTTATCTACCTTAGGCGGTTCTATATCAGTTCCAGCCAGAACACTAAGAACATTATGACAGTCATACTCTAACCACTGAAATTCAGGAGCAACTGGCTCTCCCGGATCTATGTTGATAAACTTTATTTATATATACTCCCCAATTCTTTGGTTTTAGTCTTGGCTCGGAGCGATAGTGGAGAGTCAAGACTAGGCTCTCTTAGTGCAACTTTTTCAGGATT
>JAAHFP010000143.1 GCA_010672925.1 Symploca sp. SIO1C2 | reverse complement strand
GAATTTCTTGGATCTAATAGTCCAAACTGACGATTTTCTTCAAATTAAATCAATTAAAGGACTAGAAAACGTCTTATTTAAAGTAATATGGCAATACGCAATAATAGCAACAATTTTACGAGAAAAATATCGCGGTAAGAGTGAGTTAAAAAGATGGAAGCTTATTAATGGACAAGATTTAAAAGCTTATAGGTTTCTCAAAAAAACAAATCAATTAGCTGATGAAGAGAAGACATTTACAGATATTCTCTCCGAATTAATTAAGGAAGTTGGTATCAAAATAGGTGGTATTGGTACAATATCACTTAAAAATTCAGACAAAAAGCCATCCGTTGAAACGGCAAAAGAAATAATCAAAGAAACACAAAACTTTCACAAAGGAGATTTTTGGAATATTGTTAGAGGCTCAAAGGTCTATATTTTGTTCGATGATTTGGATATTGGTTGGAACCCTGAAGATGAAAATCAACAGATGTTATTGAGAGGGCTTTTCTCAGTAATGAAAGATTATGCTTACCGAAAAAGGGTAAAACCATTGGTTGCGCTTAGGACTAATATACTAGATGAATTGGATCTAAAACAAGCAGAAAAATATGAAAGTAATATTCTTAAAATAATATGGACAAAAGAAAAATTAGAAAAGATGTTACTGTTAAGATTGAAAAAATACAATAAGAAGAAAAAAATAGGAGAATTGAAAGATTTTTTTGAAATAAACGACAGCGAAAATCCAGTTGATTACATGATAGGAAGAACATTATATAGACCGAGAGATCTTTTGGCTTTTTGCAAATATTCTATATCAGAAGCACACATTAAAAAAGCTGATAAAGTAAACATGAATCATGTATTAGCAGCACAACTAGATTACTCGAAAAGCAGAAACAAAGCATTAGCTGATGAATGGAGCAATAATTATAGCGGATTAGAAACACTGATCAACGAAATGGTTCGGACAGCTAATAATTTGAATTTAGGCAATTTAATTACACCGAAAGAGCTTAACAAATTACTGATTGAAATTAGGGATAAGATCACACAAAACTCCACAGATAACAAAAAATACTCTAAGTTGATGTGGCTATTGTCATTTTTCCCAGAAGGTGACTCACCACTAGAACTTGTGAAGATTTTATATAAAATAGGAATTATTGGTTTTAAGTCAGAAGAAAAAGTTGAGGCTAAATTTGTCTATAAAACAGAAAATATTCTTGATATTGTTGATGTGACGGAAGATTCAAGATTTGTCTTTCATCCAATGATTAGAAGCTGTGAACGTGCAGCAAAGAAGAGAGTAAAGAAAAGTCCTTGGGAATAAGAAAAAATCTGTTATAGCCTTTTCTAGTCTACTGAAGCGCTTAACTACAGCTTGTACTACAGTCATCAGGGTCGTGAGTGGTCTATCTTCATGGAGATACCCCACTTATTTACTCATGGTTTACAGCAGCGGGGTATCTTCTGTCTAGTTTTTGATGCTCCCAAGTGATTAATCCACACCATTGGGAATCAGTTCAGCCATGTCTATTTCTTCACTGATATCCTTCCCTGGCTTTCGATTACTGTAGCCGTTCAAGCCATAGGTCTGATTGTGACTTGAGATATCATTTTTGTAGCGCTCCAAGATTTTCTTGATAGTACTCTGTCGAGAGCCAGTCAAAGAGGCGATCGCACTTTGGGTGATGCACCAGCGGTCTTTGTTCTCTTTTACCTTGTTAGCGTTGTAGAATTTGATTGCTCTGATAGCCCGCTTTGTCAATTCGGATGCACGTAATGGGTGAGTAGTCCACTGAGCATCACTCAGTAATTCGGCTGTAGGTACGTTAGATAAATCCTCAGAGTGCTTTCTTGCTTTGCCTGTGATGGTTTTAGCATAGACGCTAATCGCCTGTTTTATAAATTCATCTAGAGGCATCCCTGAATGCTCTAATGCTCGCTCTAAGGTCTGTTGTGTCTCCTCCTCCAGGTTGAGTTGATTGATGGTCATATTGTCTAAGGTTGGTTGGTCGGTAGTCTTTTCGGTTTCCTCTGAAGTCGTTTTTACGGTTTCCTTTGCTGAGTCCCTACGCCCCAAGGTCAAATAATTAAAAATGTTGTGTCGCCACTTCTTCTGGTTTTCTTTCTTCCCTTTTGGGTCAAACCAATAATTGATGTCTTCCTCCTCTTGAGGAGGAAATTTTTTGTGTATATATTTACTGATTTGTCCCAAGGCTGATTGTTGTTTTTTATACTCAGATTCCCTCCTTCTAATCTCAGATAGAGCTTTTTCAGCCAAACTACGTAACAAAGAATCATCGCTGTCTTGCCCGTCTGTCATCGCCTCAGCAATATCCCTACCAATTTGCCCCCATGTAGCATTTGTCCAACTCATTCATCTATCTCCTAACGCTCATGTACATAGATTAGTGGAGAGCATTATATATTGACAAGTGCTTTTATCTACAGATAACTAGGTTTAATCTGTCCTGTTTGAAATATTCAAGGTACTTATATGACCCTTATATATCGCCATCTGCTTAGTTCCTTGTTTACTATAAAAGTGTTAAGCACTCAATAAGCAAACAAGGTATGAGTAGGAAACTGAAGACTTCTGATGAACTAGAAAATACTTTCGTGAATGAGCGTGTAAGCGTTCTGTTGCCTAAGTTTGAGGCACTAGCACCGTACAAGCGCAAGCAAAGGGAGGTAGGGGTTCAGAATGAAGACTTGGAGGGTTGGAAGGTTCTAGCTACAAAGGAAGCTGCATTACTCAAGTCACATTATCCTGATGACAAGCCAGAGAATGAAAAAGAGTATGGGGCTTGCCTCAGGCAGATTACAGCCCTTAAGAAGGGTTTAAAGTTGGCTGCAAAAACTGATATCTTAGACCATGCCAACTACCACCCAGTATTAACAATCATTACTCACTTTGGAAATGCTCTAAGCTATCTGTTCAGTGAGTACAAAACCCGGCAAAACACCAGATACAGGGAAAAAGTAGAGGAACGGTCTACTGTTTATAACCGAGTCTCACTGGATTTATCTCCATTTCTCAAGTACGCTCACTCGACTCTGGATGAGATAGCTTCTGGAGCTTCTTTGGAGGATGTTGATTGGAGGGATGTAAGTTGTGCTGTAGCACTAGCGACCGGGCGTAGAATGGCTGAAATTCATCTTTCTGGTGAATTTCGGAAGGCTGGAGAATATGAGCTTGGTTTTAAGGGTCAACTCAAAGGTAAGTCTCGGAAGATTGGCTTGAAAAAACTGATAGACCATGAGTTCACTATCCCAACCCTCTTGTCAGCAGATTTAGTAAAGCAAGGAATTGACTGGCTTGATGCTAACGGTAAACGCTTCTCTAGGGATGAAGACCCTGAGAGAGTTAACAGGACTTACTCTAAGCGCTTCAATGGTCGGGATGGAATTGTTAGAGAGAACTGGGAAATTTTACCGGAGGGTATGACCTATCACAAATTTCGTGGGGCTTACTTCAGAGCTTGTGTGGTTAATGCCTTGGTTGACCCTCTGGATTATCTGAACTTTGCCCGGTCTATATTAGGCGATCGTGATGAAACAACAATTCGGGCTTATCAGCGCTTTGAGATTAAACCAGGAAGTCTGACTAAGATTTAAGCGATCGCCTCACAAACCTCCTACCCTTGTGATCCTCAAAATCTAGACTGCTGTGATATTTCAGTGCCCTTAGCGTCCGTTCTAGGGACTTTCTGGTGGGAAACTCCAGTGTGTTAATCTTGTGTGAAAATGTCACATATTCAAAGGAGGAAAAAAAATGCCCAGAGGAGGAAAAAGGAGAGGTGCTGGCCGTAAGCCGGATTGGAGGCATGGAAAGACTAGAACTATCAGGGTTCCAGAAGCGCTTGTTGAGGAGATTTTGGAATATGCCCATAAGTTAGATACCGGGGATACTACTGATTACGACACAATATCTAAAGTGGTAGACTTAAGTGGAATTACCATCCCTGAGATTAGGGGTAAGCGATTTGTTTTTCTCAGTGATTTGATAAAGGTTGGCTATTTGATTGAGCCTGAGAAACTTGCAAACAAGGCGATTGATGAGATTTACCGGGAGCAGGTTGTTAGTTATAGTCGTTAGTTAAAAACTATGGGTAAGAAGGTAGAGAAGGCTTCACGAGAAGTTAACGGTGTCATTGTTGAGCAGCGTATGCCGGATGGCTTTATCGATGGCACGGCAATGTGTTCAGCTTATTCTAGGGATTTGACGCAATGGTTCAGAACAAAGGATACTTTGGATCTTTTTTGTGCTTTGGCTATCGATTTAGGGATTGATTTCAATCCTGTAGATCTACAGGATTTAGATGTTACAAAGCTTTCAGCCTCTAAATATGTAAAACTATTCCCAGATCTTGTTTATTCACGAAGGGGTTCACCAGGGACTGGAGGTGGAACCTGGCTTCATCCTGATTTGGCAATTCAGTTAGCTCAGTGGTGCAACAAACTCTTTGCCATTCAGGTAAGTAGGTGGGTAAGGGAGTGGATGACTTCTGCTTACAATCCGGTTAGCTTTGAAGCTGACATGGAAAGGGTTGCCATAAGAGATGAATTGAAAGAAAATCGACGAAGAGCTCTTACAGATCAGGTTAAGTTCTTTTTAGAAGCAGTGGGGAAGTATGATTCTAGCTCAAAAGAAACTCGGATGTTTTTCTCCAGAGTACATGATGAGTTAAACTTAGTACTTACTACTGAAAGAGCTTCTGAGATGAGAATTAGATTAAGCTCTCAGCTTGGAAAAGAGATTAGTGATTCCGAGTTAATTCGTGATTATTTTCCGATAATTGATTTGACTAATTATGCAGCTCTTTGTCAGGCAGCAGCCAATAATATGGAAAATAATGGTGTACATCCTATAAATGCTATAAGGCTTGCTGTGAGGCAAGTTTTACCTTCTAACTATATTGCTAAGCCTATTGACTTTACGGAGCGTATTGCTTTAGTCCGTAGCAGGATTGAACAGGCAAAGAGTCGTGGTATTTTGCCAGATTCTTAAGTGTAATACCAGTAAACTACTTAGTAGTTTACTGGTATATTTTTATTAGACTTAGATCTTGCACGCCTGTCGAAAACTGACTTTTGAAGGCAGGCAACAGTGATAAGATTCGACTATGTTTAGACTATCAACACACCTCACAACTTGTCCTAGACCCAATGTTTCCATTTCATGATGGGTGGTCGCTGAAATGTTTCCGGTGACCCCGACAATTAGTCAAGTGGGCATTTTTCTCACTAAGATTTAAGCGATCGCCTACTCATCTCCTTGCCTCCTTCCTCTCCCAGT
This sequence comes from Symploca sp. SIO1C2, assembly GCA_010672925.1. Lineage (GTDB taxonomy): Bacteria > Cyanobacteriota > Cyanobacteriia > Cyanobacteriales > Coleofasciculaceae > Caldora. The sequence continues at coordinate 537 of JAAHFP010000143.1, read as the reverse complement.
CTCCCTCGCTTTCTCATCCCATCACCCTATAATCTACAAGCCAGGAAGGAAGACTGAGAAAACATGATTGGGGACAGGAACTACATATATATAACAATATAGGGGTTCCTGTCCCCAGCGCTAGCCCATGCAGGGTATAGGTTTGAGGCTGCTAGAAGGAAAAATGAGTTTTTCTGTGTTTTTCTGTATTTTGTACTAGCGATGTAATCTTGGTTATGAGATGGTAGGTCGCCAAATCAGAACACCAGTTATTGAGGAGTGGGTCACCAGACAGATAAGCGATTACCTGCGATAGCTGCGCGATTGCTTGATTGCACCAGCTTGCGCTGAGCGCCAATGTTTCAATTTCATGATAGGTGGCCGCTGAAATGTTTCCAGTGGGTCACCAGTCAGGTAAGCGATTACCTGCGGCTATCCCTTAGTCGCATCTTTCTTAACAAATGAAAGTAAGAGTAGGTAAGGGATACAGGGATTTTGTTACAGAACTTAAGCTCCAAAATGCCAGGATTAGACTTGTTTGACACCATCGATATGATC
>JAAHFP010000142.1 GCA_010672925.1 Symploca sp. SIO1C2 | reverse complement strand
GAAAACATCAAATAACTGCCAAAGATGGTGGGAGATATGCCCCTGCTGCTTTTGTTACTGGCGCGATCGATTCTGTCGCTGACAGAGAGCAATTTTTGCAACTGTTAGACTCTACATCAATGCCTGTGCTAATTGTAGTCGCGGAAAACGCACCACCTAAATCAAAAGCAGAAATGGAAGCGATGGCACAGTTAGAACAAGTGCAAACGGTTAGATTGATTGGAACTTTGGGAATCTATGAGGAGTATTCTGAAGCGGTAACAGAAGCAATTCAGAATTTTATCTAAAAGCGATCGCTGGTTGCTTGATATTTTTGGGAAACCAAAAGATAGATTATTAATCAGGTAAATGGATTGAGAATTAAAATACCACAATCTTCAAAGTCACGGACATTTCGCGTTACCAAGGTGAGATGATAAATCTGGGCTGTTGCAGCAATCAGCATATCAGCTTGAGAACGAGGCTTCCCTTGAGTTCTCAAAAGTCCTCGCAACTCGCCAGAACATTGAGCAATATCAGGGGTCAAAGGTATGATACGACAACGACTTTTGACGAATTCTTGAAACCAGTTCTGGATTCTAGGATTTGGTTTTGAGCTAAAACCATAGAAAATTTCTTCAATAGTAACCACGCTCAAGGTAATTGATGAGACATTTGCACTCCAATTTAACACTCCTGGATTTGGTTTGGATCGTGCCAATTCACTGATTATGTTTGTATCACAAAGAAAGGTCATGCTAGCTTTCTAAGAAAGGATTAGGACGATCTTGTCGAGAGGGAACTTCAAAAATGTAGTCTTCCTCGATACAAAGCTGACGTAACTGTGCGAAACTATCAGCCAATGAGCTTTGATGGCGCTGTTTTTGCCAAGATAAGAATTCCTGAAATATTTCTGCTTTTATAACTGCTGCAACTAGTTGGTTACGTTCGTAAATGAGCTGAGGTTCTTCCTCTGCTGCAGTAATGAGTTCGGAGAATTGCTCTTTTGCTTCATCAATTTTCCAATTCATAATTTTCTTTCTAATCTCAAGTTCGCTTAATTACTTACAATAAAAAACGTGTTGAATGTTGTTCTGGTAATTCGAGGTCAATACCGTGTTTTGTACCAAAACATTCTTGTGCTATATCCAAGATATTAATATTTGCTGTAGTATCTTGGCCTGATAACTGTTTCAGCACATAGCACAGATATGTCTCAAGGGACAGTCCGGATTGTGCAGCCTGAAGACGTAGTGCTTCTTTTGTGGCATCAGGGATGTCACGAATAATAATGCTGGCCATTAACACCTCCTTATGTACTAATGATCTCATTAAACCCAAATCTTACAAATTTTTCACATCTTCAGAAAATCACAGCAAGATCAAAATAATTTGGATCCATTTTCTTTTGTACTAACAACCAATAACCAATAACCAATAACCAAAAGACTGATCTCTAAACCAGCAAAACTGATCTAAAATTGATCTTGACAATTGGAAAAATAGGGTGTATTTGTGCCGACGCTTAAAGCTTCGCGACTGGGAATAGCTAGAATTAGGCAAGCTAGAAATGAAAAGGGGTGGAGTTGGAATGTCGATGAAGACGACACCTGCTTGCTGGAGGCTAGTAGGGTTTTAGTATCGAACAAAAACTGGCTCGAAGGTGGCCCTTATGCTGAGGGTATTTCCGGAGGAACTTGGAAACGGTTTCTGGGAGGAAAGCAACCGATTAGTGCAGCAGCCTTCAAAGCCTACTGTCAAGTTCTCAGTCTAAACTGGGAAGAAGTTGTTGAACGCCGCCGCAGTTCAATCCCCTCCAATACTCATCAAGATTGGGGAGAAGCGATTGATATCTCTACCTTTTATGGTCGTACTACGGAGTTAGCTCAACTAGAGCAATGGATTGTGGCTGAGTGCTGTCATCTAGTAGCAGTGCTAGGTATGGGGGGAATTGGGAAGACTGCACTCTGTGCCAAGCTTGCAGAGACAATTCAGCCATCTTTTGAGTATCTCATCTGGCGCTCTCTACGGAATGCTCCACCAATTGAAGATATTCTGGCAGATTGGCTAAAATTTTTATCTGATGGGCTAAAAACAGATTTACCCGAAACGGTAGATGGTCAAATGTCGCAATTAATGGAGGCTTTACAAGCCCATCGTTGTTTGCTGATACTAGATGATTGGGAAACCGTAATGCGTGGTGGAGAATTAGCAGGACAATATCGAGCAGGCGATGAGAATTATGGCAAGTTAATTAGACGAGTGGGAGAAGCAAGGCATCAAAGTTGTTTGCTCCTCATCAGCCGGGAGAAACCGATAGAAGTTTCTTCTTTGGCAGGGACCACTTTACCAGTTCGGGAGTTGAAACTGAAAGGATTACAGCACGAAGATGGCAAAAAACTTTTGGCAACTAAAGGTTTCTCCCGTTTAAAGGGGGGTTCTGAAGAACTAATTCAGCTATATCGGGGTAATCCCTTAGCGTTGAAAATCATTGGTACTACGATTCAGGAGATATTTAATGGTGATATTGACGAATTGCTCGACCAAAGTACTTTAGTTATTGGTGATATTCTACCCAGCCTTTTAAATCAGCATTTTGAACGCTTGTCAACCTTAGAAATGGGCATTGTTTATTGTTTGGCGATCGCTAATAGGCCCCTTTCTTTGCTGAAATTGAAAGTAGATCTACAGTTTTCTGTATCATCCTTATCTAAATTAGTACCAGCTCTAGAATCCTTGAAGCGACGCTCCCTATTGGAAAAGGAATCAAGCCGAGCCGGAAATGAAGCAACTTTTACCCTCCAGCCGGTAGTTATGAAGTATGTTATTAACCAATTAATTGAACAGGTTTGTCAGGATATAATGGCAACAGTGGTAACTCAATCCGTCAGTAAGTTAGGAATCCTCAGAACCCATGCCTTGGTCAAGGAGGAGGCAACAACAGAGGTGAAGCAAATTCAAATTCGCCTAATTTTAACCAGAATTGTAGATCGTTTATACTTAACCTCAACTGGGGTTAATCCTCTGGAAGAGCAACTAAATCAGGTTCTGTTAATGCTACAACAGCATTCTACCCAAGCTGTAGGATATGCTCCAACCAATATTCTTAATTTACTAGACGTGATTGAGGGTAAGTTACAGCGGTGATGATTTATCCAGGTTTGTTAGTACAAAACCGCTATCGAGTCCGTCAACCACTGGGGAAAGGGGGATTTGGTCAAACTTTTGAAGTGGATGATGGCGGTATCCCCAAAGTTTTAAAAGTTCTTAATCTAGAAGATTTCTACACCCCAGAAACTAGACAGAAGGCAATATCTCTTTTCCAACGAGAGGGAGCAGTTTTAAGTCGGTTAAACCATCCTGGTATTCCTCGAGTTGAGCCCGATGGATATTTCACTTTGGCGGAAGCTAATGGTGAGCTCCTCTACTGCCTGGTAATGGAAAAAATAGAGGGTATTAATTTACACAAGTGGATGAAGAGTCGGGAAAATCAACCGATTACTCAAGCACAAGCAATTGCTTGGTTGGAACAACTCTCAGGAATCTTGACTCAACTTCATCAACAAGAGTTGATTCACCGAGATATTAAGCCATCTAATATCTTACTTCAACCCAATGGGCAATTGGTTTTGATTGACTTTGGTGCGGTTCGAGAAATCACAGATACCTATTTGCAGAAGCAAGCAAGGAATATCACCGGTACAGTAATTATATCCGTAGGTTATACACCACCAGAACAAGCTGAAGGTCAATCAGTTCCCCAATCTGATTTTTTTGCTCTCGGACGTACTTTTGTTTATTTACTAACGGGTCAACGTCCTACTACTTTTGATAAAGACTTCCGAACCGGTAAATTGCAATGGCGAGACAGTGCTCCCCAGGTAGCAACAGAGTTTGCTAGTCTGATTGATTACCTCATGGATACCTTTCCCGGCAGACGTCCCCAAACCCCACAGATGATTAGGCGCTGCCTCCAGGAAGTCATCACCCCTCTACCACCGCCTACAGACCAAGGCAGGAGGGGAAAGAAGGGAAGAAGAGAAGAGGATTTGACAAGAGTTTCTTTCCTTCATGGTGGGGATCATGCCACCAGTAGGACGGATCCTCATGGGAAGAGTAGTCAAACATCTGCCGCAGTTACTCCCTCCAGTAATTCAACGGTTACCCGACAACAGCAATCCTTCCTAACTAAAGCTTCGAGTTTGGTAGCCAGCCTCCTCACCAAAGAACCCCCAGTCACTTCTTGGCAAAAGGTTCAACTGCGTCGTACAATCTCTGGACATAAAGATACGGTTAGGGCTGTTGCTATCACGACCGACGGGCAAATGATGGTCAGTGGCAGTTATGATCGAACCATCAGACTGTGGGAGTTACCCTCCGGCAAACTGCTACGTACTCTATCGGCTCATACTAATCGAGTTACTGACATTGCCCTCAGCTCCGATGGTAAACTCCTAGCTAGCAGCAGTTATGACCGAACAATCAAACTCTGGGAGTTACCCTCCGGAGAACTACTACATTCCTTACCCAAGCAGCGGGGAAAAATTCGCTACCTTGCTTTCAGTCCCGATGACCGAACTTTGATTAGTACTAGTGACTTAGAAATCAAACTTTGGGGTGTAAGGGAAAGCCAACTGTTATATCCTTTGACTGGACGTTCAGTTTCAGCCCGGATTGCTACCTTTAGTCCTGATGGTCAAACTTGTATTATTGGTAGCCTGGACGGTAGCTTAGAGCTGTGGAATCCTTACACTAGTGAAAGGCTGCATACCCATTTTAGTCGCTCCGGGGGGATTACCTCTATTGTCTTTAGTCCAGATAGTCGAACTCTAGCCAGTAGCAGTGGCAAAACAATTGAGCTTTGGGAGCCCCATCTTGGCAGGCGACTGCATTCTTTTTCGACCAGGCTGAATCGGATTACCTCTGTTGCCTTTAGCGCCGATGGTCAAACTTTAGCTAGTGGTTCTGACAAAAGCATCGAGTTGTGGAATTGGCACACTGGCAAACCACTACGTACTCTTTCCGGACATTTTAATACTATTCGTTCTATTGCTTTTAGTCCGGATGGGTGTTTGTTAGTTAGTGGTAGTGATGACCATACAATTAAAATTTGGCAGCTGTTTTCTTAGCACCAAGTGATGCAAGTGCTCACCCACTGGGGGAAATTTTCCTCACTTGTTTCTGGCTTCTTTTTGGACTGAAGTCCTACTACTGCTTATTACTTAAAAACCTGAATATTCAATAAACCTTAATTACCAAGCCGATAAAATGGCCTTTGCCGTGCCATCGAAACCGCCATCTGCAACATACTTTGCCGTTCGATTGCGGGAAAGCTTAGGCTATAAATCATACCATTCTGCTGCCACATCAATGTCGAAAAAGCGGAATAGGGATTTTGTTCTGGACCCTCAATCAAGTAACCTTTAATGTTCTGATCTAAGGTAAGATAATCCCCTAGGTCTTGATGCCGTTGGAGCTCTCGCTGAGCACTTACAGATGTGCTTCTATCCACCATAAAGCTACCTAATAAACAAGGATAAATGCCGCGAGCGCAAGTAAACAAACTCACAGTAAAACTTTGAGGATTGCTGGAGGGAAAGAACCGTACCACCAATTTATCTTCCTGAATATCTGACGGATCGCTCAACGGAATCCGATCCGGCAAACGCATTGCCAAACCTACCGGTAAGTTTCTTTGGATATCTTCCATGTGGGGAATAAATACCGCAGCAGGAACGGCAGAGGCTTTGAATCCACTGCTAACAACGCTTAAAATTACAGGCATTGCCAGTAAGCAACGCCGCCAACTGGAATTGAACATTTTTGACTTGGGAAGAATAATCTTTGAGGGCGCACGTTGGTCATTGGTGTCAACTTAAGCTAGGGATAGCTTAACAACTAGCTTCCACCCCACCCAGAGTT
>JAAHFP010000141.1 GCA_010672925.1 Symploca sp. SIO1C2 | reverse complement strand
GCTTTTGGTTTACCTGATTGGGAAATTATCGACGGATTGGATCTAGAACAGCAGTTAACCAATTGTTTATTGCAGTGGGAATGGCTAACTGTTCAGGAACAACAACAAGATGCCTTTTACCTTACTCAAAAAATTCGACGGCATGAGGAACAATTTGAGGAAGTACAGTTGGATAGTGATGCGACTTTCGATTTCTTTATCCAGTTGCCTGAAGCAGATCAACAAAGCATTGTTAACGGCTTAATAGCGGAGAAAGAAAGTTCACTTTGGCAACCAGTTTTACAAGATACCTATTCACATTGGTATAGCTTCTACCTACATCTAGTTGAGCAATACGCACCGGATCTTTATCTGGAGCATCTGCGAGAGACAATTCCGGAACGATGGCAAAATGGATTACCCATTATCGAAACCTTACTGGCTCAAAAGAATTATAAAAAAAGTTTGGTGCTAATTGAAGAAACCCTCCAAGCATTGCTCAAATCTTATCGAATAGATACAGTATGGACACCAGAAACATCGCTTCTGAGTACAACTCTCGGCTTTTATGAAGGAGATACTCAAAGTGTCAGTAAGCTGTTATCCTACTATCAGGAAACAGCAGAAGAATTAAACCAAACAGAGCGAGTCAAGGCACTGGAGATGCAACAGCTAGCGATGGTCGCTACGCGAACCGCCGAAGGCATCGCGCAATGGTCTAATTGGTCTACTATGTTTCAAGCCTTTGCTGAAACTTCTGTATCTGCATCTACTCAGCAAGCATTGTTTGTCTCCTGGCGTGATTATATCGCTCACAGAGCCAAACCAAGCACTTGGAATCAGTATGGAATTAAAGCTGTTGATAACTGGTGGGTTCTCTGGTTGATTGATAGTGTTGCTGATGCCCAAAAAGGAGCTAATTGGTTCCAGCAGCAAATTACTCAGTGGATTGCTGAGTTACCTGGAGACAAAATTCAGTTAGGTGAAAACTACAATATATTGCGGCTGTTGACAAAAGATTTAACTGAAATTCAGGACAATGGGAACTCTAGCTATCCTCAGTTTTATGAAGTAGTCATTCGCCCCAAAGATTTCTCTACTCAAGATGAGCAATCTCGACGAGAGTATCTTCAACAATATGCCCCTGTTAATCTATTAGAACAGGTGATTAATTATTGGAAAACCAACTTACAAGAGTTTGTTCCTCAACCAGAGTTCGCCCAGAAGTCTGACTATACCGAACATGCTCATTGGATGGTTGCTCTGAAAGAACTATCCCCAAACGACTATCAAGCTCTTTTGGAGCAGTGGCGAGTGGCTCATCAACGGCGCAGAAACCTGTGGAAAGCCATGAAACAAGAGGGATTGATTGTTTAGGAAACAAGGTAGCGATCGCACCCCCATATTCACACAATCAACAAAATGTCAATCCCTCGAATTTAGCCTTAAGTATTTTTTAGTCGTCGAAGCACTTTCGTGTAATTCCTCTGACCTCAACTTTTGTCTAGTTTTGCCACGCTGTTATTAGGGTTGTAGCTATTAAATTGACGGTTTTTGGTAAAAAAATTTATAGAGGTGGCATAATACTAATTTAATACCATTTTTATATTTTTAAGTCAAGGGCTCAAACCACGTAATGTCGTAAAAAATCAGCGCCCAAATCATCAATTATTTTTTCTCTTTGCAGCCAGTATGATTGAAATTACTTAACTTAAGAGTTGGAGATTAGAAGGAGGGAGCGATCGCACTTCAACCAAATAGCGCTTAAGGTGAGAATCTCCCCCACATTACTAGCATCATTGAATCCAAATGCTTCACCCTCAGCATGTTAGGTACTTTGGGATGAGATATTAGAACAAGGGGTTAGCATCCGGGCGTAGCATTTGGATAGGATACATGTAGTTGAGAGTCTTGAAATTATCGCCCAAATGCTACACCCCTACAATATCACCATCAACCATCAACGAATTTTTTGACAATTCCCACTCACATTCAGCAACTAGAGAAACCAAAATGACCATAACACCTACTATCTCAGAACATATAGAAATTACCCCTGGAACTTGTGGGGGCAAACCTCGCATTGCTGGACATCGCATCACCGTCCAGAATATCGTCATCTGGCATGAAAGACTGGGAATGTCTCCAGAGGAGATTATTTACCACCACCCCAGCATTACTCTTGCTGATGTTTATGCAGCCTTGACATATTATCACGATCATCTCCAAGAAATCAGACAACAAATTCGAGAGGGAGAGACTTTAGCAAAGGAAATGCAGGGAGATAATCCTTCTATCGTTGACAAAATAATTAAGGGTAATTTTGTTAAAAGTAATTAGATTCCATCTCGATGAAAGTGTTAGCAATGCAATCGCCGAGGGTTTGCGATTGCGCAAGATTGATGTAACGACTTCTCCTGAAGAAGGACTCATTGGTGCATCTGATGAAGAACAACTTGCATTTGCTTTGTCTAGCACAAGAGTAATTTTTACCTTCGATGATGACTTCCTTCAACTCCAGAAGTCGGACTTCTAATCGACTGCTCCTAAAGCTTTAAGTGAGGTTTTCTCTGTTTCAGTTAAACCTGCAACACCTGTAATTTTCATCCCTTCATAAGGTCTAGGACTTCTCAGAGTTTTGAGACACTCACCTGTCTTGATATCCCACAATTTAATTGTCCCATCACGGCTACCACTGGCTAGAGTTTTAGCGTCTGCACTAAAAGCAACTGACTCCACAGAACTGGTGTGCCCCTGTAGGCTGTTCAAGCATTTACCCGTGCTGATATCCCACAGCTTCACTGTTTTGTCAGCACTACCACTGGCAAGAATGTTACCTTGAGGACTGAAAGCTACCGATTTTATAAATCCAGTATGCCCTTGCCAAGTTTTCAAGCACTCACCTATTTGAACGTCCCAAAGCTTTATGGTCTGATCTTGACCCCCACTAGCCAGAGTATAACCATCTGGACTAAAAGTAACTGAATTTACTGACCCAATATGTCCTCGTAAAGTTTTCAAGCATTGAGCATTATTAACATCCCATAGCCTTATCGTTTCGTCTTCACTACTGCTAGCTAGGATCATACCTTGAGAACTAAAAGCAACTGAGGACACAAATCTGGAATGTTCTTGCCAACTCTTGAGAAGTTTACCTGTGCTAACATCCCAAAGTTCTACTGCATAATCTTCAGTGCCAATTGCTAAAGTTCTACCATCACAACTAAAGGTAGTTGAGAAAACTGCCTTCTTATTAGCTAGTAAGGTGTTAATGCACTGCCCAGTATTAACATCCCACAACTTAACTTTATCGTCATTAGCGCCACTAGCCAAAACTCTACTGTAATGACTGAAAGCAACTGACCAGATAAGACTAACATGGCCTTGTAACGTTTGAAGACATTCACCTGTGTTGCAATCCCAAACTCTCACAGTATTGTCTTCGTGACCACTTGCTAAAACCATACCTTGAGAACTGAAAGCTACTGAATATATCTCATTACTGTAACCCTGTAAGGTTTTTAGACATTCACCGCTTGTAACATCCCACAATTTTACAGTATGGTCGTCGCTACCACTAGCAAGAATTTGACTATTTGGACTGAAATTAAAAGAGACTGACCGAACAAAGTTGGTATGTCCTGACAAAATTTTGAGACATCTACCAGTCTTTATATTCCATACCCTAATTGTATAATCACCACTGCTACTAATTAGAGTTTGACCATCCGGACTAAAAGTAACTGACCAAACCCGTCTAGTATGTCCTAATAAAGTTTTGAGGCATTTGCCTGTGCTAACATTCCATAATTTGACATTACAGTCTTTACTAGCACTGGCCAGAGTTTGACCATCCGGACTGAAGCAAATTGACTCAACTAAATCAACATGTGCTAAGAAAGTTTTGAGACATTCACCAGTGTTAACATTCCACAGCTTAACGCTACAATCATCACTGCAGCTAGCCAAAGTTTGACCATCGAGGCTAAAGCAGATTGATTTAACTCGATTGGTGTGTGCTAAGAAAGTTTTGAGACATTCACCAGTGTTAACATTCCACAGCTTAACGCTACAGTCGCCACTGCAGCTAGCCAAAGTTTGACCATCGGGTCTAAAGCAGATTGACTCAACTCGATCGGTGTGTGCTGACAAAATTTTGAAGCATTCACCAGTGTTAACATTCCACAGCCTCACGCTACAGTCATCACTACAACTCGCCAAAGTTTGACCATCGGGGCTAAAGCAGACTGAACGAACCCAATTAGTATGACCACTACAGCTTACAATTTGTTCACTATCTGATAATGGCTGCAAATCAATTATGCCGTTAGAGTAACCTGTGGCTAATATTTTCCCATCTGGACTAAATGCCACTGATAAAACACTACCGAAGATTTTACTAAAGACCGAATTAGCCAGATTCGCCTCAGCAAAATTGACATTATGCAGAATAGCATTAGCCAAATCAGCCCCTTTAATTAGAGCACGGGAAAGATTTCTACCTGCGATCGCATTCTGATCAACCTTCACCAACAATGTTGCTGCATTCCCCCCAACATAACCCACTTCATCTTCCGTTTTACCTCTTGTCGTCTCCAAAATTCCCAGCAAAGAATTTTTGACGGATTGTTCACCCTCCGTAGGGGCGCACCGACGTGCGCCCTTATCCAACATCGGCACAATCAAATCCATCACCGCCTTCGTCAGCACCCCTTGCCCCACAGTATGGCGAAGCAGCGTTAGTGATTCACTGACAAATCCTTTCAAAGGCGCGATCGCAACTACCTTACCATTCTGATCTACCTGCCGTTGAAAATAGTCAGACCAAGTATAATCCTGAGGTGCTGCATTTTCATTCAATCCCGACTGCACCTGGGCTAACTCTGTAAAATCATCAGCCAATACCCCTAATTCCGCAGCAAACTTATAGGCAACAAAAAATTCCAAAAGCGATCGATGAGCCGGAGTATAATCCCCTTCAGCATTACGAATCAGCATCGTTTGCCCCATCATGTCATAATGCCAATGGTCGAGTGCCTTCTCTTCCTCCACCGCAGCACCAAATAACTTACGAATGCGGACGGGAAATTCTCGATAATTGATACTCATCCGGTCTGTTGACAGCATTTCCCAGGATAACTCACAGAGGAAATAAAGCTTATCCGCCATTGAAGTAAATGTGCGCTCCGCCTTAATATCCCGCTCCATTTTGTGGCGCACAGCATACAAATACACCCGCGACATATCCACCGGTTTACCCGCTTCAATATCCGGCAGCGCTTCTAAAATCAGTTCCGTCAACACTGGACGACGAGCCAAATCCAGCAGTTGGGGATTACCCATAATTTGCTCAACGGTGGCAGGTTGTGCTTGGAAAGACAAGACCTGCCGAATCTGCTCATCGTTAAATTTCTCCAACTCCAACACTTCAAACTGAGGCGTTTCCCCGGTCAAATCCCTGGTAGAGGCTTGTAATTCCGCATTCAGCAAGGCACGTCCCTCCTTAGCTTCCGGAAAATGTTCTGTACGGCAGGTAAGAATCACCTTGGCTCCAGGAACTACTACTTTTGCCAATTCCCAAAAATTGTTAATCATCTGCTGACGATTAACACGATCCGCCATTTCATCAAAGCCATCGAAAATCAGCAACAGCTTACCCATACGGTTAAGTTGTTCAAAAGCTGAATAGCCAGGAATCGGGATTTCGTGTTTGCGGAAGAAAAACTCCGAAAATAGGGATTCCACACTCACTGCTTTGGCATAATCTCGCAGGGGAATCACCAACGGTAACCGAGGACGCTCTAACCCCCGTTGCTGAGCATTACGATAATCTTGGAGTACTTGCCAAGCATAGTGTAGGGCAAACCAAGTTTTCCCCGTACCGAACTCCCCTAGGATAGAAATATGTTCCTTCGCCGGATCCGCTAACCAGAGGTCGATGTAGCCATCAATCCAACCATCCTGTTCATCATAGCGGCTGATACCAAGGCGCTGGCGGGTAACCGGGTCTATCTCTTCCTTGATACAAGCTAAAGGTACATATTTCTGATCGATACCTC
>JAAHFP010000140.1 GCA_010672925.1 Symploca sp. SIO1C2 | reverse complement strand
ACAAGATTCTATCAGAATTTGTTGTTTGTTGTTTGTTGTTGGTCATTTGTTGTTTGTTGTTTGTTGTTTTGCTTCGCTTTGCTCACCATGCTGCGCAAAGGGAATCGGGAATTGGGAATTGGGAATTAGGAATTGTCTCCCTCAGCTCCCCCATCTTCCTCATCTTCCTCAGCTTCCTCAGCTCCCTCAGCTCCTCAGCTCCTCAGCTCCCTCAGCTCCCTCAGCTCCCTCAGCTCCTCAGCTCCTCAGCTCCCCCAGCTCCCTCAGCTCCCTCAGCTCCCTCAGCTCCCCATCTCCTCATCTCCCCATCTCCCCACACTCCCCCATCTCCCCTATTTCCCAAACTACCCCTCTCCTCCTTGAATTTTGAGCAATAAAAAGCCCAAGCCTAAGCCTACGAGAACTAGGGTGGAGGACAAAATAGCTGCATTGAACATTTCAGGATTCATAGTTTCTTATCTCCTAATGGGATTAGCCTTTCCAATCATACAATAGGCTGGAACACCCTCAGGTATGGGAAAAATAGGGTTTGTAGAAGGGTAAATTATTATGGAAACAGCAACAACTTCCTTTGTAGACCAACCAGGTTCCAAAAAAAGCCGTCCTCGATTGGCTGTCACCTTGGGAGATCCAGCAGGAATTGGCACAGAAGTGATACTTAAAGCGCTAGCAGACTCAGAAATCGCTGCAGATTGTGAACTGGTAGTAGTTGGCAACCGAGAACTATTGCAAGCTACCTATACCCAGTTGCGACAACAACCTGGTGGGGAGAAGGCTTTATTAGCAGATCCAGAGCAGTTATCAGTGCTGGATATTGAATTAGAGACTTCAGTCAAAGAGCAAATTACCCTTGGTATTGGTAATGCAGCTAGTGGGGCAGCAAGTTTTGCCTATTTGGAAAAGGCCATTACCCAGACCCTTGCAGGGGAGTTCGATGGTATAGTAACAGGGCCAATAGCTAAGTCTTTATGGCAAGCAGCAGGACATGACTATCCTGGTCAAACAGAAGTACTGGCAAAGTATTCAGGGGTCAGCAAATTCGGAATGTTATTTGTCGCGCGATCGCCCCACAGTAATTATCAACTACGCACTCTTCTTGCTACCACCCATATTCCCTTGCGTCAAGTACCAGACAGCCTCACTGCTCCCTTAATGACAAGCAAGCTGGAATTACTGGTAGATTGCTTACAAGAGAATTTTGGACTCAAGACACCCAGGATTGCGATTTCTGGGTTAAACCCTCACAGTGGTGAACAGGGTAAGTTGGGTAAGGAAGAGCAAGATTGGCTCATTCCCTGGCTAGAGGAGGAGCGACGGAAACATCCCCAACTCCAGTTAGATGGTCTTGTACCTCCAGATACTCTTTGGGTAACCCTAGGTCAAGCTTGGTATAACCCCAACTACTCCTGCCCCTATGATGCCTACCTCGCTCTTTATCACGACCAAGGTTTAATTCCAGTGAAATTAGTGGCATTTGACCGAGCTGTCAATACTACTATTGGTTTACCTTTCGTGCGTACTTCACCTGACCACGGTACGGCATTTGACATCGCAGGTCAAGGTATTGCTCAGGCTACCAGTATGGAAGCAGCGATCAGGTTAGCAGTGGAGTTGGGAATTTAGAATTTAGAATTTAGAATTTAGAATTTAGAATTCAGAATTCAGAATTTAGAATTGGGAATTGATGGCTCTCCTCCAACAATAAGACACGCTATATCGCTTCGCTGATGCTGTAGGCGATCGCATTTCCCCTTTGTGTACTTTGTGCCTTTGTAGTTAACTATAATTTTAAATTAGTTATCTATTTGATCAGGGTCTATTCCCAATTGGCGCAATTGCTCCCTTAATTGCTCCACTCTTTTTTGAGCCTCAGCAGCTTCTTGTTTAGCTTCGGCAGCTTCTTGTTTAGCTTCAGCAGTTTCTTGAAGTGCTTCTTCCTCCTCCGAAAGAATTAACTCCCCGTCGCGGGTAAACCAACGCAACCACAATCGGTTGAGCGAGCGAAATGAACCCTGCCACAAACCCAAACTTATGCCCAATTCTGGCAGATACAAGCGTCCTTGAGTTGGCTCTACTTCTCGATAGAGTCCACCTTCTAGATGAAAAATGCGGATTTTGTTATTACGGCGATTAAATACTACATAATAGGGAATCTTGAGGATACTCTCATATACTTCCCATTTGCTAGGAGGCTTGTCAGGACCTGCTTCTATTTCCTTTCCTTCTGTTTCTATTTCTCCAAGATCCTGCTTTTTTGTACTCTGAGATAATAATTCCACCACGATTATCGGATTGACTGGTTCAATCCAAGTGACATAGCTATCACGGGTGTCATGACCATCATATAATCTAGAAGTACCTACTACTCCAAACCAATCGGGTCGTTTGTGCCATTGAAGATGGTTTAGGTCATAGTAAATATTAAGGTCGCAGGCACTAAATACTTGTTCTGGTGGAAAGGTAAGAGGAAAAAAAGTGAGGCATAAGAGCCAAGCTTGTAAGGCATGAAATTCGTCGGGCAAACCAGGCTCCTTCGGGTCTTCACTAGGTAAATCGTACATTGTCGGCAAGTTTTGCCGAGGTAGCAGGGGGGTATCAGAGTGAGATTTTAGGAAAGTCATGGAGAATTGGGAATTGGGAATTGGGAATGGAGAATGGAGAATTGTGAATGCAAGTGCTCAAAACTCGGATAAATTCCTTGTTACTTGTTACTTTTTACTTATTCAGCAAGCCCTAACTAACGATAAGCTAAGGGTGGAGTACAATACTCTTGTCCTAAAAACAATTTGTAGGCAGGATTCTGGCTTTCATCCCAATAAGGATAACCTAGGGTATCGAGAAAAGCCTGCCACTGTTCCATTTCCTTGGGAGGAACTTGTATCCCTACTACGATTCGCCCATAATCTGCGCCATTGTTACGGTAGTGAAAGACACTGATATTCCAGTTAGGGCTCATGGAACCGACAAACTTCATTAAAGCACCGGGACGTTCAGGAAACTCAAAGCGATAGAGTAATTCATTGCAAGCGAGGGAGGAACGTCCTCCTACCATATGTCGCAGGTGCAATTTTGTCAGTTCATCATCAGTTAAATCTAGGGTTGGGAAGCCACAAACTTCAAAAGTCTCAACTATTTTGACGGCATCAGCACGGTTGGCAATTCGCACCCCGACAAAAATATGGGCTTCTTGCTCATCAGATATGCGATAGTTAAACTCGGTGAGATTGTGTTTGCCCAGGCATTCACAAAATTTATGCAGACTTCCTGGTGCTTCGGGAATTGTGACGGCAAAAATGGCTTCCCGACGTTCCCCTAATTCTGCTCGTTCCGCAACAAAACGGAGGCGATCGAAGTTCATATTAGCACCACAGGCAACCGCAACTACAGTTTTTCCCTGAATTTGCTCTCTTTCAATGTAGGCTTTAGCTGCTGCGATCGCTAATGCTCCTGCTGGTTCTAAAATTGACCGTGTATCCTCGAATACATCCTTGATTGCGGCACAAGTGGCATCGGTATCTACCCGAATCACTTCATCTACGTATTCTCGACACAGGCGGAAAGTTTCTTCCCCCACTTCCCGGACTGCTACCCCATCAGCAAATAAACCGACATTGGATAACCGCACTCGTTTCCCGGCTTTCAGGGATTGATACATAGCATCAGAATCCACAGGTTCCGCCCCAATAATCTTGATTTCCGGACGTAATCGTTTCACATAAGCTGCAATGCCCGAAATCAATCCTCCGCCACCAATAGCGACAAAAATAGCATGGATCGGTTGCTGGTATTGCCGCAGAATTTCCATACCAATGGTTCCCTGTCCGGCAATTACATAGGGATCGTCAAAAGGATGAATAAAGGTTAAGCCTTTATCTGCTTCTATCTGACGGGCATAGCTATAGGCATCATCAAAAGTATCCCCATATAATACTACCTCTCCCCCACGAGCTTTAACTGCATTTACCTTTACCTGAGGTGTGGTAACAGGCATCACGATAATTGCCTGAGTTCCCATTTGACTAGCAGCAAGGGCAACTCCTTGAGCATGGTTACCAGCGGAGGCAGCAATCACCCCCTGTGCCAGTATATCCGGCGGCAGTTGTGCCATTTTGTTGTAAGCCCCCCGCAGTTTGAAGGAAAAGACGGATTGCATATCTTCCCGTTTCAGCAGGAGTTTATTATTCAGTCGTGCCGATAGATTGGGGGCAGATTCCAGGGGGGATTCTTGGGCAACATCGTAAACGCGGGCAGTGAGGATTTGTACTAGGTAGTCACATAGCATGGGATTAAGGGGGGAGCAGATGCAGATGTCCGAATTGTTAAAAGAGTCGGGGATATGATTTTACACCCTTGAGTATGGTGTGATGCCAAATCCGTATTAAAAATCAAGCTGTGGCAAATTCTGTACAATGTTCGCTTACTGGCTTGTGGTTTGTCTTCAATTACTCAGAAGATTACGAATTCAAGCTATATCTTTATATGAACAAGGGGTTTAAACCCCTTGTTAAACCCCTTGCGAGTTATCGAGAATGGTGCAATATCTCAGTTTAAGGCTACTCAGGATCATAAACATGATTAATTTCTCCGGTTTTTATAACTAATTTAGCATTATATTTCTGCCTAAACTTTTTCTTCAGGTTTTGAATTTCAGCTGAATTGATTGGGCATCTTGTGCTGGCAATAAAACATAATTTAATAAGAGACTTAGAATGAGAGGCTAATAAATCAATTGTTCTAGCAATTTGCTCCACTGCATGTTTGACATCGGAGCCTTTCAGTTCTATGTAAAGTTCTTGTTCATCCGGTAGTATGAGCAAATAATCACATCTAATCCCTTCTTTAATCACACAATCATCTATTTGAACAATTCTTACAGAAGCACGTTTGGGGTTTTGTAGACGAAATTTACTGCGATTATTGCGACTACCAGGATCGACAACAACAATATTGGTATCACTCCTCACTGTTTCACAATCTGGAAAACTCTTCATGGCTCAATGTCGAGGAGTTGATCAAACTGAATTGCCAATTCATTAGAAACTTCATCAATTATATTAGTGTCTATTAATCCTGTCTCAGAATCAAGAATAGACTGGCAGTAACCATCTGACAAGGAATACACAGTAAGCTCATTAGGATCCAGAAATCTCGATACTGGAACATAGCAAGATATGTTTTTGATTTTTTCTTCAGATGCATTAATTGCTAAGATACCAGCTTGCAGGAGATTGTTAAAGGCAGTTAGAATATAAGGACTGTGAGTTGTGAGCAAAAATTGTAGGTTATCTTTGCGAGAGTTATAGACTGTGGCGATTAGTTCAATCATATCCCTCTGGGCTGCTGGAAAAATGTGCGCTTCTGGTTCTTCGATATATATTGAACTACCACCTATTTGTGGTTTTAAAAAGGCAATTCTCCCCAGAATAATTGCTAAGGGAAGGGTTTCTTGTTGCCCAGAAGAAGAATTGGCAATGCTAATCTTTCTCCCTCCATCCATTACCAGATAGTCTTCTCCCTCTTCCTGGACATATTTGCCACAAAGAATCTTGTGATTTAAAATGGCTATTTCATTATTTAAGTCTTTGTCATTGATACTATTCCTCAATCTATCTAGAGAAACAGGAGTTTTAATCCTTTCATAGTAAGTACCGAACTCAACCAGGAATGGATCCACAGCATTATTTTCAGATAACAAGGTAAATATGCTGCTTCTGAGATTAGCGAAAAACGACCGACCCGCAGGGATATACAATTGTGAAAAAGTTGCAACCTTAGCCAGTTTTTCAGTTAGTCGTTGTAAAAATGAGTTCCTTATTTCATAGAGAAAATCAACACGAGACAGAAGGCTAACTTGTATATCTTGTTCAGCAAATTTTTCCTTTTGCTTCTGTATACTAGTTTTTAGTGTATTAAATTCATTTGTGTAAAAAGCAGAATACTTTAAGCTTACTTCTGCGGAACCTCCCTGAGGGTTTGGTTTCCTGTAAACTTCTATAAACTCCTGGGCAATAGAATATCGAATCTGAAAGTTTTCATTACCCCAGGAAGCTGGTGGAAAGTAGTGCTCAAATTTTCA
>JAAHFP010000014.1:136844-171358 GCA_010672925.1 Symploca sp. SIO1C2 | reverse complement strand
TAAGCGATCGCTATTTTAACCCACAGAGCCTTCGCGCAACATAGTGTGTAGGGGCGTTTGCGCAGCATGGTGCGTAGCAGCATAGCATTTGGGCGGAAATTTAAGTACATAAACCCGATTATATCAATCCAAATGCTTCGCCCTTCGATAGCGTAACAACTATATAATATTGTATGGTATGGCCCTTGAGAGGAGGCATAACCAATGCAGAAAAACACCAGTGTCACTTTAGGTGCTCATTTTGAGCATTTTATTGCTCAGCAGGTTGAGCAAGGGCGTTATGGTTCCGTAAGTGAAACAATTTGCGCAGGATTGCGGCTATTGGAAGCAGAAGAGCTCAAGTTGGCAGAATTACGCCAAGCATTTACCGTAGGGGAAGCCAGTGGCAAAGCTGACTACTCACTAAATGAGTTAATACAAGAGTTGGACGCAGAATAATTCGTTTTTTTACCTTACCAAGAAAGCCAAGGCCGATGCAGATAATGGGATAGATTCGGAGGGCGGGTTTTGAACTGAGAGGTTATCATCTATAGTGGAAATGAATTTGCTAAACCCGCCCCTACAAGGAATTTACTAATCACTGAGATTTTGTTGCCCTCAATCCAGTTGCTTAATCATCTCTATCACCGTCGTCGTTTCTTACAACTGAGCTTGTTCGCGACAGGATTAGCTTGGGCTTGTTCTCCAGCAAATCAACAATCTTCCCCAGGGAAAGTTTTAGTGATTGGTGCAGGAATTGCTGGCCTAGCTGCGGCTCGTAAATTACAGTCCCAAGGTAAAACAGTTACAGTTTTGGAAGGACGCGATCGCTTGGGAGGTAGAATCGTTACTAACCGCTCTTTGGGTTTACCGATAGATTTAGGTGCTTCTTGGATTCATGGGGTAAGGAGAAATCCCATTGCTAAGTTAGCACGAGATTTTCAACTGACCACTCTGCCCACTGACTATGAATCCTTGAAGCTGTTTTTAGACGGTCGTGTGTTAGCTCCAGATACAGTTAAAAAGGGTCGAAAACTTACCGAAAATATACTCAGCGCTGCTACATCTTGGGGATATCAACAAGACGAAGATGTTTCCCTTGATGCTGGTATACAAGAGATTTTGGCCAAAAAGCAATTTTCTGCCCAAGAACAGCAAGTGATACAATGGTGGCTTGATTCTGAAGTTGTCGGTGACTTAGCTTTAGACCTTGATCAACTATCCTTGCACGAATGGCAAGAGGGCAAAGAGTTTTCTGGAGATGACTACCTATTTCCTAATGGTTATGACCAAATCATTGAAAATTTAGCAGCTGATTTGGATCTGCGCCTAGAAGAAAAAGTCGTTGAGATTAAATATGGTAACCAGGAGGTAGTAGTAACCACGGAAAACAACAGCTTTTCGGGTGCTGCGGCAATTATAACTTTACCATTAGGAGTGCTCAAGTCGAATAATGTTAAGTTTAATCCACCCCTTCCCCCAGCTAAACAACAAGCAATTAAGCGTCTCGCTGTAGGACTGTTAAACAAAGTGGTGCTACTATTTCCTCAACAGTTTTGGGACCAGCAAGAGATTATTGGCTCCATTAGTCAAAACCCGACTAATTTCCACTACTTTCTCAACTATGCTCACTATCAAGATAAGCCGGTTTTAATCGCCTTCACTGGAGGTAGTTATGCCCGCCTTATAGAAAGTTTATCTGAATCAGAATTAGTAGCAGCAATTATGGGAGATTTACGTCAAATTTACGGTAAAACTATTCCCAATCCCCAAGCTGTACTAAGGACACAATGGGCGACAGATCCTTTTGCTTACGGTTCTTATTCTGCTAGCTTACCTGTAGGAGTCACCAGTACCGAACGAGAAATCCTTGCTCAGCCTGTAGACAATCTCCTCTTTTTTGCAGGAGAAGCAACTTCTAGCAACTATCCAGGAACAGTTCACGGTGCTTTTCTTTCTGGAGTGCAAGCAGCATCGGAAATTTGAGATTGTAGCAACATAGTGCTATGTAATAGGCTGATAATACCAAATCTGGTTGAGAAAAAACGTGTTACTTAGCCCCCTAAATCCCCCAATTCTGGGGGACTTTGAATTATTTTTCACGTACTCAAAAGAAGTGGATTTTGTATAACCTTTTTCCTTACCTTCTGCCTAGCCTGCGGCAACGGCTTTGCCGAACTGCCCTCTGCCCTCTGCCTTTTGCTATATCAACCATTAAATAACCCGCCTGAGTTGTACAGACGGGTTATTGGTAAATATAGTAGTTAGTTATAGAATTAGGGGGGTTTCTGGCGAGAGTATGTCTCTCTTTCTTTAATTTAATTATCCCCTATTCAGAAAGGATTGCAACCACTGTTGTATGAAGAATGGATGATGTTTGCGTAAAGGGTTGATGAAATTGAGAAGGCAGAAGGCAGAAGGCAGAAGGCAGGAGGCAGGAGGCAGAAGGCAGAAGGCAGGAGTCAGGAGTCAGGAGGCAGAAGGAACCAAGGGAAGCTGACTTGTTTGCCCACTTAATTTTTCGACGTGTAATTTCATCCTATTCCCCATTCTAAATTCTAAATTCCTCAATCTCCAATCAGGGTAAAAGCTGCCCATGCCCTAGGATCTGGATGTTGTTCCATGGTTTGTAACATAGCAAGGCGCAAAGCTTGGGCTTTGTCAGGATTTTGTTGTAAATTGCGATAAAATTCCGTCATCAGGAGAGCAGTAGGAGCATCAGGTACTGCCCATAAAGAAACGATCACACTGGGCACTCCCGCTGCAATCAGGGAACGAGATAAGCCTATCACCCCATCTCCGGTAATATTACCCCGTCCCGTATCACAGGCACTCAAAACCACTAACTCTGCCTTCAGCTTTAAATCCAAGATTTCCCTCGCCGTGAGAAAGCCTTCATCTTCTACTGAAGGGGCTAGCGCGATCGCTCCTGGTATGCCTAAATCTTTAATATCATCGAGTAACCCGTGGGTGGCTAGATGAATCAGTCGCGCTTGAGGCATTTGGGCAACAATCTCTACTTTGGTTGCTTCATCACCAATCAGGGCTTTAGTATTAAATAGAGTCGCGATTGCTAAAGCTTCCCTTTCTGCACCGAGTAATGGTACTAGTTGCTCAACCTGCTCTCCATTTCTGAGCACGGGCATGGTAGGATTACCTACTACTAAAACTCCCTCCCCTAGAATCGGTTTACTGTACTGTGCCTCCAACCTCTGCCGTTGTTGGCGGGTTAAATCCAGTATCTGAATTGCTGGAGAAGTTACGATTGTGTGTTTTTCAATTAGGTACTTGCCAGAGATATCTTGTAGTGCCGGGAAGGGAACCAGGAATAGTTCTTGGTGAGGTACAAAAATTACCCTAGATTCTGGATCTTTAGGCAACAAGTCAGCAATTGGTTCAATCAGTAGTTGATGCAATTGCTGTAATCGTTCAGTTTGATTAACCTCAGTGGTTAATTGAGTTTGAATCGTCGCACGGCTTCTAACACCGATGGCTTGACGGCTAGCATTAACTAAGTCTTTGAGGGGCTTATCTAGGGAATTAAGAGCCACTCGACGAAAGGCAATATTTCCTGAAGGCTGGATTACCCAAATAAATAGTTCTAAATCTGCTCCTTTTAACTTGCCTTGAGCAATAAACTCTTCATCAGGAATAATGGTATATTGAACTATAGTGGCGTTTTGTACTTGAGCTATCTGACGAATTTGGGCGATCGTTGGTGGCGCAATATTCACTTGCTGGGATTCAGTACGCAGCTTAGCTAAGGATTCTAAAGATAACCCCTGAGCTAATAATTCCACAAAAGCGCGAGTCCTTCCCCTCTCCGCCACTGCCAAAGCTGCTTCCGGCTGATTTTGAGCAATCAGAATTTGTTGCAGCAATTTGTAGTTAAGAACTTGCCAATGATTATCAAAAATCGATACTTTATCGGCATCTTCTAGATTAAGCCGTAGAGATTCCACAATCTCCAGGGCTGCTCTTAATTTTTCCTCGGCTTGAGGGAGATTGCCGGATAGCCAGAAAGTATATGCGAGGTTTTGCAGAGTAATCCCTTCCATTCTACCATCACCAATCTCCCGCGCGATCGCCCAGCTTTGTTCTTGATAGTCAATGGCTTGGGGGTAATTCCCCTGATTAGCAGAGACTAATCCCAAACCTCCTAAAGCAGCAGCAGCTAATCTGGAATCATTCATAGTTTGAGCCAGGGCTAAACTTTCTTGGTAATAACTCAAGGCTGTTTCCACTTCCCCTTGGATATGATAGATAGAGCCCAGATTATTGAGAGCCTTGCCTTCTGAGGCTCGATTGTTGATTCTCCTGACAATGGCCAAGTATTGCTGATAATATTGAGTAGCTTGCTGATAATCTTCCCGATTAGCATAGAGCACACCTAAGCTGTTGAGGGAAATAGCTACTCCTCGAACATTGCCCACTGATTTAGCGATCGCTAAACTTTCTAAGTGTAGTTTAATCGCTTGTTGGTCATTACCTAAAATTGCCTGGACATTGCCAATATTAGCTAATACCTGTCCCTCCCCCTTACGATCTTGCAGTTCAATACGAATAGCTAAGGATTGCTGATGATACTCTAGAGACTGAGAGTATTTTCCTAAAACCCTGTAACTATTACCCAAATTCCCTAAAGCATTGGCTTCATACTCGCGATTCTTAATTTGACGAGCCAGAGTTAGGAGTTGTTGATAGTAAGTAATTGCTTGGTGATAATTACCGAGTTTTTGGTGAACTAGTCCAAGAAAGTCTGTTACTAATGCTTCTTTTTGTTGATCTTGGAGTTGCTGATAGAGGTTTAAAGCTTGTTGCCAGGATTCAATAGCTGTAGTCAATTGACTAGCTTTATATTGTTCAATTCCTTGTTGGAGTAACCTGTCGGCTTGGGTTTGCAGGTTATCTTGAAGCTCAGTTGGGGGTGACTGGGCTAGTAATATTTCTGATGCTACAGCGAGAGGGGTTACAAGCAGGCAGAAGGAAGAGGGCAGAAGGAAGGAAGCTTTCACCCAATATCCACACAAACTACTCACCCGCAGACTGTAAGATGATAGTGTATAGCTGACTACTGACTCTAAACTCAACATCATTAATCAATTGATCCATCAGAGGCTTTACTGCTGAAATCAAACCCTTGCGCTTAGCCTCCAGTAAGACTCCCAACACACCACTAACATTAATTCCATAGCTGAGTGCGATATTTCTACCAGAGCGTTCATCCATGAGTAAAAGCTCCGCATTGAGTTCCATCGCCAAAATAATGGCTTCTGCCTCACCTGGATCTAAATCTGCTTGAAGTACTGAAACCCGATCAAAGTCACTAACCTGCTGAGTTTTTATCCAGGCAAAGGTTTGAACTTCAAGCGCTCCGGGTACAGCCTTCCCCACTCTTACCATTTCATCATAGACAGCTTGTGGAATAATAACTATGCTGTAGAGTTGTTGCAAAAGTTCCAACCGTCCTATGCCTGCCAGACTGGTGATGGGTGAAGTATCACTTACAACAATCATAATCTGCCCAGTGATCTTAGAGTTTGGAGATCAGATTCAAAATCTTCAACATCATAATTGATTGTCAGTCCTCGTTGACCCAGTTCCCTGCGAAACTCAATCAAATTCATTCCTAACCACTGACAAGCTCTACCGCTACTAATTTTCTCCTGCTTATAGAGCATAATAGCAATTTCTAGTTTTATTTGTGTTTCCGACATCTTTGTAGCTGTAACAATGTCTTTGGGGATAACCACATCCATGTTAGTTCTCCTGTATGTGCGATCGCCTCACCTCAAATATACAATAATCAAGTTATAAAGACTTAGGATTCCTGTTAAACCGTTAATAATGTCTGAATCATCGCCTCACATAATGCTCCATCTAAAACTTGATCAAACCTGACAAACATGGGGGAACTATTCAACTCCAAAAATACCAGTTGCTCAGTATCTGGATCCGTCTTGAAGTCAGCAGCGCCAAAATCCATACCTAGAGTTGCCATTAACTTGCGCAGTAACTCTACTTCTGCCGGAATTGTTGCCAGAGGAATCACTTGTGCATCATGCTTAACCCGATAATCGAGATGCTGGCTACGGATTTCAAAAGCAAAAGCATGATCACCCACAACATAAATCCGCACCTCTGGCGCTACTAATCGATTTTGGACAATGGCTGGCATCGCAGCACAACCATTGCGAAACTCCACAGAGGAGTGGAGTTGTTCTAATGAGTAACAAAAATCCCCCCCTGCCACTGGTTTAGCGATGGCACTACCAGCAGGATATTTCCCCAACTCCTCTGCTTCATTGGTAATCCAAGTATCAGGAATAACTAAACCCAATTTTTGGGCTAACATCAGCATGGCTGGCTTATTGCCAACTGCAGGTAGCTGGTGACGATTAAACAAGCGGATCTGACTCTGGGAGAGCAACCAACCATACAGAGTTTGATACCAACCCAGGGCACGTTTTGATGCCCCAGCTTTAGTCTTCAGATTACCAAAAACGTCATACCGAATAAATGCTCCGGTTGCCGACAGATTTTGAGATCCAACTCTGGGTTGCTCTTGAGTAAGATGCCAGGAAAATCTGGGACTTACTTCTTGCCCATAGCGTAAATCACAAACAGAAACTTGTTGCCGTTGAGCAATTTCTATCAACCGAGTTAAATTCGGATCTAACTCCCCACCTGCAACCAGCAAACATCCACCATCTGCTAAGTTAACCATTAGTATCGACCAAATGGACTACCCTCTTCACCAATAGCCATAGTAGTAGGACCTTCCTCTCCCAATGCCTTTGTCGTTGGCTCTTCTTCTCCTATTGCATAGGTAGTTTGTTGAGGACTTTCCTCTCCCAATGCCATGGTTGTTGGTTGTTGGGGACTTTCCTCTCCTAATGCCATGGTTGTCGCTTGAGGTTCTTCTTCTCCATATGCCCTTGTTGTCGGTTGAGGACTTTCCTCTCCCAATGCCATTGTCGTTGGTTGTTGAGGTTCTTCCTCTCCTAATGCCATTGTCGTCGCTTGAGGTTCTTCTTCTCCCAATGCTTGGGTTGTAAATCGAGGTTCTTCCTCTCCATATGCCATGGTTGTCGGTTGTTGAGGACTTTCCTCTCCTAACGCCATGGTTGTCGGTTGTTGAGGTTCTTCCTCCCCTAATGCCTGGGTTGTAAATCGAGGTTCTTCCTCCCCTAACGCCATGGTTGTTGCTTGAGGTTCTTCCTCTCCATATGCCATGGTTGTTGGTTGTTGAGGACTTTCCTCTCCCAATGCCATTGTCGTTGGCTGAGAACTTTGCTCCCCAGGCTTGATAAACTCAGCAGCATGAACAGTAATCGAATTTATTCGGGCAGAAACAATTACTGCATCAGCACCATTAGTTGGTTCAAAGTCAATACAAGCCATGATTGGCGTCAATTGTGGCAGACTAATACCGGATGGTTTGTCAGCATCGAAACTGAATTCTAGGACAGAATCATCCGGATTGGGATCTGCTGAATTGTCTAACCGAGGATTTGTCCAACCGGAAGTTGCTGCGAGTCCTTCTGCTCGAATACTTAACACCAGGGGAGATTTGCTCACCTGAATCACAGAAACTTGTAAAACGCGGAAAACTTTCATGGAATTATTGCCGATTATTAAGTTACTGGTATCGGAAATTTATCAAATTGTGGCTATCTGAGCCTAAACCAAAACCAGGTTATAGTATTTTTGGTAATTTTGACAATATTGGTCACCCAACATCATGCCAAGTTTTGGGAGTTGGGTGAAGCATGGCGTAACCCAATCTACTATCTGTAAAATTTGATGATTACTGAATTGATACTTTGGCAAGGGAAATATATAACATTGGGCGTATGCAATACGCCCCTACAGTTGCCGCCGAATGATGTAATATAACAGCTTTATTACAGGCTTAATCTATAATTAGGCTAAATAGCCAGCGAATATACTTACGTTACAAAGACTTTTCGTAAGCCAAGATACTTATTATGCAAAGCAACTTAAATATTCCCAAGGAACTCCGCAAAAAAGTAGATCAAGAGCTACAACCTGGAGAATATATAAGATGGGTTGAACAGCCTATACCTCGTTTTTTGACTAGTTCCTCTATTGTAAGCTTTTTGTTTGCCATTCCTTGGACAAGTTTTGCCCTATTTTGGATTTGGGGAGCATTAGGGCAAGAATTACCTAATTTTAAAGAAGGTATACAATTTCAGCATATATTTGCTCTTTTTGGTCTTCCTTTTGTGTTTATTGGTTTAGGGATGCTGTCTAGTCCTTTCTGGGTATGGTACGCAGCAAAACAAACAATCTACTTAATTACAGCTCAAAGAGCTATCATCATTAAAGGTGGATGGTCTACCACTATCAGAAGCTACTCGCCAGAGCAACTAAAAGATGTTTATCGTAAAGAAAAAGCAGATGGTTCAGGGGACGTAATTATCGCTATTCGGCAATGGGAAGACCGTAAGGGAAATCAAAGGAGTGAGGAAATCGGTTTTTTGGGAGTTCGTAACTCCCAAGAGGTGGAAAAGCTCTTAAAGCAGTTAGCTCAAAATGCTGACTAACATCAAATTCGGTTGAATACTTACACTTTGGTTGCAACAAGGCAGAGGGCAGAGGGCAGAGGGCGGTACAGCAAGCAGAAACCGCAGGCTAGGCAGAAGGGAAGAAAGATGGTTGCAAGGGAGAAGGGAATTATAAGTGATTATCCTTTCCTTGATATAACATAGACCGCGATCGCTTAAGATAGAGCAGTACCTAATCTGAGGTCTAAGTGATGGAAGAACTCCTCGAACTCAGAAGCTTATTATTAAAAGGTGATATCTCCGGAGCCTTAGTCATTGTAGAAGAACTCGAAGAAATGAGCCGTGATGACAAAATCAATAATATTCGCAGTTACGCCAAGATATTACTCCTCCATTTAATCAAACAACAAGCAGAAAACCGCACGACTCGTTCTTGGGATGTCTCCATCCGCAACAGCACCAGAGAAATTCAGGAAAAAAACAAACGTCGTAAAGCCGGAGGCTATTACCTAACGCCAGAAGAGTTATACCAAATTCTAGAAGTTGCCTATCCCATGGCGATTGATGGTGCTTCTCTAGAAGTGGCAGAAGGAATGTATGATACAGCTACTTTGGAAAAAAAGGTCAACCGAGAGGCGATTATCAATCAAGCCTTGACCTTGATTTCATCTACAACTAACAATAACGACTAAAGCATTCCATTCCCCCTAAGCATTGCTCCGAAGGCAGGAGGCAGGAGAGAAGAAAGCTTGTGTAGTAAACTTTTTCCACTCCCAATTCCCAATTCCCAATTCCCCAATTCCCCTAAACCTTAGAAGGTAAAAGTCGTCCGTATTACCCCTACAGTTGCCGTATCATTCTGACTAAAACCTTCAGGATTGAAAATAAAGTATACACCGGGAGTAATGCTGATATTGTCAGAGACTTTAAACTTAAAGTAACCCTCTAAATGGTAAGGAGTTGCATCTTCTGGCTCAAGAGCACTGCCGCCAACAGAACTACGGGTTAGAGGTTGACCAAACAACAGTCCTGCGGTGTTACCTGCCTTCAGAATATCTTTGACATGCAAACCGACCATCCAACTGGTAAAGTCAGTAGAAGCATCGACATTTTCTAAATCCGCCAAGATTACGGAACCAAAAGAAGAGAAAGCCACTTTCGGTGTAATTCGCCAGGTGAGAGTTCCACCAAAAGAGTTCATCCGAATCGGCTCATTGGCAACTGCGAGTAAATTACTACCCCCTACCGCAGCTAATTGGGCAGCATTAGGAGTAAACAAAACAGAGCCAACATCAGAACTACTTAAACCCGTACCCAAGATGTTGATATCGTGACGGCTGTGGGCATAATTGAGACCAATATCCACACTATCAGTAGGCTTGACAGTTAGTTGAGCGGCGATAACGTTGCTACCATCAAAGAAACCTGCTCCCAGAGGCGTGCCACCAGCTAAACCTTGGTCATTGGGAATTGAAGCATTAACACTACCGTATAAAGCTCGCAAGTCTACCTGGTCAGAAATGCTCCAGATTGCCCCTACCGCAGACGCCAAGCCGGTTTGGGAAGTGCCTCCAGATACACGAGTAACTGGATTAAGTCCTGCAAATCGAGAAACTGCCTCTTGACCTTCTCCAGCAAAAGGAGTGATAGCGGGAAAAGCATCAGATACTTCTGCATTCGTACCGGCAAACAGAGTCAACTTATTAGCTACCGGGAAGATATAGAGCAGTTTGTAAAGATTCAGATCATTGGAACTAGTATTAGTCAGAGTCTGAGGATTAGTGAAACCAAATTGGGGTG
This sequence comes from Symploca sp. SIO1C2, assembly GCA_010672925.1. Classification (GTDB taxonomy): domain Bacteria; phylum Cyanobacteriota; class Cyanobacteriia; order Cyanobacteriales; family Coleofasciculaceae; genus Caldora. The sequence continues at coordinate 161,048 of JAAHFP010000014.1, read as the reverse complement.
CAAAGCCGAGACTGGCGTTACTAGCAGTATTAAAAAGGGGGTCTCCGTAACCTAAAGCACCAGGAATGCTGCCGGTAGTGTTGCCAATACCACCCCCAAAGTTATGAGCTTGCAAACCAGTAATCAGCAAGTCCTTACCAGTAAAGCTGGTATTGAGATTTAACCGTACCCGGTCATTAAACACAACTTCAGTAGAATCAGAAGCACCGGGAGCTCCCCCTGTAGCACCAGCAAGGCTGAAAATTACTTCTCCACTAAGTTTAGTAGTAGTAGAAAACTGCTGATTTTCCAAGGTAACAGTACGCTCTTCGAGATTATCTACTCTACCCTGAAGAACAAATAACTCTTCAGCAAATTCTGCCTGTAACCTCTCTAAAGTAACTAGATCTTCTCTAGTAATAAAATCACCAGTAGCAATAAGTTCGCTAACCCGATCAAGAGCTGCATTTAAACCAGCTGCAAATTCATAACGGGAGAGAGGACGATTACCTCGGAATGTACCATCAGGATAACCAGATATTACACCATAACGTTCTACTAAAGAGCGTAGTGCTTCAAAAGCCCAATCCGATGGTTGTACGTCGGAAAGTTCTGAGACACTGGTTACTTGTCTCATCGGACGGGATTGGGTCTTGATTTGAGTCAGCAGTTGGGATGCAGAAGGCTCACTAACAGCAGTATCTGAATCTGACTGTAGAGAGATAAAGGTTGGAGATTGGGGATGAGATACTGAAGATGAGAAAAAAAGTTCTTCTCTCTCCGCGTCCCCGCGTCCCCGTGTCCCCGCGTCCATTTTCAAGGCAGTCTCGATGGAAAAATTTTTCTCATCACTATCGATAAAATTTAATCTCTCCGCGTCCCCGCGTCCTCGTATCCCCGCGTCCTCGTATCTCCGCATCCCCGTGTCTATTTTCAGATTAGATTGCTCAGTAACTTCAGCTGTAGCAGGTGCTACTCCTAGAGATAAGTAACCGGCAAGTAGGCAGAGAAAACTTACTCCACTGCCAGAAGACAGTCGATATTTGTTCACAAATAAATCCTCACACAAAAAATTGTATTGATCTGTAGTAGGTGTTAGGTCTTAGGGAAATTTTCTCTCGCCTGATTATTCATAATGAGCAAGCAAAGCTTGGCTCAAAATTGCTGAAATTTTGAGCCAAATTACTCTATTTAAGGCTTGATTCAGTAAGCCTTAGTAAAGCTCTTCACTATACGCTGTCGTAAGTTGCTTATTTCCTGTTGCCTTGACTTGGTATGATGCTGATTTTTCCCTGGCACACAGCACCCTGAACTCGTCTGTATCTCACTTATTGACAACGAATATAATCCAATCTACACAAAAAAATTGCAGATGTCATGAGCTTCGTTAAAAATTTAAGGAAAGAAAGTGATCTAGAGCACCAATATTAAAATAGCCCAATCACAACTCAACAAGTACTGCATTAGCTACCAAGGTGATCAAGTACGATGCTTGATAGTGAGTAAATTCAAACTCAAGAAGCCACTCCATCACCAGTTTATTCCAGAGCATATTTCATGATTAGGAAAGTGTGGTTGACGAAATAGAGTCAGCACTAAGCAAGTTAGTAGATAGTGTTACAGGAGGTTTTTTCGATGTTAGAAGATAAAGTGAGCAATAGTGAAGAGGCAAACTATGAGTCTGTATGTGACCCTAATTTGCTGAGTATGTATTGGTTCGGTGGTAGTAATTGGAGCGTTACCATCAAGCAAGAATGTTTAGCCACCACTCAAGAGCCCGTCAAAACCAAAGAGCACTCTACCATAAATAAGATAGTCCTTGGTATGGCTTTAGCATCAGTCGCCCTATTGGGAGCCATCACTATCAAGGGCAGCCCACAACTTTCCACCGCAGTAGAAGAGATAAATACCAACTCGGCTCAAGAGTTGATGATTTTGACAACCACGACAACCACCGAGTGAACGGTAATGATTAATACAAAACAAACAGACTTAAAATTAAGGACTATAACTTACTGTTAACTTATATTTCATCAGCATCGTTACTTTCGTCTAGAGTGTCGGTTCAGAAACCGGGTTTCTTCGGGGAAAATACTGATATTTCCTTATGGTTGTCACAAAACACCTGATTTCTCTGAATACTAGACTCACTCTCTAGAAGACAAAGCATATCATCAGACACGAGTAATACCAAATCCGGTACAAATAAACCCATTATCTCCACATTGTAGAGACGCGCCATGGCGCGTCTCTACAGGGTTTCGGGGTTTACTGAAAACGGGGGTGTTTAACCCGGATTTGGTATAACTCACGGTTTTGTCCTTACTTTAGAGAGAATACTAAATTTTTGCTCTACCATAAGAAGTACAACCTTTGACTGCATTTTGGTGGTTGGATAGCCAAATAACTGGCTAAATTATCCGGATTCCACTAAGCAAGTATCGAAAGAGTGAAAGTAATATGTTACACAACAGCAGCAGTATGTCCGAATATCAATGGAAGTTGACCATCGTAGAGCGCAACCTATTGCTTGCTAATTGGAGAAAGCTGATGCCAGAAGCACAAGAACGAATGTTACAGGAAGCTGAAGAACTGATGCAAGATTTACCTCTGGCTGATAGAGAAGGCTTACTGATATCCCTTGAAACGCTTCAATGTCATACACAAGGGGTTTTGCAGCAGATGATTCAGCAAATTCTCAGCAGTCAGTTGAGCCTCATGGATAATAAGTTCAGCTTGTATGACAATCGTCAAGTGTTGGTGACAAGTTAAGGCTTGATGACCGTTTTTAAGAGAATTTGATACCAAACTAGGTTAGTTACCCCCTTGCTCTCAACAGGGCAAGGGATTAGGGGTGAAAAAACTTCAAGTGATTTATCATGGGGGTAGTTGACCAGGATTTATTATGAGAGGGGTGAACTCTCAAAAGGTGTGGGAGAGCTTTTTTGAGTAATGAGTAATGAGTAATGAGTAATGAGGGTCGAAACTTTTGTCAAATATCTTCACAAGGGAGACTCCTGACTCGAAGTCTCTGAGAGAGCCACTGTAAATTTCGTTCACCCGTATGAGAGGATGGAGCTGAATCTGGTGCGTCTGTTTATCGTTCTCTTTTCGGATAGACGATCTTTAGTCGTCGGATAAGCTTAACACCAGTACATGAGTTTTATTTGTTCCAGTTTTCAAGCTTCTTAACAACTCCGTCTTTTATGTCGTTCCACATAAATTTAATCACCTCTTTTTCAAACTGGGAAAGTTTCCAGGATAGGGGTGGTGCATATTCACCTTGTTTATTAATAAATAACTGCCAATACTTCTGCATAGATTCTGACTCTTTCTTCCCGCTAAAATCAATATTATTTGTTGCAGAAGGCTCAATCTTGACGTTTTCGATCTTGATCTTAGCGTTTTCCTTTTGTTCCCATTTTTCCTGAAGAGCTTGTATTTCCAGATCATTGCGATCAGTTTGCGTCGAGTTACGAACTTTGAATACAGCTAGCAATGGTCCAGCTAAAGACATCAACCAACCTTGCTTGGTACTTGAATTATCATTTTCTGGCTCTGATGAACGAAAAGCATTAATTTGCAGAATAACCACCTTTTGTAGGTTAAGATCCTTGTGATTGGTTAGTACAACTTGGTCTAGCCATTCTACAGCAGTATACACACCAAAATTATCGAAGTAGCCTCCATCAGCTACGTGATAGTTGTTGTTTCGCTCTTGATCAACAGGAGGATAATTACGAGCAATAGGGGTTACGTAAGGAAATGTCGCTGAGAGTCGAGCTGCAGTTTCAACATGGATATCATAATTATACTTACCATAGAGGCTGTTAAAATCTCGATATTTTTTAGCTTGATGGCTTGCCTTAACAAACGTCATGGGACTTAGTAGAAAACGATAGCCATTATTAACCAAGGTAGCATTGAACACGGGAATAGGAATTTTACCTGCCAAAGCTTGATCACGCCACGTATTCAAACCAAGCTTTGGATTTTTGAGGTTCCTTTGCCATAAGCCTTCTATAGCTGTGCCACGATCCTCTCGTCCCCAGATTTTTGAGATCCAAGGCAATCCGATAAAGCGCCACAGATCCTGGTAAGCTAGTCCCCAACCGGTACTCTCTAAGCCATTAGCCGTTGCACTATTAAAAATCTTCTTAAACCCTTCTTCTTCCGGGTAACCATACTCTTGGTTGAAGCCATCAAGATAATACATCGAGCCCACTGAGCCCCCGGATACAGAACTGATCAAACCAATCGCTTGGACAAAATCAACACCAAGCTCTTGTTGCAAACCAGTCAGCACTTGTACCGTCCATCCTGCTGCTTGGATCCCTCCGCCACTAGCACATACTACTACTAAAGTACGGTTTTCTCCCTGATGTTCTAGTCTATTTTTCAGTGCTTGCTTGAAATCCTGGATCACTTCCTCTTTATTACTCGGTATCTGGGATTTTCTCGGAGAATCAAGTTTTTTAAGTTCGTAATAATGATCTACTTTCCATATCCAATACATCAAGGCAGAGAAAACTAGGACAGCAAACAGGACTGGAATCAAATAGTAGTCAAGCAAAAAGGTTAAAAATCCAAACAAGAGAATGATCCCTGTTGTGATCAGCATTAAGTAAAAAAGGGCAGGGATATAAAATGGTTCTTCTTCTCTTCTTGTTTGACCACTTTTAGACCGCTTCCATATGTATTTGCTTATATAGTAACTACCTATATATAAGAACAGTATTACTAGCACAAATCCTATATTGCTAAGATGAGAGGCAGTAAGTTTGCCATCTTTCAGATAGCCTATTGCCCCATCTTTTAGAAGCTTAATAATTTTTATGGTCTGGGTTTCTATGGGAGAAAATTTATCATCTTCGAGAAAATGATTAAGTAGGCTAGTGGATATGTCCGCCACAAAAATGAAAACGCTCCCTAGCAATAATCCTATTGATAACCCTGACCAGAGCCACACGCTAGGATTACTCTTGGTTTGATTATAATCGTTGTTGACATATCTGCTAAGTTCGCTATCTTTTTTAGAGCGACTGAAGGCAGTAATGCCGATTAAGGAGCCTAACAAAAGTGCGAATACATCTTTAAAAGGTTCAATCTGAATCGGTAGCCATTTATTCGCTGGAAATAATTGTATTTTCAGGGAGAAAAGTTTTTGTGAAAACTCCCATCCTAGCGGTTTAGTAGAGTCAAAGTTGAAGCGAGTCGGTCCATCAGATATAATAGTCTCAAAAGTATTCGTTATTGCCAAGCCAGCGATTAGTGCTGTAGCAATTACTAGAGCTAATTGCCATTTGTAGCGAAAGATAAATAAATTTCTTAGAATAGGTGAGCTAGAAATTAAAGGGAGTAAGACTAAAAATAAACTGCCTAAAATCGGTACGCGCAAGTAATAAATATATTGATGAAATAATAACAATATGAATATGATTGGGATAGCAATTCCTAAAATCCGAGCAACATTAGTAATTGCTCTTTCTGTATTCTGCGAATTTGTGGTCATAGGGTTTTCCTGAAACAAGGTTAACAAACATAGCAGTAATATCTAGTTCAGTTGAATACTTACATTTTGGTTGCAACAAGGTCTAGGGCAGTTTGGCAAAGCTGTTGCCCCAGGCTAGGCAGAAGAGCAGAAAGTTGCAAGGAAAAAGGAAACTATAAGTGATTAGCCAAACTTGATACAAGAATATAGGATAGCCTTTCTCATGGAATAAGGCAATATCGCTTATAATCCTGATATCGCCATACAAATACAGTTTTAGTGAGAATCTACCTCGATAATTGTGCTTTTAACCGTCCATTTGATGATCAAGGGCAAATACGTATTAGACTTGAAGCAGAAACAAAACTTTATCTTCAGGACAAAATTAGACAAGGAACGCTTGAACTAATCTGGTCTTATATTTTAGAATTTGAGAATGAGGCAAACCCTTTTTTAGAAAGGCAAGCAGCAATAAGGGAATGGCACTCTTTAGCTGTTGTTGAGATCGAAGAAAACGCTTCTGTGTTGAAGATTGCGAAAAGTCTGCTCAGCAAAGGCGTTAAGGCAAAGGATGCCTTGCATGTAGCATCAGCGATAGAAGGCTGTGCAGATTACTTTGTAACAACAGATGATAGACTGATTAAAAAACTGTCTGATTTTACAGCGGTCCAAGTTATAAATCCACTAGACATAATAGAATTGATTAACGGATATGTTAACTGATACAGAAATCAAAATCAAGGGCATGGAAGCGCTAATTAATGCCTTAGGCAAAGTACAAGCCGAGAAGTTTATCAGTCTCATCTTGCGAGAACCATTTGATTACACTCTTTGGCAAAGAAATCTTTGGTCTGAGGCAAGTTTAGAAGAACTTAGTCAAAATGCCATGAATAACTATAGAGCAAACAAGATAGCCTCTGAACAACAGGATAATATTGGCGGAGCACCTCAAAGTTAGGTGTTAGGATACAAACACAGATTACGGTGCAAATCTAAATCATTGAGGCATCCTTCCAGAGGTCATTTTTACCACAAAGGCACAAAGTACACGAAGGTATAGCGCTTCGCGCAGGTGTTAGGTATTAGGGAGGTGGAAAGTACTGTTAAATAAAGGTTTGGTGATTATTAACGACGGTCAATCTGTAAACACACGAGCGCTCGTTGCTATAAAATGCGATCGCTTTCCCCCTAAACTCCACCATTATCCATTAATGAATAGTCTTTTTAGCAGAACCCTCATTATTTAACCCTCCCACCTCCGATAATACATATAGAGGTCTACCCTTAATCTCTTCATAAATACGTCCCACATATTCTCCCAAAATGCCAATGCTCACTAGTTGTACTGCACCGAGGAAGAAAATTGCGATCATAATTGTAGCAAAGCCGGTTAAGGGAGATGAGGGAGCAACGATACGCCAGTAGAGGACAAGCATTGCCATCAATACTGCTACCAATGCTGCTAGTAAGCCAATATAGGTAGAAAGTCGCAGAGGTATCCTGGAAAAGGAAACTAAACCATTGGCAGCTAAGGACAGAGACTTGTGAAAAGTGTACTTCACTTCCCCGGCAAAACGCGGGTCTCGTTCATACTGAATGGCCGTTTGAGAGAAACCTACCCAGGAACGTAATCCTCTAATGTAGCGGTTGCGTTCTGGCATAGTATTGAGGATATCTACTACCCGCCGGTCCATTAAACAAAAGTCTCCTGTATCCAAAGGAATATCCACATCTGCCAGATTTCGTAGAAGGCGATAAAAGACATAGGCAAACAGACGCTTGAACCACCCCTCTTGACGCCTTTGGGTACGCTGAGCATAAACAATTTGGTAACCCTGTTGCCATTTTTCTACCATTGGGGGGATTAATTCTGGTGGGTCTTGTAGATCAGCATCCAAAATCACAATTACTTGACCACGCACAAAATTGAGACCAGCAGTAACTGCAATTTGATGACCAAAGTTACGGGAGAGGCTGAGGTAGCAAACTCGTGAATCTTTTTGATGCAGTTCTCGTAATAACCACAGAGTGCGATCGCGGCTACCATCATTTACCAAGATTAATTCTACTTCCCCTAGCTCATCCATTACCGCCTTCATCCGACGGTAAAGTTCCAGGATGGTTGTTTCTTCGTTATAAACTGGAACGACTAGGGAGTATTTCGGATTCATTGGTTGTTTGTTATTTGTTGTTTGTTGTTTGTTGTTTGTCATTTGTCATTTGTCATTTGTCATACCCAATCCGGTTCTCAGAGTAGGTTAAAAATAATTCAAAGTCCCCCAGAATTGGGGGATTTAGGGGGCGAAGTAACACGCTTTTTCTCAACCAGATTTGGTATCATTTATTGTTTGCGCAACAGCAAACTCAGCTATTGTTGGGTATTTACCAACAACTAATAACCAACAACCAATAACCAACAACCAACAACTAATAACAAATTATCGACCCAATTGATTGGGAATTCCTTCGCAACCGCCGGGAATTGTGTTACGGGACTCCTCTCCACACCAAGCACAACAGTAATAGCGTTGTTGTTCACTGAGCCGGAGGACACCAGTAAAGTTAATACCCTCCACCACTGCACCAGTGTAAGCGCCAGTGCGATAGTCAGGGGGGTGGGTGCGGCTAAGGGGACTAGCAGTTTCTACAGAACCATAAAACAGTTTAGCTCCTTTCATATCAGCTCCCACAAGGTTAGCTTCGTACAAAATAGAGCAAGTCAGATTAGCATGAGCTAGGTCACAGTAGCTTAGATTGGTTCTAACCATATTGGCACTGCTTAATTCTGTCCACCGGAGATCCGTACCACTAAGGTTTACTCCTGCCAGCATCACGTTCAAGTCAATTACCCGTACTCCACTATCTCGGTCTTCTTGATAACCTCCTTGACCATCTAGCATCGGTCTTCCCAGATGATTATCCCTTCTCAGGGGAGTCAGTAAACGGGACTGAGACAAAAATCTTAAGACCTTGGCTTTGCCATTAGCGTCTACACTACTGAGAATTGCCGCTGTTCTACCTTCGCAAAATACCCTTTCTTGAGGCCAGTCTTCTAGCAATCCTTCGTCATCTAATGCTAGTTCAGAAATGCCTTGAAAGTAAGCATCAATGGTTTGCTGTTGGGTAATCAGGTTTTGTTGAATCGTCAGGTCTTTGGAAATTACGTACTGCCGCCAAGCAATGTAAGCTGTAACAATGGCAATCATAATTTGCCCTACTGCTCCTATCCATTCTGCCCAGGAACCAAACTCATCCCATTTAGCCTGAGCCAACCAATTACTGATACTTCGGTAAAAACCAACAAATTTGAGCAAGCTTGCGATCGCGATAATGATACCAAAGAAGGCAATTACTTGCGATCGCTGGGAGGATGACAAAAAGTCGTTTAGCCATCGGCGCAGAGTTGGCCAAATTTCCTGGAACGAAACCAGCAGCGCCACCAAAGCTCCCGATATTCCTAGCCAAAAGTTATCAATAGTTAATCCTAAAATCAGAATCGTGATCGCGGTGAGAATAATTAGGGAAGCTGACTGCTTAGAAGTTTTAGGTGTTTCATAATTTTGTGCATTTGTCAACCTAGGTAGTGGTAAGGTAGATAGGTGTTGCTCCGCTTGTTTCTTGGCAGACAATGCTGGAAATTGACCATTTTCAGAGATGTCTTCTGTAGTTTTGTGGGAATGATCTCCAGAGGGATGGGGTGGGATGGTCATACTATAGATTAAATTTAGAGTAGGGGCGCACCGATGTGCATTTGTGTCAACTTAAGGTGAAACCCTTATCCCACCTGTCGTTTAAACGACAGGCTAATAGCTCAAGTCATCTTTAGATGACTAAACTTGAGGTAAAACCGAAGAATTTAGTCCATTTTAATGGACTTAAGCTATTAGCCTTGGATTTGAATCCAAGGTGAGTTATCAAATCCAACTAGTCAGTTATGTCTAGGCTTAAGTTGACACCAATGACCGATGTGCGCCCTAAACTAAAGATATGTGATCGCACTGTTTCAGTATTCAGTGTATAGTTAAAGCTTTACAGTTTCTCAGGAGCAATTGCCAAAGGTCTTGATAGGGGTTATTCAACGTTGAGGAATCGTAAAATAAAAAGTTGTCCCCACTCCTAACTCAGATTCTACCCAGATGCGCCCTTCATGATGCTCAACAATTTTCTTACAGATGGCCAGACCAATACCAGTACCAGGGTAATGGCCAAAGGTGTGTAGTCGTTTGAAAATTTGAAAGATGCGCTCAAAATGCCTTGTTTTGATACCAATCCCATTGTCATGAACACCAAAAAGCCACTCATTGTTTTTTAGTTCCACTGAAATCTTAATCAGAGGTGCAATCTCAGGACGATGAAACTTTATGGCATTGCTAATCAGATTTTGGAATAACTGCGCTAATTGTACTGAATCTCCCATTACTGTTGGTAGGGAATCATAGGTAATTTTGGCACTAGTCTCTGCTATCGTAATTTGTAAATCCGCCAGCACATCTGCGAGCACCATCTTGCAGTCAGTTAGTTCAAACTCTCTAACTTGTTTACCTACGCGAGAGTAGGCTAGCAAGTCCTTGATGAGTTGACTCATCCGAGTTGTTCCATCTACAATGAAGGCAATATACTCATTAGCCTCAGAATTAAGATAGCTCTGATGATTTTCTGCTAGCAACTGAGTGAATGAACTTACAGCTCGCAGTGGTTCTTGCAAATCATGGGAAACTATATAGGTAAATTCCTCCAGTTCTTGGTTAGATTTTAATAGCTCCTCGTTCAACTCTTGCAAGCGTAAATTTTGCTGCTGTAACTGTTTTTGCAAACGAGCAATAGTAAGTTGATTTTCGACACGAGCTAAAACTTCTTCAAACTGAAATGGTTTGGTAATATAGTCTACTCCACCACTAGCAAAAGCTTTTACCTTATCAGACACTTCATGTAAGGCACTTAAGAAAATTACTGGAATCTCACGAGTTTTTTCATTAGCTTTGAGATATTCACAAACTTCATAGCCATTCATTTCTGGCATTTTAATATCCAGCAAAATCAAATCAGGAAGTTCAGCAAAAACTCTAAGTAGAGCAATTGAGCCTGAGATAGCACACTTGACTTCATATCCCTTACGAGCTAGTCCATTGGATAAAAAGTGCAAGTTTTCTGGTGTATCATCAATAATTAGAATGTTTTGCTTGGGTAGATTAACTTGCTCACTATTCATTACTCCAAAACTTTTTCAGTTAAACGTATGATAACGTCATAGCGAAAGTTATTCGCCAAATTAGCGATCGCTTTAGCTAGGTAATCATATTCAGCAGGAATTTGTTCTATAGCTTGGGAAATAAGTTTAGCATCAAGTGCAGTAGCTGCTTCATATAGCTGACTTACGCACTCAGTAGGCATAGCACTCAAATGTGAAGTTTTCAGAACAAAGTCCGAAGTAGTCTGTTCATCCTTCATCCTTCTCACTTCATCATTTATCTCATAGATATAGCATACCCCCAAATATTGAGCCATTTTTTCTAAGATTTCCTCTTGTCGGAATGGTTTACGCACAAAATCATCACAACCAGCTGAGAGTACCACCGCCCGTTCCTCCTCAAAGGTACTGGCAGTTAGGGCAATGATTATGGTTGTTGGTTGTTTGGGAATTGGGAATTGGGAATTGGGGATTGGTGTACTTAATTTCTCCTTGTCTTCCTTGTCTTCCTTGTCTTCCTTGTCTTCCTTGTCTTCCTTGTCTTCCTTGTCTCCCTTGTCTTCCTTGTCTTCCTTGTCCCCCTTGTCTCCCTTGTCTTCCTTGTCCCCCTTGTCCCCCTTGTCTTCCCAAACTCCCCAACTCCCCATCTCCCTTTCTCTAGCTTTAATAAATTTACTAGCCTCATAGCCATCCATCACTGGCATCCGTATATCCAGCCAAATCAAGTGTGGTTGCCAACTCTGCCACAGATTCACTGCTTCTTGGCCATTTGATGCTTCTTGTACCAGGAAACCTAGGGGAGCAAGTAACCTGAGTAATAACTGGCGATTTGTTAAACTATCATCGACTATCAGTATACGATACTCCGGTTGGTTGGGGGCCAGGGCAATAACCTTTTGTTTACTTAGCTGACTAACTTGGCTATCAGTTTTCTTGGTTCTCACTACCTGAATATCAAATTTAAAAATAGTTCCCTTACCCAGCTGACTACTAACGGCAATGTCTCCTCCCATCAACCGTACAAATTGTCGGCTTATGGGTAAACCCAAACCAGTACCGGAAAGAGATTTTCTACCAGTTTCAGTTTGAGAAAAAGCTTCAAACAAATTGTCCATCTCATCAGCAGCAATGCCAAAGCCTGTGTCTTCTATTTCAAAGCACAGACAATCTATTTGTGTTTCAGAGGAAGCTTGCTCCTGTACTATCTTAGTCAAAATTGCCTGACAATCCTTCTGCTTTAACTTCGTGCATAAACTAACCCTGCCAAATTCGGTAAATTTGATGGCGTTGCTGAGGAGGTTTATCAACACCTGGCGCAATTTCTTCTGGTCCGTTTGGATATATTGAGGGACATCGGTTGAGCGGTCAAAGGCGAGTTTTAGCCCTTTTGACTCGGCTTGAAGTTGAAACATATCTTCTAGACTATCAAGCAGGTAATGCAGGTCAAAGCTGATGGGATTGAGAGTGGTTCTGCCTGCCTCAATTTTAGAAAGATCTAATACATCATTAATTAATTCCAACAAATGTTCACCAGCGCGACTAATAATTGCCAGGTTGTCTTGCTGTTCTTGCGTGTTTGATTGCTGCTGGAGCATCAGTTGAGTGAAGCCGAGGATGGAATTGAGGGGAGTGCGCAATTCATGACTCATATTAGCAAGGAATTCACTCTTGGCAGTGTTAGCTACTTCTGCTGCTTCTTTGGCTTGCTTAAGTTCAGCGGTGCGTTCCTCTACTCTAATTTCTAGTTGCTCGAAGGACTCCTGCAACTGTTGTGCCATTTTGTTAAAAGATTCAGATAGAGTCATTAGTTCATCAATACCTTTCACTTTAACTTGTTGGCTTAGTTTACCGCTGGCAATAGCTTGGGAAGCTTGACTTAAACGGAGAATAGGTTTAGTAATCCAGCCAGAGGTAAAGATTCCCAGCACCGTAGCTACTACCAACGCAGTCAGACAAAGAGCAATAGTGATGCGGGTATTGGCATGGATTTGCTCCATGAAGTCAGCTTCTGGAACTACTACCACAATCAGCCAGTCTAAACCCCGACCATCACGCAAGGGGGTAACTTGGAGAAATTGTCTTGCTCCGTCGATGTTAAACTCATGCTGCTGAGTTTCGTTGATCTGGCTAAAATTGCCAACCTTTTCCTCTAAATACTTAGCACTTAGGCCGATTAAAGGATTTTGGCTATCTACTGCCTTAATACGCCTTGTTTCCTCACCCTCAGTAATTGACACCGATGCTAAGGTAGATGTCATCACCAAATTTCCTGATCGTTCTATAATAAAAGTCTTTCCTGACATACCAATTTGCAAATCACGGAGAAATTGATTGGAGCGATCAAAGAACAAGTCACTACCCAACACTCCTAGAAGATTTCCCTGCTCATCATATAAAGGTTGAGCAGCAGTAATGCCCAAACGTTTGGTGACAAATTCAGGATAAATGGGACTCCAGGTTGGTTCACCTGCTACTATAGCTGCTTTGTACCAAGGACGGACTCGTGGGTTATAGTCAGGCAAAACTTCTAATAATTCCCCTCGCTCCCCTTGGTTATTAGTATAGTAACGCAGGAATTTACCACCAGTAGAGGGATGCTCTGTAGCAACAGTTAGAGAAAGGTCTGGCATCCGTCTACCTGAAATCATATACCCATCCACAGTCCCAAAATAAGAACTAGTTAAGTACGGAAAGGAACGCAATTGTCCCCAGATATGGTGCTCCAAAGTTTGAGGCTCATCAGGGTTAACCTGACCAAATTTAATGGCATTGGCATTGATTTGATTGACTAAGTGAGGAGCTTTTACCTGCATTTTGAGGTGCTCCTCAATCCTAGCTGTAATTTCGCAACGCAATTGAGTAGCAACATCATTGACTGCTTTTTGTCCGTTACGTAATGAAAGCCATCCTGTCAACCCCACTGCTGTAAAGATTTGTAACACAAAGGGCATCACCACAATTAGGCGCAGTGGCATTGTTTGAGATGCCTTAGTAATATCACTAGTCAGAGCTTTCCAAAGCATTTATAGATCTAGTTGTAATCAGGTTATGATGCGTTAGTGTAGCGGCACATATGCCTTCTGACTAGGCAGTTAGAAAGTCTATTACCCCCATAGTATTCTTTTAGTCACTTAACCAGCAACCCTCCTTTGCTTTCAGCAGTCAGTCCCCAAGTATATTTGACTATTTGAAATGGAACTATGCCTAAACGACAAGAACACAAGTCATCCTTGATTCTCTGTATTTCCTCTTTCCTCAAAAAAACCCCTGTTCATCTTGCCATCATAACTATTTCCCTAATTTGGACTTTACCAATTGTTGGCTTATTAATCAGCTCCCTGCGCTACCGGGATGATATCTTCAGCAGTGGCTGGTGGACTGTCTTTCAACATCCCTTCGATTTTACTCAATACCAGCTAGGCAACTATATTGATGTAATCACAGCTCAAGGTATGGGAGAAGCCTTTTTCAACAGCCTTGCTATTTCCATTCCCGCAACAATTATTCCCCTCACCATGGCGACATTTGCTGCCTATGCCTTTGCCTGGATGAAGTTTACTGGTCGCCAGCTGTTGTTTATTGTGGTAGTAGGTTTGCTAGTGATACCCTTACAGATGACGCTGATTCCTGTGTTGCAAGCCTACAGGCTCTTAGGACTTTCCGGAACATTTCTCGGTATCTGGTTGGCACACACAGGTTACGGTATGCCTTTAGGTATCTATCTGTTGCGTAACTATGTTGGTGGATTGCCCCAAGATTTAATTGAGGCAGCAGCAGTGGACGGTGCATCCCACCTCCAAATATTTACTCGATTAATTGTACCTCTTTCTCTACCAGCGATCGCTTCTTTTGCTGTCTTCCAATTTTTGTGGGTTTGGAATGATTTACTAGTTGCCTTAGTTTACTTGGGAGGTACACTAGAGGTTGCGCCTCTCACCATACGCTTAACCAATATGGTTGGTTCTCGTGGGCAAGATTGGCACATTCTTACTGCCGGTGCGTTTATTACTATGATTGTGCCGCTGATTGTCTTTTTTTCCTTGCAGCGTTATTTTGTGCGAGGTATTTTAGCTGGTTCAGTTAAAGGTTAAAGACAATGCATTAAGTAGGTTGGGATAATTATAGTTAGCTAGTGAGGACTGTCATTTGTCATTGGTAAGGGTCTGACCTATTTTTTTTGTAATATAGTTGAGATTAACTTATTACTTATTACTTATTACTTATTACTTATTACTTATTCCTTCCTCAAGTGCTCCCATTTGACAAATTGCAGCAAACCCTACTTAGCTTATCGGGAATTATCTACTAAAATATGGCTTACCGTGATTTTACCCTCAGCGAACTTGTCAAAACTTTTAACTTAACAATTAATCAAACTAATGGTTTATTTGCTGCCTTTGAAGAATTAGAGTCTAGCGAGTACCTGAAGTACAATATCAAAGAATATATCACTTTTGTGAAAGGGATTAATACCCACGAACCAAATCATAAAGTAATCACTTATTCGGTGTTAATGGAAGCCAAAAATCGATCAAAATTCCAGACAACTTTATTTTCTGAAGTAAATTTTAATGTAGACTCGGAAATGGGTTTAAGTGGAACTTGTGACTTTTTAGTCAGTCTTTCTGCTGAAAAGCTTATTAGCCATCCTTTGATTAATATTGTACAATCAAAATCAGAAAATCTAAATCTATCTTTGGGTCAGTGTATTGCACAAATGTTGGCATCTCAATTGTTTAATGATTTAGAAAACAATGAGATTAAAACAATTTATGGAGTAGTAACGAATGGAACTCTTTGGAGATTTATGAAGCTAGTTTCTCAAACTGTTTATATTGATTTAACTGCCTATCATATTAGTTATGTGAATAAAATTTTAGGTATTTTATGTAGCACAATTTCACGTACAGCATTTTTGCTTAAATAATGGTCATTGGTCATTGGTCAGAAGAATTTATCTGAGCCAATCATAGACCTTTAACTCATTACTATCGAGAAACTAGGAATGACAACAGGATGGCTGAATCCTTTGATATGACTAGTTTCTCAATTCTTTTTTGGCGATGCATCAATTTTGAATTTTGAATTTTGAATTTTGAATTCGCCGTTAGGCGCTTATTACTCTTGCTGAAACTAAAAATGAAAAGCGATAACCGAATCCTTTGATATGATTAGTTTCTGGCTTCTTTTTGGACTGAAGTCCTACTACTGCTTATTACTCATTACTTATTACTCATTACTTATTACTTAAAAAAGCACTAACAATACTCTCCTCTGGCTTGAGTTTGGCGACAAGATCCCCACTTCCATCTTTCCCCAACAACTGAACCTTATCTACCCGCAAAGGTATCATCCGTTCACTATTGGTCACCAAAGCAACTTCTGAAGCTAATGATGCGGGCACAATTCCCACCAACATATCCTTTGCAGTTTTAAACTGTAGCGCTTGAGTACCAATTTCTCCCCGGTTTACGAGTCTAACTGCGTTTACTGGTAAGCGCTTGCCATAACCCTGTTCAGAAACCAAGAGGAGATTGCCATCCGGTGGAGTGGTCACACAACCAACCAACTGCTCTCGACGCCGCAATCTAGAGGCTTGATTACCTTGAGCAGTACGTCCCATCAACGGTAACTGTTGGTCATTAATCTCGAAGCGCAATAGTCGCCCATTGCTAGTTGCCAAAACTACTTGCTCCCTTGGCTGAGCCAGACGAACATATTTTAATTGGTCATCATCCTTCAATTTGAGCAAAGTCAGACCACGGGTTGTCAGATGTGTCAACTCAGAAACCTCTAAACGCTTAATCCGTCCCTGCTGGGTCAGCAAAATTAGATTGAGGTTCTCTACTTCATCAGTCAGCATGAAATGAGCCACAACTACTTCTGAGTGTACTGTTTTAGGAAGCAACTTCACCAAAGCAGTTCCTTCTCTACGTCCTGCAGCAGGAGGAATATCCCCTACTTTAACTGGGTAAGCTTTGCCACTGCTGGTAATTACGACTAATTCTTGGTGAGTCAGTGCTAACTGAGTTTGAACAACAAAGTCTTCACCATTCTTGGGTGTTGTAGTCGCGCGGGCTCCATTGCGCCCAGACTTTGTCTCTTTGTTGGGGCGCTGTCGCTGTACGTGCCCTTGGTATGTAAATTCGAGTACAGTCTCTTCTTCTTCCGGAAGGTTGGGAGATGAGTCAGTTGCTGATGGAGAAAGAGGCAAAGAAGAACTTTTTTCCTGTTTCTTTTGTGGATTGCCTTGCTTAATCTGCTTGTTATTGCCTTTCCTCGGGGACAGAGACCGAATTTTGGTACGACGGGAATCAGTGTACTTGCGTTTGAGCGATCGCAAATCTTTCTTCAAAGCTTTGAGCAACTCTTGCCGATTTCCAAGTAATTGCTGCAACTCTTCAAGGCGTTCCCTTAACTCATCACACTCTGTCTGTAGTTTTTGCCTTTCTAGACCAGTGATGCGTCGTAGGGGCATTGCTAGAATCGCATCTGCTTGAGTCTCACTCAGGTTTAATTGTTCCTGTAGAGCTAGTTTAGCTGTTGTACCATCCGGAGCATTTCTGAGAATATCAATTAGAGTATCTAGTTGGGCTAAGGAAGCCAGTAAACCTTCAACCAGGTGTAGGCGTCGCTGTTTTTGTTCCAGTTCATAGGTATATTGCCGGGTGAGAGTCTGCTCTCGAAATTGCAGGAACTCTTCCAATAATTGCCTCAGACTGAGCTGACGGGGCTGTCCATTCACTAAAGCTAACATAATTGCCCCAAAGTTCGTTTGAAGAGCTGTTTGCCTGTACAGCTGTTCTAGAACATCTTGAACTTTAGTTTCTCGTTTGAGTTCTACCACCACTCGCATTCCAGAGCGATCGCTTTCATCCCGAATGTCAGCAATACCTTCGATTCTTCCCTGGTTAACCAAAGCTGCTAGCTTTTCAATCCAGCCTGCCTTATTGACCTGATAAGGCAACTCGTTAATGATAATCGCTGTGCGACGGCGACGTCCTCGACTTCCTCGAATTTCTTCCACTTTGGCAATTCCCCGCAACGGGATACTGCCACGACCACTCAGGTAAGCTTCCCGAATACCGGAAGTATCAACAATTTCCCCTCCCGTGGGAAAATCTGGCCCTGGAATGAGTTGGCATAATTTCTCATCTGATAAATTAGGACGGTCAATTAGGGCAATTAAACCATCCACCACCTCTGACAGGTTGTGAGGAGGGATATTAGTAGCCATTCCCACTGCAATGCCAGAACAACCATTGAGTAATAATACAGGTAGCTGGGCTGGTAACACTACTGGCTCTTGCTGGGAACTATCAAAGTTGTTGATAAAATCAACAGTGGCCTCACCAATTTCTGAAAGTAGGGCTTGGGCACCAATGGGAGCCAGTCGCGTCTCCGTGTAACGCATGGCCGCCGGTGGGTCATTATCCACCGAACCAAAGTTGCCATGACCAGCCAGAAGGGGATAGCGGGTCGAAAAGTCCTGTACTAGTCGAACCAGAGCATCGTAAACTGCTTGGTCACCATGAGGGTGATATTTACCTAAAACATCCCCTACTACACGAGCACATTTACGGTAAGGTCGATCCGGTGTAAGACCTAATTCGTACATGGCATACAAAATACGCCGGTGGACAGGCTTGAGTCCATCTCGAACATCGGGTAAAGCCCGCCCGACAATCACACTCATGGCGTATTCCAGATAAGACCTTTGCATTTCCAAATGCAGGGCTGTGGGGATCACTTGACCGGTCTCTAGCAAGTTTAGCTGTTCTGCCATGAGTTAAAGTTCCCTATTTCTGACCAAAATTTTGATGAAGTATTGAGATACGGATGGCAATATTACCAAGTCCCTGTCAGACTTAATATCAAATCGCACTAATAAAAAGGACGAATTTCTTGAGACAACGCCCATGAAAACCGTTTTGATTGTAGAAGACGATCCCATTAATGCTCGCGTTTTTTCCAAGATTCTCACCAAGCGGGGGGGCTTAAATGTCAAACATACTGAAGATGTGGAAGAAGTTATGGAAATAGCTCAAGCTGGGGAAGCTGACATCGTCTTGATGGATGTTTCTCTGGCTCACAGTGTTTACCAGGGTAAATCAGTAGACGGTATCAAAATTACACAGATGCTTAAAGCTGATACTCAAACTTCCAATCTGCCAATTATTCTAGTCACGGCTCACGCAATGGAGGGTGATCGCGAAAAGTTTCTCAAGCAAAGTGGTGCTGATGGCTACATCTCTAAACCAGTTGTTGACCATCAGTTGTTTGTAGATCAGATTATGGCTCTACTACCAAAAGATACATGAGATCTCTTTCTCAAGAAGATATTTATCACTTTTCGGTAGTAGTTTAACAATCCCCGCAACTAGAAGCCGAGGGATTCTAGTGCAACAAGGCGGAAATGACTCAAAGCGTGAAAAAAGCGATCCTCGCTTTCTTCCCTCGGAGTCTCCTAACTCCTAAGTGGGAACAGGCAACAGGCAACTCCCGAAGAATTTACTTTCATAACCTGGTGATGAAAACAATTTTTTTCATTGGGACTGCCTCGAAGCCTTGTTTATTGAAAAATCTATGGAGATTTCTCCCTATGGATTTCATTGATAAATACATATGTACTCAAAAAAGCCAATTTTAGCAATCCCATCGAATGAGCACTACGGTGAAATCTTTGCTTGGACAACAAGGTTTAGGGAATTACGGCTTCAATCCTAGGGATTGCTAGAAACTTTCGAGTTTCAGCTAGTAAACGTTCACCCCAAAGATTTTCCTTAAGAAAATCTAAATCAGCATAGCGACTGTCTAGGCGAAGTGCTGCTGCTCCCATAGCTATCCCCTTTTCCCTTTCTCCTCTAGCATACAATGCCACTGCTACCGCTAGCTGAGGTTCCGCTGCCTGTTCATCAATAGCGATCGCTGTTTGCCATTTTTCAATAGCCCCACTCACATCACCCTGTTCATACTTTACCAACCCAATGTTGTTAATCGCAGGCCAGAAGTTCTTTTCTTTAGCCACAGCTTTTTCGTAAGCAGCAACAGCTTTGGGATATTGTTGAAGCTGGTAATGGGCATTACCCAAGTCAAACAAGGCTTCTGGAACATCCGGTTTGAGCTTTAACCCAGTTTCGAGTTCCCTGACGGCTTTGGCATACTCACCTTTCTGGAAATAAGCTGAACCCAAACTAAAGAAAATGCCTGATTGATTGGATTCTAGGGAGAGCGCTCGCTTTAAAGCAGTAAGACCTTTATCTAATTCTTGGTTTTGTATGTACAAAGTACCTAAAATAAACCAAGTTTGATAGCGATTAGGAGCCAATTGTGTTGCTAATTCTGCCCTAGGTAAGGCTAGGTCATATTGCTGAAATCGCACTAATTGAACCGCATCCTGAGCCAGATTCAAGCCTTGCTGCTCTAGTTCCTTTGAATCTAGCTGTAGAGTATAGGGTAGGAGTGCCTGTCCAGAAACTGGTGCTGGTACGGCTAGTAAACCGAGGAGAACAAGAAGGGAAACTAAAGGAATACGCTGGAACACGGCGGAGCCTCGAACAAAAATAGTGAAGTTATCTGTAGCTAAGTTAGCGCATAAGGTAGGTAGGCGTAAAAAAAGGGCTCTAAATTTGTCGAAGCAAGTTTAGCTAGGACGCTTGCTATGTAAGGTGTTAACTGTTAAAGAAATTTTCTTTACCTAATTATCCAGGTTAAGTCAAGAGAGGTTTTTGGTTTTAGGTAATGGTGTTATAACAAATTAAGTTACTATAGGTTATTTAGCACTTGATTATTTCCTGTAAGCTTCTCCCGGCTTCTACTAGGAAAATCAACTTCTATAAATGTTGTCTCTGACTTCAACTTTGTTTTTAAATATTTTTTTGTGAAAGGTTTATCATTTTTCATGAGTTTTTCATAGAACTTAGCTTAAATATTATTTTGTGGCACAGTAACAAGTCTGCATGAATCAATCTCTAACCTTGCAGCAACAACAAGCAAAAAAAATACAACTTCGGCATTTGGTGAATAGCTTCTACCAAATGCCGCTTGCTTTGGCTGTGCTCTTGTTGGGTTTACCTCTGAATGAGGAGGAGCACGCGATTGTTTTCGCTACTGGCTCAGATGACGTCGTTGGCAAGTACTTCGAGGAGTCAGTAATTTTTGACTATACCGAGGCAATAATCGTATGAATAGAACTAATTTCAATATCAGTAACCGAGCCGGGAAAAACTTGGGATTGGAGAGATGTTCTTTAGATATTAAAGATAAATTAACAACAACTGCCTCGGAGCTGCCTGGAATCAATAGTAATCAAACTGCAGTCTCCAAGGGAAATATATTAATTATCGATGACCAACCAAATAGTTTACGTCTTTTAACTAAAATTTTAAGTGAACAGGGGTATAAAGTTCGTAATGTTACTAGTGGTAATATGGCATTGAAGTCGATATCATTGATTGTACCAGATCTACTTTTGCTGGATGTTAATATGCCGCAAATGAATGGCTATCAAGTCTGTCAATATCTGAAAGCAGACCCCAACAATTGTGAAATTCCAGTAATTTTTATTAGTGCCCTAGACGATGTTTTTGATAAAATCCAAGCTTTTCGAGTTGGTGGTGTAGATTACATTACGAAGCCATTTCAAGTGGAAGAAGTTTTAGTCCGAATTGAGAACCAATTACGCAACGTCCGGCTACAAAAAAAATTACAGATTTCTGAAGCCAGAGAGCGAGAAAAATCTCAAAAGCTCATTGAAGCTCTACAAAAGATACAAGCCTCTCAAAGTCAGTTTCATCTTGAAAAAATGTCTAGTTTGGGGCGACTATTAGCAGGAGTTGCCCATGAAATTAACAACCCCATTAGTGTTATTGATGGCAATCTTTACTATGCTAACCAGTATACTCAAAATCTTTTGCGGTTAGTAGAACTCTACCAAAAAGCCTTACCTAATACAAGGAGTGAGGGAAACAAAGAGCCACAGACGCTCCAGACCAGGGGCAGCGGGAATGGGGAGAATGTACATTCTAGCTCATATTTCCTTCACCCTAATACCACTACCCGCATCCAGGAGGAAATTGAGTCTATTGACTTGGAGTTCCTCAAGTCAGACTTTCCAAAACTCCTAAATTCGATGAAGGTAGGAGCTAAACGCATTAGCGAAATTGTCAAGTCGCTACAGAATTTTACCCAACTGGATCAAGGTCAACTGAAAACTGTAGATCTCCATGAAGGTCTCGAAAGTACTCTAACTGTTTTACGACATCGGGTAGAAACTCAACTTAATGATCTAGCTATTGAGGTGATCAAAGAATATGGTAATTTACCACGAGTTGAGTGCTATAAAGGATTGATCAATCAGGTATTCATGAATATCTTGAGCAACGCAATTGATGCTCTAGAAGAAGATATGAGGCAGATAAAATCCAGTAAATCTCACCCTACTATTCAGATTCGTACAGCTCTACTAGACAAACAACGAGTGGCAATTTCCATTGCTGATAATGGTCCAGGCATTACAGAAGTAGTTCAACAGCTAATGTTTGATCCGTTTTTTACAACCAAGCAAGTGGGATCAGGAACAGGGTTAGGTTTATCAATTAGTCATCAGATTATCGTGGAGCAACATGGAGGAAAACTGACTTGTTTCTCAACACCAGAACAAGGAGCAGAATTTATCATTGAATTACCAATTAGGCAATCTCAATAGGGAATGGAGAATTGAGAATTGAGAATTGAGAATTGAGAATTAAGATAAAATTATACGTCGAAAAAAAAGATAAGAAACAAGTCAGCTTCCTTCCTTTCCTCCCTGTTGCCTTATTTCTTGAAAATAATAAGTTGATTATACTTTTCAGTAAGTGATGTGGAGATAACTGTTTAATGTGTCGATGGCTTGCTTATTTGGGTAACCCAATTTATTTGGAAGACTTAATTTACAAGCCAGAACACTCCTTGATAGATCAAAGCTTAGCTGCCCGTACCTCTGTGACTACGACTAATGGTGATGGGTTTGGAGTGGGATGGTATGGTAATCGAGTTACTCCTGGGGTATATAGAAGTATCCAACCAGCTTGGAACGATAGCAATTTGAGGGACTTAGCTGCGCAAATCTCATCTCCGTTGTTTCTCGCTCACGTTCGAGCAGCGACTGAGACAGCAGTGCAGCCATCCAACTGCCATCCTTTTCGGTATGGTAAGTGGTTATTTGTCCATAATGGTGTGATTGATAATTTCCAGCACATTAAGCGAGAGTTGGTACTGGGGATTGCTCCTGAGCTCTATCCAGCCATTCAAGGTACTACTGACTCGGAAATTATGTTCTATCTAGCATTGACTTTCGGGCTAACTAACGAGCCTGTGCCAGCACTAGAACAAATGGTTAGGTTTATTGAACAGGTGAGCCGAGATAATGGGGTGAGTGCATCTGTACAGATGACTCTTGGTATCACTGAGGGTGAGCACATCATTGCTGTTCGCTATTCCACAATACAGCGATCGCGTAGCCTCTATTACAGTAAAAGTTGGCGTAGTTGCCAGTTATTGAATCCTTGGTGTAAGCAGTTGTCTGAAAATGCTCGTGTTGTAGTTTCTGAACCCTTGACCGCTTTGACCGATGATTGGGAGGAAGTGCCAGAATCAACGGCGCTGACTATACAGGCAAAACATGTCGTAATGCAACCTTTCCAACCTTAGAGGAGAAGTAAAAATTCAAAATTTGCCGGACTCCGTCCCGCTACGCTAACGCTTTGCTCACCATGCTACGCTCTCCAAAATTCAAAATTCAAACTTCCTGTACTAGGGTAAATAATATGGAAACTAAGGCTGAGGATGACAAGAAATCGGCATTTGTACATGTGCCGGTGTTAAGCCGGGAGTTAGTGGAATATTTAGATATCAGTCCTGATGGACATTACCTGGATGCTACGGTGGGAGGAGGGGGACACAGCCAGTTAATCTTAGCCGCAGCACCGGATGTTCAAGTTACAGCTATTGACCAGGATATAGAAGCCATCGCAGCTGCCAAAGCCAAATTAGCCCCCTATGGCGATGCAGTGCAATTCTGGCATGGTAATTTTGCCCAATATCAGCCAGGGGAGATTTTATTTGATGGCATAATTGCTGATTTGGGGGTGAGTTCTGCTCAACTAGACTTACCAGAAAGAGGCTTTAGTTTTCGTCACTCTGCTCAATTAGACATGCGGATGGATCAGCGCCAGTCTCTCACCGCAGCAGATGTCGTCAATCACTGGGATGAAGCACAACTAGCGGATGCTTTTTACCAGTATGGAGAAGAACGATTATCGCGGCGGATTGCACGGCGGATTGTAGAGCAACGTCCTTTACAAACTACCAAAGAACTAGCAGACGCGATCGCTTCTTGTGTTCCTCGTAAGTACCGCTATGGTAGGATTCACCCAGCCACCCGTGTTTTTCAGGCTCTACGAATAGTGGTTAATCAGGAGATGGAGTCTCTAGAAAATTTCCTCAATCAAGCACCCCATTGGCTCAAACCAGGAGGCAGAATTGGTATTATTAGCTTTCATAG
>JAAHFP010000014.1:0-136417 GCA_010672925.1 Symploca sp. SIO1C2 | reverse complement strand
CCACACCCTAACTGGCACAATCGGTATTTGCGTAATTTTTAATGGCAAAGCAGTAACTTTTAATACATACAATTTGAAATGATGCAACTTGTAATTCCCTGCAACCTCAAATCAGTGGTGTGACACTTGAGGGTGCAGAAGCTAGGCTAACAAAGTATATGATAATATCACCTTACTACTTTTATAGACAACATGAGGTAGCTTGAGTGAATGTATTAACTATGACCCAGGTCTTTGGGGAATATAGGGAAAAACTGCCTAGCGATCACGAATTTTTACTCCTTGGTTTTTCACCTAGATCGATCCCGATTCAACAGCGCTGGCGCAACAATGGTTTGTCCGCTGATTTTGTCGCCGATTATTTGACGACCTTCTTTCCTATAAATGACGAGGAATCTAGAACTCAGGCGAAACATGCGGAGCTCAAAAGCGGAGTAAGTTATATTGCTAATGAGTTGTTAGAGAATGCGATGAAGTTCCATGATCAAACTTCTTCGTATCCCATTAAGTTTGGAATTTACTTGCTGGAGGACACTGTACTAACAGTCTTACTCCAAGCAACTAACAGTGTCAGTTACACAACCTTAGACAAGTTTCACTCCTTCATTCACGAGTTAATTAGCTCAGATCCTGAAGAGTTATTTATTCGCCAATTAGAAAAAAATGCTGAAGAAGAAAACTTCCATGCTTCTGGATTAGGTTTGTTAACTATGATCAATGACTGGAATGCTAAGTTAGGTTGGAAAATTGAGATTGTTCCACAAGAGCCCGAAGTAGTCACAGTAACCACCGTGGCACAACTAATAATTTAAAGTCTAAGTCTAGGGCAATTTAGGTTAAGCTCAGGATAATTGTCAGAGGATCGATCCACTTCTCTCACTTTCCCCCATCTGAATCTAATAGATGAATAAATTTTCAATGCAGGTAGAGGTAAGGAAAAAAAATTAATTTTTGGTTAATATTTATGAAACCTAACACCTAATACCTAAGGATGATGATCGCAACTAATCGAGGAATGACCCTTGAGGAGTACCTAAACTATGATGACGGGACTGATACTCGCTACGAACTGGTTAATGGGGTATTAGTCGAAATGGGTGCTGAAAGTACAATTAATACTCAGATTGCAGTTTTTCTCCTCTTGTGCTTTGCTCAGTTAAATATTCCTGCTTATCATCTTGGCATCAAGCAAAAGATTATCGATTGCCAATCCAATGCTGTAGCGAACTTGATATTATGTACCACATTGTAGAGACGTTGCCTGCAACGTCTCTACAGGGTTTCCGCAGTTTTCCCAAAACGGGGGTAGCTAACCAGGATTTGGTACTATACTAAATCCGAATATTAGATGTTAATGCTCTGAGGAATTTGGGTAGGCATTAGGTAAACATAGGGAAAATTAGGATTATCGTTATTACGTGCCTTAATCTCCTTTTCAATTTCTTGGAGATCAGTTTGGAACTTCTTCAGTGAATTTTGTTGGTCATTACTTAATGCTTCCTCAAACTCGCTGGGATAGTATCCCAGTTGGGTATAGTAAACTGACCCTAATAGATGGGCTAGATTTAGTTGTGTTCTCGCAATATCTAGAGGGGGAAGAAATTGGATCAAAGCTTTATCGTCACCACTACCTGTGGTAGTTGTTGGTGCTGGGGCATAACCAGCTCCTGGCATCGCTGGAGTATAACTCATAATCTTACTCTGGGGGAAATTTACTGCTGCGTGTTGGGCACTAGCAGTAAAGATAATCATTGTGGTGGCTTCAATTAGATAATCTAAAGTGCAGATTTGACCATCTTCTCCAAAGTTTTTCAGCCGTCCCCCCTCATGAGACAGTAACTCCTTTACCCAGTCTTGTAGGTCTTTGTCACTTTGTACCTTAGTATCATCTGTGTAGTGTTCTTGGAGATACCCCTTTACCCAAGTTTGAATTGCCTCCCAGATTTTTAGGGAATCATCTCGGTAGGGGTAATAGGGTAGTTTGTTACAATCGTCCACCCGCCGACGCTTTAAGGTCTCTTTAAGCATTGAACCATTGAAATTGAGCAGATGCTCTTGGGCTCCTTGTGTTGCCACCACGCAAGAAGTATTGATCGTTGATGCAAGTAGTTTATCCACATCACCGTTACGACTCATCAGACTATTCTGCGCACCCCAGTTAATCAGCAGGGTTCCCTCGAAATGAGGCAGCAGCAACTTTCGGAGAGGGTGATTTTCGGGGAGTATCCGATGGGTAGCAAGAACAAAGGGTTCCATAAATAGATGAGTTTGTCCTAAGTGACTGATTGCCTCGTGAAAATTAATATCGGCAATTTGAACAATCGTCTTAGCAATCAGCCAGTTTTCATCTTTGGGGGTGAAGATGGGATTATTAGGCCCTGGCTTTTGGAAGCACTGGATAGCAATGGGGCATAAATGGGGATAGTGTTTGTGCCCTTTTTCAGGCACAGCGAACATTGCTAGAGGTGCACAGATATATTTTTGCTCTTGGGGATAAGTACCTTGAAGAGCATTCTCAAAAACCCCATAGTCGGTAAGGTAAAGTCGCCCATCAGATATCGCTTGCTGGATACTGTCAGAGGTTTTCATTACCGATTGGTATTGTTCCTCAGTTACGGGAAATCGCGGGAGCTCTTTTGTCATTCGTTCAATAACCAGTGGATTGGGACCAGCAACCCGCATATTCGCAAACTGTAGATCATCTTGAAAATTTTGACTGATTTTCGGCAAGGGAATGAAGATTTCACAAAACTGAGCCTCATACCCTTCCAAAGTATCAGGACGCCCTCCCTCAGCTGCTTCTTTTGGCTGATTTTTGAGCAACTTCACCAATTCTAGGACATCTTCTATTTTGAGTTTTTCATCTTTAAATTGCTGGCGGATTTTTTTGAATAGCTCGAAGTGTTCTAAGATATTACTGTCTTGGCTTTTTTTAACAGCAAGATGCAGAGACTCTATAATTCGCTCTATCTCACCACTGTTAGAGAGCATTTGTTTGATATTACCACTGGTATATAATTTATGCACAGCCTTTAGATCCTCTTCAATGCCATCAATGTGAAGGGATTGATTAGTGAAAAAGCTATTGAGAGAGACAAGTATGACTTGCTCAACGACTTTCAATAACCAGTCCCAACCAGCTATTTGTTTTAAGGCTGCCCATTTGTCTGGAACCTTGAGCATTGCTAAGGGTGCGAAGTTAGTATTGTAATCGTACTCATACTCATTAGAATTGTTATTCACAACTATTGCTCTCCTAGATTTTTGGTGGATACTTATATGACGTTTTACTCTTGCTATTTCTGACAAGAGAGATTGAAGAATTGAAGAATTAAAAAGCAACCCCACTGGCAGCGATGGCCACCCGCGACGGAGGTCTCCAAACAAGGTCTTTTCCTATTCCCTGTTCCCTTGTTTCTTGAAAGTGAGCCAGTTTTTTCTCGGTTTTAGTATGGTTACAACTCAATACCTGTTTTGTCTATCCGAAAAATTACGTAATTTTGCTACTGGGAAAGATACAGTAGCCCACATCCTGCGTTGTTGCCCAGATGATAGTTGAGAGTACAGAATGTGGGTTATATTTACTCTCTTCATTTTTTGCATATCAATATACCTACCACCTACCACCTAATACCTAACACCTTAGTTATCAATCACCGGTGTCGGTATAGAAATAGTTGAAGTAATTCGTTCAGCTAATCGTGAAAAAGGTAGACTTTGAAGGTATAATTTACCAGGTCCAGTCATTTTTGCCAAAAACAAACCTTCGCCACCAAATAAAGCATTCTTAAACCCGCCAATAAACTCGATGCTATAGTCTATTGATGGAGAAAAAGCCACCAAACAACCAGTATCTACCCGCAACTCTTCTCCCGGTGCGAGATTTTTCTCAATGATGGTTCCCCCAGCATGTACGAAAGCTAATCCATCTCCTTTTAACCTTTGCAAAATAAAGCCTTCACCACCGAAGAAACCAGCTCCCAGACGTTTGGTAAAAGCGATATCAATTTCGATACCTTTGGCAGCACAGATGAAAGAATCCTTCTGGCACAAAAACTCACCACCAAACTCAGCTAAATTCAACGGTATTATTCCACCAGGATAAGGCGCAGCAAAGCCTACACTGGATTTGCTACGTCCATTGTTCAAAAAAGTAGTGATAAAAAAACCGTCTCCCGTTAACATCCGTTTGAAGCCTGCAAATAAACCACCACCAGTATTTGTTTGCATGGCAATACCTTGTTCCATGTAGGTCATAGTACCTACTTCTGCTCTTACTCCTTCTCCAGGATCAAGCTCAATCTCTACCAGTTGCAGCGACTCTCCATAAATTTTGTAATCAATTACATCAGCCATATTTTGTTGTTTGTTGTTTGTTATTTGTTGTTTGGAAATCGAAGCTTCCTCAGCTTCCCCAGCTTCCTCATCTCCCCCAGCTTAACTTAACGAAATTAAATTGAGTCGCCTAATTTACCTCACCATGTTTTAATCTGAGACAGACGTAGTCAGGAGTTTAGTGTCTCGCTCACTTATTCTCCAACTGGAAGAAAAACTTGCTCAACTCGGTTCCCTAATCCTCCAAGATGTCATTTAAGGATATGAGAGTTTAGTATTGGGGAAGCTTGTCAAGCTATATTACAACCAGTTCACACGGCTATTTTGCTTTACATTTCGCAAAAAATATCTAAGTTAGACTATTCAGCGCCGCTGCTATTTGATTAAACTCCCATGACAACCCTCGTCATTGTTGAATCTCCTACTAAAGCACGTACCATTCGTAATTATTTGCCCTCTGGCTACCGTGTAGAGGCATCTATGGGTCATGTACGTGATCTTCCCTCTTCTGCAGAAGAAATTCCCGAAGCAGTCAAAGGGGAAAAATGGGCGCAGTTAGGGGTAAATGTAGATGCTAGTTTTGAGCCTCTGTACGTTGTTCCCAAAAACAAACAAAAAGTAGTCAAGGAGTTGAAAGAGGCTCTCAAAGGGGCTGATGAGCTAGTTCTCGCTACAGATGAAGACCGGGAGGGAGAGAGCATTAGTTGGCATCTACAGCAACTACTGAAGCCCAAAGTTCCGACTAAGCGGATGGTATTTCACGAAATCACCCAAGAGGCGATTCGTGAAGCATTGAAAAACTGCCGTGATACTGATACAAGGTTGGTACATGCCCAAGAAACACGGCGAATTTTAGACCGGCTTGTCGGTTATACCCTTTCTCCTCTACTCTGGAAAAAAATCGCCCGGGGTTTGTCTGCTGGGCGAGTGCAATCTGTTGCAGTGCGGTTGTTGGTGAAAAAAGAGCGCCAGCGTCGGGCTTTCCGCCAAGGGAGTTATTGGGACTTGAAAGCAACTCTGGAGCAAAACAAAGCTCCTTTCGAGTCGCGGTTGCTTACTCTCGCAGGTACGAAAATTGCTACTGGTAGTGATTTTGACCCTAATACAGGTCAAATTATCTCTGGGCGCAAGGTGAAGCTGCTTAATGAAGCGGAAGCTAGAGAACTTAAGGAACGCCTGACGGATAAAACTTGGACAGTGACGGAAATAGAAGAAAAACCAGTCACTCGTAAACCCGCTCCACCTTTTACCACTTCCACCCTACAGCAGGAAGCAAACCGGAAACTGCGTTTGTCTGCTCGTGAGGCAATGCGGATTGCTCAAAATCTGTATGAACAGGGTTATATTACCTATATGCGGACAGATTCAGTACATTTGTCAGAACAAGCGATCGCGGCAGCACGTAGTTGTGTAGAACAAATGTACGGTAAAAAATACCTCTCTCCCAAACCCCGCCAATATACGACTAAAAGCAAAGGGGCTCAAGAAGCTCACGAGGCAATTCGCCCAGCGGGTCAAACTTTCCGCACACCGAAAGAAACGGGTTTAGGCGGTAAGGAATTAGCTCTCTATGACTTGATTTGGAAGCGTACCGTTGCTTGCCAAATGGCCAATGCACAAATTACCCAAATCACAGTACTGTTACAAGTCGAAGATGCGGGATTTCGTTCAACGGGTAAGCGTATTGACTTTCCCGGCTTTCTCCGGGCTTATGTGGAAGGTTCAGATGACCCCAATGCTGCTCTGGAAGACCAAGAAGTGATTCTGCCTCCCCTAAAAGTGGGTGATCATCCTGACTGTACTGAACTAGAAGCTATTAGCCACGAAACCCAACCCCCAGCTCGTTATACTGAAGCATCTCTAGTGAAAACCCTAGAACATGAAGGTATTGGGCGTCCTAGTACTTATGCCAGTATTATTGGTACAATAAGCGATCGCGGCTATGCCCAGATGAGCAAAAACGCCCTGATCCCTACCTTTACTGCCTTTGCGGTTACGAGTCTCCTAGAAAAGCATTTTCCAGACTTGGTAGACACTGGTTTTACTGCCAAAATGGAGCGAACCCTAGATGAAATTTCCACCGGAGAAGCAGAATGGCTTCCTTATCTACGGCAATTTTACAAAGGAGAAAAAGGTCTAGAAAACCAGGTAAAAGACAGAGAGACTGAAATTGACCCTAATGTTGCCCGTACCGTTGAACTCGAAAACCTAGAAGCCAAAGTCCGCATCGGTAGATTTGGTCCCTATATTGAGGTAGAGAATGAGCAAAATCTCTTGACAGCCTCGATTCCTAAAGACCTTACCCCAGCTGACCTAGATCCAGAGCAAGTTGAGGTACTACTCAAGCAAAAAACTGAAGGACCAGAGAACCTGGGGCTCCACCCAGAGACTGGTGAGTCGATTTTTATGCTTATTGGTAGTTATGGTCCTTATATTCAGCTAGGGGAAGTAACAGAGGACAAAAAGAAGCCCAAACGAGCATCTTTGCCTAAGGGGGTCAACAAGGAAGATGTCACCTTGGAGATGGCAGTAGGACTACTGTCTCTGCCCCGTTTGTTGGGTGAACACCCCGCAACTGGTAGCAAAGTTAAGGCTGGGTTAGGACGTTTTGGTCCCTATGTAGTTCATGATCAGGGCAAAGAGGGAAAAGACTACCGTTCTCTCAAAGCTGGCGACGATATATTGACAATTGGCTTAGAACGTGCATTAGAACTTTTGGCTCAACCAAAAAAATCACGGGGAGGAAGTCGGAGTAAAACGAAAACCGCTTTAAAGGAATTGGGCAATCATCCCCAAGATAATGAACCAATCAATATTTACGATGGTCCCTATGGACCTTATGTAAATCACAAGAAAACTAATGCTTCCCTCCCAGAAGGGAAATCACCGGAGGACATAACTCTAGAGATAGCCCTAGAACTTTTGGCAGCTAAGTCATCTACTAAGAAGTCTACCAGCAGGTCTAGTAAATCTAAAGGTACAACCAAGAAAACAGCAGCTAAAAAGACTAGAAAAACCTCCAGTAGCAATTAGGTTTTAGGTTTTAGGTGGCAGGTTTTAGGGTAATACCAAATCCAATTTTATTCCCACATTGTAGAGACGTTGCATGCAACGTCTCTACAGGGTTTTTACGGTTGCCTTATTTGTAGTCTAGTTCTAGTCATTTCATCGAACTTGATATAGCAGTTGCCAGGGCAATTAAGACAACGCAAAATACTTAAATCTTTACCTGTAAATCTTTTCTCACCTAACACCTAACACCTAATACCTAACACCTAAAGACCTACAAGCACCTTATTCAGACTTTTCTGATGGGCTAACAATTTTTCATAGGTGAGTGAAATCAGATTTTCTGTTTCTTCCCAGCCGATACACTTATCTGTAATCGAAACTCCATATTGTAACTGTGACAGATCACCGGCCAGTTTTTGATTACCTTCTTGCAAGTTAGACTCTAACATCAGACCAACTATTGAGGTGTTACCATCGATGATTTGTTGAATGACATTGCTAAATACAGAGCCTTGCAATGTATGGTCTTTTCTTGAGTTTCCGTGGCTACAATCAATAACCATTCTCTGAGGTAGACCTGCTGCTTCTAGTTTGTCTTCTACCAAGCGGATACTTTCTGGTTCAAAATTGGTGTTCTTAGCACCACCACGTAAAATCACATGACTGTAGTAGTTACCTTTAGTCTTGAAGATGCTAATCTCTCCCGTTTCGTTAATTCCTAGGAAATGGTGGCTAGTTTGGGATGCTTGAATCGCATCTAAGGCTACTTTAACGTTGCCATCCGTACCATTTTTTAACCCAACAGGCATGGACAATCCACTGGCCATTTCTCGGTGAGTTTGGGATTCAATAGTACGGGCTCCAATCGCAGACCAGGAAATTAGTTCAGAGAAGTAGTTAATTGCGATCGGATCTAGAGCTTCTGTAGCAGCAGGTAATCCGATCTCAGCAATTTTAATCAATAAACTACGAGCGGTAATTAGACCCTTTTCGATGTCGAAAGAATCATTTAGGTCTGGGTCGTTGATTAATCCCTTCCAACCTACAGTAGTTCTAGGCTTTTCAAAATAAACTCTCATCACCAAGAGGAGGTGGTCTTTGACTTGATCCGCCAGCTTCTTTAGCTTCCGAGCATATTCTTCGGCTGCTTGAACGTCATGAATTGAACAAGGACCAACTATAAGGAATTTCCTCGAATCTTTACCGTCGAGAATGTCCTTGAGTTCCTGCCTTCCTCGTAAAACTGTTGCCGCAGCTGAATTAGTTAAAGGTAACTCGTTTTTGATTTTGAGCGGATGCATTAAGTTTTGTGAAGATTCAATATTTATGTTAAAAATTTTATTAGCATCCATCTTGATTAACTCACCCTTTTCCCTACTGGTTGAACTTATCAATTATACGCTATCCTATCGTTAAAGCTGATCAAGCAACTTTGGGATGCTCTCTGTGCCGATAGCAGGGGTTTAAACCTGATGGCTTCTACTAAAGACAAACAAAAATGAATACGGTTGAGGATTGGTGGCAATCTCCACCAAACAATTTGATGCTGTCAGAGGATGATGTCCATATCTGGCGTGCTCAGCTTGACTTACCAGCAGCGCAAATTCAGCAGTTGGTACACACCCTTTCTACCGACGAACAGCAGAGAGCTGATAGATTTTACTTTGACAAGGACAAAAACCATTTTATTGCTGGTCGCGGATTACTGCGAACTCTCCTAGCTCGCTACTTAGACTTGGAAGCAGTACAGTTAAAGTTTGCTTACAGCTCCCGTGGTAAGCCAGCTCTTGCTACTACTAGTTTAGGTGGAAAGATTGATTTTAACTTGTCTCATTCCCGGGGCATGGCTTTGTATGCCTTTACCCGTAACCGACAGATTGGTGTCGATTTGGAGTACATCCGTTCTGTGTCCGATGTCGATCAACTAGCAAAACGTTTCTTTTCTCCCAGAGAATCCGCTGTAATTAGCTCCCTCCGTCCTGACCAGAAGCAAGAAGAATTTTTCAAAGCCTGGACTGGTAAAGAAGCCTATCTCAAAGCTACCGGTGATGGATTAGCTGGTTTGGAAGAGGTGGAAATCGTCCTAAATCCTGGAGAACCAGTAGCACTATTGAGTATTCAGGGAGACCAGCAAGCCGCTTCTGACTGGTGTTTGTCTCCGCTGGCTCCAGCACCGGGCTACCGGGCGGCTGTGGCAGTAAAAGGTCACGACTGGCATCTGACAATGTGGGACATTACATGAGAATTGGGAATAGAGAATGGAGAATGGAGAATTGTTTGCCCCTTTAGCTTTTCCTTATATAGGGTTTTTTGAATTGTTACACACTATATATGATACTTGACAAAACGCACGACCTTTTAACTTGTCACCCTTGGGGAATGGGGAATGGGTGATGTACCTCACGGATGCGAGAATTGCCTATATAAATTCCTATAAGCACTGGAACTTCTCAAAAATTCATCGTTACTTTAACTTTTATACTATCATCCTTCTTGATAACCCCTCGATACTTTACGTACAATGAAATAGTTACCTAGATAAATTATCTATAGCAGTTATTGTATCCGTGAGCTACATATTCTATTCTCTATGCCCAATTCCCTATTCTCTTTGCGAAGCAATACTATAGTGAGAAATTTTACTACTCTTAAATAAAAATACTTATGCAACTAAACGATGGACAGCTGCGGATTGTTAGTCAACGTCGGAATGGCTTAATTCTGTATAAATCCTATCATGCTGAATTTGTCGGCCCTGGTGCAGCTGTAGGAGGAATCTTGGATTTAGATTGTCAACAAGTGCTGCCAGTTGGAGAGCTTTGCTTGCTCTCCCCTAAATCACGAGAAGAGCGGCAGAGAGCTTATGCACTTCGTAAACAATGGACGAGACTAATTGAACAAATAACTAATCGGCAAACACCGCAGCAACGTGCTCAAAAAATTATTGAACAGTTTAAGGGTTTCAACTTTAAAGCTGAGACGATTAACCAACTACCAGATGAAGCATTTGCCCTTTTGGTGGGCGTTTTGCCACATACAATTAGAGAGGTGCGTAGTTCTTTGATGGTTTGATTAAGCTAAAATGCATCTAAATTTAATCATCAGTTTGCATAAATCCAGTCAGGGTGTAGATGCTCATTAGTTTCAACTTAAGCTTAGACATAGCTGGCTAGCTGAATGACTTAACTCACCTTGGATTCAAATCCAAGGCTAATAGCTTAAGTCCATTAAAATGGACTAAATTTTTCGATTTTACCTGAAGTTTAGTCCTCTTTAGATGACTTGAGCGATTTCATTTACAACTTTGGGATGCTCCCCAAAAATATACCTATTGTAGGGTGTGTTAGCGAAGCGTAACGCACCACATCGCCGGTACAATCATTTTCAAAAATTGCCTCAGTGGACTAAACCATTACCCAGCGATCACAAATCTTACCCTATAGCATTACTCTGAGAAAACATCCTACAAATTACGATAACCACTGACAACCCGTAAAATCTCTACACTATCTTCAACAACACGATAGAAGATGATGTATCCCATTAGCAACAGTCCCCTTAAGCCTGGTTTTAGGTGAGTATAGAACTTACCCATGTAGGGATAACGCGCTAAGCATTGGAAAATGGAGAATAGGGAACAAAAAAGCCTGCAATTTAGCTATTCTAGCAATTATTGCTTCTATGCTATTTGTCCTAACTTTAGCAGGTAAGGCCATACTAGAAAACTTTCTTTTCTTAAGCAGTCTTGATAGCTTTCTCCAAAATTAGTGAGAGCAATTATTATTTTACCCCACGATTGTGATATTTTTAGTGAAAGTATTATTTTTCCTAACTTTTTGAGTTTTTTTATGTTCAAGAAGTTGACTATATCATCGATTTTGGGCTGCTCCCTAGCTGTTGGGTTTTCTGTAGTCTCAAATGCTCAAGGTGGTTTTCGAGGAAGCAGAACAACTGTAGGGCCATTTACACAGCCTGGTGAATATCGTTGTGGTGTTGTTGCTGCCAGTCCTGATGGTCGTCGAGACCTTATTTTCTGGGGAGTTGATAGACGCAATGGGATTTCTGCTTGTGAATTTGCCGTCAAACAAGCAGCCAGTCAAGGATATAGGCCCAGAGCTCTTTATGAAGCAACGGCTGAAGCACGCGATCGTTTTTCGAGTACACCTATAGATAGACGTCCGAGAGTGATACCCAGCAGAACTTACGGCAGAGAGCGTTTATGTTTTGCTCAACCTGGAGAATCTTGTTATTAGATATAGCGATCAGCAAACATAAACGCTATGTTTACAGATCTTGTAGGTTGCGTTACTTTCGCAGACGCTGCTGCGAAATATACATATATATACTATATTTCCTTGCTATTGTTGGGTCAGCGATCGCCTAAAACTGTAGCTGATACTGATCGCGATTATACAAATGTAGGGGCGGGTTCGCTCAATACTGAGGCTACTCAATGATAATTTAACTAAACCCGCCCCGGCCTTGATGATATTATCCTGGGCTAAACCGGGGTGGGTTTATCTCATTGGCTTGTGGATAGGCTTAATGATAGGTGAACCCGCCCCTACCGGATATTGTTCTTAATTTGGTTGCTATTGTTGGGTGAGCGATCGCTTACGGTATCAGCTGACACTGCTGGCGATTATACACGAGATGTAGGGGCGGGTTCGCTCAATACTGAGGCTACTCAATGATAATTAAACTAAACCCGCCCCGGCCTTGATGATATTATCCTGGACTAAACCGGGGTGGGTTTATCTCATTGGCTTGTGGACAGGCTTAATGGTAGGTGAACCCACCCCTACCGGGTATTGTCCTTTGTAATTAATAATTGAGATTCATCACAAATTGAGAGCATTCCTGGAATTTAAGCCAGATTTGATTATTGAAAGAGAATGATTTTGAGGGATGCATTTCATCCTTTTCCCAACCCAAAGGATTATTCACAATATATTCCCGAATATTTTGTAACGATTGTTCATTGCCAATGACCTTTTCATAGTATCCTCGTTGCCAGACAGGAACACCTCTCTGGTTGCGTAATTGATTAATTCTACGAGCTGAAAAAGTTTTTAATCCCCGCACAATTTCTGGCAAACCATGACATTTTCTACTCGTGTTCAGCTCTGCTGCTCCACTACCGGGTATTGTTCTTAACTGTGAGTTTTAACTTTATTGTAATTATCTATTATTAATTAATGAACACCTAATCTTCAACTGTTAGGTTGAGTTGATATTCAATAGGCTCAGCAGCTTCCGAAACTATGATAAACTCATAAAAACCGGATTTTTTAATATTTCCTGACCAACTGCGTTCCTTGGAGTCTTCAATAATCGGATCAACTCTGGGAGGACAATAGATACTGAACAAGGCTGAAGAATTAGCTTTTAACTCTACCTCCATGAGCTGCTCCTCGGAGAGTCTGGCAATAAAAGCTTTACCTTCCCCTGGTTGAAGAGTACCATTTTTCTGTTGGCTTACTGTTCCTTCGTCAAAAACAATTTGTTCAACAGCAGCTTGAGATTGTAACTTGTTGATGGTGTCTCCAACAACCGCTTCCCACACTTGTCCAATAGACTTGTCAGTCAAAGGTTCCCGTGGTTCCTCAGGAAACTGCTTGAAGAATTTGGCATCTGCTAGATCATACAAAGCACTGCTACTGAGGTGTAGACGGTTAGCTTCTTTTCTCCACTGGGTGAGGTCTGCTTTTTTATAGCTTCCCAAACGCTTCATTGCCTCTTTGCTCAATTGGAGCTCCTCTATTTTAGAGAGTAAATTAGCCGCGATCGCATCTCTGTCGGCTCTAAGCTCAGTATCTTTTGGAGAATTGCTTGGCTTGAGTCCTTGTTGCTGAGGATATCTTTTCCAAAATGCTTCATAAACTAAACTACTGTAAAACTCCCGGTTAATGCCCAAATTATCGAGCCGCCTCTCCAGGTTTTCCCGACGCTGCTGCTCTTGGGGAGAAAATTTCAATGGTGGAGGAGGTTCGTTAGTATCATCTAGTAAGAAAGTAAAAGTAGAATAGTCTTTGGCAAAGAGTTCCTCCTTTTCTGGGGAAGATGGAGCTTTTTTGGTTTCAATCCAAACATTGCCCCCCCACCAGCCAAAACTACCAGCGGTGACAATCACCAGCAAAGTAATAGGAATTTTCCATAACCAGCCGGAAAATAGATGATTAGATCTTGGCAGATCATCATCCTCTACTTCATCAGGGTTTTGCGGCTTAGGTTGAGGCTGACTTACGACTGACTGGTTAGTTAGAGCTTGTAACACGTCCGTCGCACTGCCAAAGCGATCGCTTGGTTTCCGTTGGAGCATACGGTCTAGAATGTCTCCTAACCGGGGACTCAGCTCAACCTCTTGCCGCCAGTTCCAATTCAGGCTTTGAGGCTCAATTAATTGGGTGGGTTCTTTCCCTGTGAGCAAGACTAATGCGGTGGCAGCTAAGGCATATAAATCGCTATTGGGAGAAGCCATACCTTGTTGTAACTGCTCTGGGGGAGCATAACCCAGCTTACCAACTCGTGTCGCTGGTATCTTGTTGGTATCAAAAATAGTTCCTTGGAACTCCCTGGCTACTGACATCGCTACTTGTTTGACTCCACCAAAGTCAATCAATACTGGCTCTCCATCACTACTCCGTAACATCAGATTATCCGGAGCAATATCCCGGTGAATTACTCCCTCGGAGTGAATATATGTCAAAACTGGCAAGATTTTGAGCAGCAGTTGGGTTACTTCGGCTTCGCTAAATCGGTGTCCCTGACTCTTCAGAGCCATCAGTAAAGCATGGTAAGTTTGACCGACAACAAAATCTTGTACCAAAAATAGGGAGTCTTTGCCTTGCTGTTGTACTTGAAAGAGCTCTCTAAACTGGGGTATTTGAGGATGTTGCAGCCTATGGAGAACCTTTGCTTCCCGTTCAAATAGCTGTTGAGCTTTTCGGGAAGCATAAGTGCCTTGAAAATGAGGGGCAAATTCTTTGAGAACACAAAGTTCGCTGAAGCGGCTGAGATCCGCCGCCAAGTATGTGCGTCCAAAGCCACCTTGCCCTAGCTGACGAACTATACGATAGCGATCGCCTAGAATTAGTCCTGAATGAATTTTATTGCTCACCAAGTTTTCACCACATGTGGTACAAAAGCGATTATTCGGGGAATTCACATGTTGTTGAGTGCACAGTAGAGCCTTCATGATGGTGAATAAACTGTGGGGACGGATATATCATTTCCCTCAAAATTAGTAACATTTCCGGATTAAGATCAGAAATTAGGTGTTAGGTGGTAGGTGGTAGGTGGTAGGTGGTAGGTGTTAGGTGTTAGGTGGTAGGTATTTTTTACCGCCAGGTTATAAAAGTATCAGCATCCCTGTTGCCTGTTGCCTATTACCTATTCCCCATTACCTGTTGCCTACTCCCTGTTGACTATACTTTTTGTATTTTAAAGTCCATTGCTCTCGGAGGTGATGAAATGATCCGGAAAGAACAAACTCAACAAGTGAGTGCAGCATTTCAAGAGTTCCTCACCACTCCCCTAGAAATAAGACTTCAAAGACATCGGCAAGTTTCTCCAGAAGTCGCAGCCCTCGATTTATTTCACTCGGTTGCCAACACTGTTCCAGCTTACCAAGCTTTCCTCAAAGAGCATAGTATTGAGCCTGTATCTATTCAAACTTTTGAAGATTTCCAAAAACTACCGCTAATTAACAAACAGAACTATCATTCCCGCCACCCCATAGCAGACTTGTGCCGCAACGGAAAGTTAGAAGACTGTGACATGATTGCTGTTTCCTCTGGTTCTACCGGATCTCCCACCTTCTGGCCTCGTTTTTTATCAGACGAACTCCAGATTACTACCCGCTTTGAACAAATATTCTACGACAGTTTTGCTGCTCAGAACCAATCTACCCTTGCTGTAATCTGTTTTAGTTTAGGCACTTGGGTAGGGGGGATCTACACTGCTAATTGCTGTCGTTACCTGGCAAGTAAAGGCTATCCGATTACGGTGATTACTCCTGGTAGTAACAAAGAGGAAATCTTGCGAGTGGTAGAGAAACTGGGTGATGCCTTTGAGCAAGTGGTGTTGCTGGGCTATCCGCCATTTCTCAAGGATGTGATTGATACTGGTATTGCTCGTGGTCTGGAGTGGCAACAGTATCGGATTAAACTGGTAATGGCGGGAGAAGTGTTCAGTGAAGAATGGCGTAGTCTGGTAGGAGCAAGAGTTGGCTCAAACCATCCTTGCCATGACTCTGCCTCCCTTTACGGTACAGCTGATGCTGGGGTGTTGGGCAATGAAACCCCTTTAAGTATCTGTATCCGTCGATTTCTCGCAGAACATCCAGAAGCTGCTCGTACTTTGTTTGGGGAATCTCGTTTACCTACCCTGGTTCAGTATGACCCCCTCAGCCGCTTTTTTGAAGTCCAGGACGGTACACTGCTGTTTTCTGGAGATAATGGTATACCTTTGGTGCGGTATCACATCTCAGATAATGGGGGACTAATCTCCTATCAGGAAATGCTGCAATTCCTGGGAGAATGGAATTTTGACCCAGTGGCAGAGTTGCAGTGCTTGGGTGTGAACTGTCAAGATTCCTTACCCAAAGGTATCCATCCATTACCTTTTGTCTATGTCTTTGGGCGCTCCGACTTTACCGTTTCCTACTTTGGTGCCAATATTTATCCAGAAAATGTCACTGTTGGTTTAGAGCAGCCAGAGATTAGGGAATGGGTAACGGGTAAGTTCGTCCTCCAGGTTAAGGAGGATGTAGAACAGAACCGCTTCTTGTCAGTGGTAGTGGAGTTAGCCCCAACGGTAGCAGGTGATGAGCCCAAACGAAAAGCGATCGCTGCTTCCATTCTCTCCCAATTGCTGCGACTCAACAGTGAGTTTGCTAACTATGTCCCGGCTGAGTATCAGCTTCCTCAGGTAGAACTTGCTCCCACTGGAGATCCAGAATATTTTCCCATCGGAGTCAAACATCGCTACACTCGCAAAGGGTGACATCTTCTCGACGCTAACCTTATGGTTGGTAAGAGTGGGTTAATCAATATTTGGGAACAGGATGGCATTTTTAGTCAACCTGCCCCGATGACTTGATAATCCTTATTATGCACTCTTTGACCGTGTGGTTGGCTGTAAAAAAAAAGGAATGGTTTTTAATAATTATACCAGTGTCGGTAACTTGATTAATAAATTTCATATAAGCTATATTGAAGGAAATTATATACCGGCAACCAAAATTGACATTAATAAACACTTTTTAGCAGATTTGCGCTTAGTAATTAATGAAAGAGTTTTTGAAAATTCCCAGGAGGCCATTTGTGAAGGGATTATCTATCCTATTTTGAAGGAAGTATGGAAACCATACCGTCAAAAAATTACCCTCTGGAGTCATCAACCCTTAAGTCCAGGTAATGAATTGTCATGGATTCCCGATTATTTGGTAACCAAAAAATCATCTCTTGGTAGGGTGGTTTTGGATTACCCCTATTTTGTAGTAATTGAAGTTACTCAAAATGGTGTTAATGAAGGCTGGGGAAAATGTTTGGCAGAATTAATTGCTGCTCAAAGGATCAATCGTACTAAAGAAAAGGCTGTTTTTGGTATAGTCTCTAATGGTATTACTTGGGAGTTTGGCAGATTAAAGGCAGATACTTTTGCTAAAGACACTCAGATTTATACGATTAGAGAGTTGGCTAAGCTTATGGCGGCAATTAATTATATTTTTCACCACTGTTATTTGGAGACGGAAAGGGGTGGTGGTTTGGTAAAGAGATTTTAAGAAACCACAAGGAAACAAAGACACAAAGGTGAGATATGGAATCATTTATCGGTTATTTGGGCATTGGTGTTGCGGCTGTCGTTGGTATTGTCTTAATTGTGTGGCTGATCTTTTTTGTCAGGATCTTTTTTGGTACTAAAGGACTACCTCAGGCAATAACTAATTTTTTTGAGCTGATTGCTACAGGAGAAATTGACAACGCTTATCAACTCACTACTGAGAATTTTCGAACTCAGGTAAGTAAAAAGCAGTTTCTCAAGTTCCTTAAAACCAATAAATTCAAACAGTACCAGCGTCTTAAGATGGCTATGCCCAGTATCAAGGGCAAAGATTGTACAATAGGAATAACGCTGATTACTAAATCTGGCATAGAAATTCCTCTGAAAATGGGATTGATGAGGAAAGGTAAGGATTGGCAAATTGATGTGCTAGAGAATAGCTGAGGTTTTAAAACCACAAAGGCACAAAGAACACAAAGATAAGATATGGAGTCACTACTCAACAATCGCTATAGAATTATTCGTACTTTGGGAAGGGGTGGATTTGGTGAAACTTTTTTAGCAGAAGATACTCATATGCCTTCTGGACGTCGCTGTGTGATTAAGCTGCTCAAACCTGTGACTAATAATCCACAAGTGCATCAGTTGGTACAGGAACGGTTTGGGCGGGAAGCAGCTATTCTGGAAGAATTAGGCTCCGGTAGTTACCAGATTCCCAATTTATACGCTTATTTTACTGAACAGGGGCAATTTTACTTAATTCAAGAATTTATTGAGGGGGAAACTCTTGGTAATCTAGTACAAAAACAGGGCTCATTTAGTGAAGATTCAGTCAACAAAATTCTGCTCAATATCTTGCCTGTACTGGATTATGTCCACAGTAAGCGAATTGTACACCGGGATATTAAGCCAGACAATATCATCTTGCGCTCTTGGGATGAATTGCCAGTTTTGATTGATTTTGGGGCGGTGAGAGAAACCATGGGAACAGTGGTAAATTCCCAGGGCAATTCTACTAGCTCCATTGTAATTGGTACTCCTGGATTTATGCCTTCTGAGCAAGCAGCAGGCAGACCAATGTATTCTAGTGACTTGTATAGTTTGGGGTTAACGGCGCTCTATTTGTTGACGGGTAAGTTACCTCAACAGTTAGAGACAGATCCCTTAACCGGTGAAATTATCTGGCAACAAGAAGGTTTGCTCTCTAACTCTATTTTAGCGGCAGTTTTGGAGAAGGCAGTCAAATCCCACGGACGCGATCGATATGCCACCGCTAGAGAAATGTTGGAAGCCCTGAAGGGTTCAGCTGCTTCAGTATCACCAACTATTCCTCTGGCTTCCATTCCACCAAAGATGCCTCCACCCGCAGTTGAACCAACTCAACCACCAATAAGGACAGATTCCCAAGTTGCTACCCAAGCAGTATCTCCTAGAGCTGCACTACCGACTAACCCTCCTCCTACTCATCAAGGCAGTAGTAAAGGGATAATTATTGCTAGTGCGATCGCAGGTACTCTAATCGGTGGTTCGATTATAGCTGGTCTAGTACTTACCAGGGAATCCAAGCAAATTTCGCCGGTAGTTGAACCAAATCCTTCAACTTCACCGACAGTTTCACAAACAACACAACCTTCACCGACGGTTTCACC
Organism: Symploca sp. SIO1C2; assembly: GCA_010672925.1. Lineage (GTDB taxonomy): Bacteria > Cyanobacteriota > Cyanobacteriia > Cyanobacteriales > Coleofasciculaceae > Caldora. Next base: position 117,635 of record JAAHFP010000014.1, on the reverse strand, counting down.
CTCACCTACAGCTTCACCTTCACCGAAAATTTCACCCTCACCTACACCACCAGCATCTTCTGATTTAGATCAAATTTTTCCCAATTACGTTGCTGCTGCCTTACCCCCAGAAGCTGTTTTTACGGAATGTCCTGACAATACACACTTCCAAGTTGTTGGGGAAACACCCTCATTTCATTTTGCTGTCTGTGGGGAAAATCGATTCCCCAAATTCTATTTAGGGCAAGATAAAGGTAGTGGTAATGGTATCCAAGTTTCTTGGAAAGGACAAAGAGAAGGTTTTCGCAATGGCACTTACCTATATAAAGTTCCTAACTTAAGGAATATAAGTGCCACAAATCCTAGGTTACGGGTATATCAAAGGGAAGAACTGTTGGTGGATGAAGAAGTCACTCGTTTATACAGAAAACCGAGGAGGAATGAATAATTGTTGTTTGTTGTTTGTCATTTGTCATTTGTTGTTTGGGAATTGGGAATTGGACATTTCTTTCTTGTCTCCCTCAGCCGGGTGAACGAAATTTTGGGTGGGATTTCTTGAGCTTTGTATCCAAACATTATCAGTTCTCTCTTCTTCCTCAGCTCCTCAGCTCCTCAGCTCCTCTGTTCCTCAGCTCCTCTGCTCCCCACCCTTTTTTTCGCTCACCCCCCTCAGCCCCCCAACTCCCCAACTCCCCATCTCTTTAACACCTACCACCTGCCACCTATGTTAAGTTAAGTATCAAAATGTAATTTTTCTTGACGAAAACGCAGATTATGGTTACTAAGGTAGAAAAGACAGAAGCTGAATGGAAAGAGCAGCTTACTCCAGAACAGTTCAAGGTTACGAGAAAGAAGGGTACAGAAAGAGCCTTTACAGGAGAATACTGGGATAACAAAGAAAAAGGTATCTACAAATGTGTCTGCTGCGGTACAGAGTTGTTCCACTCAGACACCAAGTATGATTCTGGCACAGGTTGGCCGAGTTTCTGGGAACCTATCAAAGAAGAAAATGTGACAGAAGAAGCAGATAACAGCCTATTTATGAGACGCACAGAGGTGTTATGTTCTTCCTGTGGTGCTCATTTGGGACATGTATTTAACGATGGACCCCAGCCAACAGGTTTGCGCTACTGTATGAATTCCGCTGCTTTGAAATTTGAGAAGAGTTAGTGATACTACATCCGGTTTGGATATTCCCATTTTGAGGAAAGCGCGAAATCCTGTAGAGAAACCCACACCAAATCATAGATTATGGTGTGGGAATATGTCACCAATGCCAAATTTGATCGTAATTACCAAATAACCCCGGCAAATCTTGACAGGTAACTTGAATCACACCATCAATCATTTTGCCTTCAGGAATTCCACGAGACTTGAGATCATCTACAACAAGATAAACCATAATTCCTTTCTCTATCGCCCGCAGCAAATCTTGATCTAACTTAGGTGGCTGAGTTTGTGGCTTATCCCCAAACACTAATCCTGAGGCATCTTGTCCACTCACTGCATAATTCACTGCATTCCCTCTCAGCAGAATGTCTACATCTGCACCAGCGCCTTTCATCGCTTGGCAAATCCAAACAGAGGGGTCATCTTGTTCTTCAATGGTACAACGATAGGCAGATTCAACTATTTGTAAGGCTTTCATCTCTCTTCGCGGCAGGAGACCCTCGCTTTTAGCGATGGGAGGAATGCCGCGCCTCCAACTAAAGTGTTTACAACAAGAGTGGTAGAATGTGAAGCATGACACAACGCGCCTACCGATATCGTTTTTACCCAACTGCCGAACAAGAGAATCTCTTGCGACGGACACTCGGTTGTGTGCGTTTGGTCTACAACAAAGCTCTTGGTATTAGAACCGAAGCTTGGTATCAAAGGCAGGAGCGGATTGATTACAAGCAAAGTTCTAACCTCCTAACTGAATGGAAAAAACAAGAGGATTTAGATTTTCTCAACGAAGTTAGTTGTGTGCCACTGCAACAATGCTTAAGACATTTGCAGAAGGCATTTACCAACTTCTGGGGGAAACGGGCTAAGTATCCAAGGTTCAAGAAAAAGCGCAATGGGGGTTCAGCCGAGTTCACCAAGTCCGCTTTCAAGTGGAAAGATGGACAGTTGTATTTGGCTAAATCAACTGAACCTTTAACCATTCGCTGGAGTCGGACTTTACCCAAGGGGGTATCTCCTTCTACGGTGACAGTTCGATTAGAACCATCAGGACGTTGGTTTGTCTCCTTGTTGGTAGATGACCCAACCATTACACCCCATCCACCAACTGAAAAACAGGTTGGGATTGATGTGGGTGTTTCCAGTTTGATTAGTACCAGCGATGGAGAAAAAGTAGCCAACCCCAAGCAATTCAATCGGCTGTATAAGAAGCTCAAGAGGGCGCAAAAGGCATTGAGTCGGAAAACCAAGGACTCAAATAACCGAGACAAAGCGCGTCTAAAAGTAGCTCGAATACACAGCCTTATCCAAGACACCCGTACCGACTTTTTACAGAAATTAACCACTCGACTAGTCCAAGAAAATAGCCTGATTGCGATTGAGGACTTGGGAGTGAGGAACATGGTAAAGAACCGCAAGCTAGCCAGGGCAATATCTGATGCATCTTGGGGGGAATTTTTCCGACAGCTTGAGTACAAGTGCCATTGGTACGGGAGAGAGCTGGTCAAAATTGACCGATTTTTTCCTAGCAGCAAACGATGTAACCAGTGTGGTTTTGTGGTGGAAAAGTTACCCTTAAATATCCGTAGTTGGGATTGCCCTGAGTGTGGAACCAAGGGTATCGACCGAGACATCAATGCTGGAAAAAATATATTGGCCGCAGGGCTTGCGGTGTCAGTCTGTGGAGCGGACATAAGACCTGATAACCATAGTGTTAAAGGGCAGTTGCGTAAAACCCGTAAGGGAAGGAAACTCCAAACCTAAGTCGTGAGTCTTAGGAATCCCTCTCTACGAGACGCTACGCGAACGCTTTTAGCGATGGGAGGATGTCAATGATATGTCCTTCTTGACTTTTAAGTAGGGAATAGGGAATGGGGCATGGGAAAGAGTATACTTTTATCACCTGGTGGTGAAATTGTGTCATCGGAATTACCTTGTCGCAATAATTAAAGTTCCATCCGATTCATTTGCCCATTGCCATAAGTCACTAGGCTTACCACGACGACAGCCACTAATGGCATCGTTAACCCCTCGCTCATCTACACAAAGTCCGCAATTGATCCAATCTAATTTACATCCATTGGCTTTTGCTTTTTCTTGAAGTGCAGCAATCCAATCTTTAGTTAAAGGATGATCTTCTTCTTCCACGCTTCTACCATGAACCGCATTGGCGTGGGGTTTTTGCTGAGCAAAGGCTAAAGATACTGCACCTTCATAAGCAAAAACATTCACATTGTAACCCCTTGAGATTGCCTCATGAATCATCCGAAACGCTGTGGTAGTCCTTGCTTGCTCAAAGGGACCATCCATAATGGAAAAGGTTAAGGTTTTGGTACTCATTATTCTCTGGTGAACTCAACATCACAGCCAAATTGTTTTTTGTCCTTGCGCCATCGCCTCAATGACTGCACCAATGCTTGCTACTTGCACACCATCTTTCAGTTCAGTTTCAGAGATACTGCGCTCTCTTAAAGAAAAATCATCTGCCAATACATTGACAGCGTTGAGATTGGCTAAACCATAAACTGCCGCAGCACGAGCCGCTAATACACCGTTTTCCACTAGAAACAAGGTGGTTTCATTGCCTGCATTGGCTAAATCCGATGCCAACTGATAATTCTGACTTACTTGGGTTGAATCAAAGGGGCTCCTTGATTCGATTAAAAAATACTTTGCCATATATCTAAACCCGATTTGCCAGCAGTATTGAAATCTCCAATTACTCCAAGGAGCGATTGTGATCATACACCATCAGCCCACTGGGAACAAGCTCAAGGGGGGAGTGTGGGGAGCTGAGGGAGCTGAGGGAGCAGGGGAAGCTGAAGGAGACAAAATAGAAGATATTGAAACTCGCCAATTCCCTTTCGGAGCATGGTGAGCAAAGTGTAGACGCTAACGTGAGAGCGCAGGGGGACGGAGTCCGGCCAAACAACAAACAACAAACAACAAATAACAAACGACAAATAACAATTCTCAATCCGCTTCCCCAATTAGTGTAAAAGCTGCCCAATCTTTTGGATCTGGATGTTGCTTCATTGTTGCCAACATTGCACTGCGTAAGGCTTGGGCTTTATCTGGGTTGGATGAGAGACTTTGATAAAACTGAGTCATTAGGGAGGCAGTGGGACCGTCTGGTACTTGCCACAAGGAAACGATCACACTCGGTACACCAGCACTAATAAAGGAGCGAGATAACCCAACTACCCCATCTCCTGTAATTCTACCTCTACCTGTATCACAGGCACTCAAAACCAGTAATTGGGCATTCAATTGCAAGTCAAGGATTTCTTCTGCGGTGAGTAAGCCATCGTCTTGCTCAGATGGGGTTAAAGCAATGGCACTTCCTAATCCCCTAATCTCATCTAATAAACCGTGAGTTGCCAGGTGAATAATGCTGGCTTTACCTAACTGCTGCTTAATCTTAGTTTCAGTAGCTTGCTTACCGATGAGGGGTTGGGTATTTAATAAAGGTGCGATCGCTTTTGCTTCTCTTTGAGCACCAGGCAAGGAGGATAATTGTTGTAGCGGCTTGCCTGGAAAGAGGGACACAGCAGGCATGGTAGGATTGCCTACGACTAAAGCCTGGGAGCCTTCATCTCCAATCCTGTTCCTTTGCTTACGGGTTAAATCTAGTACTTGAATAGAAGGTGCAGTGAGAATAGTGTGTTTTTCAATTAAATATTTACCTGAATTGTCCTGAAGTGCAGGGAAAGGAACGAGGAATAACTCACCCTGAGGGATAAAGATCACATGCTCGTTAGGGTTTTTTGGTAACAGCTCAGCAATCGGTTCAATCAGCAGTTGATGAAGTTGCTGTAGACGTTTAATAGAGTTAGTTTCCTGTGGCAATTGATTTCCTGGTTGCGCAGCTTCAACCACTACGATGCCTCTGACACCAATTGAATCACGACTACTGAGAACCAACTTTTCCAAAGAATTTGGTTGTTTGTCCCCTAGAGAGCTTAAATCTACTTGGCGCAAGGCAACTTTCCCAGATGGTTGAACTACCCAAATTAACAAAGTTGATTCCTTGGTTTGTAGTCTATTCTCTTCTTTGAAGTTTTCCGCAATAATTGAATAGGCAACGATTGTCGCCTGGTGAGCTTTCGCAATGAGTCTAATTTCTTCAACATTGGGTGGAGTAATCAGAGGTTCTCCAGTTTGCCCAGAAGATAAACCCTGAGATAAAAGCTCAACCAAAGCACGAGCTCTACCTTGCTCAGCAACTGCCAAAGCCGCTTCAGGTTGCTCTCGATCAATAAAAATTTTTTGTAAGTTAATATAAGGAGTATTTTGTGTTTCAAAAATTGATACTTTGTAGGCATCATTGTTGCCCAATCTGGTTCTGAGAGATGCCAAAAGCTGAATAGATTTTTGTAGCATACCAATGGCGTCTGATACTTTGCCAGAGGCAAATTTAACAATTGCTTTATTATTGAGCGCGATCGCTTCTCCTCGGCGGTTATTGCTAGAGGAGGCAGAGGTAAAGAAACTTTGATATAGCTGATCTGCTTGCTCTAAATCTCCCTGTTGAAAATAGACAAGTCCGAGATTACCCCGAATCTTATTCGCCATTTGGGACTCACGAATTTCATAAGCTACTGCTAAAGCCTGCTCATACAGTGCGATCGCTCGGTTATAATCTCCCAGGAAGTAGTAAGCACCTGCTAAGTTACCTAAAGCCTGAATTTCTTCTAGGGGATTTTGGCGAACTCGGGAGATCGCTAAATACTGCTGTTGGTATTCAATCGCTTGGTGATAGTCTCCTAATGTATGGTAAACTATCCCTAAATTAGAGAGAGCTTGCCCTTCTCCTTGGCGGTCTTGAATTGCTTGTGAGATGGCTAATCTCTGCTGATGATAATTAATAGCTTGGTCATGTTCTCCTAAGGCATGATAAACCAGACCAAAATCTCCTAAAGCCTTGGCTTCTCCTTGGCGGTCTTTAAGCTCTTGAGAGAGTTCTAAACGTCGCTGATGAGTAACAATAGCTTGAGCATAAAGGTCTGCACCATAATAAGCATTACCCAGATTTCCTAGAGCTATCCCTCCTAATTTCGGATCGCCTCCTTGGTAATAATAAGCTTTATGCCAGGTATAATTAAAATATTCCTGTAAATAGTTAAATGGTTCAATGTAATAGTAACCACTTTGCAGGTATGCTAATCCCAAATTGCCCAGCAGAAGTACTTCTAAGTCGCGATCGCTAGTTTCTTTAGCAATGGCTAAACTTTGTTGATAGTAGTCAATTGCTCTGTCAAAAAAGCCACCCCTAACATGGTTAGCTAAACCCAGCTCAAACAGAGCTTTTGCCTCGGCTTGACGGTCTCTATTGCTTCTAGCAAACTCTACTGCTAATTCATTAGTTGTTAACCAGTCTGGGGCAACTTCTTCCGCAAAGTAGGCAATACCTTGGGGACTGACAAACATTCCCTCCCACTCAAAATTATGGATTGGTTCATAGATAGTGAGTAACTGTGGCTCAGATGTTGAGACAGTTTCCGTTGGGCTGCTGGGAGCAGCGACTGCTGTAGGATCTAGTCCTAAGATGCTAGCAAACTTGAACCAGGAAGATTGGCAAATAAGATCTGATTGCTTAGTGTCTGTTCGTGGACAGTTGCGGTTAACAAGCAAGCCCAAGTTACCAAAACTGAGGATAGCAATGGTAGTAATCATGGTAACAATACGGATTTGGGTAATATGCATAAAATACGTTAAAGATTTCGCTTCTAGGTTGAGTGATAAATTATTTATTTATTCTGAAGTTATATTTTCTAGTTTTGGCTATCAATGATAATTAGTTAGATTGTTAATTGTCTTGTGTCATGTTTATATTTAATTTTTTCTTCAATACCCTTTGCGGAGTATAGTGAGCATTTGCAAAGCAATACCCAACGGAGATGCTTGCGCTCAGATCTGTCGCAGCAAAGCGTAGAAACTAGCGCTACACTGCGCTTACGTGCCGCTTCGCTAACGTGAGAGTGCAGCGGGACGGAGTCCGGCAAAACAATAAACAACAAACAACAAATGACAAATGACAAATGGCGCGATCGCTTAAGTGTACTACAGCAAAGAGTCAACGAATTACCTCAAACTCCCGAACAATCTCAATGGCTAAGAGAAGCTTTTGAAGATCTCCATGACAGCTTGCAAGGGATGGAAACAGCTCACCGAGTAGCTAGCATCAAAATAGAAAGATTAGCTGATCTAGAATATTCCCATGCCCAATTGCAAACAGAGGTGCAAGAGCACCAACAGACAGACACTGCCTTAGTTAAGAATGTACTGGATTCTTTGGAGGTTGGTATCTTAATCTTAGATGCCAACTTCCGAATTGTTTGGATTAATCAGGCGTTAGAGAGATTCTGGGGTTTACCAAGGAAAGATATCCTTGGCAGAGATCAAAGGGAACTAATTCGTGAGCAACTTCAGCAGATTTTTGCAGAGCCAGAAGCTGTTGCTGCTAGGATGCTAGGCACTTATGACCATAACAGCTATGTTGATAATTTTGAATACCACATTATTCCAGGAGATAGACGCTCCGAGCGCTGGTTAGAATTCCGGAGTCAGTCAATTAGTTCCGGAGTTTATGCTGGGGGTCATATTGGATATTATACCGATATTACTGGGCGCAAAAAGACAAAAGAGGCACTACGTAATAACCAGCTGTTGGTGCAGCGCATTGCTGATACTATGCCACAGCTGTTGTATATTTACGACTTGATTGCTGAGTACAGTATCTACATGAATCGTCAAATTTTTCAGATTTTGGGCTCTGCTTCTGAATCACCTCCAGAACTAGAGGCTGAGTTTTTTCTGAAGAGATTGCACCCAGATGATTTACCTCTATTTCAATTACTGCCTCAGCGGTTTGCTCAAGTTAGGGATGGGGAAGTAATTGAACAGGAATTCCGACTTCAGCATAGTGACGGTTCTTGGCGTTGGCTTTGTAGTCAGAATGTGGTGTTTACTAGAACTTCTGACGGTGTGCCAGAGCAAATTATCAGCACCGCTCAGGATATTACTGAACACAAGTTTATTGAGGGTGCTTTATGGGAAAGTGAAGGAAGACTATACACAATTGTCAACAGTATCTCCGATGGCATCCTGCTGGTAGACCTTCAAGGCAAAGTCCGTTTTGTTAACCCCGCAGCAGCTCGGTTGTTTGGCAAAGAGCCAGAAGATTTGCTGGATCACGATTTTGGTGAGCCAATTGTGGTGTCAGAAACAGCAGAGTTGGGAATTAATCACCCCGAAAGAGGACTAGTTATCGGGGAAATGAGAGTAGCGGAAACGAGTTGGCAAGGAGAATTAGTCTATGTAGTGGCTCTGCGAGATGTTACAGAGCGCCGACAAGCAGCAATGGCATTAAGAGAAAGTGAGGAGCTATTTCGCCAATTAGCAGACAATATCGAAGATATCTTCTGGTTATTTTCCCTAGATAATGAGCAACTACTCTACGTTAGTCCTGCCTATGAGCGCATCATGGGATACTCTTACAAGGATTTGCCAGCTGCTCCCTATAAATGGATAGAGGCAGTGTATCCAGAGGATAGAGCTGCTGTGATCGCTGACTTTGAACGACAGCGGCAGGGGGAGTCTATTACTAAAGAATATCGGATTATGCGACCAGATAGGGAAATTCGCTGGATCTACGAGCGCACCTTTCCTATTTATAACGAACAAGGTCAAGTATACCGTCTGGCAGGAATTGCGGAGGATGTAACTGCACGCAAACTCTCAGACGAACAAATTCGGACATCCCTCAAAGAAAAGGAAGTTCTACTCAAAGAAATTCACCATCGGGTAAAAAATAATTTGCAAATTATTGCCAGTTTGCTGCGGCTACAAGCCAATCGTGTTGAAGATCCTCAAGCCCAGGCAGTTTTGCAAGAGTGCCGCAACCGAGTTGAATCTATGGCACTAGTACATGAGAATTTGTATCGCTCTGGGGACTTTAGCCGTATCAACTTTACCGAATATGTGCGCAATTTGGCAGGGAACTTATTTCAGATTTACAATGTCAAGTCTGGCGCTATTGCTTTTAAGGTTACTGTTGAACATGACATTTTCATTAGCCTTGCTCAAGCTGTACCCTGTGGATTGATTATTAATGAGCTAGTTACTAATGCTCTGAAACATGGTTTTCGCCAGCAGAGGGAAGGTGAAGTTTTTGTCAAATTGGAAGCGAGTACTGACAATCAACTCATCTTAACAGTTGGCAATAGTGGTGATATACTTCCCAGGGATTTCGATTTACAAACATCCCAATCTATGGGATTTAAGCTAGTTATGACCTTGGTTAAGCAGCTCAAGGGGAAAATTGAGCTTGACAGAAATGAGGAAACAATCTTTAAAATTACATTTACTGCATCAGGCTAAATAGGTGGTAGGTGGTAGGTGGTAGGTGGTAGGTAATTTTCACCTCTATTTCCAATTCGACCTTCGACCTTCCCAATTCCCAATTCCCAATTCGACCTTCTCCATTCAAATCATGATCAAAATATTAATTGTCGAAGACGAAAGCGTTGTTGCTTGGGATATCCAAGAAACTCTAGAACAGTTAGGCTATAAAGTGGTAGCCAATGTGACTTCTGGAGCAGAAGCGATTCAAATTCCTGCTGCCATTAAACCAGATCTGGTATTAATGGATATTCAACTCGAAGATGAGATGGATGGCATTACCGCTGCTGGAAAAATCCGCGATCGCTTTGATATTCCGATTATCTATCTGACAGCTCATGCTGATGAATATACCTGGCAACGAGCCATTAGTACCAACCCCTATGGCTATCTTGTCAAACCCTTTCAAGAGCGAGAGTTACAGACAACTATCGAAATCGCTTTGCGCCGACATCAGGTAGAGAAGCGCTCCCAGGAAATCAAAGAACAAATGATTACCAGTCTCATCAGTATAGGGGAGGCAACTATTGTGACTGACCATCGGGGCCGTATTTTGTCGATGAATCAGGCTGCTGAATCCCTCACCGATTGGTCTCTACCAGAGGTTTTAGGTATAGATGCTCAGCAAATACTGACTTTTATTCAGGCACAAACTCACACACAAATCAAGAATCCTCTAATGCAGTCACTGCACAAGGGTATTGAAGTGAAATTGTCAAGTAATTACCTCTTAAAAACTAAAAACGGCAAAGAGATACCGATTAATAGTACAGCTACCCCCATCAAAAGTAATCACGGTGAAGTTATTGGCAGTATGCTCGTCTTCCAGGATATAAGTGAGCAGCAACAAGCACAGAAAATTCAGCAGCAATCGGAACAGCAAGAAAAGTTAGTCGCAGCTTTCTCCCAAAGCCTTCGCCAGCCTTTAAAGCTAGAAAAAATTCTGAACATGACAGTAACTCAAATGCGTCAGTTACTGGAAAATGATCAGGTCGTCATTTATCGTTTCAGTGCGGATGGTAGTGGTTCAGTCGTAGCTGAGTCAGTGGCTTCTGATTTGCTCTGCTTGCTAGGATGGGAGGGACGTGATCCTTGGATTGCTGATCCCAATTATCTTTCTCAGTATAGCTCCGGACAAATTAGAGTAATTGAGGATACCTACAAAGCGGATCTTAAACAGGGACAACTTCGCTTCCTAGAGTTCTTCAGTATTAGATCTAAAGTAGTAGTGCCCTTACTAACGGGGAAACATTTGTGGGGACTATTGATTTGTCATCATTGTAGTGTCCCTAGACAATGGTCACAGTGGCAAATTGAATCCCTCAAACAGCTAGCTAACCAAATTGGTGCTGCTATTGAAAAAGCCGAACTAGTGCAAAAATTAGACCAAGCCAACCAACAATTACAATATCTTGCCTCTATGGATAGTTTAACCCAGCTGGCTAATCGTAGTTGGTTTGAAAACTATCTAGATTGGGAGTGGAAAAGACTGGCACAAGAGAAATCTCCTCTAGCTATAATTGTTGCTGATATTGACTTTTTCCAGGAACTTAACGACACCCATAGTAATCAAGTTCGGGACAATTGCCTGCGACAAGTTGCCAGTGCTATCCGCCAAGCAGTTGAGCAACCAACCGATTTAGTTGCTCGCTACAGTGAACAGGAATTTGGGGTGATTTTACCTAATACTAATGCTTCTGGAGGAGTTTGGATTGCTCAAAAGATGCGGGGAATTGTGAAGCGACTGAAATTAGCTAATTGCAGTTCTCCAGTGAAGCGGTATATTACTTTGAGTTTAGGTGTGGCTAGTATTGTTCCTACTCCAGAGTCTGACTCCAAAATACTGGTAGAGGCAGCTGACAAAGCACTCTGTAAGGCTAAAACAGAAGGAGGCGATCGGGTAGTGCTGGACAAGTTCTCTAAGAAATTGGGAACTTTTTTAAGTAATAAATAATGAGCAACCGCCAAGGCGATTAGGACAAGGGGCTTAAGCCCCTTGTTAACGTGCTGTACCTGAGAATGTCTTAACCGCCCTGGCGACTACTATATCTAATACCTAAAGACTGGACATAACTTCCTTTGCTGCTGCTAGAGTACGGTCAATATCCTCTTCAGTGTGAGCTAGAGAAGTAAACCCTGCCTCAAATTGAGAAGGTGCTAGGTAAATTCCACGCTCTAACATGCCACGATGGAAACTTTGGAACTTGGTCAAGTCAGACTTTTTCGCATCTTCATAGTTGTGCACTGTCTCTCCAGTGAAGAACATGCCAAACATAGCACTGATTTGACCAGTAGAAACAGTTTGACCAGTTTCCTTGGCAACTTGCAACAAACCATCTGTTAGTTTTTTGGTAATCTTGTCCAGTTGCTCGTAAGTACCGGGTTTTTCTAGTAACTTCAGAGTTTCGATTCCCGCTGTCATTGCTAGGGGATTACCGGAGAGAGTTCCTGCCTGATACATTGGTCCAGCAGGAGCCACCATCGACATGATATCCTCTCGTCCGCCGTAAGCTCCTACCGGTAAGCCACCACCAATAACTTTACCTAAAGTTGTAAGGTCTGGAGTGACACCGAATTTTTCCTGTGCACCACCGTAGGCAATCCGGAAGCCAGTCATCACCTCATCAAACATGAGAAGAGCCCCATATTCTTTGGTGATTTCCCGCAAACCTTCCAAGAAACCAGTATCGGGGGGAATAAAGCCAGAATTACCCACCACTGGCTCTAGAATTACTCCAGCAATAGTATCGGGATTATCTTTAAACAAAGCTTTGACTGCTTCGATGTCGTTGTAGGGAGCAGTTAAAGTGTCGCGGGTAGTGGATTTGGGTACACCAGGAGAGTCGGGTAAACCTAAAGTAGCGACGCCGGAACCAGCTTTTACCAGGAACATGTCAGCATGACCATGATAGCAGCCTTCAAATTTGATGATTTTGTCCCGACCGGTAAAAGCACGCATCAGGCGCAGTACTCCCATGCAGGCTTCGGTTCCAGAGTTGACAAATCGCACCATCTCAATGCTAGGAACAGCATCAATTACTTTTTGTGCCAATACATTCTCTAGTGCCGAGGGAGCACCAAAGCTAGTACCCTTTCCTAGGGCATCGTGGAGAGCGACAATGACCTCTGGATGAGCATGACCACAAATTGCTGGTCCCCAAGTACCAACATAGTCGATGTACTGGTTGCCATCAACATCCCAAATGTAGGCTCCTTTCACCTGATCAAAGACAATAGGCTGTCCCCCTACGGATTTGAATGCCCTAACTGGGGAACTAACACCCCCCGGCATGAGCTTCTGGGCAGCGGTAAAAATTTCTTCTGATTTGGTAGTTTTCCAAGAACTTGTGGTAGTAACCAAAATTATCTCCTTGTTACAAGATCTGAATCTTAAGATATCGAACCATGCAAGGCTTATTTTCCCAATATTTTGTTAACAAGGTTTAACAGGAGGAGGCGAGAAGTCATTATAAATCCAAAACCTAACACCTAACACCTAACACCTAATACTTTCCTAACCATCTCAAAATACGTCTAGCTATTTGATGTTCCATTGTGTTAGCAGAAAGCAAACCTGACAACAATCTACGGAAGAACCAGCGACTAATCATGGGGAAAACCCAAGACAGCAGAACTTGCCAAACTAATTTAGATAGCCATAACATCACTACTGGAATCAACCACATCCAGGGCTCTCCTTGCAATAGGTTCTCTAAATTAGTAATAGCAATTGGTGTTGTAGTCACCGAAGACATCACCCAAGCAAAAGAATTGAGATGAACGACAGCCCCTAAACGCAGCTGACTCAGTAGTTGCTCAATTAACCAATAGTGAGCAGATGCAATTTGCTGACAAAACTGAGGCTCCTGTAAACACCCACTCTGAATCTGGTGCAGAATATCTCCATCAATAGCAATGACACTGCGCATCAGTGCTTCCTCAGAGCCATCCTGCCAATAGTAGGTGTAAAAAGTCAATCCAGTTTGTAGGCAGTTTTCCCCATCAACCAAAACCGAGTAGCGCAAATCTGCTAAGAACTTACTGGAAATTTCCAGAGGGCAACCTATCTGTTGTGCTTGCTGAATTTTAGTAAGCAGTTCCGACTCTAAGTGAAAACTAATGCTGTGAAACAATACATGAGAGTGAATCTGTTCTTGGTTAATTTTGATATAGCGCTCTAAATTAAGTTTTTGGTCATTAGTCATTGGTCATTGGTTGTTGGTTGTTGGTTATTGGTTATTATTTATTATTTATTGGTACAAAAGACAAATAACAAACGACAAATAACAAACAACCAATAACTCACTTCAATGCTTTCCGGATGTTTTGAAGGGATGCTTGTACCAAATCGATGACAAATTCTAACATTTCGCGCCACTGCTTTTGCCCAGACAGAACCCCATCTCTATGGATTTGTAAAATTACATCTCGATGAGGGTGGGCTAAGATTTCCTCAGAGTAGCGGTTGATCAGATCTCCATCTAACTGAATTACCGTTTGAGCGTAAATCATATCAGTTTTTACCGCTTTTTGGATCACTTCTGAGGAAAGATGACTTTGCTCATCTTGCTTTTTGTGTAGTGCCTTATTGCGATTATCTAGAGTTCCTTTGAGTTCACTCATCTTGCGCAAGCTGCGCAAGAAACGGCCATTTTTGAGAATTTGCTTAAGCTCAGAAGCTCTTTGACTAGTATTAATACTATAAGGATCCGGTAACCGACTCTGCATTTGTTCCAATTCCACCATTGGATCAGAGAGGATTTGATTGTGATGTTGAGTTGCAGAATCGAGCACTGTGTGATCGTAAAACTCATAGGTAGGATCACTCAGGAGCAGCATATACTCCAATTCTAAATTCTTGCGTAACTCAATGTAGCGATCGCGCAGAGATTCGTGGATTCCTTGTTGTTCGAGATAGGTAGATGAGATGGGGTAAAGATCTCGGTAGGCTTCCCAGGGAATGAACTTGTCTCCAGTAATCCGCTCTACGACCATGGTATTAACTTCTAATGCTGTGATGTCAACCAGGACTTGCTCCAAGGACTCCACAAAAGCATTAAAGGTTTTACCTAAATTAGAACGAGTCCCTTGGTTAACCGGTACTGGTAAATCCCTATCTGCTTGTTTATTAACGTTTTCTTTACTGGTCGCAGCCATAAGCCTACATTTGAGCTATTTTACATTTAAACTGTATTTTTGTCAAAAAAAGATAGTTTCCTGGTTACCTTGTAACTTTATTCAACTATTCTGCTTCGGAGGGGGATTGGGTGGCTTTCTTTTGTTAACAGGCTTGGGTGACAAATCTAACTCATCTTCCAACTCTTCTAACTCTTCTAACAATCCCGAATATTCATCAGCTACATCTCCTTCCAAGGGATTTCTTGAGCCAGAGTTGTTTATTGGATAGAAATCCAAGTCTTTAGAGGTTAGGTTTTTCCTCAGAGTAGAAGAGTCAAAAGTACTATCGAGATCTTGAATTTCCGGAGCAATATTTTGTTCCTCTACTACAAACTCATCCCAGTCTTCATTGATTTCTAGCTCAGAGATTGAACCATTGACTGTTGAGCTTGCGGCAAAGGGTTCGGAATATTCCTCTAGATTCCAGCTTTCTTCTGTATCCAAATCTGACGATAATCCATCATCCACTGGCAGATCCGTTAAAGTACTGGGCTCTTCAACTACCCAATCATCCCAATCATCATATTCTTCTTGGAGCTCCAATAATGGTTCTTCACTAACAGATTCATCTGTTAAAGTACTGGATTCTTCAACTACCCAATCATCCCAGTCCCCATCCAATTCTAACTCCGAAATCTGGATTTCTGGTGTTGGTGATGCAGAGGGGGAATTGAGTTCTTCCAGAGTTGGAGAGCCCCAATTTTGTGACAATTCTGAGTCTGCTGAAACTAAATCTGACTCTGAGTCTTCTGTCGTTAAGTCTCTCCATTCTGGATCTACGTCCGAAGGGGAGCCTGCTGGTAAAGACTCCATAAAATCCAAAACAGAGTCTGCCCAATCTTCTTCATCTTCTTCATCTTCCTGAGCCATGGCAGAATCTGAAGTTTCTGGGATAGCTATTGGTAGCTCTCGGAAGGAATTTAATTCGGAGTAGATTGGTTGTTGCTCGGAAATTTGCTCCTCTACAAATTGCTCAGCAGTTGGAGTGAAACCCTCGGCTGCTGCTGAGTGGTTTTGTTCTGCTTCAATTAAACTTTCAGCAGTTATTACTGGCTCTTCCAGCACTGAATCGGTTACTTCGATTCCCAACCGAGTATCAGTGAGTTCCTCAATTACTGTGTCAGCAGCCATCACCGACTCCTCCGGTGCTGACTCAGTTACTTCGATTCCCAAGCGAGTATCAGGGAGTTCTTCAATTACCGTTTCAGCAGCCATTACCGACTCCTCCGGCACTGACTCAGTCGGCTGTTGTATTAGTCGAGCTGTACTGATAGACTCAACAGGAGGCAAAAACTGACTTTCAGTGCCAGAAACTTGGGGTTCGATAACGGGGGTTGTGGAGCCTTGGTAATTTTTTGTTACCAGAACTTCAAACAGCTTTTGCAAACTTTTGAGATTACTCTGAATAATCTCATTACCTTCAGCTACTTGCTCAAAGTGCAATTGCCGCAATTCCTTGTAGGGATTATTGCCAATAAACTGTTCGCCAATCTCATTTTCAATATCGCCATCAACTATATTGATGCGGGTATGCAGGCGATGACCTGGCTTGGCGATAGTTGAGCTAAGATCATCCGAGTCTGAAGATACCCAGGTAGTAATTTTTAACTCAACAGCTTCACTGAATGCTATGGCAAGAGCCTTAGCAAAATGACCAGCCTTGAGTTGTTGTTTGAAGTCGTCGCTCGACGCCATAATAATATTTCCACAGAGTTCGGGCGGTTTGCAGAGCAAGAAGTTATCAGCTATTAAGCATACAGATGAGGATAGCCAAATTCCAGTGTAGGGAACAGGGAACAGATGATTCACTTTCTTAAATTCATCCTGTGCTTACCAGCTGTTTCAAGTACCTCCTCTATTACTTTAATTCATCTTCGGGAGACGGAGACAGCAGGGAATTTCGCTCCTTAATTTGGCGTGAATCTTGGGGCAACTGAGATAAAGTGCTAGCTATAACGGTAAATAACTGTTGTATGCTTTCCAGATTTTGTCGGATAATCTGACGTCCCTCCAGAACCTGCTCCATGTGAAACTTCCGCAGTTCAGTATAAGGGCCATTGCCAATAAAATGGGTGCCAATTTCGTTATTGATGTCACCATCTACAATATTCATGCGGGTACGCATACGGTAACCCGGCGATGATTGTTCTACATTAGCTGCACTTTTAGAGTCTGAATTACCGGAGGACACCCAGGTGGTAATTTCCAACTCAACTGCTTCACTCAGTGCCAACGTTAGGGCATCAACAATTTCTCCTGCCTTAAGTTTTGCTTTAAACTCGTCGCTGGTTGTCATAAGTTTGTCCCCTACCTTTTGGTCTTACTCAGAGTCTCTCTCAACTATATACCAAGATGGTTTGCTATATTAGCCATAGATTGCTACCTAAAAAAGGGCTGTAGAGTATGGGGTGTGGTAGTTGTGGGGAGATGGGAAAGGGCTGAAAGTATTGATTTATCGTCTCTCAATTCGTCAACTTTTATTACTGAATCGGTGTTCTAGTAATTAGCTCTACTTCCCTTAAGGATAATCCTGTGATCTGGGCAATAAACTCCAAGTCGCTCCCCGCCTGTTTCATTGCTATAGCGATATCGCGTTTTTCTTTCTTCCTTCCTTCCAATTCTGCGGCAGCTTTCGTTGTTGAAATAATACTTTTTTCGTACTGTTTATCTTGCAAATATCGCTTGTAAACTGCGCTTTCTTCCCCAGAATCATTTTGTACTTCAATTAGTAGCAACTCTCCCTGAGTACTTCTAGCTAAAATATCTACTCGATTGAATTTATTTTCCTGCATTAAGGGGTTACTTTCGCTTTCCAGGATAGACTGGATTTTAACCGTCTGTCCCAACAATTCACTAATGAAGCCTTCCAAAATCCCATAGTTAGCCTTATCTCGCAGCAGCTTCTTGATTGCCCAATCAAATCGAATGTGTTTCATGGTTAAGCTAACCTAACTTAAGCACGCTTTCTGATTTTAATATAGCAATCAGATAGAGAGCGATCGCACTGTGCTAGCAAAGCAAAAACCTATGATTGTCGGGTTTCGTTCTAAGGAAGCAACTTACAAGAGCAAGCGATCGCGCTATACTCGTCTATAAATTTGGGGTAGGGAAGAACTGCGTGTAAGCTAAGATGCATCTAATCAAATCATCAGTTTCTTGTGGAACAGGTATCTTGCCTGTTATCTGTCATCCGAAAAATGCAATGTGAATACATCCGAGCTGATCTATAAGAAGACTTGCATGACCATATTGAAGCATTCATTCTAGTGCAGTAACCGTTATTCATATTTGCTGCTGAACAATTCTAAAGATACCAGCCTTTAATAATAGCTTTGACGAGATTGACATAGTGACTATCTAATGAACTGTCAATAGCCACTTCACCACCAGCTTTTAAGGCTTGGACTAGACGTGACTTTAAGTCAGGCTCAATTTCCTCATTAACATATGCAACTTTTTCAGCTTCGCTAGCAGTCGGATTAGATTTCTCTAGTTGTTGGAGTAAATCCTGAATCTCAGCAGCAGCCTCAGCAAGGGTTTGTCGTTTTTCATATCCATAATCATAATGAATTGCACCATCCTTTACATAATTGCCTTCAACAGTAATAGGCTTATTAATTCCATCAACATCTCCATCAACATAAGAACCTCCATCTTGAATAATAATTTGTTTAAACTCTTTAATCTTAGATGATAAAGTACTATCCAGTGCTTTTTTGAAGCCATCAATAGTAGCGACTGTCAGCAAGCCTAAAATAATCACTAATGCCTGCTGTAAATCACTATTCATTGGAATCATGACCACAACCAAGGTTAGTACAAGCAGAACTATTGAGAGATAAATCGCAACAAAAGTTTTAAGCCTTGTTTCCAGCTTAAATACGCTCATCATATCTAATTTAGGATCTTGCATCTATAGACTCCTCAGATGGATCTATTTGTTCTACTTCATTCGACAAAAGCTTATTTGAGTCTTGGGGAAAAATTTTTAAATTATCTAAAAAACTACCTATTTCTACTAAAGAGTATCCCAATGGTTTTGCTAAACCTAAAATCAAGAATAATAGACCGGCTAAGGGAATAGTTTGTAATAGATAAATTCCAGTGATGATTGAAATTGTAATAGCTACAATTTGTTGTCCACTTTGCATACGAGCTTTCTGCTGAGCTTGTTGAAGCTGAATTTGTGCTGCTCTTTCTGCATATTCTAATTGCCTATCTTCTCTTTGTAATTCTTGAATTTCTCGTCTCAATCCAAGGAGCTTTTCGCATTCCTCTACTGTTGTTGCTTCTGTAAAGCGATCACTTAATACTTCTTTATAGACTTCAATATCAGATTGGGTCTCGCGCCTTACAAGTGCTCCACTCGAAGACTGATCGGGTAATACAGTGATCTTTCTCTGTTGCTCTTTTCCTGTGTCCTCCATCTCCTACCTCTTTATAGGTAAGCCAGCATTTAGCATAGCACTATACAATGTGAGACTACCAAAAAAGATAACCCATTTCCCGATAAGCGGGTACAAAGTACTACCGTGGCAAAGCTAAAACTGTAGGTTGGGTTTCACTACAACTCAATCCAACAAAGCCCTAATGGTGTTGGGTTTCGTTCCTCAACCCAACCTACGACTCTTACTATTCTTTTATATCATGTTGCACTGAGAAGTTTTTCTTTGAGCCAGGAATCTACCAGCATCTCAACCGAAACTTGTTGTTCAGAGGCAACCGTCAAAAGTTTGTTCATCAAATTTTCATCAACTGAAACCAAATAATGGTTGCGTTTAATGTCAACATCAAAATGTACCTCCGGCAGTTCACTGGCATATTCACCCAGATCATGAGTGTCAAAGAACTCTACAAGTTCCTGACTAGAATTGAACTGAGGTAATTTTTTAGACTTATTTTCTGCCATATAGCTTCCTCTCCTTATTTGCCATATCTCTTGCACTTAAAATCAGAGCTTGAGCGGAGGGCTTATAAATAAACAGTACTGTTAGATAACGTCCAGCATTAGTTTGTCCCAAAGCAAGATATACGTCTTCACCCTCTCGCTCTCCTTTTTCCACAAATCTAAATTTGGGTTTGTTGCGGAGAACTTCTTCTACCTCATTAGGCTCTACGTGGTGCTTGAGCGCAAGCTTCTCTATAATTGCATGTAGCCAAATGATTTCCTCAACTCTCACACCATCAACCCTAAATCACTGTAGCATTTTAATTTTTACATCAGGGAGACTGCAAGAGCTAGTTGATTTGGAGAACTTGTGAGACAGTTGCCTGATAAGCGGACATAATGTGCTATTGAGCCTATTCAAATCCCAGTGTATAACTATCCAAGTAACGCAGCCTAACAAAAGTTGCGATCGCCTTCTTGATGTTCTAGAGTTTTTACTGAAGCGATCGTTTACGACATCAGAAGCAATGGATGCTCTCACGGCATTTAGTTTTGTTGGCTCCATGATTAATTATCAATTATCCATTATTCATTGGTAATTGCCTCCCGAATCATTTGAGCAGTAACAGGTGCTAGTAAAATACCGTTACGATAGTGACCTGTAGCCAGCAGAACGTTACTATAACCAGGTAATGGTTCAATAACAGGTGCGGGACGCCCTTCGGGACGGGGACGTTTACCTGACCAAGTGCGGACTATGGTCGCATCAGCTAAGGCTGGACAAAAAGTAATTGCTTCGTGTCTTACTTGCTCCAACAATGCTGCTTCGGCAACTACCTCACCTTGCTCATCAGGAAATTCTACCGTTGCTCCAACCCAATACTCCCTCTCCCCTACTGGCACAATATTCAGATCATTGCCAGCAATCACTGGTTGGAAATCACTATGTCCAAGAGGATGGTTTAATTTTACTTGTAAAGCTTGCCCTAGGACTGGCTTAAGTATTAGGGGTGAAGTATTGGCTGTGTCTGGTGCAGGAAACCAGTTAGTTAGTTGAGTCGAACCTAATCCGGCAGCAATTACTAACCAATCGACTTCTAGTTTCCCCGCATCAGTATGAATTTGGCAGCAAGTACGTGAATTTGAACTAGGGTCAGAAATTGATTCAGCTTCCTCAACCGTGACACCAAACTTGAAGGTTACACCGTTACTTTTAGCTGCTGCCACTAAAGCTTGAGTGAGAGCAGTTGGTTCTACTTGCCTGTCTTGAGGAGAATAGACAGCAGCTGCTATCCCCTGGCAATCTAGTTGAGGACACCGAGATTGGAGTTGAGCAGTATCCCAGATTTCCAATTGCCAACCTTGGGATTGGCGAGTTGTTACCAACTTCTCCCAAGATGCTAAATCTTCTCCAGCCAAACATAGCATCAGGATACCAGTACGGTTAAAGGGAATTTGACGCCCGGTAATTGCTTCCAATTCTGGAATCAGGGTTTCATAGCGTTGTATCGTAGCTTGCCGCAGCCGCCATGCTCTACCTTTTACCTTTTTACTAATCACCCCCATCATAACCCCTAAGGCAGCGCTAGTGGCTCCTTGAGCTGGGGATTGGCAGTCGAGGACAGTGACTTGTAACCCAGTCACTAAACTGAGTTCATAAGCGATCGCCGCCCCTATTACACCACATCCAATGATTACAACTTGACCCACTTAGAGATTTTAGATTTTAGATTTTAGATTGAATTAATACAAGCCCAAATCTTTCTTTTAAGAAATAAGGTAGGAGGCAGAGGGCTCCAAGGAATGAGGGAGGGGAATTTTGCTCATTTCTGACCTTCGTAGCGGGCGGTGCGCTGCCAGTTGAGGAGACATGGAGAAGAGAGAACATTCTCAATTCTCCATTCTGAATTCTGAATTCTGAATACTAGCTTTGTTCGGGAACCAACTTCAAGAACTCATCAAAGTCTTGTATGGCTAATCCGTAGTTCCTGATTGCCGCCGAATAGCTGCCCTCTGTCGCCGCAGCATCAATGGTATTCAGGCAGTCGAACAAATCTTTGGCTAGATCACGAGCAACTTTTTGATCCTGAGGAAGAAGTTTCTGGCTCATATAACTCATTTCCTGTCGTAATGTACCTAAGGGGCCGTGGATCAAACTGCCTACTTCTACCCAATCTCGGTCTTGGATATTGCCTGCAAGAGCGGAGATTCTCTGGCGCTTTGCCGCCAATCTGTCAGCATATTGCTGAATCTGCTGAATCTGTTCGGCAGTGTAAGTGGGAGGTTGCTTCGAGGCTGATGGGCCACCGCAACTTACCAAAAAGGTTGTTACCAATACCAGAATCACGGCCAGAATAGAACGATAACTTGTGGTAAACATAGTTTTGTTGCTAACTCACTCTCGGAAATTACCCAATTTATTAAGGTATATTACCTTGAAATGGCAATCACTTATGCCACATTGCGAACCAGCTACATAGTTAACAAGTTAAAAACGAATGCATTTTGTCAATACATCTAAGTATATAAATTAACTCAGATGATCATGACAATCAAAACAATGAGGTGAAAGCCGCTCACTGACTTACTCCGTCAAGAGATTATCATTATCACCCACCTCAGCCTAGAAGCTGTCCATAGTCTCTGAATTTCACTCCTATCGTTAATAAATTGTCAAATTTTTCTAGCCACGTCAGAAGGTATCCTACTTAACAACTAAATAAATACTCAAAGAGAAGCTTCTATGATTGAAAAAATTTTGGTATCCGTAGCCGGTCGAGGTTTGTGTGAACAGATGCTCAATATGTTGACGGAAGTCCCTTCCATGAAACGGGCATCAGTTACTGTTTTACACGTTGTGCCACCCCAAATCACCGCTGAAGACATGTCTGCGAAGCTGGAAGAGGGAGGTCAAATTCTGGCAGATGCGGTCAAATCCCTGAAAATAGAGCCACACAAAATTACCCCCAGACTCAAACAGGGAGATCCTAAAATTATAGTTCCTCAAGTTGCTGAAGAAGAGGATTCTGACCTGATTATTATGGGTTCGCGAGGACTCAAGCGTTTAGAATCAATGTTGCAAAACTCTGTGAGCCAATACGTTTTTCAATTGTCCACTCGCCCCATGTTGTTGGTCAAAGACGACACCTTCATCAAACAAGTGAAGCGTGTAATGGTGGCAATTGATAAGTCTAAACCAGCTCAGCAGTCCTTGGATTTAGCACTGTCCCTAGTGCGAGATATCCCAGGAGGTAAATTACATCTCGTGCATATTAATGCTACTCGGCGTAAATCTGATGGGGGAGAAGATCCAGTGCTAGCAGAGGCAGCAGCAAAAGCCAAACAGCAAGGTGTTGCTTGCAGTTGCCATAATAGTGCAGGTCAGGCTGGGGTAGAAATTTGCCGGTTGGCAGAAGAGCTGAATATCGATTTGTTAATTCTCGGTTCTCCTGACAGACGTCCTTCCATTGCCAAAGCCCTAGTAGATTTGGATCGATTACTAGGCAATTCCCTGTCGGACTACGTCCGGGTATATGCCAACTGTCCTGTACTGTTGACACGTAGTTCTAGCTAGGTGGTAGGTGTTAGGTGGTAGGTGTTAGGTGGTAGGTGGTAGGTTTTAGTAGATGATATTTGAAATGCAAAAAACTCCTAACCCTTAACACCAGGCTGGAATGATACAAAAAAAACCAGCCCTGCCTCGAGTGCAAACAGACTGGATGGTTTGGACAGTAGATTTTAACTGTCTTGGTTACTTTGGCTGGCTGTTTGGATATACAAAATCAACAAAAAGACAGCAGGAACCAGAACAAACAGAATAGTGGCAATAAACCCTAAATTGTTAACTTCCATTGACTTAGTGCCTCTTAATCATGTGTGAAGTACCCAACATCGTTCCCTACCATACCACAAATCTCGACCACGCTTTCATCTCGGTGCTGAATTGAAAATTACAGCGCTGGACTTCCCGCGTGGCAAGGTTAACTGTAGATGAGCCAACGCTAAAAACTACTTCGGAGTGAAGATGTGTTGCACTTTACCCTGTTGCTTGCATTATCGGACACTCATCATAATCATGTCCGCTTAATCGCTTATGATAAAAACTTCTCCGCGTCCCCGCGTCTCCGTGTCTCCGCGTCAGCCTTCACGATAAGTATTCAACTGGGCATGATGATATCACTTCCTCACCTGAATTACCTGCAAACTGCCACCAGCATACAAAGTGTGATTGAGTAAACTAAAGCCTGCTTCTTGAAGCAACCCAATCAAGTCTGTCTCCAACAACTGCCAAGCAGTCTCCGTTTCAAACAACTCTAGGAATAGGGCTAATCCAGGCCAAAATAGCCAATTAGTCGGCTTGTGAAAATCTACTAGAGCAAACACTCCTCCTGGCTTGAGTACTCGATAAACTTCATTAATAATATCCTGTAATTGAGAAGGCTTCATTTCATGAAGTGCCGCGCTTGTATGTACCACATCAAACTGATGATCTGGAAATGGCATCTCTTCTGCTGCGGCTTCCACATAGGATGCTTGAGGAACATTAGTCCTTGCTCGTTCCAGTGAAACTAGCGAGACATCCAAGCCAGTGATATTGTTGCTAGAGTTTACTAAAAATTTAGTAGCCTGACCACTGCCACAGCAAAGATCTAGCACCTGAGTTTCTGGTTTAATTTGTAACCCTCGCAAAGGTAGCTGGCGGAATCGTGTTTCCCCACCCACCGCGAGGGCTGCCAGACGGGAAATCCCGTCATATAGCCATTGGTACTGATAACTCCAAGTTCTTAAGATAGTAGCCATTGCTCACTCCCTGGTAAAGATCTGTATTCCTTAATGCAAATTACAACCATCAAGACAATATATTGTTAAAATCAGTAACAAATATAAAATTTTTGGAAATTTGTGAGCACTATGGGTCGTACTGGGGTATTATTGCTAAATTTAGGTGGACCAGAGGAACTAGGTGATGTCCGTCCCTTCCTCTACAACTTGTTTTCTGATCCGGAAATTATCCGTCTGCCCTTTTCTTGGTTACAAAAACCTCTTGCTTGGTTGATCTCCACTCGGCGAGCTGAGACATCTCAAGAAAACTATAAACAAATTGGAGGTGGTTCTCCACTACGGAAAATCACCGAAGCTCAAGCCCAAGCTCTCCAAGAAAATTTGCATCAACAAGGGCAGCCAGCTCAAATCTATATTGGTATGCGTTACTGGCATCCCTTTACTGAAGAGGCTTTGGAGCAGATTAAGCGAGACAAAATTGAGCGACTGGTCATTCTTCCTCTCTATCCTCAATTTTCTATCAGCACTAGTGGATCGAGTTTCCGGGTTCTGGAACAACTATGGCAAGAAGAACCAAAACTAAAGGAAATTGAATATACAATTATTCCCTCCTGGTATAAACAACCAGGTTATCTGCAAGCAATGGCACAGTTAATTGAGCAGGAGCTAGATCAGTTTCCCAACCCTGAATCTGTTCAGATCTTCTTCAGTGCCCATGGTGTTCCTGTAAGTTACGTCACAGAAGGTGGTGACCCTTATCAGGAAGAAATTGAGGATTGCACTGCTTTGATTATGAAAACCCTCAATCGCCCAAATTCCCACAACCTGGCTTATCAAAGTCGAGTTGGCCCGGTAGAGTGGCTCAAACCCTATACCGATGATGCTCTGCAAGAACTTGGTGCTCAAGGAGTCGAGAATTTGTTAGTGGTTCCCATTAGCTTTGTCTCGGAGCATATTGAAACCCTTCAAGAAATTGATATTGAGTATCGGGAAATAGCAGAAGAAGCAGGGATTAAGAACTTCCAGCGCGTACCAGCCCTCAATACCCAT
Source organism: Symploca sp. SIO1C2 (assembly GCA_010672925.1). GTDB lineage: Bacteria > Cyanobacteriota > Cyanobacteriia > Cyanobacteriales > Coleofasciculaceae > Caldora. Next base: position 92,188 of record JAAHFP010000014.1, on the reverse strand, counting down.
CCTGTCTTTATCAACTCCCTCGCGACTTTAGTATTGGAAGCTCTAGAAGCTCCTAATTGTAATTTCTCAGAGGCAGTTCGTCCAAACAAGACAGTTAAGATGTATCCCCAAGAACGTTGGGAGTGGGGTCTGACTACAGCAGCAGAAGTCTGGAATGGTCGTTTTGCAATGATTGGTTTTCTTGCTTTGATGTTAGAGCTAATTACTGGTTACGGACCATTGCATTTTGTTGGTTTGTTGTGAAGAGGGGAGTAGGGAATTGGGAATTGGGAATTGAGAATTGGGAATTGAGAATTGGGAACATTCCCCTCAGCTCCCTCAGCTTCCTCAGCTCCCTCAGCTTCCTCAGCTCCCTCAGCTCCCTCAGCTCCCTCAGCTTCCTCAACTCCCTCAGCTTCCCACACTCCCTCCGGCTCAGTCGAGATTCTGACGGCGTAACCGACGACTTCTGCGAGAATTGGTCTGTTTCATATACCAGGAATACCACTGCTTGGAACTGCGTATCGCCAGCCACAATAGTAGTAGGGCGATTAATCCTCCCTGTTGAGGTGCATCAAAAGCAAACAGAACTAAAGCAACGCACAAAAAATCCTCAAGAAAAACTAGCCATAGGGGTAAACCCCGTAAACGGAAGAACCAGCCCACTTGAACCAGTTGGAGTACTAAAGCTAATAAACTACTGACTATGCCGATAATCCAGACAACTGGAACAGGAGCTCCTGTGAACTGAGCAATGGCAATGCCCATAATCGCACCAACAATAGGACTCAAGAATAGCTGAACCACTTGCAAAATTCTCTGTCCGATGAGCTTTTTGGAAGCAAATAGCTCAAATAAAGACCAACTAGTTAAGATACCTATTAAGAGGGATGGATGAATATGAGAGAGTAGTGGTATCTTTGACCAAAGATAATCACTGTGCAACAAGCCAATGATAAGGAGGGGTAGGGCAACTCTCATTCCCGCTGCTGCTGAAGCTGAGAGTGCGCCTAGGAGTTCAAGCATCTTTGCCTCCTGTTTGCCATACGAGTGGTTTGGTTATTCCCAAGAACTAAGGGTAACCAGGATTAATTAAAATTTGGTTAGACTAATTTATTTTGTTTAAAGTCGGATTTAAAAGTCCTTTTCTATTATTGACATACTTGTTGATTTATGTCGCTAGTACTCTGAAGGCTCCGAGGCAGGAGGCAGGAGGCAGGAGGGAAGGAAGGAAGCTGATAGCTAATACAAAATCTGGTATAGCAAAAGGCAGAAGGCAGAGGGCAGAAGGGAAAAAATTGACAGGTAAAAGTTTCAGCACTTAGTGTTGTCCTACCCTGTAGAGACGTTGCATGCAACGTCTCTACAGGATTTCGCGGTGGTCTCAAAATGGGGGTGACGAATCTAGATTTTGTATAAATTGTAACAATGCATATAGTATTGTGCGATTTCAGGATATTTCTTAGGAAAATCAGCCATAATTTTATTTAGAGGCTATTTTTTCTGCTTGGTGAGGGAGAGAACAAGCAGTGAAGTTGATTTACTTAACAGGCTATAGATTAGTTGCTGCTGGTATAGATAACACAAGAATATCTTCCTCAAGTAAAGGGTAGGAAAAACTTGGTTAACTAACAGGAGAAATAAATCGATGTCTGATTCATTATTTATTGATGCTAGTAAAAGATTGCAGGCAGCGCTGAAATATGTTTCGATTTCTGAAGATGCTAGTGAACGGTTGAAACATCCCAAAGTAAGTGTGAGTGTTTCAATTCCCGTCCGTATGGATGATGGCTCTTTAAAGATATTTCAGGGCTATAGAGTGCGCTATGACGACACTAGAGGACCTGCTAAAGGTGGTGTGCGCTATCACCCCAATGTTTCTCTGGATGAAGTTCAATCTCTGGCCTTTTGGATGACCTTTAAATGTGCTGTTTTAAATCTACCTTTTGGTGGTGGTAAAGGAGGAATTACCCTCAATCCTAAAACCTTATCCAAGTTTGAGTTAGAACGATTAAGTCGCGGTTATATAGATGCGATCGCGGATTTTATTGGTCCTGATGTTGATATTTTAGCTCCTGATGTTTACACCAACTCTATGATTATGGGTTGGATGATGGATCAATACAGTATCATCCGCCGTCAATTCAGTCCAGCGGTGGTTACTGGTAAGCCCCTGACGATGGGAGGAAGTGTTGGTCGTGATGGAGCAACTGCTCATGGTGCTTTTTTTGTGATTCAATGTATTTTGCGCAAACTTGATCTGCCACCTAAAGAAACAACTGTTGCTATCCAAGGATTTGGTAAGGTGGGAGCTGTGCTAGCAGAACTTTTGGCCAAAGTAGGTTATAAAGTTGTTGCTGTTAGTGATTCTCAAGGAGCAATTTACGCCAAAAAGGGACTAGATATTCCTAGTATTAGGCAATATAAAGCATCTACTCAAGGAATGAAGGCTGTTTATTGCCAAGGGACAGTCTGTAATATTGTGGAACATAAATCCTTGAGTAATGAAGAATTGCTTGCCCTAGATGTTGATGTGCTGATTCCTGCGGCTTTGGAAAATCAAATCACTGAAGACAATGCACGGGATATCAAGGCTAAATATATTTTTGAAGTCGCTAATGGGCCGATTGCTTCTAGTGCTGATGAAGTTTTATCAGAAAAGGGAATATATGTTTTCCCCGATATCTTAGTCAATGCTGGTGGTGTCACCGTTAGTTATTTTGAGTGGGTGCAAAACCGGAGTGGACTTTATTGGACATTAGAGCAAGTTACGGAACGACTCAAACAGAAAATGGTGGAAGAAACGGAGAAAATATGGTCAATTTCTCAAGAATTAGGAATTTCCATGCGTACTGCTGCTTATATTCATGCCTTGAATCGCCTTGAAGATGCACTCAATGCCAAGGGTACAAGAGATTACTATGTTAATGGGCAAGGTTCGTAGTCTTGTAGGGGCGGGTTTAGGGTCATGTGTGTCAACTTAACGTAAAATTCACACCCCACAAGGAACTTAAGTTCCTTGCTAATAGCTCAAGTCATCTTTAGATGACTAAACTTAAGGTAAAACCGAAAAATTTAGTCCATTTTAATGGACTTAAGCTATTAGCCTTGGATTTGAATCCAAGGTGAGTTAGGGAATCCAGCTAGTCAGTTATGTCTAGGCTTAAGTTGACACCAATGGTTTAGAGTCACCGTTAACGCATTTTTCAATTACCTTAATACAAAACCCGCCTTATCGATAACCTAAGTCAATTGCGCGATCGCTTTTTTTAAATGTTCACCATTGATATCCAATATCATCTACAATAGGTGTTACTTGGAGATTGTCTACTCTTAAGATTAGGCATTAGACTACATAAGTTTTTTCGTATGCAAATCACTGTTGAAATTCCTGACAACATTGCTCACAGACTAGAGCAAACTGAAGAAAATCTCTCTGTTCGTCTCTTAGAACTCATGGTTGCTGACTCTTATCGAAATGGTAAACTTACTACAGCTGAAGTTCGTCAAATTCTGCAACTGCCAACTCGTTTAGCAACTCATGCTTTTCTCAAGCGCATGGGAGTTTATTTAAATTATGATGAGACTGAGTTAGAACAAGATATTAAAACGCTTAGGATATTCAGAGGATAATGATTATTATTTCTGATACCTCTGCTATTTGTTATCTCCTGATTATTAATCAGATTGATATATTACCTGCCCTGTACACAAGCATCATTATTCCTCAAGCTGTTGCTGATGAACTGAGTGCCTCTGAATCTCCAAATATTGTCCAAAGCTGGATTAGTCAACCTCCTGATTGGCTACAAATTAAAATTATCGAATTGAATCAAGATATTGAGTTAGACACTCTGGATTTAGGAGAGCGTGAAGCAATTGTACTAGCAGAACAAGTGAAAGCAAATCTAGTAATTTTAGATGATAAAGCAGCAAGGCGAATTGCAGCAAAACGTGGATTAAAAATAATCGGTCTTTTGGGTGTTATCAAAGATGCTGCCAAAGCTCAATTGCTGGATGTCGAAGTAGCTTTTGATCAGTTACAGACTGCTGGTTTTTGGGTTGCACCTAGTTTGCTCAAACGTTTGTTAACGGATGATTTTAAAGAGTGATTGCATCCTCTTTATTTGGTTAATTGAGTAGCAAAAAAATTCGAGCGTTGTAGGGGCTGGTTTAGGTTCATCGTTAACGCATTGAGCGATCACCTTAATACAAAACCAGCCTTATCGATAATCTAGACAATCACGCGATCGCTTTCCCGAAAACAGTACAATAATAGGTAATATACCTGTTCCACAAGAGTTTTATTAAAGTAACCAACATGGATTTTTACACTGTTATCCTGCGCCCAAGTCAAGAATATTGGGTTGCTTTATGCCTAGAGAATGGAATTGTTGGACAAGGTGATACACAAGAGCAGGCAATTACTAAGCTCAAAGAAGCAGTTCAGTCATTTCAAGAAGTTTATACCTCTCAATCTGATGTTTACTGCAATCCAATTTCTATCAAGGAATTACACGAGTTCTTAACAGTAGAATCAAAAGAGCCTGTATCAGAATCTTACGAGTTCAGAGCAGTTTATGCCTAAAAATATTCCTTCACTAAAGCCACAGCAGCTAATTAAACTGTTGAAGAAAGCAGGTTGTGTTTTTTATCGTGAGGGCAAAGGAGATCATAGCCTTTATAGCCGCGTAACTGAAGATAAAACACGAATAGTTCCAATCGATGTGGGAGCTAGAGAAATGTCACCTGCCTATGTGCTAAGAATTTTTCGGCAGTTTGGATTCACAGATGAGGAGATTGAAAATATTTTAAAATAGGGAGTTATATGAATTGGGATATACTTAAGTCTCATTATCTTAAAGCAAATAGGGCTACTCAATTAGATAGTCTTGCCTTAAACCTGATGCGGATTCAGCTATTGGCTTGGAGTGGAACCGATGAATCTGTTGCACAACACCTGGTTAGGGAGAGTCAGTTTTTTATTGAGTGGATGGTTCCTCAAATCGATTTAGAGACTGATATTACTTTCGCGACTGAATTGGTAGATCTCCAACGTTTGCTTAGCAGATGGAAGCTGAGTTGGTCAGATTTATGGCTTAATGAGAAGGAACGTCAGGAGATCGCTGTGCTTGCTCAGCAGTGGAGCAATTACATTTATGGTCGATGCGATTTGCTTGTAGGTTGAGTTGAGGGTTGCATCGCAATCTCCCTAATTTCTCATTTTGTGATTATTTTGTCTCTTTCTTTTATACCAAAACAAAAGAAAATTGTTCTTTAACTTCGCTACTAGTTGCTAAAGTATCTTCCAAAAACTGAAATACAGTATTACCCCGATCACTAGTATTGGCTGCCACATTGCCAAAGGCTTTCTCTATAGCATTGTCTGTAGTAGCTGCTCCTAGCTTTGTACCAGTAACTTTGAGAGGAACAAAGATATCCCTAAGACTCAGGGGGCGATTGGGGCGAAAGGGAATTTTTAACTGGTTATGCTTTTCGATTAAGCCTTGGCGATAATGTTTTAGGGAAATACTGCGAAATAATCTACTTCCTGCGCACCGGTTATAAATCCCAGTGCCAATAGTATTGAATAACTTAGTTATCCACCCAGTAACAACATCGCGGAAGATCAGCAAAATACCGAAAATTGCCGCAGAAACCCAGCCCAGATTCTTGAGGAGATCGTTTTGGATTTTATGCAATAAGTCAGCATCTTGAGCATCTTTGAGCTTTTGATATTCCTTGTTGTAGATATTAGCAATCTCTCTCTTCTCCATTCCTACTTCGTTGGGATACAAAAGATTAACTACTTCTTGGGTTTTGGGAGGTTGCTCATTTTCTACATGAAATTCGGCATATTCACGAATCTCAGCTTCCAATTCCTGACGAGCAGATGGTGTGGGGCTAGGACTTTGGGGATAAACTGCTGGAGTAATAATGATGGAACTGGTAAGAGCAATGGCAAAAAGACCCATTAGCAGTCGATGCTTAGCTAAGGGAAATTTCGGCTTCAGTGGTAGTTTTTGTCGGAGCGATCGTTGAACCATCTCACTGGGAATGCAGTTGTTACCTTTAAGCGTTGGGCGGGTTTTGATCCCAATATTCGGGTCAAATAGCCTAGATTGTCACTAAACCCGCCCCTACAAATTTACCGAATTTTATTCCCCATTATCAATGGAAATTACCTAAGTTATTACTAAACCAGTCCCTACAACTGATCTGGATCAATTCCCATCTCTCGTAACTTTTGGGCTAATCGCTCAGCTCGTTGTCGCTCTATCTCAGCTTGCCGTATATAATAAGCTCGCTGTCGATATATCTCCGCACCTTCTGCTCCTGTGGGAATTGGCTGACCCTCTTGATCACACCACCGCAACCACAACCTCTTGATATTTCCCTCAAATTCTCCGTACCAAAGCATCAATCCGATACCAACTTCTTCTAACCACACCGACTCTCCTGGATTGATGATTTGCTTATGGGATGTCAGTTCTTGATAACCTTTATCAGACATCTTCCACACTCGCAATAAGGCTCCATCCATCCCTTCTTTGCCTTGGATTTCTTGCAATGGGTCAAATACTACGTAATACGGTATATTAATGTCGCCATAAATATCCATTTTTGTCCGAGTCTTCCCCTGTTGCTGGGATTGCTTGCTCAGAAATAATTCATCTCCTTCCTGATTCGAGACAATCTCAATACACACTTCTGGTAGTTTGCCGAGTTTCCAGACTAGGTAAGCTCTATTCTGACGTAATGAATAGTCAGCTGCTCTTTGAACTCCTAAACTGAGCATGAAATCGGGAACGATAGGGTCTTCTTTAAGTTCGTAAAACAATCCTACATGAGCTGCCGCTAGAAAAGGCTTGGGTAGGGCTGAGGAACTGTGCAATGGTTCAATTAGTAATCTTTGCTGTTGTTCGGATTGAAAGTTGTCTACTGGGGTATCATCCTCGATTACCAAGTGACTAATATCAATATCACCCACCTTTTCTAGGTTCTGTAGCTTTTGGCTGAGGGGTTGCTGCGGAGTCATTGTGTTGCGGGTGTGAACAACTTTGTTCAATTTTACTGTGGAACAGGTAGGATGCCTGTTATCTGTTGCGACTTAGGCTATTGGGTGAAAATGATTGTACCCGTGATGCGGTGCGTTACGCTTCGCTAACACACCCTACGATAGGTATACTTATATCAAGTTCGGATAAACAGTGATAACTCCTTTCTAACTTGCAACTTTTTTCCTTCCCTTCTGCCTTCTGCCCTCTGCCTAGCCTTCGGCAACGGCTTCGCCTAACTGCCTTCTTGTCACCAAATTGTAAGTATTCAACCGAACTTGATATTAGGTCTATGTGCGAAAATTTATCGCCCAAATGCTTTTCCCCTACATACCAACAATTGGAGGAGTACCTGTGAAAAACTTCTATCCTATGCCTTCTACTTCCTGTCTTTTGTTAATGTTGGCACTAATAGGTACAGTAAAAGCACCGTTGGTAAATGCTCAATCCGCGATCGCACCGACAGTGGCTCAGGCTTCAGCAGCAGCAGATACCGAAAGTATCACAAATCAATTACTGGGGCAATGGCAAGCTAGAGATCCCAATACTGATGAACTGGTAACATTTATTTTTACGCCAGAGGCTAAGCTACTAATTGTTTTACCAGACAAAGAAGGGTCTGCGATCGCTATCGAAATGGGTTACCAAATTGATGTTACCACTCAACCCATGCAACTTGAGGTCGCAGCTAATCCTAATGAAGTAGCCCAAACTATTTTTGAGTTGACCAATGAAGGTAAACTACGTCTAGAATTAGATGGAATTGATCCTGGACAACCTAGACCGACTGCTTTTAGCACTAGTGCTACTTTGTTTGAGAAGATTTCTGATAGCACAACCTTACCGGAAGAGGTGCAAGTAGTTGAGTTAGAAACTCAAAAATCAAGGCCAAATATTCCCACCCAGTTTATCACTATTCTCACTCAAGCACAACAGGCTTATTATCTAGAAAACGGCAAATTTGCGGCTGATACAGCAGAATTGGGAATTGTAACCAACTTGGAAACCCAATTCTATCGCTATGAGATTGTTCCTCAAGGTGATTCGGATGGTTCCGCTATCGGCGACTTACCTATTCAAAGTGTCGCAATTACTGCTCTACCGAAGCCAGATACTGAACTACCTAGCTATATTGGTTGGCTATTCATCACTGAAATTGAAGGTGAAACTACTGCTATTAGAAGGATTTGTGCATCTGAAGAATCTTCTATTGCATCATCAACTACGCCTACCATTGTACCAGGTGATTCATTAGAAATTCTATGTCCAGCAGGGTTTTCTTCGTTGAGATAGGTGGTAGGCGTGGCTTTTTTGGGACTGAAGTCCTACTACTGCTTATTCCTAAGTACTAAATAATATTTCTCCATTTTGAATTGCGATCAGTTGCATTTTTAAAGGACCAGCCCGATAAGTTGCTTGTTGGGCAACAACTCTGACATTGATTGGCTCATCATACTCTTCTAACTGTTCTATAAAGCGAAGGATTTTGGTGCTATTACCATCTCCCAATTGAATCTTACCCAGAATACCAGCACGACTAGCACGAAATTCAGATGCTGCTAGCAACTGATTGAGACGTACTCGTATTTCCTCTTGGTTCATAGTTGAGGCATCGATGGGGATCGTAGCAAGAACATGACCAGCTTCAAAGACTACTTGATTTACTACTGCATCAGCAAAGACCTGTATTTGTTGTTCTCCCTTAACATAATTACCAACTGAGAGTATTCTTACTATATAATCTTGACCATCCTGAATCTGCTTAATTAAGCGTTCAGCTTGAGATTGAGGAATTTGTACCAACCTTCCATTGGGTTTATAATTACCAGACTGAGTAATTTCAATTGCTGCCTTATTTGCCTGCCGCAACAGTTCATCCACTGCCTGAGGTGCAGCATCTGGTTCAACAATGCGCACTACTCCAGATGCCAGAACTTGACCACGCAAGATAGCAACTTTCCCTTGTCGCAATATTTGATAGTTCTGTTCTAGGATTCTGGCTTCCTGGGCTAAAAAATCAATTAGTTTTTCTCTATCACCTAATTCTTGTTCGAGTTCCTGACGGCGAGTTTCTAGTTGAGCGATTTCATCTCTTGCTCCATCGAGTTCTTGTTCGAGTTCCTGACGGCGAGTTTCTAGCTGAGTGATTTCACCTCTTGCTCCATCGAGTTCTTGTTCAAGTGTCTGACGGCGAGTTTCTAGTTGAGCAATTTCACCTCTTGCTCCATCGAGTTCTTGTTCAAGTTCCTGGCGGCGAGTTTCTAGTTGAGCGATTTCACTTTTGGCTCCATCAAGTTCTTGTTCAAGTGTCTGACGGCGAGTTTCTAATTGAGAGATCTCATCTCTTGCTCCATTAAGCTGTTGTTCAACTTCCTTAAGGCGATTCTCTCCTTGAGCAATTATTTGTTTTTGCTCAGCGATTTCTTGATTCCGTTGAGAAAGTTCTTGATTTTTCTCTTCTAGTTCCTGATTCCGTTGAGAAAGTTCTTGATTTTTCTCTGCTAGTTCTTGATCCCGTTGAACCACTTGGGATTTTAGTTGAGAAATTTGCTGACTGAGTTGCTTCTTTTGTTTATTGAGTACCTGACGTTCCTTTAAAAGGGAGTTGATTTCTGAGCGAAGAACAGAACCCTGGGCAGAAAGATCCTTAAGTTGAGTTTGAGCTTGGGTCAACTCGTTCTCTACCTGAAATTTTTCCGCATTAATTATATCAACTTCACCACGAGCAATTCTTAGTTTTTTGAGAATATTGTCCAGTTGAAAAACTCCCTCCCTTAGAGACTCACTAGTAGCAAAGAGAATCCCTAAGGTAGAAGCAGAAATCAAACTCCCTGTAATAATGGTGACCAGAGTAGCAGTTTTGCGAGGACGCAGATTGAATAAACTCAACCGCGCCTTGCCCACTTTTGTACCGATGCGGTCACCTAGGGTTGCGATCACTGCTCCCAACACCAAGATTGCTGCGATTAGGATGTAAGCGCTGGTCATTAAATGTTTTCAGTCTGTCCAGATACAGCCTAACTTATGCTGTGTGCTTGTGGTCATGAGAGAGGAAAGTGTAGGGAGTCTTCAGCCTTGATATTCTCAGGTGAACTGCTGACTCAAAACTACCGGATTGTGAACGGTAATTTTTTTCTTGTGAATATCGATCATTTTTTCAGTACGTAAATCCCCTAGTAAACGAGTAACTGTGACACGGGTTGAGCCAATCGCTTCCGCAATCGCTTGATGGGAGAGTTTCAAGTCAATCATAATCCCGTCAGATGTAGGTACACCAAAGTCGCGGCAAAGAATTAACAAAAAACTCACCAATCGGGAACCCATGTCTCGGTGAGCCAGAGTTTCAATCATCATTTCTGTCTGCAAGATCCTAGAGGATAACCCCCGGAGCATTAACATAGATAGCTCTGGATTTTCTTTAAGTGCTTGCTCTACCTGATCAATTGGAGAAGAGAGTAACTCTACAGGGGTAAAAGCAACCGCATGGTAAAACCGGTCAGAGCGATGACCTGTAATCAGGGATAGTACACCAAAAACACTGTTTTCTCGCAACAGTGCTACCGTAATTTCTTCCCCTGCTTCATAAACTCTAGAGAGCTTTACAGCACCTCTGAGCAAAAAGTAGACTCTTTCTGCGGGGTCTCCTGGGAAAAAAATTGTTTTGCCCCGCTCAAATGTTTCGACAACCGGTGGAAAGCCTCCACCGCTCATCTGACGGAACACAGATTCTAGTGGTCTATATTGCGTCACAACGCTATCCATTGCTCTAGTTGACACTACCCGCGCTTTCATTGACGGGGATTCTCACTTTACAGGGAGAGTTTAGATAGTACCGAAATACTATTCCCGGTCTCTTTACCTTAAAAGCTTTCTGACTTTCTAAATCTTTATCTTACCTTTGCAGCTTAGATTCTGACTTAAAACAAACATTTTCCTTTTTCATCAACACTATTGATTTGTTGGGCTTCTCACGGGTTAAACTAACTGCTGAGCTGTTGGGAACAGGACACAGCCCTATAAAGCCCTTCAGTCAAAATAACATCCTCCTTAGGGTATAATTATATGCTAAATCTAACTGGAAAAAACGCTCTTGTCACTGGTATTGCCAATAACCGTTCCATTGCCTGGGGTATTGCTCAGCAGTTGAAAAAAGCTGGCGCAAATTTGGGTGTTACGTTTCTGCCGGATGAGAAAGGTCGTTATAAGAAAAAAGTCGAAGAATTGGTAGAACCACTCCAACCTAGTCTCTTTTTACCTTGTAACGTTCAAGATGATACCCAAATTGCCGCAGTTTTTGAAGCAATTGACCAACAATGGGGCAAACTTGACATCTTGATCCATTGCCTTGCCTTTGCCAATAAGGAAGATTTATCAGGAGGTTTTAGTCAAACCTCCCGCCCAGGTTTTTCTCAAGCGCTAGAAATTAGCACTTACTCCCTGACTGGATTAGCGAGCGCAGCACAACCCCTGATGAAAGAAGGGGGCAGCATTGTGACTCTTTCTTACCTGGGAGGGGTGAAAGTGATACCCAACTATAATGTTATGGGAATTGCTAAGGCCGGACTGGAAATGAGTGTCCGTTACCTCGCAGCAGAACTTGGTCCTCAGAATATTCGCGTCAACGCCATCTCCGCTGGTCCGATTCGCACCTTAGCTTCATCTGCAGTGGGAGGTATCCTAGATATGATTCATCACGTAGAACAAGTAGCACCACTGCGGCGTACTGTCACCCAACTGGAAGTAGGTAATACAGCTGCTTTTCTATGCAGTGATTTAGCTAGTGGGATCACTGGACAAGTTTTGTATGTGGATGCTGGTTACGAAGTTATGGGAATGTGAGAGTGTGGGAGTTTGGGAGATGGGGAGATGGGGGAGCTGGGGAGCTGGGGAGCTGAGGGAGCTGGGGAAGACAAGGGAGACAAGGGAGACAAGGAAGACAAGGGAGACAAGGGAGACAAGGAAGACAAGGGAGACAAGGAAGACAAGGAAGACAAGGAAGACAAGGGAGATATTGACAATTCCCAAACAACCAACAACAAATGACCAATGACTAATGACCAACAACAAACAACCAACAACAAATGACAAACAACCAACAACCAACAACCAACAACAAATAACAGAAGAAGAAGCGATCGCGATTCAGGAAAAACTGCAATCAGAGGTAATTACCATAGATCAATTGGGAACGGTACGGTATGTTGCTGGTGTTGATGTTGGTTTTGAGGAGGATGGTGCTGTTTCTAGAGCAGCAGCGGTAGTGTTAAGTTTCCCTGACTTACAACTACAGGAGCAAGCGATTGCTCTATGTTCTACTACTTTTCCTTACATTCCCGGTTTACTCTCCTTTCGGGAAGTACCAGTTATTCTGGAAGCCTTGGGAAAGCTGAAGACAGTACCAGATTTGATACTATGTGATGGTCAGGGGATCGCTCATCCCCGTAGATTTGGTTTTGCTTGTCATTTGGGATTGCTCACCAAGATTCCCACTATTGGCGTTGCTAAGTCCTTGTTTATTGGTGAGCATGATGAGTTAGCCTTAAAAAAAGGCAGCTGGCAACCCTTAAGGGATCAAGGGGAAGTTATTGGAGCAGTGGTGCGATCGCGTACCAATGTCAAGCCTATCTATGTTTCTCCTGGTCATCTCATCAGTTTACCTACTGCCATTGACTATGTCCTGCGTTGTACTACGGAATATCGATTACCCCAGACAACTCGCTTGGCAGACCAGTTAGCATCTGGCGTGTTGTAGAGATGTTGCCTGCAACGTCTCTACATTTGTCCAATGATTTTTAACTTTTGTCAGGAATCGAGTTGTTAGCTAGTGAAGTATGTTGAGGGAAAAATTAAGGCTCATCGTAGAATTAGGTCGAAAAAATGCCTGAACTAACTTTAAATTGGCAAGAAAAACAACAGAATATCTCTAAGAAAATTTTTCATCAACAATATAGCAAGCATCCGGGGACAGTGCGCCTTGGTCGAGACCCAGCTCAATGTGATCTGGTGTTTAGTGACTTAACTGTATCCGGGTTGCACGTTGAAATCTTTTTTGACTCTGCTAAACATGCCTTTGTGCTGCGTAACCTCCGTGAGAGTAATCCTCCCCTAGTGGATGGACGAGCAATTACTTATGAAGAACCCCTTTTACATCAAGGAAGCACTATTTATTTAGGGGAAGTCAAGCTCCAAGTGAGTGAGGTTGAGCTTGGTGAACAAGAGAAACCATACCTTCCCAAACAGGTATCCTATGGTTTACAGTGTCCCAATTGTGGTCGAACTTCTTCTTATGATCGGATTGCCTTGGGATGCCAATGGTGTGGTACTTCCCTGACATCTGCCATAAGTGTTGTCATTCCACCTAACAGTGGTGAGGGGTAAATTTTATGAATTCTGCGCCGATGCGAATTCAGCTGACTTGGGAAGAACCAGCTACAGGAGATATGCGGGAGCCATTGCTAGAGGTTCCTATTGCTCTGGGAAGGGATTTCAATTCTATGGAGACCCAACTGCAAGGCTCTCCTGTTTCCCGAATTGTTCTCAATAGCCTGGAAGTATCTCGCTACCATGCTCTAATTGTCCAGGACATCAGCGGGTTGATGGTAATTGACCAAGATAGTCGTAACGGGACTTTTGTCAACGGCGTCCGTCGCCCTAGAAGTGCCCTGACCAATGGTGATACTTTACAAATTGGTCCTTATGCCATTACTGTCAGCTTTGTTGCTAGAACCCAATTGCGTCCTCCTAGAAGTTCGCAAATTTTCTTTAGTCCCCAAACCCAGCTACCAGATCCTAACCAACCAGCACCACAGCCCCCCAGAAATAATGAGGTCAATCAACAGGCATTTCCTCCACGGATATTTGATGAAGAACAGGTGGCAGTGCAAGATGTCTATGCTACTGGTGTGGAAGTGGAAGAGGTGGACTATTTAGCGGTTGGAGGAGGATTAGGCAGTTTTGTTTGGACGGATTTCTTGAGAATTTCCGGCGTGAAAAGCTCTCAGATTACTGCTTTAGGTATTGCTCCCCAACCCTATGCCCGTTACCAGCAACTTTGCCAGAGTTCTCAGATTCCCCCTCACGAAAGGCTGCGCTCTAATTCCGATTCCTGTCCTGATAATATCTGGGGTTGGCCAAGTTATGCCCTAAGAGAAGCTTGGCGTGATCTTTTTCGGGGTCGTGTTTCAACATCTTTGCGGTATCTGTGGCAAGTATTTGCTGAACCAACTTTTATTCAGACTTATACCCCTCGGTCTGGTAATGTATTTGATTCCATTGACCGGGAAGCCAAGCGGATTGGCTGGGAGCAAATATTTCGCTATGGTAATGTCAGGGCAATTCGCAAAACTGCTGATGGACGATATTGTGTAGCTTATTCCGCCACTCAAACGGAACAGCGTAAACATGGTTTTGTTATTGCTCGTTATGTTCAACTGGCAACTGGTTACCCAGCAATTAGATTTCTCCCAGATTTGCAAGATTATCGACTGAAAGCTCATGATTTTCAGTCGGTAGTGAATGCTTATGAACCCCACGATCATGTCTACAAATATTTAGAGGAGCATGGTGGTATAGTCTTGATTCGTGGTCGAGGTATTGTCGCATCACGGATTTTGCAACGGCTTTATGAAGCACGAAAGCGTAATTCAGAAATTCAGGTAGTACACTTGATGCGATCGCTTAAACCTCAAGGTAACAAATTTCGCCAAGCTCAGCGCTCTGTAGAACACCACTACGAGTTTCAACCGTTCAATTGGCCTAAAGGCTGTTGGGGAGGGGAACTCCGGGAGATAATGGAAAAGGCTGATAGCCAAGAGCGACAGCGTTTACTTGCGGATTGGGGAGGTACTACTACCGCTGATCGCACAGATTGGAAACGCATTGTTGATCAAGGCATCCGTTCTGGATGGTACAATATAGAGTTTGGGGAAGTAGAAAAGGTTGAGCGAGAAGCCAACAAGCTGGTTACTTATATCCAGGAGAAAAAATTTAAGGGACAACTGCGTCTAGAAGCGGACTTTATCATTGATGCTACCGGACTTGAAGCTGATGTTAGCGCTAGTCCCCTTTTGGATGACCTGGTAACCCATTACAACCTACCCCTCAATGACTTAGGGCGTCTGAGTGTTAGTAATGACTTTGAAATGGTGGAAATGCGTAGTTCCCGGGGTCAAATGTATGCTTCTGGCATAATTACCCTAGGTGGACCTTATGCAGCCGTTGATAGTTTCCTCGGTTTACAATACGTAGCTTTACGTACCGTAGATGCTATTGCCAAATCCAAAGCACCGAGATTGCGCAAGTTAAACTTTGTCACTTCCTTATACCAATGGTTGAAGTGGGCTGGGAATGTGTCTCCTTAGTTGATTTTATCGAAAAAAATGTACCTATCGTAGTGCCGTAGCACACCTAAAAATGTAGGTTGGGTCGAGGCAACGAGACCCAACACAGTTCCCATCCCAACATTTTAGCTGTGTCGCACCACTACGAGGTTTCGCGGTTTGATGAAAACGGGAGTCTTTAACCGGAATTTATAGCAACTGCCAAGGCTGTTGGGACAACAGCAAGTGCCTGAAAACTTTATCTATCAATCTTTTTCCTTCTGCCTTTTGCTATATCAGACGTAGGTTGGGTCGAGGTAACGAGACCCAACATCAGTAAGGCGAGTGTTGGGTTTCACTTCGTTCCACCCAACCTACATTTTTAGGTGTGTCGCGCTAGTAGTACCGTGACACACTTTAAATGAGAGAATAGACGTAGTGCGATCGCGTAACGTGCACACTACCAAAAATCTAAAATCTAAAATCTAAAATTTATTACACATTTTTAGCTGTGCCACGTCACTAAAGGGTTTCACGGTTTGATATATAGCAATACTGAAACAGTCAAATCTTATCACTGTTGCCTGTTGCCTCCCGACCCAAGTCAATTTTCGACAGGCGTGTAATATCTGAGCTTGAGACCTTAGATCTTTGGGGCTATCTGTCTTTTGCTCTACTCCTCTGGTATTACGTACTTTTATATTTGATTGTAACCTGGTATAGAAGCTAAATTACGCAATTTCCGATCTTACAATTTTGCGAAATTTTAGAGACTATTAAAAGTAGAATCCTTTTATAGCAACCGCTAAGGCAATTAGGACAAGGAGCTTAAGCCCTTTATTAACTTGCCTTACCTGAGAATGTCTTAACCACCCTGGCGACTGCTATATACTAAATCCGGTTAAGACAAAAGATATTCATTTGCCCCCTCAATCGAATGGCACGAAGATAAGCCGAAAGGCTTTCGGTGAAGAGGGTGTGGAGAGAATCATAGATTATGGGTCAAGAGTTACACTCCCCCTAAAAAAAATGCTCTTAAAAGTAAGTAACTTATCATTTCAATAATTAATCCTTAAACCCTTAAACATGGACATAGTTACTGCTGCCAACGTCACCTTAACTAATTGCGATAAAGAACAAATTCATATTCCTGGTTCTATTCAGCCTCATGGGGTTTTGTTCGTCTTGAGGGAGCCTCAGCTTGAGATTGTACAAGTGAGTCAAAATACGGAAGACTTGATTGGGATTTCTCCTGATGACTTAGTTGGTGAACCTTTAGTCAACCTCCTAGGACAACAACAAAGTGAATTAATTACCCACTGTCTAGCCAAAGATTTTGAACAGATTAATCCTCTGAAAATTACGCTGACACGAGATAATCAAAAGTATCTGTTTAATGGTATTGTTCACCGTTCACCAGATAGCTATATTATTCTTGAGTTGGAACCATTAACCTCCAACCAAGACAATAAATTTTTTCAGTTTTACCAAATGACTAAAGGCACTTTATCAAAAATGCAAAATGCCTTTAATTTACAGGATCTTTCTCAAATTATTGTTGAAGAAATTAAAACTCTAACAGGATTTGATCGAGTAATGGTTTATCGCTTTGCTCCAGATAAATCAGGTCATGTAATTGCGGAAACTAAGCGAGATGATTTAACTGCATTTTTGGGCTTACATTATCCAGCAACCGATATTCCTCAACCTGCACGAAGACTTTACCAACTAAACTTACTGCGCTTAATTCCAGATCTTGATTATCAACCTGTTGAATTACCCCCGAATCCAGAAGACCATCAACCTTTTGATTTGAGTTATTCCGTCTTAAGGAGTGTTTCTCCCATCCATATTGAATACCTTAAGAATATGGGAGTTCAGGCATCTATGTCAATTTCCCTAATTCAAAATCAAAAGTTGTGGGGGTTGATTGCTTGCCATCATTACTCCCCGAAATATTTATCCTATGAAATCCGTACTGCTTGTGAATTTTTGGGACAAGTGATATCTTTAGAAATTGACTCTAAAGAAGAGAACCAAGATCTAGATTATAAGCAAAGCATTAAAATGATTCACCCCCAACTCATTGAGATTCTCTCTCAAGCTGATGACTGGGTAGAGGGGTTAGGGAGAACTCCAAAAAACTTACTCAATTTAGTAGGAGCTCAAGGAGCAATTTTATCTGTTGAAGGAGAGCTAACCCAAATTGGTACAACTCCCCAAAAATCTGATAGCTCTCTTTTGATACAGTGGCTTAAGACTAAAATCAATGAACAGAATATTTTTTATACAGATTGTTTAATCAAAGAGTATGCTGCCGCTGCCGACTTTACACAAGTAGGGAGTGGTTTATTGGCGCTGGAGATTAGTAAAATTAGAGAGCATTATATTCTCTGGTTTCGCCCCGAAGTATTGCAAACTGTCAATTGGGCAGGAAATCCGAGCAAGGGTGTCAAAGTTGAAGCAGATGGGAGTTTAATATTATCGCCCCGTCAATCTTTTAATTTGTGGAAAGAAACTGTTAAATATACTTCGCTACCTTGGAAAAATTGTGAAATTAAAGAAGCAATTGAACTGAAAAATACCATCATTGACATTGTTCTGCGTAAAGTAGATGAGCTTGCCCAACTTAATCTGGAATTACAACGTAGTAATATCGAATTAGATGCCTTTGCTTATGTTGCATCCCATGATTTAAAAGAACCTCTACGGGGAATTCATAACTACTCCACTTTTTTGCTAGAAGATTATGCTCAAATTCTGGATCAAGAAGGACTTTATAAGCTGCAAACCTTGGTTCGTTTAAGCAAGCGCATGGAAGAATTAATTAATGTTCTCTTGACTTACTCTCGTTTGGGGCGAACTGAACTGGCTTTGCAACCAACTGATGCAGAAAAATTAATCAAAAATATTGAAAATGTTGTCAACATTAACCAAGCTGATGAAGAGATAGAAATTCGTATTCCTCGTCCATTACCATTGATTGCATGTGATCCAATTTTAGTTGCCCAGGTGTTTGACAATTTAATTCAAAATGCGATCAAATACAATAATAGTCCCCAAAAGTGGGTAGAAATTGGCTGGTTAGACCTTCAAACCAATGAAGCGGAAAAAAACTTTGTCTTTTATGTCAAAGATAACGGTATTGGTATTCGAGAGAAACACCTTGATGTTATTTTTCGTATTTTTAAGCGTCTTCATGGACAAAGCAAATATGGTGGTGGAACGGGAGCCGGTTTAACCATTGTTAAAAAGATTGTTGAACGTCATGGAGGAAAAATTTGGGTAGAGTCAATTTATGGTGAAGGTACAACATTTTATTTTACCTTAAAGTAAAAAAAAGCTACTAGGGTGTTAGAGTTCAAGCACAGTATAACACTTAGTATCATCTCAAATTAGCAGATACTGCCCTAAGTTGAGAGCTTTAGTCATTGTTCAAATTAACTGTTAAAGAGAGGTAAAAATATTACTTATGTCAGATTACATGAATCTATTGTTAACTGAAGTTCCTCAACCTTTACTTGTAGTTGAAGATAGTGATTTAGATTTTGAAACTTTAATAAGATCACTCAATAAGTTGTCGTATCACTCGCAAATTTATCGGGTTGAGGATGGTGATGAAGCCTTAGACTTTCTCTTTCATCAAGGAGAGTATACCGATGAGACACAAGCTCCACGTCCAGCTTTGATTTTACTGGATCTCAACTTACCAGGAACCGATGGGCGGGAAGTTATTGCTCAATTAAAACAAAATTCCTCTCTCAAACAAATTCCCATTATCGTGTTTACCACCTCCTCTAATCCTCAGGATGTAGAATTTTGTTATCAGCATGGAGCCAATAGCTATGTTCTCAAACCCATTGATACTAAATCATTCACTGACTCGGTCAAGGGACTCCTCGCTTATTGGTTAGAAACCGTAATTTTGCCGAACTCAATAGACTTATTCCAAAAGTAAGAAATTTCTTAACTTTATTTCCAAATGGGTGAACAGTGAGTCTGAAAGGATCCGATCTTATCACTGTTGCCAGATTAGCTGTTGCCTACTTTTACAGGTCAATGTTCGACAGGTGTACCAGATCTAAGCTAAGTAAACTTTGTTGCCTGCGTAGCAAGCGCTGATTATACTATAGTGACTTTGTATCATACTCCGTAGAATTCCGTAATTTGATAGAAATCTGGTGTAAGAGCAAAATTCCGCATTTTCCGATCTTACTATCGAATCAAATTTTAGAGATGATTAATAATAGAAGTCTTATCTCATAACAAATCCGGCATACATAACCCCGTTATCTTACGGGATCACAACAAAACATACCAAGGAGACTGGATATAGGGTGTGGTGAAAATAGGCATGGATAATTAGCTAGAAAGGGCTTCCATTATTTGATTTAAGTGTTCCTACCAATACAGCGTTGCTCTTCTTTTTCCCTACACCCTACACCCTACCTAATTTACAGCTCCCTTGAGCCTCGTTATCCCTAGATTGTAAAGATGTTGCCTGCAACGTCTAGTACAGGATTTTGGGGTTGACTCAAAACGGGAGTTGCTCTCCTCAGATTTGGTATCAAATTGCTCATGTTGGAAATTGCAGTCTCAAGGCAACCTAACCATGTTAGACATCCTACTGTTTATTCCCCAGGGGAACTGCTATCTTTGGAAACCCAGTTTGGTAGGATTACACCTTATTTCAGATGCACTGATTAGCATCGCCTACTATTCTATTTCTTTTACCATGTTCTCTCTTGTGCAGAAGCACAAGAATGTCCCCTTCGGCCCAATTTTCTTACTGTTCACAGTCTTTATTGTTTTTTACGGTATTACCCACTTGATATCAATTTGGACATTATGGCATCCAAATTATTGGTTATTTGGCATTATCAAAGCACTCACCGCAGGGATTTCCGTCTACACACCTCTTCAATTCATTACTGAGTACAAACAAGCGGAAATCAATCTTCGAGAGAGCGAACAACGTTACACTACTCTCTTGGCAGTAGTTCCAGTGGGGATTTTTCGCACTGACGCTGTCGGTAACTGTAACTATGTTAATGATCGCTACTGTCAGATTGCTGGACTTACCTCAGAAGCGGCGATGGGAGAGGGGTGGCAACAAAAATTACATCCCGACGATCATGACAAAATTGTCGCCGAATGGTCTCAATCGATCCAAAAAAACTGCCCCTTTCAGCTCGAATATCGTTTTCGACATCCCGACGGTACGGTGATATGGGTCTATGGGCAGTTTGTTGCTGAATGGGATACCAACGGCCAAATGGTCGGTTATGTCGGTACGATTACTGACATTAGTGCTCAGAAGCAAGCCGAAGCTGAACGACAGCTTGCAGAGAAATTTCGCCTAGAGTTAAAACTATTAGAAGAACTTTTCGACACTGCCTTAGCCGGGTATTGGGATTGGGATCTGCCTAACTATCAGGAATACCTTAGTCCTGGCTTTAAGCGGATGTTTGGTTATGAAGACGATGAGTTACCGAATTCACCGGACACCTGGCAAAAGCTGATCTTTTCGGAAGATTTGCCCCTGGTTCTGGATTGTTTCGACGGCCATATTCGGAGCCGAGGTGAAATCCCTTTCTACAATGAAGTTCGCTACCGTCATAAGAATGGTTCAACGGTATGGGTACTTTGTTCGGGACAGGTGATTGAATGGAATGCAGCAGGTGAACCTATAAGGATGATTGGTTTTCATATTGATATTAGTGATCACAAACGCGCTGAAGAAAAACGAAGGTATCCAGCTGCTTTTGTTAGTAAGCTTAGTGATGTTGAAAGTGAAGCCGCTGAAACCCAGACTTGGATTGAAATTGCTTTGAGGTGCAACTATTTAAGCACAGAAGAAGCTTCATACTTAGATTCTCGATGTGAAGAAGTGTTGGGACAAATAATAGCAATGATCAATCATCCAGAAAAATGGACAATCAGAGCTAATTCCTCTATCTCAAGGTCTTAAATATCCACTTCCCCGCGTCTCTCTATCTCAAAGTCCTAAATCTCCGCATCCCCGCGCCTATCATAATAGAATTCCACTAATTAGAGCAAAAAAAATGACACATCTTCGTCCAATCTTGTTAGTTGAAGATAACCCTGATGATGAAATATTGAGCAAGCGAGCACTAAAACGGAGCAGAGTAAAAAACCCTATTATGGTAGCTCGTAATGGGGAAGAAGCATTAGCAGCTATATTTGATGCCAAACCTTTACCCTGCCTCGTTTTACTGGACTTGAAGTTGCCCAAAATTGATGGCTTGGAGGTATTGCGACGCATCCGAACTAGTGAGCTTACTCACTTGCTACCAGTGATTGTCCTCACCTCATCCAGCCAAGACTGTGACATTATTGAAAGCTATGGCCTAGGAGCCAATAGTTATGTGCGCAAACCAATAGATTTTTATCAATTTATTAACGCTGTCTCTCAGCTAGCGTTGTATTGGGCGTTAATTAATGAGCCGTTACCGGAGGACTTGTAACCATGGGTGACTCACTCCGCATTCTTCTTATAGAAGATTCAGAAGACGATGCTTTTTTCGTAGTCCGAAAATTGCGTCGTAGTAATTTTAATTTTGCTTGGGAACGAGTAGAAACAGAAGAGTCGCTACAAACCATGCTGGCAAATAGTTCCTGGGATGTGATTATTGCTGATTACCACTTACCAGGATTTGATGCACCTACAGCCCTAGAAATTCTCAAAGAAAGCCAACTCGATATTCCCTTTATTGTGGTTTCGGGTACTATCGGCGAAGGATCGGCGGTGGAAATGATGAAGGCGGGTGCTCATGACTACTTGATGAAAGACAACTTAACCCGCTTACCAGAAGCTGTGCGACGAGAATTGCGGGAGGCTCGAATTCGGGCTGAACGCAAACAAGCAGAAGTTGCAATTAGGCGGCAATTGGCGGCGATTGAGGCGGCGATTAATGGCATTGGCATTGTGCAAGGAGGTACCTATCTTTATGCCAACCAAGCTCATCTAGAATTGTTTGGTTATAAACAATCTGAAGAATTAACAAACAAATCCTGGAAACTATTGTATCCCCCAGAAGAGGTAGAACGGTTTGAGCAGGAAGTCTTTCCTCTGTTGGAACAAGATCGTGCTTGGCGGGGCGAAGCGATGGCTATCCGTAAAGATGGTTCAACCTTTACCCAGGGGTTATCTCTAACCCTTGCAGATGATAACCTATTGATTTGTGTCTCTCGTGATATCAGTGAGGGCAAGCGAACCAAAGCCGCATTGCAAAAGAGCGAAGCGACGAATAGAGCTATCTTTGAGCAGGCTGGGGTTGGCATTAATCAGATGGATGGAGTAACAGGAAAATTTATCCGAGCCAATCGATGTTTTTGTGAGTTGCTGGGCTATACGGAAGCTGAATTACAACAACTAACGTATCAAGAGATTACTCATCCAGATGAACGAGATAGTGATGTTGCTTGGGTTAATCAACTCCTTGTTGGTGAGATGGCATCAAATACCACTGAAAAATGTTACCTGCGCCAAGATGGTACTGCTATTTGGGTAGAGGAGACTATTTCGCGCATTTGTGATGATACTGGTCAAGTATTCTCTAATTTAGCGATTGTTAAAGATATTAGCGCTCGCAAACAAGCGGAAACTGACCTGCAAAACTTGATAGCAGGAACCGTTGCCACTACTGGGGAAGACTTTTTTCCCGTGTTAGTCAAGCATATTGCTGAAACTTTGCGTGTTTCTTACGTTTTAGTAGCTGAAAAAATCGACGACAGGCTTCATGTCCTGGCTTTTTGGCAAGACGGTAGCCTCGGACCTAACTTTTCTTTCGATCCTACAGGAACTCCCTGCGAATTGGTCTTGCGGGAAGGGAGATTTTATTGTGCTTCCTTAGTTGCTGAGCAGTTTCCGAGTGATACGGATTTAGTCAAGATAAATGCACATAGCTATCTAGGGATTACTTTACGAGATAATCAAGGCAATGCTATTGGGGACTTGTGTCTGATTGATCAGGAGCCTCTCCAAAACCCACAACGAGTAGAACAAATCCTGAGCGTCTTTGCTGCTCGCGCCGCTGCTGAATTAGAGCGCCAACGAGCTACGGCATCCCTAGAACAACTCAATCAAAAGTTAGAAAGCAAAGTCAAAGCACGTACTGCTGCACTCAAAGAGCGAGAAACCCGCTATCGTGCCCTAATGAAAGGAGCCAGCAACGCCATTCTGGTGGCAGATTTACAAGGCAATCTGCTGGAGATGAACCGTAAGGCTGAGGAATTATTCGGCTACTATCGCACAAGGTTGACCAAGATGCATCAGTCTCAACTGTATCCACCAGAGAATTTGGAGCAAGTTATCGCTGCTTTTGATGAGGTCATTCAAGACAAATATACAAAAGTAATAGAGGCTAATATTTTGCGCCAAGATGGTCAAATTGTGCCGGTTGAGATCTCTGCAACAACTGTCAACATCGGTAGTAAAAAAATTATCCAAAGCATTTTCCGCGATATAACCAAGCGCAAACAAGCTCAAGAAGCCTTACAGAAAAGCGAAGCTCGTTGGCAATTTGCTTTAGAAGGAGCAGGAGATGGAGTCTGGGATTGGGATCTGCAAACAAATACTGTTTTCTATTCTCGGCCATGTCAAGCGATGCTTGGTTACGTAGAAGAAGAAATGAACGATACTCAATGGAATAGCCGCATTCATCCTGATGATCAAGCCCAATACCGTCAAGATTTGAGCCAGCATTTGAAGGGTAAGACCTCTATGTATCGGAGTGAACATCGCGCCCGCTGCAAAGATGGTAGCTACAAGTGGATTCTAGATAGAGGTAAGGTAATTGAGCAGACCGCAAATGGTAAACCCCTGCGAGTAATTGGTACTAAGACGGATATCAGCGATCGCAAACAGGCTGAATGGGCTCTGCGAGAAGCAGAAGCAAAGTATCGTGCTATTTACGATAATGCGGTGAATGGTATTTACCAAAGCACTTTTGAAGGTCGTTACCTGATGGTGAATGCAGCCTTGGCTAATCTGTATGGCTATGATACTCCCGAAGCACTGATATCTGAGGTGAGGGATATTAGCCGCCAGATTTACTTGCATCCCGAATATCGCAGTGAATTCCAGCGTCTCCTAGCAGAGCATGGCAGTGTGGTTGGGTTCGAGGCTCAAGTGCATCACCGAGACGGCAGTACTCTATGGATAGCAGAAACTAGTCGATTAGTCAGGGATGAACAAGGTCGCCCCAGTTATTACGAAGGTATCGTATCAAACATTAGCGATCGCAAATTAGCTGAACAAAGACTGCAAGAAGCTAAAGAAGCGGCTGAAGTTGCTAATCGTGCCAAGAGTGAGTTTTTAGCACTGATGAGCCACGAAATTCGTACCCCGATGAACGGAGTTTTGGGGCTAGCTCATTTGGCGCTGAAAACTGATCTCAATCCCCTACAGCAAGAATATCTCACTAAAATTGAGAGTTCAGCCAAATCATTACTGCAAATTATCAATGATATCCTGGACTTTTCCAAAATCGAAGCGGGAAAATTAGAATTAGAATCTACCCAGTTCCAATTAGATGAAGTCCTTAATAACATCACCAATATTCTTGATTTCAAGGCAGTAGAAAAAGGCTTGGAATTGGTATGTCAGATGGGAGATGACATTCCCCGCCATTTAATTGGGGACTCTCTGCGCTTACGTCAGGTGCTGATTAATTTGGCAAGTAATGCTGTCAAGTTTACTGAAACCGGTAACGTAATGATTAGCGTCGAAACAGTTACCTGTACAGAAGAAACAGTTCGCTTAAAGTTTATGGTTCAGGATACAGGGATAGGTCTGGCGGCATCTCAAATTGATACACTGTTTGAAGCTTTTACCCAAGCAGACCCTTCCATCAGTCGTAAATACAGCGGTACTGGACTGGGACTAACGATTTGCAAACGCCTGGTGAGTCTTATGGGTGGCAGCCTTGGGGTAGAGAGCGAACTTGGTATAGGCAGTAATTTTTACTTTGAAATTGAACTGGGGTATACCCTTGAAACTACTGCTCTGGAACTCTGCGAAATTGCTGATTTGCAGGGATTGAAATCTCTGGTGATAGATGATAACCAGCTGTCGCGAGATGCTCTTGTCCATGTTTTGGAGTCCTTCTCGTTTCGTCCTACTGCAGCTTCTTCTGGACTTGAAGCCTTAAACTATCTGCAACAAGCTGCGGTATCCGAGCCCTTTGAACTGGTGGTAATTGACTGGCATATGCCGGAAATGGATGGTATTGAAACCGTTAGAAAAATCAAAAATGATTCTTGCTTGTCTCACATCCCTCACATTCTGATGACGACGGCTTACAATCAAGAGGATATCTGCGAGACAATAGAACAAGTGGGAATTAGCGCTCTCTTGCCAAAACCCACCAGTCGCTCCCAGCTATTTGAAGCAATTCAGAAGGTTTTTGGACATTACGTCCCCACTTCCCTTAGCGCCGCTAAATCCTTGGGTTCCCCCGAACAACTGCGAGAGATTCAAGGCGCTCAAATCTTGTTAGTGGAAGACAACGAGGTAAATCAACTAATTGCCCAAAGACTATTACAAAGTGCGGGGCTGAATGTAGATTTGGCGATTAACGGACGAGAAGCCACGGAGAAAGTCCAGGCTTGTAGCTATGACTTGATCCTAATGGATATTCGGATGCCCGAAATGGATGGCTTGGAGGCGACTCGCCGCATTCGTAGTATGGCGGAGGCAGGGAACACGTCAAAAGAGCGATTTACCACAGTGCCGATTGTCGCGATGACTGCCCATGCCATGAAAAGTGATCGTCGCAAAAGCTTAGAAGCTGGGATGAATGATCATGTCTCCAAACCCGTCAATCCCCAGGAGTTATTTGCTGCCCTTGTCAGATGGATTCCTCCCAGGCTCTATTCGCCTGTTTCCTGCAGTTTCTCAAGTTCTCCCATGGCAGAGACTCCTCAACTAAGTTTGTCCGGTATTAACGTGGATGCAGGATTGGCGCGGCTTGTTGGTAACTGGACGGTCTATCAGCAGATTCTTAAACGGTTTCACGCCAACCAGCAACAATCAGCTTTACAAATCCAGGCAGCTTTAAACCAGAACGATTGGTCTCAAGCCTTCCATCTAGTTCACACATTGAAAGGATCAGCAGGCAACATCGGAGCAGAAACCCTCTACCAATCAGCTGCTAGTTTAGAGCAGGCTCTACAGAACCAGACTCCTAATCTAGAACTCTTGGTTAACAAATGTCTAACCTTAAGCAAAGATCTTCAGCAAGTGCTAGAAAGCATTGAAACACTGCCAGATAAAACAGATGAGGGAGTAGAGCCAGTTAAAGATCTTTCAGAACTCGATACTCAATTGGTAATTCCCCTACTGACTGAAATTACCGAATTACTAGAAACAGATTTGGTGGAAGCAATCGCTCACTTGGAAACTCTCAAGCAACAAGTCAAAGGTACACCATTTCAGAAAAAGGTTCGAGTTGTAGAGGAGCGATTAATAGAGTTTGATACAGATGGAGCCCACAATTTACTGCACGAACTCAGTACTACATTAGGGGAGATAGGAAAATAGGAAGCTGAAGGAGATAGAACAACCTAACACCTAATACCTAACACCTAATACCTAACACCTAATACCTAACACCTAACACCTAATATGTATGAAGACTAAACCCAAGATCCTGATTGTGGACGACAGCCCCGATAATTTACAACTGCTGTTGCATATCCTGAAAGACGACTATGCTGTTGTTGCGGCGAAGACAGGAGAAAAAGCCCTACAAATGGCAGTTAAATATCCTGTCCCAGATCTAATTATCTTAGATGTGGTGATGCCCAATATGGACGGGTACGAAGTTTGTACTCGCTTAAAGAGCATTTCTCAGACTCAAGCTATTCCCATAATCTTCGTAAGTGCTCTCGGTGAAGTTGGTAATGAAACCAAGGGTTTTGAATTAGGGGCGATTGACTACATTACCAAACCCCTAAGTCCTCCAGTTATCAAAGCTAGGATTAAAAGCCACCTAACTTTTCAACAGCTGAATCAAGAGTTACAGAAAAAAAACCAAGACTTGGCTCGTGCCACTAAACTTAAAGACGAATTTCTGGCCAACATGAGCCACGAACTCCGCACTCCCCTCAATGCTATCCTGGGCATGACTGAAGGGCTGCAAGAACAAGTCTTTGGCGAGATTAACAACTCACAAACCAAAGCCCTACAAACTATCGAGCGTAGTGGTTCTCATTTGTTGGAACTAATTAACGATATTCTCGATCTCGCTAAAATTGAATCCGGTAGAATCGAACTCGAGCTTACCCTCACTGCCGTTGCTCCCTTGTGCCAATCCAGCCTTGGATTTATCAAACAACAAGCCCTGAAAAAACGCATCCAGCTAGAAACGAAACTGCCACCGAATCTGCCGGATTTATTAGTAGATAAACGACGCATCCGCCAAGTTTTGCTCAACTTGCTCAACAACGCCGTTAAATTTACTCCAGAAGGAGGATGCATTACCCTGGAAGCTGGCCATGATCAATGTCCTGAATCCGGTTCCACCGATTACTCATTCCTCAACTGCCTGCGTATTGCTGTTACTGACACCGGTATTGGTATTGCTCCGGAGAATATCAAAAAACTATTTCAGCCCTTTGTCCAAATCGATAGTGCTCTCAATCGTCAGTATGCAGGTACAGGCTTGGGACTTTCTCTCGTTAAACGTATCGTCGAACTTCACAATGGGCAGGTAGGGCTAACTAGTGAGGAAGGGGTAGGAAGTTGTTTTACCATCAACCTTCCCTGCATGGCTTGTCCACTACCCTCTCCTGAGTTAGAAGCTCAGCCAAAACACAGTATCAAACTCAGCCAGCCCAAGCAGGAAGCATCTCCCTTAATCTTACTAGCAGAGGACAATGAAGCCAATATCAATACAGTTTCGAGTTATTTGAAAGCCAAAGGCTATCGCCTGATTGTGGCGAACAATGGCTCAGAAGCAATCGCTCTGGCTCAGGCTAAAAATCCAGATCTGATTCTGATGGATATTCAAATGCCGGGAATGGACGGTTTTGAAGCTATGCAACATATCCGCCACACTCCCAACCTTGTCGATGTGCCGATCATTGCCCTAACTGCCCTCGCTATGACAGGCGATAGTGATCGTTGCCTCGCTGCCGGAGCTAATAATTACCTTAGCAAACCGATCAAGCTCAAACAATTGGTAACTACTATTCAACAACTTTTGTTGAAATAATAAGTGCCTAACAACCCAGGGAATAGGGAATAGGGAATAGGGAATAGAGTAAAAACACCGCGCCGAAAAAAATTTAGCAAATAAGCTAGCTTCTCTTAGAACCTCCTGCCTCCTGCCTCCTGCCTCCTGCCTCCTGCCTTCTGACTCCTGCCTTTTTTTTGAAATGAACATACCATCCGTTCTAGTTATTGATGACGAACCAGATAATTTTGATGTAATTGAAGCTCTCTTGAGTAACCAAGACTATCAGTTGCACTACGCTGCCAGTGGACAGGAAGCGATCGCATTCCTAGAAACCTACAATCCTGATTTGATTTTGCTGGATGTAATGATGCCAGGAATCGATGGTATCGAAGTATGTCGCCAAATCAAAACCATGTCAAAATGGCAAGCTGTGCCGATTATTATGGTGACGGCATTAAGCTCTAAATCTGATCTAGCCCGTTGTCTAACTACCGGGGCTGACGACTTCATTAGTAAACCCGTTAATGCTGTTGAACTGCGTGCCCGTGTGCATTCAATGCTCAGAATCAAGCAGCACTATGACAATATTCAGAGCTTATCCCACATCCAAGAAAATACCATCAATGTCTTAGAGAACACTCTCAATGAACTACGGGGCAACTTAGCCTCTAGTCTATCTCATGAACTAAATACACCTCTAAACGGCATTTTAGGCATGATTGGGTTGCTTAAAGATGATTTAGAAGATATGGATCTAGCCGAGATCCGCGAGATGTTAGGCTGGGCAGATACATCTGCTCGTCGCTTAGAAAACTTAACCAAAAGACTGCTCATCTATTTAGAGCTAGAGCTAGCAGCAAATCGGCAGCAACCCATCGATTTAAATTGGACTCACTTTTCAGCTTCTGCCATTGAAGCCGCGTTGAAAATGCAGGCTCAGGGGGTCAACCGTAGTGATGATCTCATCTGTGTCTTTGAAGAGGCAGATATTGCTCTCTCAGAACGATATTTATTAACAATCTTGCATGAGCTAGTGGATAATGCTTTAAAATTCTCACCACCACAGACAATTATTCAAGTGAGCTCTCAAGTCCTAGGGGAGATGCTGAAGTTATCTATACATGATTCAGGACGAGGGATGACAACAGAACAAATTGCAAAAATTGATGCTTTCACGCAGTTTGAACGCAAAACTTATGAGCAACAAGGTATTGGTATGGGCTTAAAAATTGCCCAGAAGGTTGTTGAACTAGCCAAAGGAGAGTTGTTGATCAACAGTATTTATCAACAAGAAACAACAGTGGATATTACCCTACCCTTGAAATGAGTGTTGCACTTAGAGCTTGCACGTCTGTCGAATATTAACTTTTTAAGATAGGCAACAGTCAACAGGCAAAAGGAAAAATATTTGACTGTTTCAGCACTGAAATTGATTATTTTTAGAATAATTATTAAATGTTTATAAAAAGGTTGTAAACTCTGGATTATACCAAATACGGTTGAATAAATATAATTTTCGGTAAGTGAGCTGGGGGAGAAAGATTTTGCCTACAGAACCATTTGTATGGGCAATTATCCGGGTTGGGTATTCAAGAATACCTACCATCTACCACCTACCACCTACCACCTACCACCTATCACCTACCACCTAACATGTACTCCATCCTAATCGTTGATGATGAACCAGATAATTTTGATGTAATTGAAACCTTCTTGAGTAATCAAGATTATCAATTGCATTATGCTGCTAGTGGACAGCAGGCTATCGCTTGCTTAGACATCTATAATCCTGATTTAATTCTGCTGGATGTAATGATGCCGGGAATAAATGGTATTGAAGTGTGCCAGCAAATCAAAACTATGTCAAAATGGCAAGCTATTCCGATTATTATGGTGACAGCCTTAAGCTCAAAATCAGACCTAGCTCGTTGTTTGAATACCGGAGCTGACGATTTCATTAGTAAACCAGTCAATGCTGTTGAACTGCGTGCCAGAATTGATTCTATGTTACGAATTAAGCAGCAGTATGACGATTTACAAGCTTTGCTCAAATTGCGGGAAGACATGGTCAAAATGGTTGTTCATGACTTAAGAAATCCCCTGATGGGTATCTCCCTTGGTTTAGAACTTTTGCTTAGTAAAGATTATCCCAAAGAAAAGCAAAACCGTAAACTGGCTCAAATTTATTCCTCAGCACAAGCCTTACAGTTATTAATTGATGATTTATTACAAATAGCCTTACTCGAATCTGGTAAATTGCGTCTCAATCTCACAGCAGTTACTCTGGGCACTCTCATAAAGTCTGCCACATCCAATTTTGAAGCGATCGCGGCTCAAAAAAATCAGTCCCTAGTTAGTCAATTACCAGCAAAATCTAGTAGAGCAATCTTGGTTGATGCGACGATGATGCATCGAGTGCTGGATAACCTACTCTCCAATGCCATCAAGTTTTCCCCAAGCAATAGTCAAATTGTCGTAAAGTTAGAATTCACCACCTCTGGAGATGCTAAAATCCAGGTTATTGATTCCGGTCCTGGTGTTCCTGAGGCATTGCAGCAAAAGATTTTTGAGAAGTACGAGATTGGAACCCTGATGTCAGATGTTTCCCAAATCGGATTGGGTTTAGCCTTCTGTAAAATGGTTGTTGAAGCACACAGGGGGAAAATTGGCGTCAGAAACAACCAACCGCAAGGAGCCGTTTTTGAAATCACCCTGACAGCCGGTTAGGGGAGATGGGGAGATGGGGGAGACAAGGGAGACAAGGGAGACAAGGGAGACAAGGGAGATATTGATTCCTAATTCCTAATTCCTAATTTCCAATTCCCAAACAACCAATGACCAATGACAAACAACAAACGACAAACGACAAACGACAAACAACAAACAACAAATGACAAATAACAAATGAACTTGGAGCAACCATTAGGTTCAGTAATTCAAGGCTCCCTCTCCGCTGGATTAGAGGTGCGCTTGCATCCGGACGTCTCAGTGGAAGATATGCGAGTAGGTAAATTTTTGGTAGTACAGGGAATGCGATCGCGCTTTTTCTGTATGCTTACTGATGTTTCCCTGGGAACCTCTAGTCAGCGGATTCTTGCCAATCCTCCTAATCCCAATGATGATTTTTTACGGGAAGTGTTGGCGGGTAGTGGTACTTTCGGGACGGTGAATTTGACGCCGATGCTGATGTTTACACCCCAGGAGAGGCAACAGGAGGCGGGAGATTTTCCCCAGAGTGATACTGGTTTAGCTTCCTTTCAAGCTCAAAGTAGTGAAGAAATGGAATTGTTGCCAGTCAAGACGATTCCCAGTCACTTTTCCCAAGTCTATGATGCCAGTGAGCGGGATTTCCGGGCTGTATTTGGTTGGGAAGATGACCCCCAGCGGCGTAATTTTGCTATTGGCAAACCCCTTGACATGGAAGTACCAATATGCATTGACCTCGATCGTTTTGTGGAACGTAGTAATGGTGTTTTTGGCAAATCTGGTACAGGTAAATCCTTCCTCACCCGTTTGCTGCTATCGGGAATTATCCGCAAGCAAGCAGCGGTAAATTTGATTTTTGATATGCACTCGGAATATGGCTGGGAAGCGGTTTCTGAAGGTAAGCAATTTAGTACGGTTAAAGGCTTGCGGCAACTTTTCCCCCATCAGGTGCAAGTTTACACCCTAGACCCAGAATCTACCAAACGTCGGGGGATTCGGGATGCTCAGGAACTGTATTTGAGTTATGACCAAATTGAAGTTGAAGATATTATGCTAGTGCGGGGAGAGTTGAATCTTTCCGAGGCAAGTCTGGAAAATGCGATTATTCTGCGCAATGAGTTTGGTAAGTCTTGGATTACCCAACTGCTGTCAATGACTAATGAAGAAATCCAAGAGTTTTGTGATGAGAAGCGAGGGAACAAGTCTTCAATTATGGCATTGCAGCGGAAGCTGTTGCGGTTGGATGACTTGAAATATATGCGCAGTGCTTGTCCCCATAATTATGTCGATCAGATTTTGCAATCCCTGGAAGCCGGTAAGCATGTAGTCGTAGAATTTGGCTCCCAATCCAATATGCTTTCCTATATGCTAGCAACCAATGTCATGACCCGCCGCATCCATAGTTGTTATGTGCGCAAGGCAGAAAAGTTTTTGCAGTCGAAAAATGTTAGCGATCGCCCCCGTCCTTTAGTGATTACTATTGAAGAAGCTCACCGCTTTCTCGATACTGCTACGGTTAAGCAAACTATCTTTGGCATCATTGCCCGAGAAATGCGCAAGTATTTTGTTACTTTACTAGTAGTAGACCAACGTCCTTCCGGGATTGATAATGAAGTAATGTCCCAAATTGGTACCAGGATTACCGCACTGCTCAATGATGATAAAGATATTGAAGCGATTTTTACTGGGGTATCTGGAGGACAAAGTTTGCGATCGGTTTTAGCCAAGTTAGACTCTAAGCAACAAGCTTTAATTTTAGGTCATGCTGTGCCGATGCCAGTAGTTGTGCAGACTCGTTCCTATGATCAAGAATTCTATCGAGAAGTTGGGGATAGTTCCTGGGATGAAATGTCGGATGAGGAGCTATTTGTAGAAGCAGAAAAGGCTAAGGCAGATTTGGGATTTTAACATTTGAGGAGGTATAGATAGGGTTGATTTATTAAATCAACTGGGAATGAGCTGTTGAAGTAATAAGCAGTAGTAGGACTTCAGTCCAAAAAGAAGCCAGAAACTAGTCATATCAAAGAATTCGGTTATCGCTTTTCCTTTTTAGTTTCAGCAAGAGTAATAAGTGAAGAATCATGTTTACCTTGCTGCACACCTAACACCTAACACCTAACACCTAATTAACGATGACAGTTAAACAATTAACAACACAACTTCTTGCTTTAACTCCAACTGAGAAGGCACAAGCCATACAAATATTAACCCAAACTATAAGTAACGGTGCGCGAGGGATTACGAAAACTCCTGGCGTTTGTGGTGGTGATGCTTGTATTGCCAAAACTCGCATTCCAATTTGGTTAATGGTAAGTTGGCGTCATCAAGGTGTGAGTGATGCGGAACTTCTAAGTTTTTATCCCCATCTTAGTGCCGCTGATTTAGTTAATGTTTGGGCTTATGCTGATGCATATCCAGAGGAAATTGAAGTAGCAATCCGTAAGAATGAGGAAGCTTGAGCAATGGCACGTCTTTATGCAGATGAACAATTTCCTCGTAAAGTCAGTGAATTGTTACGTACTTTAGGTCACGATGTGTTAACAGTTCAAGAGGCAGGGAATGCTGGATTTGGAGTTCCCGATTCAGAGGTGCTGGGGTATGCGGTAAACGATAATCGTGCTGTTTTGACCATTAATCGATATGATTTTATCTGACTACATCGTTTACAACCAAGTCACGCTGGGATAATTGTTTGTACAGAAGACCACAACTTGGAGAGGCTA
Organism: Symploca sp. SIO1C2; assembly: GCA_010672925.1. Taxonomy (GTDB): domain Bacteria; phylum Cyanobacteriota; class Cyanobacteriia; order Cyanobacteriales; family Coleofasciculaceae; genus Caldora. The sequence continues at coordinate 58,199 of JAAHFP010000014.1, read as the reverse complement.
GCAACACGAATTAATGAGGCTATTTCCGCTGAAAAAACTTTGAGTGGTAAATTGATTCGAGTTAACCGTCCATCACAATAAAAATTGTGACCAGGCGTAAGCTCAAGCGATCGCGGTATAGCACTCTATTATTGATACTATAGTCATGAGGAAAGTAGAAGTTGTCCCACATGATCCAAGGTGGCAAGAGACATTTAGGATTGAATCGAAGCGTGTTGCTGATGCACTAGGGGAAATTGTTGTCGCCATACACCATATTGGTAGCACAGCTATTCCGGGTATTTATGCTAAGCCCATCATTGATATATTAGTTGAAGTCCAAGATATTACTCAAGTGGATGAGCAAAGTTCAGCAATGGAGTCCCTTGGTTACGAAGTCATGGGTGAGTATGGAATTCCTAATCGTCGATTTTTCCGTAAAGATAACTCAGCCGGTATCAGAACACATCATATTCATATATTCGAGGTAGGTTCAACACAGGTAAAGCGCCACTTAGCATTTCGAGACTATATGATTGCTCACCCTGAAGTTGCACACAGATACAGTGAGTTAAAGCGCGAATTAGCAAGAGAACATCCGCTCAATATAGATGCATATATGGATGGAAAGGATGGTTTTATCAAGGAAATTGATCTCAAAGCAGCACAATAGTACACAATCCATCCATAACGTAGGGGCGCACAGACGTGCGCCCTAAATCCAAAACTCGATAAACTGATTATCTTCCTTGTATTCCTTGTCGCCCTTTACCCCCTTGTCTCACCTATTCAGCATCCCCCTTGTTTCTCTACCCCAAAGCTAAATTTTGCATCATTTGGTTCCGCTGATTCCGATTCATCTTTAACAATTTTAATGATGGTGGGTTCATACAGTTTACCCGGCTGCGACTCAGACTCAGGAATGCACTGACGCTCTCCATCGGCGTTAAACTCTAATGTACCTCCAGATGTTTCATCGGACTCAAGCTTAATCTCTCTCAACTTTTCTAGAACTTCCTCACGAGAGGTATTACTTGACAAAGCTTTAATAAATGCCTGAGTTGCATCGTAACTAGTTGCTGTGCGCCAGCTAACTTTGTCTTCTACCCAATATTGGTTAGCTGTTGTGACAAAATCTTTTGATTTGGTTGATTTATCAAACCAGGGAACTGCCAAGACTAAACCATCAACAGCTTCCTTTCCTTGGCTCAATACTTCGTTGTCCAATAAAGTATCTCCACCAAACAAGGCTAGCCTTTGTTTCCTTTGAGGATCAGCATTAAGTTGAGCAATTTCGATGGCTTGTTTAATTGAAGCTGGATTAGGCAGTAAGATAACAGCTTCTGCTTCCTCTGGAAAAACTTTTAACTTCAAGTTAGGGTCACTAAAACTAATTGTTCTAACTACACTTCCTCCTATCTTATCACTTTCAAATTGTTTTTCAAATGCGTCCTTTAAATAAACACTATCCAAGGTATCTGCACTGTGAACAACAACAACGCTTTTGTCAAGTTTCTTTTTGGTCAATTCATTATTAACTAACTCAGCTAGTTGTTTGCCAAATTCGATATCTGAGGGAACAGTTCTCAAGAAGTTTTTATCAGTTAACCAGATACTGCTGCTAGTAGGAGAGATAATCGCTAATTCAGAGTTAGCTTTGCTATATTCACTCAAGGCAGCTAGGCTAGCAATACTTGCATTGTTTACAATTACTCCCAGAATTGATTGCTCCTTCGCCAATTTTTCAGCTATTTTTTTCCCTCTCTCTTGATTATTTCCATCGTCAGCGATCGCAATTTGCAGTAATTGACCACTTGAACCTTCTTGCTTTAATTTTAATCCTCCTTCATCATTGAATTTATTTTGTGCCTGTGCCACGCCTTGTAATATTGCCCTAGCCAGTAATTCGTCATCACCAGGTACTACCACTGCCAGAGTTAAAGGAGAACCTTCTTGAAAACGTGCTCGTGCATTGTTGTAGTAAATTAATGCTTCTGGATTAGAATAATTTCGGTTATTTTCGTCATTAGATACCCCGGCTGCTTCACCAAAAAAATCAGCGGCTTCTTTATATTTATCTGTTGCAGATATTAAATTACCCTTGTCTTCTATTTGCACATCTTGTAATGGTTGATCAACCTGAACTTCATTCCCTTTATTCAAAGTATCAGTTTTCGCATCCTTTATCAATTTTGCTTTTAACTCTGCTTTGATTGCATCTTGGAAGGTGGTTATTCCTTTATTAAATTCCTTACTATGACCCGATGAAATCAAGATATTTTCACCATAGCTAATACATTTGTCTTCAGAAGAATCTATACGGCAATCATCATCAACTTTGCCTTTATCTAATTCTTTCTCTGGAAAAGCAATCTGTTCCGCGACTTTTTTATTAAAACTTGCTTGGGAAGACCATGCAAATCCTAAAAGTCCTACTAATATTACTGCTAGACTTCCTAAAACAAATGGTTTGCGCTTGGAATTAACTTTATCACATTTCTCCAGCTGCTTTTTGGCAAAATTGTTGTCAGGATCCAATTGCAAAATTCGTTCAAACTGCCACCTTGCTAGTTTACATTGTGGTTCCATCAACTCACTACCATAGCTATCAAGAGCTTCCACTAACTTTTTCTGAACCGTTTTATTGTTAAGGTCAACATCGTTAGCTAGTGAGTAATAGATAACTGCTCGCCTAAACTCCCGTTGCTCCATCAACTGACTGCTGTAGCTGAGTAGCGCTCCCAGATACTTATCTTTAGTACGGAGAGGGTCAACTTTGTATACTCGTTCGTAGACTCGGATAGCGTTGGCGAAGTCTGGAATTAACAAGTATCCCTGCGCTAAATCAGACAATGCACTAAAGTGATTGGGATTGAGTTCTAAAACTCGCTCATAGTGATTGATTTGTTTATGGATATCAGCGCCTTGTTGTCGTAATTCTGCTGATGTTTTGTAAATTCTATTAGCTTCTGAATCTAGCATTTCCAATTCCCTTACCTCTCGATGTAAGGGATGCTGCTTTACGATCCAACGACGGACTATCTCAATAGTTACTTTCAAACCAGCTGTCTTTTTACCAGATTTTTGGGACAGATATTCTCTTTGTAAAAAGTTTTCTTTGACTAACTGGCTCTCTGCCTTGTGCAATGATTCTGTTAAAACTACCCCTAAGTTCTTTAAGTATTCCCAACATTGTTCAGCATTAACATAAACATTACTATATTTTTCCGGTTGCTGAGAAGTTTGAACTTCTGCTACGGCAGAGAAAACGATGCGTTCACGAATTGATAATCCATCCCAGAACCAGATTAACCCACCTTCACCAATTTCAATGGCTTTATTAACAATGTTTTCTACATCAGTACGAGTAATTGTCCAGTTTTCTGAATCTCTTTCTCTTGCCTTGGCAAAGACAGCATGGCAGATTACTTGTATACAGTAAGGATGTCCTGCTGAGAGTTCCCAAATTGCCTGAATAGCATCAAGCTGGTAATCCAAAACTCCCTGAGCTGGTTCAGTAATCAACTTTTTAGCGTTTGACTCATTAAGCAAGCTGATTTTTTGCTGGGGCGCTCTCTTATAAAAAAGAGGTAGATTTTGCAGATCTTTTAGTGATTGTCCTACTACTGGAATAACGAATAACTTATCCTCTTGTTCAAGAATTGATTGCAGATAGCGAAAAAAATTATCAAATCCTTGGTGGTGTTCAGAGTTACTTAAAACATCAAATTCATCCAGGAGAAAAACTAGACTTTTATGGCCTAATTCTTGATACACTTTTGCCAGAAAATTACGAAACAAAGTAGTTGTCTCTATTGCCAAATTTTCAGTTCGTGGCACTTTGAATGTATCTGCACTGAGCCGGAGTTGTTTGCTAATGTCTTTGGCAAGATTGTGGAGTATTTGAGGGAGAGGTGACTGACCTTGATCATGAAGATCAAAGGAAACAAAGACAAACTTATCTTTGCCCACAAAGTTAGGAATTTGGGAAAGTACAGAAGATTTACCAATGCGCCTTTGACCATGCAACAGGATAACCTTCGTACCCTGATTTAAGTTATCATTAATAAAGTCAAAAAGGCTTTCTCTACCAAAAAATAGTTTTGGCTCGGAGATGGGACGACCAATAATATAGGGGTTTTTCCGATACTGAGGTGTAGCAGTCATATTTTTGCTTTTGTCAATAGCTCTATGTAACCTTTTATTTACTATCGGCCAAAAGGTTAACTTTTCACTTCGTGATGTAAGGTGTAAGTTTGATCGTGTTAAAGTGCAGAAAATAAGGCTGTTATTCTACTAATCCATGCCAGGGCAGAAGGTACGACTTCTTTGTGTTTCCAGAGCAAGTGAATGGAATTTGTGACTTGCTCAGCTTGTTTATGGCTCATCAAATGCAGAAATCCCTTTTGCCGTTGTTGCAGTGATTCTTCATTAGATTTTTCAATTTCTTTAATCACCCACCACTCCATTAAAGAGGAGGCAAAGGAGTATCCTTTCTTTCCCGCTTCTACCGTAGGCATAATCAACCCCCGGTTTTCCAAGTCCATTAATTCTAGCTCTTTTTGAGAGAAAATAATATGGATGTCACCTAAATCGTAAATTTTACCAGGTACACGACCATTTAAGCCAAGTAGAGCAATCAGCATCAACAGGGTTTGTTCTACTTCATTGGACAAATCCCAACTGATTTGGAAAAAGGGTATAGTTGCTGTTTGAAAGTCTTGGTTAAATGTTTCAACATTAGGAACTTTGCCCGCCTTAAGGTCTCTATATAGTAGGAATCCGGCAATCTGAAGTAAAGCAGGATGGTTGCCAGTAATTTCCAGAATTCCTTTCCTCAGTTCTGTTGTCATTGGCAGATGACTCATTAGTGACGTAACTTCAGTTTCCTCGAAGGGTTTTAATGGTTGAAATAGATAGTGGTTATACCAGGGGGAAGCGTTTCTTGTCACCTTGGGACCAAGTTCATTAAGTCGCCGCAGTGAGGCAACAACCATGGAAAGATATTGTTTTTCTGAAGCGTGGTAGGCGACGCTGCGACATTCACTCAGAAAAACTTCAATATCGGCCTTGGTATATTGTTTATTGGGATAAAAAGCAGCATCATAGTCATCAACCAACAGCACCAAAAATTTATTTTCTTCACCCAGCATTGATAAGACTTCTCTGAGGCTATCCTTAGTTGCTTCCCCTTGTTTGAGCAAAGTATCAATTTTTGATTGCACAGTAGGAAGGCTATCTGACTTATCTTTAATCTGCTTGAGGACTTCTCGCCAAAAACTCGCAGCAGTAAAAGGATCAATACTGAGGCAACTGAACAAAACAATAACAGCTTGGGATGGCTCATATCCTCGTATTCGCCAAACTTGAGGCGAAGCAAGCTGTTCGAGGAAAGAAGATTTGCCAATTTTGTGACCTCCCCAAACGGCGAGGTTACTGTAGTTCAAAATTTGGTCAAATGCTCTATCAATCTCAGATGTTCGTCCGACAAACTTGTCTGGGGAGGAAATAGGCTGACCAACATTAAAGGGATTGCTCATCATAGCAAATTAGCAACTTGAAAGGTTTTTCAACGCTAGAAACCCTGAGGGAGCCGACAATTGGTATAGCACTCTATGCTGGAGCAAGAAATAATGATGCACGAAATCTCTAGATAGGAGCAAAAATGTTACGAGTAATCAACGATCATTGACTGGCATTTGAATAGTTACTCCTTCAGTACAAACAACTGTATATCAGGAAAATACAGATTGCTACTGCCTGCTCTCTACTCTCTTACTATTTACAGGGCTTTTCAACGTCTTACACTCACACTTTCCCATCTTACCGTTAATAGGAAAATCCTGTCACAATCTCCCCTGTAACAATTCTTGTAGTGATGAGAGCTTCGGTAAGTCATGAACGAATTTTAATAGTGTGTAGCTGGGATTAGTCAACCAAAAATTTAAGTAGTACTTAAGCTCATCTAATATCAGTGTAATTACTTACATATAACTTAAATACCCCAGTAGATGTTTTGCCGTCATATAGGAGCAAGCGATCGCAAACAGGTAATGCCCAAAACAACGTAGGGGCGCACCGACGTGCGCCCTCAATCCGACGTGCGCCCTCAATCCGACGTGCGCCCTCAATCCTCAGGTTGATAGGAGCGAAGTGCGACTCTAGGATTGAGATGCTGTTAGATTATCATGTTGGTATCGACACCTGCTGAGGAGATAAAAATGCAAGTCAAAGACATGACAGTCGAGGAACTCAAAGCTTTAATTCGACAGACTGTTGCAGAAACCCTAGGAGAATTTATCGATGATCCTGATAGTGGTTTAGCGTTAAAAGCAGAAGTCAGGCAACAATTAATCGACTCACTCCAGGAAACAGAAGCAGGAATTCGTGGTGTCCCAGCCCAGGAAGTAGCAAAGAAACTAGGTTTAGATTGGTGATGGACTACAAACTTGAGTTTAAAACAAAAGCCGTTGCCAATCTAGAAAAGTTGACTCATCGAGAGCAAGAGTGAAGTACACAACTCTCATGGGGTAGGGAATCATGGATAATCAGGCTAGAGGAAATTATCCTAAGACCGCTACAAGTAATAAAATGAGCAACGACCAACAAATTATAACAACAGCAATTCAAGCAGCTCGTCAGGGAGTCGCTTTAGCTAACTTATCCCATTGGGGTTTGCTGAAAATCTCCGGTGATGATCGACTACGCTATCTACACAATCAAAGCACCAACGATTTCCAAAAACTTCAGCCCAGTCAAGGTTGTGATACAGTATTTGTGACTTCTACAGCTCGTACTATCGACTTAGCAACTGCTTACGTTACAGAAAATGCAGTGTTAGTGCTAGTTTCTCCTAATCGACAGCAACAAATGCTTGAGTGGCTCGATCGCTTTATTTTTCCTATGGATCGAGTAGAGTTAACGGATATATCTGAGGAAAGTGCTATCTTTACTTTGATTGGACCAGAAAGTGATGCCTTGTTGACAAAGTTGGGGGTTGAGAAGAGCAGTAACACAGCTTATGCTAGTCACCAAGAGTTGATGCTGGGGGAACTATCAGTGCGTCTTGCCATTGGTAGTGGCTTGGCAATGCCGGGATATACGCTGATTGTTCCCGTTGCAGAAGCTAGTCAACTGGAGCAGACTTTAACTCAAGCCGGAGCCATACCTCTGGACAATCAAACTTGGGAACAGTTGCGTATTGAGCAAGGACGACCAGTTCCAGACTTGGAACTTACAGAGGATTATAATCCTCTAGAAGCGGGTTTGTGGCAAACCATATCTTTTGATAAAGGTTGCTATATTGGTCAAGAAACTATTGCCCGGTTAAATACCTACAAAGGTGTTAAGCAGAGACTTTGGGGAGTTAACCTTAATGGTTCTGCCCAACCGGGGACAGTGGTGACATCGGAAGGCACTAAAGTAGGTACATTGACTAGTTTTACCAATACTGACCAGGGAGCGTTTGGTTTAGTCTATATCCGCACTAAAGCTGGTGGTGTTGGCCTTAAGGTACAGGTAGGAGATGTTGAAGGAGAAATTGTTGATGTCCCCTTTGTAACCCATGAATATCATTGACACTCCTAGTACCGTGGCACATCTAAAATGGTTCATTAGAAAGCTGAGGGAGCTGAGGGAGCTGAGGGAGCTGAGGAAGCTGAGGGAGATAGGGAGAAAAATCTATTGCACTATTTTAGCTGTGTCACGCCACTACATTTTTAGCTGTGTCACGCCAGTAGTTGGGTGAAATTACTATTCCCAATTCCCAATGCCCTATTCCTTATTCCCAGTTAAACTAAAAGCACGGGTTTGTGTAATTTTAACCTTCACCAGTTGACCTTTCAATTCCTGAATATCTCCAGTAAAGAAGGTAAGACGATTACCACGGGTACGTCCCATCACCTGGGTGGTATCTTTAGGATTTTGGTCTTCTACTAAGACTTCTTCAATACGCCCTAGGTAACGCTGCGATCGCTCGGCGGCTTTTACGGCAACTAGACGGTTGAGACGCTGAAGGCGATCGCTTTTTACTTCTTCACTGAGTTGCTCATTCCAGTGAGCAGCTGGTGTGCCGGGACGAGGGGAATAAGCTGCCGTATTTAACTGGTCAAAACCAATATCCTCAACCAATTTCAGAGTATTTTCAAACTGGGCTTCTGTTTCCCCTGGAAAACCAACAATGGCGTCAGCGCTAATTGAAGCATCTGGCATATATTCCCGAATCTTATCGATGATACGGCGATATTTTTGATGAGTGTAGCCTCGTGACATTGCTTTGAGGACTTCGTTGTCCCCTGATTGGAAGGGAATGTGGAAATGTTCGCATACCTTAGGTAACTCGTTACAAGCACGAATCAGGCGTTCAGTAAAGTAGCGAGGGTGACTAGTGGCAAAGCGAATACGCTCAATTCCTGGTACATCGTGTACATAATAAAGTAAATCTGTCAAGGTATGCTTATGTCGCCCAGACTCAGTTACCCCTGGTAAGTCTCGCCCATAGGCATCAATATTTTGTCCTAGCAGAGTTATTTCTTGGTAACCTTGTTGTCCTAAAACCTCCATCTCAGTGCGAATTGCTTCTGGAGTACGGGATTGCTCCTTACCTCGCACGCTGGGAACTACACAATAGGTACAGCGCTCATTACAGCCGTAAATAACATTTACCCAGGCAGTAATACTGCTATCGCGACGGGGTTTAGTAATGTCTTCAGCAATCTGAATTGCTTCAGTGGCAACTACTTGGTTACCATCAAACACCTGTTCCAATAAATCCCGGAGACGATTAGCATGTTGTGGCCCCATCACCAAGTCGAGTTCTGGTACTCGTCTCAATAGTGTTTCCCCCTCTTGTTGGGCAACACATCCAGCAACCACTAAAGTTAAGTCCGGTTGCTTATGCTTGCGCTTGGCTTGCCTGCCTAGGTAGGAGTATACCTTTTGCTCAGCGTTATCCCGGATAGTACAAGTGTTGTAGAGGACTAAATTAGCATGGTTAGGGTCTTCTGAGTACTCAAAGCCCATGTTTTCTAAAATACCAGCCATGCGCTCAGAGTCGGCTTTATTCATCTGGCAGCCGAAGGTGGTGATGTGGTAGCGGTAGGGAGACTTCATCTCAAGGTTATCAACTTAGGGTTTTTGTGTCAGTCAGAGAGATAGCAAGCGAAAATAGTGAAAATTGGTAACTGTTGACCTGTTTGGCCAAAATGAAGTTTATCCGGGTAGGCAGGTCTACAAAGCGAAAGTTAATTTTTAAGTACTGGTTTAGTCAAAATGCTTGCTAAGTCAGCTTATACGTATTTAAATTGCATATCTTAAAAACAGGACAAAAATCTTAATCTTTTTGGTGCGTCTCCGCGTCTCCGCGTCTCCGCGTCAGTCAAACCTACTGAGATTATTTTACCTGATTGAGTGAATAATGGCATCAAAATAACAATTTTTTACTTCATTGAGGGGATAACAATTGATGCTAAAGAGTATCTTTGTCCAGGGATAAATAGATAAAAATCCATGATTTGTATTTACCTAATTTAATCTATTTTATGAATTACTCATCAGTGAGATTTGGTATTTTTTTGTTCCTGTCCGGATAGTAGGTTTTCTACTCCGAATAAAGCATGTAGAAACTCTAATAACGGAGGCTTGATTATGTGCAACTACTTGATTACTTATTCAGAGAAATTTGCTTTAATAAATTCTGCTGAAAAAATTGTCAATTTATCGTTACCTTTGACCTTTGAGTTGAGGTTCGACGATGACACTCGTGGTAGTGGACGTTAAATAAATGAATGACTTGCTTGCTCAAAGCATCACCCATGTTAGGAAAGGTGTAGAGTTTGAGGTACAGGGGCATTACCCTTACAGATATATTCTGTATTTCGGAATACTACCAAACGAGTAGCACCGATGTAATCTCAAGCAGGAGAACTGATTAGACCGACTAGGTAAATCAGTAAGCCGACAACTCTGCACCTTTATTTTTATTTTTCTAATGAATTTTTCTTCCTCAATTAGGTGTTAAATTTGAAGGCATTTTAGATTTTAGATTTTAGATTTTAGATTTGAATCAATAAAGGCTCTTACTCAGATATTGCAACAAGCTGAAAACATAATTGGGTCGGTAAGCAACAGGAAATAGTGTTCAGATTTGACGGTTTCAGTACTTAAATTGATTGTCATCAGTTAGGGTATTCAGTATTTATGAAAGGAGTGCAAGATCTCAGTCTTATGCCAATAGTTGAAACTTTCCACCAGAAGGCAGGAGGCAGTCCCAATGAAAAACTTTTTCACCACCAGGTGATGAAAGTCGCTTCTTCCGAAGTTGCTTGTTGCCTACTTTCAAGTCAGACTCCCATGAACTTTCACCTCATACCAAATCCGGTGACAACAGAGCAGTTTTGAGCAAACTGCGAAATCCTGTAGAGACACGCCATGGCGCGTCTCTACCATGTGGGCATAGCGGGTGTATCGATACCGGATTTGGTATCACAACGTAGAATGAAAATCTCTCCTTCTCCGCGTCTGGTGTGTCCCTGTGTCCGGTGCGTCTATTTTCAGATGAGGAGGCAGAAGAGAAGAAAGCTTGTGTAGTACACTTTTTCTCCTTTTTTCACTGGTAAATGATTTTCGCCGCGCTGCACTAGTTTCTTGTTGTCAAAATATCTTCTATAGTAGGAGTATCTTGCTCCCTTCGCTTGTCCGGCAAGAAGCCCTACATCTGAGGAATATGGTGATGAGTGAAAAAAAGAATATCCAACAAAGGATAGCTGACACTTCCAAAGAGTTGTCCGCAGGACTAACGATTTGGTTATTTTTTCTGTTGTCCTTGGTGCTTCTAGAATACTCAGTTCCCTTAAGTATCTTGCTTGGTGCTATTGGCGGCTTGGCAGGCAGTAGGGTGTTTAACTGGTGGAAAAGTTCCGACGAACCCCTTAAGCCAGAAGTAAAAGAGGAATTTGACCCCAGCGAAAGACTGCCTCAATGGACTGGCACAGGTTCCCTTCGAGATGTGAAAAACAGGAAGCGGGGACGACGGTTTATGACCTCCTCTAGAAAATTTTCCCAAGATAAGTAACTAGTGTAAGAAGGCAGAACCCACCCCTAACCCCTCCTTGGAGGGGGACAGGAGGCTATAAATTTTAGTAATTATGGAGTAATAGCTTCTGGTGACTCCTCAGGTTTTGGTTCGGTTGCCTCTGAGGGTAACCCAAGAATTTCCTGGTACATCTTAATGTAATCAACCGCTGATTTATTCCAGCTGTTGTGTTCCTTCATACCTCGTTTTTGTAACTCTTGCCATTGCTCTTTAAAGCGGAATCCTTCTGAGGCACGCACCATACAGGTGAAAAAGTCTAATGGTTCATAACGATCAAAACAATAGCCAGTTCCCGCTTTGTTGACAGGATCATGGTGAGCAACTGTATCGACCAAACCACCAGTGCGCCGTACAATAGGAACACAGCCGTAACGCATAGCTAGCATTTGGCTAAGACCACAAGGTTCAAACCGGGAAGGCATGAGGAAGGTATCGACACCGGCATAGATGCGCCTTGCTAGAGCATCATTATAGAGCAGTTGGCTCGACATACGACCGGGATAGCGAGATGCCATTTGCCACAATTGGGTTTCATATTGACGGTCTCCTGTACCCAAGACTAACAGTTGACTATCTGTATAAGCAAAGAAGCGATCGAATACTTGTATTAGTAAATCAATGCCTTTTTGTTCTACCAGCCTTGTCACCATACCCATGAGAAAGGTATTGGAGTTAACTTCTAGCCCAGTTTCTTCTTGTAGGGCAATTTTGTTGGCGCGGCGTGATTCAATAGTATCAGCAGTAAAATTGTGAGGGATATATTTGTCGGTTTCTGGATTATAACTTTCAGTATCAATACCGTTGACAATACCTACTGTCTTCTCACTAATGAAAGACAGTAACCCTTCCAAGGTTTCACCATATTCAGCAGTTTTGATTTGCTGAGCATAAGTAGGAGAAACGACACTTACTCGATCCGCAAACTGCACTGCTGCTGCCATTGTATTATGGCCTTGCATATACCAAGGACACCAAGTCATTTGTTCTAATTTCCAAGCCCAAGGTCCTTGATAGGCAAGATTGTGAATGGTGAAAACAGTGCTGATATCTGGAGATTGGTGCATCCAGACAGGAATCATGCCAGTGTGCCAGTCATGGCAATGGATAATTTGGGGCTTCCAGTAGTTCCAAGCAAATTCTGCTGCACCATTGGCAAATAGGGTAAAGCGCCAATCTTCATTCTCGCCACCGTAAATATTACGACCGGAGAAGGCAACATGACCAAATAAATATAAGGGTACATCTGTTCCAGGTAAGACTGTCTCGTAGACAGCAAAATTCTCGAACATTGCCGAACCCAGCCAAACAGGTTCTTCTGGAACCTCCATCTTATCCGGCAAAAAGCCGTAGTAGGGTATAAATATGCGGACATCGTGCCCCATTGCTCTGAGGACTTTCGGTAATGCCCCAACTACGTCCCCCATCCCACCTACCTTGGCAATGGGACCTACTTCTGCTGCAACAAATAAAATTTGCATAGTTTAACTTATCGTTTGATTTTCTAAGTAGGCCATAGGCAATAGGCAACAGTCAACAGGCAACAGAAAACTGAGGAAGAAGAAAAAATATTGTTTCTTCCATTCAATTGGGGATACAAGCAACTTATCAGGAGCTTGTTACTTGTTAATCTTGCTGAAACTAAAAATGACTACGGGATGTCTTAATTCCTTAATATGCAACGTTTGCTGACTTTTTTTTAGGCATGGAAAACTCTTGTTCCTCCTGCCTCCTGCCTCCTGCCTCCTGCCTTCTCACACTTGTTACTTGTTAGAGTCCCGCTCTATTTCAGCAAATATCTCATCCAAAATTTCCTGGGCTCCCTGCTGTCGAAGCTTTCCTGCTAGTTCAATACCCAACTCTTCAGCACTAGTTGCTTCCCCTGTAACCGTATCTTTAACAAATTTTGTTCCATCTATACTAGCCACAATGCCAGTAAGGGTGAGAGTTGTACCTTCTAACTCAGTGTTAACACCAATCGGCACTTGGCAACCACCTTCTAGTTCCCGTAAAAATGACCGTTCCGCATAACAGCGCTGAGCCGTTGGTTGATGTTCAACCGCTTTGAGTAATTCTAGTACTTCTGTATCATCACCACGACATTCAATGCCCAAAGCACCTTGGCCAACTGCATGGAGAGAAACTTCTGGAGGTAATTTTTGGTGGATGCGATCGCTCATTTCCAGTCGCTCCAACCCAGCTACTGCTAAAATTAGGGCATCGTACTCCCCATCATCTAATTTTTTCAGTCGCGTATTTAGGTTACCTCGAACATCTTTAAAGCTCAAGTGAGGAAAATGGTGACGCAGCTGAGCCAATCTACGCAGTGAGGAAGTTCCCACGACAGCACCAGCTGGTAAAGTATCAATCTGCTTGTCTTGATGCTTGGCATGTACCACTAGAGCATCAGCAGGGTTCTCTCTTTCCGTTACTACTCCGAGTACCAATCCCTCTGGCAAGTTTGTCGGCAAATCTTTTAGGGAGTGTACGGCAAGATCAATGTCATTGTTGATCATCCCTAATTCCAGTTCCTTGGTAAATAACCCCTTATCCCCAATCTTGGATAAAGCAACATCCAGGATTTTGTCTCCATGAGTACTCATCGTCTGGACTTCAAACTGTCTATCGGGGAACGCTTCTTGCAGCTTTTTCTGTATCCAGTAGGTTTGAACTAAAGCTAACTGACTTTTGCGGGAACCGATGCGAATTACGCGGGGTGGACTGGTAACGGTAGAGGACATAGGGCGATCTTTGACAAAAAGTAGTGAATCAACTCACTTAATCTAGACTACCGCAACAGGGATAATTGTTGGCGAGTTGTTTGTTGCTTATTTTGAAATCAAAGTTTTCTTGCCTTGTCCCCCTCCTTGGAGGGGTTAGGGGTGGGTTCTGCATTTTTCTTAAACTAGCCGGTCAATTTTTTCCCTAACCGCTAAATTAATCAGAGAGCGTAGCAAAAATAATATCCAAAGTCCTGATAAACCGAAAGCCACAACTGCCCAACTACTATAAGGACTCAACAGCAATACTGTACCAGAGAGCAAGGTAAATCCCGTTAAGCAAGCATAAATTAAACTTTTAATCCCTAAGTTAATACGTTGGAGAGCAAGTTCACTCTCAAGAGAGCGCACCCGTAATTGTAGCTCTCCTTGCTCAATCCGCTCTTCTAAGCGTTGAATTAACTTTTCCGTGGGACTAGGTTGATCCCATTTATACTTGACAAAATCTCTGACTTGCCTTGCTAATTCCCCTACTATATTACCTCGTGCCAGAGAAACTGTCAGACTTTTCACAAAAGGCTGGCTAGCAGCTAACAGGTTATATTGGGGGTCTAATTTCCTAGCGATACCATCAAGAGTAGTTAAAGACTTCAAAACAAATGTCATCTGTGCTGGTAAGCGAAAAGGTTGCTGCTTAAACAGTTCGTAGATTTCGCTACTCATTTGCTCAAAAGCCCTAACATCAATCGGTTTGTCTAGAAATTGCTCTAAAATAAAGGCCATTAATCGTCTTACTGGCCTCATGTCCGCTATAGGTTCAATTAAACCCATATAAATTAGAGTATTAATGACTTCATCGGTATCCTTCCTTTGAACAGCAAAAAAAGTCTTGAGCATCTGCTCTTTGGCAATTGACTTTACCTCTGCCATCGTACCGAAATCATAAAAGATTAATTTCCCTTCCCGGCTAACTGCCATATTGCCGGGGTGGGGGTCAGACTGAAAAAATCCGTCTTGTAATAACTGTTTCAGATAAGAACAAATACCAAGCTGGATAATATTCTTGATATTTAACCCAGCAGCTTCCAAGGTTTGACGGTCATCAATTTTGATACCTGGGACATATTCTAAAGTTAATATTTTTTTGGTAGTATATTGCCAAAATACGACTGGAACAACTACCTGAGAATAGCCACTAAAGTTTTGGCGAAAACGATCAGCATTTTTGCCCTCGTGGATATAGTCAATTTCTTGATAGAGTAGTTCAAAAAACTGTTGGTAAATTGCTTCCAAATTGTATTTTTTAACCCCAGGAAGCAACCTTTTCCCCCAACGCATCAGTCGGTGCAACACCTCAAAGTCTAAATTGAACAGCCCTTCTAATCCTGGGCGTTGCACTTTAACGACAACCTCTTCTCCCGTATGCAGCCTCGCCTTGTACACCTGCCCTAAACTTGCCGATGCGAGAGGAGAACTATCAAAATCTCGATACCAACTATGTATAGAACCGCCGATTTCTGCTTCAATAAGAGCGATCGCTTCTTGCTCACTACCGGCGGGAATCTGATCTTGCAACTCTACCAACGCTTGAATATATTCCAAAGGAAGCAAGTCAGCACGGGTAGATAGTGCCTGCCCCAACTTGATAAAAGTTGGGCCTAAATCTAGCAGGCTGTTTACTAACCACCGTGCCCGACGATTTCTCTGCTTGGGGGAATTGTTCCCAGTGAGTTTATCCCACCACAAATCAAAGGCAAATTTAGCCGCCGAACCGAAAATGTCGATTTGGCGTGCTAGAGGTGAATATTGAACTCTTTGCCAACGTAAGGGTTGATTTGTAGTGGTTGTGAGCATAGTTGGTCGTTAAGTTATCAGTCATCCTGATACTCCTAACAGCGAACAATTCAAATCTTATCACTGTTGCTGAAGTTCACCATTGCTTACCCATAACCATTGCCTAAAGAAAATTTGTTCAAATAGTCATCATTTGCTTAGATTCTGCTTCGAGTAAGCTTACCAACTTGTCGTCACCCTTGGCTTTAGCTACTTGCATCCGGTGTTCCAGGCTACTGCGAATACTAGACAAATGAGCTTTCATTGCCTCATCCAAGAGTTGTTGACGCTCCCTACGGAATACCCAGCTTCGACTAAGGGTAGCACCGATGGGCTGAGGAGTGGTGCTGGGCTGGGCAGCTTGGGTGTTACCAGTGCAGTAAGAGATACCACGCCATGTCAGATTATGGACTGGTGGAGGCTCCGGAATATGTCTAAGATAGTGGACTCTCCAAGGTGAACCTCGGTAAGTACCACCAATTTCACCTTCTCTTATTTCTAATGTTGCTGGTTCTGTTTGGTACTGAATTCCTCGGTAAGTAAGTTTCATGATTTTATCCCCTAGAATTAGGATTTTTGACAGTAGTTTTAACTATTGAGAGGCAGAAGGCAGGAGGCAGAAGGCAGGAGGGTAAGAAGGGAAGAAGATTTTGCTCACCTCTTGCACTATGCATCATAAATACTTAATAAGTTTGGGCGTAAGTAATAAATTCCAATACTGAAATAGCCAAATCTTATCAATTTTGCCTGTTGTCTGTTTCCTGTTCCTTTCCTTTGCCGCTAAACTCTGTAGCTAATACCCCGATAAGTTAGTTCTCGGAGGGCTGGATGCCTCAAATTTTGCTTAGGACGGTGAACCCTCCAAGTGTGACCCCGGTACTTACCACCAATTTCGCCTTCACTTACTTCTAGCATTGATGGTTGCTCTTCATAGTTGATACCCCGATATTTCATCTCTATTGCTTCTCCGATGTACTTCCCGACAAAAGTTGATTTTTTAGGTAAGGGAGGCAAAAAGCTTCAGCAAAGATAGTTCCAAACATGTGTACTTAGCTTTTTTGGCCTCGGGTTACCCTACATTCAATAGATATCCGCTGTATTTTGGACGACATCTATCTCTTTCTGTATCTAATTATACTATTTTTCTTGAAAAAACGACAAATGTTAAGGAATCAATACAATTTGTGGGTATGCGATCGCACCCCAGCGAAGAGAGTTGGGGGAGCTGAGGGAGCTGGGGAAGATGAATCAGTATTGGCTCACACCCTATCTTCAACGAACTTGCATCGTATCTTTGCTCATCAGAATCTATATGTATGGGGGATACTCAGGAAAAATTAAATGGCTGTCTTATGAAACAGATGATAGATTAGCAAAGTACAAAGAAGACGGATCCCCGTGCCTTACTGCCACTGGATATCGCATGGAGAGTTTTGTTGACCTCTTACCAGAAATCAAAAAAAGACCGACTCTCTATTTAAGTCGGTACTCAATCTTTGATTTTCAGTCATTTTATTACGGATACGATCTAGCCAGAAATCAACTTGGTCTCCCCAAAAGTGAGCAAGACCAAGCATTTGAAGAGTTTTTGTCTTGGTTGAGGACAAGATATCAAATTCAAACAACTCAATCCTGGGCTAGTCTTCTCCTCTTTCATTCTGTTGATGAAAGAGATGCTTTGGAGCGTCTGTTTGATTTGTGGGAAAAATTCCAGAATCAGGATAACAGTCAAGCAAAATCTGCCATAGATAACCCTGTTATGTCCAGATTGTAGGATGAGCTTAAGCCGCAAATATTTTTAAAACCTTCCGACAGTGAGGACAAAACAGTAAGTACACACTACGTCCCTTCCCAGAAAACTCCTTAAACTTCAATTCATTCAAATCACCATCGCAATAAGGGCATCGGGGAGTTTCATCCTTAGTAGTGGGCGTTATTTTAGCGTGCTCATCTGACGGTATCATCTGAAGTTGTCTTGATTAGGGGCTTGTGACCGTTTTAATTCTAAAATCTAAAATCTAAAATCTAAAATTTCTTTGCAAACTTGCTCACGCTTCAACTTCTTTATTTCCCCTTTTCCACAAGTAGCTCGAAAGTAAATTAGTAATAACATGAGCAACAATTGGTACTAACAAATTGTCAGTTGTGACAGCAGCAAACCCTAGCATTAAGCCAACTACAGAAGCCCAAATAACGTAAGGCCATTGTTGTGAACCGCTCAAGTGTAAAATGCCAAATAGCAGACTAGTCGCCACTACCCCAACCGCATTCAAACCAATTGCTGGTAACATTACACCCCGAAATAATAATTCCTCACTCATTCCAGGCAAGAGTCCCAGCCAAATTAGATCTGGTAAGATTAAAGGCTTGAGAACTAACTCCAAGTAAAAGTCAGCACTTTGGCGGTAAGCAGGCCAAAGGCGATAGACTAAGCTACTACCAGAAGTAATTATCACTGCCAGACCTAACCCTAAAAGTATGGCTTGAGTGGTAAATCTGACGGTGAGGAGAGTGACGGAACCAAATTGTAGCCAGAGTTTGGCACAAAATAGTAATACGACAGCAGTGACACCCATAGCTACTAGAACTTGAGTGCGAGATAAGGGTTCGATGTCGGGATTATCGGGAAGCTGTTTTGTCACTAGGAACTTGATAAACGATGCAAAGACGATAGAGATGGACTAAGAGCATCAATACTGATACCAGCCCGATGAGCAACCAGGAAACCCAGTGCCTCTAAATAAGATTTTACTCGCATTGCTTTAATTCCTAAATATTCTGGGAAAACTTTCATGGAGGTTTGGTTTTCCTCGACGGCAATAATCTGGGTACGGGACTGGCTAAAATTCAGCAGAGCACTCCCTCCACAAGCGGTTGCTGGTACAACTACGGCATCCACTGCTTCTGTCCAGATCTCGGCTGGATCTGAAGAGGTAATATTGCCGGGTAAAGTAGCTTTGGAGGTATTATATTTTACCACAAACTGGGGAGCACGACTAAGTCCTACCAAGGTACAAGGTAAGAAAGTATAGCCCAATTCTTCAGCAGCAGAGCGAGGAGACAAATCTGGATCGAGGGGTAGGGGCATCAGTGCTGGTGCGTGGGCACAAGGGATACCAAAGGTACGGACTATGAGGTGACTAATCACAGCTTCAGCACCAGCAAGAGGATCCACACCCTGTCCATGACGGTAAGCTTGTAGGGCTTCCTCATCTGTCTCATCCGGGAAGCGAGCAACCACCGCGATCGCTTCTGCTCCTGCTTTTGTAATCAATACTTCAGCTGCTCGTAACAGACTGTCAGGATTACCTATTGTACCCCAACTCGCCCCTGATGCCGCTGTTCGTAATTCCACTTGTAAGGGAGCATCGGTGACCACGTAGTCTGTTAGATTAAGCCCTAAAGTAGCTCTAGTTGCATCCGCTGCCTGGAGATGTCTTAAGCGCAAGTCTGGTTCAATACCTTGATCCAGGATTAATCCCACCCGGTTCTGATGGACTGGACACAATCCCCAACTGCCAGCGGCAAATTTGTCAAGCCCATAACCTTCCACATAGAAAGCATTGGGTAAATTCCAGTACAGTTGAGCACCGTTGAGAACATTAGGATGAGTAATCAAGCGATCGCACAAACTTGCGATCGCTCTTGCTACTGGTAAGGCATCTCCTGCATAGCCACCAATCGATGCCCCAATACCAGTGGGGACAATTAAGACAACAGTGTAAGGACGCTGATTCACGTTAGGTGGTAGTTGGTAGGTGGTAGGTTGGTTACTAGTACAGCGCCGTGTAAATAACCCACCATAAGAAAAAGTGAAAAACCTCACTACACTTTCTTCCCTCGTATACTCTTATTCCCCTCCTGGGAGGGGTTAGGGGTGGGTTCTGCCCATTACCTCCTTGCGCTAGTCTTGTCTTCTTCAGCGATAACAATTGCCTCTACCTGGGCTTTCTGCTGCTGGGTATCCACTGCCGTAACTGCCCAGCGTAGGGGTTCTCCTTGCTCTTGTAGTTGAGCCTCAATTTCCTGGTGTAATTGAGTTGGTGACTCTTGGAGGTCTATTTCTGCGGTAATAAAATGTGTTGTCATGGAATTGTTGTTGGTTGTTGGTTGTTTGTTATTTGATCAACGCACTTAAATTGTTTTGTCCTAGTCTCTGTGCCTGGTGCGTCTCCACCTCAGCACTAACTCACAATTTAAATGCACAATAGTTCATTTGATCAAGGCTGACCAAATTGGCGCTCGTATACATCCTCTTCCTTCTCTATCTCAATTTTCAGGTTAGAGGTAGGATAAGCAACACAGAGTAATACATACCCTTCAGCTTGAAGCTCTGGACTCAGCCCCATCCCCTCACTCTGTTCCACAGTTCCTTCTAAAATTTTAGCGGCGCAGGTAGTACAGACTCCTGCATGACAGGAACAAGGTAAGTCTTTCCCAGCATTAAGAGCAGTCTCAAGAATTTTTTTACCTTCTGGCACTTCTACCTTATGGGTAGTAGTGCCCTGATGTTGAATTTCTACGGTGTAGATGTTAGGCATTGTATCGGCTGTAAGGCTTAAGATTCGTCAATGTGTTCAATCGTACCCAAAGTTTGCTAGTTTATCTTAATCGCTGAAGCAAAACAAGTATTTACAGGTGAAGCGGGTATGCATCTTAGGAAATTGTTTGAAAAGACTGTATTCACAATGTGTTGCGTTACGCTACTGTCGTGACCCACCTAAAATGCTGAAATAGAGTAGTGCATTCGCGTAGCGCAAACATCTTGATCGCTTTTTCTATTCCTCTAGTGAGCGAGGGTGAACGAAATTTTTGGTGGGATTTCTTGAGCTTTGTGCCCAAACATTATAAGTTCTCTCTTCTCCCCCAGCTTCCTCAGCTCCCCACCCTTTTTTTCGCTCACCCAGTGAGCGAGACGCTCACACTACCAAAAATCTAAACTACCCCTCACTGATGTTGGGTCGAGGCAACGAGACCCAACCTACGCTTATTCCACCATTTGAGCTGTATCACTCCAGTAGATACATTTGCTAAGATAGCATTTCCGATTGCCTGAGGCTATGGTAACCAGAATTGTTTAAGCGAGTTTTCTCTAACTCTTGAATCCGCTTCTTTACTGCATTCGATTCCCGCCAGTAGTACTGCATTCTTTGATAATCAGTTGCAGGGTTAAGCTTTTGCCACTGTTGGAGACAATAACGCCGATGCTTTTCACATACTACTGTTTCTAAGCAAGCGGTGGCAGCTGGAATCAAGACAGAAGCGCGGGTAAGATCTTTAGAGAGTTTCTCATCTGGATGAAATAGATGAGCTACTTGAGCCATTTCTTCGGGAAATTTGAGGCTGCTCTCTTGTAAGAGGGAAATTAATGAGTTGCTGGTATTGGTACGAGATTTTGCCGCTATTTCTTGCAGCCCTAGAATCTGTTGCCACAAAAATCTATGATGGGAAAGGCTAAAGAGCAAATCTTCTGTTTCCAAACTGTCAATGATCATCTGTCGGTACTCAGGACAGTGGAGGTAGATGCCTAAAAGTAAAGCTTCGGCTTTTTCTAAGAGAATATGCTCAGAATCAATCGGTGAGTTAAGTTGAGAGGAATTTGAATTCTGGCTTTTGGACTTCTTCTGGGGTAGAGATGATGAGGGTTGGCGTAATATTGGTGGCTTCTTGTTATTCGTCGCTAGGGGATTTTTAAGTTGAGCCTGTAAATTGTTGAGATATAAGGGAACTAATCTATCTTGTCCCTGACTGAGGCACTGGGCACAATGGTTGAGATAATAGGTTAGCTGGTTAACGTTGTCGATTTGATTGAGCAACTTCACCATTTCTTGGGCAATATGCTGAAACTGATCCGCCTGTTGGAGATTTTTATCCTTGAGGAGTTGGCTTATCTGCCAATCCAGCCACAAGGGAGCAGTTTGCAGTAATTGTTGGTATTTTGTCTGAGCCTCAGAATGTCCTTGGAGAAACTCATCGGCATCTTTACCATCTGGTAGATTGAGTACCCGCAGCTGCACTTGTCCCTGGTATGCTAAATGAGCTATTTCACCGATTGCTTTAGCAGTAGCCTTAGTACCAGCAGCATCAGCATCGAAGTTCAGAATTATTTGCTTGGATTCAGTATACCGGAGGAGTTGCCGCACTTGCTCTTGACTTAGAGCAGTACCCAGAGAGGCGACGACATTAGTAATTCCCACAGCATGAAGAGCAATCGCATCAAAATAGCCTTCTACGACTACTGCCTGGTCTTGCTTTCTAATGGAATCACGGGCTTTATCCAGGGCAAATAGGATTTTACCTTTATTAAATAGTGGAGTTTCTGGGGAGTTGAGATACTTGGGTTGTTCATTGCCCAAACTTCTACCACCCAAGCCAATTACCCTTCCCTGAGTGTCACGGATGGGAATAATTAAGCGATCGCGAAAGCTATCATAGTAACCATTGCCCTTATTCCTCGGTTTAATCAACCCGGCTTCGGCTACCTGTTGTACTGGTTTGCCTTTTTGTTCTACCAGATATTTGTAGAGGGTATCCCACCCGGCTGGTGCATATCCTAACTGAAACTGCTGGATAGTTTCTTCCTGCAAACCCCGCTGGTCATGCAAATATTCTAGTGCCTGTTGTCCTTGTCTGTGGCGTAGAGCATGTTGATAGAATTGGGCTGTCAGTGCCATAATTTCGTACAGTTGCTCTCTTAGGGACAACTGACGTTGCAATTCTTGCCTTTGTGCTGGTTCCAAAGTTTGCACCGGCACCTGATAGCGCCGCGCCAAACCCAAAACGACTTCACTGAAGGAATGCTTTCCCACCTCCATCAGGAACTTAATCGCATTTCCCCCAGCTTGACAACCAAAGCAGTAGTACATTTGCTTGGTGGGACTAACGCTGAAACTGGGAGTTTTTTCATCATGGAAGGGACACAAGCCGAGATAGTCTTTACCGCTTTTGCGTAAGACTACATGTTCTGAGATGACATCAACAATCTCAGCCCGTTGTTTTACTTCCTCTATTGTGTCTGGGTGCAGGCGGGGGATGTCCACTTGCTAGTTCCGGAGTTTTACCTATATGTATTTATTCTATTTATAGCAGAAGGCAGGGGTCTCCAAGGCAGAAGGCTCCAAGGAAAAAGATTGATAGGTAAAGGTTTCAGCGATTGAAAAGCCTTGTCTTGTGCTGTGAAAAATCCCTGGGTAATCTTCAAGCTGCAAGCTTACAGCTGAGGTGCTGAAAGCTAATTAGTTATCTCAAAACGCTACAATCAAATGGCATCGATTGTTGAATCTAATTGTGCAGCAGTCTGTTTCCCAGACGATACATTGCATTAATCCCGACTGCCCCAGTCCTTACCCTCAGCCTTGGGGTAACAAGTTTTGCAGCGGCTGTGGTGCATCATTGTATCTGAATAATCGTTATATTCCCTTGCAGCGCCTCGGTTCAGGAGGATTTGCTACTATCTACACGGTTTGGGATGAGCAAACCCAAATCCAACGAGTGCTCAAGGTCTTAATCGATAATTCCCCTAAAGCCTTGCAGTTGTTTGAACAAGAGGCAACGGTTTTACAAGATTTGAACCATCCCGGTATTCCCAGAGTCGAGCCAGGGAGCTATTTTCTCCTGAGTGTGGGGAATCCCCAACTACGTCTGCTGCCCTGTCTGGTGATGGAAAAAATTAATGGTCAAACTTTGGATTATGTGCTTAGCCAATATCCTCAAGGTTGTCCAGAAACTTTAGTCCGAGATTGGCTTTACCAAGCAACAGCAATTTTACGGGAGTTGCACTACAGCGGCATTATTCACCGTGATCTTAAACCCTCTAACTTGATGCTGCGGGAAGAAACTAATCAGCTAGTAGCCATTGACTTTGGGGGAGCTAAACAAATTAGCCGGTTACCTCTAAGTTTCCGGGGTAATTCCACCAGACTAATTTCTCCCGGTTACAGTCCACCGGAGCAGATGGCGGGGGAAGCAGTAGGTCCTACTGCCGACTTCTATGCTTTGGGTAGAACCATGATTCAGTTGCTCACAGGGCAAGATTTGGCAGATTTAGAAAATCCCATCACTGGGGAATTACAATGGCGCGAGCATACAGTGGTTACTCCTGCACTAGCTGACTTGCTGGATGATATGGTGCTTGCTGAACCCCAAAAAAGACCAGGCAATGCCCTCAAGATCCAGCGGCGTCTAACTGCAACGGTTCGACTCCAGAGGAAGTCTCCTCCCCCAATAACATCATTACCTCAAACCCCAACCCAAGCGATCGCTACTTTGGCTAGAGGTATTACTGCCATCGTTGGTTGGGTATTGCGCCTGGTGCTCAGTATTCTGCTGGCCTGCCTGGATACCACTTGGGAGATGCTCTTAGGAGGTATAGGAGCAGCAACCGGGGCAATTGCTGGATTGATTCTGATTATTGGGACAAGATTTGGTGATTACTTTGCTGATTGGCTTTCTTGGAACTTACCCTTGTTCCTACCGGATGTCGAGAGTACAGTGTGGCAAGTTATGCCTCTATTTGCGATTGCTGGGTTAGGTACTGGTTGGGGTTTAACCCTAGCAGGAGGTTTTAGCCAAGAAAGGCGTCCCTTGATAGCAGGGTTGATGGGGATTTTTGGCTATAGTATCGGTTGGTTAATTTGGCAGGAGTCGGTATCTTATGCCTTAATAGAACGGTTGTTAGGAGTAGTTACCGCTATTGCCGTTACTCCCCTAGCCTTGGGTTTGGGACTACCTAGCCATTATTTCGTTCATACCTTAGTTGCCGCTGCTGGCACCGGCACTATTTTTGGTGGTTTAGCTTGGTTAGGACTTTTACCTGTAGATATGCTGCTGAATATCTTTTCTGCCTCAGAAGCTAACCCAGTTGATTTAATCTACACCGTTGCTTTTTTTACTCTCTTAGGCATCACCACCGGACTTTGTCTGGGAGTGAGTTATTATGTCGTAGTACCAATCCTACGTCGGTTGGGTTGGAATTGAGCTAGCGCTACGCGAAATTCAAAATTCAAAATTCAATACTTACATTATCGTTATATTGGGATAAAAACCCGCCCAACACCATCCCCTAGTTAACGCAACTAATCCCCATATGAAAATCGCTACCTGGAATGTCAACTCAATTCGTACTCGCCAAGAACAGGTAGTGGATTGGTTGCAAACAACGAAAGTAGATGTGCTTTGCCTGCAAGAAACAAAAGTGGTAGATCCGGACTTCCCGCGATCGCCTTTTGAGGATTTGGGCTATCATCTCTATATTTACGGGCAAAAAGCCTATAACGGTGTTGCTATCTTCAGCTTGAAACCCCTCGAACAGGTTAGCACTGGCTTTTCCCCAGTATTGGGAGAAGATGAGGTAGAAGACTTGGATGAACAAAAGCGGGTAATTACCGGTGCAATAGACGGTGTCCGCATTGTTAATCTGTATGTCCCCAATGGTGCTTCGGTAGGGTCTGATAAGTATGAATACAAGCTTCGGTGGTTGCAAGTCCTGGAAAAATATTTGCGATCGCTTTTAGAAAAACCACCCCAAGCTCTTTGTGTTTGTGGAGACTTTAACATTGCCCTAGAAGACCGAGATATCCATAACCCTAAGGGTAGAGAAAAGCATATCATGGCTTCCCCCGTTGAACGTCAAGCCTTAAAGGAAGTTTTAGCCTTAGGCTTAGCCGATGCCTTTCGCAAATTTACCACAGAGGAAGGTCACTTCAGCTGGTGGGACTATCGCCACGATGGTTTCAACCGTAATCGAGGTTGGCGCATTGATCATCACTACCTTACTCCTAACCTCTACGAGCAAGCTACGAGTTGTGTGATTGATATATCACCTAGGAAGTTAACTAAACCTAGCGATCATGCACCGGTTATCGTTGAATTGTAGGGCGTGTCTTCAAAGTCCAAAATTGGATGTAGTATTGTATTACTTAGGGCTTGTTGTATAAAAGCAGGAGCGTTGTCAGATAAAGGTTTGAAGCATTCTTTTTCCAATGCAAGTCCAAGGTTTTAGGACCTACAAGCTCAAAATATGAGCACAAATGATGAAAATTTTGGGCTCTTTACAACTACTATCTCCCTTGTCCTCCTTGTCTCCCTTGTCTTCCTTGTCTCCCTTGTCTCCCTTGTCCCCCTTGTCTTCCTTGTCTTCCTTGTCTCCCTTGTCCTCCTTGTCTCCCTTGTCCTCCTTGTCTTCCTTGTCTCCCTTGTCCCCTTGTCAGACTTCCTGAAGCAAACCCTACTTAGCACGTTGGTTAGGGCGCACGTCGATGCGCCCCTACGTTGTTTCTCTCTATTTCTTTGATTTTTGTGTCATTTTTTGGTGTCTGTCTTCAGAAAACTACGGTTCAACCCAGCGCCCATCGGCTTTGATTAAATTAATTAATTCCTCTACACCTTGGGTTTCTGGGACTTTTTTAATTTCCTCTCGCCCTCGATACAGAGAAATATAACCGGGTTGTTTACCCACATAACCATAATCAGCGTCTGCCATTTCACCGGGACCGTTAACAATACAGCCCATAACTGCTATATCTAAACCAGTGAGGTGTTTGGTTGCTTCCCGCACTTGGTGCAATACGTCTTCTAAATTAAACAAAGTACGACCACAGGAAGGGCAAGCTACATACTCTACCATGGTTTTCCGCAATCCCAGGGCTTGCAGGATGCTGTAGCAAACAGGTATTTCTTTTTCTGGGGCTTCGGTGAGGGAAACCCGGAGAGTATCACCAATACCTTCCGCTAAGAGAGTGGCAATACCAGCAGTAGACTTAATACGGCCATATTCTCCATCCCCAGCTTCTGTAACCCCCAAATGCAAGGGGTAATTCATACCCAAAACATCCATCCGCTGTGCCATAAGGCGATAGGCAGCTAGCATTACTGGTACTCGTGAAGCCTTAAGGGAAATGACCAAGTTGTAGAAGTCCAAGGACTCACAGATACGAATAAATTCTAAGGCCGACTCTACCATACCTTCCGGGGTGTCACCGTAGGTAAACAGCATCCTCTCCGCCAGGGAACCGTGGTTGACACCAATGCGCATCGCCTTACCCTGCTCCCGGAGAGAAATTACCAACGGTTCCAAAGTTTCACGGATTTTGTTGCCAATTTCTGTAAATTCCTCTGGGGTATATTCCGTGCGCTCAAGTTTTGGCTTCTCAAAAACATACAACCCTGGATTAATCCGTACCTTATCCACATGCTTAGCAACTTCCAGGGCAATTTTCATGCCATTGTGGTGAACATCCGCTACTAGGGGTACTGCCTGATAAGTCTGGATTAATTTCTCCTTGATTTGAGCCAAAGCCTTAGCATGACCGATACTAGGTACCGTAACCCGAACTATCTCACAGCCAGCTTCATGGAGGCGGCGAATAGCGGCAACAGAACCATCAATATCCAAGGTGTCTTCATTAATCATCGATTGCACCACTACGGGGTTGTTACCACCAATAGTGGCACTACCGACTTTGACAGGGCGAGTCTTGCGCCGCTGAATGGTAGTATCAATGCCTGTTGGCCTAGGGGCAGTTGAGGGAGTAATCAGTGTTTGCATAAACTGTTTGCTGACTTCTGTAGCGAGAATATCAGTTATTTAACGCTATTTCTCAATTTGTCACTTTAACAAATTGCAAACGCCCCTAGATCAGATTTTAACTTTGTACTCTACTGAAGCTTATTGATCAAATTGGCAAATTTCTTCTGGCTCAAAGGGGCAAGTTTCATAAAGTAGTTGGTTTCCTTTCAGGTGAACCATTTGTAATTGAGTCAGGGAGCTCAAAGGACTCAAATTCGATATTTCATTATTACTGAGGTGAATCATTTGTAGTTGAGTCAGAGAACTTAAAGGACTCAGGTTCGATATTTCATTATCGCTGAGGTGAATTGTTTTTAGTTTAGTCAGGGATTCCAGGGGACTCAGATTCGATATTTCATTATCCCTGAGGTAGATTGCCTCTAGTTTAGTCAGGGGTTCCAGGGGACTTAGCTCTGATATCTGATTATCGCTGAGGTCAATTACTTTTAAGTTAGTCAGAGATTCCAGGGGACTCAGATCCTCTATTTTATTATCGCTGAGGTAAATTGTTTCCAGTTTAGTCAAGGATTTCAGGGGACTCAGATCTTCTATTTTATTCTTACCAATGACTAAGTTAGTCAGCTTAGTGAGAGATTTGAGAGGGCTGATATCAGATACCTGGTTGGCAGTAAGGTCAAGTCCCTTAAGGTTAGTGAGGGATTTCAGGGGACTAAGGTAGGATATGTCATTGTCCCTCAGATAGAGACTAGTGAGCTTAGTTAGGGATTGGAGAGGGCTGACATCCGATATTTCATTAGCACTGAGGTAGAGAGTAGTAAGATTGGTTAAGGATGACAGGGGTCTGAGATCAGATAAGTCAGTGTTGGCAAGTTCGAGTTCAGTAAGGCTAACAAGATTTTCGCTAGCATCAGTACATTTATTCGTCTCAGCAATAAACAGCAATGCATCTACTGTCTTTCTGGCTTCCTTAGAAAGCTCTTTCTTATTTTCACACCAATCGACAAAGCTACTGAAGCTGCCTGCTTCCTGAGGTTGAGAAGCAGTCTTTTGCAAACTACATCCCCCGAAGATTAAATTTAGTCCTATACCTACCGAGATAATTGCATAAGTGAAGGTCTTCATTTTTCTTTATAGAAATAATTTTTTCACTCCCTTATTCCTAATACTTCACTTCTTTTCCCTAATCCCTAAAAAATGATTATTATTCGAGGTAGGCTTGAGGCTGAATAATAATGTAGATTGGGTGGAACGTAGTGACACCCAACTCTCTTAGGGGATTGTGTTGGGTCTCGTTGCCTCGACTCAACCTACATCTATTCTGTAGTTGTGTCACGGCACTACTCAACAAGCCAAAAACCCTGTGGGTAACGATCATAGAAGTCGAGATATCTCGTTTGAGTGGAAAAAAAAGTTTGGCCATCGTCCATGATATCTCAAGCAATATCTCGCGCTTTTCGTCTATTAAACGATGTCAATCATATGTCAGAAAATTCCTTTATTCCACCCAAACAGATGGAAGTTAGCTCTAAAACTGCCCGTGAGATCTTCCAAGAAGTCATGGATAATCCAACTCGAAAAGAATTTGGGTTCGGCGACAAAGCCGCAATTGTCAATGTTGACCTACAACAAGCCTATACGTCTGGGGAATTTAGGACTTCATACCAAACCCATCCAAAGCAGTTAGATTATATCAATCAAGTTTCTGGTCGTGCACGAGACCTTGGCTTTCCAGTGATCTGGACTCATGTCGCTTATATGGACAGCGCCGATGATGCCGGAGTCTGGGGAATAAGGACGAACACCCCAGATTCACTCCAAAATATAAAATTTGCCAGCCAAAGGGCTGAATTCGACCACAGACTCGAAATTCGCCAAGACATAGATGCCATCATACTGAAAAAGATGCCGAGTGCATTTTTTGAAACGAATCTTCAGTCATTACTAATATGGCATAAAGTCGATACTGTCATTATCACCGGAGGCAGTACTTCAGGATGTATCAGAGCCACCGCCGTCGATTCGTTATCCCGTGGCTACCGCACCATCGTCCCAATCGAATGCGTGGCAGACAAGCACGAGTCATTCCATTTTGCAAATCTAACCGATCTAGCCCTGAAGTATGCTGACATCAAACCCGTAGATTCTGTTCTTCAGTGGTTAGCAAACCAACCAATAGACCTAAACAAGAGTTGATCAAAGACCAAATTATCGGTAATGAACTACTATCCTAGGAAAGAGCATCAAAAATGAAACAAGACCTATATCTTTATAAAGAGTGGCCTTATATTAACAGACCAAAAATAGAATGGCCTAATAAAGCACGGGTTGCATTTTGGGTCGCACCAAATATTGAATTCTATGAAATAAACCCACCACCCAATCCCTTTCGCAAGCCATGGCCGCAACCCTATCCCCCAGTAGCTGGATACTCTATTCGGGATTATGGAAATCGTGTGGGACATATACGACAAATGAAGCTTCTTGATAAGTATGGACTACGGGGCTCTATATCCCTTTCAACCGCTTTATGTTATCACCATCCCGAAATCATTGAACTATGCCGTGATCGGGAGTGGGAATTCTTCTCCCATGGGATTTACAACACCCGCTATACCTATGGTCTTTCAGAAGAGCAAGAACGATCTATGATCCGTGAATCCATGGAAATCATTAAAGAGTTTACCGGGCAAACATGTGCTGGCTATTTAGCTCCGGCGCTCTCTCACTCGGAAAAAACAATCGACATTTTTGCCGAGGAGGGAGGAATCTATACCTGTGACCTTTTTCATGATGACCAACCAACTCCAGTAACAGTATCGTCTGGGAAGAAATTTGTTTCTATTCCCTATTCTTTAGCGATGAATGATACGATCGCCTTTGCGGTGCAAAAGGTGGAGCCTAGGCGTTATAGCAAAATGCTAAAAGACAATTTCGATCAGCTCTACAAGGAAGGAGCAAAATCCGGGACTGTTATGTGCATTCCTACGCACAACTACCAGATTTCCTGTCCACACCGAATCAAAGCGTTTGAGGAGGCACTCGAATACATCACAGGTCATTCTGATGTTTGGCTAACAACCGGGCGAGAAATTGCTCAGTACTACCTTGAACACTACTACGATTGTTGTTCAGAGCATATCGAAACAATGAGAGAAAAGCATGACTGAATTGCCTTCAGAGTATTTAAAATACCCACGACGAAAGTATGGTATGGACCATAAATTCTACGATTGGTCTATAATGCAATACCGTCCAAAATTCCAATGGCAACATGGCAAACAAGTTACTGTATTTATTAACCTAAATCTGGAGTTTTTTCCTCTCGATCAGAAGAAGCACCCTTTTCAAGCACCCGGTGGAATGAAGATGCCCTACCCCGACCTTCGTCACTTCACCTTAAGGGATTATGGAAACAGGGTTGGAATTTACCGTTTGCTTGAAGTAACCGATAGACTCGACATTAAACCTTCTTTCTCGATCAACGGACAAATGGTTGATCGACACCCTCTACTCATAAAGGAAATTAAAAAAAGGGACGCTGAGATCATCGCTCATGGCTGGAGTATGAATTGCCCTCACTACGGTGGAATGGAGCGAGAGTTAGAATTAGAGTATATCCGGGCAACAAAAGCACGATTGGAAACTTGCTTTGAAAAAGAGGTCACAGGTTGGCTTTCCCCTGGTAAGAGCCAAAGTGAGAATACTCCGGACTTACTGGTAGAGTCCGGATTCTCATTTATGATGGACTGGGTTAATGATGAACTACCTTACCCATTCAACACGAAGAAAGGTGGTATCGTTTCATTTCCACTTTCAACGGAAATCGAAGATCGATTCGTACTCTTGAATAATCTCCATTCAGAATCTGAGTGGGTTGAGCAGGTTATGGACTCCTACAAATTTCTTTATGAGGAAGCAAAACAGGAAGAATGTGGTCGCCTCTTAACGCTCAATATTCATCCTTGGATACTCGGACAAGCTCATCGCGCTAAGTATTTTGAGCAAACTTTGTCTTACCTGAAAGACCAAGAGGAAGTCTGCTTTGCCTCGGCACAGAGCATTATCAAAATGATTGGCCTGGGCTTTGAGTGAAAGTGACAGAAAATGAGTTTGACTAGCTTCCGACATAATACACCTCTTAAGAAATCAGGCAGTCTCGATGAAAAAATTTTTTCACCACCATGCATGAAGATCAATCTCTCCTCACTCGGAGACTCCTGAATCCTAGTTTCTGCCTTCTGTCTTCTTGACTCGTTTAATTCAAGTCCCCAACCCGATTTAAAGGCCAAAAACGCACTATGGCCTGACCAATGATGTTATCACGGGGTACATAACCCCACCTAGAACTATCACAGCTATTGTTACGGTTGTCACCTAGCACGAGGTAAGAGTTTTCCGGCACTTCAACCGGTCCATAGGGGTACTCCGGTGGCTCATTGATATACTGTTCCTGCAGTAGTTGATCATTGACGAAAACTTGGCGACCTTCAACCTTAACTGTTTCTCCAGGTAGCCCGACGACGCGCTTGATAAAGGCTTCTTTGGGAGCTTGGGGTACTTCTGCTAGGGGATCTGTACAACGCCCAGCTTCAGCAGGAGCCTTGAATACTATAATATCTCCCCGCTCTGGGTTGCTAAATTTGTAACTCACCTTGTCAATAATCAGGCGGTCGTTAACCTGTAGGGTTGGTAACATTGATTCTGAAGGAATGTAGCGTGCTTCCGCTACAAAGTGGCGAATCCCTAAAGCAAGAATGAGTGAGTATCCAATAGTCTTAAGTCCTTCTATCCAGGGATTTTCTGCGCGAGTCATAGCCGATTAATTACGATAAAGTCACGAATTTGAGTACACCAAAGCAAGTCAATGAGGAGCTAATTACCCCAAATCTCAACCAATGGGAAGTTCTTTAGTTGTAACTGTAATGATTTAAGTATTAAGTATAGGAGTATCATTGTATTTTAACATTCTCTTATGTCTTCTAACTTTTGCCTGTTAATCCGCAATGCTCGTATACTCTTGCCCACCGGTGAGTTCGTCGTAGGTGATGTTGAAACCCGTGGAAGAGAGATTGTGCAGGTTGGACCAGAAATTTCCCCCTCAACGAGAGTGGATAAAGAGATAGACGCGAATGGTTTAACTTTGTTGCCAGGGGTGATCGATCCTCAAGTACATTTTCGGGAACCAGGTCTGGAACATAAAGAAGACCTCTTTAGTGCCAGTTGTGCTTGTGCTAGGGGGGGGGTGACATCTTTTTTGGAAATGCCGAACACTCGTCCTCTTACGATTACACAAGCAGCGCTAGATGACAAGTTACAACGCTCAGCAGACCATTGTTTAGTCAACTACGGCTTTTTTATCGGGGCAACACCGGAAAATTTACCAGACCTCCGGGAAGCTAATCCTACTTGTGGCATTAAAATTTTTATGGGTTCAGCTCATGGTCATTTACTAGTAGATCATGAGGAAGTACTAGAACCTATTTTTGCCCAAGGCGATCGTTTAATTGCAGTTCATGCTGAAGATCAACCCCGGATTCGGGAGCGCCGTAAGCAATTTGCTGGAATTACTGATCCCGCCATTCACTCCCAAATTCAGGATAGTCAAGCGGCCCTTAATGCGACTAAGTTAGCCCTGAAACTCTCGAAAAAATATCAGCGACGCTTGCATATTCTCCATCTCTCCACTGGGGAAGAAGCGGAGTTGTTACGGCAGGATAAACCTAGTTGGGTAACAGCGGAAGTAACACCCCAGCACCTGCTCCTTAATAGCAGTGCCTATGAGAAAATTGGTACTCTAGCTCAAATGAATCCCCCTTTGCGATCGCCCAAAGATAATCAAGTACTCTGGCAAGCCCTTCTTGATGGTGTCATTGATTTTATCGCAACCGATCATGCTCCCCACACCTTAGAAGAAAAAGCTAAAGGCTATCCCAATACCCCCTCCGGTATGCCAGGGGTGGAAACATCCTTGCCTTTAATGCTCACTCAGGCCATGGAGGGACGTTGTACCGTTGCTCAAGTCTCCAACTGGATGTCCACTGCTGTAGCTAAAGCTTATCGAATTCCCAACAAAGGTTTGATCGCTCCTGGCTACGATGCAGATTTGATACTGGTAGACTTGGACAATTATCGAGAAGTGGTCAGGGAAGAAGTCTTAAGCAAATGTGGCTGGAGTTCCTTTGAAGGTTGGAAGTTAACTGGATGGCCTGTAGTTACTATTGTCGGTGGTGAGATTGTTTATGAAAGGGGGAAAGTGAATACAGAAGTTCGGGGTCAAGCGTTGGCATTTGATGCTTGATTTGAGGGATTGAGTACGAGATTTGTCGTCTCTATTCTTTTATAGGCGAGACACAGGTTTAATCTTTATACCACCTTGAAATCAATTTCAAGGCTTATAGCCAAAGTCCGTTTTAACGGACTAAAAATATTTAATCATTCCCAATAATCTTGCCTTAATCTGTATCATTACCAGTCGTCTTGAGACGACTTAAGCTATTAGCCTCGGAATTGATTCCGAGGCGGAAGACGGCGGAGACTATTATCTTACCTAAAATCAATTCTGGGAAATACAAGGGTTTCAATCGTTACACCACCTTGAAATCAATTTCAAGGCTGATAGCCAAAGTCCGTTTTAACGGACTAAAAACATCTAATCATGCCTAATAGTCTTGCATTAATCTGTATCATTAACAGTCATCTTCAGACGATTTAAGCTATTTCATAGTTATCTTGTTCCAAAGATGGGATTGCCGTTCCTTGTGAATGATGCTGCTTTTGATTGTTTACATAGGTAGTGGCTTGCTCCAGTTGTTTGCCTCCCAGGGAAAGAACACCATACCCACGTTGCCAACCAAACTTAGCTGACGTGGGGGGTGAATCTTGGTTAAACTGATGGGCGCTACTACCTTTAATACGTTTAACAAAATCTGCAATCGCAAGGCTCGGTGGAATAGATGCCACTAAATGGATATGATTTTCTATACCCCCGATCGCATGAATGATGCAACCTAATGAATCGGCTTTACCAATTATGTAGCTGTATAATCCAGCTTCTCGTTCAGAAACAATTAAAGGTTGGCGTTCTTTCGTTGCCCAGACTAAATGATAATAAAGCCGCCAAAAGGCCATAGAATTACACCCTGATAATCGAATTTTTACTAGGTTAACATACTGATTGAATTATCGTCACCCTGTCACACCGCCTTTGTAGGTTGGGAGTCGCGATCGCATAACCCAGCAGAAAGTTCTTGATCTAGATATTAATTATGGGAAATACATGGCTTTCAATCGTTACACCACCTTGAAATTGATTTCAAGGCTTATAGCCCAAGTCCGTTAAAACGGACTAAGAATATCTAATTATATCCCAATAATCTTCCATTAATCTGTATCATTACCAGTCGTATTGAGACGACTTTCGCTATTAGCCTCGGAATTGATTCCCAGGCGGAAGACGGCGGAGACTATTATCTTACCCAAAATCAATTCTGGTAGATACACAGGTTTCAATCTTTATACCACCTTGAAATCAATTTCAAGGCTCATAGCACAAGTCCGTTAAAACGGACTGAAAATATTTAATTACTTTCTAATAATCTTACATTAATTTGTATTATTAATAGTCGTATTGAGACGACTTTCGCTATTAGCCTCGGAATTGATTCCCAGGCGGAAGACGGCGGAGACTATTATCTTACACCAAAATCAATTATGGAAAATACACGGGTTTCAACCGTTACACCACCTTGAAATTGTTTATGATTGGGAAAGTCTCCAGGGTGGAAGGTTATTGTAATGAATGCAGATGAGGCAGCATCAATTGTTTTAAATCAAGCAATGCAGGCTGCGGCACAAGGCACTTTTGCTGTAGGAGGTGCCATTATCGATAATGCCACAGGTCAGGTTATTCATAAAATGCATAACAATGTCCTCAAAAAGCTTAACACCACCGGCAAAGCTTTTACTTACGACCCTACAGCCCACGGTGAAAGTCAGCTGGTTTACTGGTATTACGAAAATAAAGCTAAGTTAAACTTACCTGAACCAGAACAACTCACCATTGTCACTACTCTTGATCCCTGTGCTATGTGTACCGGAACCCTGTTAAGTGCTGGGTTTAATGTTGGTGTTATCGCGATGGATGATTTCGCTGGCATTAATTGTGACGACAATTTTTCCTTCAATACCCTACCACCAAGTTTAAGAGACTTAGCTAAATCAAAGTTTGGCTATTATGCCTGTGGGGATAAAAATTTAGATCCCAGCAAATATGTAAGAGACTATGTTGGTGGTTCTAAGGTTGCTTTCCAAGATACCACTGTTAGTGGGCAAAGGTTAATGGGTTGTGGCGCTATTTTTGATGCTAGTGTCAATCAAGTTCGTGAAGCTAGTTCTGATGCTGGTTTAGCTCCCAATAAGCTATCTGATCCGGCAACCTTACCCGAAAATTCACCAATTAAAATAAAGTATCGAACCATCTATCCAGATGCCTTCAAGGTAAAAATACCTCAACCACGTCTCCCTGGTACTGAACTGTTTGATCTCCTTATCAAAGTAAAAGACTCCCAATCGAATGCAAAAAACTCTGTAGCACTTCTCGATCCTTTTGGGAATGTTATTCTTTGCTTGCCAGACACTTTTTATTTAAGTCCTGTTCACACAGCATTTATGAATGTCACCAGACATTATGCAACCATCCGTTTCAATTTGATGAATGATCCAGCAACCCAAGCAGAAGCGAAGCAGTATCTAACTCATCCCAAGTACGGAACATTTGTTTTTCTCCATGCTCCCAATCCCAATGATACCACTACAATCATGACCTTGGGAGCCTACGGTTCAACCCTGGAAGGGCAAGTGCCTCAAATGTTCCCAGCTCATTTTCAGTACTATCTTCCACCCATGGAAGGCAATATCAAGGAATTGCGTTCAGTGATTATGAATTTACCCAAGTTTTATACAGAAATTGCACAAATTTCGATTATGCATGTTGCTTAATAAATTATCAGATAATCTGAGCAGGCGATCGAGGCGATTATTGAAAATGATTTTACCTGCAATGTGGTGCGTTACGCTACGCTAACACACCCTACTACCTTATATTATCATTTACGTTAGCGATCGCATACCTTGTAGGGTAGGTGAAGTGCGCTCACTTAACATCTAACACTTAAGCTTGACTCCTAACCCATTTCCGAAAAGCCCTCAAAGCAGCACTTGAACCTTCCGTCAAACTCATTTGCACAAACTGAGAAACTCCCTCAATAATGGGGAAATTGGGAAAAGTAGGACTAAAGGAAGATTCAACATACTCTCCTGCTTGCAGTACATTAATTTTTAAACTTCCCTGAGAAAACTGCCACAACTCAGTCACTCCCAAAGCTTCATAAGCACTCAGTTGTGTCTTGGAGGTCACATCAATTTCAATAGCTAGATCCGGAGGTGGATCCACAGTTAAATCTAATCTCCTTTTACCAATCATTGAACGATAATTTTGAATATAAAAGCAATTATCTGGCTCGATTCCTGCTGCCATATCCCGGCGCTTAAAGGTAGTTGAGCCGTAACATTCCCGCTCAATCTCCAACTCTTCTAGCAAAATTTTCACCATATCACCAATAATTTCTTTATCAAACTCATGTTCTGGCAATGGCATTCTAATTTCTAATTGATTTTGAGCATAAGCGACTCTATTTCTTCTTTTATCACCGAGTTCTTGCAAAATCTCCTCGAACTTTGACCAGTTGACATCTGTCAAAACAATCCTTTGTCCTGGAGGAACATTTAACTGTCGCAGCTGTAATGTTACCATCAATGATTGCCCCTTCCAATTAACCTGCTTCTATTTTAAATCCATCTTTGTGAGCCATTAACCCTCGAAGGCGATCGCAGCTTTTGGCTTAACACACCTAAAAAGGTGTATTATAAAATGTGACAACAACATTGCCTTACCAACCCTCTGCATGTAAACTTAACCATCAAGTGTGAGTTACAAGCTAAATTTATTTATCTGTGCAGTAATCGACCTGTGAGCTTTGATTCAATCTGAGACCCTAGAACTACTAGAATGGCCACGCCTATGTGAGCACCTGGCAACCTTTGCTGCTACTAAGCTAGGAGCATTCGCTGCTCGTCATCTCCGACTACCGGCAACTCAGTCAGAGAGCCTGCACCTCCTGGCTCAGACAAAAGAAGTCTACGAACTAGAAAGTAAATTGACCTCTGGACTTACTTTTGAAGGTATCCAGGATATTGGGGAGTTTTTAGAACGTTCAGAACTCCAAGGCATTTTATCTGGTCAAGAACTCTTAGCGATCGCAACTACTCTGGCGGGGATGCGCCGTTTGCGTCGTTTGATTGATGCTCAAGAAGATGTGCCAGTGCTAGGGTCGTTGGTTGCTGAAGTACGCACTTATCCAGAACTAGAGCAAGAAATTCACCGTTGCATTGATGATCGAGGTGATGTTGCAGACAGAGCTAGCCCTAAACTAGCGGGGATTCGTAGCCAACTTAAATCAGCAAGAGACCGAATTTATCAGATTCTTCAGGGAATTATACAACGTCAGGGTGCTGCCCTACAGCAGCCCTTAATCACTCAACGGAGCGATCGCTTTGTGCTACCGGTTAAGGCTCCTCAAAAAAGCGCAATTCCCGGTATTGTTCATGATAGCTCTAGTACTGGCTCAACTCTCTATGTGGAACCAAAATCTATTATCAACCTAGGAAATCAACTCAGAACCTATCAACGCCAAGAACGAGTTGAAGAAGAAGCAGTATGCCGTGCTCTTACTGAACAGGTAGCCGCAGTTAAGCCAGACTTGGAACAATTGTTAGTAGTTGCTACTAAACTAGATTTGGCGACTGCTAGAGCTAGGTATAGCCTGTGGTTAGAAGCCAATCCTCCCAGATTTATTGACCCTAAAGACATTATTACCCTACACCAATTACGCCATCCCCTTTTAGTGTGGCAGCAGCAACATGAACAAGGAACAGCAGTAGTCCCTATTAACGTGCAAATTCAGCCTCAAATTCGGGTAGTGGCAATTACCGGACCCAACACTGGAGGTAAAACCGTTACCTTAAAAACCCTAGGCTTAGCAGCATTAATGGCAAAAGTGGGTTTATTTGTCCCCGCCAGAGAACCAGTAGAACTCCCTTGGTTTGAGCAGATACTGGCAGATATTGGAGATGAGCAGTCCTTAGAGCAAAGTTTATCTACTTTCTCCGGTCATATTCGTCGGATCAGTCGGATTATTGAGGCAATGGGTACGGAGGGACGGGGGGACGCGGAGATGGAGGATGAGGAAGACGAGGGGGACAAGGGAGACAAGGAGGACGAGGAGAACAAAGAAGACAAGGAAGATATTTCCCATTCTTCAATTCCCAATTCCCAATTCCCAATTCCCAAACAACAAATAACAAATAACCAACAACCAACAACAAATAACAATTCCCTAGTACTACTAGATGAAGTGGGAGCAGGAACTGACCCGGCGGAAGGTAGTGCTTTAGCGATCGCTTTACTCAAATATCTAGCGGCTCATGCCCAACTTACGGTAGCGACTACTCACTATGGGGAACTTAAAGCTCTGAAATACCAAGATGAGCGGTTTGAGAATGCTTCTGTTGAATTTAATGATAGCACTCTGCAACCAACTTACCGCTTGTTATGGGGTATTCCTGGTCGTTCTAATGCTTTGACTATTGCCCGACGCTTGGGTTTAAATCCTGTGATAGTTGATCAAGCTCAAACCTTAGTGGGAAGTAGTTCAGAAGATGTCAACGAGGTGATTGCTGGGTTAGAGGCTCAACGACGTCGTCAGGAAACAAAGGAACGAGAGGCTAGTGGACTGTTGCAACAAACGGAACGCTTACATCAAGAAGTGTCAGATAAAGCTAAACTCTTACAAGAAAGGGAAAGGGAGTTAAAGTTAGAGCAGGAGCAGGCAGTCCAAAAAGCGATCGCTCAAGCTAAAGAAGAAATTGCTAAGGTAATTCGTCAGTTACAGCAAGGTTCAGCTAGTGCTCAAAATGCCCAAAAAGCGACCAAGGCTCTTGAGGAAATTTCCCAGCGTCATCAGCCACAAGTCCCGAAACCGAAACAAAAACCAGGGTTTCGACCAAAAGTTGGCGATCGCATCCGTATTCCTCGGTTGAATCAAACTGCTGAAGTACTGACTGCTCCTAATAATGACGGAGAGTTGAGAGTACGCTTTGGGATAATGAAGATGACCGTCCCTCTAGAGGATGTAGAATCTTTAGATGGACAAAAAGCCGAGATTGTGGTAAAGAAGAAAACGACACCAACAGTTGTGGCTCCTCCCCCTACTCCAGTCCGCACTTCCCAAAATACTATCGACCTACGGGGTTCTCGTGTAGCGGATGCGGAGTTTGAGTTAGAACAAGCTATTGGACAAGCGGTCTCATCCGGGGTACTCTGGATAGTCCACGGCAAGGGAACAGGCAAGTTGCGGGAAGGTGTTCATGCTTTTTTGGCACGGCACTCTCTTATTGACCGTTTTGAGCTTGCTGGACAGTCAGATGGTGGATCTGGTGTTACAGTTGCTTACTTAAAGTAATTGTTGTTTGTTGTTTGTTGTTTGTCGTTTGGGAGCAGGAAACTTGTCCTAAACTTTGACAGTCATCTTTCTTCGGTGTGGTAAATTCCTGTTGGAGAAGGATGAAGAATTTTCCCTGGATGCCTCCTGCCTCCTGCCTCCTGCCTCCTAGCACCTGCCTTTCTTTGTTTCAAAATAGGTAACGGCAACCACTAACAGTGATTTGGTCTCCTACTCTAAAAATATGCGCTCTACTGTCAAGACGCCAACACCAATACCTCTGTGGGAGCAATTGCCTCTAGCTCAAGCCCCCAACTCAGTCAAGCTGGACAATATTAAAACCCAGCTGGATTTGATTTTGCTGGGACTAGAAGCTTTAGCGGGCATTGGTTCTGAGGAAATACTACGAGCAACAACTGACTTGAAGTTAGAGTCAGTGGTCACTGACAGGGTAAATCTGTGGCGTTTGCGTCAGTCTAACCCTATGCGTAAAAGTTCGGGAGGGCGAAAGAAACTAGATGTAGAAGAAGCGCGATCACTCGTTCTGATTATCTGTCATCTTGCCCAAGAGCATCAGGAGCTAATCCGCCGTGCTGTTGCTCTACTTGAACAAACAGCAGAGCAAAACCGCGAACCACACCGTACCGCCTTGCTGGGAAACTATCTTGATAACTTCAGCAACACTTACCAAGAGCGCATGGAGCAACGAGAAAACATATCGACTGCTCAGCTAACCCAGCTAGCTTTAAAACTGCTGATTGATTTGCTATTCTATAGCAGCCCCAATGGTCATCGGCGTCTCTGGTTAGCATTACTCGGTAGAGGATCTTAGTTGTTTGTTATTAGTTATTAGCTTGCTGACAAATAACAAATGACAAATAACAAATGACAAATGACAAATGATCATGCCTTTTTTTAATTCTGTTGAGCGAAGTTACACCCCACCTACCTGCACCCTGAAAATTAGGGCAAAAAGCTCACCCTTGTCTCGTTGGATGGGACAGTCGGTGCTGAAAGAATTAGGCTTTGAGCTGTCTTTTGATGATCCCAGAAAAACCAAAGACCAACAGGTGACCCTCCAGGGAAACGGAGCAGAACTGGAAATGTTATCTGAGGCGGTTAACGGCTATGTGCAGAACCTGCTGGAATCCTCAGCAAGGTCAATGCCGTTATTGTTGCCCATGACTAATGGTAACCATGACCAGAGTTCTCTGGCTTTAGCTGAATCTAGTGTCACTCCCTCCACATTGTTAGCAGATCAAGAATCTGAAGAAACACTTGACAAATTCAACGATTCATCCTCAGTCCGCAGTTTCCCTTCAAACCCCAAACTGCTAACTCTCAAATCTCCGACTCCCTTTTCTCCTATTTATCTACAACCAAAAGGCTTAGTTGCCCATAATCTGTTTCTTGGTCAACTGGCTACCCAGGAATCAGGACCAGTTATTGAACTGACGGTTTTGCAGCTCTTTGACTTAGCTACGGCTTTAGAGCAATATGCTAGCGATGTTGTAGCCTTACCTGCCCTGAGCCCATCTGAACAGCAAAGTCTACCTCCTTGGGTTCGCGCTGCTGCGGCTGTAGTATTTGCAGTGGGTGTAACGGCTGCGGGAGTGAAATTACTTGAGCCATCTAATACCAACGAGCAAGCAATTGCACCTCCAGCGGAGCAAGACTCTGGTACAACAGAAGACACAAAAGAAGCTCCACTCCTTACCCAAGTGCCACCAGCACCAACACCAACCTTAGTACCCCCAAGTCCTCTCACTGCCTCACCAACACTGTTACCTCCTTCTCCAGTTACTCCCCCACCTCCTGAAGCCGATTCTCCTGCTCCTACAATTACCAACTCACCGTCATCAGATAGCACAGGTAGGACTACTACGATTATTCAGCCACAATCCCCTGCTCCTATTCGGAGAACCGCTCCAGTTCGTAGTCAGACTCCCATTATCAGTCCACCACCTATTACTAGTCCAACCCCTATTATTAGTCCAACTCCTCTGACTCGTAGTCCAGTACCTAGCCCTAGTCCTGTTACTCCTAATACCAGGAGCAGTGCTGGTACATCTCCTAGAAGTAATCCTCCAGTAGAGTCAAGTAGACCTAAACCGTTAGCAACACCGCCACCTCTGCCAAATTTACCGTCTCTTGAGCAAAAAACTTCTATTCCTGAGGTTGCTGATTCCCCTACTCCTGAGATTGCTAATTCTCCTATTCCTGAGGTTGCTAATTCCCCTACTTCTTTACCCTCAATCCCTACTCTTCCCTCAGGAAGTTTAGCTGAAAGGATATCTGAATCTTCCAAGGAGCCTACTAATACCCAAGAAAGGGAATTTGAACCACCCAAAGCTCCTGTTCCTAGTAATAATCAAGATAAGCTGTTTGATGCCATCCCTCAAGTCAAAGAAGTGAGGGATTATCTCCAACCAAAATGGCAACCTCCTGCGGAATTAGAGCAAATTTTGGAGTATCGCTTGGTTCTCAATACAGATGGTTCTCTTCAAAGAATCATACCCTTAGGGGAAGCTGCGACAACTTACATAGACCGCACATCCATACCTAAGGTTGGCGAACCATTTGTTTCTCCAGTAGAGGGAGAAGGTAATCCCACAATCCGCGTAGTTTTGAAGCAGGATGGTCAAGTAGAGACATTTTTAGAATAAGGGTTGTAGAAACGTTGCAGGCAACGTTTCTACAGGGTGGGATATATAGCAGTCGCCAGGGCGGTTAATACATTCTCAGGTAACGCAAGTTAACAAGGGGTTGAAGCCCCTTGTTACCTAATAAGGTAGGGCAAGGAAATCACTATCCCCTGGCTAAAGTACGGAGGATGAGTAAACAAGCCTTGCTTCTCCTACCCAACTATCAAACAACTGCTGATGGTGGTTAATCCAATCTTGAGCATGGCGACGGATATCTGCTGGCTTATTTTCCCCCTGTTGAACCAGTTTTTGTTGAGCATTAACCTCTTCAATGGGAATTTGAACTAACTCAAACCACCGTTTAGCAGACGGGTTGGCATTCAGAAATTTCTTGTTTGCTAAAACACGAACTTGATCAACAGCAAATCCGAGATTTTTCCCTTCTACCGAGGTGTCTTGTTCACCCAACTCTCCCTGCTCCTGAGGTAAACTAGTGAAGGGAACCTCTAACCAAACTGCATCTTTACCCGGTTCTAACAAAGAAGCTATCCAATTAGGAGTCCAAGCATAGTACAGTATAGGTTTGCCTTGCTGATGACGAGTTAAGATATCTCCCATAAGAGCAGAATAATCCCCTTGGATGTGTTCCACAGTATCCTTGAGTTCGTAAGCTTGCAAGTGATGATCGATCACTGACTCACAACTCCAACCGGGAATGCAACCGATTAAATTCGCCTTACCATTACCATCTGAGTCAAAGAGTTTAGCAATTTTTGGGTCTTGGAGTTGTTTGAGGTTGGTGATATGGTATTCATCAGCAGTTTTTTTATCAATTTGATACCCTTGCAAGGTATTGGATAGAATAGTTCCTACTCGTTCTAAATTCTCTTCTCCACCATTTTTTTGAAAGAATGGTTCATGCAAGGTTTCCCAGTGACTACCATAGAAGTCTAAGTCCCCTTGAACTACACCAATATGCATAGTAGGAATACTGCTGAGTTGTTGTTCTTTGATCCTATAACCGAGGTTGGACAATCCTAGGTTAAGAACTTCTGTCAGAAACCTGGAACTTGTAGTTGTACCAACACCAGAACTTACCATCATTCCTTGTCCTGGCATTGCTATTTCTGGTGTAGTTGCTTCTATGGTAGCTTGAGTCGTTGGTTGCCCAGTGAACAAACCAGCATACAAAGTGAGGAAAAAGGCAAGAGTGATGCTAACTGAAGTTAGTTTCTGAGAACCTGATTGGGAGAGAAGAAAACCAATTGGACCTCGCTGTTTCCAAGGGAGCTGACTGTTACTTTTACCTACAGCTTGGGCAACTCTATCTAGCATAACAGCAATAAGGACAATACCCAATCCCCCAACTGCCGCTAGTCCCACATCCAAGCGACCAACTCCTTGCAGTACGATTAGTCCTAGTCCTGGCACGGCAATCATTGAGGTCACCACGGACATAGCTAGTGCCAATAACACAGTTTGGTTCAAGCCAGCGAGAATGGTTGGTAAAGCCAGGGGAATTTGCACTTCCCACAGTAGTTGAGAAGGAGTAGAACCAAAAGATTGAGCAGCTTCTACCACTTCCAGGGATACTTGCCGAATTCCCAAGTTAGTTAAGCGAATTAGAGGCGGTACTGCAACAATAAAAGTAGCCATTACCCCAGGAATTTTACCAATACCAAACAGCATCACCACTGGGACTAGGTAGACAAAGGAAGGGATAGTTTGCATCACATCCAGCAGTGGTTTAACTAATCCATCCACGCGATCGCTTTTAGCAGAGGCAATACCAACGGGAATGCCAACCACAGTACAAAACGCTACTGCTGTCATCACTAATGCTAGGGAGACCATCGCTTCCTCCCAAATTCCCAGGAAGCCAATCAAGGTTAGGGCAATAACACTATAAATTGCAATCGCTCTACCAGCTAATTGCCATACGATTAAGCCAATAATTAATAAAAAAATTAGGGGAGGAATAGCCAGAAAAAGCCATTCTATGCCATCAAGAGCTAAGCTAACGGGAAAACGAATAGCTTGGAAGAGGGGACGAAAGTTATTAACCAGGAAATCAATAGCAGCGCTAATCCAATCGTCAAGGGGTATATTATATAGCTCGAAAGGATTTAAAAATAAATTTATGTTATTGGTCATTTATTATTTGTTGTTTGTCATTTGTTATTGGTTGTTTGTTGTTTGTTGTTGGTCATTGGTTCAGAATTTACGCAAAAACCCAATTCCCAATTCTAAATTCTAAATTCTAAATTCTAAATTCTTAATCTTTCCCAATACTAGCCAGCACATCAGAGTA
Source organism: Symploca sp. SIO1C2 (assembly GCA_010672925.1). Classification (GTDB taxonomy): domain Bacteria; phylum Cyanobacteriota; class Cyanobacteriia; order Cyanobacteriales; family Coleofasciculaceae; genus Caldora. The sequence continues at coordinate 13,538 of JAAHFP010000014.1, read as the reverse complement.
TTCTACAACTCCTGTAAACTTGCCTTCTTCATCAACTACAGCAACAGGAATTCCTTGTTGGTAGAGGTGAAAAATGTTTTCTAGGTAGGTTGGAGCCTCAACAGTGGGGAAGTCGGTTTGCATGAGGCTAGTAAAGTCATCACATTCTTGTTGAACAGCTGCTTCCATGGTGAGTTTATTGACTACACCCACCGGTTTGCCGTACTCATCAACAACATACAAATGTTGGAGGTTATAGTCTACCATTTCTGCCAATGCTCCTCTGGTTGAGTCTCGACCGAGAACCAAAGGAGTTATTTTACGAGCAATTGAGCTGGCAGTAAGGACTTGAGCACGGTTAACATCTTGAAGAAAAGCCCGTATATAGTCGTCAGCCGGTTGGGTAATCAACTCCTCTGGTGTGCCAATTTGGACGATATAGCCATCTTTCATGACACCAATATGATCGCCGATTTTTAATGCTTCGTGAATATCATGGCTGATAAAAACAATTGTTTTTTGCAATTGTTTTTGGAGTCGCAGCAACTCATCCTGCATCTCTCGTCGAATTAGGGGATCCAGAGCACTGAAAGGCTCATCCATAAGCAAAATGTCTGCATCAGTGGCTAAAGCACGAGCTAAACCTACCCGTTGCTGCATCCCACCACTAAGGGAAGATGGTAAATAATCTGCCCATTGACTTAAGCCTACCACTTCTAGAGTCGAAAGGGATTTTTGGCGGCGCTTGGCTTTATCTATTCCCCGGACTTTCAGGCCATACTCTACATTCTCTGCTACAGTTTTGTGGGGAAATAAGCCAAAGCGCTGAAATACCATCGAAACTTTGGTTAAGCGAATTTCTCGCATCCTTTGTTCATCGACGTGGGCAATATCTTCTTCATCTAGATATATATTGCCACTAGTCGGATTAATTAAACGGTTAATGCAGCGAACCAGGGTAGATTTTCCAGAACCGGATAACCCCATGATGACAAACAATTCCCCTTTATTGATGGTCACTGATACATCGGCAATACCTAAAACCTGACCAGTCGCCTGTAAAATAGAATCTCTGGTTCCACCTTCCCGAAACAGTTTGAGAGCAGTACGAGGCTTGTCACCATAAATTTTAATCAGATGCTCAATGCGAATTTTGGGTTGGTCATTTGTCATTTGTCATTTGTCATTTGTTATTGGTTATTGGTTATTGGTCATTGGTTAAGCCAATATGCAATGCAATTTTAACTCATCCCCTGGGAGACAACATGGGGAATGAAACGTCGGTTTTGATGAGAACAAACTAAACAATTCTATATTTATCAGATACCATAGTAAATATCATACTCCAACTAATTCAGATGGAAGATGCCCAAGAAACAGAAAAATAAAGAAGACACCAAGCCAGTCAAGCTTTCAGCCATTGATGAAGACATTGTGACAGTTCTACTGGGTAAAGAGCTGTACGGCTTAGAAATCCTTGATAAACTTAACCCAGATAGACCTATTCCCTTGAGCTTTGGTAGTCTTTACCCTGCTCTCAATCGCTTGGAGAAGAAAGGACTGCTCAAATGGCGTTGGGGTGACGAGAGTGAAGAAACAGGTGGAGCCAGACGTAAATACTATCAAGTTACTGGCTTAGGAGAAACTACCCTTCGTCAAGTTCAAAGATACCGTGCTTTGCTAGTCCAACGCTCAGGGTTAACCGCTTGATGTGGCGTAATATCAAGTTCGGATAAACAGTTATAATTCCCTTCTAACTTGCAACCTATTTTTTCCCTTGGAGCCGTCTGCTCTCTTGCTAGACTGCGGCTTCTGCTTGCAGCACTGGCTTTTTTGATTTTTAATCAAGCTTGCAAGAATAGTTTATATGTGCACAACTATTCCATTATGAATAATATTAGCAAAAAATGGTTGAAATTGCCACCATTGTTCAATCAATGGACTGGCAAGATGCCAGTGCCACGATTGGGGACAAATTTCACCACTTTAGGAGATTAAATTGCTCCATATCTACCGTATCGCGGTTGCGATAAATTGCTAGTACAATCGCTAAACCTACTGCTGCCTCTGCTGCTGCGACAGTAATGACAAATACAGTAAAAACTTGACCTTTAATTCCTACGGGATCCATAAAATTGGAAAAACCCATTAAATTCAGGTTTACTGCATTCAGCATCAGCTCAATCGACATCAGCACTCGCACAGCGTTGCGGCTGGTAATCAAGCCATAAATACCAATACAGAATAGGGCAGCAGCTAGAAGTAAGAAGTACTGAAGTTCCATCAATTTTCAAGAAAGTGATTAACAAAAAACAAGACTGCTCTCTAATCGAAAAAGAGAGTCTTAACGTGGTAACTTGCTGGCATCACCAGCTACTGAAGCTAACTCACGAACACTGGGACGTTCCGGTAAAGTTGAAGCTGTCTTAATTTCAGTATCTCCAGAAACCAATTCTTCAGGAATATAATCTCTACGGGCTAGGATAATTGCCCCTACCATAGCCATCAATAAAAGTACAGAAGCTAGCTCAAAAGGTAGTAAAAAGTCGCTGAAGAAATGCAAACCAATTTCTGTAACAGGGCTTTGACTAATAACAACCGGTTCACTGTAGCTATACCAACTGGTAGCTAGCACCATGGTCCCGAGAAGGGCAAACAAACCAAGACAAACTAACCCGGTTGATACCTTGCGAATCCAACTCTTAGCCATGGGAGGAAAATCTTGCCTTTTGTTCACCAGCATGATGGCAAACAAAATCAAAACATTGACTGCCCCAACATAAACCAATATTTGTGCTGCTGCTACAAAGTCGGCATTGAGTAAAAGGTATAAACCCGCAATGCTGACGAAAACACCACCCAGTAAAAAAGCTGAGTAGACAATATTATTAATCAGGACTACTCCTAAAGCAGCCCCTAGCATCATTACAGATAGTAGACCAACTGAAACAATTTGAACGCCTTCGGCTAAATTCACAATTACTTAATCTCCTCACAATCTATTGGGAATGGGGAATAGGGAATAGGGAAGGTCGAAGGTCGAAGGTCGAATGGGGAATTGGGAATTGGAAGAGTTTCAACATTTAGATAAATAGCTTAAAAATCTGCCACCTACCACCTGCCACCTGCCACCTACCACCTAACACCTAATCCACCATCTCTTCTGGACGTAAACCCGGGCGTTGAGAACCTGCTGGTAAATCGTGGGGGTCAGTAACGCCTTTTGGCAAGTAAGCGAATTCTCTTAGGGGAGTAACCATCGGGTCTTGAGTAACTTTGTAGGGTAAGCGTCCTAAGGCCACGTTATCATAGTTGAGTTCATGGCGATCGTAGGAAGCAAGCTCATACTCTTCAGTAGCCGACAGACAGTTAGTTGGGCAGTATTCAATGCAGTTAGCGCAGAAAATGCAAACTCCGAAATCGATACTGTAGTGCTTAAGATTTTTCTTCTTGCTGGCTTTATCAAACTCGTAATCCACTACTGGTAGATTAATCGGACAAACTCTAACACAGACTTCGCAGGCAATACATTTGTCGAACTCAAAGTGAATCCGACCCCGATATCGTTCAGAAGGGATTATCTTTTCATAAGGATACTGCACTGTTACAGGACGCCGGTGCATATGGTCGAAGGTGACAGATAAACCTTGACCAATGTAACGGGCTGCTTGAACAGTTTCTTTGGCATAGTCGCCAACCTGTTTGAGGAACTTCATCATGATTGTTTTCTCAGTTGTTAAAGTTCTTGGTCTTTGGTTAATAACCAGTGGTGTGAAGACAGAAGGCAGTCCCGATGAAAAGATTTTTCACTACCATGCATGAAATGAAAATCAATCTATCGGTGACTTGGTAGCTCCTATTTTCAGATTAAGTATCGCTTCACTAACCACCAAAAGCTACGGGAAATGCTAACTTGAGAGCCGCAGTCAATAAGAGATTTACCAGAGAAATTGGTAGTAAGAACTTCCAACCCAAATTGAGTAGCTGGTCAATGCGCACACGAGGCACTGTCCAGCGTAGCAAAATTGCAATAAAAAGGAGCAAGTAAGCTTTGAGCAAGGTCATCATAATGCCCAAAGATGCGGTAACTATCTGAAGCCAGGAACTACTTTCACTAACACCTAGCCAGCCAGCTAATTTGTCTAGAGGAAAGGGAAATTCCCAGCCACCTAGGTAAAGAACCGCAAAGAGAAGAGAGGAGAGGACTAGGTTAACGTAAGAACCAACGTAAAATAGACCAAATTTCATCCCTGCATATTCGGTTTGATATCCGGCAACCAGTTCTTCCTCCGCTTCAGGAAGGTCAAAGGGCAGTCGTTCACATTCTGCTAAGATAGCGATCCAAAAGATCAAGAAACCTACTGGTTGACGCCAAACATTCCAGCCAAGAATACCGTAACCGGATTGCTGTTGGACAATATCAATGGTGCTGAGGCTGTTAGACATCATGACAACTGCCAGCACTGATAATGCCAAAGGAATTTCGTAACTAATGGACTGCGCTGCAGCTCTCAAGCCTCCTAATAAGGAATACTTATTGTTAGAAGCATAGCCCGACATCAGTAAACCAATCGGTTGAATGCTCGATAGAGCGATCCACAAGAATATTCCCGTTCCGACATCAGTGATCACCAGATTCTGTCCAAAAGGGACAATCAAATAAGACAGAAATACAGGGATGACGACGAGAACTGGTCCGAGGGTGAATAGCAATGGGTCAGATTTGGCAGAGACAATGTCTTCTTTAAAGACTAGTTTGATACCATCTGCCACTGGCTGGAGAACACCTAGTGGTCCGGCATATTCTGGTCCAATCCGCTGTTGTGCTGCGGCTGAAATTTTCCGTTCTAGCCAGACGACTACCAAAACGCCCACAGTTGCGCCGATAATCATGAGGAACATTGGTAGGGGCATCCAAATAGCTTTAGCTGTACCGGCTGGGATGCCCAAGTCTTTGAGGGTTTGAATAAAAGTTCCTTGGAGGTCAATTCCTGGATTCATAGAGTACTAGTAGCGCAAAGGTGATACTGCTAGGTTAAGTTTGGTGGTCGCATAAGCTTTGCTCTTTTGGTAGTCAACGCTAAGAGCAACAGCCTTTTGATAAAGATTTTTTACGACTACACTACTTATTCAGTATATCCCCGGAAGGTCTTGGGAATTGAGAATTGAGAATTGAGAATTGAGAATAAAATTCCGTACATCTGTAGGGGCAGGTTTGGGGTCACCATTAACCAATGAGCTGATTTTTCTCAATCGATGGTTCCTATATAACTTAAAAACGACATCTCATGACCTGATTTAATTAAAAATTAATATTTTTAGGTTTTGCTGTGGTATATTCTTTACAAATCTTCAGCTAAATTAAGGCCAGTAGTGAAGTAAAGGGTTCAACCTGAAACTAACGAATGCCTTCTCAGAGTAAGTACTAGACCTCAACCACCCACTTTAGTAGGCAACACATGATGAACAGACAGTGGAAAAAGGTATGTATCAAAGTTACCACCTGGCTAGCAGCCGAGATTATCTTGAACTTGCTCGGACTAGATAACCTAGCTGATTACAGCGAGTTCGTCTTTGACAAAGAAGTACTAATAACCAAAAGAAACCAGAAAATGACAGTTGTAGACCCTTCTTGGCATCCCCAGTTTCAAGATAGCTTGCCTTCTCCTTTGGTTATGACTCCTCAAACTTGAGCAAAGGAAACAAGAGGAGGGTGGGGAGGGTGGGGAGCGGAGAAGCGGAGGAACGGAGGAGCGGAGGGGCGGAGGAGCGGAGGGAGAACTGATAATTTTTGGATACAAAGCTCAAGAAATCCCACCCAAAATTTCACCTCACCCGGGGAGGAAAAGAAGAACTGATGATTTTTTTGTTACTTAGTTAGCAGCAAAAATCATCCACCTGTGAAAAAAGCTTAAAAAGCATACTGTACAACCTTTCTTGCCTCCTGACCCCTGCCTTCTGCCTTCTGTCTTCTTGCTCTAGCCTCTTGAAAACTGCCCCACACAATCGGACACTATATTTGAGAGTTCACTGGCATTTAAGAGGTTTTTTGTGAAAAGAGTTTTAGGCATCATTCTGGGGGGTGGAGCGGGCACCCGTCTTTATCCCTTGACCAAAATGCGAGCTAAGCCAGCAGTTCCTTTGGCCGGTAAATATCGTTTGATTGATATTCCAGTCAGTAACTGCATTAACTCAGACATTCTGAAAATCTATGTACTGACCCAATTCAACTCAGCTTCCCTCAATCGCCATATTGCCCGTACCTACAACTTCTCTGGATTTACTGAAGGATTTGTGGAAGTACTAGCAGCTCAACAAACGAAAGAAAACCCCAGTTGGTTCCAAGGTACAGCAGATGCAGTCCGTCAATATCTTTGGATGTTACAGGATTGGGACGTTGATGAATATCTGATTTTGTCAGGAGACCATCTCTACCGGATGGACTATCGGCAGTTTGTCCAGCGCCATCGGGAAACTGGAGCAGATATTACCCTTTCTGTAGTCCCCATTGATGAAAAAAGAGCCAGCAGTTTTGGCTTGATGAAAATTGATGAAAAAAGCGGCAAGGTAATTGACTTTTGTGAAAAACCCAACAAGGAAGAGCTCTCAAAAATGCGGGTAGATACTACTATCCTAGGGCTGAACGCTGAACAAGCAAAGAAAAATCCTTATATTGCCTCAATGGGGATATATGTCTTCAAAAAAGAGGTTTTAACTAAGCTGCTGCAAGCTAACCCGGAACAAACAGACTTCGGCAAAGAAATTATCCCAGCCTCAGCGACAGACTATAACCTTCAAGCCTATTTATTTAACGGTTATTGGGAAGATATCGGGACGATTGAAGCCTTCTATGATGCGAACTTAGCCTTAACTAGACAACCACAGCCAGAATTCAGTTTCCATGACCGGGAAGCTCCCATCTACACTCGCGCTCGTTATTTGCCCCCCAGCAAGCTCTTAGATTGCCAGATAACCAGATCAATTATTGGAGATGGCTGCATCCTCAAAAACTGTACTATTAATCACTCTGTATTGGGGATTCGCTCTCGGATTGAATCCGGTTGCATTATTGAGGATAGCTTAATTATGGGGGCAGACTTCTACAAGCAGTTTGCTGAGGAGCAATCTGATTTACAAGTTAATAATGTTCCCTTAGGGATTGGTGCAGATACCACAATTCGTCGCGCCATCATTGATAAAAATGCTCACATTGGTCGGAGTGTGCAAATTATCAACAAAGACAGAATAGAAGAAGCAGAACGAGAACAAGATGGCTTTTTGATCCGCAATGGTATTGTTGTGGTACTCAAGAATGCTGTTATTCCTGATGGAACGGTGATTTAGTTTTAGGGAGTGACAAGGTGGGGTGTCAATACTGATCGGTTAAGAGAAGTTATCGCTTGAGGGAGCTGGGGGAGCTGGGGAAGCTGGGGGAGCTGAGGGAGCTGGGGGAGAACAATTGGAGCTTCACCGAGCAGTATTGCTACACCTCCCACAATTCCCCATCCCCTTTGCAAAGCATGGTGCATAGCAGCAAAACAACAAAGGACAAAGGACAAAGGACAAATAACAAACAACAAATCCCTTGCAATTGCTAAGATCGTCAATAAAGTGAGCTTCCTTATAAAAAAATGTTGAATTTCCTTTTGACTTGGTTTGTTACTGCCATCTCACTAGTAATTACAGCCAAATTTATTCCAGGCATTGAGATTGGCAGCTTTTCTGATGCTTTAATTGCCGCAGTCGTACTGGGTTTAGTCAATGCGATAGTCAAGCCTATTATACAAGTTCTAACCTTACCCTTGACTATCCTATCCCTAGGGCTGTTTCTATTGGTGGTAAATGCGATCTGCCTTTCCTTGGTAGGATATCTCAGTCCTGCAGCTTTCACAGTACAAGGTTTCTGGCCTCCCTTTTTCGGTGCGATCGCGCTATCTTTAATATCTGGTTTGCTCAGCCGATTTGTTCCAGAACCTAGTACCGCTGCGCGGAATTAAGAATTAAGAATTAAGAATTAAGAATTAAGAATTCTTATAGAGTAAGGATTCTATCGAGCTCAAACTGGCGGGGTATTGTCATGCCCGCTGCACTAGTCAAGCAATTAAAGATTGAAGATTGAAGATTTTAGATTGACCCCAAATCTAAAATCCAAAATCTAAAATCTAAAATCTCTCTGCTTAGCAGTACCTAACTCCTTCGTACTCATAGATAGCAAACTCTAGCTGTAGAAGCAATCGTTCGTTATCAATCGGAAGAGTGCCTTTATGAAAACAAAAAGTATCTCCTACAAATCCAGAGCCAGCTTCTCCTAAAATAGTCGTCACTTTTTCTGCACCATAACAATCAATAAGCTTCTGGTCATCGATACTAGCGCAGCGTTGGCCTATAACTTGATGTAAAAGCTTCTTATTTTTGTGAGTTCCACGAATACATACATGAGGTCCGCCAGAGGCATCCACATCAGTTAAGTAAAAGAAAAATTTAATCGACCGATAGTCATCAATATCATAATGAAACACTTGAGCTGCTTTGAGCTGCTCGAACAATGTTGCTGACACTGGAAAACTCCAGCACAGTTCATTTTCTACACAATTTGGTTCTGTCCCTAAATACCTAGCGGCAATTGCCAATAATCCAGGATCATTTTTCAGTTTCTGGAAAGCTGGACAAGTATCAGTACTGTCCATATAACTACCCAGCATAAATTTTTTACCTACCTTAGCTTCTACTTGTTCCTTTTGAGCATAATTAAAGCTATATTCTGGATTTCTATCACCGTAACAGGTAGAAGAGTGAGCGAACTCTCGCAATTCTTGCACAATATCTTGAGGCAATTTGAGTCCTATGTAATAACCATCTTTCCTTAAAGCGGCAGCTGCTTCATCTACATTGAGGTCTGGAAATATGGAATAATTGTCTTGACCAAGTTTCTGGTAATTTTTATTGGACTTAGACAGAGCAGTAATTAGGTTGCGGATAGTTTCAATGCGAGCTAATTTTCGCATCATAAACAATCTAAAATCTCTCTTCAAGCAATTATAGTTTTTCTGACAGTATTCAGCAATTTTTACCAAAAACCCTTGTTTTTTTCTGACTAAAGAATTCATTTGTTTTGGTTCTCCTTAGATTTGCGCAGCATTATGTTTTACCCTAGCGATTGTTAACTAGCTCAAGCAGAGGAAACAAACTCTTCTCAAAGAGCTTAGTAGAGATTGAGTAAGCAACTTTTAGCTAGGTATAAGTAAGTGTGTTGAGTAAATTGTGAAAATTTTTTGTCAGGGCATAATAAAATTGATGAAGGTGCAGAGTTGATGGCAGATATTAACTTAAGTTGATATCTGCCAATTAATTTCTTAGTTATCGGATCTGAAGCTGTACGATTAAATTGACTGAAGTTCTCTTGTCAAAAAATCTTGGTTGCTTATAGCTTCTTTCCTTGGAATGAGGTACACCCATTCTCTGTATTTAGCAAGGGAAAATAGAGAATAAAGAAGAAAGCTGAATGTACCTCATGGCTCTGAGAATAGCTATATTGTTTCAAGGAGCTCGCATTCTGCAATATATGCTATGGGCATTAACAATTACATCATTAAGGTTTTTATTTTTCTGGTTTATATAGACCTTAATCATGTAAACCTTCAACTTGGAGTACAGATGTCAAACACATTCCAGTAGAAACCAAATAATCTAACAATTAGACCTTGGTATTACTACAGGAAAAGATATTATTTAACTCTTAAAAATCTTAACACACTCCCTTGGCTGAATGTCTAGATGGTTAGATGTGAAGAAATGATGAATACAGTAAAGTAAATTTTCTCTCAACAAGAAAATTTACTAAGTATCCTTAGAGAAAAACCCGTTACAGTCACAGATGCAAGCAGTATGCCGGTTGTTCCCAGGGCTTATTAGTATCAGACTCAAATACGCGGCTCAGAGGCATTTTCTTCAATTCCCTTAGCCTGTAACAGACGTTCTCGTCTCTTACGGGCAATTTGTTGTAAATCAATAGATCTGTCCGTCTCATCTACAATCTCACCTGTTAGCACTTCCAGCACATCTTCCAAGGTAACTACACCAGAAACCCCTCCATACTCGTCCAGCACAACCATTAGGTGTTCACGACGGGATTGAAAGACTTTGAGCAGTTTATCTGCCCTCATCGTCTCAGGGACAAAGGGCACTGGACGAATCAGGGTTACAACTTGTTGGTTAGTTGCGCCTTCAATCATGGCGGTGAGCAACTCATCCTTGAGAACCAACCCCATTACTTGATCCAGAGAATCTTGAATGACAATGATTCGAGTATGTTGGGAGCGAATAGTTTCTTGCTTGACCTCTGCCAGGGTTGAATTCCCCCGCAAATAGGTTATAATTACGCGGGGTGTCATTAGGTCAGCAGCAGTTAGGTCATTCAACTGAAAGACTCGCTGAATCATTTCCGCTTCATCGTCTTCAATGACTCCCTCTTGGTGACCCACTTTGGCTAAAAACCTTATTTCTGCCTCATTGGTTGTGGGTAATTTTTTCCCTTTGGTGAAGGGGGTGGTTAATTTTTCCATCAACCAAACCAATGGCGTAAACAGAAAAGTCAAAAATTTTAATGGTATAGCAACTGAGAGAGCCAGGTTTTCAGCATAACGTTCCCCCAGAGTTTTGGGAATGATTTCACTACAAACAATGATCAGGAAAGTCAGAATTGCGGAAAATAGCCCTAACCAGGCATCTCCCAATACTTCAGCTGCCATAGAACCAATAACAATACTGCCAACAATGTTGAAAATATTGTTGAGGATCACAACGGTAGCAATTGGTCGATTCATTTTTTGACGAATTGCCAACAGTGTCAAGGCTGTTGTTTTTTTTGACTGTGCTAACTGCTTAACTCTAACTAAAGGAACTGAAAATAAGGCGGTTTCCGTCGCTGAGCAGACTGCTGAACCTGCCAGCATAATCAAGACCACGATAACGAGCGCAAGCATGACATCTACCACCGTTGGAATCCTAGTTTAATCTAAGTTTAGGATTAATTGCCACAAAAATGGATATCAAACTTCGTTCTCACTGTCTACTAACTTCAGTACCAAAGCCCAAGTATCCCCTTGGTGTAATCATCCAATCTCCATAAATAGCAGTGCTTTGATTCCCAATCAGCACGGTGGTGAGCATGTCGATGGGTATATCTAGCAATTTGTCAAGAGTTGTCAGGGTAATTTGTTCGTCTTCTCGATAAGCAGAACGCACGAGGGCAACCGGAGTTTGAGGATGACGGTATTTGAGAAAGATAGTTTGGGCAGACACAATTTGTTCTGTGCGACTGCGCGATCGCGGATTATATAAAGCAGTAACAAAATCAGCCTGGGCAGCAGCTTCCAAACGCTTGACAATCACTTCCCAGGGGGTTAACAAGTCACTTAAACTAATGGCACAGAAGTCATGCATCAGTGGTGCTCCTATACGGGAAGCTGCTGCTTGTAAGGCAGTGATCCCAGGAAACACCTGTACTCCTGGAGTCTGACCATCCCAACCATTAGCACGAAGTTGCTCTAGTACCAAACCGGCCATGCCATAGATACCGCAGTCCCCAGAGGAGATAACTGCTACCGTTAAACCCCATTCTGCCAACTCAATTGCTCTTTCTGCCCGTTGCCTTTCCTGGGTAATTGGTAGTGCTTCTATGATTTGCCCTGGACGTCGTAAAGGGCTAATCAAATCTAGGTAAAGGGAGTAACCAATCACTGCATCCGCTTGGACAACAGCAGTTTTAGCTGCTGGAGTCATTTGGTCAAGTTTTCCTGGTCCTGTGCCGACAAGGAATAGTTGCCCAGGGCGTCCAGTATATTCTACTTCTGCTTGGGCAATGGCTACCGTTACTGCTCCTGGTTGGGCTGCTGATTTGAAGATTTGTTTCGGTACAAGGAGAGAATTGGATAAACTCGCACAAATAGCTGCGGCTTCAGCTACGCTGGGAGTACCAACTTCCGCTGCAACAATTTTTGAGGGAGTGGGTACATTGACAGAGTTTAGTATTTCAGCCGGGAAAGTTCTTAGGGGTAAATTACGCTGCTCACAAACTTCCAATAGACCTATTTCATCAGCTTTGAGGTCAATAGTAGCAATTCCCGCGATCGCTGCTTCTGCTAACTGATAATTTTGACAAGTCTGTTGAATTGCCTGATCTATTAGCTGCTTTGAGGTTCCTCGTTCACAGCCAATGCCTATCCACAGTACCCTTGGATGCCATTCCACCTCCGGGATATTTGATGTTTGACCTAATTTGAGCTTAGGACTAATCCAAATTCTGGCTTTAGGTTCTGATGGGTTTAACGCAATTCTCCCCATTTCCCCATCTCCCTTATCCTCCTTGTCCCCCTTGTCCTCCTTGTCCCCCTTGTCCCCCTTGTCTCCCTTGTCCTCCTTGTCCTCCCCATCTCCCCATCTCCCCATCTCCCCATCTCCCCCAAACACAAAGGGATGGGTTGCGGGAAGCTGACTTTGCCATAAGCGAGAACCTGCTTCTTGAATTACTTGTACCTTTTCCTCACAAGCAACCGCTGCACTTACTTTTGTCCAATCTCCTGGACCCCGACACCAGCCAAAGGGAACACCTAAAACATCAATTCCCGGCAGACCCAAATTAGCCGCTGCTCCCGTTATAATTGGTGTTGCTCCTAGTTGGTGAGCAATTAACTGAGCTAATTGATCAGCACCACCCTGATGACCACTAGACAAACTAATCACAAAATTACTTGCTTGGTCTACTACTACTACTGCTGGGTCAGAGGATTTATCTTGAAGTAAGGGAGCAATTAACCTTACCACTGCTCCTGTTGCCAGACAGAATACCAAAGCACGGTGATTGTGCCACAAGGAGGCAATGTGGTTTTTGAGAGAACCGGTATATACTTGGGTATTTTCCAGATTACTAAGAGACTCTGGTACCCACAAATTTACACCAGCAGTTTGACCCAGAGGTTGTAGCCTTTGGGCAGCAGTAGGAGTTGTTGCGATCGCGGCTAATGGTTGAAAATCCTGAAATAGTTTACTCATAATAATAACGCCAGAACGAATATCTTCACTAATATCCCAGCGTTGCATAACTTGATATAGATGGAGCTAATATCAAGCTCGGTTGAATACTTACACTTTGGCGGCAACAAGGCAGAGGGCAGAAGGCAGAGGGCAGAAGGGAAAAAAGAAGGTTGCAAGGAAGAAGGTAATTATAAGTGATTATCCGAACTTGATATAAGTGTACATATACTTTCCAAAAGTCAGCTGTTGCGAAGGACTTTATTAAGATCCCTCACTTGATTAGCTGCGATATCAGCTTCGGCTTTAGCAATTAACTTGTCCAGTTTTCCTGATGTTAAGTCCGCTTCAATGTACTGATCCCACATCTCATCCAAATACTCTTGCAGCCAAACGGAAAGTTGTAAGGATTCAGGTATGTGTCTAGCTGACCAATCAGCCTGGGTGTACTCGCCGTAAAAAAACGTAGCAAAGGGAATTAGCGGTTGAGCGGCGAGTGCGCCCAGGCTCTTTTCCCCTGTATAGGGCTT
>JAAHFP010000139.1:4066-6091 GCA_010672925.1 Symploca sp. SIO1C2 | reverse complement strand
ACCTGTCCCTGGGCACCAGCTGTTTCCATGATTAGCCCTTGGGCAAAAGCTGTTCGTAAAATTTTATCAGCCAGGTTGCCATTATTGCAGTCTAACCCCTGAATCATACCCCTGCCTCTCACGGAAAGCTCAGCCGCTGGATGGTTTTTGGCTATTTGCTCCAAGCGAGACCGCATCAAAGCTCCCTTTTCTTTGACAGCGGCGGACAAACTCTCGTCTTGCCAATAAATTTCCAAAGCTGCTTTGGCAGTAACAAAGGCAAGGTTAGGCCCTCTAAACGTACCACTATGTTGACCTGGTTTCCACTGGTCTGATTCTGGTTTGATTAATACTAAGGAAAAAGGTAGACCAAAACCACTCAAGGATTTGGAGAGGGTAACAATATCAGGAGAAATGCCGACTTCTTCAAAACTGAAAAAGGAACCAGTCCTGCCACATCCTACCTGGATGTCGTCAGCAATTAAGAGAGTATCATGTTTACGACAGACTTTTTCGAGCGATCGCAACCACTCAAAGCTGGCTACATTAACCCCACCGGCTCCCTGAATTGTTTCTACAATCACTGCTGCTGGGGGTGTAACACCACTGCCTACATCAGAAATAACTTTGTCTAGGTATTCTGTGGTATCTATATCAGGACCTAGATACCCGTCATAGGGGATAAAGGTTACTCCTGTAGTTGGTATTCCTGCTGCTGCCCGTTGGGAAGCCTTGGCGGTTGTGGCTAAGGAACCAAGGGTTACCCCATGATAGCCATTGGAAAAGGCAATAACTGTTTCTCGTCCTGTTATGTTACGAGCCAGTTTTAGTGCTGCTTCTACCGCATTAGTTCCTGTCGGTCCAGGAAACTGAACTTTGTAATTCAATTGCCTCGGTTTGAGGATAATGGCAGCAAAAGCTTCGAGAAACTCTTCTTTGGCTACAGTGGCTAAATCAAGACCATGAACAATACCATCGGACTCCAGATAACGAAAGAGTCGTTCTTTAATTTGTGGGTTGTTGTGTCCGTAATTCAACGTCCCAACTCCACTCAGAAAGTCAATGTACTTAACACCTTCTCGATCTTCTAAAATAGCCCCTTGTGCTTTCTTAAACACTGTGGGAAATAAACGGCTATAGCTCCGTACATTGGATTCTAATTGATTGAAGACTCTCATTAGGTTGCTAATTTTCTCTATTGATGCTGGATATCGGCTCTCTCAAGCTTTACTATCGATATTAATTTTAACCTTAAAATGAGTTAAGGGGGCACAAGGATATCCTTTGCCCCATCTTTTCAAATTAGCCCAAGAAGATTCGTTCTAGTTTTCGCGTTTGATCTTTATAGGTAGTTCTTGAATGCGCTATACATTGGTTATCCCAAAGTAAGCAGGAATATTGTGCCATCCGAATGGCCATGTGGTTCTCTTCGTAATACTCTTGAAGTCGGTCTGAAATTTCTGCTAAAAAAGGATCGGGTTTAAAGGGCTTGAGATTATCTGGATCAGGGCTGTAGTCTCCATGAGTAATATAGTTACAAGAAAACCGGAAGATAGGCTTGTTGCCATCAAATGATAGGATAGTATGAACTGCTCCATTGGTGCGGTTCGCATGGACTCCTCCAGTAGCACCAAAATAGTGCTGAGTTTCCATTAGTTTGTTTTTTTCTGCTTCCGTAAGAGTCTTCAGAAATCCTTCTACATAAGCTAGAGTAGTGAAGCCACCACCACAATCAGCAGGCTTTTCACACCAAAGAACTAAGTATTTTGGTGGGTTGGGATAGTCAGTCGCTTCAGTATGGGGAAGTAAACGCTTTTGACCTCTAGCATCAGAAAAATTCAGAAATTCGCGTTCCAATTTTACTTGGAAAAGTTCTTTCCCGTATTGCAGCTTTAAATCTTCGCCTGTGATCAATTTGGCAAACCTGATCCAGTCAAAATCTGGATCTTCAGTTTCGACATAAATAAAACGATTTTTCTCCAGTAATTGCTGATACGTTTGTATTGATTGAATTGAGAAGTTAGGCGACTTTGTCAGTGAAACAGG
>JAAHFP010000139.1:0-3441 GCA_010672925.1 Symploca sp. SIO1C2 | reverse complement strand
GCTGTCAATGGAATAACTACGCTATATGTGGCGTAATTTTTAAGTTAGTCTAAACGGGTGAACGAAATTTTGGGTGGGATTTCTTGAGCTTTGTATCCAATAGCTATAAGTTCTCTCTTGTCCTCCAGCTTCCTCAGCTCCCTCAGCTTCCTCAGCTTCCTCAGCTTCTTCAGCTTCCTCAGCCCCCTCAGCTTCCTCAGCTCCCTCAGCTCCTCACACCCCCACACCTTTTTTCGCTCACCCAGTCTAAACTCCAGTGGGTTAACTCATCGCTTTAACTTGCTTATTTTTTAAACTTCCCATCTAGCCGCATTAATCCTTCATGTACCAACAAGGCAAGGACAAACCCCGGTAACATTTCGTTGAGTATTTGGTTATACCCTAGAATTCGCCAAATAATAGTTGTGCTTAAACCGACCAACATTGTACTACTCAAGGCTAAAGTATAAGTGCGTTTTTTGAGTAGAACGATCAACATGGCAGGACCAAGGGAACCTCCTAAAGCTCCTGCTGAAAAAAATACCAAAGAAAATACTGTGGCTGAGATCAACATCGCCGCCGCTGTGGTTACTATTCCGAAAACAAGTGTCATGGCTTGCTCGTATTTGACACCATATTTTTGAGACATCTTGCGGTACCAAGTTGGTGAAACATCTCTGGCTAGAGCGCTGGAACAGACCAATATTTGAGAATCTGCGGTGGAGGCAATAGTGGAGAAAACCCCAGCTAGAACAATACCGATGAACCAGGGATTAAAATTTTGTATAGCATAGCTCGGCAAGGCTTGTTCGGGATCTTCAAGGTTGGGAATTACAACCCGGCAAACTACTCCAAACAACACCATTGAGATCCAGGTCGAATACTCATAGGCTAAATAAATCCATCCAGCTTGTTTCGCTTCTTCCGGACTTCTTCCGGCTAGTAATCTCACCAGTCCTTGAGGATTGCTGACATTGACTCCAAAGCCAAATACGAAAAATCCCACCATATAGGCAAGTAATGTCCAGTTAGTAAATCCTGCTGTCAGATTAGTTAGTTGCGGATCGATCGCATTCAGTTGGGAGAAAATTTCTGAAATCCCACCCCCAGTAATAACGGCTACAGGTAACATCCCAAAGCAAACAATCATGACGACAAAAGCCTGCACCACATCCGTCCAAATCGAGGCTCTCAGTCCTCCAGTGACGCAGTAAACCAGAATAGAGCCTGCGGCAATTAAAATGCCCATGTTGCGATCAACGCCAAAAAAGATATCCAGGATCTTGGCAGCAGCAGAAAATTGGGCGACAGTGTAAGCACCAACAAATACAATAGTAATGATCGCGACGACAAAAGCGATCGCGCGTTTGCCTTGAGGCTTTTTGACCGACGAACCCAGAAACTCAGGAATAGTTTGCGAGTTACGCTCTACGGAGATACGGTTGACTTTATCAGGGAACAACGTCCAAAAAGTTAGCTCCCCTAATAAAATAGGTATGACCATGAGCAGGGCTGATATTCCTACCTTGTAGGCCATTCCCACTGCTCCCACCATAATCCATCCACTATTGACCGTGGCTCCCGTACTCAAACCAATAAAGAATCTCCCGAAAGACCGATTTCCTAGTAAGTAATCTGTCTCTGTATTACTGGAAGATTTAGCAGCTAGAGCCCCCACCCACAAGAAAGTAACCACAAACACTGCAAAAGTGATCAGGGTAATCCAAGAATTCATTGTGTAGTACCTAATGATTCGAGCCTATATCCTAAATGGAAATCTATCTGGTTGAGGTAGAGTTGAAGCAATTTTCGATCAGGGGGTGGACAGTTGATGTCAGAATTAGCAAGTCCTTTCAATGTATTCTCACAGTCCAACCTTTGAGTGAAGGAAGATGCTTCTAAATAAGTTAGCTGAGTTCCGGGAACTTTTTGGGTTAAAAACGGCAAAATAGGACTTAAAACATCATCTGGGGAACTCAAGATCACATCCTGCATTTTTGATTCCCACTGTGCATAGTTGATTTGCTCGATGGGGTAGCCGAGGGAACGGATGAGATTGACTAGCTCCCCAATCGGCAAACACTGAGGATGGACTAGGTGGAAGCTTTTTCCTAGGGATTCTTTTTGTTTTGATAGATAAAAAATGGCTTGACTTACATAGTCTACTGGTGTTAAATCGAATTCAATATTAAGATCGGGAGCAATACCTTGCTCGACAAAGCTCTTGAGCAGGCGACCTAAGGTTTGCTCGGCATTAGATGCGCCAGTTTGACTATGCCCGCTAATCGTCCCTGGTCGGTAGATACTAACCGGAATGCCGAGGGAATGTGCGGTTTTCAACAATTTTTCTGCGACCCATTTACTTTGACCATAGCCTCCATAGACCACTTCACAATCTTCCAGAGGGTCTTCTTCTCGAATCGACGGTTTATTGAAATACCCTGTTGATTTAAAAACGGCAGGTGAAGAAACAAAATGGACGGACTTGAGTTTGATTTGACTGGCTAATCTCAAGATTTCCTGAGTTCCTCCCACGTTGGCTGCTCGCATAGCTGTGTAGGGATAGGCTAAATTTAAGAAGGTAGCAGCGTGATAGATAATATCGATTTCCTGGGCTAGCTGCTCGAACTCTTGCTCTTGCAGACCCAAAAGTGACTGGGACAAATCCCCGATCACTGGAATAATCCGAGAGTTGAAAGTTTCATATTCCAGTAAATAGCGATCGAGGTTGTGGGTAATTTTATGCTTAGCTTCAGCAGTAGTCTTACAGCCACGAACCAAACAATAAATTTTGGCTTGGGTTTGTCTGAGTAGTTCATCGAGTAAAAAAGCACCGAGAAATCCCGTTGCTCCAGTCAAGAAAATAGCATGGGGTTCGGTATAAGACCCAACGGAAGTAAAGTTCGGTTTGATGGTGGGATCTAAAACGGCTTCTGAAAGCAACTCTTCCACAGTCATGCCTTCAATCCCTGTAGCCTCTTCTGAGTTAAATGTCTCGATCGCAATAGCCATGTGAGCTACTGTGGGTGCTTCTAACAAGCTGCGTAAGGGTAAATCAACTCCAAAAACTTGTCTGACTTGGAATAGGAGCCGAATTGCTAGAAGAGAATTTCCTCCTAATTCAAAAAAGTTATCTTTCGCGCCAATTGGATGGATGTTGAGTACCTTACTCCAGAGTTGGGCTAGTTTGATTTCCACTGAGGTACGGGGTGGGACAAACTCCTGCTCTAAAATAGGTCGATCGGGATTAGGCGCTGGGAGCGATCGCCTGTCTAACTTACCATTAGGGGTTAGGGGCAAGTCGTCTAAAAGCACAAATGCCGAAGGAATCATGTATTCTGGCAGCTTGGCTTGGATAAGTCTTCGCAATTCTGGCACAATTGCTGTCCGAGATTCTTCAGCAATAGTGCTGACAAGATAAGCGACTAAGCGCTTGTCTCCCGGAATATCTTCCCTAGCAAT
>JAAHFP010000138.1 GCA_010672925.1 Symploca sp. SIO1C2 | reverse complement strand
AGTATTTATCCTCGATGGTGCTTTACGCAATGTACCAATGGCAGTCCTCTACGACGGTGAACAGTATCTTATCGAAAAAGACTATGCAGTTGCGATCGCTCCCCAACTACAATTGTTTAGTCCTCAGCCTTCTGAGCAAGAATTAAATGTATTTGCCGGTGGAGTAGGCATTCCCCAGTCAATTGACGGTAGGTCATTTCCCAAAATTGAGAAATTAACAGAAGAACTAGAGCGCATTGCCGAGCAAACCACTGTTACCAAACCCCTATTAAACGAAGAGTTTACCAAAATCAAGATCGAACAACAACTGCAAAGCGATCGTTTTAGTGCCATTCACTGGAAAACTCACGGAGTCTTCAGTTCCGATCCTGAAGAAACCTATATTGTTGCCTACGGAGAAAGGATCAAAGCTCAAGATTTAAACCGCTTAATTCAGACTAGTAGCCAAAAGGGAGCCGAGCCATTAGAATTACTAGTACTCAGTGCCTGTGAAACCGCTCAAGGAGATGACCGCGCAGTGCTAGGACTTGCAGGAATTGCTGTGCGAACCGGAACACGTAGTGTACTGTCAACCTTATGGGTTGCCAAAGATGCACCCAACACTGAATTTATGGTACGGTTTTATGAGGAGTTGTCGAAGCCAGGAGTGACTAAGGCTCAAGCTACCCATCAGGCGCAACTAGCTTTGTTGAATGAATATGGTTACTCTACTCCTCATATCTGGGCAACCTATGTATTAGTGGGGAATTGGCTTTGATATCAATTCCGGTTGCATCGGAATGATTAAAAATCTGGCTTTCTGGTTAGAAAACATAGATATAGCAAAAGGCAGAAGGCGACCGGGCTCCAAGGCAGAAGGGAAGAGGTTAACAGGTAAAGGTTTTAGCATAAGGCAATTGTCCTAACCGCCTTGGCGATTGCTATATTGGAGGGCGCAAGCTTTCACCCGTGTCAACTTAAGGTGAAAAGCGCTCGAACGTAGAGGCAATTCATGAATTGCCTCTACCATAATTTCTCACAAATTATGCGATTGCTGTGTTGAGTTGTGCTTCCTGACCCATTAGTGTCAACTTAAGTCACAACCCTTGCCAATTGATGGAAAAGAGGCATTCTACATCTGGCAAGCTTTGCGCCCCTACATCACGAATATTATCCCAATGTAGCCGGAGTTGATATGAGTGGAACTTTTTAGCGATCGCTGTGCTCAAATATTAATACTCTGAGGTATCTTAGAAGGTCGCAAATATTGGTAATTCGGACAGCCGAAATTCCGTTTCTCAATGACTTCTTCAATCTCCTCCAGCTTTTGCTGAAAGGCTTGCAAAGGTTCTTTTACCTCAGGATTGCTAAAGTGACCACTCTCATACTCCCCTAATTTGGTGAAATAGGTTGAACCTAGCAAATAGAGCAGGTTTAGCTGAGTCTGGGCCTGTTGTAGGGGGGGTAAGAGGTCAAGATAATCTTGCTCAGTGGTATCTGGACCTAGTGATTTTGCCGGTATATAACCTGCCGTGGGCATGGATGGGGCAAAACTCATCAACCCCAACTGCGGAAAGTTCACCGCTGCATGTTGAGCGCTGGCGGTAAAAATAATCAAGGTTACGGCTTCAGTCAAATACTTAAGAGTTCTAATTTGCCCATTTTCTTCACCAAAATCTATCACCCGTCCACCATTAAAGTCAGTTAACTCGTTTGCCCACGCCTGTAGTTCTGGATCCTCTTGAATTTCCTCATCAGACTTGTAGTGGAGGCTCAGATAATCTGACACCCATTTATGAATCGCATCCCAAATCAGCAGAGCATCATCTCGGTAAGGATAAACTGGTAAAATATCAGGATCATCTACACCCCGATGTTTGAGCTGTTTTGGTAGCATAGCACTGTTAAAGCCATAGCCTTGCAGCCCGACAACCGCTAGGACACGAGAATTGTCAATGCTAGAAGACAGTAAACTGTTCACACCACCACCAGGGGCAATCAGACTGTCCTGAGCAGCATTATTGATGGCTAATGTACCTTGAAAATGAGGCTCTAGTAAGAGGCGAAGGGGGTGTTTTATCGATAACTGTCGGGGAGTTGCAATTGCAAAAGGTCCGATAAACAGGTGAGTTCGGGCTAAATGACTAACTGCTTCATGGAAGTTAGCATCGGCAATCTGAACTACTGTTTTAGCAATCAACCAAGCGTATTGACCAGTCCCTGGGGTAATGATGGGATTGTCAGGTCCTGGTTTTGAGTGACATTGAATGGCAACAGGTTTTAGCACCCGATTGGGATCGGAGCCTGGGGGTACTGCAAACAGTGCCAAAGGAGAATAGAGGTATTTTTGAGTCTGGGGATGGGGATTAAGAAACCCAGTATAGGTACCATTAATCGCCCCTGCCAAGATAGAATAGTCAGCGAGGTAAAGCCGTCCTGAATGTATTGCTGCCTCTAGAGAGTCATCAGTCCCCATCACTGCTTGATACTGTTCGTTGGTAATGGGGAGCCGCTGATCAGCTGCCTTCATACGTTCAATCATGACTGGATTAGGACCTGCAACCCGCATATAGGCAAAGACCTCATCATTCTCGAAGGTGTAAGCTATCTGTGGTAACTCAATGGTCTGAAACAGTTCCTTGAAGTCTTCTATGCTAGTAGCTTTGACTATTTCACCTTCTTTCCTCATGCTTTTAAGAAGGTTACCTAAGAATAGCTTGAGAAAGTCAGTACCCAAGGTTTTTGTCAGAGAACTTAAGAAGGGAGTCAGTTCCTCCTCAGCGCCAGGAATGCCTTGAAACAGAATTTGGGGCAAAAATTGCACTAGACGTCCATATAGCTCAATGCGTTTATCTTGACTCTGTTGCTTTAAAGTTTCACAGAAGATTTTACGCAAGAAACGCTTCACTTGCTTTTTCGTGGGCTTCTGCTTGATACCTTCACAATTGGCAGTAAGAGTATTGATAGCCAGATATATTACTTGTCTTCCCACCATCAAAATCCAATCACGAGAGAAATTTTCGTGTGATGGTAGCTTATCTACCATGGCTAATGGTGGAATATAAGTATAATTGTATTGGTACTTTTCTTTAGCTTCTGTCGGGCTGAGTGCCTTCTCCGAACTTTTAGGTGATGATGTCGTAGACACAATAACTCCTCACAATTAATTATTTGACTTTGGACAAAATTGAATGTTCTATCTTCGGTCTATATATATATAAGACGTGTTCAACAGGACAATCCTGACTTTTTCGAGTTAGAGATTTTGAACAACAAAAATCCGCTGAAATCCACCTCCTGCTTAAGGTTAAGAGGAATGTCAACCACCGACTAAGCTGCCCAAATCTTTATATTTCTTTACAAATGCCACCAGCATTCCATCCAACAGTAAACTCAATCGAAAACCCAGAGTGATCGCACGAGTTTGCATACACAGTGACTCACGGTTCGCTCATTTGAAAAGCAGCCAGCAGAATAAATCGCACACCAAGCTAGCCACGATAATGATCATAGCACTTCCTTGTCCCCTAGTCAGGGACTAATGAGGGAAGAATGTAGATTGTTTGTATTAGTGCGATCACGGCAATAGCATTAACTGATGGATTGTCTCCCCAATCATCTTTTGTCCTGAATACTTCCTAATTTACAATTCCTTCTTTCTTCCTTGTCTACTTTCCCTCCTTGTCCTCCTTGTCTCACCGACCCTAGCATCTTATGTAAAAAACCTACCCTTGTGAGGGTAGGGTAATTCTGCTTTCAAAGCATTAGCTTGGCTACCCAAGTAAGAAGTTCTCTGCACTCAAATTAGCAACCTCAAAGTTTTCTAAGGTAACAAAATCATTACCACCAAAATCGATCACCGTGTTATCACCAACTTGAGTTGCAGCACCACCTACGCCAAAGATTTGAGTGATATCATTAAAGGTAGCACTAACATCAAGGGTGTCAATTACCTCGAAGTCAGTGATAATATCCTCTCCAGAATTGTTACCAAAGTAGAATGTATCCGCTCCTAAACCACCGGTAAACAGATCATTACCTCGACCACTAGCGAGAAGATCATCACCGTCGAATCCATTAACATTAACACCTTGGTTAGAGTTTTGAGTGAAGGTATCATTGCCGTCACCTAGCCAGACATCACCTACCAGGCTACCGTTGTTAATGACATCAATATCACCCAAGGCTCCAGCAGCATTAATTGCTAGACCATTACCGCCTTCAATCGTACCATTGTTAACAATTTCGCCGTCAAAAATAACCCCTGACTCAATGAGAATACCAGCTTCCTGTTCCGAAGCAATTAAACCTCTCCTCTCATTAGTAATATTCCCGGTGAAGGTTGCTTCAGTAAGACCAGAACCGAGGAAAAGGCGTACACCAGCAGGAACGTTTCCATCTCCCCGTCCTTGAATAATACCTTGGTTGGTGATATCTACGGAGGTTTCCAAATCATTAATTCCAGCACCTAAACCATTAGCTGTACCAACTTGAACAGAAACGCCACTACCAGAATTACCTTCTCCAGCATCAATGACACCACCACGTAGGTTGTTGATGGTAATATCATCCCCAGTTCCATCAACGTAGAGAGTACCGTTACGTTGACTACCCGTACCTAAGACATCACCACTATTGTTGAAGGTAACGTCGTCACCATCTAAGTTCACTGCGCGGCTACCAGATTCAATCAAACCAGCATTATTAATGAGCAAATCATGGTCAGCATTACCAATATACAAGCCGTTACGGGGACCACTAATCACACCACTGCGTTGATTCTCAAAAGTGCCTTGGAAGCTAACACCATCTTCAACTACCACTGCCCCCAAGAAACCAACATCCACTTCTGCGGTAATCGAACCGGAGTTACGGACAAAACCGGTAACAGTAGCTTCAGGTTCTCCGGAACCATTGAAGAAGCGCAAACCACTAGAACCATTGGGAGTCAATCTTCCTCCCGCAAAATCAGCTTGACCCCGGCCAGCGATCGCGCCACGGTTAGTTAGATTAATATTATTGTTGAGTGCATCTTCACTACCAGCACCGACTTGAATAGAAATACCATCACCAGAGTTGCCTTCCCCGGCATCAATTACACCACTACGTAGGTTGTTGATGGTAATATCATCCCCAGTGCCATCAATATAGATAGTACCGTTACGCTGATTACCCGTACCTAAGACATCGCCACTATTGTTGAAGGTAACGTCGTCACCATCTAAGTTAACTGCACGACTACCAGATTCAATCAAACCAGCATTATTAATGAGCAAATCATGGTCAGCATTACCAATATACAAGCCGTTACGGGGACCACTAATCACACCACTGCGTTGATTAGTAATCGTACCTTGGAAACTAACACCATCTTCAACTACCACTGCCCCCAAGAAACCGACATCCACTTCTGCGGTAATTGAACCGGAGTTACGGACAAAACCGGTAACGGTGGCTTCAGGTTCCCCGGAACCATTGAAAAAGCGCAAACCACTAGAACCATTGGGAGTTAATCGTCCTCCCGCAAAATCAGCTTGACCCCGACCAGCGATCGCGCCACGGTTAGTTAGATTAATATTATTGTTGAGTGCATCTTCGCTACCAGCACCAACTTGGATAGAAATACCATCACCAGCATTGCCTTCCCCGGCATCAATTACACCACTACGTAGGTTGTTGATGGTAATATCATCTCCAGTGCCATCAATATAGATAGTACCGTTACGCTGATTACCCGTACCTAAGACATCGCCACTGTTATTGAAGGTAACGTCGTCACCATCTAAGTTCACTGCGCGGCTACCAGATTCAATCAAACCAGCATTATTAATGAGCAAATCATGCTCTGCATTACCAATATACAAGCCGTTACGGGGAGCACTAATTACACCACTGCGTTGATTAGTAATCGTCCCTTGGAAACTAACACCATCTTCAACTACCACTGCACCCAAGAAACCGACATCGACTTCGGCAGTAATCGAACCAGAGTTCCGGACAAAACCGGTAACGGTGGCTTCCGGTTCTCCGGAACCATTGAAGAAGCGCAAACCACTAGAACCATTGGGAGTCAATCTTCCTCCGGCGAAATCCGCTTGACCCCGGCCAGCGATCGCGCCACGGTTA
>JAAHFP010000137.1 GCA_010672925.1 Symploca sp. SIO1C2 | reverse complement strand
TCACTGCCCCATAAAACACATTTTGTTCTTCAATATGGGAGAGGGCAATTAATTCCACTGCTAACTGGGTAAATCCTCTAGTCAGGTCATCTTTTTTGGCTTCAATAACTAGTAAATTGTTGGTTGAACGCAACAAATAATCCAGATTGCCCTTGAGCCAATTATTGACATTTAAAGGATATTCAATGCGCATTTGACATTGAGCATAAATAACGACTTCTAGCATGATGGGTGATACCAGGGTTTCTCTTCTGGCAGTTTCATTGCTGAGGCTGACAAAAGGCAAAAAAGTTCGGATTTTTTGCTTGAGTTCTGGTAAACTTGCTAGTTGGTGATTGGTTTGGGGTAGAGATAGTTCAGCCCTGGTGAGGGAATAGTTCAACTCAGCTAAAATATCATCAGCCTCATAAGGTAACTCGAAGTAAGACCGAAAGGTGTAAGACTGATCTTCTTGGAGGATTTTGATTTTTGCCATAGCCGATGAGAATGGAGAATGGAGAATGGAGAATTGGGGATTGGGAATTGGGAATTGGTTGGTGGCAATCGCGTCTCTAATAGTACAGATATAAGCAATCGCCAAGGCGGTTAGGACAATATCAAATGCTGAAACCTTTACCTGTTAACTTCTTTCCTTGGAGCCTAGCCTGCGGCAACGGCTTTGCCAAACTGCCCTCTGCCCTCTGCCTTTTGTTATATTGCTTATATTATCTTTGAGGACGTTTAACTCGAATTAAGCGATCGCTTAATTTTTCTTCATTGGATAAAGCATTATCAATTAGTGTTGCTAATTTTTCTACATCCCGATTATCTTTGCAGACTATAATACCAGCATGGTTTGGTTGCTGGAGATGAAGTCGGATAAAATCCCGTCGATTTTGTGTCAAAACTGCCCTGTTTTGACTTATCGCAAAAGCTAATACTTCTGGATCAGATTTTCCAGCATTTCCAGCTTCTTGTACAGTGAGAATATTGTGACCGAAACTGCGTAGTAATTGCACTACTGGCAGAGGAAATTGTTCATCGGCATACAAGTTTGCCATAATTTATGCTTCTTCTTGCTCTCGCAGCGCTGTTTCAATTTCTTCTGGGTGTGCTTCTGCATAAGCCCAAACATTTACTAAGTCAGCTGCACTCAGATGAGGATAAAACTTGAGAAGTTCAGCATCGTTAGAACCTTGACGGCTTAAACTCACTAGCAACCAAACGGGAATACGAGTATTGGTAATGCAAGCATCACCACCACATACTCCAGGGGTCTTGGTAATTCCTGGTGAACCCTTTTTTAAGGTTTGGGTTAATATACTTATCGCTTGAGCCTTCTGTGCCGGAGTTAGGGCAAGAAGTTCGGTTGCTAACTCTTGGATGGTCATGGGAATTGGGGATTGGGGATTGGGAATTGGGAATTGGGAATTGGGAATTGAGAATGAGTTGGTTGCGATCGCGTCTCTAATAGTACAGATATTGCTTATATTATCTTTGGTGACGTTTAACTCGAATTAGGCGATCGCTCAATTTTTCTTCATTCTCCATTCACGCCTAATGTGAATTAGATACAAAAAAATGCAGAATCGATTGCTGTAGGGGCGGGTTTAGGGTCATGTTAACGCATTTTGCGAAAATCTTAATACAAAACCCGCCCAAACGATAACCTAGGGAATTTAGAATTGGGGATTGGTTGCATTAACCTGGGGATGGTGTTGGGCGGGTTTTGATCCGAATATTTGGGTCGGATGGGCTAGATTGTCGCTAAACCCGCCCCTACGATATGTAAAATTTAATTCACATTAGACGTCATTATTCATTTGAATTGTATAATAATCCAAGGAAGCTGTTCCCTTGCCCTGACGCCAGATACTGTCGGCTTCCCAAGCACCATTTTCCTTAGTGCGGCGGCGGGTGCGCACAGTTAGTTTGTCTGGCTCAAATTGCAGTAGGTTGTATTGCCAGGGAGTACCGGTGACTAATTCTTGGGTGGGTGCGCCGAAGGTTCCGGCACAAATTTGGTCGAGGTTTCGCCCATCTTGGCTCATATCGTAGCGGTAATTGCTGGTTTTGGCTTCGTGGATATGGCCGTGGAGGAAGAAGCGGAATCCAGCGACGGCGAGTTGATCTAGGAAAGCGGTATCGGCGATTCTGTCTTCGTAGGCACTGGTGAGGGGATGATGCCAAACAGCGATTTTTAGGCAGTTGTCGTAGTCTCGGTTGCGGCGAATTTCGGTGAGGGCATTGCTGAGAGTATTCATATTGATACTGGCGCGGGATTTGTAGTGATGATCCAGTTGCCAAGCTGAGTTTAGTCCTAGGAAGAGGAGGTTTTGCTGTGGGAGGTGGTAGAGGATGCCCTGTTGGTCGTATTCTTGGGGATAGGGTTGGTTGACTATCGCTTGGTAGAATTTGCTGAAGTTGATAAAACGCTGTTTGTATGCTGTTTCGTCTCGGACTCGGACTACGGTGTCATCTACTTTGATATAGTGACCTTCTTGAAGTTCTCCTTCGTAGTCTTCTAGGTCAACTAGTTGGTAAGCCTTTTTTGCCTGTTTCCAGTTGAGGTCGTGGTTACCAGGGACTATGATAATTTGTTCTGGTTCTAGGGGGAAGTCTTGGCGGAGATTGTGGAGAAACTGTTCAGCGGCTTGGTATTCTTCGGGGGTGGAGTAGTTGGCGATATCGCCGGAGAGGATAAGGGCATCTAGCTGAGGGATATCGAGTTCGTTGCGGAGGTCTTCTGCTAGTTGGTTTGACCAGAGGGTAGCCTGGTTAGGGGTGGTAATGTGGAGATCCGAGAGGTGGAGGATGTACATTTGTTGAGTTGATGGGATATAGGGTTGAGGTTCTGGGGTAGGAATTGGTTGGATGAGGGTAGGGTTGTAGAGTTGGTAGCGTTGTTGAATTTGCTCAAGTGTTCTTATTGCGTAGTTGAGTGTGAATCCTCTATTAGCAGTAACAAAGTTTTCCTGTTTCAAGGCTTGAACTAACTGGTTAATTGCCGCTCCTGTTCCAATTTTATCCAAGGCTTGAGCTACATTCCTACGTACATCATATTCTTTATCTTGGAGAGATTGAATAAGAGCCGAAATTGCTGCTCCTGTTCCAATTTCACCTAAGGCGACCGCTGCATTTCTACGTACATCATATTCTTTATCTTGCAGAGCTTGAATAAGAGCCGGAATTGCCGCTTCTGTTCCAATTTTTCCCAAGGCTTCAGCTGCATTCCTACGTACATAGGAGTCTTCGTCTTGGAGAGATTCAATCAGATCCGAAATTGCTGCTTCTGTTCCAATTTTACCTAGGGCGAACGCTGCACTGCTACGTACAAAGTCGTCTTCATCTTGAAGAGATTGAATAAGAGCAAGAATTGCTGCTTCTGTTCCAATTTTACCTAAGGCGACCGCTGCATTCCTACTTACAAAACTGTCTTCATTTTGCAGAGATTGAATAAGAGCTGGAATTGCTGCTTCTGTTCCAATTTCACCTAAGGCGACCGCTGCATTCCTACTTACAAAACTGTCTTCATTTTGCAGAGATTGAATAAGAACTGGAATTGCTGCTTCTGTTCTAAATTTTCCCAAGGCTTCAGCTGCATTTCCACGTATATGATAGGGTTCATCTTGGAGAAATTGAATCAGAGTAATAATTGCTGCTTCTGTTCCAATTCTTTCCAAGGCTTGAGCTGCATAACTACGTACATAATAGTGTTCATCTTGGAGAGATTGAATAAGAGCCGGAATTGCCTCTTCTGTTCCAACTCTTCCCAAGGCTTGAGCTGCATTCCTACGTACAAAGTCGTCTTCATCTTGGAGAGATTGAATAAGAGCCGGAATTGCTGCTTCTGTTCCAACTCTTCCCAAGGCTTGAGCTGCATTCCTACGTACAAAGCCGTTTTCATCTTGGAGAGATTGAATAAGAGCCGGAATTGCCGCTTCTGTTCCAACTCTTCCCAATGCTTGAGCTGCATTCCTACGTACATCATAGTGTTCATCTTGGAGAGATTGAATCAAGGCCGGAATTGCCGCTTCTGTTCCAACTCTTCCCAATGCTTGAGCTGCATTCCTACGTACATCATAGTCTTGATCTTGGAGAGATTGAATCAGAGCAAGAATTGTTGCTTCTGTTCTAATTTTTCCCAGGGCATAAGCTGCATTCCTACGTACATAATCCTCTTGATCTTGCAAAGCTTTAATCAGAAGTGGAACAGCACTCTCAGACTTTGTTATACCCAAAAGCCGAATCTTGAGCAATTGAGGAATTTCCAACCCAGTTACTAAACCTACCGTTTGCTCCTGAAACTTCGGTTTTACTGCCCCTGCCAACCTTGCTCCTAATCTCCAATCCACCTCTAAGGCTAGCTTCACCACTCCCACTGCCTGTGCTTCATTTTCCACTAACTCCAACATTAGTGCTAGAGGTTCTGTCCACTTGAGATAATTGAGATACTCCCGTTTCAATTCCTCATCACTGATACCTAATCCCCCTTCCCTACTGAAACTACCATCTACATACATCTGTTGCTCAATCTCAGAGTGCTGCATTTTGCCCCCCAGCCCCCAATTCTGGGGGAGCCCGGAGTCAAAGTCCCCCAGAATTGGGGGATTTAGGGGGCTAGATTGTCTGGAGGTATAGATTAGAGGATTTGGATTTGTATATACACGGTAGCCTTGTGGGAGAGGTTTTGGGCAAGAAGTCAACAACTTCAACAAATATTCCGCTGTATAATACTCTTGAAGCAATTGATGGGGAAACTCAATCAACTCCCCTGCTCTAAGTTGAATCAAGTGGTGTTTTAGTAAACCATCCAACCAACCTAGGGCGCAATTCTCTGGATGAGCCACCTTCCCTTGCAAAAACTCTATCAGCACAGCTTCCCCTTGCTCCTTGGGAATCGCTACTTGCAACTGGGTTTTCCCTTCTCCACAAGTCATCACCCAGGCTAACTTCTCCAACATCGGCTTCCACCAGCGGCGAGAATCTTCGGAAACGACGGCATCTTGTTTGTGCTTGCGGCTATAAATCTGTGTGAATTGGCGAAACACCGAACCCAAATTAGCTGGCACTTTGTTGTCGTTTTGAGCAAATACTGAACAAAGCATCATCAACAATAGGGGTGTTTCTCCAAACTCCCGCAACCGACTACCCAACTGCCTCAACATCTGCTCCCCCTTCTGTGGCAGATATTTGTGGACAAATTGCTGCATTTGCTTCTCACTCAGGGGTTGCATTTCCAGCTTTTTGGTAATATCCAAGTCACCCCCTACCCCCAAATCCCGTGTAGTGAATACCATCGGCGTCGTCTTCTGGTAATTCCGCCGAAATGAAGACAAGTCCTGCCGCGCTGTGGGAGAAGGCAACTCATTCAACCCATCTACCAGCAGCAGCAATTGTCCCTCTCTCAACCAATTTTTGAGTATTGAGCCATTTACCTCCAACTCAGGTTGATGCCGTTGCAAGAAATCTTGGATTAAATCCAGGATCGAGGTACGGTAGTAGCGAAGTTCCACCAGCACAGGAATTTTCCTTCCTTGATTCCCCTCTCCGCGCCTCCGTATCTCCGCATCTTCCAATAACAACCGTTTTAATGCCGTAGATTTACCGGAACCAGGTTTGCCTACTAATAATACATGTTCCTCTGCATACTTCCTCAGTCCTTCCAACACTCCCAATCGCTCAATACGTTCTTTTTCTTCCTTATTCTCCCTATCCCTTTTCTCCTCTTCTCGTTCAATTGTCTGCACCATCAACTCAAAATCAAACAGCAGTGGCATATTTTCCTGCTGCTGTTGCTCTTTTCCCACCACCTCTGTCAAGGTGTAAACTTTCCACCATCGGACATAATCGGAGTCGGTGCAGATTGATTGTAAATAATTGCTCCAATCTGGCATGGGTGGTAGGTGTTAGGTGGTAGGTGGTAGGTGTTAGGTGGTAGGTGGTAGGTGTTAGGTGGTAGGTGGTAGGTGTTAGGTGTTAGGTTGTTAGGTGGTAGGTGGTAGGTGTTAGGTTGTTAGGTGGTAGGTGTTAGGTGGTAGGTGGTAGGTTGTTAGAGCGATCGCTTTCTTTGGATAAATTTGGTGGTGCGTTACGCTTCACTTCGTTACACTAACACACCCTACAATCGACAGGGTTTTCGCTGAAACCTTGTCATGGCCTATTTTTGAATTTTGAATTTTGAATTTTGAATTGCG
>JAAHFP010000136.1 GCA_010672925.1 Symploca sp. SIO1C2 | reverse complement strand
AAGCCCTATACAGGGGAAAAGAGCCTGGGCGCACTCGCCGCTCAACCGCTAATTCCCTTTGCTACGTTTTTTTACGGCGAGTACACCCAGGCTGATTGGTCAGCTAGACACATACCTGAATCCTTACCTTTTGCCATAGGATTTACCCTCTGCTTCGCACTCAATCCAATTGTAACACCTCCAATGACAGTTTTGGCTTACTTGATAAAAGTTTTTTTTGATAATATAAATATTGAATTTCAAAAAATATTGTTACAAAAACCCAGATTGGTATTAATAATAATTGCTGTATATCCTCAATTGTTTATTATTTTAAAAAATATTTATCTATATCCTAATAGTTTATGGATTTATCTCAAACCCCTTCATTATTTTGGCATATTACTTCTATTGCCAATTTATTATATTCCCTGCTATTTTATAGCTTTAATTAAAGAATTTTTAGATAGAAATATGGAAAATTTACTAGAAGAATTTACTAGAAATATTTTCACTTTTATAAACAAAATATTTCAAAATATTATTGAAGAAATTAAAAAAGCACTATCTCCTTGGGTATCTTTTTTATTGCTTTTGATATCTCAATACTATGTGTTAAATATGTTAAGATTATTTGTAATCAAGGAAGGAAATGTATTAGTATTAATAGCGGAAATTATTTCCATTGCAGCTATTAATATTAGCTTGATCATAGTTACTATTTCTATTATTACTCCATACATTCTTGACCGGTATCACTTGAGAAAGCTAGTTAGGAATGAGCATTTAACCAGAGATGACATTGAGCAACAACTTAAAGTTTACAAAACTCCTTGGGGACGAAGGGAGTACGTTAATTTTTTATGGAACCAAAATATTAGACCAACTGGCAATTGGACAACTAATTTACCAAACTACAAAGATGATGCAAGCAGCTTGTTGGCAAGACTGGAAGAGAAATGGTTAGGCTTAGACAGATAAGGTTAGGAATTTGTTTGATATCAATTATATGTTGTCGATAAGTTCCATAAGATTGCGTAGGGGCGCACCGACGTGCGCCCAACAACTTGTGCCCTTTCAACAACATGCACCATCAAACAAAACATAACGCGATCGCTCTCCAAAAAGAACATAGGTACAATAAAGTAAAGAACATGGTAACAGCTATTGTTTCTGGCTTCTTTTTGGACTGAAGTCTTACTACCGCTTATTACTCTCGAGAAACTCAAAATAATATATTTGGGTCTGAATCCCTTGATATGACTAGTTTTTCACTTCTTTTTCGGCGATTCATTCAATTTTGAATTTTGAATTTTGAATTCGCCGTTAGGCGCTTATTACTTCAAAACCAGAATTAATCGACTCGATGAGGCAAACCCTATTCAGTCGTATCCATCTTAATAGCTGACCCTACCAAATCAATTCGATCAGTCCAAATTCCTCCTGAATAGTTATCGGGGAGCTCTCGAATACTTTCAATATCATCAATTCCTTGGGAAAATCCTTCTCCTTGGTAATTAGCTAGCAAAAATACATTTGTATCTACCCCTGCCATTCGCTGAAGGAATCGATTTGGCCATCCCCACAACCAAGATGTATAGTTAATTGGAATCATTAGCATACTTCGCTCACAGGTAGCAGGAACATGCCCTGTCCAACCAAGAGCAACATATCGAACTAAACATTGTTTAAGTCGGCGTATCCAGAGTGTTTGAATGAGGGGAAAACGCTCTCGGATAACATTGACGGGCAACTCTCCTCCATATACCATGATTTGCTTTTGGCGATCCGGAGAAAGTAAAGCCAGTTGTTCAGCCAAAAGCTCACCTTCACGCGGATCGTTGCTTTTGATATTAATAATCAGATTGCGAGTTGGAAACGTGGTAAATACCTCATCCAACGATGGCATTAAACCAACTCCTTTGCCACGAAAGGGGTAAGTATTGCCACCATCAGAGGTATAGCCGTAGCCAATATCTAAAGATTGCAAACTTGCAAGTGTATGCTCACGGGTGATACCAGTTCCATTAGTGCGGCAATCTACTGTCCAATCATGAAAGACAGCAAAGTGCCCGTCTGTAGTCGGGTGAATATCAAACTCGACAAAATCTGCTCCATAGGCGAATGCCGCCTGCATCGAAGCAATTGTATTTTCAAGATACTCATGAGGAGTCGGCAACATATGAGCGGCTGTACAGGTTTCATTTGTCAAGCCTGTGCGC
The DNA here is from genome assembly GCA_010672925.1 of Symploca sp. SIO1C2. Classification (GTDB taxonomy): domain Bacteria; phylum Cyanobacteriota; class Cyanobacteriia; order Cyanobacteriales; family Coleofasciculaceae; genus Caldora. The sequence continues at coordinate 4,073 of JAAHFP010000136.1, read as the reverse complement.
TCAAAGTCTTGCGCCAAACCACGATGCGCTACTAAAACAGGCTGAGTTCCAATAGGATGCGCTAAAAAAGATGCATTGCTCAAATATAAGGTAAATAGTAGACCGAGGATAGCAAGAGCTAACCGTTTAAAAATTATGGAATACTTTATTTGACCCAACTTAAAACAATTCATGATGAACTTAAACATGCACCATCAACTAAAACATAGCGCGATCGCTCTCCAAAAAAGAACATAGGTACAATAGATTAAGGAACATGGTAACAGCTATTGTTTCTGGCTTCTTTTTGGACTGAAGTCCTACTACTGCGCGATCGCTCTCCAAAAAAGAACATAGATACAATAGATTAAAGAACAGGGATAAAACTTGCCAGATGAGTATCGAATGCTGAGGAGAGAATTTTATGCCAAATCCATTCCCAGGAATGAATCCTTACCTAGAACATCCAGAAATTTGGCCTGGAGTACATTTGTTACTTATTGGCGAGATGGCTAAGTTTCTGTCTCCCCAACTGCGACCTAAATACAGAGTAGCAGTGGAAGTGCGTATGTATGAAACAATAGGAAGACAATCCCTACTAGTTGGTATTCCCGATTTAGCGGTTAAAGGTTCATCGGCGACAACTCAACAACCATTAACTAATGTGGCAGTGGCACAACCCCCAACTCAACCCCAAACAGTGGAAGTTCCTGTGCCGGAAATTAGAAAGCAAGGTTATCTAGAAGTGCGGGAGGTAGCCACTAGTGAAGTAGTAACAGCTATTGAGATACTCTCTCCAGTTAATAAACGTACTGGGAAAGGACGCCAACAATATGAGACTAAACGAGATAAAGTATTAGGCAGTTCCACTCATTTAGTAGAAATTGATCTACTGCGCAAGGGGGAACCCATGACAGTTTATCCGAGCAACATTCAAACTCATTATCGCATTTTAGTCAGTCGAGGAGACCATCGTCCTCAAGCAGATTTGTATTCATTTAATGTGCCAGATACGATTCCCTCATTTCCCTTACCCTTGAAGTCTGGAGATACAGAACCATTAGTAGATTTACAGTTATTGTTGAGTAATATCTACGACCAGGCAAGTTATGATTTAGAGATAGATTATGAGCAAGAGCCAGTACCGTCATTATCGGCAGAAGATAAGGTTTGGTTGAATACCTGGTTAACAGAGAGAGAATTGCGTTAAATAAGGCAGAAGGCAGAAGGCAGAAGGCAGAAGGGAAGGAGGAAGGTGGCAATTTAAAAGGGAATGATAGCTGTTTGCCCGAACTTGATATTACACTGTGTTGGGTTGACGAAGGAAACCCAACCTACAAAGATGCGCGATCGCTCACTTAAAAAATCCCTAAGCAGTAGGTGGTTGATTTAGGTGTATCTACCCCACACTAGCAATGACTTGAGCAATATCCTGAGGCGAAGCACCAGTCGCTAAAATTGCGCTAATTAACAGCTCAATCGAGACTGATTCTTCCTCATTTTCAACTTTGGCGATGGGCAGTTGACTGGAATGGATGCTTTCAGTGTGTTCATTTTGTGTTACTAGTGCCTGTTTTCGCTCTTGAAGGCTACGGCTAAGTGCCAGTTTAATTTCTAATAAAATTGCTTGTTCTGGGCTCAATTCGAGGAAATCTGAAACTTTACCGACTTTCCATCCCTTATCTTCCAGTTTATTGAGGTTTATCATTTTCGCTCATGCGCTCATATCATATCTGAAATCAAATTACTATTACTGAAGTGCAATCACGCAATTACAACGGAGCCTTTCTGATGTTGGGTTACGCTAGCGCTGCACCCAACCTACTTATTTCACTATGTTAGCTGCTCTATATCATAGTAGAGATTTGCATAATTTTATCCCCAATTCCCAATTCCCAATTCCCAATTCCCAATTCTTCATTCTTCATTCTAAATTATAAATTCTAAATTCTAAATTCTCTTCCAATTCCTGCCGCAAACGATAGAGAATAGTATTAGGCTCTACCTGATGGAGAATGTCTCGAATTACGGTACTTGGTCCTAGAGGTCCCCAACTACAACCTTGTTCAAGATAAACCTGCGCCGCTTGCCCAACTGCATAGGATCCGTAACCAGCAATCCCCGCTTGGGTAATAGCAGTCCCCGCATAGGCTGTTAAACCAGCTGAACCCTCAACTGTGCTGGCAACTGCGGAGGCACTTTTTCCCAATCCTAACAACATACTACTGCCCAACTCCCCCAGCAGTAAACCTCCAGAACTAAATACAATCTTCTGCCACAGATTACCTGCTTGATAACCAGTCATCGGTAAACCATACAGTTGGGAAAGAGAACGAATCAGGGCCAAGTCCGCGATCGCACCTCCCAAGACATCTAAAATACCAATAGGATTCAGGGCGACGGCTAGTGCTTTATATTTAGTAAAGCGCCAGATCAACTCTTCAGCTTCCGTTTTCCTCATTTTTAGGGTTTTTTCGGCAATCTTAGCTTCCGCACTCCTGGCTTGAAATAAAGCATTGAGAGCTAACAAAGAGCGTCCCTCCCGATTGAGGATGTTCAAAATTTTCTGCTTGAGTTGGTCTACTTGAGGCGGTGGACTCTCCCATTCATAAGTTACTTTACCATCAGGCCACTCAACTCGTACTTCCAGAGGAGAAGGTTCTGCTGCTACCATGACAATCTCCTCTGGAGATAACATCTCTTGCAGACTGTAGTCCCTCAGACTACCTGTACCTAATTGTTGCAGTTGTCGGTAAATTGCTTCCCTATCTTGCTCTGGATAAAGGTCAATTTTATTAAACACCAAAAGTAGGGGTTTTTGAGCTTGCCGCAATTCACACAATGCCTGATACTCAGTACGGGTAATATCCCCAGCAACAACAAATAAGATTAAGTCTGCTTGGGAAGCAACTTCCTTTGCCATCTGTGCTCTTGCTTCCCCCTGAATTTCGTCTAATCCCGGTGTATCAATCAACTCCACTTGTACTTTACTCATAGCGCCGGGAGTCCAACGTACAGATTTAGGCCATTGGGTAACACCGTGGAGGGGTCCAGTTTGCAGTAATTTTTGTCCTACTAAGGCATTGACAACCGAAGATTTACCACGACTTACTAAACCAAAAGCTGCAATGCGAATTACTCCTTGGTCTAATTTATCCAGGCTAGACTTCAACACCTCCAAATCATGGCGCACTGCTGCTTGCAGTTCCACCTCCGGGGGATGATTTTGGTGGCGGCGAGAGTTGGCATACCAGGATAGTGCTTGCCGCAAACAAGCACGGCTGCGGTTGAAGTGGTTTTCTTGGTGTTGGTTACTCCCTGGGTTAGATGGGGAGAATTGAGGGTTGCTCAAAGTTAAGTTATCAATAACTGGCTACAATATCTATTGTCTCCTAATCCTTTTACCTTGGGGTGGGGTTAACCATATCGTAGGGAATGGGGAATTGGGAATGGGGAATTGGGGATGGGGAATTGGGAATTGGAGATGTACCTCATGAATACGAGAATTGCTATATTGGCGATCGCACTACTAGACTGACACATCTAAAAATGTAGGTTGGGTGTAACGTTTCAGGGGGTGAAGAAATTTTCATTCTCCGCCTCTGGTGTGTCTCCGTGTCCCCGCGTCTATTTCCAGATTAGTAGGCAAGAGGGAAGAAAGGTTATAAAGTAAGCTAATAGACTAAAGGAGAAAATATGTGTAGAGTCCTAGCATATATTGGCGAACCGATACAAATTTCTCAGTTGCTTCTCAAACCTGATAACTCGATGGTCAATCAAACCTTTGATCCAGAAGATCATTATATGATTCAATTAGCTGGCTTTGGTTTAGCTACCTGGAGTAAGGGGACTCTTAGTGAAGAATATCCTTTGATCTATAAAGGTATCAAGCCTCCATTTTATGACCGGAATTTAGGCTCATTATGTGAGCGTCATGAAACGAATGTTCTGCTATGCCATGTTCGCGGGCTCTCCCGGATCTATGTTGATAAACTTTATTTATATATACTCCCCAATTCTTTGGTTTTAGTCTTGGCTCGGAGCGATAGTGGAGAGTCAAGACTAGGCTCTCTTAGTGCAACTTTTTCAGGATT
>JAAHFP010000135.1 GCA_010672925.1 Symploca sp. SIO1C2 | reverse complement strand
CGGAACAATTAATCTACAGGCTAATAACTCCGTAAATATTACCAATGGTGAAATTCAAGCACAGAGTAGGGGAAGTGACACCATTGGAGGTGGTTCTATTGAGATTACTGCCGATACTGGCTCGATTTCCCTCAACGAAGGAGCTAGGCTAAATACCAGCGCTACAGGGGATGGATTTGCCGGGAATATCCATCTGGATGCAGGCAGTGAAATTGTGCTGGCCGATGACAGTGAAATCAGAAGTAATGCCAACAATGGAATAGCTGGATTTATTGATCTACAGGCAAATAATTCTGTTGAGGTGAACAATAGTAAACTAAGGGCCGAGAGTAGGGGAGCAGACGATTTTGGAGTTGGTGGCTTTATCAGGGTTACTGCAGAGACTAACTCAATTTCTCTTGATGGAGCAACAGTGAGTACCGCTGCCACAGGTTCTGGAGTAGCAGGGTTTATTAATCTGGCTTCTGGCAACCAAATTGTGACCAAAGACAGTAATATTCAAAGTAATGCCGCCAATGGCTTGGCTGGGGCGATTGATTTACAAGCCGATAGTTCAATATTTTTCACCAATACCAAAATAACTGCTGACAGTGAACCTGTAAGTGGAGGCATATTAATTAATGGAGAACAAGGGGATGGTGGTGATATTAGCATCAGCAGTTGGTCTCTGGTAATGACTGATAGCGCTATATCTTCTAATTCTAGAGGAGATGGGAATGCCGGTAATATTACCCTCAACATCGTAGACAACCTGCACCTGGATAACAGTGAAATTACTGCTGACTCTACCCAAGCTGGAGGCGGTGATATCAATATTACTGCCTATGATAGCCGTTTGCGTAACGGCAGTTTGATTAGCAGTAGTGTGGCTAACGGAGACGGTGGTGGTGGCGACATTAATATTACTTCCCCTCTATTCCTGGCTTTGGAAGATAGTGACATCCTCGCCAATGCCAATCAAGGAGCAGGGGGCAATATTAATATTAACTCCGAAGCCTTCCTTGCTGACTTGTTTGCCAACGGTAATGCAGTGGCAGTCGGTAGTAACCCCGGTGACTTTAACCAATTTCGCGGTAATGACCGAGTAGATATCTCCGCTTCCTCCCAAGTAGCAGGACTCAGTGGACAAGTCAGTTTCCCTGATTTCAGTTTCCTGCAATATTCCCTCTCCCAACTCTCCGCCAACTTCGTTAATCCAGAGCAAGCGATTGCTGGTAGCTGTTTGGCACGGCGCAATACCCAGCAAGGCAGCTTCACCGTCACCGGTACCGGCGGTTTACCCCCTACTCCCAACAATACTTTCAGCAGTCAGTATCGCCTCCGGGGAGTACAGTCAGTTGGTGAAGGAAATGTGAGTCAGACTCCGGTACAACCAACCGCAGCAATTCCCGATTGGCAAATAGGTGACCCTGTAATTGAAGCCCAAGGTCTGATTGCCACCGCCGATGGTAGGATTGTTTTGGGTAATGAGCCACAGTTAGGAGCAATGGTTGGTGTCGAAGATGTGGTTTGTGAGTAACAGTAGTAGGACTTCAGTCCAAAAAGAAGTCATAAACTAGTCATATCAAAGGATTCGGCCATCCTGTTGCCATTTCTATTTTCTCAAGAGTAATAGTAAGGGCATTGAATGTTTCACCCTTGGCATGTTGAGTACTTTGGGATGAGATATTGGAACAAAGGGTTAGCATCAGGGCGTAGCATTTGGATGGAATACATGTAGTTGAGAGTCCTTAAATTATCGCCCAAATGCTACGCCCCTACAGTCTTATCATCAACCATCAATTTTATCCTTTCACAATTGCTAATTCAGTCTTCTGAAGTGCCTCAACAGCAGGCTTGTCTTGCTCAGTATTCTGAGGAAATAATTCACTCAATGCTTCTTCTCCAAAAATTTCTCCATTGCTGATAAACCTTTCTACTTCCACCGAACCATCACTTAAGAATTCAACTTCCCATCGTTCCCCAGGAACAGCTACAATTATCATCACAGCTTCGTCACGATGATGGGCTAAAGTATAGCTAATCCCTTGTTGATCGAGTTTTTGTAAGAATGAAACTAACTTGTTAAAGATACTACTTTTCATTTATCAAATCTCCGATCACTCAACAACTTGCGAACAACTTTAAAACCAGGGACGTTTTCCACTGCACTTTGTTCAACTTGCTCCCATGTCATTTCACTAGTCCAAAACTAGAGAAACCAAAATGACAATAGCTCCTACTATCTCAGAACATATAGACATTACCCCTGGAACTTGTGGAGGCAAACCTCGCATTGCTGGACATCGTATCACTGTTCAGAATATCGTTATCTGGCATGAAAGACTAGGAATGTCTCCAGAGGAGATTATTTATCACCACCCCAGCATTACTCTTGCTGATGTTTATGCCGCCTTGACATATTATCACGATCATCTCCAAGAAATCAGACAACAAATTCGAGAGGGAGAGGCTTTAGCAAAGGAAATGCAGGGAGATAATCCTTCTATCGTTGGCACTAAAAAAACAGTATAATATACCTATCGTAGGGTGTGTTAGCGCAGCGTAACGCACCACGTTATGGGTACAATCATTTTCAACATGTTAAGTACTTTGGGATAAGATATTAGAACAAGGGGTTAGCATCCGGGCGTAGCATTTGGATAGAATACATTTCTTTAAGAGTCGTTAAATTATTGCTCAAATGCTACGCCCCTACAAAATGTTTGGAACAATAAATAGCCTATTTTTTCCTGCCTACTACTTTTTACTGACTTCTAATCGACTGCTCCTAAGGCTTTAAGTGAGGTTTTCTCTGTTTCGGTTAAACCTGTAACACCTGTAATCTTCATCCCTTCATAAGGTCTAGGACTTCTCAGAGTTTTAATACACTCACCTGTCTGGATATCCCAAAATTTAATTGTCCCATCACGACTACCACTGGCGAGCATTTGACCATTGGGACTAAAGGCAACTGTTCTTACCCCATTCGTATGTCCCTGGAGAATTTGTTGGCATTGACCATTATGAATATCCCAGAGCCTGATGGTATGATCATCACTGCTGCTGGCAAGAATCTGACTATCAGGACTGAAAGTGACTGAATGTATTGCCTTGGTATGTCCCTGCAAAGTTTGCAAGCATTTACCTGTTTGAACATTCCAGAGTTTCAAGGTTCGATCATCGCTGCCGCTTGCCAAGGTTTTACCATCGGGACTAAAAGCAACTGTTCTTACCTGACTAGTATGCTCATGCAAAGTGTTGAAGCATTGACCTGTGCGAATATTCCAAAGCTTTACAGTAAAATCTCTACTGCCACTAGCAAGAGTTTGACTATCACAACTAAAAGCGATTGAATGTGTTGATCTGGTATGACCCTGCAAAATATTCAAGCATTTACCTGTTTGAATATCCCAAAGTTTTAGAGCTTGGTCTCCACTGCCACTAGCCAGAATTTTACCATTAGGACTGAAGGCAACCGTTACCACCCAACTATTGTGTCCTTGCAAAGTATTTAGGCATTTACCGGTGCGAACATTCCAAAGTTTGACGGTACGATCAATGCTACCAGTAGCCAGGATTTGACCATCAGGACTAAAAGCTACTGACCTTACCCAATTAACATGTCCTTCTAAAGTATTGAAACATTGACCTGTGTGAATGTCCCAAAGCTTGACATTATAGTTTTCATTACTAGCCAGAGTTTGACCATCGGGACTAAAAGCGATTGACTGTATCCAATTAATGTGTCCCTGCAAAGTGTTGAGGCATTGACCTGTGTGAATATTCCAAAGCTTTACAGTATAGTCTTCACTGCCACTAGCTAATGTTTGACCATCACAACTGAAGGCAACTGACCTTACCCAATTAGTGTGTCCCTGTAAAGTATTCAAACATTGACCTGTACAAATATCCCAAAGCTTCACAGTATAGTCTTCACTGCCACTAGCCAGAGTTTGACCATTGGGACTAAAAGCAATTGACTGTATCCAATGGGTATGTCCCTGCCAAGTATTCAAACATTGACCTGTACAAATATCCCAGAGTTTTAGAGTGCCGTTAGAACTTCCACTAGCAAGAGTTTGGCTATTGTTACTCAAAGCGACTGCTGTTACCCAATTGGTATCTCCATACAAAGTTTTGAAGCATTGACCTGTGTGAATATCCCAAAGCTTTATAGTATGATCAAAACTGCTGCTAGCCAAAGTTTGACCATCACAACTGAGTGTGACTGACCTTACATAATTAGTGTGACCTTGCAAAATATTTAAGCAGTTACCTGTGTTAATGTCCCAAAGTCTTACAGTATGGTCTTCACTGCCACTAACCAAAGTTTGACCATTGGGACTAAAAGCAACTGACATTACTACATTGGTATGCCCTTGCAAAGTATTCAAGCATTGACCTGTGTGAATATCCCAAAGCTTTACAGTATGGTCATAACCCCCACTAGCTAGAGTTTGACCATCACAACTAAAAACAAGTGACTTTACTGAATAAGTATGCCCCTTGCAGATTAAGATGTGCTTACCATCGTCAAGACGCCAAAGACGAATCTCACCAAGAGTATCGCCTGTAGCCAAAATTTTCCCATTTGGACTGAATGCTACCGAATGAATACTACCGAAGGTTTGAGTAAAAAGACAATCAGCCAGATTTGCTTCAATAAAATTGACATTGTGCAGGCTAGCATTAGCAAAATCAGCCCCTTTAATTACAGCATGGGAGAGATTTTTACCTGCGATCGCATTCTGATCAGCTTTCACTAACAGTGTCGCTGCATTCCCCCCAATATAACCCACCTCATCTCTAGTTTTACCCCTTGTCGCCTCCAAAATTGCGAGGAGTGCTGATTTTGACCTCTCCCCCTGCCCCTCTCCTGCAAGGAGAGGGGAGTAAGATTCTTCTGTTTTCTTATCTTGCTCCCCCCTTCCCTCGCAGGGAAGGGGGGTTGGGGGGGTTAGGTTCATCGGTACAATCAAATCCATCACCGCTTTCGTCAATACGGCTTTTCCCACAGTATGACGAAGTTGCATTAGTGATTCACTGACAAATCCTTTCAAAGGTGCGATCGCAACTACCTTACCATTCTGATCCACCTGCCGTTGAAAATAGTCAGACCAAGTATAATCCTGAGGTGCTGCATTTTCATTCAATCCCGACTGCACCTGGGCTAACTCAGTAAAATCATCAGCCAATACCCCTAATTCCGCAGCAAACTTATAGGCAACAAAAAATTCTAAAAGCGATCGATGAGCCGGAGTATAATCCCCTTCAGCATTCCGAATCAACATCGTTTGTCCCATCATGTCATAATGCCAATGGTCGAGTGCCTTCTCTTCCTCCACCGCAGCACCAAATAACTTACGAATGCGGACAGGAAATTCTCGATAATTGATACTCATCCGGTCTTTTGAAAGCATTTCCCAGGATAACTCACAGAGGAAATAAAGCTTATCCGCCATTGAAGTAAATGTGCGCTCCGCTTTAATATCCCGCTCCATTTTGTGGCGCACTGCATACAAATACACCCGCGACATATCCACCGGCTTACCCGCTTCAATATCCGGCAGCGCTTCTAAAATCAGCTCCGTCAACACTGGACGACGAGCCAAATCCAGCAGTTGGGGATTGCCCATAATTTGCTCAACGGTGGCAGGTTTTGCTTGGAAAGACAACACCTGCCGAATCTGCTCATCGTTAAACTTCTCCAACTCCAGCACTTCAAACTGAGGTGTTTCCCCTGTCAAATCCCTGGTAGAAGCTTGCAATTCCGCATTCAGTAAAGCACGTCCCTCCTTAGCTTCCGGGAAATGCTCTGTACGGCAGGTAAGAATCACCTTGGCTCCAGGAACTACTACTTTTGCTAGTTCCCAAAAATTGTTAATCATCTGCTGGCGATTAACACGGGCAGCCATCTCATCAAAGCCATCGAAAATCAGCAACAGCTTACCCATACGGTTAAGTTGTTCAAAAGCTGAATAGCCAGGAATCGGGATTTCGTGCTTGCGGAAGAAAAACTCCGAAAATAGGGATTCCACACTTACTGCTTTGGCATAATCTCGTAGGGGAATCACCAACGGTAACCTAGGACGCTCTAACCCCCGTCGCTGAGCATTACGATAGTCTTGGAGTACTTGCCAAGCATAGTGCAAGGCAAACCAAGTTTTCCCCGTACCGAACTCCCCTAGGATAGAAATATGTTCCTTCGCTGGATCCGCTAACCAAAGGTCGATGTAGCCATCAATCCAACCATCCTGTTCATCATAGCGGCTGATACCAAGGCGCTGGCGGGTAACCGGGTCTATCTCTTCCTTGATACAAGCTAAAGGTACATATTTCTGATCGATACCTC
>JAAHFP010000134.1 GCA_010672925.1 Symploca sp. SIO1C2 | reverse complement strand
GTCGGTGTACAGGACATACATCACTCTGCCTCGGGTAGAAGACACATTCGTCCACCTTAGATTGCTTGAATCCTACCTTTTCCGTTAGCCGTTTGACTAGGTACTGATTCCAGACTCTCCCTGCTTGTTTCTGTCCGTACAGGTTTCTCACGAGCTTGAGGACGTGAGTCTCACGGCTATAGCCATCGAAATCCATTCCCTTGGGTAGTTCCATATAAATCTCCCTCTCGACTGGAGCTTGGGGATAGGCCAGGACGTAGTCGATCTGTGTGGTATGCCAGTTGTGTACAGCTGCTAGGGTGAGTAGCATTCTCACTGAAGCCCAAGAGGCTACTGGTGCATACGTCAAGTCGTAGTGTTGTCCCTTCCTCATCCTGCTTCCGTCTATGTTGAGGCGTGCCTTGTACTTCTTTATTACCTGCGTCAGGATGTCTCTCTTCCGCTTCATTTGCCATACCGCAGGCAATATGATCTTGTCCTTCGGGACGTCACTGCGCCGAACAATCACGAAATTACCGTTCTTGATGTGCGTCTCGAATTCCAACTTCATCGCCTTGCGGAACTCCTCGCGGTCCGGCTCCTTCATTGCTTCGTGAAGATACATGGTGTCTGGATCCGTGGTTGCCTTGTACGCTAGCAGCGGGTTGCCGTTGTCAACTCCCTCTGAGTCGTCGCGTGCGAACAGCGACTGGAGGCAAAATATTTCGCCGGGCACGCTTGTCTTCTCGATTTCTGTTGCTTGGATCAACAAAAGTCGCTGCTCTGCCTCTATAGTCCCGTACGTTTTCTTGTTCGCGTCAATGTCCAGAAACCTCGCCCTTTTCAGAGGTCTCCCTGATCGGCTCGTTGGCGTTGTCGCTTCCGCGGGCGGTTCGGTCGCGTTTGCTCCAGCTGCCTGTTCTTGGACCGCATCTCCCTCTGGGTGTGCCCCGCTGCCGTGGTCGCTTTGGGTATCATCGTCCACGGCTAGGTCTTGCACTCCCTCTGGGTATGATCCAGAATCTTCTATTTGGTGCGATTGATTGCTAGTCTGGGGAGTCTCATTTCTCCCCCTCTTTCTCGGTCGTATTTTCGCTCGAGATGTGCGACTGGGCACTGCTGTACTCCCGGTCGCCTTTTCGAAAAACGTAGCTACCTGCCATAAACTGACCAGTTCTTCTTGCTTCAGTGTGTAGAATCCCGGATCCATCTTGACGTGAAACTGGGGACTTACGTACCCGGTGATTCGATCTAGTACCAGCGCAACTTGTCTTCCATGCACTGGTGACTGTCCCAGGTAGATACCCACTCTCGCCTTCGGCATCCACTTGTTCTGCTTCCCTCCCGTCTGCAATCCCTCCTTCAACACGTAGACTGGGCACCCAAATGGTTTCCAATGCTTTGGGTTGATGTCTACTTTCGTTTTCGAGAAGAGCTGTAGCGGGCTGAGCCGCTGTGGGTCCTGCATGTTCGGGGTCGCGTTTATGCAATCACTCGCATGCCGCATCGCATAGGGCCACAAGTGGGCGTTTATTGCGTTGGGCCATCTCCTGTTTGCGTGAATTAACATCGTGCGCGCCATGTCCTGCAATTCCCGGATCCTTCGCTCGGCTTTCCCGTTGGTATGGTGCGCCGCCACCCCGGCGAATGTCAGGCCTTGATCTTTCTGCCTGCAAGCTTGCACCCACGCATGCGCTCTGAAGATTCCGTTGTCGGCGTGGTAAGCCTTGACAGTCACGCCTTTGTCTCTCGCGTATCTTTCGAACGCTGTCTTCGCCTCCAGGGTTTCTTCCGCCGATGCCGACTTCTGTAGGTACGTGTACCCGAGGCCCGTCGCTTGATCGACGAACACCGTTGCGTACTTATACCGTTGCCTCGTTAGAAATCCGGTCATCTGCGCAATCAAACCCACTGTTGGAGATACCATTTGGTCCACTGATACTACTTCGCCTGGTGTTTCGACTTTTGTTGCCTCGTAGTTGTTCCTCTTGCGAGACCTCCATGGTCGCTTGGTCGCTTTCGCGTATTGGCACGCCGAACACACTGGCACATCGCACATTGCTAGTCGTTTCGGTATGATGCCTCTCTTTGCCATCTCTTGTAGCTTCGGAAACGGTGTGTGACCGAATTCGTAGTGAAGTCTCAAGAGTTCCGCTGAGGGATTGTCGGCCAATCTGTCCTCTTCGTCGGTGACGATGGCTGGTCGCACTTGAGTTGCTTCGCTGCTGGTCGTCACATCGAAGGTTCTCTGCGTGTCATCGGCAGTATTTTCCCATCCTGTGCTCGAATCGTTTGGGGCGACGTGTTGTTGCTCGATTTCATCATCGTCGTCCGGTATTACGTGCGTTTGCATAGCCTCAAACTCCCTCTGCAGCATGGGGTGTCGTTCCGACTTCTTGTCGTGACCAATACCGGTTGCCTGGCAGTATAGGTGGAAGTTTTGGTACCCTGCCCGTAGATTGAAAGTTGCCACGTTGTTGCCGCTTTGGTCTATGGGTACCGTCCTCTTGGATTCGCCGCCGTTCCAGTATAGTGTGCAGGTTCTGGCGGTAGTGGTTTCCCCCATGCCGTCGCGGGTTTTGGATGGCTGCGATTGTGCCCAGTGCTGTGGGCTGAGTAGACGCGCTTTTCCGTCGGGTATGTAGTATGCGTTGGGGATGGTAAACGTGTTCGGTCTCCCTTCGTCATCGTCCCATGTCCACTGCAACGTTCCTGTCCAGACGCCGAATGCTCTAGCTCCGCCAAAACCTTTGATGACTCGGTCGCACTTCCGTAGCTCCCCCTGAAAATCTGATCTGACATGGGAGATGCATCCGGAGCATCGATTATCAATTCCGACTGGTGCTCCGTCCGTATCAAACGCCGCCGTGGGCGTCACTCGTCGGCGTCCTGGTTGTTCTGACGCCGCCATGATGGTGATTGCCCACACTGCGAGTTGCCTCTGCAGGCTTCGTGGCATCGCTTGTCGCTTCGGTCTTGGTGGCTTGACTCGAATCGGATCCTTGTATGCATGATCGGCATCGCATCTCACTTCCGGTTTGAGCTTCCGCTTTCGGATGGCCCCCTTCGCCGTGGATGCTGTGGATATGATCGTCATTAGTACCACGCTCGTGACCATTACCCACAAGTATCTCTCCGCTGATTGCCAAAGCCATTGCTTGATTGTTGTAATTAGGTGGGCTGCTACGTTGAAAATGCGGTCGATAGTAATGCTTTCTTCTACTATGTTAACGCAGAAGATAACCATCATCATCATCATCACCATCACATTCAACATAGGCCCGAACCGTCATTCGGAGCCGTCGCTTTCAACTTCACCGTCCGAGTCCTCTCGCTTGTCGATCAAAGCGTTGTACGCCTCCACTACCTTCTTAGTCTTCGATTTGCGCTTCTGTTCGGCTTTGTCGTCGACTTCGGCCTTGCGCTTGTCGGGGATGCCTCGGCACTGCTGCGGCATATGGTTTCGCCACTTTCCGCCGCATTTTCCGCCGGTTTCGTGCCCGCACCAGTACCACTTGCGCCCCATCCATTCTTTCACCTCGTTCACGTTGGATGGCTTGACATTCTCTTTCTTCCATTTTGGGGTCGCCGCCGGCTTGTCAGCGTCCAGCTTCGGCCCCTTCTCGCGTTTCTTCGATAACTCACGAATCTTTGCCTCAAGTGCCATGATTTTCTGGCTGTTCTGGTCGACGTCCCACGGCTCTGATTCTGTGGTGGTCAAGCGCTTCTTATAGTAAGCTTGCGCTTTTACCATCAGGGTAGACGGATCTATGGCTTTCGTCCCGTCATCGTGGTTGTTTTCGATCGCAGTGATGTAGGAGCGGAAACCCTTGTCGGAAACTCGCTTGTACCCCTTGAACAGGTTTGGCAATAGGTCAGAGGATGATTCACCTCTCGCTGATAACCCGTCGATGATTGCCTTGACGTGTGCGTTGAAAGCCACGATGTCGGACCCATTCTCCTCGATGTAGACGTGCAACTGTCCTAGTTGCAACTTGAGTTGCGTCACCGTAGCATTCGAGTCGAGATAAGATTCCCTGACAATTACTTTCAGCAAACACAACCCGGCATAATATTTGCGTTCCACGGGTGGAGTGCTTGAGTCTGTGAGCACAAAAATGTACTGGTCACGCCACACTTGAATTCGCTTGTACCCTTCGGTGGACAACGAATTAACCAGCAGGTCATGAAGCATTTTTGAATCTTGTGTCTTCCGGTCATTCTTGGTCAGCAGGGCCTTTTCGTGCGTTGCAATTTCGTCGTATGAGGCTGCCCCGTAATCGGCGATCACGTTTACGTCCTTGCCTCCGACCTTCACGATGGCTATACCGTTGCTTTTCGTGAAACCGATGCTATCGGCTCGGTCAGAGAGGCGATTCATGAAGGCTTGGAAGTTGCCTGGTTCTACGTCGAAGAGGTCCTCACCCAGCAGGGGCTGCGTTGCCGTCTTGTAATGGTACTTTGCGTCCTTGCTGAGGTACTTCATCTCTTGTCCGTTGTTCATCGCGTCCATTGGATCGGTATGAAAGGTGTTGTTTTGGGCTCCCGTCGCTGCCTGCGCGGCAGCCGTCGCCGCCGTGGTTGCTGCGGCATTGTCGTTCAGGGCTTTCGCCATGTCCGTCAGCCCCTTCGTGACGTTAGCCAAGCCGGGAACGTTGGAAAGCGCGGTTGCGACGTCGCCGAGCTTCTGCATCATCTCAGTGAACTGCTCCTGGTTCATGGCTGCGAAGGTCGGTCCTGCCTCTCGCCCTTTTCTGCTTTGTCGGGTCTCAATGGTCTCCTCCTTCTGTTGGAAAGCCAGGTACCGTGTGAATTAACACGCGCAGAGGAAGCGTGAAATAAAGCCGGGTGTTCGTAAACACTCAGCCGGGCTTGCTAATTGACTACGAGTAGAAATAGATCGTAATCTGTAGATTATGTTACAACTACTGTTGAAATGACTTTCTAGGTGCACGGCGAAGTCTTGTTGTGACTTCGTCGCTAGCCGAATTAGTGGCTCGCCCGTCGAGCTTGTTCAAAATAGTCGATCCAGTATCTTCATAGACGTAGATCTCTATAGTCGCGTGCGTTGGCCCAACTCGTCGGGGTCTTGTCGACCCTGTCCATCCGTAGGACATCCGTTGGGGCGCGCACCATCCCGGAGGTGAGGAGTGCCACGTCGCTGGAGCAGCTGCTTGCCCGGGTAATTCTCAGTCGCCCGTGTTTGGTCGCTGATACCGGGCCGCAAATACCCTGATTACATCACACTCCCTCTCACTCCTCGCTGCAGTGGATTACCATCCCATGACGCGCTTTCGAAGCCTTACCAGGATGTCTTCATTGACCGGCTTGGTCAAGTAGTCCGCCTGTTGGTCTTCTGAAGCTATCGCATGCAGGGTTATCTCCTTGGACTCCACGTACGACCGAAAGTGATGCAGTTTCACGTTTAGGTGCTTTGTACGGGGTCGGTACTTGTGTACTTTGGCCATTTCCAGCGCTCCTGAGTTGTCCTCGAATACCTTGCACCACACCTTGGGTGTGCGGTGTTCCATCTGGAAACCGTGCTCGAGCATCTCCTTGAGCAGATTCATCAGCGGAATCGCATCTCGCAAGGCATAGGACAACCCAGTGTATTCTGATTCAGTCGAACTGAGCGCTATCTCTCCTTGGAGCGCTGATCGCCATAGGATAGGGCAATCATTATACTTGATCACGTATCCATGCCTAGATCGTGCCGTATCCCTGTCTTCGACCGCTTCGTCCTTGTTCCAGTTCCCTGCAAAGTCTGCGTCGACGTACACTTCCAGTCCCTTCGTCTTGTCAGGCTTGTAGATCATCCCTTTATCACGGGTTCCCTTCAAGTACCTAGCTAGCCATCTCACCGCTGATCCGTGCTCACGTTTTGGTGAGTCCACAAACCTTGCGCACTGGTGAGTCGCATATGCGATGTCGCTCCTGCTACCTTTCTCCAGGTAATTCAACATGCCTATGACAGACCTGAAGTTGAATGATTCGTCAAATGCCTCGGAATTGGAGTGTCGGTGCAGTATTCGCGATGAGGCAGCTGGCGTTTCCTTTGTCTTTGCGTTCTCGTGAAAGAGGCCGGTTGCCGCCAGGATTTTATCCACCAGGTGTGGCTGCGTAAAGGTAACTGTGCCCTGTTCTTCATCTCTCTTGATGTTCACTCCCAGGAAGTCCTTGATATCGCCTTCCTCGGTGATGTCTAGCTTTGCCGCTTTGATATCGCGGACGACGGCGTCGACTTCTTCCTTGGTAGGGCCTGCCAGCAGTGAATCGTCGGTGTACAGGACATACATCACTCTGCCTCGGTAGAAGACACATTCGTCCACCTTAGATTGCTTGAATCCTACCTTTTCCGTTAGCCGTTTGACTAGGTACTGGTTCCAGACTCGCCCTGCTTGTTTCTGTCCGTACAGGTTTCTCACGAGCTTCAGGACGT
>JAAHFP010000133.1 GCA_010672925.1 Symploca sp. SIO1C2 | reverse complement strand
GTTGACCACCCTAATAAGACTAGCTCAACCCTATTGACTACTCATGCAAGATTAGCTCAACCCTATTGACTACCCATAACAAGACTAGCTTAACCCTGTTGACTACCGATAGTAGGTTAGCTCAACCCTATTGACCACCCATAATAGGATTGCCATATACCCACTTGACTACTCCAGCACTGCTCCTGGACTGATTGGGCTCCCACTAGCATCAACCTAACAGATGAGTGGTTATACCGACTTGACCAATTGTCAGGGACACCGGAAACATTTCAGCGGCCACCCATCATGAAATTGAAACATTGGCGATTGCTGCCGCTCTCCCCACATCTCACCAATACCCTTGTGACACTTTGGGGGCAGCGGCTTGAAACTGTCACACATCAGCCTACCCTTACCCAAAGGGGGGTTGCTCACGCTCTAATATTATGATTGAGCAACCCTTTTACAAAAATGTTTAGCGAGAACATGAGCAATAAAAACCAGCAAATTGTCAGAAAAACTACGAAAACCAAACGTTTTGTTCGATACGAGATAAATGAACATGGAGAATTTGAGGAGGGACAAAATCACATCTATAGAGAACAGATTACGGTAGTTTATGAGATTCCCAATTCGCCTCATCAGCCAAATGATTAAGATCATCAACAATAACCTTAAATCCGCGTCTCTCTATTAGTTCAATTGCAGTATTTATCTCATTCATATATTTTAGCCCTGCCCAAATTCCAACAGTCTCAATAGCCTTAAGCCTGCTCCTTGTACTTTCTTCAGGATTGCTTATTACTTCTTCCAGTACATCGAAGCTTTTGTTAATCAATGAACTAAGTCTATTTTCAGAATTTCGGAGATTAGATTCCCGCGATTCCCGAATAACCTCTACTGAAGTCATGGCTACCGAGTTTCTGCCTTGCCTAAGTTCAGCTTGAAAAGCCTCTGTTTTTTTCCATCGTAAGACAGTTCTTTTGGACACTCCAACAAGTTTAGCCACCTCATTTACTGGCAATCCATTTGCTAGTGCGTTAGCAGCTACTACTTGTTCTGGGGTCAAGGCTACTGATGACATTTTGGTGACAAAATAGGTGACATTGGTAACATCAAGGGTGACATCTCCAGTATCCTCTTTTTGTGTATCTATTGACTGAATTGGTTTTTAACAGTGTCACTTTTTTTGTCACTTGATGTCACTTAGGTGACATCAAGCACTCGCCAAGCACCCAATCTTACTGGCTCACTACGGATATCCGTAGTGAGACTACAACAAGCCAGCTATGGCAATGCCAAAGAAGCAAGCGCCTGGGCTTGAGAGTAAATTGGGTGAGATATTTCAACGATTAGAAGGCAGCAAAAGCAAAATCATCAATGATTTGCCAGTACATTGACTGCGTGAGCTGCCTAACGCTACCCAGCAGGAAGTGCCAAAATACCCACTCTTTCATTTTTCTGGCATTTTCTGTGCTCTCAGAGTATATATTCTTCAAAACTTGCAGCTGTTCCTGGGTCACCAATTCGTCTTCGTCAGTACAGTGTGTTGCATGTTGTTGGTAGTCACGCCCCCCAAAATTATTACTTGACCCATCTTGTTTAGGGGGCGTGACTACGGGCTGCAAGCCTTGCTCTACCTTAGATTGAGGCTCAATAGAGCCATAGCGAATTTGCAGTGCGCGGCGATGCCTCTCGTTGTCCTCTTGCTCTTGGAGTCGCCTTCGCTCCCGCTCTTCTCTCTTCTTAGTTCGATAATCAAGAACTTTGGAATTAAAAGCTACATCTTCACAATTCAAACAGTAGTGCCTGACTTGTTTCCCTCTGGCTCCCAGGCGACGGGATTTAGTAGATAGTCCCAACTGAGAAAGTAAATCCCCAACAATTTTGGTGGGGCTATCCTTTTGGCTAACAGTCCTGCCCAGAACTGTTTTAAGTTTGGCTGCATTCTGCTTGGCTATTTCTGCCAGCTTGATTACATCCTCACAATGCTGGGAGTATTCCTCCCCTTTCAGGAGTCTGTGAACTAAAGCCCTCAGCCCTAACTGGTCGCGTGTGAACCAAGCCAAGGAACGGTGACCCCAATCTGTACAGATGGGATAATATTCCCGGTCATTGAGGTCACGCTCTGATACGATTTTTGGTGGAGCAGTGATAATCTGCCCATTATCATTGGTGAAACTCTCCGGTTCACCCAAGAGTCCTTCAAACTCAATGATTTTTCGGATTAGCTTCCCAACATCATCCTTCTTGACTAATTCTGGGGTAACCTCCATCCCATAGGTATCCCAGATGCGGAATTTCTCACACTCCAAAACCTCTGTATCCGAGAGATAATCCTTCTTCTGTCGATTGAGATAGGTAGTTTTGTCTATATCAGCAGCATGGCTTACAGCTAGACAATGAGCCTCATCAATAGCAGCAGCGGCGGCTTTTAATCGAAGTCTGGCGGCTTCATTAGCCTCATCTCCCATAGGCATAATAGTATTCCCCATTTCCTCCAGTAGAGAGCGTAAATCCTGTCTGAGATTATTGATTGAACGACCGCGCCTAGCTTCAATCTGACAGTAAGTATCAAGCACCCACTCATCTGATGCCTTCCGTTCCCCGGTTTCGGGGTCAATCCGGATGAGGATGCCAGTTGAGTTGTTTTTCCAGAGAATATCCTGCTTAATTTTCCTGGGATTGGTTTCCCGGTAGCCAAAACTTGGTCTTGGCTGTACCCAGATATGCATTGGCACATTGGGTCTGTACCGCCAAAGTTGCTGAGCGCAATCTGTAGCCGCTTGTGTTGTGGAGTAGAAGACTCCGATAACCACATCAAAGTGATAATCAGGGATATCAACTCCCGTCCCTAAAGTGGGAGAAGCCAGTAAAGCATACACAACATTGACTTCCTCATTGATATTTTTGATGAAGACTGCATTCTCTGGTGAACCACTGTTATCCCCATGAAGTGTTTTGATGTGGAACTGCTTATCAGGGAAAAGGTCAATTAGGTCTTTCTCCATCTTTTTGATAAACTTCTTCGAGTTGGAGACAAGCATTACCTTCTTACCTTGTTCCACCAGCGCTTCAGCTTTAGCAACAACAGCACTGGGATTACCCCCTTCATACCAATGAACTTTCCTTCCTCCTGAGAGCCAATTATTCTGGATGATATAGGGCTTTTCCCCAGATGGTCGCATGGACATGAAGAAGTCAATCACCTCATCAGTTAGGTGAGCATCCGCAAGCACTAGGAGCTTGGCGTTACGGACAACATACTTAAGAACTTCTAAGATTTCATGTCTGTGCTCTTTGAGGGTTTTTGCTTGGAGCAGGTGAGCCACGTACTGGGCTGTTTCATCAACAAAGACACAATCATACCCTTCGAGATTGTTAGACAGCTTCCAGAGGCTATCAGCAGTCACTGAGAGTGCCATAGCTTTACCATAGTCCCCAGAGTGGAGATCTGAGTACATTTGAGTCTTTAACCGCTCTGATAGATTCCTCAACAAGGCAATCCGGTGACCATTGTTCAGGAATCTTTCTTCTGGGTGCTCAATCCTCCACTTTTCCATCAAATAAGTTTTGCCCGTACCCATTCCAGATAGGAGACAAACTACCCCTGAGGTAGGCAAGCGCACTGCATCTGATAATCTTTTGGTGTTGACCCTGACATCAGGCTTATATTTCCTCAGTCCCCTCGCTGGAATAAAGAACTGCTGGCGATACTCAGTGAGGGTCAGGGAATCTCCAATCAAGGTAGTTAAAGCTTTATCAGCTTTCTTCCCCAGGGAAACAACCCAATCATCTACCCCTTTCTCCTTACCAGGCAACAAGGTTACTTCACACTTGCCTCCAGCGTCCTGGATACATTTGCCAGTGCGTTGTGTGGCTTGGAAAATCTGCCAGCGGGTTTTCTGTTTTTCCTCATAGTCAAACAATATATTGAACTTCCTGCCCTTGGCGATTGGCATTAGGTCAGGATGTAAATGCTCTATAAGTTTATTCCCTACACGACCACACCAGATACCGGGGAGAGCTATAGCCGGAAACCCCAGAGATAGCAAGCATAGAGCCTTCTTCTCTCCCTCGGTGTAATTCACAGTTATCTCAGGATGTTTCTGAATCCACTGCCAGAAATTTTCCCCCGACATTGGGACACCGTATCGAGTGGCTATTTTCGACCATATCTCATCTGTGACTCGGAAATACAAAGGATGGTAGCTGGCAGGTTTAACCGGACTCTCGTACTTGTGAGTCTTCCCATCCAATCCAATCCTGGGAGTAATGGGCTTAAGCCTTCCCCACTCTGAATCTTTCTCCCAGTTCTGATGAGGATCAAGCCCATTGAAATAGAGCGCCCCATCATCAGCAATCTGAGAATATTTCTTGAGCCACTTATCCTTGAGCCTCCCATCATTGCGCCTGATTTCGGATTGGGGCTTGGCATAGAGCAAAGTGGAGTAGACTTCATCCCCCTTGATGAATCTGCAATTGAGGTTGACCAGCTCTGGATCTATCGCGCTCTCTACGGTCAGTTCATTCCAGAATTGGGCGGGTATATCCCGTAGATCGTCATTCCTTCTTCTCCCACAGCTATCGAATGCCACTCTCTCAGCTCTGGAATATAGACTACCTCTGTGTCTATCCCCATGAAGTACTTGGCTCGACTTTGAGACTTTAAAGCTGCCTGTTTCGACTTCCGAGCCTTTTTCTGTTTTCTCCTGAATCCTTTCGACATAGTTTTCTCCTTTTGAGTAACTGTGTGGAGGGCTAAAGCCTTTGAAATAAGATGGTTTCATGACTTCACCCCCTTGACTTTCAGACCTGCCAATTCTGCTGCTTGCTCAAGTGAAAGCTTGTCACCTAAGACTTGGTGACCTAGCGTGACTCGCCATCGATATTTCTCCTTGAGTGGGATGCCTGGAATGCTGATTATCTGTGGCTTCTGCTTCCCTTGAAAAGCCTGCTCAAGTACTTGTGGTGACTTTGTAGTTTTGTTATAATGCTTACTACTTTTCATGATTGACCTCCTTATGTGGTTATGGGAGGTCAGCTATCTCTGTCTTAGACCATGAGTACCCTCGTACCTGTTCCTATAGATAGTCAGAACTGTTAGCATCATGGGTGAATGTTTATTATGGTTGGTTGGCTGCCAACCTGGTTTGGGTAGAGGTGGTACTCTTCCCTTGTGAGTCCATGATGCTAGCTAGTAGTAGTTAATGGTACTGGGATGCTCATGCTCCAAGACCTTGTTAGACAGCTAACCTCTTTTCTTTATTGCTTTACTCGTTGTTGAGTGTTCCTCAATCATCCATATAGGCTTGTTTTTTCTTCTTTCAATATCAGTTTGAGGCTTATAAAAAGTGGATTGCAAGTTTTGCGAATTTTTTGCCTCAATCTTTACAAAAGGCTCTCGACTGCTAAATCAACTTGGACATCTTATATAGCAAGAGCTTCAGCCTTTAAACAATTGAGTTATTCTTGGTCGAAATTTTGTCCCGGTTTACGATGGAAGCCTAATGAACTGCCCAGTGTTGTTTTTTTTGGTCTACCACGCTTCATTTGTACTAACTTGCCATCGTTTAAATAAATAAATTTGCCTTTTGAACGCTCGATTTCGCGGCTGCATCGCTTTATAGTTTTTAAGAAATCTTGGTATCGCAGGCGAAATTGTATGTTTCCTTTTTGTTTGGCTAAAAATGCTGCCTCATTTATCAACACATAAACGGGGTCGTAGATTCGTTTGATATCAGTGGGTTTAGTTATTTCTGCCTTCAGTAGTTCATTACAAATCTGAACGCTTTCTTTGCAGGCTTGTTTTTTCCCTATTACGACAGGGCTACCTGTTAATCCACTTTCTTTCATTGACTTTTCACAGCACTTCCGTTCAATGAGAAGCAATATAGCTTGAGGCGTTAACCCATTACGCTGGAATAAACCAGAAAGTAAGTACACCTGTTCAGCTAGGTCGTAACAAGCTTTGGATATGTCTGCACAAGGTTTGTATTTGGCTTTGTCAGTAAAAGCCAGTTCTGCTGCTAAATCAGCTTTACCTAGCAGGTAATATTCGAGCCAATTTGCTATAGCCCTGTATTCCTTTCGCATTAACTTAATAAAGCAACCTTCGGCACTATGCCAATTGAAAGGTAGGTATATGCCGTGGTCATACTCCATTACTAGATCGGGCATATTGCAGATAGCCTTGACAACCCAATCGAGGGATATTGGCTCAGCTGTTCCCCCACAACTCTTAAGGTTGTTTTTCAAAATAAAATCATATGTTCCAAATTCTTCCACGCTAATCACCTCGCCTCCAAAACCTGAGCAGCGGTCAGCCCCAATTCAGGAAAAATCTGAGAAACAATCCGCTGGCTACCAGAGAACTCAGTTGCCTGATATTTACCATTGACCAACACCAGTACAGTTACTAACTGTGCAATAGGGTCAACAATCCAGTATTCAGGAATGCCGTGCTGCTCATACTCTGCTCTCTTTTCTATATAGTCACGTTGGTAGTTCTCATCAAGTT
>JAAHFP010000132.1 GCA_010672925.1 Symploca sp. SIO1C2 | reverse complement strand
GGTAGTCTTCATTCTTTTTGAGTTGTTTGAGAGCTTGCTTAGCCTGCTCCCGTTCCACCTCCGATGTTTGGAGGTATGCTCTAGCATTCTCCAGTTCCTGGAAGGATTGTTGGATTAGTTGAGCTTTCTTCATCCGGTAGCACCCAGGAATTCCCAATGGTTTGGCTACCTTATCCCTGATTTGCTTGGATGTCATTTGTGTCAATTCCGCATAGGTCAAAGGAAGTAGGTCAGCAATGGTATCGAGCAGGTTGGTCAATCTGATAGTGGCTTGCATGGCGTTATACTTTTAGCGCTTCCCCTAAAGCATAACAGTATAAAATGGACATTTGTGAATGTATAACAAATACAAGAGTAGTCAAGTGGGTATAATCGGAATTAATTATCAATAGTCATAAGGGTATTACTATGGGTAGTCAAAACAGCTAAGCTAAGGATAGTTGAGATGGAGTTAACGGACTATGCCACGCAAGACACCAGCTTGGAAAGATGCAATGCCAGAATTCAATGAAGCTATAGCTTCTGCTGAAAGTGAAAAGCAGATAAAAGTAGCTTGCTTACAAATTAAGCAAGCTGTGCTTGACTCCTATCCAGATACCCCGCCGAGCCGTCGCAATCCGATGTCTTCTATCAGGAAGTCTGTAAGAGAGAAGTACCCAGCCCAGAGTGGAAAAAGTCCCCATGAAGGCGTCCCCTTCCCCTACTATTTCACTGATACTGGCAAGGGTAGCGTTGAGCGCTGGGAGCATCTGGCTATCAAATACTTGGTAGAAGATTGGAATTTGAAAGATGATTTATCAGATACTATTACCCCAGAACCCTCTTCAGAGGAGCAATCAGATACTATTACCCCAGTGCCAATGAATGAAACAAGAAGAGATATCTTCAGTGAAGTTGGTTTAGAAGGTGAGGAGTTGGCAGCAGTCAAGCAAGCCCTTGGGGATGCTGACATTAATGAATGGGTAAAGCAAGCCTTACTCCAACGTGCCAAGGCGATTAATGCTCTCCATGAACGGCTTAATGAAGATTTGAGTATGGTCAAAAGTGATGAGTTGATGAATGATAAGAAGTATCGGACTAACCCCAATGCCTCAAGAGAGTTAGCCAGTCGAGCCGTGAGAGCGATTAAGCACTGGAATTACAATCATCCAGAGCATAAGTGGTGTATAACCAACAAGCTGATTAGCTCCTTAACTGGGGTGACCCCAAAAGCGATCGCTAAGGTTGTAGAGGGGATGGGCATTGAAGACTACAACGCCATGCAGGGACTGACCCCGGTGGTTAATCGCAGTAGGAAAGCAGCTGTAGGAAGTATTAAAGATGTGGTCAGCATAGCTGATGTGTTGGGGGTTGATTAGGACATCGGTGGAAAAGTAGCTTTGATCTGGCAGGGCTTTCCTGTCACATTTATAGTTGCCAATTTTTGATTAATGAGTGAGCCTTTAAGAACTGAATCAGTCAACCTCTAGCACCTCTTTTTTTTGCTTTTCTGCCAATCCTCCAAAGCACCAATAACAAAACTAGCTGTCGGATGATTGAGAAATTGCTCGAAGGCTTGAATCCCACCAGATTTTAAAGCACTGAGTACTCGCTGGTAAAGTTTGGGATTACTTTCAATTTGTTTAATGGCTTCCTGTGCCACACTCATCTTTTCAATGGTACTATTGGTTGGGTTAGATTGGGATAACTGTTCGAGTAACTGCTGAATTTCAGCAGCAGCTTCAGCAAGATTTGTTTTAGCTTCGGTAGTGTTGATGATATTGCCTTCCACTTTCCCTATGGAATCCCTGCCGATATTCTCGTTATAATTGCCACCGTCTGTACGAATATTCCGATAATCGCCACTCATGTTTACACTTCCTCCTGTAATTAACAAGCCTTCGTTATAAAGTCTTTTAATATTGGTTTCATTGCGAGGCTTTTTCACTTCCTCTAACACCTCAGATAATCTAGTTTCAATAATTTCTTCTCTGGGTAAAAGAGTTTTATAAAATTGACTTGGTTCTTCAATAAATAGGTTTAAGTATTGCTCGTATTTAAAGTAATATCCTTCCTGTAACTTGTTTTGCTCTGCCAACTCAGAAGTTTTCACTTGTAGGATAATTCCACTACCCTGCTTTTTTAAGCCTACTATTTCCAATGGTTGTTGATATTGTTCGGATAAGCTTTTGAGAACGACCAAAGCGACGCGGGGATTAATATCGCTTTCATGGTAAAGTTCCAAGGTATCTAGAATTGATTTGATAAACATAATAAACTCACCTTCTTTGAACTCATTTCTAGGTGGAACTTGGTCACGTTTATTACCGTCAACAAATCTCAGAAACGCATATTTACATTTAATACCATTAAGTATTGTGCTTCTAGTTAAGTTCCAATCTTCAATACAAGCTCCTGTCAAACAAGCATCAGTTAAGTTAGCCCTTTCTAAAGTAGTTCTTATGAGAAGTGAGCCTGATAGTTTAGCTCCTCTTAAACTAGCTTGATATAAGTCTGTATCAACAAAACTTGCATTTTTTAGGTTAGCTCTGCTCAAATTAAGCCTTCTCAAATCTTGGCGATCAAAGTTTTTTCCTTCTCCATCTCCAGTAACTAATAGCTGACGTATCTGAGCATTTGATAGATAAGAACCTGTCGGATGTATTTTATCTATTTTTTTTACCCCTCGCCAACAAGTTCTAGTTAGATTAGCTTTTCTGAAATCTGTATTTTCTAGTATTGCTCCTGTAAAGTCTGTATCAGTTAAATCAGCTCCTTGAAAACTAGTACCTCCTATAGCTGCAAAAGTTAAAGCAATGTTGTTAAACCAGATATCTCCTCCTTTTGCATTCAAAGTAAGCCAGGTTATATAAGTACCTGTAGCTATTATTGTTATGTTAACCCCGTTGGCTACAGCAATAGCTAAATTTACAGACCCATACTTTACAAGATTGGGAAGTAAATATGCTGAAGTAAAAACGGCAAATGGCAAAACAAATAAACTAAGAATGATGAAAGTAAAGCCGGTTATCCCAATAACTGTAGCAGCGATGGAGTTACTAACAATAAAAATAACCGAGCCAGTTAGAATAAAAGTTGTTAAAAAGGAAGAACCTACAACTACGTCATGAATGAATCTTATGTCTACAAATGAAATTGAAAATAATAATAGTACGACAGCTATGGTTACAGCAGTAGCCAAGTATCTAAAAGCTAGGCTTAAACCATTAATAACGCCTATCAAGAAAGTAGCCGCTAATAATATACTTACTACCGCAGATATGTGCAGTCTTGGATTAGGCTTGCCATTTAAAAAGAGTCCAATCCAACCACTTCCAAAACCCAAAAATATTCCTGATATTGCCAATAACAAACAAGAGACACTAATTAGTATAATAGAAAAATGCATTTTTCGACCTGCTTTTGCATTGGTAAAAATTGAATTACATAAAGTGCTTTCAGAGAAATCTGTGCCTCTAATATCGACTCCAGAAAAATTTACTCCTGAAAAGTCTGCTCCTTTCAAAGATATACCTTTTAAACTTGAATCTTGAAAGTTTCTTTTACCTTGAAGGTATAGTACAATAAGCTTATTGGCTTTTTTCATTCTAGCTTTTCAACTATTAATTAGTATATATTTAATCTTTCGACAATTAAGAATGAGGTCATGGAACTGACTTTTCAGAATATCTTTTTGAGTTAACTCATTCCCACCTGAACGAGGAATGTAAATTTCGTTTTATTAGTTGTTATTTGTTTTTGAAGAAAGACAAACAACTAACAACTAATAAGCAAGTTGCTATTGCCTTGTTTCAGAATTTACAGTTTATCAAAAATAGGATCATGATCTGGTGGTGGTGGTGGTGGGTCTGGATCACCATGACAACCCATATCACAAGAGTATGCCGATTCGGGTTTAAGAACACCTTGAGCTAGCCCTAGCCCAAGAAAAGCCAAAAAGCTTATGGCTAGTATTCTTTTGTAAGATAGCTTATTCATTTTTTCCTCAACTTTTGAGTTGTGAGTCCTTTCATTTCTCTATTGGGAAGACTTGGCTTTTTCTATGCATATCGTCTGTCTTTCTTAAAGAAAATTGAGTGAATGTAACGTGCTATAAGGTAGACTATGTAAGAGTTATGGGACTTTGGGCGCAGAAGTAGAGTCTCGACAAGGACGGCATAGCATATTGAGGTCAGCATTGCTGAACAGTTAGGGGTGGATTAGGGGGAAAGGTGATTGAGTGATGAACTACAACACCCGTGTCCCGGCTTATCCAATAGACAGCTACTTCAGCCGTCTGTTGCAAACATGACTAAATCTCACCCCCTTGTATCAGACGTAGACCCTAGCGACTGTGCTAGGGGCAAAATCGTGTTTGCTGACGGGGGTGATGTGGCGATTACCTACGGTACTGGCTTGAAGCCAATTACGGTTCTTCAAACAGACAAATGGATTCTGGTTGAACTGGACAGGTGGGATTGGTGATGTGGTTTTCCCAGAGCCATAATTCTGTTAGATTAGCCAATCGAGATAGGGGGCTGAAATCTTTGATTTGGTTAACCTGGAGATTGAGTTTAGTGAGATTGGTAAGTCCGGACAGAGGATTGACATCTGTTATTTCGTTAAAACTAAGGTCAAGCTTAGTGAGATTGGTAAGTCTAGAGAGAGAGCTGACATCTGTTATTTGGTTTTGACTTAGGTAAAGCTCAGTCAGATTAATGAGTTTAGACAGAGGATTGACATCTGTTATTTGGTTTTGACTTAGGTAAAGCTCAGTCAGATTAATGAGTTTAGACAGAGGATTGACATCTTTTATTTTGTTAGAACTAAGGCTAAGGTAAGTGAGATTGGTAAGTCCAGAGAAAGGACTGACATCTGTTATTTCGCTTAAACTAATTTCAAGCTTAGTGAGATTGGTAAGTCCAGAGAGACTAACATCTCTAATTGGGTTTCCACCGAGGTAAAGCTCAGTGAGATTGGTAAGTCCAGAGAGGCTAACATCTGTTATTTGGTTAAGACTAAGGCTAAGCTTAGTGAGATTGGTAAGTCCAGAGAGATTAACAACTGTTATTTGGTTTAAATTAAGGCTAAGCTTAGTGAGATTCGTGAGTTCAGAGAGAGGAGTGATATCTGTTACTTGGTTAGTGTAGAGGTAAAGTTTAGTCAGATTAGTAAGTTCAGACAGAGGAGTGATATCGATTATGTAGTTATTGTTGAGGTCTAGGTTTGTCAGATTGGTAAGTTTGGACAGAGGAGTGATATCGGTTATTTGATTACCGCTGAGGTCAAGTTCAGTCAGATTAGTCAAACCAGATACAGGAGTGATATCGGTTATTTGATTACTGCTGAGGTCAATTTCAGTCAGATTAGTCAAACCAGATACAGGAGTGATATCGGTTATTGGGTTGTATCTGAGAGAGAGCTCCTTAAGATTAGTCAAGCTAGACACAGGAGTGATATCTGTTATTTGGTCTTTCCAGAGACTAAGCTCAGTAATCTCTGATAATTTCACTTCTGCCGTTGAACAATCTTCTGTTTCAACATATTTGAGTAACACTTCCACAGTATGTTTGGCTTCAGCAGAAATGCGCTCCTTGTTCTCACACCATTCAGCAAAAGTGCTGTAGTTCTCATTCTGTAAAGCTTGTGCAGCACTTATTGGTAGGGTATATGCTGTTATACCCAAGCAACAAGCAAAACAACTGTAAACTAGACTATTTTGAAAGAATTGTCGGAACATAAAACAGACCTCTCCAACTGTTCTAGAGATATTTTCTCAGTTTATGAAGAGTGAAATAATAGAGTCGCGATCGCATGACCAAAGCGGCTGTAGGAAGCAGTTATGAGATGATAGGTAGTCAAGTGGGTAGGGTTAGTGATGGGAAGCAGTTCCCTGAGTAGTCAAGTGGGTAGGGGTAATGATGGGAAGCTGTTGTGCCTCCTTCCCTCATCACCCTTTTAGCCAGTCTCACAATTGGACTAGTCCCGCGAGAATGCCTCACAGCAGTTCAAAATCCGTTAATGGTACTTTTCTATCAACCAACCCCATTAGGCAGTTCTGAGCGCATTTTCATTGGAGCCGTCCTGTCAAGTAGGTGTGGCATTTGATGCTGAGTCTAAGAGTAGTCAAGTGG
The DNA here is from genome assembly GCA_010672925.1 of Symploca sp. SIO1C2. GTDB lineage: Bacteria > Cyanobacteriota > Cyanobacteriia > Cyanobacteriales > Coleofasciculaceae > Caldora. The sequence continues at coordinate 525 of JAAHFP010000132.1, read as the reverse complement.
GCATGATGTTCTATGAATCGGTTAAGAGTAGTCAAGTCAGGTTAACTAAGTATTGTCGGGTTATGGGTAGCTAAGTGGGTATAGGGGAAGGTCGTCATGGGTAGTCAAGTAATGATGACCACTGTAAGCCAACTAAACCTAGTTGAGCCTAAATCGCTGTAACCTATACTGTACAAGCGTTGTAGTCATCAACAGTCCCTCTGAGTAGCCCCGCATCTATGGGTAGTCAATGGGGGTTAAGCTAATCTTTCTATGAGTAGTCAATAGGGTTAAGCTAGTCTTGTATGGGTAGTCAATAGGGTTGAGCCAATCTTGCTATGGGTAGTCAATAGGGTTGAGCCAATCTTGCTATGGGTAGTCAATGGGGTTAAGCTAGTCTACTATGAGTAGTCAAGTGGGTAATAGCCGTATGCGGTTGTACATACATCATCGATACATGTTATACATTCACGTTATACTCTCTAGAGAGTATAACGTGAATGTATAACATGTATCGATGATGTATGTACAACCGCATACGGCTAT
>JAAHFP010000131.1 GCA_010672925.1 Symploca sp. SIO1C2 | reverse complement strand
GAGGACGGACGCCCCGGCACAACACCCAACGCAACTCCTCACTCTTCCCGAAGCAGCAGCAACAGCAGCAGCTATCGTCCAAGCATCGACATCGCCCTTAAGCAAAGTCCTAATCGTTACTAGTATTTAAAAAATGGCTCACCGTTCCATCTGGTCCTACGCTATTGCGGACGAGTACGACGCCACGTACGCTACCGAGCAAGGGAAGGCTGACCTCCTCGATGCGTGGGATTCGTTCCCCGTGGCTGCCCTCTCCTGGGAAGGACTGCAGGATTGGGCAGGGAAGAATCGAGCATTGCCGTCTTACCTTATCGTCCCAACGAATCAGAAGCGAATCGCGATCCTCCACAACATCTCGTTGGACGAGCTCGGGAAGAACATCCTCGGCTTTGGGGGGCTCAACTCCACGGCTCCGCCTTTCTCTTTCCGACCTCTCAAGGACGAATGCCTCCTCGTCAAGGGGAGAGGAAACCATCTGGAGGTCGCAATCCCTTCGCTAGCTCAGGCCTGGGAATGCGATACCCCCTTCCGGGCTCTGGAATTAGTGGGAAACGGAGACACCCTGGTCAAGGACTTCGCCGAAGAACCGCTTCTTCGCCTTTATCTCCCTTCCCTTCTCACGGGCACATCCTTCTCTTCCCCGAAGCCTGATGCTGTCCTCTGGATCATCATCGTCGCTTCGAAGCTCTACGCCGAGGAACACGGACAGGACAACAAGGACTACTTCCGCAAGGCTGAAAAGGATTTCCAACACATGTGGATCATCGCAAAAGGGTATAGCAACACGGTTAGGGTCTCACCTAAAACGACGTTCTCCAATGCTGAATCCGAGTGGCACTGGGAAGCTACGAAGCGCATCATCGAGTCCCCTTCCAGCGCACCTAGCGTACATTTCCGTAAGGAGAAGGACACCGACGCAAACTCGGCTTCTTCCTCCGATAAAAAGCCGGCCGCTCTTGACTCGCCGGAGAAAATGAGCCACCGGTCCGACCGAGGCTCCGATGAGGAAGACAGTGTGGATCGGGAGTATGCTGTCCGTAAGCGAAACAACAGCGAACGAGACGTCTCCTCGGACGATCGAGGTCGCCCGATGAAGAAGAGAGAAAAGCACCGCCGCCGTGAGGAACGAGGAAGTGACGACAGGAATGGCGATCCACCAATCGAGTCGGATTCGTCACGGTCGTCCCGCCGAAGATCCCAGCGTCGCCGTCGCCGGCGTCAGAGACGTCGGGAAGATCACGAAACAGATAGAGACCAAGACTCGGATCATGAAGACGACCACAACCGACAAGAACGAGACCGAGAGCCGACACGCCATGGTCGGGATCGCCGTGATCATGAACGAGACGAAGAGGACGAGGGCCCTGACCTTGATAGACGTGACTCGGGACGACGGAGAAAGGACCGAGGCCCAAATCGAAGAAGAGGTTCAGCACGACGGAGCGATGAACCACCCTCGGACCCGTCGTCATCACCGTCATCTGATTCATCCTCTTCTGAATCGAGGAGTAACCGCCGACGTCGCAAGAGCCGACGTCGACACCGCCGTTCACGAAGGCACCGAGATTCAGACCGAGGAGTAGCGAGGCAATTATCGAGGATGGCAGAAACCCTCCAAGACACGGCGCACGATTACAAAGTCACCAAAGATGCTAACGACGAGGACAAGTCGTTCCTTGGCGGTTGGACAGACAGATCAATACGTCTCTTCCAGATCCTTAGTGCGAAGGATTGGACAGAGAAGGGAGTCCCACATATCAATAAATTCGCAAAGAAGCTCCTGAAAGGGAAGCGCATTAACCGAGCCATCGAAATTATCAACGATGAAGCGGATAGATGGGCCACGAAGATAGAAGGGTCTCGATTGACCAATCTCATCACCCGGGGTTCCGAGCAAGGGACATCCGTTATTCTCCCAGCGGATTGACCGTATTCATGTGTATTACAAAGGGGAAGGTGCCTCCCCAAACGAAGGCGGACCGGACGCGGTACCTTCAAGAGAATTGTGGGGACGGGAAACTTACCAAGGAATCAATCGAACGTTTGACCCAGGACATTCTTTGTCTCCCCGCGAATCGCCATGAGGCCGCACTCATGGTTAAAGCAATCATCTCACTCCTACACATACTCACTCACGAACCCAGCATAGCCACGGCAGGATACCGATACGGTCTTCATCTCCTGGAAAAGTACGACAAAGAATTTGAGGACGAAGAAAAAGTCGACGCCTTCTTCGTCACCAAGTTCCTGTACCTACTCGATACAACCTTCCAACGATTTTGTGACCACCTAATGGAAGGGATGGACCAAGAGAATCCGATCACCGGCATGTCTCACCTGGAGCATTTCATGACGAAAAATATTCGGAGCCAGATGTCCCCTTTCTTGGATGGAGCAGGAGTCGCGAACATTCAGCTTCCGAGGTGTCTGCAGCCCCAATTTAACCCGAATGAGGGCCTGCCACCGGCGCCGAGGGGACTACCTATTCCACCACCCGCTCAGGCACCAGCTCCAGCACCAGCACCAGCAGCTGCACCAGCTTGGCATCGGCGAAATCCAAGACCCGTATCAGACTGGGCGGTGCCCCAGGGGAAGACCTTTGGCGAATTCTTCAACAGAAACAACCAGCAAAACTTCGAAGGATTTCCAAGCGCCCCGCATCACGCAACGGGGTTGCCTGAGACTATTTGCATCAAGTACCAGGTCACCGGATTGTGCCCCAGAGGAACAGCCTGCCGACGAAGCCACATCCACCCTGACCGTATCAGCCCCGAAGACAAGGTTCAGATAAAGTCAAGGCTTGAAAGCATCTACCAGTCCTGACTATTCGAACCTCTTGCCCCATCATTGGAAGAATCTCATTCAACGTCCTCGGGGGCAAGGAGGGGAACAAAGCGGTCATGGTCGGAGATCGAGTCTTGGGAGAGTCCTCCTGAGCATCCCATCAGCACCACAACGTGGACGTGGGATCCACCGACGACACCAATCGACAGGGAAAGGAACAGAGTCAACAGAGGCATCCTTGATAGGGTTACACGGGGCTATTCACCTTGGCAAGGCTCTCCGCCAGCTGGGCAAGGCATTCCGCCAGCCAACAGGTCAAGCCTTCCCGACATCGGACGCCCATCACCTCGGCAAGGCTCTCCGCCAGCCCTCAGGTCCGGCTCATCCAGGGAACCCGAACACACTCGACAGAACAGAACCAATCAACGAGACAGCCAATCGCCTCGGCAAGGCCATCAGCCAGCCCAAAGGTCAGGCTATTGGGATCCCGACGGGGAACCTCTGGAGGCCATCATCGAGACAGTGGACGCCGAAGATTTCAATGCAGTGACGGGCGAATTACCAGACCCACTCGAGGTCTACTCTGACCCACGAGCTGTTAAGGCAAGAGAGAGGAACCGAGAGAGGATCCGCCGAGCAAACGAAGCTGACAACAGGATTCTCGGTAAGTATTTGCCAAGCGACATCTCGTCATTCTTCTCCGTGCGAATCTGTGCCCCAAACGACGATTACAAGGCACCATCGAGCTGGCTCAGCGGGGTCCTCGCGGTGGCAACCGAGCCAACTGCAACTCCAGCCGCCCCTCAACTATCATTCGACCAAGGTAACGCTGCCGAGGAGCAGAATTCGATTCAGCTACAACAAGCGGACTTCGACATGACGAACCTCTTGGAGTCCCATCGGGGAACCACAGTCGGCCACGGATCAGAGTTCAGGTCCTCCGATCAGCTGGAGAGGGTCATTGGGAAACACCCGGCATTCGGTTTCCTCTGCGACATGTTCGAGAAAGGATTTCCATTCAAAGTCCATCGGGAGCTTAGCGAAGAGGAACGAGAGACTGAATTGACAGCAATCCTCGATCGAGGCAATCACTCATCGGCCAAAGAAAACATCGATCGAGTCAGAGAGCTTCTCGCAAAGGAGGTAAAGCACGGGTTCAGTTTTGTAGTCCCAAAGGATTTGGTTCGTCGCATCAAAGGGGCACTAGTACAGCCTTGTGGAATCGTGAGCCAATTCTCCCTCAACGCCGACGGTAGCCGGAAGAAAAAGCTCAGGCTCACCCACGACATGACTTTCTCAATGGCCGTTCCTGACGGGTCGGTAAACAAGAGGATAGACATGGAACGGTATCCGGAGATGGTGTACGGGTGGTGTCTCATCAGGATCATTCACTTCATTGTGGCTCTGAGAGAGGCCAACCCCGGCGTCCGAATATACATCTCCAAGTTCGACTATTCCGACGCCTACCGCCGAATTTCACATCAAGGGCGGGCAGCAGCACAGTCCATCCTGGTTGTCGATGACACAGCATTCGTGTCTCTCCGCATGGCATTCGGTGGAAGCGCAAATCCTCCCGGCTTCTGCGCCTTCTCCGAGACATTAACCGACCTTGCCAACGACCTGGCAGCTTCAGACTACGACCCCGATTCCTTCCCTTGTCCCACGGTAGAGGAGGGACATTGCGCTCCTCGCGAGTACCCAAAAGACGACGAGCCTTTCCAGGAGGCAATGCCCACCGCTTTCGAGATTCCGTTACCCAGGGAAAGTATCAGGGATTGCTTCATCGACGATCTCATTCAGATATTCCTCGACAACATCAGGAGGAACAAGGTGGAGTGTCACGTGGTACCCATGGCCGTCCATGTCCTTAGTCGCCCCCACGCCGGAGAAAAGGACGAGCCGGTCCCTCGACGCCCACTACTAGCTCCGGAAAAACTGCTAGCCGAGGGAAGACCGTCTGAGAGGGCCACCGTACTTGGCTGGGGTCTGGACACAAGGCTTCTCATCATCTTTCTCCCCGAGGACAAGTTCCAAGCATGGATAGCCGACCTAGACCAGGTAATCAACGACGGCGGCCACACTACTAGTGGCCTTGAGTCTCTTGTCGGGCGATTGACCCACTCATCCTACGTCATTCCTTTGAGCCGTCATTTCTTGAACGAGATAAGGAGGAGAGTCGAGCCCCCATTCCGCCGATCCAAGAAGTTAGTCAGGCTATCGACTGAAGAGATCGAGGATCTGCGACTCTGGAGGGAGTTTTTGCAAACGGCGAGGGACGGTATATCGCTGAACCTCCTCACCGTACGAAATCCATCAGCGCTGGCCTGGTCTGACTCATGTCCATTCGGACTCGGCGGATACACACTGAATGGCAGAGCCTGGAGAATTCTCCTGGATCGAGAGTCGCCAATTTATGGCGACGACAGGGCGAATAACATTCTGGAATTCTTGGGCATGGCCGTCAGTCTCCTCCTTCTGATCAAGGAAACCACGGCCGAAAAGTGGCCATGCCTCCTTGCCCTGGGAGACAACACCTCCGCAGTCGGTTGGGTCTTCAGGACGGGCAAATTACCGAAAACTTCAATTTACTACGCAGCGGCAAAAGCCATCGCGAGAAAGATCGCAAGGGAGGCGATAGCAGCTGGGGTACAGATATGCTCGCAGCACATTCAGGGAGAGAAGAACGACGTGGCCGATGCACTGACCTTTGAAGGGGACGCTCGAGGGAAAGCTAACGAGCTCACATTCGACCACCCATCCGACGAAGAGCTAACTCACCGCATGCATCAATCTCTTCCACAGCTAATACCGGAGAACTTCGAGATCTCCCCTCTTCCTCCCGATATCACCTCCTTCGTCTCTCAAACTTTGCAAATCATCGAAGAATCCTTGGCTCGAAGCAAGAAGCCTCCTGGTCAAGGTCTGAGAGAGCATGGAATTCGTGGAGGTCCTTCACAGAACGACTCGGAATACCAGAATACCTCGACGGAATCGATCGAGAAACAAGGGAGTTCCTCGGCATCTGCTTCGTCATCGAAGCCAGAGTCTTCGAAGTGGACAAGTCGAACGGAACTCTTACGAAGCGTAAGAAACCGTTGGCTGCACCGACTATTAGGAGTACCGTCGGCTATGTGGGCTCGGCGTTCCGGGCAAGCGGTAGGAGAAGCCCCCTGCACATCCGCCACGGGGGAGCCCATACCGCGGAAGCGCTTGTACCAAGACTAGCAGATCTACTGAAGGCCTTAGAAGCCGAAGATCCACCGCCGGAAAGGCAGCCCGCCCTCACAGCAGCCTTCTTGAAAGACATGTTGCGAGTCAGCCGTGACCAAAGCAACCGAAGCCGTCACACAGCCGAGCTTGTGGCGGCGGCTTTCTTTTTCGCAATGCGAGCTTGCGAATTTGTTAAAACCAGCAGACCAGGGAAGACGAAGAGGATCGAACTCAGGGATATCACTTTCCGAGACCGACACAAGAAGAAGATACCACACGGAGACACGCGACTCGGGGAACGCTCTAAATTCGTCACCATCTGTTTTCGAGACCAAAAGAACGGCAAAAGGATGGACTCACGATCGCACACGGCCTCAGGAGACAGCATTCTTTGCCCAGTGCGACTTTGGAGCCGGATAGTCGAAAGAACGAGGGAAGCTTCGACAGACCCCCATACCCCAGTGTGCGTGTGTCGAGATGGCGACCGTAACATCGAGATTCGAGACAAGAACGTGACAGCATACCTCCGATTGACACTAGCGATCGTCGGGGATGATCATCCTTCTCTCGACCCAAAGAAAGTAGGAACAAGGTCGATCCGATCCGGAGCGGCAATGGCCCTGTTCATGAAGAACCACCACGTCGAAAGAATCAAGATCCTAGGAAGGTGGTCGAGCGACGCGTTCCTGATCTACATTCGGCCACAAATACTCGAGTGGACAAATCTGATGGCGGAACATATGGCACACGCTAGCGACATGACGGACAGCAGAGTGGTGCAACCGGAAGAACCCCAGCCAGGCGCGACGATGCCCTCCTTTCTCTAACAGCCGAAAAATGGTGAGTTGACTCATCGAGTCAGCCCGCTTTGGAGAAGGAGGCCGCGCCCCAGACACGGGCCCGGAATTTCACCATTCAACA
>JAAHFP010000130.1 GCA_010672925.1 Symploca sp. SIO1C2 | reverse complement strand
TCAACCAACAATTTACTAGTTATTGAAGCCAAAAAAGATGACCTGACTAGAGGATTTACCCAGTTAGCAGTGGAATTAATTGCCCTCTCCCATATTGAAGAACAAAATGTGTTTTATGGGGCAGTGACTATCGGTGATGTCTGGCGATTTGGTAAACTAGACCGTCATCAGCAGCAGATTACCCAAGATCTCAATTTGTTTAAAGTGCCTGATGACTTGGAGGGTTTAGTTAGAGTACTACTGGGAATTTTGGAAGGAGAGTAATATCAAGTTCGGTTGAATACTTACACTTTGGTGGTAATAAGGCAAAACCCACCCCTAACCCCTCCCAGGAGGGGAACCGGAGGCAGAGGGCTCCAAGGGAAGAAAGAAGGTTGCAAGGGATAAAGGAATTATAAGTGATTATCCTTTCCTTGATATAAGGGAGTATGAGAAACGCCATCGCACAGGAGATTTCCACACACCCAAAAAACCGAATTCTTGAATAAGTCCGGGTTCTGAAATGCAAGTTATAGCAACCTTCAATGCGATTAGGACAAGGGGCTTAAGCCCCTTGTTAACTTCCCCTTACCTAAGAATGTCTTAACCGCCTTTGCGACTGCTATATCGCAACCAATTTAGCTTATAAACCCCATTAATTGATAAAATTAAGATATAGCACTACGCATTTTAAAAAAGACAGTAAAATGAGATTTATAAGTCCCAAGATTGATTATGCCTTTAAAAAAATCTTTGGTTCTCAACAAAGCCAAGCCATATTAATCAGTTTTCTCAATGCTATCGTTTATGATGGAGAAAATATTATCCAATCTCTGACAATTGTTAACCCCTACAATCCCGACAAGACCCTCAGCTTAAAAGAAACCGATTTAGATATTAAAGCGATTCTAGCTGATGGAACGCTTGTAGCCATAGAAATACAGACATCCTCCATGACGGCATTTAACAAACGAGTTGCTTATAACTTAGCTAAAACTTATGCTAATCAGTTAATTACAGCAAAACATCACATCCGTTTTAATCCGGCAATTACTGTCACTATTACTGATTTTATTTTATATCAACAGAGTGAAAAAGTCATTAATAAATTTGTTTTTCAGGAAAAAGAAGAAAATTTTGAAGTTCTCGATCAAGAATTGCAGTTAATCTTTGTCGAATTACCGAAATTTAAGAAAACCTTATCAGAGTTAACCAGTTTAAGTGATAAGTGGATCTATTTCCTTAAAGAAGCAAACAGCTTAGATAGTATTCCTAAGAGTTTAGAGGAAGTCAGTGAAATCGAATTAGCTTTAAATCTTGCTAACCAAGCCAATATGACGGTAGATGAGTTGGAAGTGGTTGATACGCGAAGTATGATGTTGCAAGATGAAAAAGGTCGGATAACTTATGCCGAAGAAAGAGGACAACTAACAGAAGCGATCGCTTTAATCAAACGCCAACTAAAAAAGCGTTTCGGTGAAATACCGAAAGAAACAAGCAGCAAAGTCGAAGATTTGTCTTTAGTAGATTTGGAAAGTCTAACAGAAGAGATTTTCGATTTTACAAGCTTGTCAGATTTGGTAACTTGGTTGGCAGAACGATAGGATTTTAGATTTTAGATTTTAGATTGTTTCCTGATTATGAACCTAAAACCTAAAACCTAAAATATGAGAATCTCAAGGATAAAAACTTAACTTAGGTAACCCCAGAGTTTCTTCCCAACCCATCATCAGATTTAAACATTGGATTGCTTGACCAGCCTGACCCTTAATTAAGTTGTCAGTGACGGACATAACAATTACTCGGTTAGTACGAAGATCAACTTCGACTCCGATATAACAAAGATTAGTGCCACAAGCCCATTTAGTTTGGGGATAAGTACCAGAAGGTAATACCTTAATAAAAGGCGATGCTCGGTAAAAGGCAGTGTAAATGGTAATTAAATCTTCCCTGACTAACCCTGGGTCTCGCAGGGTAGCATAAACAGTTGCCAGTAGACCCCGCACCATCGGCATCAGATGGGGAGTAAACTGTACCATAACTTCGCGACCAGCCAAATCGTTACAGGTTTGCTCGATTTCTGGAGTATGGCGGTGATGAGTAACTCCATAGGGAGTAACTGAGTTGTCCGCTTCTGCCAACAGGAGGTTGGTTTTAGCTGTCCTTCCACCACCGGAAGTGCCAGATTTAGCATCAATAATGGCTGTGTCTGGTTCAATGAGACCTTGCTTTAATAATGGTGCAATGGCTAATAAACTGGTGGTAACGTAGCAACCAGGACAACCGATTAACTGAGCTTTAGCAATGCGATCGCGATATAGTTCTGGTAAACCATAAATCGCTGTGGCAGACACTTCCTGGTCCTGCCGGTCCCCACCATACCAATTTTTGTAAGTCTCTAAATTTTTAAACCGATAGTCAGCAGACAAATCGAGAACTTTACAGCCTTTCGAGATCAGGGTTGGTGCTATAGTATGAGCTATACCATTAGGCAGCGAAAGAAACACAGCTTGACAACGACTAGCGATCGCGTCTAAATCAATCGGCTCAATCGTCAGATCCACTAGATTGCCTAAATGAGGATATAGATCAGAAAACTGTTTACCAGCGCTGCTATTTCCCCCCAAATAAACCACTTCAACTCCAGGGTGCTCCATCAACAGCCGCACCAGTTGTACGCCACCATAACCTGAAGCCCCAATAATACCTACGGATAGGCGTCCGGAATCCCCCATAATATTTCTTTCCTCACCAGAGCTAAAATCTTAAATGTTTAACATTTGCTGCATTTTAGTATCAAAACTGCTCTTTAGTGATAAAGCTATCTGAGAATTTAATTGAGATTTTAGATTTTAGATCTTAGATTGACTCCGTTCCTCCTGAAATCCTCTTGGAAAAGCCCTTTCCTTCATGGGTTAATACTACTAGGTTAAGCCCCAATTCTTCTCCCTCAGCTCCCCCAACTCCCCCAGCTCCCCCAGCTCCCCCAGCTCCTCAGCCCCCTCAGCTCCCTCAGCTCCCTCAGCCCCCTCAGCTCCCCCAGCTCCCCCAGCTCCCCCAGCTCCCCCAGTTCCCTTCATAGGGGGCTCTACTTAAACGGGATACAATCAAGTAGTAACACTTATTAGGGGCACCTAGCTCACACTTCTAAAGTGAAATTGCCTGGAACTGATTCATTTGAATTTGACTCGATTGATGCGGCGTTGGTAGACTTCAAATCCGGTCGTGCTGTAGTAGTAGTTGATGATGAAAACCGAGAGAATGAAGGGGACTTAGTCTGTGCTGCCCAATTTGCGACCCCCAGCATGATTAATTTTATGGCAGTAGAGGCACGGGGCCTGATTTGTCTGTCCCTAACAGGTGATCGTTTAGACGCCTTGGAGTTGCCTCTTATGGTTAGTCAAAATACTGACACTAACCAGACAGCTTTTACCGTTAGTATTGATGCGTCACCAGAGTTAGGGGTTACTACTGGTATCTCCGCTGAAGACAGGGCCAAGACTATTCAGGTTACCATTAACCCCGCCACTAAACCGGAAGATTTACGGCGTCCTGGTCACATTTTCCCAATCCGTGCTAAGGAAGGCGGGGTCTTGAAACGGGCCGGTCATACGGAAGCCGCGATTGATCTGGCCCGACTCGCCGGTTTATATCCGGGGGGAGTAATCTGTGAGATCCAAAATGCTGATGGTTCTATGGCACGCTTGCCAGAGTTGATCCAGTATGCCAAAGAATACGACCTGAAAATTATCAGTATTGCCAATTTAATTAGTTATCGCCTCAAGTATGACCGCTTTGTGTACCGGGAAACCATTGCTCAATTACCGAGTCAGTTTGGGACTTTTAAAATTTACGGCTACCGCAATGCCCTGGATAACTCAGAACATGTGGCAATCGTTAGAGGAGATCCACAACAGTTCCCCAATCAACCGGTAATGGTCAGGATGCACTCGGAATGTTTAACGGGAGATGCCTTGGGTTCCCTGCGCTGTGACTGTCAAATGCAGCTGCAAGCAGCCCTGAAAATGATTGAGAATGCGGGGCAGGGAGTGGTAGTGTATTTGCGACAAGAAGGAAGGGGAATTGGTCTGGTGAATAAGTTAAAGGCTTATTCCTTACAAGATTTGGGACTAGATACCGTAGAAGCCAACGAACGCTTGGGATTTCCTGCGGATTTACGGGACTATGGTATGGGAGCGCAAATGCTCAATGATTTAGGGGTCAAACAAATCCGCTTGATTACCAACAATCCTCGTAAAATTGCTGGTTTGAAAGGTTACGGTTTGGAGATAGTTGACCGAGTGCCTCTGTTGATTGAAGCCAATGACTACAATTCTGTCTATCTGGCAACTAAGGCTCAAAAGTTAGGTCACATGCTGTTGCAGACTTATCTAATTACCTTGGCAATCCATTGGCAGGATGCTCCGGAGCAAATCATGGAACGTTATGAGCGTTTGGACAAACTTAGGCATTTGGCACACAGCCAAAACCTCTTATTACAGGAGGAAGCAAGACCTTTAGCGATCGCACTCTTTAGCCAACCCTCTTTAACGATTCATCTTGGCTTTGATCAAGCAAATCTAGCGGCAGCAGATTGGTACAAGTCTAACACCCATCCTTATGTAAAAGCGATCGCTTACATTTTGGATGCCTTGAGTGAATGGCCTCAAGTAAAATGCCTAGAGTTTATCGTATCTGTTGGTAGTGATCCTCTAGCTAACTTACAAATTCAGCTAGACCGACAGACTTTTCCTTTAAAGATGCCACCTTCTTCGATTTGCGATCGCTTAACTACCCAAAAGATCTATAGTTTTGAAAGATAATTAGGCAGAAGGCAGGAGGCAGGAGGCAGGAGGCAGGAGGCAGAAGGCAGAAGGCAGGAGGCAGGAGAAGTTAATTGTAGGATGTGTTAGCGTTTGCGCAGCATTCCGTCGGAAAGCGTAACGCACCGCATCATTGGTACAATCATCTTAAAAAAATATCCTAAGCTAACGAAAGTCCCTTCGACTCCAGCCAATCGGGATTGAACAGTCGGGATTGATAGCGAGCACCACCATCACACAAAACGGTAACAATAGTATGACCAGGTCCCATTTGTTTCGCCAGGGCAACTGCTGCTCCCACATTAATACCAACAGAACCCCCCATAAATAGTCCATCTTGCCGGAGTAGCTGGTAAATTACCCGCACACATTCGGCATCATCAACCTGAAGCGCGTCATCAATGGGAACTCCTGTCATATTAGCTGTAATGCGGCTGATACCAATACCTTCTGTAATTGACCTACCTTCTGCCTTAATTTCACCAGTTTTGACATAATTGTAGAGACCACTACCCATTGGGTCAGCTAGGACAGATCTAATATTAGGGTTTTGTTCCTTCAAATACATTGAGACACCGGCAAAAGTCCCGCCAGTACCCGTAGCAGATACCCAAGCATCAACCTTCCCTGCCGTTTGTTGCCAAATTTCTGGGCCGGTAGTTTCGTAATGAGCTTGTCTGTTGGCTAAATTATCAAACTGATTCGCCCAAACAGCATTTTCCATCTCGCTGGCAGTGCGTCCAGAAAGTTTCACATAATTATTAGGGTCTTTGTAGGGTACGGCGGGGACAGTACGAACTTCTGCTCCCAGAGTTCTCAAGGTATTGATCTTTTCTTGGGATTGAGTTTCTGGAATAATAATCAAACATTTGTAACCTTTGGCATTACAAATATGAGTTAGCCCAATACCAGTGTTGCCTGCTGTACCTTCAACTACAGTGCCTCCCGGTTGGAGTAATCCTTTCTTCTCGGCATCATTAATAATATAAAGAGCTGCCCGGTCTTTTACCGAACCCCCAGGATTGAGAAACTCAGCTTTACCAAGGATTTCACAACCAGTTTCTTCACTAAAACTGTTGAGGCGAATAAGTGGCGTATTGCCAACGGTTCCGACGAAGCCTGCTTTGATATCCATGGAAATTGGTAAATTGTTGAGTTTTTCTTTTTCAATGTAGGGTTCTGTAGGGGCGAAGCATTTGAGCGATAATTTGTGATACCTAGACCCAAGTGTACCTATCCAAATGCTTCGCCCAAGGAAAGCCTGTTGACTCTACTTATTAGGCTGGGGAGTCATCCGCAAGTAAGGCTTAACTTCTGTGTAACCTTTGGGGAACTTCGCTTTCAATTCTTCAGGATCTTTAATAGATGGAACAACGACACAGTCACCTCCATCTTTCCAGTTAACTGGGGTAGCTACCTGGTAGTTATCCGTCAGTTGCAAAGAGTCAATTACTCGCAAGATTTCATCGAAATTGCGCCCAGTGCTAGCAGGATAGGTAAAATTAAGGCGTAGTTTCTTGCTCGGGTCGATAATAAAGACAGTACGTACCGTTAAGCTATTGAGGGAATTAGGATGGATCATGTCATAGAGGTCAGAGACCTTTTTATCTGGATCTGCCAAAATCGGGTAATTGACGGTTGTCTTCTGAGTTTCATTGATATCTCCCACCCAGCCCTTGTGAGACTCAGCATCATCAACACTCAAAGCTAGCACTTTAACATTACGCTTCTCGAATTCAGGCTTGAGCTTAGCAACTTCACCTAACTCGGTGGTGCAAACTGGTGTGAAGTCCGCTGGGTGAGAGAACAATACTACCCAGCTGTCCCCTGCCCAGGAGTATAAGTCAATTTCGCCTTCAGTAGAAGCCTGTGTAAAATTCGGTACGGTATCGCCTAATCGCAGAGTCATAGTTAAATGTATTTGTTTTTACCTAATTGAGCAATTTTATATCTTGCCATAAAAAAAACATTTCTCAGTTGCCTTTTAGATCAATTTAAAAATTACGCAAAATCAATACTTTCAGCTCCCTCAGCTCGGGTGAACGAAATTTTGGGTAGGATTTCTTGAGCTTTGTATCCAAAAATTATCAGTTCTCCCTTCTTCCTCTGCTCCTCCGCCCCTCAGCTCCTCCGCCCCTCCGCTCACCCTCTCAGCTCCTCAGCTCCCTCAGCTCCCCCAGCTCCTCAGCTCCCCCAGCTCCCTCAGCTCCCTCAGCTCCCTCAGCTCCTCCGCCCCTCCGCTCACCCCCTCAGCTCCTCCGCCCCTCAGCTCCCTCAGCTCCCCCAGCTCCCTCAGCTCCCTCCGCTCCCTCAGCTCCCCACCCAAATCGCGTCGTGTAGGGCAAGCGTGTCT
>JAAHFP010000013.1:376760-413089 GCA_010672925.1 Symploca sp. SIO1C2 | reverse complement strand
CGTCAGCTCTTTCCAAGTGAGCTTCCTTCAATTTATCAAGCCTGTCTTATCTCTCAACTACTTACCCAGACTACACTCTTGGGCGATTTATTGGGCTAGAGGCATTTGATTTGAGCGAACCGTGAGACCTAACACCTGATCAACTTGTTTTAGGAGTTCATCTACAGTGGAGGAGTTATCCAGCACCACATCAGCACGAGTTACCTTTTCTGCCAACGGTAACTGACTATTAATACGAGATTGAGCTTGTTCTAGAGAAAGGTTATTTCTCTGGCTAATTCGCTTTAGCTGTTGTTGAGCAGAACAACTAACTACCCAAATTTCGGTAACTAAATTAGTCAAGCCCGCTTCAAATAATAAAGGAATCACCAATACTATTGTAGGAGCAGCAAGTTTAGCGAGTTCGGCTTGAAAGCGATCGCGCACATAAGGATGTATCTGTTGTTCCAGCCACTGCATCTGTTCTGGGTTACTAAAGACAATTTCCCCTAGGCGTTGGCGGTTGAGCTTACCATCAGGTAGTTGCATCTCTAAACCATACCGCTCAAAAATCTGCTCCAATATCGGCGAACCGAGTTGCACAGCTTCTCTAGCATAGATATCCGCATCCAATACAGGAAGTTGATAGGTTTGAGCTAGATAATTCGAGACTGTAGTTTTACCAGTACCAATGCCCCCAGTTAATCCAATTAGGCGCTTAGCTTGGTCAGACATCATATCATCAGTTGGTGTGGAACGGGCATCTTGCCCGTCCAAAACTTACAAGGTAATGGGTCAAGCAATTGAAGATTGAAGGTTCTAGATTTATTCCCTAAATAAATTCAGCGGCTTGTGACCGTTTTAATTTTAAAATCTAAAATCTAAAATCTAAAATTTCTCTATTCATTAACCGAAGTAGAGATTGCTCAACTCTTCAAGAGAAATATCAGTCTCTGATTGTGGATTAAGGAAATAGGGATGGATTGGTAGGAGTTGTGCCGGTTGAGGTGCTTCAGAAGAGTTCAAAACCTTCTCAATTGCGTTCAGATAACCTGCTGCTGTAGCTTCCCAAGTGTAACAATTGAGTACCCGTTGCTGAGCCCCCTGTGCATATTTCTCCCATTCTTGATCATCACACAATAATTGCTCTAAGCCCCTGGCAATATCAGCATTGTCTTCTGGATCGATCAGTACTCCATATTTTTTATCTCCCTCTTGCAAACTCTCAGTCAAACCACCATTCTTAGTTGCTACTACTGGTAAACCTGCTGCTGCTGCTTCTAAGGGAGCCAGACCAAAGGGTTCGTAGAGAGCAGTTAGAGTGAATACTGAGCGGCGTTTTGCCAAATATCGATAAGTGGCAGCCAGTGCTGGTTGATCAGGTACAGAAAAAGCACTTATCTTGCCCCATAAGTCGTTGTTTTGTACTACCTCACGAATAGGAGCCAAAACCATTTTTTCTGTCGGTTCATCTTTGGCTGGTTCTTTAAGGGCATTATCCAAGCCACCAGTAATTAGAACAATATTAGCTTTCTCTTGAAGAGTTGGGCTTTGGGCAAAGGCTTGCACCAAACCTAAAAGATTTTTCTTGGGATCTAATCGGCTTGAGGCCAAAATCACAGGTAAGTGCCGCCGTGATTCAGCAATGTCTCTTGCCAATCGCTCTTCGACTAACTGATAGGTTGGTTCTTCATTATGAGCACGAGCTTCACTACTGAACATTTTGGGGTCTACTCCTGGTGGAATCACCGCAAAGCGATTATCATCTCCTACCTCAACTGCTCCATGATAGGCATGATGAATATACTGTTTGAGCCGTTCCTGTTCAGTATTGGTAATATTAATAGCCGAGCGATTCATACTCAGGCGTTCCACCATTAGGCGGCGTCCAAAGTAATAATAACTATTCTTTTCTGCGAGGGTTTCTGGAGTGATTTTCAGCTTGTCCATCTTCTGCGCACCCAGAGAATGAGCAGTGAAGGAGAAGGGTATACCTGTTTTTTCTTGAATTAGAGCCCCGCACAATCCCCCATCAGCATAGTGAGTAGTTATAAAGTCTGGTAAACTACCCTCGTCTTGATAAAATTTCAGGATATTGGGTACCCATTCAGTGCCAAAGTAAGGCCAGAGTAACTCTTTGCGTAGGAATTCTTTGGGACCAGCTGGTAACCGAATGATGCGGACATTTTCTACGTTGGGATAAGCATCAAACTGTTCAGCAAACTCTGGCCATTCTGGGTCTATAACTTGACGAGTGATAATATCAACTTTGTGACCTTTTTGAGCCATTGCTATGGCAACTTCTTTAACATAGACTAGTTGACCACCAAAGTCAGGATGCTCGGTTATGTAACTATCTGCGGAATTGAAGTTACCCTGAGGGTTGAGAAATCCAATGTGCATATTGGCTATAATAAATTTTTTTCTTTGTCAAGTAGCTCAGTGCTTAGTATACAGTTTAAGCAGGCAGGTTACCAAACCATGACATTTGAAATACCTGCTAATCAGGGAAAGTTTAAGCACATTACGATTAAGAGCTTCTTGAGGCAATTATACAGATTATGTGAATTTTTGTAAATGATCTCGTGGGGAAACTAGGTGGTAGGTGGTAGGTAGTAGGTTTTAGGGATTTATCACTTGCTGTCCAAAGTTTTTCAGCTAACTTTTGGTTAATATGTAAGTCCTACAAATAACCATTAACTTTGTTATTGAAACCGTAGACTTGGCGACTACCAACTAGGGTGACCAACTCCACTTCCCGCTGATCCCCTGGCTCAAAGCGTACTGCGGTTCCGGCAGGTATATTTAGTCGCATACCTCGTGCTTGCTCTCGCTCAAATTCCAAAGCTTCATTCACCTCGTAGAAGTGAAAGTGGGAGCCAATCTGAATTGGTCGGTCACCACGATTCGCTACACTCAGTCTGAGGGTAGGACGTCCTGCATTAAGTTCGATTTCCCCTTCTTGTACCAACATTTCACCTGGAATCACTTATTCTCTACTCCTTGGTTCTGGATTATGTCATAACTAGCCCTAATTATAATTATGAGACAAATCAGCATGAAAAACTGCTATCAACGAGGAAAGAATTGTTTTGTAATTACAGCAAACTCAGCAGACACGGAACCATAAGACTGAACCGACTCCGGTACAACAGGCTTTCTGGAAATTCTCTGAATAGAGTAGTGTTCTAAGTTTACTACTGCAAAATCACTTGACATTGGTTCGTAACAGGAAAATAAAATTTCTGAAGGAGAGATAAAACCTTCGTACTCTCCTCCACCGTAAGAATCTTGGCAAGGATAGAGGGATAAATCTTGGTAATTATTCTCTGTATCGAAGATACGATGAGCTGTTTCTCCATCTCCACCATTCCAAGCATAGTCTTCCCGAATAACCACATATCTACTATCTGGCGAAAAAGATATCGGTTTCATAACAACATAAGCCTCATTCTCCGGTGGTAACTCAATATTCCTTGAGCTTGTAAAATTTGCGGCTACAATCTTTCTTTTTCGTGTTTTTCGATTATAAAGGGGATAGCAATAGTCTCCATCACCGTAATCTCCAGTTTTTCCGGTTCTTCTGAGAATTACCTCAAAATAGACTGAGGTTCTACTATCGGGTGAGGTTAACTGCTGTGAACGATAGGTGACTTCAGTGGAACTTTGGCAGTTGTCTCCCTCTAGTTCTCTGATGATATCTTTTTCTTGTTGCGCTAATCCTACATTGGCATAACAGGAGATTACTCCACTAATCACTGCGTAGACAATTATTTTCCAGGTGATAGGCATCAAAAAATATTCTCTAGGGACTTCTTCGATTTTGCACCATTCTCAACAAAAGGCAAAACTACCATGGATTTAAATCTACGGCTTATAGCCTAAGTCCATTAAAATGGACTGAAAATTATTGTCAAGTAAGCATTTATACCAAATTTTCTTCCCTGGGGATTCGAGTTAATCAAAAAGTACTGAATCAAGACGATTAGCCGCAACCTTGAAGGAAGTAGATTGAGGTTGAGATGGTAAATGGTAGCGATGGCGAACTCTTGGATAATAACAGCGAGAGTAGTGAAATCTTAATTGATTGCCACCATTGACTGTAGCCGCTTGCTCAGCAGTGAGTTCCGTCAACAGTGGATGTTTTTTATTGCTTGCCATTATTTATTTTGTGCAATATGCATTTATTTAAGCTCACTCACTTACCCTTACTCAGGTAAAAGACTTGATCCGGAAGAGTATGCGCTAGGCTTATACAGGATTTTGCTCTGCTATGCGGTAAATTTTTGATCCCCCTTGCCAAGGGTGACTTTTGTTTACTGTACTTTGTCGCAGTGCCAAGCGCTGTATTTAATCTAAAATCTAAAATCTAAAATCTAAAATCTTATAACTCTATCGTCGCTGAATCACCCAAGGAGCAGCCACAGCTAAGTTTTGGTGATTGTGCGTTACTGAGGGATCGTAAACACCTAGCCAAACTGCAAGCAGGGATTCTGCTAGTTGCCAATTCTTCCAGCTAGTATTGATACCCTTAGCAGCAAGATGCCAACCTACTGGAATATCGATGATACTATTGTAAGCACCGGATAAAGCACCGGTGAGGGCAGCTGTGATCTGGGGTTGATGGCAAGTACGCACAGCGCGGGTAACACTGAGGCGAAAATCTTCTGGGGTGCTGAGGAAACAATAAAAAGCTAGGGCAATGGATATATAGGGACAATTATTTAGTTTACTTTGAGGCGATCGCTCTTGAGGCAAGTCAGAGTAAAGTTCAGATTGAACTCGACGGAGTTGTTGAAGAGTTGTATTTAACCCTGCTCCCTGTTGTAATAGAGTTTGTACCTCAGCCAGTTGTTTGGCCATAGGGGTTTGAGTTGTTCCCAAATAGGCAAGGGTTTGGGAGATTAAGGTGCTAGGATTGAGTTTTTCCGTCAAAGCAAGAGCGATCGCAAAAGCAATTGCTAGTACCCCCTCACCTTGACTATGGGTATCATCCTGCCACATAGCTGCCGCTTGCAGTAGTTGCTGTCGTAACTTTGCTTCGTCCTCATGAAAAAATATTGCTATTGGTACTGTTGCCAGTGCCGCCTCGCTACAACTAGCGGTATTCTTCAATTCCAACAGTGATGGCTGCTGCAAGCTAATCTGTTCTAACCAATCTTGCCAATCGAGTCTACCGCAGTTGATTAAACTTTTGGTACCGCAAGCTGCAATTTGCTGCCAAGCGGAAAGTGATGGATTAGGTTGGGTGTCTACTGGTTTGATCTCCTTAAGGGCAAAGCCATCCAAAACTAGTCCTTGGTAGCCGCCATTGCCCAGAACCTCTCCAATAAAACTACCTAGTAAGACACCTCGGAACCGGTTTAAAAGTGAGTACCGCATCAATTCCTTCTACCTCAGATCCTGCACCATTCTCAACAAGCTCCACAACCACCCAGAGTTAAAACTCTGGGCTAATAGCTCAAGTCCACTTCAGTGGACTGAAACCTCTACCCAGTCGTCTTTAGACGACTTTAGCTATGAGCAAGGGGTTTAAACCCCTTGCGGGTTATCGAGAATGGTGCAAGAGCTCAGTTCTACCGGCTAACATCAAGTCAAATGCCATCAACCTACCCTCCAAACCAGCAGCTCAGCCTATTGTAGCAACTTTATAATCAGTTTTATAGCTAAGTGCACTGCCCTTAGGAGAACAATAAATCCTGAAACCTTTACCTGTCAATTTCTTCCCTTGGAGCCTAGCTTACCGCAACGGCTTTGCCGAACTGCCTTCTGCTATACCCCAGAAATCCTGATCAATAATGCGTAACTTAATTCAAATCCGTACCCACCCCATTCGATTTCTGCTCTATTTTGAGTGGATTCTATTGATTCTTATGGCTTTGGTTGAAATCATAACTCTTTATTTCCAGCCTCAATTTAAGCCACCCATGCCAATGCCACCCCCTAGGTCACCAATACTCAATTTATTTTGTATAGCATCTTTTGGGGCAATGGGACTTTGGTTACCGACTCGTGATAACTGGATCGATAAAATTATCTATACAGGCTCAGAAATTGGGTTAATTTTGTTGGCTTCCTTTGTCGGTCATATTCGTACTTTGCCCTTATTGTTGATTATATTAGTAATTCGTAACTGTTTCCTGTTTAAACATCAAAGTCGCTTTCTTCTTACCGGATTTGCCTTTATTTTATTCCTATTGAGAGAG
The DNA here is from genome assembly GCA_010672925.1 of Symploca sp. SIO1C2. GTDB lineage: Bacteria > Cyanobacteriota > Cyanobacteriia > Cyanobacteriales > Coleofasciculaceae > Caldora. The sequence goes on along the minus strand of JAAHFP010000013.1, from coordinate 406,904 downwards.
ATAGACCGAGTCCAGCATCTAGCTCTCCGACGACCATTTATTGTGCCCGAACGCCTTATTTATCTGGTGCTTAGTTCGACAATTTTCTTTGGCTTGGTGCTGATATTTTTACAACTATTAGTAGATGCGGTACTATCAGAGCGTTACAGCAGGGAAAAATTGGCCAAAGCGAATGCTCAACTCCGGCAATATGCCCTCAGAATTGAAGATATCGCTACCTTACAAGAAAGGAACCGTATTGCTCGTGATATTCACGACTCCCTAGGTCATTCTTTAACTGTATTCAATCTACACTTGGAAGCAGCTTTAAGGTTATGGGAGTCAGAACCAACTGAAGCTAAAGAGTTGCTTCAAGAGGCGAAACAACTCGGTTCAACTGCTCTCAAAGAAGTGCGTCAATCTGTTGCCACCTTGCGTTCAGACCCCTTGGCAGGTCGGTCTCTGGAAGCTGCGATCGCTTCCCTTACAGAAGATTTCCATAAGTCTACAGGTATCTCTCCTACTTGTCACCTGAACTTGCAAGAGTCGATTTCTACTGAAGTCAAAACTGCTGCCTATCGCATTGTACAAGAAGCCTTGACCAATATCTATAAATATGCCCAAGCAACTGAAGTAAGTATCCAGATTGAGATGGGAATTAACTTAAGGCTGGTAATTCAAGATAATGGTCAAGGCTTTAATCTGGAGCAAAATACTACTGGTTTTGGTCTCCAAGGAATGCAAGAGCGTACCTTAGCATTAGGAGGTAGTTTTCAAGTGGTGACAGCACCGGGAGTTGGATGCAAAATTATTGCTAAATTACCAATAATGAATAATGGATAATTGGTAAAGAAATTTATTCCCATCTCACATTGTTTTCCCATGCCTAACTACCCTAAGCCATTGGCTTTCGTCACTGGGTTATGTATCATTGCCGCTTCTTGCTTACATACTGCACCAGCTTTTTCCTGCGCCTGCTGTGCTAGCCAAAATACTTGGCGGCGCGAGGAGAGAAAACCTTATGAGTACGAGTACTCTCAAATTTCCGGGATTGCATCCCTAGAAGGTTGGTTAATTGAGGATAATGGCGGGAGAGGTCCTATTTATTTAGAAAGAGAAGTCCGTACAGTCGGCAAGAAACAATCTTCGGGAGTATGGCGCTTTTCCGTCGAGTCCCTGGGAGTGATGACGTTTACTTCTAATAGTCAATGGCAATTCTTTGAAACGTTTGCAGGGGAATTAACCGGTGTATATAAGGACTCCGTAGAACTATATAAAGAAATTGTTATACCTGGAACCATTAGAGTCGAAGGTCCTCTGGCCACAATCCTAGGAAATGAACAGATATCGGCGCGTCTCATTCTCAAGGGACAAGGAAACAACTGCTTAAGTCGCGATGATTTCAGGTGGTGGCTATTTCAATTCTCAATAGGAGAATCTATTGATGAAATAAATTTTGTTGGGTTGGGTGAAGTTTTGCTTGAAGAGTAAAAAATTGGGGTTGTTCGAGGAGACAAAAGCGTACCTTAACATTAGGTGGCAGTTTAAAAGTTGTGACAACACTGGGAGCTGGATGGTAACTTATTGCTAAGTTACCATTGATTAGGGCTTGCTGTAAGCGATCGCATAACTTTCACCTTCAATAACCTTTGATCCTTATCGGAAATTGAGATATCACGAGAGCAGGGCAATTAATCCCCAGTAGGGGCGTAATGCTTGCCATTGGTGTCAACTTAAGCTTAAACATAGCTGGCTAGCTAGATTTCCTAACTTACCTTGGATTTAAATCCAAGGCTAATAGCAAAAGTCCATTGAAATGGACTAAATTATTCGGCTTCACCTTAAGTTTAGTTATCTTTAGATGACTTGAGCTATTAGCCTGGGGTTTGAACCCCAGGCGAGATAAGGGTTTCACCTTAAGTTGACACCAATGAATGCTTGCGCTCTCAATTGTTTTCCCATCCCTGTTGAAATCGGTGTCGTTCTTAACAGTTAATCAAATACTCTATATAAGACTTGTGGAGCGTTTATTTTGCCTGTAACCATTTCACAGACCTTACATGTGCACACCTATTCCATTGTGTAAAAGAATATCAAATTTCTTAGAAGAAAGTCAAGGGAATAAAAAAAAATTTAGAATTAATTTTTAACCTTACTATCTAGCTTCTCAGATTTTCTGGCAATCACTCTTAATCCTTTTATCTGGGCAATTATTTGGATTTGGTAATAGGGAAGTGGGTGTTGGGCGGGTTTTGATCCGAATATTCGAGTCAAATGGCCTAGATTATCCCTAAACCCGCCCCTACAATGTACTATTAATTCACCGTTACCACTTCCTCTACACTTTCATTAGCTAATCGATCAACTGCCCGTAAAGCATAAGTTCCTGGGGTAACTTTAGCTGTGGTAGTTGCCGCATTTAATACTTGCACCAGATCCCATTGATTATCAGTTTTCCGGTACAGTGACCAAGAGCGAACATCCCCAGTAAAATCAGGAAACCAAGTAATTGCACCAGAACTAGCTTGTACCCCTAGAGGTGGTTCTGGTGGTTGATCATCTAGCCAAGGCATTGTAGGGGGTAATGCAGGGGTGGGATAAACTGAACTTTTGAACACATCATCCACACCCTTTACATTATTTTGGAAATGCTTCATGCTAAAAAAGATATTCCCTAAAGAAAATTGACCTACTGGTTCAGGAGCTTGACTTCCTGGTTCAAGAGATTGAATTTCTGGTTCAAGAGATTGAATTTCTGGTTCAAGAGATTGAATTTCTGGCTGACGAGAAATCTCAACTTGTCTCACCATTTCCGATGCAGACCAATCAGATTGTGGCAACTTATATAAAGCATTTCCGGCATAAATATGACGATGTTGTGGGTTATTTTGTAACCACCAATTCAGTAACACTGGATAACTTTGTGCCGGGGGTTCAATGCGCCAATAAAGTTGGGGAGCTAAATAATCTAACCAACCTTTTTCCATCCATAATTTGACATCAGCATATAATCCTTCATATTGATCAAACCCTTGAATGGTGGGAGGCTCTCCAGGACGATAAATACCAAAGGGACTGATACCAAATTTGACATAGGGTTTTTCCGCGTGAATACCTTTGTAGAGACGTTCAACCAAATCATTGACATTTTGTCGTCGCCAATCAGATACAGAGAGAGTACCTCCAGATGCTAGGTAAGCATTATAGGTTTGGGAATCGGGAAAATCTACATCTTTTTGTGGGTAGGGGTAGAAATAATCATCAAAGTGAATCGCATCAACATCATAACGACGAACCACATCCATAATGGTGTTGAAGGTTTGGTCTTGAATTACTTTTGCCCCTGGATCCATCCAAATATTGTTGCCGTATTGATAGGCATATTGAGGATATTTAGCTGCCATGTGACTTGGAGCAAAAGAACCTTTACCACTGAGTTGAGCACGATAGGGGTTAAACCAAGCATGGAGTTCAATATTCCGTTTGTGACTTTCCGCGATCGCAAACTCTAAGGGGTCATAATATGGTTGAGGTGGAGTTCCTTGTGTTCCAGTGAGCCAACCACTCCAGGGTTCATAGGAGGAATTATAGAAAGCATCTCCTGTAGGTCGAACTTGCAGGACTAATGCATTTAAGTTGAGTTCCTGCATCTGGTTGAGGATATTGATTAATTCTGCCTGTTGTTGCGGGACAGGTAAACCTGCTTTAGAAGGCCAATCAATATTATGAACCGAAGCTACCCAGACTCCCCGAAATTCTCTAGGGGAAAACGTGGCAGCGGCTAGGCGGTTCATTGTTGTGAGGATCAATGTGAGGCTTAGTAAAGCAGTCCAGAGGAGATATTTGGGGCGAAAGCGGATACTCTTGAGAATTTTAAGGGTAAATTTATGCAGATTCTTAGCCCTGAGAAATAGTTTTCTGATTAAGGTCATCTATGGTGACTCCGGTCAATTATAGAGTAATAAGCGTCTGACAACGCAGGCAATAGGGTGACGTACTCACACTTCTCTACGAGTAAGTGTTAGCTTCTCAGTGACTCGTCTTTGACGACATAAACTGAGCTTTTAGACCGTGCGCCCCACGGTTCTTTATATTTATAGCTGCATTCAAATCCCGACAGATATGTGTATGACATACGGGACAATCATGCATTCTTACTGATAGCGACTTTTTGACAGTGTGACCGCAATTAGAACAAATTTGGCTTGTATTATTTGGGTTCACCGCAATTACTTTTAAACCAGCATTCTCGGCTTTGTTTGTCAGTATTGAAATGAATTTACCCCAACCAGCGTCGTTGATTGATTTAGCCAGTTTTGTCTTAGCAAGTCCTTTTATATTAAGCTTTTCAATTACTACTATATCGTATTTATTGAGAAGTTTATTTGCTGTCTTGAAGTGGAAATCTTTACGGGTATCAGCAACTTTTTTATGCTGAATACCCAGTTTTTTGATTGCTTTTAGACGACGGTGAGAACCTTTCTGTCTACGAGACACTTTACGTTGCGCTGATTTTAATTTATGTTCAGCTTTCTGCAAATGTTTTGGTGCAGCAATTCTGGTATTATCAGAAGCAACATAAAAATCAATCAACCCGACATCAATACCAACAATATTATTGGCATCAAAGTCTGGCTTGATAGTCGGAAATTCTTTGTTGTCTAGACTTAAAGTTACATAATAACCATTAGCTTTTTTAGTGACGGATACGGTTTTAATAACGAATCCTTCTGGTATAGGTCTGTGAACGATTACTTTAACCTCACCAATTTTAGACAACGTAATTTTATTATCTACAAAGTGATGTTGCTTGAATTGCTTATAGGTGAAAGTTTTATATTGTCTTACTCCTTTAAATCTAGGTCTACCAGATTTTTTTCCATTGCCATCACCTTTAAGCCATCTATCAAAAGCTTTATCAACTTTATCACACACAGACTGCAATACTTGGGAATGAACTTTCTTGTACCATGGCCTATCTTTTTTTAGTTGGACTAAACTTTTTTCTTGGCTTGCTTTATTCGGTCTATTTTTTAACTCTGGAAGATGACAAATAAGGAGACATCTATCAAGAGAGCAACGATTTTGCTCATACCAATCAAACCGTTGAGCAAGCTGATAATTATATTGATAGCGCAACAACTCAAGGGTGTTATCAATACTTTGTCGTTGTTCTTTATTTGGTTTTAATCGGTATTGGCAGGAAATTCGCATCATTATATTTTCCAAGTTTTATCGACCTGATTATATAATAACATATACGTATCATCGTTGTGTAAATTAAGATAAAAAACAAGGCTCTTAACTTGTTGAATTAGCTTTCTTTCATATTAAACATCTTTAAAGCTTATGCTGTCTTCTAGGGATAAGACGATGACGGCAATGGTAGAAGAGTGGATTGACTCGTTATCTGCCAAAATTTTGCCCGCAATTCATCTCAACACCGATTTCTTTGAATTCGGGTGTGAGCCTTCTTGCGGTTGAAGGTAAAAATACCACGTAGCATTGGTGCTGGCATATTGCCCATAAAATCAAAGTTTTGTTCTGCAAATGCTATGCCTTTCCGGGATTTATGCAAGAAGTCTAAGGAATTCAGACCCGAATGAATAATTTTTAGTTTCACTAATTGTAGAGACGCGCCATGGCGCGTCTCTACGGGATTTTCGATTAATCATTATTATCGCTCTTGCGCCAGATAGCGTCGGCAACTAAGGAAACATCTCGCATTTCCAGGACATCGTGAACTCGAAGAAGTTCAGCACCAGCTGCGATTGCACTACAACAAGCAGCAGCAGTACCCCAAACTCGGTTTTTGGGGTTAGGTTGATTGAGGATATGACCAATAAAACTTTTCCGCGATACCCCAATTAACAGAGGAACATCCAGAGCCTGAAAGGTTGGCAGTTGTCTGAGGATTGACAAATTTTGTTCAAAAGTTTTGGCAAAACCAATACCAGGATCAATAATAAGATGCGATCGCTCAATTCCCGCAGCGAGAGCAGCAACAATTTGACCTTCTAGAAACTGGTAGATTTCGCCAATTAAGTCTTGGTAGTCTGTAAGTTGTTGCATAGTTTGGGGTGTTCCCCGCATATGCATCAAAATAATCGGGACATGCAACTGGGCAACTACTGGTAACATATCTGGATCAAAAGTTCCCCCAGAAATATCATTTACTACATCTGCCCCTGCTGCTACTGCTTTTTCCGCTACAGATGCTCTGTTTGTATCCACAGAAATCGGCACATTCAATGAGGATCGCACTGCTTCCACCACCGGTAGCACCCGCTGGAGTTCTTCCGCTTCAGAAACTAGTTGAGCACCGGGTCGAGTCGATTGACCACCAATATCAATAATATCGGCACCAGCATCTACCAATCGTTGGGCTTGTGCCAAGGCAGCAGCAGGTGTATTAAATTCTCCTCCGTCACTAAAACTATCTGGTGTTACATTTAAGACACCCATCAGATAAGTGCGCTCTCCCCAAAGGAAAAGGCTGTCTCTAATTTTTAGATATGGTTTATTGTTGGTCATCATAGCAAAAGGCAGAGGGCAGAGGGCAGAAGGCAGAAGGGAAAAGATTGACAGGTAAAGGCTTTAGCATTTGGCGTTGTCCTAACAGCCCTGGCGGTTGCTATAAATCTTCGAGTCAATTTCCTTTTTTGCTCAAAAATACCGCATTTATTTTGAATTATGAATTATAAATTTTGAATTTTGATAAGCAATGGGTAACTCTAGTTGGTATTCAGTACGAGTGACAAAATAATTTGATTGGTACTTGAGCATTAATGATTCAACTTGAGGAGTTTGTAAACTATAGTAACCAGCAGTCAGTGCCTGACGAATTTCACTTCTCTTATCCTTTTTATTATCTTTACTCGGCCAGGGATTTATATTACCACTCAAGTCCCTGAGGCGCTCATCCCACTCAGCTAGACTGGCAGAAACTGAAGGTGTTAATCGGAATTTAGCAATAGTGGGACGATCCGTGAGCCAGGTAAAGTTGACAAATTCCACCGGGGGAGAAATAATCAGGGTATCGTGAGGAGTATTAGTTTTAATCCAAGTACACATATCTTGCCATTCCGGTTCTACTCCCTGTTCCTTACTCGGAAATTGAGTTAGAGCGAGTAATGAGTGGTAAAAATTGACACTCAGGATACTAACAGCAATACTTAGTAGTAGAATACAGGATAGTGAAAAGAACTGCCGTTTTCTGCCGCTGAAAGATTGTTCCAAAGCGCAAACAAGTAACAGACAGCTATTGAGCGGTAACATGATATCACCCAAACGGAAGAAGAAATACTGCAAGAGCTTACCTTGAGTATCGAAAGGTGCGATCGCTAATCCTAGGACAAAAGGTACTAAAGTAATTAAGGTAAACTCAGCCAATGATTTACGAGCTATATACTCTGGAGAGGATTCTTCAGACTGCTGCTGGCGTTTGAGTAGGAACCAACTAATGGCTAAAGCCAGTAAGTAGGCTGACGGCAACAGCCACCAATCTGAGTCCCAGGATAGAGGATTGAGATGGTGAGGGGCTCGAATGAAGACATATAAATAGGAAGGCTGGATAGTACCGGTGGGAGTCCAATTAAATAACTGCTGAAGTACAGGCAAAATAGCAAACCCACTGCCTACTAAGTAGATCAGAAAAACTGAACCTACATAAGAGATATCCACAAAATCTTTTCTGCGCCTCCAAAGTAGCCATCCCACTATTGCTAGGAATGCCCAACCCCCCACTAACACATGAAATGAGGCAGATAATCCTAGCATCAATGCCATGAGGCGATATTGCCCCCCTAACATTAAGTAAATAGCGAAGAGGAGGAAACTGTAAGCAAATGATTTAGACTCAACCCCTCCCACCAACCACTCCTGAGCAGCCATTCCTTGGTAGTGATTGACGAATAAAAACAGACCAATTCCTACTAATAAAGGTGGTAAGCTGATGCCTAGCTTTCTACCTAATAAGACTAATCCTGAAGATATGAGAATATAGTAAATTAGTCTTCCGATTATGGAAGTTGCTAACAATCCCCAAGCTACGGCTAGGTGACCAAACAAAGCAACAAACAGCAGTCGATACCCGGCGGGTTCATTATAGTACCAGTCTCCCGGAACCCAAGTAGGATCAGCAAATTGTTTAGCCAAGGGCAATGCATAGACTTCGTTGACATTACCTACGTTGCCTTTGAGTAAAAAACCCAGACCAAGGAAGGCTGTTACTGCCAAAATTTGCAGTCCTGTTGTTTTCAGGTTGATCTCTTCTGCTTTCACTAAAGTTGACTGTTGCCTATTGCCTCTCACTTATTCCCCATTCCCTATCGTTTTCTCGAAGGCGATTTTTGAAAATGATTGTACCCGAAGTGGTGCGTTACGCTACGCGCGATACTGGTGGCGAAATTAATATTTGGAAACATTTGTAACAATACAAAGGTGATTGAAGCCCCCCAGCCCCCAATTCTGGGGGAGCCCGGACTCAAAGTCCCCCAGAATTGGGGGATTTAGGGGGCATTCAGCAGCGGAGATATATTACGCAATATTTCGCCACCAGCATCCGCTACGCTAACACACCCTACAATAGGTACTGTTGTCAATTCGACCTTCATTCTCCATTCTTAATTCTTAATTCTTAACCACGATGCCATTTAGTAACACCACCAGCCTGATCGATTAAAGTAATACCTAGATTTTTTAACTCATCGCGAATACGATCCGCTTCAGCAAAATTTTTCGCCTTCCGCGCCTGAAAACGCTGCTCGATTAAAGACTCAATCTCCGCTTCCGTTAAACTATCACCAGGTTCCTCAACTGCTTCCTCTGGCTGAGCTTCCAAACCAAGCACCTGTGCTAGTTCCACTAAAGTACGCCACTTTTGCTCCAACTCTGGGGAGGGTACTTCTGTTTTTCCTTGATGCACCAAAATATTGCCTTCCCGTTGCAATTCCTTGGCTACTTCAAACAAAACCGCTAAACCGCCAGCAAAGTTAAAGTCATCATCAACTGCCTCTTGAAAGCGCTGTGCAATAGGAGAGGAAATAGAAGCGGAATCATCCCATCCCAATTGCGTACCGTACTGATGAGCAAATAACAATCCTTCCTTGATAGTTTGCCAACCATTTGTAGCAGCCGCGATCGCTTCATCACTAAAATCGAGAGGCTTGCGGTACTGTACTTGCAGGACAAACAACCGTATAGCCATCGGGTCTACTGGACGGTCTAGTAAGTCGCGGATTGTGGTAAAGTTGCCCACAGATTTGGACATTTTCTCTCCACCCACCTTAACCATACCATTGTGTAACCAGTAACGAGCCAATGGTTTTCCTGTTACTGCCTCCGACTGAGCAATTTCATTCTCGTGGTGAGGAAAAGTCAAGTCAGAGCCACCAGTATGAATATCAATAGTTTCACCCAAATTTTCTCGCACCATTGCCGAACATTCGATATGCCAGCCAGGGCGTCCCTTACCCCAAGGAGATTCCCAAGCAGGTTCCCCCGGCTTGGAAGCTTTCCACAAAGCAAAATCAAACGGGTCTTTTTTCTTAGATGCTTCCGGCTCTTCTACAGTTACCCTACCACTAGCTCCTGCTTGTAAGTCTTCTAACTTCCTGCCAGAGAGTTTGCCATATTCAGAAAACTGGCGCACTGTATAGTAAACATCTCCCTGAGCTGGGTAAGCGTAGCCTTTTTGCTCCAGTTCGGATACTAGCTTTTTAATGCCATCAAGGGTATCAGTTGCACGGGGATAGGCATCTGCTTGTTGGACATTCAGGCGCTCCATATCGACAAAATATGCCTGGATAAAGCGCTCTGCCACCTCTTCCATTGTCGTCCCTTCTCGCCTTGCCCGGTTGATAATCTTATCGTCAATATCAGTAAAATTCTGCACATACTTCACTTCATAACCCAACCATTGCAGATAGCGGCGAACCGTATCCCAAACAATGCAAGTTCTAGCATGACCCAAATGGCAATAGTCATAAGCCGTGATGCCGCAGCAATACATCCGTACTTTACCAGCTTCTACAGTTTCAAAAGTCTCTTTGCCGCGAGTCAGGGTATTGTAGAGGGTTAGGGTCATAACAAAGTAATAAGTAGTGAGCGTCTGACGGAGCAGGGGATGGGGAATAGGATAAAATTCCGCGTCAAAAAGAAGGTAAGAAACAAGTCAGCTTCTCTTAGCTCCGAGGAGCCTCTTCTTCCCATCCAAGGGTAGATTAGGGTTAGGTTCTGCCTCCTGCCTCTTGCCTGAAGAGTCAACTGCATGTTTCACAGTTTTATATGTAGGCGCACACCTTACCCATTATGGATAAATAATAGAATAGCAGAAAATAAAGATAATACCAAATTTACCTTTTCAGCTGCTGATTTTGTCGAAGCCTTCTTTTCTGGGTGAGGTGAAATAAGCCGTGGGATTTATAGCTCGTTGTTCAAAAATCATAAGTTCTCCCTTGTATCTATATTTCTCCGCAATCTTTTCCTGGAGTTCTCATCTGGCATGGCTTCAAACTTGATTCCGCAAATCCTAACTAGTGCTATATTTAAGGAAGTGACGGCACCACACAGTACCAAAAATTAAAAGTCCTGACACACATACTTCCTTCTCTCGCTTCGGAGTCTCCTGCCTAAAGAGTATGATGCTACTTGAGATTTTTGGTATAAGTGCTAAGCAGGTCTTCATTCCGGTATAATTTCAAGTTTTCAAGAGCTCTATGGAATCAGCAACAATTCAGTCTGCCCCTAATCAGGTAATGGATGCTCCTAAGCACGGTTTGCCAGTCACCATCATTACTGGTTTTCTCGGCAGCGGCAAAACTACTCTCCTCAACCATATCTTGAGTAACCAAGAAGGCGTCAAAACCGCTGTACTTGTCAATGAGTTTGGTGAAATTGGTATTGATAATGAGCTGATTGTCGCTGCCGAAGATGATATGGTGGAGCTGAATAACGGTTGTGTCTGTTGTACGATTAACAATGATTTGATCGAGGCAATCTACAAGGTGCTCGAACGGGAGGACAAGGTGGATTACTTGGTCGTAGAAACCACCGGTTTAGCAGACCCCCTGCCAGTAGCTCTGACTTTCCTGGGTACAGAACTGCGAGACATGACTCGCCTAGATTCGATCGTTACTATGGTAGACTGCGAAAATTTCAGTCTGGATTTGTTCAACAGTGACGCAGCTAGCAGTCAGATTGCTTACGGTGACATTATTGTACTCAATAAAACTGACCTGGTAGATAAAACTGATGTCGATTCACTCGAAGCTAGAATTAGACAGATCAAATCAGGTTCCAGGATTCTCCGCACTAACCAAGCCAAAGTATCACTGCCCCTAGTTCTCAGCGTTGGCTTATTTGAGTCGGACAAGTATTTCGAGGCAGAATCATCAGCTCATGACCATCATGAGCACGACCATGAGCACGACCATGAGCACGAGCATCACCATGATCATGACCACCACCACCATCATGATCACGATCATGAGCACCATGATCATCACGATCATCACCACTCCCATCACTTAGAAAATGATGGTTTTACTTCCATTTCCTTCGAGAGCGACAAGCCACTGTCAATCAAGAAATTTCAGAATTTTCTAGATCATCAACTAACTCCCAATATTTTTCGAGCTAAGGGAATTATCAAATTTGACGAGAGTCCTCTCCGTCATATCTTTCATCTCAGCGGTAAGCGCTTTAGTATTGAGGATGATGAGTGGAAAGGTGAACCAAAAACTCAACTAGTATTGATTGGTCAGGATTTAGACCATGACTTGTTGCGGGAGCAATTGCAAAATTGTGTAAGTAATTAGCTATCAGCATTCAGCTATGCAGGTGCTGTGAAAATTGCATCGATGGACTGCAAATATGAGCACTCAGCTATCACCTTGATGCCGACTCTTGGCTAAAAGCTGATAGCTGAATGCTTATTACCAAAAATGCCGAATTAATTCAGCAACAGACCAACCTTGAGCGATCGCTCCCTGAGGGGCATGGGGTGGGTCACCATCAAAAATTTCGGAAATCGATCCGAGGCAGGCTTGCTGTTGCAGGTGCTCTAGCAAAGGTTGCCAGTCCCAGGGAACTGGTTCTGTCGGGTGGAAGCGCTTCCAAGCACGGATAAATGGCCCGATTAGCCAACTCCAAACTGTTCCCTGATGATAGGCAGTATCGCGATGCCAACGATTACCGCTATAGTTACCAATGTAGTCTGGGTCAGCAGGATCAAGACTACGTAAACCGTAGGGAGTTAATAGGCGATCGCATACCACTTGTAACACTGACTTTCCCTGATGCTCAGGAAATCCGCAGTGATACAGGGAGAGAGCCAAAACTGCATTGGGACGAATCTGGGTATTACGTCGGTCATCCGGTTCAATGGTATCAAACAAGTAACCCTGCTCTGGATTCCAAAACTTGAGCAACGAAGCCTTTACTTGTTGTGCCTGTTCAGCATAATGTTGGCCCTGGTGTAACAGACGTACTTGATCCGTAGCTCCCTCACTCACCAATTGTTCCGTCCACTTACTGATCCAACACAAAGCTGAGTACCATAAGGCATTAATTTCTACCGGTTTACCCCGGCGTGGCGTCACTGGCTTACCATCAATCACTGCATCCATCCAAGTCAGAGCCACCTGGGGAGCATCCCAAATCAAGAGTCCATCAGCAGCATCGACCCGGATATTGTAAAGGGAACCAGCTGTATAGGCTTTGTAAATTTCCCGCACTACGGGATATTGCTGAGTCAAAAAATCCCAATCTTGGGTAGTTGTCAGGTATAGTCCTAAGGTTTCAATCCACCAAAGGGAAGCATCAATACTGTTATATGTTGGTTCAGCATCTTTATCTGGGAAAGTATTAGGAATCAACCCATCACGACAATAGCTGCTAAAAGTTTCTAGTAATCCTTTAGCTAAATCAAATTGTCCAGTAGCTAAAGCCAGTCCTGGTAAGGAAATTAGGGTATCTCGACCCCAATCACTGAACCAAGGGTAACCCGCAATTACTGTTGGTCCATCAATAGACGCACGATAGGCAATAAATTGGTCTCCTGCTCGTAACAGCTGGCGCCAAATAAGCTCATTTTCGGTTGAATTGTTACTGTTAGGACTGATATCAGCAGGTGGGGAAACAGGTAAATGGCTTGTTGAAGTTACTGGCACTAAAGAAAACAACCTACTTTGACGTGCTTGGACTTCTGATACCGCTTGTTCAAATAACTGAGAATTTAACTCCGGTAGAGTTGACTCTGACCATCCCACCCTAGCTTCTAGAGTAACCGTTTCTCCTGGATGTAACATCACACTCAGGTAGCCAGGACTGTAAAGGTCTTCGCAATCACTTAAGCCTCGTAGGTTTTCCTCAGGATAGTAATAATTCCAGTACCAAAAACCTTCTGGTTGATAGTAACCGCTGCTCCAACGCAGTTGCCAGGGGGTTCCCACAAAATTAGGGCGAATTCCTTGTAAGTAGATGCCCTGAGATAATACTAGTTGGGAAAATTGTAACTTTTCTGTTGCTGATTGCTGATGGTGAAAGTCGCGGTCAGCAATCAACGGTCTTAGTCTGAGTGTCGCTACTTCACTGCCTTCATATCGATACTGAACTAAAATACGGTTACAGAATTGATGGCTGTTACTGGAATTTGTCTTACTATCTCTTATCCCTTCCTCAATTAAGCCGTAAGGCATCACCAGCTGTCTTGTCAACTGCCACTGTTCAGAACTCCAAATCCAGCTCGGAACTGGCTCTAACTGAAATGATTGCAACAATTGATAACCATTAGGTTCAATTTGCTTACCACCATCCCAGAAATTGGTGGAGAGAGCCCAAGTTGCTTCTGCTAGTTCTAAGCTGGCATCAAGATGAGAGAGCAACAGAGTACGATGTCCCGGCGGATCAAGAGCTGCCACTAGCCAACCGTGATAAGTGCGGGTACGAGCATCACAAACTGTACCACTGGCAAAACTGCCCAAACCATTGGTTAACAGCCACTCCCGACTATCTAAATCCTTCACCGCGATTTTTCCCTACCCCTGTATGATTGTCTTTACTCTCAAGTCTAAGTCGTGAACTCCCCTAGAGCACCAATTCACTAATCATGGGATGAGCGAAAAAAAGGTATGAAGGGTGTGGGGAGTGTGGGAGGCGTGGGGAGATGAAAACAGCTGAAAGTATTGATTTGTCGTTTTTCAATTCTCAATTATTAATTCTCATTCGTAATCGTTACGAGTATGATACATTTGTAACGGTTCGTAAATCATCAGTTGTTAACAGCACCGATAGGTTAGCTATAAACTAAGCGGTAACTAAGCTCGAACTAAAACGTTAGCAGAATTCAAGGAGAATAACTTCATGACTAGTCCGACAGAAGGATGTCTGCGGGTAGGCCAACAGGCTCCCGACTTCACTGCCACTGCTGTAGCCGATCAGGAATTCAAGACAATTAAACTGTCTGACTATCTTGGCAAATATGTCGTCTTGTTTTTCTATCCCCTTGACTTTACCTTTGTTTGCCCTACAGAAATCACCGCATTTAGCGATCGCTTTGAAGAATTTAAAGAATTAGGCACTGAAGTCCTTGGCGTCTCTGTTGACAGTGAATTCTCTCACCTAGCCTGGATTCAGACAGACAGAAAGAGTGGTGGTGTTGGGGATCTCAGCTATCCTTTAGTTTCTGATATCAAAAAAGAAATCAGCACTGCTTTCAATGTTCTTGACCCTGAGGCTGGTGTAGCTCTACGCGGTTTGTTCATCATTGACAAAGAAGGTATTATTCAGCACGAAACGATTAATAACCTTTCTTTTGGTCGTAGTGTTGACGAAACTCTACGTACCCTTAAAGCCATTCAATACGTTCAGACTCATCCTGATGAAGTCTGTCCAGAGGGCTGGAAACCAGGAGAAAAAACCATGAATCCTGATCCAGTAAAATCAAAAGTTTACTTCTCTGCTGTGTAATATACTCCCACACTTGCCAGATCAGGAAGTGTGGGATTCTCAGCGACTCCCAGTAAAAGGATTTATATATAGCGTTTCTCAGACTTGTGAGCTACATTAGTTATTGGTTTTAGGGAATGGGGAATGGGGAATAGGAAATGGGAGATTTACCTTATGGATGCGAGAATTAAATCTAAAATCTAAAATCTAAAATCTAAAATCTCCTCCGTCATTTGTATGGGCAATTTCCGGATTTGATATGACTACCGATGCTAACTTCCACTGACTTTAGCGGTTTATTCAATAAGCGCTTCTTCCGCAATTTTGTTCCACTACCGGCTACCAATAGTCTCAAACTAGGGAGAAGAACTCCTGACTTTGAGTTGCCTGATATTACAAACAACTGTCAGGTAAAGTTATCCTTTTACCGAAGCAAACAACCTGTTATTCTTGCTTTTACCCGCATCTTTACAGAAAAGCAATACTGTCCCTTCTGCTTTCCTCACATCAAAGCGATGAACGAAAACTACCATCGCTTTAGAGAACAAGGGGTCGAAGTCTTGATGATTACTAGTACTGACCCTAAGCAAAGCCAAAAAGTAGTTAAAGACTTAAACTTAAAGATGCCCCTCCTGAGTAACCCCGACTGTGATATCTTTCGAGCATATCAAGTTGGTCAGGCATTGGGAGCCCCCTTACCAGCCCAGTTTCTCCTAGATAGTAACGGAAAACTGTGCTTTAAACATCTATTTTCTTTCTTATCAACTAATGCAGAAGTGGAGACTTTGCTAGAGGTAATCAGTTCACAGGGTAACAAGTCAAACAATTGAAGATTGAAAATTGAAGATTTGAGATTTATGACCTAAATAAATTTAGGGGCTTGTAACCGTTTTAATTCTTCAAATCTAAAATCTAAAATCTAAAAATCTAAAATTTCTCTGGTCATTTGAAAAAAGGAGTTGATGGTATGGATGAAACAATTAAGGTTCGCCCAATTCAAAAAACTGACTGGGATGCAACCCTCAAAGGCTTTCCATCTGATAGAGTTGAGCAGCTGTTGGCAGTCTATGGAAACGATGGGGAGTTAGTTGGCGCTATTTGTGAATCCGCCATTGATCATAAGTATTATATTAACGGTCAACCTGACAATGGCTACGCCTCTTTACAAGCAGCAGCAACAGCATTGCTCCACAGCCAAAATTAGTCAACTGACCAAAGTTAATTGTAGGGGCGGGTTT
Source organism: Symploca sp. SIO1C2 (assembly GCA_010672925.1). Classification (GTDB taxonomy): domain Bacteria; phylum Cyanobacteriota; class Cyanobacteriia; order Cyanobacteriales; family Coleofasciculaceae; genus Caldora. The sequence goes on along the minus strand of JAAHFP010000013.1, from coordinate 390,738 downwards.
AGGGTCATTGGTGTCAACTTAAGCCACAACCATTGCCAATTGATGCTTTCGAGACGTTCTACTTTCAAAGAAGAGTGCGGGTAGCGTTACCCTACCTGATTAACAGTAAAAAGAGCTAGCGACAAGAGCATTCTATTGCTCCTGTGCTCCTGTGCTCCTCTGCTCCTCCGCTCCCCAGCTTCAAGCGCTTTTCACCTTAAGTTGACACCAATGGTCTAGGGTCGCCGTTAACGAATTTGAATGATAATTGACCTACAAAACCCGCCCAAACGATAACCTGGGGAATTGGGAATCGGGAATTGGCTGCGTTAACTTGAGGATACCGATAGGGAGAGTTGATCAACCGTCGTTGAACTAAAGTTGAATCTGTGATAAATAACTGCGAGGATTGAAACTGCGGAGTTCACGAATTTTCTCGTAGTACTCCCGCTCACGCTGGGTGATATCTTTCGGTGTAACGATCATAATCCGCACTAACTGATCACTGCGTTCACCTTTTGTTGTAGACCAACCTTTTCCACGCAACCGTAGAGATTGACCGGAACGGATACCAGCAGGAACATTGACGGTAACTTTGCCATCTGGTGTTGGTACTTCAACTGATGTACCTAAAACTGCTTCATCTGGGGTTACCGGTACTTCACACAGGATATTATCTCCATCGAATTGAAAGAAAGAGTGAGGCTTGAGTTCCACATTGAGGTATAAATCTCCTCTTCGCTGGCTACGAGGGTTTAACTGACCCTTACCTCGAATACGAATACGGCTTCCGGATTTCACACCTGGGGGAATCCGCACTTCTATAACTTCACTACCTAGATTTAAGCGTTTTTGGACTCCTTGAAAGGCATCAGACCAACTCAAAGTAATATTTGCTTCCTGATCTGTACTTGTAGCTGTTGCTGTGTTGTTAAAACCAGAAGAGTTGCCATAGTTACCATAGTCACTAAACTTAGTAGAGCCACCTCTTGAACCAGGACTATAGGTATAGGTTTGATTGGGATTTCTGGAAGTACCGGTAGAAAATTTTCCTAGTAACTCATTGATGAACTCATCAAAACTGCCATAGGCGCCAAAATCAAAGCCACCAGTATCGAAACCTGCACCACCACCATTAGGAGACCAACTTTGACCCGCTTGCTTCCAGTACCGACCAAATTGATCATACTTCTTTCGTTTGTCTGGATCTGATAAAACTTCGTAAGCTTCATTGATTTCCTTAAAACGAGCCTCTGCTGTTTTATTGCCAGAGTTCAAATCCGGGTGGTATTTCCTTGCTAAACGCCGAAAATTCTTTTTAATTTCGTCAGCACTAGCACTTTTACTTACTCCCAGGATGGCGTAGTAGTCTTTGAAGTCGGTTGCAGCCATGTAAGGGGGTCTCCTATGCTCTTTAAAATTTATTTTTAGTTTGCTGTTGTACTGCTATAGTAATTTCCCAATGGTCTCCCAAACTAAGCAAATCCGGACTTTGAGAGGTTTCGAGCCTCAGTAATTGGTACAAGCCAAGCAGTAAGGGGTGAAAATGACCAAGTTGGGTTATTGGTAAATATACCTCAAGCCTACATTAACAAAGCTCTCTGGTAAGTGTAAGTGTGTTCTTCCTCACAGGCGCGATCGCAATTTCCACACCTAGATAGGGTTTGCTTCAGGAAGTCTGACAAGGGGACAAGGGAGACAAGGGAGACAAGGAAGACAAGGAGGACAAGGGAGATAGTAGTTGTAAAGAGCCCAAAATTTTCATCATTTGTGCTCATATTTTGAGCTTGTAGGTCCTAAAACCTTGGACTTGCATTGGAAAAAGAATGCTTCAAACCTTTATCTGACAACGCTCCTGCTTTTATACAGCAAACCCTAGATAGGATTTTTCAGTTATTTTGTAGTGGGAGCATCTTGCTACTTAGAACATCTTGCTCCCTAGAGCATTTTTTGCAAGAGGTCTAATTTACCGTTAAAATACTGTGCCATCGCTCTCAATCTGAATTGGAGGAACCCCTCCAACTCTCAAATTTTTAGCAATTTTTCTGCCTGCTGTCCAAGTTCCTCCTTGTAAGACTTTCACTAATGGCAACTCAGCTGTACTCAGGTGAAGCTGTTGTCGGATCGCATCAGCAATTCTATCTAATAAGCAGACGGTAAGTGCTCGCCACTCAACTATTACCTCCGAACCCGGTAAGTGAGGTTGGTCTAAAATCGCAGTATCTTTGACTTCTAGTAGCCCTAAATCTAAGCACAAACCACCATTGCGATATTCCGGTAAACCTGTCAATTCATCTAGTCCTGTAATTTCCCAACCCAATTCCTGTAGTGGTTCTAATAAAGAGTAGGTCAACCACTGAGAAAGCTTGTGAAACGGTACATATTGATCCTCAAGGTGATCTCCTGGCAGAGCCGGATGGAACCAAACATCACCTAAGTTTACATCAGCGATCGCTACCCGTCCCGGCCAAATATTTCCCAATCCTTCCAAGATTGCGGTTAGTACATTAGAAGCGGATAGTTGTTTGTTGTTGGTTATTTGTTGTTGGTTGTTTGGTAATTCCTCCCTTGTTTCCCCATCTCCGCGTCCCTCCAACAAGTAATGTACCAAATTACCAGGACGGGGATTTCCTGTACCAAATAAGTGGGGAAAGGCTTGCAGGGATTCTCCTAGACGCTGTAATAACTGCAAACGACCCTCAAGTCCCACTAGTGGATTGCGTTGACTTACCTGAAATCCCTCGGCTAGCTGATCTACAGTTAAGTTTTGCAATCCTTGAGCATCAGCTTGTAAGGGTTGTTCCAAGTGACTAGAAAAAGCTCCCTGGCAAAACATGTGGAAACTAGCTACTGCTAAGCCTTCAGAACGACTAAATACTTGTTCTGTTTCCTGTTCATGGTACTCCCATGCAGCACCAGCACCTGCATCGAGTAACACACTAACTATTGCTAGATCATACTTGGTTCGAGCTTTTTCTAAAGGGGTAAGTCCTGCCAATTTTTGCTCTAGTTCCCCAAGACGCGACTCATTACCCACCTCAAAATGTCTCCAGCGGCTGTGAAAGGGGATATTCAAGTCGGGATACTCATCCTTGATCACCTGGATGACATAATCAGCTACCTGATCTAACTTAGTTAAATTGCAGCGAAAGTGAGGTAACTGGTCAGCACAGGTTAAGGTAAAAAGGCGATCGCATTGCTTCCGAATCGCTGCTGGTGTTCTCAGATAAGCAATTGCCCTCTGTTCAGATTCCGCGATCGCTGCTGGTTGATGATTATCCAAGGCTCCCCTTTTTTATCAAGTAGACACTCATGACCATTAGACCAAAGATTTGGGGAGATGGGGAGATAGGGGAGACAAGGGAGACAAGGAGAAATTCCCAAACAACAAAAGACAAACGACAAACAACCAATAACAAACAACCAACAACAAATTTCAATTTTTCAATCTTTGATAAAGAGTATCAAGTCTATGCTGGACTGTGGGTGGTTTAAAGGTGAAACAGATGTCAAAGCTTCCCTTGTCTGAGTTGGCATCTAAAACCTTGGCATAAATATCTTCACTTACTTTGAGCATTCCGTAATACTTGGTTAATAAATTTAGTTTAATATTGCTCAGTTGGGATGGTAGTATATGTTGCTCATCTTGCTTACACTGGATTTCTGCACATTTTTCTGAAAGTGTGACTAAACTACCAACAAAAACTCGCTCCCCAATCTCTTTACCTTCTAAAACAGTGTATTGTAGAGGAATTGCTTCTGGTAAAGTGAAAAATTCTTCTTCTCTTGTAATCAGAAATAAATTGTATTTGCCACCAACACCACCAACTTCATAGATCGGAATCGGTTGCTTGACTCCTTTGGGTTTTACCTCCTTTTGCCCACTGACTTTCACTATTACCCCTGCTTCTTGTAAAGTTGATTCGGCAATCAAAATTTGGCCACCGAGGGTATAAGATTCGATGCGGTAAGTCAAATTAACTTGGCTGCCAACAACACCATACTTAGTGCGTTTTTCAGAGCCAATATTGCCTACGACTACTTCCCCAGTGTTAATGCCAATGCCCATTTCTAATGGTGAATAGCCCAATTCCTGTATTTGGGCATTAACATAATCCATTGCTAATTGCATTTCTACAGCACAAGCAACTGCTCTAACCGCATCATCGGCTTTGATAGTAGGAGCGCCAAAAAGAACCAAAATTCCATCTCCGAGGAACTCATCAATCGTGCCTTCGTGCTTAGTAATGATATCTGCCATTTGTTTCAGATATAGGTTCAGGATTTGCACCACCTCTTCTGGAGATAATCTTTCGGAGGTGGCAGTAAATCCTCTTAAATCCGAAGTCAGGAGCGTAATTTTGCGTCTTTCGCCACCAAGTTTCAATCTTTCGGGGTCTTCCAACAACTTGGCGACTACTTCATCCGTCAAATAACGTCCAAAGACTTGGCGAATTAGAGCATTAGTTTTACCTAATTCTGTATTAGCTTGAGCTAAATCTGCTGTGCGCTCCCTAACCCTTAGTTCCAATTCCTGAGCAGTTTGACGTAGTCTACCGAGTACTAAGGTTATCCCAGCAACTCCCAAAAAGGATATTCCTCCTAGCATGATAGATGTACCTCTCAAACCTACAAGGATTTGATCCATCAAAATATCTAGGGGTTCAATGAGTTCTAATACTCCTCTAACATCTCCAACTTGCCAATCAGTTTTGGTACTATCAGGATGACTATTATGGCAAGCAACACAACTAGGTTTCAAGATATCGGCTGTAGCATATCGCAAGACTTGATTACCTCTGAATTGCTCTAGACGAAAAAATGGTTGCCCAGGATTTTGTCTCAACTGACGGAGCGCTTCGAGTTCAAAATCGTCTTGGGGACCACCTTCTCCTTGCTGTAGCCTTGGCCGAAAAGGATAGTCACTATAAAGTCGGACTAGCATCCCTTCATTGTGTTTACTTATGCTTTTACTGAGTTCTATTAGGTAAGTAGCGGGTAAAGGGATTGCTCCTTTTTGGGCTTTGTAGTTTGAAGTGACAGGAATTCGGTGGAATGGTTCTATACGATTGACTACATCTGAGCTATAAAGGGCGCGTGCTTCTCGGATCGCTTGGGAATAAAAGGCGGCATGTTGGATAGCTTGGGATTTGATCAGGTTAGAGGATACACGAGACATATTTACCACAGCTATTCCTACTCCCATGCAAAACAGAATTGTTAACATCAGGATAGTCTGCTTGAAAAGTAAGTTAATTAAATAGCCCAAGGCTTGAGAAATAAACTTATTCATTGTAGCATTTGCAATGTTGCAACTTTGTTGCGGTGAGCCATTACTTCATAAAAGCAATGACATCAACCTTATTAGGGCCTAAACAATTAGCTCAACAAATAGTCCAAGATATTGAGCAAAATCAGATTGCCGTTGCTGTTAAAAAACTGCGTCAACAAGCGGCAAACTCTAGTGAACTGCCAACGACTTGGCTACTCAACACGGCAGATGCTCTAGAAAGTCAAAGCTGGACTATCTTGTCCGAAGGCTTTATCAACCAGGATTTTATTGGTGAAGATGGTTATTTTTTAATTGTCGCACCTTATCAAATCAATCGACAACGCCAAAAGAATGTCCGTTTAAGTGCACTGTACGGAAAAATCTACCAGAACTCTGAGCCATCCATTGAACAACTAGAAAATCTGGTTCGTGAGAAATTTGGTACCCTAGGCCAATCGATACCCATCAACCTTTCCTTTACTGAAATTGCCAGTTGTGGTAATGTTAAAGGGGAAACTGGTGAAGCCTTCATTGTGCCCAATGGATGGTCTTTTACCGAGGGAGTTTCCGGTCCCGCCTTAAATAATTCTAAAGAACAGCAAAGACGCTTTTTTGGGTCTAGCTACGAATGCATCCGAACAGTATTTGAACCTGAAACTGCTAACTTACTATTAGCTCCTTTAGAAGACGAAATTAATAGTCAACGGTATCGTCATGTCGATACTCAAGTTCATGAAGCGGGACATGGGAGTGGTTTAGGACTGGATTTCAAGATGAAGCGGAAGCTGTTGCCCAACTACTCCTATAGTGGTGTAGAGGAATGGCGGTCTGATAGCCTAGGGTTTGAGTATGGAGCTTGTATCCTACCACCGGAAGAAGCGGGGAAATTGGTAGCGGTCAATTTCTGTATTCGCTTTGGCTTAGATGCTCACCGTTTAGGAGGCTTGGAAAAAGATGCAGATGTCTATGCCAGTCTACTGAGTTTAGAACATCTTTTTCAAAATGATGCTATCTATATCACTAAAAACAGTCAATTAGCCTTGCGTAATTTGAGTTATCCTGGTTTACTGCAAGCAGTGGAACTCCATCGCTCTAAAGCTTTATCAATCACCCGCAGAGAGTTAAATATGACAAGTCCTACAGGTCTTTTTGCTCTCTACAAGCTAGACATTCACCCAGCAACGAAATCAGTTTTTCAGACGCTGATTCAGGAACGTTGTCAAGGGATTTGGGCAAAATTACAGTAATTAATTTTTTGCTATTCCTGCTCAATCAGTTATATCATGTTTGCTGGAATACCCATAGTTAGGACTGACGCGGAGACGCAGAGAAGTTTATATTATGGGGAACTATACCGACTTGATATTAGAGATTTTTCCCTTTGACCCTGACCCTTTAATAAAATACACCCAAAGGCTATCTCATATTAACTGAGAATTGCTAGATTATCTGAGGCTAGTGTAGTGCGGCGGAAATAACCCACCAGTTTGATATCGATGTAATCCTTACTATATAAGCATTTTGAATTTTGGAATGCGTAGCATGGTGAGCAAAGTGAAGCAAATTTTGAATTTTGAATTCCGCGCAGCGGTACTAGTCAAAGTCCCAGTGCTTGTGAGTAAGACTTTTCTATTGCAGTGAGCATCTACGAACAATGAGCAAAATGAGCTATCCCCTTTCTCATGGTCAACAAGCAATGTGGTTGAGCTACCAAATTGCTCCAGAAAGTGTTGCTTATAATACCTTTATTACTACAAAAATTAATTCACCCTTAGATATCGCTGCATTTACCCTTGTCTGGGAAAAACTTGTTGAACGTTATCCTATTCTGAGAACTACATATACTATTGAGGAAGGTCAACCTGTTCAGCAAATTAATGAGGAACATCAATTTACTGTTCAGGTCATTGATGCTTCTGGCTGGGATGAAGATTACTTAAAAAAGCAAATATATGCTGAGACTGACCGCACTTTTAACCTAGAAAAAGATTCGGTTGTGAGGGTTTATCTATTTACTTGTTCACAAAAAGAGCATATTTTTTTGCTAACAATGCATCATATTGCAGGGGATCTGCGAACTCTTGATGTACTGCTTTGTGAATTTCAGGCAGCTTATGTTGCAACGATCGAGAAAACGAATCCAGAGCAACAGGAGGAAGGGAAATCTCTTTTTAGCAGCAATAGCGAAGAACATTCCTATATAGAGTTTGTCAACTGGCAGGCAGAAATGCTAGGCAGTGCGCGGGGAGAAAAACTTTGGCAATACTGGCAAAAGCAATTAGCTGGAGAATTGCCAACCTTGAATTTACTGACAGACAAACCCCGTCCACCTGTTAAGACATATCAAGGGCAAGAATATATTTTACAGATAGATGAGCAGTTACTTCAAAAAGTTAATCATCTATCTATAACCTCTGAAACAAGTCTTTATCAGTTTCTATTTGCAGCATTCTATGTGCTGATTCATCGCTATTCTGATCAGAAAGACATCCTCATCGCAACGGCAATGAAAGGTCGGAGTGGTAGGAAATTTCAAAAGATAGTTGGCTATTTTGTGAACCTTGTTGTCTTGAGAATGTCTATCGAGAAAAATGTTCCATGGCAAGAATTTCTCGTTCAATTTGGGAACACAGTAAAAGAAGCTCACAAGCATCAATATTATCCTTTTTCTCTTTTAACAGAAAAGCTTCAACCGCAACGGGATGCGAGTCGTCATCCCTTATGTCAAGTAGGTTTCACCTGGAAGATGGGATTTACCTGGCAATCTCCTACTAAATCTGGGCTAACAGAAGATTTGTCAGCTCTTCAAGAGCCAGTGCTTGAGATGAAGCCCTATATGCTTGACAATCAACGTGGCGCAGACTTGGACTTAAACCTGATAGTGACGGAAGCTGAGGGAGTCTTCTATCTCTGCTGGCGATATAATACTGACTTATATGAGGCTACGACTATCGAGCGGATGGCTGGTCATTTTGTGACCTTGCTGGAAGGAATTGTAGCTAATCCACAGCAACAGATTAGACAATTACCGCTGCTGACAAATGCTGAGCAACAACAGATATTAGTCGAGTGGAACGATACCCAGGTGGATTATCCTCAGGATAAGTGTATTCATCAGCTGTTTGAGGAGCAAGTAGAAAGAACTCCCAATGCAGTAGCAGTAGTCTTTAAGAATCAACAACTGACTTACCGAGAATTGAATCTTCGTGCTAACCAGTTGGCTCACTACTTGCGTTCCTTGGGAGTAGGACCTGATGTGCTAGTTGGTCTGTGTGTCGAGCGATCGCTAGAGATGATTATAGGGCTACTGGGGATTCTCAAAGCAGGTGGAGCCTATGTTCCTCTTGATTCTGAGTATCCCCAAGAGCGCTTAAGTTTCATGTTGGGAGATGCTCAGATAAAAGTCTTGTTGACTCAAGAAAAATTACTAGAATATCTTCCTCCCCATCAAGCAAGTATTATCCGTTTAGATAGGGATTGGCAAACTCTTAGTCAAGCTAATGAAGATAATCTTAACAGCACAGCTAGTTCTCAAAACTTGGCTTATGTGATTTATACTTCTGGTTCTACCGGAAAACCAAAAGGTGTTGAAGTGGTTCATCGTGGCGTTAATCGTCTTTTATTTGGCGTGGACTATGCTCATCTGGATGAAACACAAAGATTTCTTCAGGTATCTCCAATCTCTTTTGATCTCTCCACGTTCGAGATTTGGGGGGCTTTGTTACACGGTGCTAGATGTGTTTTATTCCCAGAACATATTCCGACTGCTGACAATCTCAGGGAAGAAATCCACAAACATGGCATCACGATTTTATGGCTGACAGCTGCTTTATTTAACTCGATTGTGGATGATGACCCTCAAGCATTGTCAGAAATTCAACAACTACTTATTGGTGGAGAAGCACTTTCAGTAGTTCACGTCCAGAAAGCCCTTGAAACTCTACCATTGACAACAATTATTAATGGATATGGCCCAACAGAAAGTACAACATTTACCTGTTGTTATCCAATTCCTCGACAACTGGAGACGAAGATAGAGTCAATTCCTATTGGTTATCCTATTGCCAACACACAAATTTATATCCTAGACCAGTATCTAGAACCTGTTCCTGTTGGTGTACCTGGAGAATTGCATATTGGGGGTCCAGGATTGGCACGGGGCTATCTTAATCGTCCTGAATTAACCCAAGAAAAATTCATCCCTAATCCCTTTAACAATTCAAAATTTGCCTCTCTTCGCTCACCATGCTACGCAAACAAAATTCAAAATTCAAAATTATATAAAACGGGGGATTTAGTCCGTCACTTACCCGATGGCAAGATTGAGTTCTTAGGAAGGATTGATCATCAGGTAAAAATCCGAGGTTTCCGCATAGAGTTGGGAGAAATTGAAACGGCATTAAACCAGCATGAGAAGGTACAAGTTTCTTGTGTAATTGTTCGTGAAGATACCCCAGGAGATAAACGCTTAGTTGCCTATGTCGTAACACCGCTAGAAGTGATTTTCTCCACTACTACACTGCGTCAGTTCCTTACCAATAGACTTCCAGGTTACATGGTTCCCAGTGCTTTTGTCATCCTGGAGTCCCTACCCCTGACACCAAATGGCAAAGTCAACCGTCGCGCATTACCTGCACCAGATTTACATAGTGAACGAACCCAGATATTTGTTTCCCCTCGCACTCCGACTGAAGAAATATTGGTTCAAATTTGGGAGCAAGTGCTCAATGTTGAGCAAGTAGGAATCAATGATAACTTCTTTGAACTAGGAGGACATTCCTTACTGGCAACACAAGTGGTATCACGAATTCGCAATACTTTCCAGATTGAACTTCCCTTGAGGGAACTGTTTACCTCACCAACTATCGCTGAATTAGCTCATCTGATTGGGGAGTTGCAGCAGCAGAACTTAGGACTGACTTCCCAGCCTATTTTACCCAGAACTAGTGATGCAGAGTTACCTCTCTCTTATTCGCAACAGCGTTTATGGTTTCTAGACCAATTCCAACCCAACAGTGCCCTTTACAACATTCCCACAGCTTTACATCTGGTAGGAACAATCAATGTTAAAGCTCTAGAATACGGTTTGCAAGCTATTATTACTCGCCACGAAGCCTTACGCACCAACTACATCAGTGTTGATGGGCAAGCTACCCAAGTCATTCATGCTCAAACAACCTGTAAACTCTCAGTTGTTGATTTGCAGCATTTGTCTGGAAGTCAACAAGCAACAACTGCACAACAATTTGCCCAACAGCAAGCAATCGAGCCTTTTAACCTGGAACAAGACTCACTAATCAAAGCCACATTAGTTGTCCTGTCTGAAACAGAACACTGGTTGCTGGTGTGCATGCATCATATTGTCTCTGATGGCTGGTCAATGGGTCTATTTCTTGAAGAACTAGCAGCACTCTACAAAGCTAATCTCCAAGGACAGCCTTCCCCCTTAACTCCACTGCCGATTCAATATGCTGATTTCGCCCTTTGGCAAAGACAATGGTTGCAAGGAGATGTCCTGGAGAAGCAACTGAGTTATTGGAGGGAGCAACTCACAGATGCACCCAATCTATTATCCCTGCCTACAGACCGACCGAGACCTGGGGTGCAAACCTTTGTGGGAGCACATCAAGAATTTGCTCTTTCTGCTCAACTGACTTCCCAGTTGACCAAACTCAGCCAAGAACAAGAAGTAACCCTATTTATGACCTTGTTAGCGGCTTTTTATACCTTACTTTACCGCTACAGTGGTCAAGAAGATATTCTGGTGGGTTCACCAATTGCCAACCGGAATCGTAGTGAAATTGAGGGTTTAATTGGCTTTTTTGTCAATACCTTGGTGATGCGTACCCACCTGGGAGGTAATCCGAGTTTTAATTCACTCTTAACTAGAGTCAGGGAGATGGCAATGGATGCCTATGCCCATCAGGACTTACCCTTGGAAACGCTAGTGGAGGCATTACAACCGGAACGAGATCTAAGTTATACCCCCCTGTTTCAGGTAATGTTTGCCCTTCAAAATGAAAGCTTCTCTCAAGTTGACTTCAAAGGCTTAAAAGTCAGTCCACTTCCAGTAGAAAACCAAGCTTCCAGATTTGACTTGACTTTGGCAATGGAGAACAGAGTTGATGGCTTAATGGGAATGTGGGAGTACAGCACTGATTTATTTGATGCAGGTACTATTGAGCGGATGACAGGTCATTTAGTTACCTTACTCGAAGCCATTGTTTCTAATCCACAACAACCAATTTCCCAATTACCACTGTTAACTGAGGTGGAGAAAAAGCAGTTATTGGTGGATTGGAATAATACTCAGGTAGATTATCCCCAGGATAAGTGTATTAATAAGTTGTTTGAGGAACAGGTTGAACGAACTCCCGATGCAGTAGCAGTAGTGTTTAAAGATGAACAACTCACCTACCATGAGTTAAACTGCCGTGCCAACCAATTAGCTCATCACTTATGCTCCTTAGGGGTAACTCCTGATACCCTGGTGGGGTTATGTGTAGAGCGATCTCTAGAGATGATTATAGGACTACTGGGGATTCTCAAAGCAGGTGGAGCTTATGTTCCTCTTGACCCTGAGTATCCCCAAGAACGCTTAAGTTTCATGCTGGAAGACACTCAGATAAAAGTCTTGTTAACTCAAGAAAAATTACTAGAATATCTTCCTCCCCATCAAGCAAGTATTATCCGTTTAGATAGGGATTGGCAAACCCTTAGTCAAGCTAATGAAGATAATCTTAACAGCACAGCTAGTTCTGAAAACTTGGCTTATGTGATTTATACTTCTGGTTCTACCGGAACACCCAAGGGGGTATCTGTAACTCACCAAGCTGTCAATCGACTGGCGTTAAATACTAATTATATCCAGCTAACCGCAAATGATTGTATTGCTCAAGCTGCAAATATTGCTTTTGATGCTGCCACCTTTGAAATTTGGGGAGCGCTACTCAACGGAGCCCAGTTAGTTATTATCAATCAATCTGTATTGCTTTCCCCTGAAGAATTTGCTGTCAGTATCAGTTCTCCAAAAGTCAGCGTTTTATTCTTAACCACAGCTTTATTCAATCAATTAGCCAGCTTTGTACCCCAAGCATTTAGTTCTCTCAAATATCTACTCTTTGGTGGGGAAGCCGTTGACCCGAGATGGGTAAAAGAAGTTATAGACAAAGGCGCTCCACAGCAGCTATTGCATGTCTATGGTCCAACAGAGAATACCACTTTTTCTTCTTGGTATTTGGTCGAGAACTTACCCATGAAAGCTACAACTATCCCCATTGGTCGTCCTATTGCCAATACACAAATTTATATCCTAGACCAGTATCTAGAACCTCTTCCTGTGGGTGTACCTGGGGAATTGCATATTGGGGGTGCAGGATTGGCACGAGGCTATCTTAATCGTCCTGAGCTAACCCAAGAAAAATTCATCCTTAGTCCCTTTAACAATTCAAAATTATATAAAACGGGGGATTTAGTCCGTTACTTACCCGATGGCAATATTGAGTTCTTAGGACGCATTGATCATCAAATAAAAATTCGAGGTTTCCGCATAGAGTTGGGAGAAATTGAAGTGGTACTAAGCCAGCATGAAGATGTACAAGTTGCTTGTGTCATCCTAAGGGAAGATACCCCAGGAGATAAACGCTTAGTTGCCTACCTTGTGCCGCAACCAGAAGTGACACTCACCACCACTACACTGCGTCAGTTCCTTACCAATAGACTTCCAGGCTACATGGTTCCCAGTGCTTTTGTCATCCTGGAGTCCCTACCCCTAACACCAAATGGCAAAGTCAACCGTCGCGCCTTACCTGCACCGGATTTACAAAGTGAACGAACCCAGATATTTGTTGCCCCCCGCACTCCGATTGAAGAAATATTGGTTCAAATTTGGGAGCAAGTGCTCAATGTTGAGCAAGTAGGAATCAATGATAACTTCTTTGAACTAGGAGGACATTCCTTACTGGCAACACAAGTGGTATCACGAATTCGCAATACTTTCCAGATTGAACTTCCCTTGAGGGAACTGTTTACCTCACCAACTATCGCTGAATTAGCTCATCTGATTGGGGAGTTGCAGCAGCAGAACTTAGGACTGACTTCCCAGCCTATTTTACCCAGAACTAGTGATGCAGAGTTACCTCTCTCTTATTCGCAACAGCGTTTATGGTTTCTAGACCAATTCCAACCCAACAGTGCCCTTTACAACATTCCCACAGCTTTACATCTGGTAGGAACAATCAATGTTAAAGCTCTAGAATACGGTTTGCAAGCTATTATTACTCGCCACGAAGCCTTACGCACCAACTACATCAGTGTTGATGGGCAAGCTACCCAAGTCATTCATGCTCAAACAACCTGTAAACTCTCAGTTGTTGATTTGCAGCATTTGTCTGGAAGTCAACAAGCAACAACTGCACAACAATTTGCCCAACAGCAAGCAATCGAGCCTTTTAACCTGGAACAAGACTCACTAATCAAAGCCACATTAGTTGTCCTGTCTGAAACAGAACACTGGTTGCTGGTGTGCATGCATCATATTGTCTCTGATGGCTGGTCAATGGGTCTATTTCTTGAAGAACTAGCAGCACTCTACAAAGCTAATCTCCAAGGACAGCCTTCCCCCTTAACTCCACTGCCGATTCAATATGCTGATTTCGCCCTTTGGCAAAGACAATGGTTGCAAGGAGATGTCCTGGAGAAGCAACTGAGTTATTGGAGGGAGCAACT
>JAAHFP010000013.1:0-376660 GCA_010672925.1 Symploca sp. SIO1C2 | reverse complement strand
ATCTCCAAGGACAGCCTTCCCCCTTAACTCCACTGCCGATTCAATATGCTGATTTCGCCCTTTGGCAAAGACAATGGTTGCAAGGAGATGTCCTGGAGAAGCAACTGAGTTATTGGAGGGAGCAACTGACAGATGCACCCAATCTATTATCCCTGCCTACAGACCGACCGCGACCTGGGGTGCAAACTTTTGTGGGAGCATATCAAGAATTTGCTCTTTCTGCCGAACTAACTTCACACTTGACCAAACTCAGCCAAGAGCAAGAAGTAACCCTATTTATGACCTTGTTAGCGGCTTTTTATACCTTACTTTACCGCTACAGTGGCCAAGAAGATATTCTGATTGGTTCACCAATTGCTAACCGTAATCGTAGTGAAATAGAAGGGTTAATTGGCTTTTTTGTCAATACCTTGGTGATGCGTACCCACCTAGGAGGCAATCCCAGTTTTGACTCACTCTTAACTAGGGTCAGGGAAATAGCAATGGATGCTTATGCTCATCAGGACTTACCCTTGGAAATGTTAGTGGAGGCATTACAGCCAGAAAGAGACCTGAGTTATACCCCCCTGTTTCAGGTAATGTTTTCCCTCCAAAATGAAAGCTTCTCTCAAGTCAACCTTCAAGGCTTAACCATTAGTCAGCTTACAGTAGAACGCCACACTTCCAAGTTTGACTTGACTTTGGCAATGGAGAACAGAACTGATGGCTTAGTGGGAATGTGGGAGTACAGCACAGATTTATTTGATGCGAGTACCATTGAGCGGATGACAGGTCATCTAGTTACCTTACTTGAATCTATTGTCTCTAATCCACAACAGCCAATTGCCCAATTACCTTTGTTAACAGACATTGAACAACAGCAATTATTAGTTGATTGGAATCAGACTCAGATAGATTATTCCCAGGATAAATGTATTCATCAGTTGTTTGAAGAAATTGTTGAACAGACACCCGATGCGATCGCTCTCGTCTGCGAAAATCAACAACTGACCTATTGTGAATTAAATCGTCAGGCTAATCAATTAGCCCATCACTTACGCTCATTAGGAGTAACTGCTGATACCCTCGTAGGTTTATGTCTGGAACGTTCCCTAGAAATGGTTGTCGCAATACTAGGCATTCTCAAAGCAGGTGGGGCTTATGTACCAATTGACCCGGATTATCCCACCGAACGTCTGAGCTTCATAGTCGAAGATGCTCAACTTTCAGTCATACTGACACAACAGAAATTACTCGAATCTCTCCCCCAACATCAAGCCCGTGTCGTTTGCTTAGACAGCGACGGGGAAACTATTACTCAAAACAGCCAGTCCAACCCTCAAAACACCGCAACCGCCAATAACCTCGCCTACATCATCTACACATCTGGTTCCACAGGTCAACCTAAGGGTGTTTTAGTCAACCACTCCAACGTGGTGCGTTTATTTACCGCTACTGAGTCTTGGTATAACTTCAATTCAGAAGATGTGTGGACATTGTTCCATTCAATTGCCTTTGACTTTTCAGTCTGGGAAATGTGGGGAGCATTGCTTTATGGTGGAAAACTGGTAGTCGTGCCTTACTTAGTAACTCGTTCTCCAGAATCTTTTTATCAATTACTATGTCAAGAAAAGGTTACGGTTCTTAATCAAACTCCTTCTGCTTTCCGTCAGTTAATTCAATTGGAAGAGGGAATAGGGAACAGGGAACAGGGAATAGCTAATGATTTAAAACTGCGTTTGGTGATTTTTGGAGGAGAGGCTCTAGAAATCAACAGTTTACAACCCTGGTTTGAGCGCCACGGGGATCAACAACCCCAGTTAGTGAATATGTATGGGATTACCGAAACCACCGTACATGTTACCTATCGTCCCCTAAGTTTAGCCGATTTGGACAGTGCCGCCAGTGTCATTGGTCGTCCCATTCCCGACTTACAGATGTATGTACTTGATGAGTATTTACAGCCCGTCCCAATTGGTGTCCCAAGGGAAATGTACGTTGGAGGTGCTGGAGTAACCCGTGGTTATCTCAACCGCGACGAACTAACGACACAACGGTTTATCTCTAGCCCCTTTAATAACTCAAAACTCTACAAAACTGGGGATTTAGCCCGTTATTTACCCAATGGAGAGTTGGAGTATCTAGGACGAATTGACAATCAAGTCAAGATTCGGGGATTCCGCATTGAGTTGGGAGAGATTGAAGCCTTACTAACTCAACATCCAGATATTTGGGAGACTGTGGTGTTGGTACGAGAAGATGAACCAGGGGATAAACGTTTGGTAGCTTACATTGTACCCCAATCAAACTCATCTCTTACTTCAGTCCAACTGCGGCAATATCTGAAAGCCAAGCTGCCAGAATATATGGTTCCCAATGCTTTTGTTATCCTGGAAAGCTTACCGTTAACAGACAATGGCAAAATCAATCGCCGTGCTTTGCCTGCTCCGGATTTACACAGGGAACTAACAGAGACATATGTCGCTCCCCGTACTCCTGTTGAAGAAATATTAGTTCAAATTTGGGGACAAATTCTCAACGTTGAACAAGTAGGAATCAATGATGACTTCTTTGAACTAGGAGGACATTCCTTACTAGCAACCCAACTGGTTTCACGGATTCGTAATAGTTTCCAGGTTGAACTTCCTTTGCGGGAGTTGTTCAAGGCAGCAACAGTAGCTCAATTAGCCGATTGTATTGAACAGTTGAAGCAACAAAGCCCAGAACTCACAGTTCCAAAGATCGTACCTAGGCGTAAAAAACGTAGTAATACTAGCTGAATGTGCGCTCGCTTAGGTTTTTGTAGGGAAAACACTTAAGTCTGACTGTTCCCAATCATTGTACCAAGGATTATTTTTACTCAGGATTATCAAGTATGAATACTTTCAAGAAACACATTCACTCATAAGGGGTTGGGCGTAGCATTTGGATAGGTATACTTAGGTCTAATTGCTTAAATTGTCGCCCAAATGCTACGCCCCTACATATTTTCACAACTTTTTCTTCCATCTCAGGGTTATAAAAAATGAATACAGAAGAATTACTCATCTCTACCGAAGAATTACCCCTATCCTATGCTCAACAGCGGCTGTGGTTCTTAGACCAACTTGAACCAAATAGTGCCCTCTACAATATCCCCATCGGTTTGCATCTAGAAGGTACTCTCAATCAAGCTGCCTTAGAACAAAGTTTACAAGAAATTATTGCTCGCCATGAAGCTTTACGCACCAACTTTGTCACTGTTAACGGGCAAGCAACCCAGATAATTCACGAAGAAATAACCTGGACTATATCGGTTGTTGACTTAACCGATTTATCGACGACCGAACAACAAATAGCTGCCCAAAAACTCAACAAACAACAAGCAACTCAACCCTTTGATCTAGAAAAAGAGCCATTAATCAGAGCTATATTAGTCAGATTTTCTGAGACTGAACAATGGTTACTATTGTGTATGCATCACATTGTCTCTGATGCTTGGTCAACAGGTGTACTGATTCAAGAACTTACAACCTTATACAACGCATATCTTCAAGGACAGCCTTCCCCCTTAACCCCGCTAACCATTCAATATGCCGATTTTGCGATTTGGCAAAGAGAGTGGTTACAAGGAGAGGTACGGCAACGCCAATTGAGTTATTGGCAAAATCAACTGGCAGATATACCAGAACTATTATCCCTCCCCACAGACCGACCTCGACCAGCAGTGCAAACCTTTGTTGGAGCACATCAAGAATTTACCCTTTCTGCTCAACTGACTTCACAGCTAACTCAACTGAGTCAGAAGCAAGGGGTAACCTTATTTATGACCTTGTTAGCCGCCTTTGATACCCTACTATATCGCTACACTGGACAGTCCGACATTGTGGTGGGTTCACCCATTGCCAACCGCAATCAAAGCGAACTAGAAGGGTTAATCGGCTTTTTTGTCAATACCTTAGTGATGCGGACTGATTTGTCCGGCGATCCTACCTTCACCGGACTTTTGAGTCGGGTAAGGGAAATGGCAATGGATGCCTATGCTCATCAGGACTTGCCCTTTGAAATGTTAGTGGAGGCATTACAACCGGAAAGAGACCTAAGTTATACACCCCTGTTTCAGGTATTGTTTGCGCTTCAGAATACACCGGTGTCTGTGGTGGAGTTAAGTGGCTTAACCCTCAGTCAACTTCCGCCAAAAAGCCAAACTTCCAAGTTTGACTTGACTTTGGCAATGGAAAACAGAACTGATGGCTTAGTGGGAGTGTGGGAGTACAGCACTGATTTATTTGATGCGGGTACCATCAAGCGGATGACAGGTCATTTAGTTACCTTACTTGAAGCCATTGTCTCTAATCCACAACAGCCAATTTCCCAATTACCTTTGTTAACCGAGGTAGAAAAACAGCAGTTATTGGTAGATTGGAACAATACTCAGATAGATTATCCGACACCTCAATGTCTCCATGAGTTATTTGAACAACAGGTAAAACAAACTCCCGATGCAATAGCAATCGTCTTTGAAGAGCAACAACTCACCTACCAGGAGTTAAACTGCCGTACCAACCAATTAGCTCATCACTTACGCTCCTTAGGAGTAACCCCCGATACTCTAGTAGGATTATGTGTGGAACGCTCTTTAGAAATGGTGGTGGGAATACTGGGCATTCTCAAAGCTGGTGGAGCTTATGTTCCTCTTGATCCTAATTATCCCCAAGAGCGTCTCGACTTCGTGCTCGAAGATGCTCAACTATCGATAATTCTTACCCAAGAGCAATTGCTAGAATCTCTGCCTCAACATCAAACCTCTGTGGTTGGCTTGGATAGGGATAAGGAGACCATTGCTCAACACAGCCAATCTAACCCGACAGGCACGATAACAGCCAGTAATCTCGCCTACGTTATCTACACTTCCGGTTCTACCGGTAAACCCAAAGGAGTGTTAGTCAACCACTCCAATGTGGTGCGTCTGTTTGCCGCCACCGATTCCTGGTATCACTTCAATGCCGAAGATGTGTGGACATTGTTCCACTCCTACGCCTTTGACTTCACGGTTTGGGAAATTTGGGGCGCATTGCTTTATGGTGGGCGTTTGGTGGTTGTGCCTTACTTGGTAACTCGTTCCCCTGAATCCTTTTATCGATTGTTGTGTCAAGAAAAGGTTACTGTTCTTAATCAAACTCCTTCAGCTTTCCGTCAGTTAATTCAAGTAGAAGAGGGAATAGGGAACAGGGAACAGGGAATAGGGAATGGGGAACAGGGAACAGGGAATAATTTAAAACTGCGCTTGGTGATTTTTGGAGGAGAAGCGCTAGAAATCAACAGTTTACAACCTTGGTTTGAGCGCCACGGTGATCAGAAGCCTCAGTTAGTGAATATGTATGGGATTACTGAAACCACCGTACATGTTACCTATCGTCCCCTAAGTTTAGCCGATTTGGACAGTGCCGCCAGTGTCATTGGTCGTCCCATTCCTGACTTACAGATGTATGTACTTGATGAGTATTTACAGCCAGTTCCAATCGGAATTCCTGGAGAGATGTATGTGGGGGGAGCCGGGGTCACCCGTGGCTATCTCAACCGTCCTCAATTGACAGCAGAGCGGTTTATTGCTAACCCGTTTGGTAATTCAAAATTATACAAAACAGGAGACTTAGCTCGTTATTTACCCAATGGGGAGTTAGAGTATCTAGGACGAATTGACAATCAAGTCAAGATTAGGGGATTCCGCATTGAGTTGGGAGAGATTGAAGCCTTACTAACTCAACATCCAGATATTTGGGAAAGCGTGGTCTTAGTACGAGAGGAACAACCAGGGGATAAACTTTTGGTGGCTTACATTGTACCCCAATCAGAATCCTCTGTTACCCTAACGCAACTGCGGCAATATCTCCAAGCCAAACTGCCAGTTTACATGGTTCCCAGTTCTTTTGTTATCCTGGAAAGCTTACCATTAACGGATAATGGCAAAATTGACCGTCGCGCTTTACCTGCACCTGACAGCGTTAGACCCGAACTAGAAAATGTTTTTGTTGCTCCAAGCACTCCCCAAGAAAAAATACTAGCTGCCATCTGGACTAATGTTTTGGGTATTGAGCAAGTAGGTATTCATGATAACTTCTTTGCCCTAGGTGGAGATTCTATCCGTAGTATTCAAGTGTTATCTCAAGCTAAGGAGCAAGGCTTGAGTTTCTCTGTACAACAGCTATTTAAACATCAAACTATTTACGAACTTCTCCAAAAAATTCTAGTAGAAGATAAGAGTGAAAATATTGAATTAACTCAACCCTTTAGTTTGATTTGTGAGGCAGACAAACAGCAATTACCAAATGAAATAGAAGATGCCTATCCCTTGGCTCAACTGCAAATGGGAATGTTCTACCATAGTGAGTACAATCAAGATAGTGCCATCTACCACGAAATTAGTAGCTATCATCTCAAAACTCCTCTTCAGGTTGAACTTTTGCAGGTTGCCCTACAAGAGTTGGTTGACCATCACCAGATATTTAGGACTTCGTTTGACCTAAGTCACTACAGTATTCCCTTGCAATTGGTTCATCAGCAGGTAGAGATTCCTTTGCAAGTAGAAGATTGGTCTCATTTGAATCCAGCTCAACAAGAAGAGGCATTAGATGCCTGGTTTGAATCGGAAAAAACACATTATTTTGATTGGACTAATCCTCCCTTAATACGCTTCTTTGTTCATCGCCGAACAGAAGAGACATTTAGTCTAACTTTTAGTTGCCACCACGCTATTCTCGATGGCTGGAGTGTTGCCTCAATGATGAGTGAGTTGCTAACTCGTTATCTGGCACTTCTAGGCAAAGTAGTTGATTTTGTATCGCCCCCTTTAAGCCTTAGCTTCCGAGATTTTATCGCTTTGGAGCAACAAGCGATCGCTTCACCAGAAACTCAACAATACTGGAAAAAAAAGCTGGAGGAGAGCACCATAACCCAGTTGCCGAGATGGTCTTCTGAGTCGAGAAAGACTGATGGGCATCAAGTTAATGAGCAAGATATCACCTTTACTCCGGAACTTTGTCGAGGTTTAAAACAACTAGCTCAGTCCACAGAAGTGCCCCTGAAAACACTACTGTTGGCAGCTCATTTGCGAGTGTTGAGTCTGGTCAGTGGTCAGTCAGATGTACTCACCGGCTTAGTTGCTAATGGACGCCCGGAACAGAGTGATGGCGATCGCATTCTAGGGTTATTCCTGAACACATTACCATTTCGCCTGCAATTGCATGGCGGTACTTGGATCGATTTAGTGAAGCAAGTATTTGCCGCAGAAAGAGAGTTACTGCCCCACCGTCGCTATCCTCTAGCGGAAATCCAGAGAAGTTTTGGCGGTGAGCTTTTGTTTGAAGCGGCATTTAACTTTGTGAATTTTCACGTTTACCAACAGGTGTTGGGACTGGAGCATTTGCAGCTACTGGGTGGCAAGTTTTTTGAAGAGACTGATTTCACCTTTACTGCTCAATTTGTTGTCAATCCCAACACCTCGGAAATTCAGTTAAAAATTGATTATGATGCCTTAAAATTATGCCCGGAACAAGTTGACAGAATTAGCAAATACTATCTTAATTCCTTGTGGGCAATGGTGAATCAGCCACAAGAATGCTACGAGTCGAATTCCCTTCTAACTGTAGAAGAGCAACAACAGATCTTAGTAGATTGGAACAATACAGATGCAGACTATCCCGCTTCAGATTGTATTCATCAATTATTTGAAGCCCAGGTGCAACAGACTCCTGATGCAATAGCAGTAGAGTTTAACCATCAACAATTAACTTATCAACAGTTAAACAACCAAGCCAATCAATTAGCCCACTACCTGCAATCTCTGGGTGTAAGACCAGACATGTTTGTGGGGATTTATCTAGAGCGATCGCTATTGATGATTGTGGGATTGTTAGCGGTGCTCAAAGCTGGGGGAGCCTATGTTCCTCTTGACCCAGATTATCCCCGACAACGATTGGCTTACATTTGCGAAGATTCCCAAATCAACCTCTTGCTTACCCAGGAAATACTCCTCAAGACTTTGCCTGTACAAGGGGAAAGGGTCAAAGCGATCGCTTTAGACACAGTATCTGAGGAACTGAAGGCTCAAAGTCAAGCAAATCCGGTGAGTGCAGTCCAACCAGAAAACCTCTGTTGTCTCCTCTACACTTCCGGCTCAACTGGCAAACCTAAAGGGGTGATGCTGGCTCATGAGGCTTTAGTTAACCATAGCAGTGCTATTAGTGAAGTCTTTGATCTGACCCCCACAGACCGAGTTTTACAGTTTGCTTCCTTTGGTTTTGATGTGGCAGCCGAAGAAATCTTCCCCACTTGGATGACCGGCGGTACAGTAGTATTAAGACCGGCGCAAATGTTCCCTGATTTTGCCAGTTTTGCCCAGTTTATTGAACAACAAAGGCTGAGTGTCCTGAATATTACTCCAGCCTATTGGCATGAATGGGCAGTAGCGGTATCCAAATCTGATGCAACTGTACCTCAAAGTTTGCATTTAGTGGCAGTGGGGGGAGACACAGTGCTACCGGAAACCGTGAGACTGTGGAAAACATTAGTAGGCAATCGCGTCAATTGTCTCAATGTCTACGGTCCCACTGAAGCCTCTGTTACTGCTGTCGTCTGTGATCTGCTTAATCCTGATACTGAACAAGCTAATTCAGTCCTGATTGGCCGTCCCATTGCCAATACCCAGACCTATATCCTAGATGAGTATCTGCAACCAGTTCCAGTGGGAGTGATTGGGGAATTGCATCTTGGGGGAGTTCGTCTGGCACGAGGTTACCTCAACCGTCCCGAATTAACCGAGGAAAAATTCCTGCTCAATCCCTTTAGTATAAGCAGGGGAGCAGGGGAGCAGGGGAGCAGAGGGAGGAAAGAAGAGCAATCTAAGAATTGCGATCGCATCTACAAAACTGGGGATTTAGCCCGTTATCTGCCTGATGGTAACATCGAGTGCTTCGGACGCATCGATAATCAGGTGAAAATCCGAGGATTCCGCATCGAACTCGGAGAAATTGAAGCGGTACTCAACCGCAATCCTCAGGTGCAAACATCCTGTGTCCTGCTGCGGGAGGATACCCCTGGGGATAAACGCTTAGTTGCCTATGTTATCCCCCATGAGCAACAACAGATCCCTGCGATTAGTACACTGCGTCAATTCCTCTCCCATCATCTGCCACTTTACATGGTGCCTCGGACTTTCTTATTCTTAGAGTCCCTACCGCTGACTCCTAACCGGAAAGTAGACCGTCGCGCCCTACCAGCACCAGATTTACAGCACGAACCAAGGGGTGAATATGTGGCTCCCCGCACTCCCCAGGAAGAAATGCTGGCTCAAATTTGGGCACAAGTGCTGAAAATAGAGCAAGTCGGTATTAATGATAACTTCTTTGATCTGGGAGGACATTCTCTCCTGGCAACCCAATTAGTTTCCCGGATTCGTAATCTGTTTAACATTGAGCTTCCCCTGCGGGAATTGTTTAGCGCCCCAACAGTAGCTCAATTGAGTCAGGTGATTGAGCAATTGCAGCAACAGGATTCAGACTTAGCAATTCCTCCTATCCAGCCCAGGGCAAGTGATGCCGAGATATCCTTGTCTTATGCTCAAAATCGACTGTGGTTCCTAGACCAACTAGAACCGAACAGTGCCACCTACAATATCCCAATGACTTTGCGTCTCGAAGGAACCCTTAATCTTGCAGCCCTAGAACAAAGTTTACAAGATATTATTGAGCGCCACGAAGCCTTACAGACTAATTTTATCGCAGTTAATGGACAACCCACCCCTATTATTAAAACCAAGTCTGATGTAGGGGAAAAGCATTTGGGCGATAATTTATCAACGCAGCCCAAGGGATACAATCCAAATGCTGACGCTCCTTACGTCGCTAACGCTACGCTAATGCCCTCCGATAGTCTGAAAACACACCCTAACCCTTGGAAAGTATCAGTTATTGACTTGCAGCATTTACCGACAACCGAACGAGAAATAGCTGCCCAACAAATCGCCCAACAACAAGTAACTCAACCCTTTGACTTGGCAAATGATTCATTGCTCAGGGCGACATTATTAGTATTTAATGAGACCGAACATTGGTTGTCGGTGTGTATGCATCATATTGTTAGTGATGGTTGGTCAGTGAGTGTGTTCTTTGAGGAACTGACAACCTTGTATGATGCTTATGCTCAAGGTCAGCCTTCTCCTTTAACTCCACTACCTATCCAATATGCGGACTTTGCCCTCTGGCAAAAACAGTGGTTACAAGGAGAGGTACTGCAAAACCAACTGAATTACTGGCAACAACAACTGGCAGACGCACCAGAGTTGTTAGTGCTGCCGACAGACCGACCTCGACCCGCTATGCAAACCTTTGCGGGGGCATATCAACAGTTTACCCTCTCGCCGGAACTCACTTCACAGCTGACTCAGTTGTGTCAGGAACAAGGGGTAACCTTGTTTATGACCCTGTTGGCAGCATTTGACACCTTACTATATCGCTACACCGGACAAGCCGATATTTTGGTCGGAACCCCCATTGCTAACCGTAACTATAGTAAAATCGAAGGCTTGATTGGCTTTTTTAGTAACACTTTAGTGCTGCGGACTAATTTTTCTGAAAATCCTAGCTTCAGTGAATTACTGACTCGTGTGCGGCAAACGGCAATGGATGCCTATGCTCATCAAGACTTGCCCTTTGAGATGCTAGTAGAGGCATTGCAGCCGGAACGAAACCTCAGTCATACTCCCCTATTCCAAGTTGCTTTTGTCCTTCAAAATACCCCCATTGCTCAAGTAGAACTGAGTGGTTTAACCATCACTGATTTGCCGATTACTAATGCAACGGCAAAGTTTGATTTGACCTTAGGAATGGAGGACACAGCGTCAGGAATGGCGGGAGTTTTTGAATACAACAGGGATTTATTTGATGCTAGTACCATTGAACGGATGGTGGGTCATTTTGTGACCCTACTGGAGGGCATTGTCGCTAATCCTCAGCAGCAAGTCTCCCAATTCCCGTTGTTAACTAAAGTGGAGCAGCAGCAGGTATTAATTGATTGGAATCAGACTCAAACAGATTATCCCCAAGATAAATGTGTCCATCAGTTGTTTGAGCAGCAAGTTGAACACAATCCTAATACAGTGGCGGTGGTATTTGAGAATGAACAATTAACTTACCAGCAGTTGAATAATCGTGCTAATCAATTAGCCCATTACTTGCATTCCTTAGGAGTGAAAGCTGATGTACTAGTGGGGTTATGTGTAGAACGTTCCCTGGATATGATTGTGGCATTATTGGGAATTCTCAAAGCAGGTGGTGCCTATGTTCCCCTTGATCCTGAATATCCCCAAGAACGTTTGAGCTATATGCTGGAAGATGCTCAAGTTTCGGTGTTACTAACCCAACAGCATGTTCTTGCTCAATTGCCACAACCTCAAGCACAGTTAGTTTGTTTAGAGCAAGTATGGGAACAAATTGCTCAAAATAATCAAAATAACCTGAATAGTGGGGTTCAACCTTGTCATCTGGCGAATGTAATTTACACCTCTGGTTCCACAGGTAAGCCTAAAGGAGTAATGGTGGAACACAGGGGATTGTGCAACTTAAGTCAAGCTCAAATTCAAGCCTTTGACCTATCTTCAGAAAGTCGCATTCTCCAGTTTGCCTCCCTCAGTTTTGATGCTTCTATCTGGGAAGTGGTTATGGCTTTGGGAGCAGGAGGAACACTTTATCTAGGAACTAAGGACTCTTTGATGCCTGGTCAACCCTTAGTTGAGCAATTACGAGATTATGATATTACTCATGTTACTTTGCCCCCCTCGGCACTGGCGGTTCTGCCAGAAGAGGAACTTCCGACACTACAAACGATTATTGTTGCTGGAGAAGCCTGTTCTCCTGAATTGATTAAACAATGGTCGGTGGAGCGAAACTTCTTCAATGCTTACGGGCCAACAGAAGCCAGTGTCTGTGCCACTATAGCAAAATGTAGCGATCGCGAGAAAATTTCCATTGGTCGCCCCATCACCAATACACAAATCTATATCCTAGATTCTCACTTACAACCTGTTCCCATCGGTGTACCTGGAGAATTGCATATTGGAGGTTTAGGATTAGCACGGGGTTACTTGAATCGCCCTGAACTAACTCAGGAAAAATTCATTCCCAATCCTTTTAAAAATTCAAAATTGTTATACAAAACAGGGGATTTAGTTCGTTACTTACCCGATGGCAACATTGAATTTTTGGGACGGATTGACAATTTAGTGAAAATTCGCGGCTTCCGGGTTGAGTTAGGAGAAATTGAAGCGATCCTATCCCAGTTGCCAGAAGTCCGGGAAGGAGTTGTTCTGGCAAGGGAAGACCAACCCAATGATAAACGCCTAGTAGCTTACGTTGTACCCAAATCATTGGATTACGACAATTTGGTTCCATCTTTAAGGGCAACTCTCAAGAAGCTTTTGCCTAACTACATGATCCCCTCCAACTTTGTCATTTTAGAAGAGCTGCCTTTAACACCAAATGGTAAAGTAGACCGCCGTGCCTTACCTGCACCAGATTTACAGAGCGATCGCACAGAAAATTATGTGGCTCCCCGCACCCCCACTGAGGAAATGCTGGCCAAAATTTGGGCGCAAGTCCTAAAAGTAGAGCAAGTGGGCATTGATGATAACTTCTTTGACTTAGGGGGACATTCTCTGTTGGCGACTCAGGTTATCTCTCGTGTACAGGAAGCCTTCAGCATTTCCTTACCCTTGCGTTCTCTGTTTGAATCCCCCACAATTGCCCAATTAAGTGAGGAGATCATTGCTCAATTGGAAGCGGGTTTGAGCTTAAATATCCCAGAGATTGTATCTGTTTCCAGGAACACTGATATTCCCCTGTCTTGGGCGCAGGAGCGTTTGTGGTTTGTGCATCACTTGGAAGGAGATAGTGGAGCTTACACTATTGATGTCACCGTGCGTTTGACGGGGAATCTCAATATTCAAGCTTTGGAACAAGCCTTTGGGGAAATTGTACAGCGCCATGAACCCCTAAGGACTCGGTTTAAGGTCAAGGATAACAAGCCGATACAGGTGATAGACTCAGACATCACCCTCACATTACCGGTGGTGGATCTTCGGAATGTGCCGGAGCCCTGGAAACAGGTGCAAGCCTTGACGAAAGCAGCAGCCAGCAAACCCTTCGATCTAGCCAATGACTCTGTGTTGCGAGTTAAGCTTTGGCAAGTTACTCAAGATGACTATGTATTGCTATTTGCCATTCACCATATTGCTGCGGATGGTTGGTCGATGGGGATTTTGGTGGAGGAGCTTTCAGCCTATTATCAAGGGTTTTCTACAGGTGATGCTGCCACTTTACCAGAGTTCCCGATACAATATGCCGACTTCGCCGTCTGGCAGCGTCAGTGGCTGACCAATCAAATACTTGAACGTCAGTTGAGTTACTGGAAGCAACATTTGACAGGCGCACCACCGCTGTTAGAACTGCCGACAGACCGTCCTCGTCCCGCCGTACAGACTTTTCGAGGGGGTACAGAACAGTTTCAACTCGATTCCCAGCTCACACAGCAGCTGAAAAATCTGAGTCAAGCCTCTGGAAGCACTTTATTTATGACCTTGTTGGCGGGTTTTGTGGTGTTACTATCCCGCTACAGTAGACAAACGGATCTGGTGGTTGGTTCACCGATTGCCAATCGTAATCGTACAGAATTAGAACCATTAATTGGATTTTTTGTCAATACCCTAGCCTTAAGATTTGATTTATCTCAACAACCAACTTTTGAAGCCTTTTTAGCTCAGGTGCGGGAAGTGACCCAAAATGCTTATGACCATCAAGATTTACCTTTCGAGATGCTGGTGGAGGAGTTGCAACCGGAAAGAAATCTGGATCGCCAGCCGTTGACACAGGTGGTCTTTGCCCTGCAAAATGCCCCCAGTTCTCCTTGGGATATGCCCGGTTTAACGGCTGAAGGGATGTCTTCAGGACTAGATTCTGTCCGGGTTGACCTAGAAGTTTACTTGTGGGATTTCCCAGAAGGTATCAGAGGTTTTTGCTCTTACAACCGGGATTTATTTGATGGGACGACAATTGGTCGCATGATGCAACATTTCCAGACGTTGTTAACCGCAATTGTGGAAAATCCCCAGCAGTCAGTGGCATTATTACCTTTGCTCACCCAGCAGGAACGTCATCAATTGTTAGATACTGTAGAGACGTTGCATGCAACGTCTCCACATGCAACGTCCTTACGGGTGAATCAATGTATTCATCAGTTATTTGAAGAACAGGTAGAACGGACTCCAGATGCAGTAGCAGTGGTATTTGGCAATGAACAGCTCACCTATTCTCAGTTGAATTGTCATGCTAACCAGTTAGCCCATTACTTGCGTTCCTTGGGCGTAGGAGCAGATGTACTGGTAGGGTTATGCGTAGAGCGATCGCTATTAATGCTAATCGGATTACTGGGCATTCTCAAGGCTGGTGGTGCTTATGTTCCCCTTGACCCTGAATATCCAAGCGATCGTTTGAGCTATATGTTAGAGGACAGCCAAGTTTCCCTGTTGCTGACTCAAGAGCAACTTCTAGATAAACTACCTCAACATCAAGCTCAACCTATTTTGTTAGGGGACTCCCCAGGAGATCCCTGCGCCCCCAATGGCATAGGAGAAACAAGTCAGCTTTCCTCAGAACCTCCTGTTCCCCTCCTTGGAGGGGTTAGGGGTGGGTTCTGCTTCCTGCCTCCTGCCTTCGAGAATCTGGAAATTGCCAAAAACAGCCAGGAGAATCTGACTGGGGTTGTTACAGCTTCTAACCTAGCGAATGTGATTTACACTTCCGGTTCTACCGGTAAACCCAAAGGAGTGATGGTAGAACATCAAGGATTGTGTAATTTGGCTCAGGCTCAAATTCAGAGTTTTGGTGTGGAACCGGAAAGTCGGGTGCTCCAGTTTGCTTCCTTTAGTTTTGATGCTTGTATCTCAGAAATCTTGATGAGTTTGGGAGCAGGGGCAACACTTTATTTAGGGACAAAAGATGCTCTTATGCCAGGTCAGCCGTTAATTGAGCGGTTACGGGATGATGGCATTACTCATATTACTCTACCCCCATCAGCACTAGCAGTCCTACCTAAGGAAGAACTACCACAACTGCAAACTATTATTGTGGCGGGAGAAGCTTGTTCTCCTGAATTGGTCAAACAATGGTCTGTTGGGCGAAACTTCTTCAATGCTTATGGACCAACTGAAGCCAGCGTCTGTGCAACGATCGCAAAATGCACGCCAATTGATGAGAAAGTGACAATTGGTCGTGCCATTACCAATGTCCAAGTTTATATTTTAGATGCCCAGTTACAGCTAGTACCGATTGGTGTACCTGGAGAGTTGCACATTGGTGGCGCTGGATTAGCACGAGGTTATCTCAATCGCCCTGAATTGACTCAAGAGAAATTTATTCCTCATCCGTTTGATAATTCAAAATTAAAAATTCAAAGTTCAAAATTATATAAAACGGGAGATTTGGCGCGTTATCTTCCCGATGGCCAGATTGAATTCTTGGGACGGATCGACAATCAAGTTAAAATTCGCGGCTTCCGGATTGAGTTAGGGGAAATTGAAGCGGTGGTAAGCCAACACCCCTTAGTACAGGAGGCGGTTGTAGTTGCCCAGGTTGATACGATAGGGGACAAAAATTTGGTGTCTTACCTGGTTCCTGCTCTCAACAACCAGGTATTACCCCAGCAGGTGGCTCAATGGGAGAGTGAATACCTCAGCGACTGGCAAATGCTCTATGAACAAGCCTATGGTCAACCTCAAACTGCGACTGATGACCCTACCTTTAATATTAGCGGTTGGAATAGCAGTTATACCGGGCAGCCAATTCCTGCGGAGGAAATGCAGGAGTGGGTTGACAGTACCGTCAGCCGGATTCTGTCTTTGTCACCGCAACGAGTCTTAGAAATTGGTTGTGGAACTGGCTTACTCCTATCTCGTATTGCTCCCAACTGCCAGAAGTATTGGGGTGCGGATTATTCCAGCGCTGCTTTACAAAACGTTGAACAAATTTGTCAAAGTCAGGGTTTAGCACAAGTGCGACTGCTGCACCGCATGGCGGATAACTTTACAGATATTCCTCCAGCAGAATTCGACACGATAGTTTTGAATTCAGTTGTGCAATATTTCCCTAGTGTTGAGTATTTGCTGCAAGTTCTAGATGGAGCGATCGCCACAATTAGCAATCACGGTACAATCTTTGTTGGGGATGTCCGCAGTTTGCCATTACTGGAACCCTATCATGCAGCAGTGCAGTTATCTCGATTAGCTGCCGATACAACTGTTGAGCAATGGCAGCAGCAGGTTCATCAGAGTGTGACTGCTGAAGAAGAATTGGTGATTGACCCCAGGTTCTTCCTTGCTCTCCAAACCCGTTTTCCTCAAATTACTTCAATTGAGATTGAGCCTAAACGAGGCTATGCTGAGAATAATGAATTAACCCAATTCCGCTATGATGTTACTCTTCATATCGGTAGTCAGATTCCAACTAGTGTTGTTCCCTGGTGCAATTGGCAATTAGACCAACTTTCGTTGACACAAATTAAAAGTCAACTCCAACAAGAGCAACCAGAATTACTAGGGATTCGGGGTGTGCCAAACCAAAGGGTACAGCAAGCATTACAGATTTGGCAATGGTTGGCAGAACCGCCAGCTGTCGAGACAGTGAGCCAACTACGGGGATTACTCCCACAACAACCAACTACTGGCATTAATCCTGAACAGCTTTGGGAACTAGGGCAGAATTTGGGCTACAAGGTGTACCTGAGTTGGTGGGAAAGTAGTCAGGATGGTTGTTATGATCTGGTCTTCTGCCGCAATGGTTCAACTCCAATTGCTTTTTGGGATAGTGATACTGTCACGGCTAAACCTTGGACTGACTATACCAACAATCCCCTCTACGGCAAATTAGTTCAAAAACTAGTGCCACAGGTTCGTCAGTTTGTGCAACAAAAGCTGCCCAATTATATGATGCCCCAGGCTTTTGTCCTGCTCAATGCGTTGCCTCTGACCCCCAATGGCAAAGTGGATCGTAAAGCACTGCCAAAACCAGATACCGCGACTCGAAATCTTTCTACTGGCTTTACTCTACCTCGCAACCCCATTGAAGCTCAACTGGTTCAAATCTGGAGTGAAGTTTTGGGTATTGAACGCATTGGAGTTAAGGACAATTTCTTTGAACTTGGGGGTCATTCCCTCCTGGCAACTCAAGTGATTTCTCGCTTAAGTGATATTTTCTCGGTGGAATTGTCCTTACAAAATTTTCTGGAGTATCCGACTGTAGCTAGCTTGGCTCAAAATATTGAGGTGCTGGAAATGGTACAAAATCCTCAACCTTCCTTTGCAGAAATACCAGATGACTATGAGGAAGGTGAATTATAAGTAGAGACGTTGCATGCAACGTCTCTACAATGTGGACACAACGGGTCTATGTCATACCGGATTTGGTCTCATCTCAATCATTAAAAACTTTGGGAGGCAATTGGCAGATGAAAGTCGTAGAATTTTTGTCCTATTTAAATAGTTTAGAGATCAAACTTTGGCTGGAAGAAGAGAAACTCAAATATCATGCACCTAAGGGGGCAATGACATCCGAAATTAAGCAAGAAATTGGAACGAGAAAATCTGAAATTATTTCCTTTTTCCAGCAAGCGAAGGCAACCTCTAGAGCAGCTGAATCAGCTATTATGCCGATGTCACGGGATCATCGGATTCCTCTATCTTTTGCCCAACAACGACTCTGGTTTCTGCACCAACTCTCCCCCGATAGTCAGTCTTACAATATGCTGGAGGCGCTGCGGTTAGAGGGTGTACTTGATATTGTTGCCCTAGAGAAAAGTCTGAGTGGACTGGTTTGCCGTCATGAAATTCTCAGAACCACATTTCCTATGGTAGACGGGGAAGCTATTCAACAAATTGCTGACCCTACTGCTTTAAGATTACCTATCCAGGATTTGCAGGACTTGTCTGCTGAGGAACAAACGGCTCAAATTCAACAGATGGCAAAGTCTCTTGCTGCTAAGTCCTTTGATTTGGCGAGGGAATCCCCAGTAGAATTTACCCTGCTCAAACTGAGTGCCCTCGAACATGTACTGCTATTGAAGATGCATCATATCATCTATGATGGTTGGTCTTTGAATATCTTCTTTAGTGAGTTGTCTAAGCTATATGCAGCCTTCTCTCAAGGACTACCTTCCCCACTCCCAGAATTACCCATCCAATATGCTGACTTTGCCCTGTGGCAACGTCAGTGGCTAACCGGGGAAGTTCTTGAACGGCAACTCAATTACTGGCAGAATCAGTTAGCGGATGCTCCTCCCGTTGTGGAATTGCCGACGGATCACCCCCGTCCCCCAGTTCAGACTTTCCAAGGGGCAGCTGAGGGTTTGCCACTGGCTCAGGAATTAACTCAAAGCCTCAAGCAACTGAGCCAGGATGCAGAAACTACCTTGTTTATGACCCTACTGGCTGCTTTTTTTGTTACCCTTTCTCGTCATAGCAATCAGTCAGATTTGGTTGTTGGTTCTCCTATTGCCAATCGCACCAACAAGAGTGTGGAAGGGTTAATCGGATTTTTTGCCAATACCCTAGCCTTGAGGGGCAATCTTTCTGGTAATCCCAGCTTTAAAGACTTCTTGGCTCAAGTCAGGCAAACTACCCTCTCAGCCTATGCTCACCAAGAATTGCCCTTTGAGATGTTAGTGGAAAAGTTACAGCCGGATCGAGATTTGAGTCGCAATCCGCTGGTACAGGTGCTGTTTTCCCTCCAGAATGCTCCCCAGTCAGAGGGCAGTTTATCAGATTTAGCTATGGAGAGTCTGCCTTTGCCTGTTGATATCAGAGCTAGATTTGACCTAGAAGTAATTATTTGGGAGATGCCAGAGGGGTTAGAGGGGGTTTGGTCTTACAATAGTGATTTGTTTGATAAAGCTACTGTTACTCGCATTGCTCAACATTTTCAAGCGGTACTCCAGGCTGTGGTAGCAAATCCCGAAGTACGAGTTGCCGAAATACCCCTATTGAGTCCAGCAGAAAGACATCAATTGTTGGTGGAGTGGAACAATACTCAAACAGACTATCCCCAGGATAAGTCTATTCATCAGTTGTTTGAGGAACAAGTTGAACGGACTCCCGACGCGATCGCTCTTGTCTACCAAAATCAATATCTAACTTACCGTGAATTGAATTGTCGTGCCAATCAGTTAGCCCACTATTTACGTTCCTTAGGTGTGGAAGCTGATAGGCTGGTGGGGCTATGTGTCGAACGTTCCTTAGAAATGTTGGTGGGAATGTTGGGCATTCTCAAAGCCGGGGGAGCCTATGTTCCCCTTGACCCAGAGTATCCCCAAGAGCGTTTAAGTTTTATGCTGGAAGATACTCAGGTAACAGTGTTGTTGACTCAAGAAAAATTCCTAGAGACGTTGTCTGCAACATCTTTACTTGAGCAAAATCAAGGGCGTATCGTCTGTTTAGATACTAACTGGCAGACAATTGAGCAAGCTAATCACGATAATCTCCACAGCAGAGTCAGTGGAGAAAATTTAGCTTATGTGATTTATACTTCTGGTTCTACGGGAAAACCCAAAGGTGTTGAAGTAGTTCATCGTGGCGTTAATCGTCTTTTGTTTGGTGTTGACTATGCTCATCTAGATGAAACACAAAGATTTCTTCAGATGGCTCCAATTTCTTTTGATGCTTCTACATTCGAGATTTGGGGGGCTTTGTTACACGGTGCTCGATGCGTTTTATTCCCAGAACATATTCCTACTGCTGACAATCTCAGGGACGAAATCCACAAACATGGCATCACAATTTTATGGCTGACAGCTGCTTTATTTAACTCGATTGTGGATGATGACCCTCAAGCATTGTCAGGAATTCAACAACTACTCATTGGTGGAGAAGCACTTTCAGTAGTTCACGTTCAGAAAGCCCTTGAGACTCTACCATTGACAACAATTATTAATGGATATGGCCCAACAGAAAACACGACGTTTACCTGTTGTTATCCAATTCCTCGACAACTGGAGACGAAGATAGAGTCAATTTCCATTGGTCGTCCTATTGCCAATACACAAATTTATATCCTAGACGAATATCTACAACCGGTTCCTATGGGTGTACCAGGGGAATTACATATTGGGGGTGCAGGATTGGCGCGAGGTTATCTCAACCGTCCTGAGTTAACCCAGGAAAAGTTTATCTCTAGGGCATGTCTTCAAAGTCAAAAATCTGATGTAGGGGCAAAGCATTTGGGGGATAATTTATCGGATAAATCCAAGTTAGACAATCAAAATGCTTTGCCCTCCGACAGTCTGAAAACAGACCCTAATCCATTGAGCACTGATTCAGATTCTCGCCTCTATAAAACTGGAGATTTAGCCCGTTATCTACCTGACGGTAACCTTGAATTTTTAGGACGGATTGATCATCAGGTAAAAATCCGGGGTTTCCGCATAGAGTTGGGGGAAATTGAAGCAGTACTGAGCCAACATGAAGATGTACAAGTTGCTTGTGTCATTGTTAGGGAAGATACTCCAAGGGAAAAGCGTGTAGTTGCCTATGTCGTACCGCAACCAGAAGTCACACTCACTACCAGCACATTGCGTCAGTTCCTGACCCATAAACTTCCAGGTTACATGATACCATCGGCTTTGATGATTCTAGAGTCACTACCTCTCACGCCGAATGGTAAAGTAGACCGCCGCGCCTTGAAAGCACCGTCTAACAGTATTGACTGGGAGACATTTGTGGAAGCGCGTAACCAATTAGAATTGCAACTGGTACAACTTTGGTCAAAGGTGCTGAAACTTGACAAGATTGGGGTACAAGATAACTTTTTTGAACTCGGTGGCCATTCCCTGTTAGCATCCTACTTAATGACTCAAATTAAGCAACAATTGGGCAAAGATATTCCTTTAGTCAGGTTATTCCAGAACCCCACCATTGAACAGTTGGCAACAATTATGGAAACTGACTCGGATGACTCTTCTCCGTCTTGTTTGGTTGCCATTCAGCCCCAAGGTTCCAACTTACCTTTCTTCTGTGTCCCTGGTGCGGGAGGTAGACCTTTTTACTTCTATCACTTAGGACGTTATTTAGGAGAAGAGCAACCCTTCTACAGTTTTGAAAACAATCTGTATCAGGAATTAGGGTCGATTACTCGTATTGAGGATATGGCTAGGATTTACATTGAAGCCATGCAAGCTGTCCAGCCCCAGGGACCATACTTTTTAGGTGGACATTCCTATGGAGGAAACGTTGCTTTTGAAATGGGCAAACAGTTATATCAGCAGGGACAGAAAGTAGCTTTACTGGCAATTGTTGATTCTTCCGCACCAACTTATAAAGATAAGCAAATACTACTTGATTATCTTGATTGGGATCACGCCAGGTGGCTGGCGGAGGTGAGTAAAGGCATAAAAGTTTATTTAGACAAGGATGTAGATATTTCCTACGAAACTCTCCAGCCTTTAACAGTGGAGGAGCAACTAAAATATGTTCTACACTATTTCAAAATGGCTAATATGCTGCCTCCGAATGCTGAAACAACAGAACTGATAAATATCGTCCAAGCTTATAAAAATAGTTGCTTATGTCTGGTTGATTATGTACCACAAGGTATGTATCCTGGTAAACTGACGATTATACGTGCCAATGAGGATCTGCCAGACGATCCTAATAGGGAGTTAGTATCTGAAAATTCAGAAGATTTTTCCTTGGGTTGGAGCGAGTTTTCTACAGAACCAATGGATATCCATTTTGTATTGGGAAATCATGTCACAATTACGGCGGAACCCCATGTCCAAGTTTTAGCCCAACAGTTAAAAGCTTGTATTGAGCAGGCGATTTAATTAAGAATGGAGAAGGTCGAATTGATAAACTTGTTGTTTGTCATTTGCCATTGGAAAATGATAGCAGTCGCCAGGACGGCTAAGACATTCTCATGTACGGCAAATTAACAAGGGGCTTAAGCCCCTTGTCCTAAGCGCCTGGGCGGTTTTTATAAATTACAAACCTTAGGAAAAAATGGATAAAACAGAATTTATTACCCAAATCGATCAGTTGATTCTCAATCCGGTAACCAGAAATATCTATGGTAAACATGAGTTTTTTAATGTAGGCTATTGGTTGCCAGAGACTCAGAATCAAGAAGAAGCCTGCTTTAATCTTATGGAAAAACTCTTAGAATTTATGCCAGAGAAAACAGGAAGTATCCTTGATGTTGGCTGTGGTTTAGGCGCAACTACTGATTATCTACTTAAGTACTACTCCCCTACTGATGTGGTAGGCATCAATATTTCCAGCCAACAACTCGAAAGATGTCGAGTCAATGCACCAGACTGTAACTTCATGGAAATGGACGCGGTGGAGTTGAAATTTGAGGAGAATCAATGGGAGCAGATAATCTGTGTTGAGGCGGCTTTGTATTTTGATACTAGGGAGAAGTTCTTGAAAGAGGCTTGTCGTGTATTGAAGCCCGGTGGTAGTCTTATCCTTGCGGATATTATCTGTGAAAAGACAGAGTATTTTGGTAATTTAGTCATTGCTGAAAATGCTGTCAAAGATCTGGAAGCTTATCAGCATCTTTACCAACAAGCAGGATTCGAGCAGATAAAAATAGTGGACGCGACAGAGGAATGCTGGAAAAGGCACTTCCGCCATCTCAGAGGTTGGATGGAAGCACAATTTCAGGCAGGAGAAATAAATAAAGAAATTTGTGAAGCAAATGTCACTGCTATCGATAATTTGCTAAGCTCTTGGGCTCTAAGTTATGCGTTAGTTTCTGCGAATAAGCCATAAAGTTTATCCCATTTTTCCACTAAAATAGCAATTCTCGCATTTATAAGGTACATCCAATTTTGGTGAGCCTATTCCCAATTCTCCATTCCCAATTCCCAATTCCCAATTCCCAATTACCAAGCACTTTGTACCTCATCCAAAAAGGAAAAATTATGTTTGAGTCACTATCAGGGCAGAAAGTAGTTATTATTGGCATCAACTCAGGAGTTGACCTAGCAATTGCCAAAAAAACAGCAGAACTTGGAGCATCGGTGGTACTTTCCCACTACTCACAAGACAAATTAAATGAAGCAATGGAGTCCCTTCCTGGAGAGATTGAGACTAAAACTGTAGACATTGTGCATGAGGATTCAGTCAATGCTTTTTTTGAGGAAATCGGGAACTTCGATCATTTGGTTGTAACCTCTATGGGAGACAGAAATATGCCCCGTTCCCTCTTAGCAGAGATGAGCACGGAAACAGCTCAAGGTGCGATGCAGAAATTCTGGGGGACATTCTTTGCTGTACGTGCATCACTAAAAAATATAGCCCCTAACGGCTCGATTACCCTAACATCTAGTGTAACTATCTTCAAATCTTCAAAAATGGGGGGAATTTCCGTAATTGCTGCTGCTAATAGTGCAGTTGCACTGTTTGGGCGATCGCTAGCATTAGAAATTTCACCAATTCGGGTTAATGTGGTTGCTCCTGGATTGCTAGAAGATAGCAGTATCTGGAGTTCTCAGGGTGAGTCTGAGAGAGCGGACTTGACAAAGTGGGCAACTACCGCATTACCTGTGGAGCACCTAGGACAACCAGAAGAGTTTGCCCAAGCCGTGTTAGGTTTGATCACAAATCCTTATATTACAGGGGTGGTTTTGCCGATGGATGGCGGTGTAACCCTGCTCTAATCACGGAAAGCGGCGGGAAGGTCATTCCTTTAGAGATGGGAGGGATAATTGCCCGCTGCTTTGTTGTTTGTTGTTTGTTGTTTGTTATTTTATTATTATTCCCTCACTTCTTTTTCAGCGATTCATCAATTTTGAATTTTGAATTCGCCGTTAGGCGCTTATTACTGCAAAACCCGAATCAATCAACTCGATGAGGCAAGCCCTAAGTATTCAAGCGAACTTGATATTATGCCTTACAGTAAATTCACCATCAGTAAAGCTATAGATGATTTTCAACTTACCCTGGTTGAAGGTGAGCGATTTTTACCAGAAATCCCTCCAGTAAATCCAACTCTTTTACTTCAGGATACCCTTAAAGAAACCCTTCCCTGGGCGATCGCTGTCGGTAGCGAAAAAGCACGTTCTGAAGGTATTATTAACCCGGTTTTGCTAGAAGTAAAGCGCCAACTCCAGGGACAAGTTAGCGTTTTCTCAGGGGAAGAATTCAATGTGCAACCAGAAGCTGAGCTTACCGGTTATGTTGATTTTCTGATTAGTCGCTCCCCGGAACAATTATTTATTAGAGCTCCTGCCGTTATTTTAGTAGAAGCTAAGAAGGAGGATCTTAAACCAGCTCTTGGGCAATGTCTAGCAGAGATGGTGGCAGCTCAACGGTTTAATCAGCAGAAACAACAACCTGTTCCAAGGATTTATGGAACAGTTACGAGTGGTACAGTGTGGCGATTTCTCCAACTAGAAGGGCAATGTGTCATGATCGACTTGAACGATTATCCTCTTCCACCAGTTGAGCAAATTTTAGGATTTTTGATTTGGATGGTGC
The DNA here is from genome assembly GCA_010672925.1 of Symploca sp. SIO1C2. Classification (GTDB taxonomy): domain Bacteria; phylum Cyanobacteriota; class Cyanobacteriia; order Cyanobacteriales; family Coleofasciculaceae; genus Caldora. The sequence continues at coordinate 352,128 of JAAHFP010000013.1, read as the reverse complement.
AGAATGGTTGAAGGTATTCATTACAGCAAAAATATAAATCTGTAGGGGCGTAGCATTGGCGCTGGCATATTACCCATAAAATAAAAGTTTTTTAGGGAGAATACCCTGAAGATATCTACCGTAGAGTCCGCCAACTATTGCTGAGACGCCAAAATAGATTGAGTCTCTGGCAAAATAGCCCCGCGTTAATAAAAAACCCAAATAACCAAACACTACACCGGAAATTCCGATATGAGTTGTTCTATCTTTGCCTATCAACCAGACAGCCAAACCTCTGAACAAAGCAGTAAAAATTGTGACAATTAAAAACTGTTCTGTTCCTCCTAGGATGACCAACCAACCTAAAGGAAAAAGAAAAATTAGGTTCACTAATAAATGTTGCCAATCTAGATGTAAAAAAGAGGAACATAAGATACCCAATAGTCCTTGAGTAGTTCTGGGAGTAATAGTCATTGGTTATTTGTTGTTTGTTGTTTGTCATTAGTCATTGGTTGTTTGGGAATTAGGAATTGGGAATAGAGAATTACTTCTTTGTCTCCCCAGCTCCACCAGCTCCACCAGCTCCACCAGCTCCACCAGCTCCACCAGCTCCACCAGCTCCACCAGCTCCACCAGCTCCACCAGCTCCACCAGCTCCCTCAGCTCCCTCAGCTCCCTCAGCTCCCCCAACTCCCTCAGCTCCCTCAGCTCCCTCAGCTTCCCCAGCTCCCCCAACTCCCTCAGCTTCCCCAGCTCCCTCAGCTCCCTCAGCTCCCTCAGCTTCCCCAGCTCCCCCAACTCCCTCAGCTTCCCCAGCTCCCTCAGCTCCACCAGCTCCCCCAACTCCCTCAGCTCCCCCAACTCTCCCAGCTTGATTTAACGAAATTCAATCGGATTTGCTCTCAAAGAGCAGGACACAATGGTGCGAGTATTCTGTATGCTAAGAATTATAGGTCTTATACTATTATTCTCTATACACAGAGAATAATTTTGGTGCTTACAACACTGTCGGGCAGCCAGTGTAAGCTTGTGGAGGGCTAGGCGAAACTACCAAAGTGGTAAGAGCTCCCGATGAAGCAAGAATCCTCACTCAGGCAAGGAGGAGGAGTGTCAACTGATTAATATTGGCAGATTACTGGATAAGACGAAATTTCGTGGATTGATGACTAGTGCCTCTTAAGTAAAAGCTTTCCACTAGTGGGTGCGTTATGAGAGAGGAGAGACAAAGGAGTAATTTGCACATTGCGTGATTTATTTCTGCAACGGATGTACTAGTCGTGATGGGATAAGACTTTGACCTATCCCCCAATCCCCAATCTGGAGTTTTTTCATATTCGCCAATAAAATTCTACTTTGATTGCCAACTACAAACACCTAACTTCGCTTTCTTTATGCTGTCTCTCGATATACCGCAGAGTCCTTCCAGTCCAGAACTGGCAACCTCAATGCGCATTCTGGTAATTGAAGATGAAGATTTAATTCGAGAAATGCTGGTCTTAGCTCTAGAAGAAGAAGGTTATAAGGTGGAGACCGCTATAGATGGGCGTACAGCTATAGAACGTCTTCAACTCAATGAGCCTACTGACTCAGTTTGTCCTTTTGACCTGCTGATTCTAGATATTATGATCCCCCATATTAATGGGTTAGATTTGTGTCGTTTGTTACGTTACCAAGAAAATCCTGTTCCAATTTTGATTCTCAGTGCCAAAGCTAGTGAAACCGACCGAGTTTTAGGACTAGAAGTAGGTGCTGATGATTATTTGACCAAACCCTTTAGTATGCGGGAGTTAGTTGCCCGTTGTCGAGCTTTACTGCGTCGCCAACGACTCAACTGTTTGCCTCAAGTGCCAGTACTGCAATGGCGAGAGATTATCCTCAATCCTCAAGAATGTCGTGTTACGGTTAGGGGAGAAGAGGTGAATCTATCTCCCAAGGAATTCAAGCTTTTGGAATTATTTTTGAGTTATCCCCGTCGAGTATGGTCTCGTGAGCAGTTAATTGAGCATGTCTGGGGTCCAGATTTTCTGGGGGATACAAAAACAGTAGATGTTCATATACGCTGGCTGCGAGAAAAATTAGAGCAAGACCCTAGTCATCCAGAGTATTTGATTACTGTCCGTGGTTTTGGCTACCGATTTGGGTAAGCTTCTCACTAGTCAGTGATTAAGTAGATCTTAGATTTTAGATTTACGATGTTTCTTATTAATGCTAATAATCACTGGCTATGACCACCATCGTGGCATTTTTACTAGGTCTTGCCCTAGGGGTTGGATTTTATTTCTGGCAGCGGCGCCGACTTCAGCAGCAGCTGGAGAAGATATTAGGAAGCTTACACAAAGATAGTTCTAATATCTCCTTGAATATTATTTCTCGTCTAAGACGGGGAGTTGTTTTAGCTAATCAGCATCAAGAACAACTCGAAAAGGAGCTACAAATTTGGCAGCAACTGCTAGAGGTAGCACCTTTTGCTTATTTACAGGTGGATGAAGAGAATCAGTTACTCTGGTGCAATGAGCAAGCACGAGAACTGTTACAAATTGATCGCTGGCAAGCAGGAAGACTTCGCTTGTTATTGGAGTTGGTACGCTCCTACGAACTAGATCAATTGATTGAAACTACCCGTAGTCAACAGCAACCAAGGGAAGAAGAATGGGTTTTTCATCCTACTTGTAACGATGGGGCTGCGATGAGTAAATTACGCTCCTTGACTATGCGAGGATACAGTTGGCCTCTTCCAGAAAGACAAGTTGGTGTATTTGTCGAAAATCGACAACCTTTGGTGGATATCACTCAATCTCGCAAACAATGGGTTTCTGACTTAGCTCATGAACTCAGAACCCCCTTGACTTCCATTCATCTAGTGGCAGAAGCCTTACAACAGCGTTTAGAGCCTCCAGCTACGGGATGGGTGGAAAAAATGTTGCGAGAAAATGAGCGGTTAATTAATCTTGTGCAAGATTGGCTGGAACTTACCCAGATGGAAAAAGACCCTAGTACTAGTCTCACTTATCAAGATCTAGAACTACGACCTTTAATTGAGTCAGTTTGGCAAAGTTTAGAACTGCTGGTAAAACCCCATCAGCTTAGTCTGGCTTATTCCGAGCCTGAGCCTATCTACCTCAGAGCCGATCAATCTCGCTTAACCCAAGTTTTCCTCAATTTACTAGATAACAGCATTAAACGCAGCCCTCCCCAAGCAGCTATTCGGGTAGAGGTAACTCGTATTGAAGCAACAAATAAGGTTAGTGAAGAGACTGATACTCAATCGATTCTGCAAATAGATGTGATTGATTCCGGAACCGGTTTCTCAGAAGCTGACTTACCTCATGTTTTTGAGCGGTTCTACCGGGGAGATGCCTCACGGCGTAGACAACAAACTGTTTCCGAGGGTGAAGCTGTAGGTAGAAGCCAGGGTAGTGGATTAGGTCTGTCGATTGTACAACAAATTATTCAAGCTCATGGCGGCACTATTCAGGGGAGAAATCATCCAGAAACTGGTGGTGCCTGGTTGCAGATCTTGCTGCCAGCAGGTAGGTGTTGAGTTGGGGGAGGATGGGGAGGGTGGAGAGATAGGGAAGACAAGGAAGATGGGGAGACAAGGAGGCAAAGGATATATTCCCAAACAACAAACAACAAATGACCAACAACAAACAACAATTTCTCAACTTATAATCCGATTAAGGCTCTCCCGCAGTTGTTGCTCTTCTCGCTTAAGCTTGGCAACTAGTTGAGCCTTTTGAGACACAGAACCAAATTGGTCGATTGATTCATTATTTTTCAGCTTCTGGGTCAGTTGGTAACAAAATTGGCATCTTTCTAGGGTTTGTAAAATTGAGGGGGCAAACCTGGCGAATAGAGCCTCATCCTCTTTCGTAAACCCCTGAGTATCAATTCTTCCGATTAAATCGTCTTGAGGGTTATGATTTTGCTTTAATTTATTGATTAATTGCACAACAGCAATTAATTCTTTTTGCCCATTTAATAGAGGCCAAGCTAGCATCGAATAAGTACGGTATCCAGTCTTTTGATCCGTAATTCTCGCTTGTTCGGAGCGTTGATCTGAGTAGAGGTCAAAAGGAATATTGATAATAGTGGCAGAAGTGGCAACTCTCCCAGCAATCCCTTTGCCCAAAGGAACATCAATCATCAGGGAGCCACCCTTACCATCCTCAGCAATCAGTGAACCTAGTTCTTTTCTTTGGGGATCAATTAAAAAAATACTGGTGCGATCTGCGCTTAGCAAGGCTCCTGCTTTGCGAGTGAGGTGACGTAACATCTCACACAAAGTGCTAACCAAATGATTTATTGCCTCATCAAGAGCAGTAGCATCTAGGCCAAACGTAGGTTTGGCTATAGGGTTAACACCAGGATTTTCCTGGGCAGATGGAGGGATAAGTTCCCTCTCCTTTATATCTAAGCCAGCGATTTCTCGCCAGTTGAGCTCCAAAGTCTGGCAAATCCGCAAGAAATTAAGTTCGTTAACGGGTTCGCCTTTGAGGAAGAGATTAGAGATAACGAAGTACAAAGAGCGCCCTAATTCTTGAGCTAGGTCTTGCTCCCGTCCATTACTTTTACGCTTCCAAGCTAAGTTTACCTCTTCGATGTACTTTGGATGCACCCTCAATGGGCTGGGCATGTCTAAACATTAGATAACTTACAAAGATCGTATATGATAATTATGGTAAGTCATCGCCACAGCTAAATGCAAGGGGGTTATATCCCTAACTGAAGCTATATTCCTTTAGTATGATGCATAGATCCTCAGTTAATGCATCATACATCACATCTCCTGACAGCAGTTGGCTTAGCCGGACTTCTCCAACTTCACTCTCATCAAAGGTAGTAGTAGTGAAAAGAACCCACCCCTAACCCCTCCAAGGAGGGGGATAAGAGGCTTCGAGGGAAGAAAGCTTTATATAATTCATATTTTATCTAAGTTTCGATGGAGTTGTTGCTCCATAATTTGGAGTTCGGCTACTAATTCAGTCTGTTGAGCCATCTCTTCTTCACTGGTGAAAACATTGTCTTTAAGTTTCTGGGTCAGTTGGTAACAAAACTGGCATCTTTCCAAGGTTTTGAGGATTGAGGGAGCAAATTGAGCAAATAAGGCTTCATCTTCTTCAGTAAAACCATCAGTGTCTATTCTTCTAGATAGGTAGTCTTCTGGCTCATAAATTGGTTTCAACTTATTGATTAACTGTACAACAGCAACTATATTTTTTTGCTCATTAAACAGAGGCCATGTTAGCATCGTGTAAGTACGATATCCCGTTTTTTTATCCGTTCTCTTCGCTTCTTCTGAACGTGGGTCATCATAGACATCGAAAGGAATATTAATCACTTTTGAAGAAGCAACAGCTAAACTAGCAATGCCTCGGTTGGAAGGAATATCAATTACTAAGGATCCTCCGTGTCCATCCTCAGCATTAATGGAACCCAGGGTATTGGTTTGCTGATCTAGTAAAAAGATGCTGGTGCGATCCGCTCCCACCACATCTCCAGCTTTACGGGTGAGGCGACGTAGCATTTCGCACAGAGTCTCAACTAGAGTCCCTAATGCATCATTAATAGTCGTCACTTCCCTAGTAAAGTTAGTATAGTCGAGGTGTACCTCTAGAGGTGGAAAAAACACCTGCTGGGACTGTAGCTCTAAACCAGCAATTTCTCGCCAGTCTAGCCCCAATATGTGGCAGATTCCCACAAAATTGAGGCTGTTAACAGGTTGACCCCGGAGAAATATATTCAGATCTGATGAAGATAGACCTATCTCTTCGAGCAGGTTTTGCCCGCCTTCATCAACCTTTCGCCTCCAGGCAGATTGGACTTGTTCTATGTACTGGGGATGCACGCTGAATGATTTTGACATATCTGAGCATCAAAAAACTGCTCCGATCATAAACGAGGTTGATCCTCCAACACCACCGCTACTGTTAAGCCAAGACGCATTGAATAGGGAGAAAATCTCCATTGTTTCAAAACTATCCGGAATAGTCAAACTTTGTCTCCAACCCCTCGCTGGGTTAAAGTTTCAGATGGGAGCTTGTTATCTGAATTTAACCAAATGACCCGATGAAAGCAGTATTAATGACCGAAGTGGGAACTCCTCAAGTCTTGCAACTCCAGGAAGTACCACAACCGACCATTCAAACAGACTCAGAAATTCTGGTGCGTCTCAAAGCAGCTGGAGTGAACCCTATTGATACTAAATTGCGGCGTCGGGGTCTTTTGTATCCTGACCAGATGCCTGCTATCTTAGGCTGTGATGGCGCTGGAGTGGTGGAAGCTGTGGGTGCTGGTGTTCAGGAATTCCGGGTTGGTGATCAAGTGTATTTCTGTGCCGGAGGATTGGGTAAATCTGGTACTGGTAATTATGCTCAGTGGGCAGTAGTGGAAGAGAGATTTGTTGCCCATAAACCCACTTCCGTCTCCTTTGCTGAAGCTGCTGCTGCTCCTCTGGTACTAATTACTGCTTGGGAGGCTCTTTATGACAGAGGAGGATTGACAGAGGGGCAAAAAGTCCTGATTCAGGCTGGTGCTGGTGGTGTGGGTCATGTCGCTATCCAGTTAGCTAAAATTAAGGGTGCTCAAATTTGTACTACTGTGAGTTCCCAAGAAAAAGCCAGATTAGTTCGTTCCCTTGGGGCTGAGTATCCCGTACTTTACCAAAAAACTGATTTTGTGCAGGCTGTCCTTGACTGGAGTGGGGGAGAAGGAGTTGATCTGGCTTTTGATACCGTAGGGGGCGAAGTTTTCTATGATACCTGTAAGGCAGTAAGGGTATATGGAGACATAGTGACTATTTTGGAACCAGATTCTGCTCAGGGTAATTTGAAGATTGCCCGTCAACGGAATCTCCGCATTAGCCTAGAATTAATGCTTACTCCCATGTTACAGGGACTGGTTACTGCCCAACAGCACCAAGGTTCAATTCTCAAGCAATGTGCTAGTTGGATTGATCAAGGCAAGCTGAAAATTCACCTGAGCCAAACTTACCCTCTTCAAGATGCTGCTGTGGCTCACGAAGCTATAGAAACTGGTTCAACAACGGGCAAAATTGCTTTATTAATTGATTAACAGAAAGCGGCGGGAAGACTATTATTTTTATAAATGGGAGGGATAATCGCCCGCCGCTTTGTTGTTTGTTATTGGTTGTTTGTTGTTTGTATTTCTTTTAGTTTTACTCCCCAAAGTACCCAAAAATTTATCCAGCAAGCTCTGATGAACTTATATGTAAAATTAATGAATGCGATCGCTTTTTTGAAAGCTTATCAATTTACCTCCTATTCCCCTCCTTGGAGGGGTTAGGGGTGGGTTCTGCCTTCTGCCTCCTGCCTCCTGCCTCCTGCCTCCTGCCTCCTGCCTCCTGCCTTCTGCCTCCTGCCTTCTGCCTCCTGCCTCCTGCCTTCTGCCTCCTGCCTTCTGCCTTCTGCCTTCTGCCTTCTGCCTTCTGCCTCCTGCCTTCTGCCTCCTGCCTCCTGCCTTCTGCCTCCTGCCTTCTGCCTCCTTCTTAAAATATGTTTAATTCCTATAGTGTTCGCAATCCTCGGACTGGAAAATTTGACTATGAGATTACGCCGCCAACACCTGAGCAACTAGCTGAACAATGCACTAATTTGCGGAAAGCTCAAATCAATTGGCAGCAGTCTGGTTTAGCTAGCCGTATTGAGGCGATGCAGGCATGGAAGCAAGCTCTATTGTCTCAGAAAGAGGAGATTGTTCAAGCATTAGTCTCTGACACGGGAAGACTGTTGGAGTCTGTTACTGAAGTTGACTCAGTTATCTCCAGTATCGATCGCTGGTGTCGGTTAGCACCAGAATTATTGTCAGAAGCTCAAGCAAAATCTACTGCGATTCCTTTTATCCACCTGCAACATCAATCAGTACCTTACCAACTAGTTGGCGTTATCAGTCCGTGGAATTTTCCCCTGTTGCTTTCCCTAATTGATACCATACCAGCATTACTAACAGGCTGTGCTGTGGTGGTAAAGCCGAGTGAAATCACCCCCCGCTTTATACAACTACTCAGGAAAACTATTGCTTCGGTTCCCCAATTGCGAGATATCTTAGCTTACGTTGAAGGTGCAGGGGATACAGGTGCTACCTTAATCGAATTGGTGGATTTAGTCTGCTTTACCGGCAGTATCGCTACAGGGAGAAAAGTTGCGGAGGCAGCTGCTAGGCAATTTATTCCCGCTTTTTTGGAATTAGGAGGCAAAGACCCAGCAATTGTCCTGGCATCAGCTGATCTAGAATTAGCAACCTCAGCTATTTTATGGGGTTCAGTAGTCAATGTTGGGCAATCCTGCCTCTCGATTGAGCGCATTTATGTTGCCGCATCAATTTTCGACGATTTTGTCGCTCAATTGGTAGAAAAGGCAAAATGCCTTGATTTGGCTTATCCTACCGTTGAAGATGGACAAATTGGTCCGATTATTGCTCAAGGACAAGCAGAGATTATTGCTAGACATCTCCAGGATGCTGAACAAAAAGGGGCAGTAGTTCACTGCGGTGGTACGGTGGAAGAATTGGGGGGAGGTTTCTGGTGTCGCCCCACTGTTCTCACTCAGGTTAATCATACAATGAAGGTAATGACAGAGGAAACCTTCAGTCCGATTATGCCGGTGATGGCTTTTGCCACCAATGAGGAAGCAATTGAATTAGCAAACGATACTATCTATGGACTAAGTGCTGCTGTATTTGCCGGTACAGAAGCAGAAGCGATCGCTGTGGCAAACTGTATTAATGCTGGTGCGATTAGTATCAATGATGCTGGGTTAACTGCACTTATCCACGAAGCCGAGAAAAATGCCTTCAATTTATCTGGTATGGGAGGTTCCCGTATGGGAGCAGCTGCCATGAAAAGGTTTATGCGCAAAAAAGCTTTTTTGATCAAAAATGCATCTATCCCCGATCCCTGGTGGTTCAATTGCTGATATCAAGTTTGGTTAAATACTTACACTTTGGTGAAAACAAGGCAGAGGGCAGAGGGCAGAAGGGAAAAAAGAAGGTTGCAAGGGAGAAACTCACATCTTGCACCAGTACAAAAATACTTAGGGTTTGCTGAATAAGTCAGACAAGGGAGACAAGGAGGACAAGGGAGACAAGGAGGACAAGGGAGACAAGGGAAATAATAATTGTAGAGAACGCAAAATGTTCATCATTTGTACAAGAAAAATGAGCCTATCAATACAATTTCCTTGCACTTTTTCAGGTCAAAAATGACTGAAAGCACTGTCTGGTATAGCTTACACGCTTATGCAGCAAGCCCTACTTACTAGGGTCAGTTACAACAATCAATTCTGATGCTGAAATCATCAAATCTTATTACTGTTCCCTCTTCCATGTTCCCTCACGACCCAGGTCAATTTTAGACTTGGTGCAAGATCTGAGAGAAAGAAATTATAAGTGATTATCCGAACTTGATATTACTGAATAAGTTTTGACCAGAATATTCCTTTCCATACCTGACCAACACCATCCCTAGATTAACGCAACCAATCCCCAATCCCCAATCCCCAATTCCCAATTCCCAATTCTTAATTCTTAATTCTTAATTCTTAATTCCCAACGTCTCCCGTTAGGGAAAAAGCTGCCCAATAGTAAGGATGGGAATAATCCTGATTCTGACGCACTGCCTTCTGTGCTTGCTGGAGTGCTTCGGCTTTGCCCATTCCCCCTTGCAAATTGCTGTAAAATTCCTTCATCAGCAACCCTGTAGCTGCATCATCCACATTCCACAGACTTGACATCACCGTCGGTGTTCCAGCGTACAGAAATGCTCGGTTCATTCCTACCACTTCATCCCCTCGGCTTAATTCTCCTATTTTGGTTTGACAGGCGCTGAGGACTACTAGATTAGTCTTACTACTCAGATCCAATTCGTAGATTTCATGAACTTGCAGTAAACCATCGTGCTGATTGTCTCCTACTAGTTGGATGGAACTGAAGAGGGGGTTAAAAGTATTGTAATCGCCGTGAGCTGCTAAGTGTAGCATACCGGATTGGGTCGCTTTAGACCAAACAGCGTTTTCGGTTGCAGCTTTACCTACTAATGGTTGAGTATTGAACAGGCTAGCAATTGCTCTGACTTCATCTCTGGCAGAATTTAGGGGAGAGATGCCAGTAACTTCTGGATCACCGAGGGCTAAGAGATTGCCTGTTGCTGATTTGCGCTTTTCTGGTAAGTAGCGCAAGATGCTGGCACTGGGCAGAGTGAAGAGAGCATAGTCATCACTCAAGTAACCCTTGCCATCAGTTAGGGCAGCAAAGGGGAGATAATGGAGGACACTATGGGGAACAATAGCAATTTTGGTAGTGTTGAGATAGGGTTGAAGAGGTAGGATAAGCCATTCGTAAAGTTGTTGTAGTTCTTGGGGATAAGGTTCATCCAAGTCGATAAAGTCTCGGAAAAGGGCTAATTCTTCGGTAAGTTGTTTGCGGCTGACGTTGATGGGGACTGTTTTAAAACTGTTGTTGTTGATAATGAAGGCGAAGGTGCGTTCCTCTGTGACAAAGTACTCGATTAGAGTAGTATCGGTATCAAGCAAGCTTTGGATGTCAGCTAGAGGGGCAACATCTACGCTAATTAAATCAGCAATTTCAGGACTCTGGATTTTGATTTTGGTAAGTAAGTTTTCGTAGGCTGTCTTACGGGCAGTCAGTTGGTTTTCTGTATTGGCAATGGTTTCATTATCCCACTGGTTTTTGGGACGGTTGCGGAGGGTAATCAGTCGCTGACTGAGGGCAATGATTTCCTTTTTGAGTGCTTGTTCTTTTTCTAAAAGTTGAGAGTCAGCACCAGCACGAATATTTATTCTATCATTAGCGACTTGGTCGAGGAAAGCTCGTGCTTTGGCTCGTTCAGTGTAGTTGAAGGCGGCTTCAAAGTTACCTTGATCTACATATAGATTGATGAGGCGTTCATAAGCGCCTACCTGCTGACTGGCAAAAGAAGCTTTTAATTCTGATACCTTGATGTTTCCTTGGATGGATTCCCTGACCTTAATTGCTTGTTGATAAAAATCGATAGCTTGTGCTGTTTTGCCTTGATTTTCGTAGGAGAATCCAATATTACTAAGGGTGATAGCTTCTATTGAGCGGTTACCTACTTCCTTAAGAATAGGTAAAGCTTGGTTGTAGTAATCAAAAGCCTTTTGGGGTTTTCCGATGTCATCGTAGACTGAACCTAGATTATTGAGAGTGGTAGCTTCCCCTGAGTGAGCACCCACTTCTCGGTGAATGGGCAAAGCTTGGTTGTAATAATCCAGAGCCTTTTGAGGTTGCCCAATGACTCGATAGAACTCACCAAGATTATTGAGGGTAATAGCTTCCATTAAACGGTTGCTCACTTCCCGGAGAATAGGCAAAGCTTGGCTGTAGTGTATGAGTGCTTTTTGAGATTGCCCGATGTCTAGATAGACCACACCAAGATTATTGAGGATAGTAGCTTCCTCTGAACGATTTTCTAATTCCTGAAAAATAGGCAAAGCTTGGTTGTAGTAATCTAGTGCCTTTTGGGGTTGCCCGATGGCATAATAGACTCCACCAAGATTATTGAGGGTAATAGCTTCCATTGAACGATTGCTCACTTCCCGGAGAATAGGCAAAGCTTGGTTGTAGTAATCTAGTGCCTCTTGGAGTTGCCCAATGGCTCGATAGATCTCACCAAGATTATTGAGGATGGTAGCTTCCCCTGAGCGGTCGTCCATTTCCCGGAAAATAAGCAAAGCTTGGTTGAGATAATCCAGAGCCTTTTGGGGTTGCCCGATGTTGTAGACCTTACCAAGATTATTGAGGGTGGTGGCTTCCCCTGAGAGGTCGTTTATTTCCCGGAAAATGGGCAAAGCTTGGTTGTAATAGTCCAGAGCTTTTTGGGGTTGTCCAATGTCATCGTAAACTGCACCAAGATTATTGAGGATGGTAGCTTCCCTTAAGCGATTTTCTAATTCCCGGAAAATAAGCAAAGCTTGGTTAAAATAATCCAGAGCTTTTTGAGGTTGTCCGATTTTTTTGTAGACTGTACCAAGTTTACTGAGGGTGATAGCTTCCTCGGAACGATTTTCCACTTCTCGAAAAATAGCTAAAGCTTGGTTAAAGTAATCCAAAGATTGCTGACGCTGACCAATTTTGTTGTAGTTGAAACCAATCTCATACAATGCAGTCGCTTCAAGTTCTCTAGCTTGGAGTTTTTGTGCTATAGCCAGAGACTGTTGAAGTGTTTCTATCGCTCGTAGAGATTGCCCTTGCAGCGTCATTTGCCATGCTTCCTCTAGCAGTCTCTCAACTTCTTCCACTTGCAGATTTTGAGTCTGTGCCACACTAGGTTGAGCCATCAATTGTACAGTCACAGGAAGCGATACTAGAGCAGGAGCCAGGGTTAACATCAGCAAACGAACTACTAAGCTTTGCTGAATAACTTTACTCTTATCTTTCATTAGTTCAACTCCCCTAGCTTTTCTTCCAGTTCACTTACCCGTTGCAAATCTTCCAACTCCTGATAAATCGCTTTAGCTTCCTCCAGCAAAGCGACTCCTTCTTCCCTCTCGCCACGACTATACCTAACCTCTCCCAACCCAGCCTTCGCTGCTGCTAGTTCTTCCCTATTCTCAGCTGCCAGTTTAATCGCCTCTAAGTACTGAACCTCCGCTTCCAGAAACAGTCCAATCCTCAAATACAACTCCCCCAGCAAGCGGTAAACCTCTGCTGTTTTTTCCTCCTGCTCCAATCTTTCCAAGGTTTCAATTGCTTCAGCTATCAAGTCATATTCTGCATAGAGATCAGCCAAAGCTAATGCCTTCAACTCATTCGATAAATCCTGTTCCCGAATCCGCTGAGCGATCGCTTGTACTTCTTCTGCTTCATCCTGCTCAATAAGCTTAAATCCCAATCCTCCCGTGGTATCTTCTTCAGAGGATTTGTCAGTATCTGCATCAATCACCAGCTTGTAGCTAACTCCTGGTTGTAAAGGCGGCTCACCGGGATAAACCACCTCACAGATACGGTTTTGACACACCTGCTCTCGATTAAATTCCTCTGTCCAATTCAATCCCCTACCTCTAACCGTCATGGTAAAGCTATTGGCATCTGTGACATCATGCCAGCGCAGAGTTGGCTTGTCAGTGAGTAAAAAGGTTGCCCTGGGACTGATAATATATGGTATATAGGGAGACACTAGACGAGGTCTGACAATTCGTCTCCTACGATTCCTTGTTCGCGGTGGTGGACATATAGCGTTTACACCAGTTGTAACCCCAGCGGGTACAGGCTCAGTCCTGCCATTGTTACACAGAACTCTTACCCTTACTCCTGATGCTGGTCTGATCAAGTCACCAGGATATAACTCTGTGTTATCGGTAATTGCGTTAAAACGGGAAGAGCCCTCCCGCTTTCGTTCCACCCTACCGGTTGGTTTAACCAGCCTATGCTTAGAATGAGTGAAATTGGCTTGAGTTGGTTTTGCGATCGCTAAAAGACTGTTGCTCCCCCAAGTAAGTGTTGTCAACATTAGGGTTAGAGCGAAGGAAATCGGCTTCTTTGGCTGTACCACGGATAGACTATCTCTATGGTATGAATACGCCAACATTTACAGGTAAAAGTTGTAGTTATCCGGATCGGTTGGATTAATTTGGGAATTGCTTGGACTGGTTTTGATCTCAATATTCGGGACAAATGGCCTAGATTGTCGCACTTACCCGCCCCTACGATACGTGCAATTTCATTCCCATTGGACTTAAACCTAAAATTCAATATGCCGGATAACCCACCCCTAGCCCCTCCCAAGAGGGGAACCGGAGGCTTTACCTGAGGATGCTGCTGGCGAATTTCACATTATTGGATATTGGTGGAGATGTCCATCAAAAGTTTCCCTTTCTAGAATAAGGCGATTTTTGAGAGTGATAGTACCCGCTACACGGTGCGTTACGCTTCGCGATGCTGCTGGCGAAATATTGCGTAATATATTTCAGCTGCTGAATGCCCCCTAAATCCCCCAAATTCTGGGGGACTTTGAGTCCGGGCTCCCCCAGAATTGGGGGCTGGGGGGCTTCAATGACTTTCCTCTCGTAGCCGATGTTTCCAATTGTTAATTTCGCCACCAGTGTCCGCTTCGCTAACACACCCTACGATAGGTACATTTTTTCCTATAAATTACCTAAAGACTCCCCCTCCTGGGAGGGGGTTGGGGGGTGGGTCAACCCAGCACCTCCCTTGTAACAGTATTTATCTCTACGCTGTAAGGTATCTGGAGGAGGGTGCACATCGATTCGACCCTACAGGTAAGCACATTTTTCCATGATAAAAGAATACCACAAAAAGAGGCGCGATCGCTACGGTTTTTGCTTGTCTACCCGTTGACGTGCCTGCTCAATCCAGTCATACTCCTCTGGATAAAGTTGACTAGCATACCTCAAACAATTTTCCCATGCCGTCAGTGCGCTTTTGGGAGAGTCTTTCTCTTCCAAAACCTGAGCTAACAAACAGTGGGCAGAAGCTTGGGGACTTTCGGTATTATCCAGACTGATAGCTTCTTCGAGCCTATTTTTAGCGTCATCATAGCGTTTTTGCTCCAAGTGCGCCCAACCTAGATTTTTCTGTAGGGCATATTTCGTTTCCTTATCCTCCTCAGAGACTAATTCCAATCCTCTGTACAGTAAAGACACTGCTTCTGAATATTTTTTGTTCTTAATAGACAAACGAGCAAGAGCATTATAACCAGCATCTAAGTCACCTTGAGCCGCTAACTGGTACTGAGTTTTGGCTTGATTTAACTGATCTAAATCTTCATAGAGCCTTCCCAAATTGTAGTGAGCTTCTGCATTGTCAGGATCAAGAGCCAGTGCCAGCTTATAATCAGACTGGGCAGTTGACCATTTACCACTAAGATAGTTATTCAAACCCCAATGATTAAAGCAGGCAGAGATTTGGGGTAAAAAAGCCCTAAAACCCATCAACGAAAGTAAAAGCAGCACTGATAGTCCCAGTTTTACTTCTTGCCAGAGATACTTCTTGATACCGAATTTTGAGAGCATCTCTTCGATACCTCTCCTGCCAGTTTCCGTTAACACTCCTCCAGTAGTTAACAACATCAACACAGACTGGGAAATTACAGCAAAAGAGCCGAAGATATTTAAACCGCCACTGATAAAACGGGAGGAGATATCCACAACTAAACTCAAGGAACCAGTTAGGGAAGCAACTGTACACCCATTCCATAACCAATCCAAATTATCTAACCGATGAGTCGGCGCTTCCAAAAACCACCACCAGGCATTTGGGGGAGGATAAAAACTAGCACGCCAATCCGCCAGAGATACAACTCCAGTAATCGTTCCTGCTTGTTGTTTGAGGCGACTATCCAACTGAAGCAGAAGCATTAGTTCCTCTTCTTGTCTGTGGCTAATCTCAACAGTAGTCAAGGCTTCCTGAACCGCATCACGAGCCATCAAAACACAGAGAATTACTGCCGATGAGGGACTTTCTCCAGCTTGCTCAATAACAGTAAGAGTCGCTTCATAATAGTTGAGAGCAGAATTTAACTCGGAGATGGTCATATAGCGTTTCTCATACTTGTGAGGTACATTCGCTATTGCTTTCGGGAATGGGGAATGGGGAATAGGCAATGGGAGATGTACTTCACGGATGCGAGAATTTATATCAATCAGACTTGCTGATAGGTATTAGCTGTAGGGGCGTAGCATTTGGGCAAAAATTGAAACCCATAGACCCAAGCATACCAATCCAAATGCTACGCCCAATCCCCTGTCCACGAATGTGTTTCTTGAAATCAGCCTCAGCAACTCATACATTACAGGCGCACACTTACCCCATTATTAAGTAATAATAGCAAGAAATAACCAAAATAAATAGGGTTTACCTCAGATCTTGCACAATTCTCAACAACCTCCAAAACCGCCGTGGAATTAATTCCACAGCTAATAGCCCAAGTCCACTCAAGTGGACTGAAATTCTTACCCAGTCGTCTTTAGACGAATGCAAGCTATTAGCCAGGGGTTTAAACCCC
This sequence comes from Symploca sp. SIO1C2, assembly GCA_010672925.1. GTDB lineage: Bacteria > Cyanobacteriota > Cyanobacteriia > Cyanobacteriales > Coleofasciculaceae > Caldora. The sequence goes on along the minus strand of JAAHFP010000013.1, from coordinate 336,131 downwards.
TGGCAGGTTATCGAGAATGCTGCAAGATATCAGGTTTACCCAACTTATTTAACTAAACCTGATTTGAACTATGCCTGAAGAACAACCACCTTCACAGGAAACCCTAACCCTAGAACCTGGCACATTATGGACAAGGGTTACCCAGCAAACTGCCCATGCACTCCAATGCGGAGCCCTCCAATCAATACCTACAGAGTCAGAATTCGTCGAGCAAGATGGTATTAATTTCCTAGTTCGGATCTTGTCCAATCTGATACGCAAAGACAAGGCAAAGAAGAAACAAGACCAAAAAGCAACCAATTCTGGAAAAGAGTTCAATCCTTTCCTTCCCTACGAAGAAGATTTGTTCGTTGCGGATATTTCCCCCACACACCTGTGTCTACTGAACAAATTTAACGTTGTAGACCATCACCTGCTTATTGTTACTCGTTCGTTTGAAGAACAGGAAACCTTGCTCACTGTGCAGGATTTTGAAGCTATGGGTCGATGCCTAGGAGAAGTCGATGGCTTGGCATTCTACAACGGTGGTAAGCTGGCAGGAGCTAGCCAGAAACACAAGCATCTGCAACTTATTCCCCTGCCATTCAACCCCAATGGACCGAAGATACCCATAGAACCCGCGATCGCTTCTGCCAGATTTCAAGGAATCATTGGTACTATACCAAGCTTTCCTTTCCTCCACGCGATCGCTAGATTAGACTCCAATTGGGCAAAAACTCCCTTAGAAGCAGCTGTAGCAACCAACCAGTGTTATCATGACCTGCTGCGTGCAGTGGGCTTGCAAAGTAATGAAACTGCTGGTGGAAACAGACCATCTGGAGCGTATAATCTATTAGCTACCCGGCAATGGATGCTGCTTGTGCCGCGATCGCAAGAAGATTTTGAGTCAATCCCTGTAAACTCTTTAGGATTCGCAGGTGCTCTCCTTGTGCGCAATAAGCAACAAATGCAGTTTCTGAAAAACTGCGGACCGATGAATATCCTAAAGAGCGTTGCTTGTTAGGTGGTAGGTGGTAGGTGGTAGGTGGTAGGTCTTAGGTTGTAGGTGGTAGGTTTTAGGTGGTAGGTGGTAGGTCTTAGGTTGTAGGTTTTTAGTTCTTCTGCCTCCTGATTCCCAAACAACAAACAACAAACAACAAACAACAAACAACAATTCTAAATTCTAAATTCTAAATTCTCCAGCAAACTTACCCCAGTCATTTCTGTTTCTCGAAACTTTGCCCCAGTCCAGTCTACTCCGCGCAAAATTGCCCCAGTTAGGTTTACTCTTTGTAAGTCTGCCCCACTCAAGTCTGCTCCGGTTAAGTTGGCTCCGGTTAAGTTTACCTTCTGTAGGTTAACTCCACTCAAGTCTGCCCCGGCTAAATTTGCATTAGTTAAGTTAACTCCACGTAAGTCTGCTTGATTGAGGTTTACCCTTTGGAGGTTAGCACCTTCTAGCAAAGTAGAATACAGCTTGGTCTGACTCAAGTCCCCCTCACTCAGGGAAACCTCTGTCAGATTAACTCCCACTAGCACAGTCTTATGAAGCTTAGCCCTCCTCAAGTTTGTCCATTGTAAGTTAACTCCGCTCAAAACTCGTTTACTTAGATCTACTCCACGAAAATCTCGCTTTCCTGCCTTATACAACCTCAACAGCTCATCAGAAGATACTTTCCGAGAACGACTGCCCTCGTCTGCCTGACTAACTACAGAAATAGGAGCTGTGGATTGGTAGCGATTACCAGTGTCAGAGGGTTGCATATCTTTCATCCCTGATGTACCTACAGTTCTAATCATCAGGCATTTCTCTGGAAAAGCTCTTGAGGTAAATCCGAAAAAAACGTGAATTTAAACGGGGTCGATAGTAAGTGTTGTCAGCTTTAGCTGTAATGTAGTGCTTAACGAACTGTGACCAATATCACCGGAGGAAAGGAGTTTGTTGCTACACGCCAAGCTGTGAAGCGTGCTAAGGGAATTCATTTTTAGAGCTAGTGACCAGAGAGATTTTAGATTTTAGATTTTAGATTTTAGATTTGAAGAATTAAAAGGGTCACAAGCTCCTTTATTTATTTTCGAGAGGAGAGGCAAGAAGAAAAGAGGTGTGAGATTTACTCGCGTCAACAATAATTCACAATTTAAGTACACAACAGCTTAAGAGTTTTTCGTGAACAGCTGGGAAATTAATTTTGAGATGGGATTTAATTTATCTCTAGACTGGTTTGAACTTGTACTACTTGAGAGAACTATACCATCAGGCATAGTTGTACCAGTCAGATTAGCTCCTGTCAAGTCTGCCCCCGTTAAGTTGGCTCCTGTCAAGTCTGCTCCCGCTAAATTAGCATTGCGGAGATTAGCCCAGACTAAGTTTGCTCCACTTAAGTCTGCTTCGGTTAGATTGGCTCCGGTCAAATTTGCCATACTTAAATTTGCCCTTGCTAGATTAACTCGCTTGAGTATAGAACCATTGAGTTCTGCTCCAAACAAATTTATCAAGCTCAAATTAACATCATTCAAGATTGACTCACGGAGATTGACTTTGGCAAAATCTAGTTCCCCCGCTGCATACCTATCCAAAAATTGCTCAGAAGATATTTTCTGAGTGGTAGAAGAAGTAGCTGAAGATTGAAAACCGATTCCGAGGTATGAGAGTTGCATGTTTTTTTTGAAGCTATGTCCTAATTTTCAATTATGTACTAATATTTACAATTTTCCATCATAGACTCTAGAAAGACAATTGAAATATGCCCTCCTTTTGAGTGAGATTGATCATCTTTGGGAGTGATTTGGTATTTATTTTTTGGTAATTTTAAACGATCACTTATACTAAATTGTGTTTATCACACCTCTTTAAGAGGATAGCAAAACCTTATTAAAACGTCAAAATCTAATCTAGTAAGAGGGTTTTGTACAAACGGATTTGATTATCTATTGTGTAAAGAATGTGTAAAGTCATGATCTTGAGACTAATGTTTTTTCTATTCTTAGAATTTAATAATTAACAATGATTGTTGGTTATTTTTTGTTTAAGAAGAGATAAAAAATAGATTTGTTCTTTGTCCTTTGTCTTTTGTCTTTTGTCCTTTAAGGTAGTAAGTCTATCATGGGATTTAAGTATTTGTAAAAATGCTTGTACCTTCTTCGGAGTGGGTTGCTGAGTGGCTGCAAACCAACACTAAATAGGGTCTGCTGAATAAGTCAGACAAGGGAGACAAGGAGGACAAGGAGGACAAGGAGGACAAGGAGGACAAGGAGGACAAGGGAAATAATAATTGTAGAGAACGCAAAATTTTCATCATTTGTGCAAGAAAAATGAGCCTATCAATACAATTTCCTTGCACTTTTTTAGGTAAAAAATGACTGAAAGCATTGTCTGGTATAGCTTACACACTTATGCAGCAAGCCCTAAATAGGGCTTGAGAGAATAACCCGCCACTGGTTTAACAAGGGGGCTTAAGCCCCTTGTTCATATAAAACCATTAACCTCACCTACCACCTACCACCTAAGACCTCTTTAATTCTCAGGAGCATTAAAGTCAGATTCATCTAACTGACTCGGCTTTAAACCTGTTTGCCCAAAGGTAGACCTAGGTTTAGTATCCGGTACTAGATTGGGCGAAGCAGGAGGTTGAGTGGAATATCGTCTATAGTTATTACTCGGTAAAACTGGTGTTACTGGAGTTATAGGAGAAGCTGTCGGTACAGTGGGAATCGATGAAGAGGGAACAGAACTATTGTAGGGATTAGAATAAATAGAGGGTTTCGGACGAGAACGGGGGAATTGAGTTGGACTTGGTATAGATACAGGAGAAGCAGAAGTTTGTCCTGTATCAGGAAAAGTTGGCGGTGATACCTGCTCCTGTTGAGTATCAGCAGTACTCGTCTTGTCAGCAGCAGTAGAAGAGTTGGTAGTAGGAAGTTGTGGGGGGTTTACTGGTGCTTCGCTTTGGTCTCTTTTGAGGACATTGGGAGAGTTTAAACTCCAATTTGGTGTAGTGACTGTTTCTGTTGTCAATGAAGAAGAATTTTGACTAGGATTTTGGTCATTTTTCCCTAAGCCTACTCCCAAGGAATTATTAAGCACATTACTCCTGGAAACAACACCTGGACTTGTGAATTGTTGGGTGGATTTGGAAAAAGGATTACTGTAATTTACTTGATTCGGAAGCTTGTTTTGGAAGGTGGGGAAGGTTAACTTTTGTGAGGAGTCAGTTTTTCCTTGCTGAGTGATAAATTCAGAAAATAGACCTCCTGACCTCTTTTTCTCAGATTTCGGATTAGGTTGAGTAATTGTGCTTAATGCTCTTATTTCGTCAAATTCTGCCAATAATACCGAAGAACTTTCAATATCAGCCATAACCGCAGCTAGTTCCTCAGAAGAGAGAGTTGGAGTATCTGTGACTTTATCCGAATCGGTAGCTTGAGCATTAATCAGATCCTGTAATACCTCTGGGTGCTGCCAATAGTACCCAGTAGCCACCAACACTGCCGCCATTCCCACCGTTGATACCCAAAATAACGGTCGCCCAAGAGGTTTAAGTCGGGCTTTAAAATAGCGAAGGTAGGCAGGAGGCTTCCTAGGAGGTGACATAGCTCACAAAGATTTGTTATTGATTCTGACCCATTCTTCCATACTATAGCGTTTCTCATTTTTATGAGGTAAAAGGTTTTTGGGAATAGGGAATGGGGAATAGGGAATGGGGAATAGGGAATAGGGAATAGGCAAATAATTCTGTGTAGGTGATTATATATCAATTAAATAGTTGCTAATATTGAGTAGCAAAAATTAACTATTGAGCCATTTTGAATAATAACCATCCTCCAATCGATAAACCGAATAAATTGGGTAACCAGGCAGCTAATAGGGGTGGTAGATAATTGCTCAGTCCCAAAGCATCACCCACCGCAATCAGGATGTAATAAGTAAAAACTACGATCACACAAATACCAAAGCCAGTCGCTTTATTAGTACGACGTGGATTGTTGCCCAAAGCTGATCCTACCAAGCCGAAAGTGAGACAAGCAAAAGGTAGGGCAAATTTTTGTTGCAGACGAATCATGAGTTTGCGCAGTCTCCCTTCATTATTGCTCAAGCGCTCTATCTCGATATTCTCTCTCACCTGAGCAATATTCATCTCACCATAATCACGACCTCTAATAGCTACATCAATGGGTGTTCTGGGAAGTTGGAGCTTTTGATTTTCAAATCGTAGGATATCACGGTAAGAAGCATCAGGAGAGATAAGATAGATAGTACCATTGAAAAACTTCCAAGAACTTTCACTAGGATTCCACTCAGCGGATTCAGAAGTAACAATTTGGTTGAGACCCTGTTGAGACCAGTCTAGGACAGTTAAGCCAATCATGCGCTCACCGTCAAATTGATCGGCATAGAATAAACGCTTGAGGGATCTGATTTTTTCACCATTGGGTCGTGTAACTTCTCCATATTCAGGATAGAGAATATTATTTTCCCGAAATGATGGTTGTTCTTTGTTGAGAGCTTGATTGAGGAGATTCGTTCCTTGGTAGTTAGCTGCGGGTACAACCTGTTCATTAAAAACAAAGGTAATACCAGTGACTAGTAAACTCATAACTAAGGCTGGTAGCACTAGGCGATAAGTACTCACACCAGAACTACGCAGAGCGATTATTTCACTATCACTAGAAAGACGGCTGTAAGTCAATAAAGTAGCCAGAAGTATGGAGGTAGGAAGGGCATAGGCAATAAACTGGGGCAGGCTTAACAGTAAGATTTGCACCACCAGTGATATCGGTAAGCCTCCATCTACAGCTTCTCGCAAGATGTAAAATACTCTACCGACTGTTACCCCAATAGAAGAAAAGATGCCGATGCCAAACAGAAAAGGTGGAATTAACTCGGTGATCATGTATCGATCCATCACCGATAAGCCAGGAATCAAGGAAATGAGGGATTTAGATTTACCGAATATCATGAGGATTGGTTTTATTGCTGAAACTGCTCACCTAGGTAGTGCTGCCTTACTAAGGGATTAGTGTAAAGCTCCTCCGCATTGCCAGAAGCGAGGATTTGTCCATCTCGCATAATATAGGCTCGATCGGTAATTGCCAAAGTTTCTCGGACATTGTGATCCGTAATCAAAATTCCCATGTCGCGATCGCGCAAGCCCTCAACAATTAATTGAATCTCAGATACGGCAATTGGGTCAACACCAGCAAATGGTTCATCTAGCAGCAAAAATTTTGGTCCATCAATACCAGAGGCTAAGGATCTGGCTAATTCTGTTCGACGTCGTTCACCTCCAGAAACTTGATTACCTATGGTATTTGCTACTTTTTCCAAACGAAATTCCTTGAGCAATTGACGCAGCCTTAAGCGCCACTCACCTCTAGGTACACCCGTTTGTTCAAGCACTAGTAGAATATTGTCCTGTACACTCAAGTTACGGAAAATACTGGCTTCTTGAGGCAAATAGCCAATGCCCAAATGAGCCCGTCGGTTAATTGGTAGAGGTGTAATGTCAAGATTGTCAAGCCAGACTTTGCCCTGGTTGGGCTTTTCTAAGCCAGTGGCGATATAAAAGGTGGTAGTTTTACCCGCACCATTGGGACCAAGCAAGCCTACTATTTCCCCTTGGGCGACGGAAATATTGACGCGATTAACAATTGTCTTCTTGCCATAAGACTTATGGATATTCTCTAAAACAATTTTCACTTTTGGTCATGGGTGTGAGGACGGCAGGAGGCAGGAGGCAGGAGGCAGGAGGGAAGATTGTAAGGTAGGAGGGAATGATAACTGTTTATCCGAACTTGATATAAAGTAATTGTAAGTCTTTATTCTGATATATGGGAGTTGACAAAATACGCGATCGCTGGATTGTTCACCATTGGGAAATGACTAATCTTCAACTATCGGCAAAGTAAGCAAAGCTTGGGGTACTACGAGCACTTCCAATTCGGTACCCAATTCTGCCGTTGCTGTAGCTAGGGCTTCCTCCATTGTCGCCTTCGGTAACATCTTGCACTGAGAAATTAACTCTGGATCTTCACTGCCAACAATAATCACTTGGTTACGCTCAAGTACCTTAGCCATAACAAAAGCTCGTTGTTGCCCTGGTGGATAACCATGTTTGCGCCCATCCTCCAGGATAAATTGTACATTAGGGGCGTCCCGCATTGCTGCCAGGAACCGCTGCTCCCCCACTCCTTCCCCAGCTCCTTCTTGACAGGGGGCTGGAATAATTAGATATCCTCCGGGCCGTACTACTGGAGTTGGGGCAAAAAACAAATAACTTGCGGCCCGACTAGCTTGATAGAGATTGGCATCTTTAGGATAGCCGACACCACCAATAACTACATCATACTGGTGAGGAATCGGAACCTGATAGAGCTGTTTGGCTTTGGCCACTAAACGCCTGTGGGTTTCTACTGGCTCCCCTGCCATCACCGCTACTACCTGCTTATTCTGATCCAAAACTACATTAATAATCAAATTTAATCCAGCTCGCAGGGCTGCTTGAGCGATTGCTTCTTGAAAAGGATTACCCTCTACCTGACCCAACCTAGTGTTAGGGTCATCAATAAACTCCGGACCGTGACTATAGGCAATCAGGGGTTCTCCCGCTGCACCAACAGCTACTGTTTTGCCACCACCAGAGTACCCTGCATACTGATGGGGTTCTACAATACCAGTAGCAATTAGTAGTTCTGCTTCCCAAGCAACTTTGTGTACCGAAAGGGGAATCTGATTCACTACACCCAAGTCTACTAAAGCTCTAGGATTTTGCGCTTCGTTATCCAATACACGATATCGCTCAACTACAGCAGCTCCCAGCTTAGCGACCTTTTCTTCGATCGTACTAGGGCGATGCAAACCAGTACCGCACAGTAAAGTAATATCCTCATCCCTGACACCGGCCTCCTCCAGCTGCTGCAAAATGGGGGGAATCAGGAGCCAATCGGGACTAGCACGGGTAATATCAGTGAAGACGATACAGACTCGGCTACCAGGATGAGCTAGCTCCCTTACCGGTGGTGAACCAATAGGATCAGCTAAAGCCTCAGTAATTGCTCCTGTCACATCAGTTAGTGGCGGCATTGCTGGAGAAACAGCTAAGGAACCCCGCATACCAGAGGGAAGCTCAAATTCTAGAAAAGTCTTGCCGTAAGGAATGCGGTACATGTTTAGTTAATGGATAATGGATAATGGCTAATTGTTAATGGCTAATTGCTAATTGTTAATGAGTTTTAGGGGACAGCGCCTCAACAAGAAGATAATAAACTAGAATTATGAGAAATTTAGATTTTTTGTCGTGATTTTTATTTTTTCAAGAGTTTTTCACTTTTCTAAATTCTAAATTCTAAATTCTAAATTCTCCTTGCCTGCAATAATACAAGTGCTGATATCGGCATCAGTTTTAATAGCTTGAGCATTAATATGAGTTGGACTAGCTCGATAGCCCATAGTTTGTAATGCTTGGATAAGGTGCGAGCGCTTGGGTATATCCATCTTACCTCGACGCCCAATCTCTCCTAAAGTATAGAAGTAGGGGGGGAGGTTTGCTTCCGCTGCCATAATGGTTAGCAACTTTACTCTTTCTGACCAATGCCAATCTTGGGCTAGGGATAGCATACGCTTTAATTGATGCACTTCATGCAATGCTCCTAACCAGAGGGGACCACTAATAACTAAGGGTTGTTGATCATTCGAGCAAATAACTCGCCCTAACTTACGCCAACTAACGGTTTGATAATTGCCGCAGTGGTGACAGTAGCCAAGGAAACCGTAATTTTTGGTGGTTAAAGACTGACTAGACAGCACCCGCAGCATCACTCGATAGGTTTGTCCGGCAAATAGGGAAAAAACTGGTTCAACTCCTAATCCCTGACTTGCTGCCTGTTGCTGCACAGATCCAATCAACAACCGCAATGCTTGTTCATGAGCAGCAGGATGAGAGCGAGCATAAGCACCATAAACCCTTAAACTGTTTTCTGGCAAGTGACCGGTTGCAGTACGTCCATCAGTGCTAGTTAGGTACAGCAGTCCGCCGATTTTGGTTCCCCAGAGACTAGTGCTTAGATAGGGATTGGGAGAACCGAAGCAATCCACATCGACTAAATCATAGTAGTCTTGACGAGCGTGACAGTCAAAGAATACCCGATTGGCATTGAGATGGGTTATCTGACAACATCCGGCTGCTACAGCCTCTTTTAAATTTTGCTGTAGGATGGGGCTAATCTCTGGGTTCGCTTCATTAGCCCAAACCCAATCGGCCTGACTTTCTAGCCAGTAGCGTAAGGAACGGACGCCGCAACCAGTCATGGCATCGAGTACCCTCAGGCAACCTGTATCAGATTGGTAAATCGCAGCAGATAGTACCGCTAAATCCCTAGCAACCTGGCTAGCTTGACGGTAGAAGGCACTACCAACTATAAATTTCGCTCTACCTTCAACCAACCAAGCCAATCTATCTTCTCCTCATCTTTATGCAGTCTAATTGCTAATTAACTATTCCCAATTCCCAATTCCCAATTCCCAATTCCCCAAAAACAGAGCACGACTGGACAGGTTTCACCAATTTAAGGTAAAGTGGTAATGAGTTTGTCTTCGTTTGACAAGGTCGGAGCCTGAAAAATAAAGTCTTGTCGGTAAAATGGAATATGATAGATATATTAAACTGAATATGCAAGATGAAGCAGCAGTTGTCAAACCAATTCGCTCGTTAGAAGATGCAATCGATCAATGCCAGAGATTAGGAATGCGTCTTAGCCGCCAGCGTCGCTTCATTCTAGAACTGCTGTGGCAAGCTCAAGAGCACCTCTCGGCACGAGAAATTTATGACCGATTGAATCAGCAAGGAAAAGGAATTGGCCATACTTCAGTCTATCAGAATTTAGAAGCCCTCTCTAGTCAAGGGGTAATCGAATGTATTGAGCGCTCTGATGGAAGATTGTATGGCAACATCAGTGATACTCATAGTCATGTTAACTGCCTGGATACAGACCAAATTATTGATGTTTACGTCAAACTGCCGGAAGATTTACTCGAACAAATTGAGCAACAAACAGGTGTGCAGATTACGGAGTATAGAATAGATTTCTACGGTTACCAGGGAGATTGAAGGCTCTGAGGAAGAAGGCAGGAGGCAGGAGGTAAGACCCACTCCTCACTCTACCCAGGAGGGGAACTCCAAGGTAGTCTTAATAATAAAAATTTTCACCACCATGCCTGACAATCTCTCTCTCCGTGTCTCCACGTCTATTTCCAGATTAGAAGGCTCGGAGGTAGGAAAAGTTGTAAAATGGGTTATTTCTACCGCACTGCGCTAGTAGTAAAAAAGTACACAGGAGTGATATTTGGAATGAGGTAGGTCAGTGTAATGAAATCTGTAGGTCACAAACAAATAATTCCAGCAACTATAGTAACCCTATTGAGTTTAACCAGTGTTAGTTATCTCACTATAGCTGCGATCGCGCCTCAAACTGCCCAAGCCTATACTGCGCGGATTGAAGTGTCTCTAACTCGTCAGTCTGAAGAAAGCTATCAGGATTTGCTACGCCGCGCTGAAGCAGTTGCCAGGGCGGCAACACAGCGTAGCTTGGATGGGGATATTTTGGTGACAGAAGTTGCAGTGACGATTACTGGACAAAACGGAGGTGCGATCGCGCCGATATTATTATTAGAAGTTAGTCGTTCTAATTGGAAACGTCGGCCAGATCCCCAGTTGTGGGCAACTTACTTTCCCAACACTCAGTTGTTACTGGGATTTACAGAGATTGAGACAGAAGAAGAATCTCCCCCAGTGCCACCGCCTGCAGCAGATGATAACACTCCTTCAGGAGCACCACCACCTCCGGTAGATGGTAATACTCCCTCCGCAGCGCCACCACCCCCAGAATCATTCCCTCAGGAAGCTGATCCTGATTTTATCGAAGATTAGATTTTGTTATTTGTTATTTGTCCTTTGTCTTTTGTCCTTTGTAATGAAGGGACTATTGCAATACAGTGAACATAGCCTACCAGTTAAAAAAGGTTATCAAGCTTACTGTGTAACCTTTCTTCCTACCTAGCACCTAGCACCTACCACTCAATTTTGTCCTTTGTAATAACGGGACTAGTGCAGTACTGTGAACATAGCCTACCAGTTAAAACAGGTTATCAAACTTACTGTGCAACCTTTCTTAATACCTACCACCTAACACCTACCACCTAACACCTACCACCTAACACCTACCTACCACTCAATGATGAAAAGTTATTACTTAATTGTTATTGGAACCTTTTTTATCTCAGCACTTGCCGGTGCTAGTCTTGCTACAGCTTTACGTCTAGCAGAAAACAATCAAACTAAAGATAAAGCTTCTGTCGCAGCTACGAATCCGGATACTGCCAAACCAAACCAGGAGACAGCACAAGCTAAAGCTACACCATCAGTAGAACCTCAAAAAATTCAACTCGAACAACTACTTGCTCAATCCCTAGATTTCCCAGACGAAGTTAAACCAGATAGTGAGTTTGCTCAATTTCGTCAAAGCTTGCAACAAGCTGTAAAAGAGCGAAATGTTCAGTTTCTCCAGTCAATTCTACCTCCTGAGCAAATAGAAATTAGTGGGAAAGTTGTCCCGACTGCTTCTCTCAATCTAAAAGACTCTGACAACTACTTTTGGGGTTTGCTCGAAAAAACCCTCCAAGTAGGTTGCTTTCCTTTATCTAACGACGGTCACCCAAGGGTAGACCCCAGCACTGGTATTTGGGTGTGTAACAATGTCGCACGAGAGTTTGCCCGTCGCTATCCCTATCCAAAAAAACAATTAGGAAATGAATACGCCTTAGATTATGTCGTGATTGTAGGGAAAAACATTCACTTGCGCTCCCAAACTAATCCCACAAGCGAAATTATTAAGTCTGTGTCCAACAAAGTTGTTAAAGTTAATCGTAGGGCTTTAGCACAACAAGCACAAAGAGATGGTAATTTAGATCCAGTCAAAGGCTGGACTCCAGTAATTCTTCCCGATAATCGGCAAGGTAATGCTTTCAATCGTTTTGTTTACTCTCCTCTCGCCAACCGTGCTGTCTTTGGTAAGATTGACGGTAAGTGGCAGTTACTTTACATGCCTGGGGGTTAGTTAGGGTTTGCTGGATAAGTAACAAGTAACAAGTAATAAGTAATAAGTAATAAGCGCCTAACGGCGCAGGGAACAGGCAACAGTGTAAACACGCCGACAAAGAAAGTGAGAAACCAGTCAGCTTCCCTTAGAACCTTGGAGTCTTAAGCTTGTATTTATTCAATCTAAAATCTAAAATCTAAAATCTAAAATTGTTTCTCGATAGTCAATACTGGTAAATTATTAACCTGTAGGGGCGGGCTAACCAATCCGGCAAGACATTGACTAAACTGTATGCTAAACCCGCCCCGGTGATGTCGGTGGTGCGGGTTTAGCTCAACTATCGTCTGGTTCTTAATTTCGGGTTAACCCGCCCCTACATGGGGTTTGGGAGCAATTTGTGGTAATTTTCGGGTTAGAATAGGTGTTAGGTATTTTTTTTCTAAATTCTAAATTCTAAATTCTAAATTCTAAATTCCTACCTTACCAATAGCTTACTTTGACTTCTCGCCACATTGGTTGCCTTCTCATTAGCGGTGAAAACCAAGATATCAGGAACAGTAACGAAATCCATGTCGTTAGTGATGATTTTGTCAACTCCAGCCTTGTTCATTGCTTCAACAATAAATAAATCATAACCATCAAGTAATTGAGTTGGGAGTCTAGTTAGGGCTGCTTGTGTGGTATCTTTATTAATTGAGATATCTGCTGATATTCCAGTTATTTTGACTCTGTTCCAAATATTTTTTATTTTCCTAACTACTTTGTCTCTTTGGGCTGGATAGTTATGACGGTAATCCTTAAGTTCTAATTTTGGTAAATCTGCATCCCACTCTTTTTGCTCAACGACGTGGGCTATTTCAGCTAGGGAAAGACCACAGTAGAAAAGAGACGACATGGCAGATCTAGCTTTATCAATATAAGGAGTATATGTATAATCTTGGTAGGAATATCCAGGTGTGCTGAATCGGTTATAATATAAGTACAACCAGACATTGGTATCTACTAGAAACCGATCTTGATGTTTTGGCGTATCATCCCGGATATCAACTACTTGAGCTTGAACATTGAGTGTCATTAAAGTGCACTTTCTAATTCATAGATAACTTGATCTACTCTACTACGAAACTCAGAGTCAGAGTAATACTGTTGACAGTCATCAATGATAAATTCGAGGGCTTCCTCATCCAGTGAGTTGAGGTTCTTTCTGTGTAAAATACGGTTGATAGTTTCCGCTTGAATATCTTTGAGCAGTTGTCCAATGGCAAAATTCAAAAAAGGAGGTGCAGCAACTTCTACTCCGGTAAAATCTAATTCTACAGGTTGCTCTTCCAGTAATTTGGGATGAATCAAATCATACACCTTTTGACCAGCTTCTGTCGTAATACAGTATTTTCCGATTAAGTTGAGGATAGGGATAGTATAGGAACTGGTTTGGGGTAGCAGTTGAGCAAGAAGTTGCCTAAATTCAGTGGATTCTGCATAAGCTTGCTTGGCAACACTGACAGAATCTTCCGCACTCAAGATTTCCGAGGCAAGATTCAGCAGTTGTTCATCACTGATTTCTACTACAGGGTTTTCTTCAACCACAGAGGAACGTAATCGCTCGCCATCATCTTGTAAAATACCACGAGCTGCTATATAGTCTTTTTCTAAGAGAGGATAATCTTCAGTAAGCAGATCAAGTTGGAAAAGTTTGACAGAGAGAGATTTGGCGATCGCGTTTATTTCCTGTTGCAAATCCGCTGGTAAGGAATGAGCCTGACGTACTAGGGCAGCAAGGAAAGATTTCAGGGTAATTTTATCGAGTAAGTTCATCAATATAGCGTTTCTCGTTTAGATGAGGTACAAAGATCATGGTTTTTGGGAATAGGGAATAGGTTCACCATAATTGACTGTGCTTCACGGATGTGAGAACTATTATAAATTAAGTTTTCCAGTAATAATGAATGCTGCCCAGTAGTAAGGATGTTCGTAGGGCTTGTTGTTTGGTTCCATTGTAGCAAGGTTATAAAGCTCATTCTTGACAAATGGTCTAATTTTTCCTTCCTCACGGGGTAGTTGGTTACGGAAGTTTTGATACCATTGCTTGAGTTGTGCCACTGTCAGATTTTTTAACCATTGGGTTGCTTCTACCAAAGCTTGCACCTCAGATTTACCTGCTTGCCACCGGTGGTAGAATTCGATCATCACTAAGGCAGTTGCCGCTGATTTCACTGTCCACAAGGTACTTACTACTTGGCGGACTCCTTTGCTCAAAAAGCCACTGACTAAGCCAACATATTCGGTAGTGATGGTTTGGTTGCCGGTAATCGCCGTTTCGCAAGCGGAAAGGCTCACTAGTTGATAAGTAGCCAGATCTTTCTGGTAAATTTCTCGAAGGGTCAATTTGTCATCTTTGGCTAAAGCTAGTTCTGAATTTAGGGGTTCAGCAAAGTTGTAGTTACCATGTCCGGCAAAATGAAAGATCCGGTGCTTATTTTCCAAAGCGTCTTCTACCCGTTTTGTTGTTGCATCCTTTTCCTGGATACGTTGGGGATTTTCAAACAACTGGGTGATAACTTCGGCTTCAAAAGCAACAAAACTCAGGGGTGGTAAATTGTCACTCTCGGCTACTTCGACACTCAGCAACTGTTGGGGTGAAGGCTCATCCTGCTCATCAGTTGGTGGCTTGAGGCTAATATCAAGTTCAGATAAACAGTTATAATTCCTTTGTATCTTGGGATCTTCTTCCTTCCTTTCTTCCTTCCCTTCTGCCCTCTGCCTTCTGCCCTCTGCCTTCTTGTCACCAGAGTGTAAGTATTTCACCGAACTTGATATAAATTGAGCACTGGGTAGATAAGAGATAGTGAAATTTTGCCCTTTTTCCTCCCTATTGAAAAGAGCATGAAGAGGAAATCGGTGTAAATCCCGGTGGGGAATCAGGATGAGATGTTGGATTGGCTGGGATTCAGAAGTTTGGATAAATTTGATGATGGCAGGGATATCGAGAATCTTAGCTAACCGCTGTAGCATTTTGGGCAAATTATCCCGCCAATTATTTTCTACTGACTTATCCTTCTTTTGGCGATACTGGCTATAGTCTTGATTCCAGTCTTTCACCCAGGCTTCAAAATCACGCAAGCGTTGTATTTGGGGCAGAAATTGGGTTTTCTCGGTTAACTTAGTTTGCCCTAAGACAATGGGTAAAGGGTTGTCGTCTTTCAGGATAAAGGTGTGGAGTGCCGCTGGACTGATATGCCAATAAACTATAGCTGTGGTGGGATTGAGTAATTGTTGCATCTCTTCCCAAGTGGGAGAAAACATTTCATTATCCCTACTTGCTAACAGCCAAGATAAACAGGCATTTTTCCCAGCTTCTGCTAATTCTATCCCTTGTATCGCATCACCGGATTGTACCGCTAAGTCAACGGTTAACTGCTGAAAGGCTACAAATTTCAAGGCTAACTGTTTTTTCTTCGCGGGACTTTTGGTATTTTTGAGTAAGTTATGCAATACATCTGTACCCCGACGCTGAAATTCCTGTGCTTGGTAAATTGCTTCTAAAGCTAACAGGGTACGAATTAATTCTTGCAGCACTTCTAGATGGGCTTCGGGAAAATCTTCGGGAGTGAGAGTTTCCAAGGACTTGTTATAGTATCCGAAAGCTTTGCGCCAATAGGGATTAGGATTAGCATCTCTGCATCCTCGTAAATAGTGAGCATTGCCAATTGCTTGATGTAATTTACCCCAGCCTTCGGGATGAGTGTTTTGGGGGCAATGTTTTAATCCTTCTTGGTAGGTTGCTAATTGTCCTTCATAGCCGCCTAGATTTAAGTTAAGATTGTTTAATGTTGGAGCAAGGTTGGGATAGGTTGTTACTGTGGATATAAATGGGGAGGCAGGAGCTTGAATTACTTTCACTACGTTGGCTATTGCAAACCCTCGGTTAATCCAAATATTATGGTAGTCAGGTTTTAGTTCTAGGGCTTTATCATAGGATGCAATCGCCTCTTTATATTCCCCAATGTTAGCTAGCACTAAACCCCTTTCCCCCCAACCACTGTCACAGTTAGGATCAATCTCTTGGGCTTTGTTTAAGCAAGCAAGTGCTTCCTCATACTGACCTATTTCATTCAGTACTTTACCTTTTCTGTGCCAAGCTTGGTGATCGTCAGGCTTCAATTCTATGGCTTTTTCCCAAGATGTAATTGCTTCTTGTAAACGTTCTAATTCAAGTAGTGCATCACCTCTGATATTCCAAGCTTTGTGATCGTCAGGTTGGATTTCTATTGCTTTGTCATGAGAGGCGAGGGCTTCTTCATATTGCTCTAGTCTCAACAGCACTATCCTACGGTTGTGCCAAGCTGAATCGTTGTCAGGGTTAATTTCTATTGCTTTGTCGCAAGAGGCTAGTGCTTCTTCATATCGTTCTAGTTCCAACAGCACTTCCCCTCTTTCAACCCAAGCCCAATCGTTTTCAGGATTAATTTGTATGGTTTTGTCGTAGGATGCAATAGCTTCTTCAAATTGCTGTAAATCTCTTAGTACATTACCCCGAACAATCCAAGCTTCATAGAAATCAGGCTTGATTTCTATAGTTTGATTGAAAGAGATGAGCGCTTCTTCATGTTGTTTTAACTTACTTAGAGCTACACCTTGATTAAACCAAGCTAGGTGGTAGTCAGATTTTAATTCTAGGGCTTTATTTAAAAAAACGAGCGCCTCAGAAAATTGCCTTAAGTTATTCAGCGCCCAGCCTTGATTATTCCAAGCAGAGTAGTTGTTAGGGTTTAATTTTATAGTTTTCTCAAAGTAGGGGAGCGCTTCAGAGAATCGCTCTAATCTAGCAAGCGCAAAACCCTTATCGTTCCAAACTTCGTGGTGGTCTGGTTTTAATTCTATTACTTTGTCGCAGCAAGCAAGTGCTTCAGAAAATTGTTCTAGGTTTAAAAGGGCAACTCCTCGATTTTCCCAAGCTAAGTAATCATCATATTTTAATTCTAGGGCTTTGTTAAAAAATGCGATTGCCTCAGAAAATTGCTCTAAATTATTCAGCGCCCAGCCTTGATTATTCCAAGCAGAGTAGCTGTTAGGATTTAATTGTGTCGCTTTCTCAAAGTAGGGTAGCGCTTCAGAGAATCGCTCTAATCTAGCAAGTGCAAAACCCTTACTGTTCCAGACTTCATGGTAGTCTGGTTTTAATTCTATTACTTTGTCGTAAGAAGCGATCGCATCTTCATATTGCTTTAAGTTGGCCAGCACCACACCTCGCTCGTACCAAGCTTCATGAAAATCACGTTTAATTTCTATGGCTTTGTCGTATGCTGCTATAGCTTCCTGCTTTTGTTTTAAGTTTGCCAGCGCTATACCTTTTCCGTACCAAGCCTCATGATAGTCAGGTTTAATTTCTATGGCTTTGTCAAAAAAGGTGATTGCTTCAGAAAATTTCCCTAATTTATTCAGCACCAAGCCTTGATTGTTCCAAGCATAGTAGTTGTTAGGGTTTAATTGTGCAGCTTTCTCAAAGTGCGGTAGCGCCTCAGCAAATCGCTCTAATTTACAAAGCACCGAGCCTTTGTTGTTCCAAGTATCATGAGAGTCATGCTTGATTTCGATGGCTTTGTCGTAAGATGTGAGTGCTTCTTCATATCGTCCTAACCCATCCAGTGCACAACTACGGCAGTACCAAGCCAGGTAGAAGTCAGGTTTAATTTTGATAGCTGTGTTATAGGATGCGATCGCGTCCTCATATCGCCCCATCTCACTCAGCACTAAACCTCTTTCATTCCATCCATTATGGCAGTTAGGATCAATTTCTTGCGCTTTGTTGAAGTTGATAAGTGCTTTCTCGTACTGACCTGTTTGACTCAGTACCGTACCTCGTCGATGCCAAGCTTCATGACAGTCAGGTTTAATTTCTATGGCTTGGTTGTATGATGCTATAGCTTCTCCATATTGCTTTAAGTTTGCTAGCGCCCAACCTCGGTTGTTCCAAGCTTCATAGTAGTCAGGTTTAATTTCTATGGCTTGGTTGTATGATGCTATAGCTTCTCCATATTGCTTTAAGTTTGCTAGTGCTAAACCTCGATTGTGCCAAGTTCTATAGTCGTCAGGTTTGATTTCTATAGTTTGGTCGTAGGATGCTATAGCTTCTCCATATTGCTTTAAGTTTGCTAGCGCCCAACCTCGGTTGTGCCAAGCTTGATAGTAATCAGGTTTGATTTTTATAGTTTGGTCGTAGGATGCTATAGCTTCTTCATATCGTTTTAATGTACCAAGCAATGCACCTCGGTTGTACCATGCTTGATATTCTTCGGGTTTCAATTCAATAGCTTTGTTATAGGATGCGAGTTCTTCTTCGTATAGTCCTAACTTAGCCAGTGCAAAGCTACGGTAGTACCAAGCTTCATAGTAGTCAGGTTTGATTTCTATGGCTTTGTCATAGGATGCTATAGCTTCTTCATGTCGTTTTAATCTACCAAGCAATGCACCTCGGTTGTACCAGGCATAGTAGTTATCAGGTTTCAATTCGATAGCCTGATTACAAGACGCGATCGCACCTTCAAAATCTCCCGCTTCAAATTGCTCCTTAGCTTGGTTCAACCAATTTTCTGCATTCAAATCACCCTTTCCCATCCCCTGCTCCCTCTGTGCCTGGTGTGGTTTAATTGCTCTCAATCTCTATAATATGCTTGAAAGCCTCAGTTAGTAACCATCAATAAATCCCAAGGGCAAGGTCGGTTTTATAGAGAGATTATCATTAATAATGTGCAGTCTTAGGGCGCACGTCGGTGCGCCCCTACTGGTGATTGCAACTTTCTCTTCCCTTTGTGTCCTTTGTGTCTTTGTGGTTTATCTTCTCAAAGTATCCTTTATCGAGGAGCAATCTTCGCTTGGTTCAACCAATTTTTCGCATCTCCCTATCGTTGTCTCTATTCTTCCGGGAGATCTGAGATCCTGGTTAGATGGTCAATAATGTGGTTAAGAGAACTACGAAGTTCAGCAAAATTGTGATTAATTTCGGCAAAATTGTGATTCATGTTCTGCTCTAAACGATTGATTTTTCTATCTTGTTCTTCAAGATGTTCTTCAACTTTCTCAAAAGCTTGGCTAATCCAGCCTTGAGGTTCAACAGCTTGTTCCAAAGTATTAATACTTATCTCCAGCTTAGTGACTTTTCGTGTGAGTTCGTTAATACAACGATTTTGTGCGATGATATCTGGATTGGTATCAGGCATGGAGCAAATTAATATTACTATCGCTCCTTAATTTTAGCGCGATCGCACTTTCAAAATCTAAAATCTCTTTAGAGTTCCTCGATTTCTTCTTTAGTCAATCCTGTTACTTCTGCAATAGTGTCAAAATCAGACCCTTTTTGTTTTAAAGCTCTAGCTATGTTAATTTTTTCTTGTTGCTTGCCTTGCTCCATTCCTTCTTTAATACCTTTCTCTCTACCCTCTTCTAAACCCTCCAATCTTCCTTCCAATCTTCCTTCCAATCTTCCCTCTGAGCGTGACCCTTCGATGATACTTCTTTCATAACGCCTATTCTCCATATATCTCAGGTAATTTGCCCTTTCTTCTTCACTCAAGCTATCTACTAGCAAATTTTCCTTCGCTTCCGTTAGACCTTGGGCTGTAAACTCCTCTTTTATCTGGCTTTTCTTGAGGAAATATACCCATTCATCTAAGGTATTCTTCGCTACATCGTTAAAGTTGTTCACTTTGATCACATAATACTCAGGATAAATCTCATATATTTCTTTGATCTTAAATAACTTCTCCTGATTGATTGATGGTTTTAATTTGTCTTCTAAGTGCAAACCTCTAAACTCTAACTTCCCTTTGTAGATATAATCAGCCCCTTGTCCCAGAGAGAAGTAGACTACATTCACCGAATAGACTTTTTTTACTTTACCGTAAGGTTCTCCTTTTTCCAGGAAGTCGGTAATCAATTTGGCTGTGCCGTAGAGCATCCGATGAAAATAATCTTGCTCTGTTGAGTTTTGTACTTCGATGAGGATTAATTCACCCTGGTCATTTTCGGCCACAATATCGACTCGATTGAGCTTGTCGTCCTCTGTTTGCTGATTGCTTTCGCTTTCGAGTATGGATTGTATCTTGATTTGTTTGCCCAATAATTCACTGAGGAAGCCTTCCAAAACTACATGGTTAGCTTTGTTTCTGAATAGTTTTTTGATTGCCCAATCAAATCTGATGTGTGTTTGGGACATAACAGTATTGCCAAGAGTCTCTACTTAATATATTCTAAAAAATTTAGTCAATTAAATCAATTCAATTAAAAACTTGTTACTTTATTCTTCGGGGATAGCTAAATTTTGGTTAGATGGTCAATAATAATGTGCAGTTTTAGGGCACACGTCGGTGCGCCCCTACTAACAATTGCAACTTTCTCTTCCCTTTGTGTCTTGGTGGTTTATCTTCTCAAAGTATCCTTTATCGAGGAGCAATATTAGCTGTTTGAGCTTCGTACAACTGGCAAGTTTTGCTAGTTGATTCAGCCAATAATGGCAAAAAAAATTAATCAATTGCTTGGCCAAAAACGCTTAATCATAATGCTACATAATTGTTTAAAAACAACACTCAAAAAACAAATTTCTAAGAAATAAATAATGAAACCTATAACTATAGGAAATCTAAATAAAACAAAGTCAAAATGAATTAAGAAAGTATTGTGAATTAGAAAAAGTTCGAGAGAGATGTTTCCTAAAAAGTTCAAAAATAATGAATAAACCTTGAATTTCAGAGTTAATGAAACTAACAATGTTAAAGTCGAAACAAATAATATATTAGCAAGGTTGCGAATAATTCCCCAATAAATATTAAACTCTCCAAGAATATTTTGGTCAAAAACTTGACTTGTATAGTTGAGATAAATAAGAGCAATTACTAATGTCCCACAAATTACTTCTGAAGATAGACGAATTACAACTTTTTTTGAAAAATACAGATATCCAAAATAGATAGTAGAGATGACATTACATATAAGCAAAGCCCATAAAATTATAGAATAGGCCGAATTATACTGAAATTGTCCTACATGCCAAATTATAAATACAGAACCTAAAATACCTGCTATCAAATAAGAAATTACGATAATTATATGTCGTTTTAATATTTGATTAATTTTGTCTTTCACCCAAGAAGAGTTAATCCCCATCAAGCATCCAAAAGGGAAACTAAAAGCATTAGCTTTAGCCAAAGAGTCCGCTTGAGGAAGAGATATTATTACGAAAGAGACTAAGAATAAGAATAGTAATCTTTGTTTATTGGATAGTTGAAATTTATAAGTTAAATATAGTAAGCAATACCAAAACAAAATAAAGATTATAAACCAGGTTTTTCTATCCAGGCTATACATGGAAAACAAAATCTTGGGCAAACTCAGCAATATACTTCCTCCATCCGAAGTTAAAGTAAGATAAAGGAATTGCAATAATGACAATGCCAAAATTAGTGGTATTAGTATTTTTGATATTCGATTTGTAAAAAAAGATTGAATTCCTTTACGCTCTAGAGAAATAGATAATCCATAACCAGAAATAATTAAGAATATAGCTACCCCAATCATCCCTGCCTCTGACCAAATTACGTAGAGGAAAGGAAGTGGCTCAGTATAATAACATATATGATTCAGAATAATTAGAGTTATTCCTAATCCTCTCATTTGATTGCTTTGGAGAAAAGAAAGTGGTTGATCATTGAGAGACTTTTTGAGTGTTAGAAAAACTAATAATATGAATATTAATACAAAATATATATCAAAAAAAACATTGTTAATTTGTAGTTTAGTTTGATAATGGTTAATAAATAAAGGTAAATTATCCATCTTTGAAAACTAATTGTTCTTGATTGTTATAATCTGCAAGGAAGTTTGGGGTATCTGAATCTACTTCCGAGAAGCGATCGCACCTTCAAAATCTAAAATCTAAAATCTAAAATCTAAAATCTCTTTACTCTCTGCCCTTCCTGTACCTCCGACACTTTTCAATTTTCAATTTTCCTATTAACTTTATGATGAAGTAGCTCGAAAGTTCTGCTCCATTATCAAGCGGGAAGGTATGTTATGTCTGCTGAGTCGAAATATGTGCAATTTATGTGGAAAGATACGACAACCGGCGAGTTAAAACAACCACAGTTAGCTGCGCCGGTTACTATTGGTAGAGAAATAGACCAGATGCCGAAGGAGGTAGGAGGACAGTCGGTTACCCCTCTAGAATTAAACCACCAGCAGATTTCTCGATTTCATGCCTTGATTACAGTGGTTAATGAACAAGTATACATCACTGACCAAAGCACTAATGGGACATTTCTCAATGGGCGACCAATTCGCCCTGGTATTCAACCCCTTTCCAATAAAGACACCCTCCGCATCGGTCCCTATAAGATGACGGTTACTTTAATCCGAGAAAATGACCTTGATGCGACGGAGAGAAACCGTGAGCAGACCAATTTATCCCAGCATTTTGAGCCCCTGCCCAAGAATGCCCTAGTGATTTGGTTAATTGGCCCGGTCATATTATTGTTAATGGGCATTGGGGTCTGGTTTTTAGTAACTAATGTATTAGAGCGTTCCCGCCCTGAAGTACCTACCACTCCCAATTCTTTAGTGGAGCCAGGGGCATTGGAGGGTTATAGCGCGACAAGCTTAGGTTAGGACATTCCTAAATCTACCAAACCCACTCACAATTTACTGTTGCCTGTTGCCTTTTTCCTGTTGCCTAGCGTGTAGCGCTGTAAGTTAGCTAATGGGAAACGGGAGAAGATTGATTTTCATTAGTGGTGGTGAATTTTTTTCATGAGGACTGTCTTTGGAAGACGACGCTGGAGAATCTGGTTACTGGCGGGGTTGACGCTGTTGCTGACATTGGTATCAGTTCCCAGTGCAGCCCAAACTACTTCAGATAACAACAATGATCAGGCTGCCGTTGTGGTAGATGGTCAAGTTCTGTTTGAGGTAGGTAAAGTGGGCAACTCTGCTGCTGAGAGAGCCCAGAAAATTAACGAAGCCTTGGAAAAGGAAGTGCAATCGCCTCAAGCAGCGGAAATTGAAGTTGAGAAGGAAGGCAAGCAAATTATGCTTCTCTTGAATGAGGAGCACCTTCTCACTCTTACTCAAAACGATATGATTTCTGCCGGGGATCCTTCCTTGCAAGCTGAGCGTTGGAAAGAACAGCTGGAAGCTAAACTCCAGCAGAGTAAGCAAGAACGGACTTTAGTTTATGTCCGTCAGAATCTGATTTTCAGTATTGGGGTACTGTTAGGAGCGATCGCTCTTCACTTTAGTTTAGGATTTGGTGGACAATTGGCATTCCGCCAACTAACCCGATTGCTTGGGGAACCAACTTTCCCCCTTCATCCTTGGGAGAAACCTGCTAAGTTATTTCTGCGGCTAGGGCTGTTGGGTTGCTTAACTGGTCTGTGGGCTGCTGTTATCTTCTATATTAGTGACCTGTTTCCCCAGACTCGGAGTTGGCGCTACAAACTCTTCAACTTACTCAATTCCCCTTTCTTCAATCTGGGTGATGAACCCTATTCTGCCATCCAAATACTACTGTTGTTGGGTTTAACAGTGGGGTTGTGGTTTGCCGTCAGCATCTTTACCCGCTTATTTAAAGCCTACATCTTGGCAAAAACTGGTGCAGTTGCGGGAGTGCAGCAGGTACTTGCCACCCTCATACAATACCTACTCACCTTCTTGGGGCTAATTATACTGCTCCCCATTTGGGGCTTGGATGTGGGTTCCCTAGCAATTTTTGCTAGTGTTTTGGGTTTGGGGATTGGTTTTGGTGTGCAAAACATTACCAATAACTTTATCAGTGGTTTGATTATTTCCCTAGAGCGACCAATTCAAGTAGGGGATTTTATCAATGTGAATGAATTAGTGGGAACTGTAAAGCGTATTGGAGCACGGAGCACAGAAATTATTACCCTTGACAAAGTAAGCATTATTGTCCCCAATTCGCGGTTTTTAGAGAGTGAAGTGATCAACTGGAGTCACGGCGATCCTGTCTCCCGTCTGCGAATTCCGGTAGGAGTTGCCTATGGCTCCGACACGGAAGAAGTAAAAACAGCATTGCTGGAAGCAGCCAACGCTCACCCAGATGTACTCCTGATTCCAGAACCTCAGGTTTGGTTCCAAGAATTTGCTGATAGTTCCCTCAATTTTGATCTGTTAGTCTGGACTGGAGAACCAAAAAAACAACCCCGCATCAAGAGTGACCTGAATTACTTTATTGTTAAAAGTCTGAACCGTCATCAGATTGAAGTACCATTTCCTCAACGGGATTTGAACTTGCGATCGCCTCTACTAGAAAAGTTTATCAATTCTTGGTTCCAGCAGCATGACCTACCCGACGGAGGTAAACACCCCCAAGAAATCCTAACTATCACTTCAGAAAAACCTACTCTCTTAGAAGCTGAGTTAGCCAAAGTAGATATAGAGGAATTAGTTCAGAGGATGCGAGGGTCAGAAGGAGTGGAAATAAAAGACCGTTACTATCGCCGAAATCTCTATCCAGCTTGCTTTATTGGAGCAGAAGCGGTTGAATGGCTAATGCAAAAGCAAAACTGTACCTGGGAAGTTGCGATCGCTTTAGGAGAACTTTTGATTGCTCGACAAATTCTACATCATGTTACAGATCAGCAATCCTTCCGGGATGATTACTTATTTTATCGTTTTTATGCCGATGAACAATAAATTATTCTTACCTTAAGCTTAAACCATGATTCAAGCAATAGCTCAAATGAAGTACGTTAATTTTTTATGACACCAAAATATTAGACTAACTGGCAATTGGGAAACTAATTAACCAAACTACAAAGATGAGGCAAGCAGTTTGTTGGCAAGACTGGAAGAGAAATGGTTAAGCCTAGATAGATAAGGTTAGGTATTTGTTTAGTATCAATAACGTTTTGTCAATAAGTTACATAAGATTACGTAGGGGCGCACCGATGTGCATTGGTGTCAACTTAAGTCTAGACATAACTGACTAGCTTGATTCCCTTGCCTCACCTTGGATTCAAATCCAAGGCTAATAGCTTAAGTCCATTAAAATGGACTAAATTTTTCGGTTTTACCTTAAGTTTAGTCATCTTTAGATGACTTGAGCTATTAGCAAGGAACTTAAGTTCCTTGTGGGGTGTGAATTTTACGTTAAGTTGACACCAATGACCGATGTGCGCCCAACAAAGGTCGTAGAATTGCTATAATACCTCTTTTGGTCAATGAATCCCAAAGCCAATAAACAATTTGCTCAACATTGGCTCCACAGTGAGCAGGCACTCAGTCAAATTGTAACAGCTGCCAACTTGCAACTGAGCGATCGCCTACTGGAAATTGGCCCTGGTACCGGTGCTCTCACCCGACGATTATTGCCCCAAGTCCAGTCATTGGTTGCGGTGGAGATTGACAGGAAGTTGTGTAAGCTTTTGGTGAAAAAGCTGGGTAAAATTGAGAATTTCTTACTGCTACAAGGGGATTTCCTCTCCCTCGAAGTAGACCAACTACTCGTTTCTTTCCACAATTTCCAACAACCAAATAAAGTTGTAGCTAATATCCCCTACAATATCACTGGCCCGATTCTAGAAAAATTGCTGGGAACTATTACTCAGCCAAGAGTGCCAGCATTTGATTTAATCGTGTTGCTTCTGCAAAAAGAAGTAGCACAACGGTTATGTGCCCAACCCGGTTCCAGAACCTTTGGGGCTTTATCCGTGCGGGTACAGTATTTAGCGGAATGTGAATATATCTGCGATGTCCCAGCAAAAGCCTTCTCCCCAGTTCCCAAAGTAGATTCTGCCGTAGTGCGTTTGCGTCCCCAGGTAGTAGAACCACTAGCTAATGAACCCAAGTATTTGGAAACTTTAGTGAAATTAGGCTTTGCCAGCAAACGAAAAATGTTGAGAAATAATTTGAAATCCCTAGTAGAACGCGATCGCTTGACCCAATTGCTGGAACAATTAAATATAGACCCCCTCGCTCGTGCAGAAGACCTAAGTGTTGCTCAATGGGTAACCCTCTGTAATCAATTGCAGTAGTTTGGTTTCAGAGTAAGCATTGAAGCGGAGGGAGCTGGGGGAGCTGGGGGAGCTGAGGGAGCTGAGGAAGCTGAGGGAGCTGAGGAGATGGGGAGCTGAGGAGATGGGGAGCTGAGGAGCTGAGGGAGCTGAGGGAGCTGAGGGAAATAAAGAGAAAGACAAGAAGTCCTAAATAACAAACAACAAATAACAAATAACAAACAACAAACAACAAACAACAAATGCACTCTTATTCTCTAACTGCCCCAGCCAAAATTAATCTTTATCTAGAGATTCTAGGCGATCGCTCAGATGGTTATCATGAGTTAGTGATGATCCTGCAAAGCATCGAGTTAGCAGATCAAATTGATATCCGTTCTCTGAGCACAGATGATATTCGGGTGAGTTGTAACCATCCCCAAGTACCGCAAGATGAAACTAATCTTGCTTACAAAGCAGCAAAGTTGATGACAGAGCGATTTCCCGATGTTTTTGCTCAGTTTGGTGGTGTGGAAATTACCATCAACAAGCAAATTCCTGTGGCAGCGGGTTTGGCTGGGGGTTCTACCGATGCAGCTGCGGTGTTGGTAGGCATCGATATGATGTGGCAGTTGGGACTCACCCACCCAGAATTACAAGAATTAGCACAGCAACTAGGCTCTGATGTGCCTTTTTGTATTGCTGGTGGTACAGCTTTGGCTACTGGTAGGGGGGAGCAGTTATCTCCTTTACCGGATTTGGATTCTCTGTATGTAGTATTGGGCAAATACCGCAGCATTGCAGTATCTACTCCTTGGGCTTATAAATCTTACCGCTCTGAGTTTGGTGATTCCTACATCCGGAAAACAGAAGACTTAGAATCCCGTGCTGCTCAAGTTCATTCGGGGCCAATGGTAAAAGCGATCGCGAATAAAGATGGGTCAGAGATTGGTCAACTACTGCACAATGATTTAGAAAAGGTAGTATTACCAGCTTATCCTCAAGTATCCCAACTTCGAGATACATTTCAGAACAGTGGTGCTTTGGGAGTAATGATGTCTGGTTCAGGACCAACTGTGTTTGCTTTGTGTGAGTCTCAAGCTCAAGCTCAGGAGATTGAACAACAGATAAGAAGTAAGATTCCTGACCCGGATTTGGATTTTTGGGTAACCAAGTTTTGCAGTACTGGTATTAGGATAATTTGATTATAAAGGAATTGGCAAGGGTTTAGATACTTTATCCTGATAAAAGTATCGAAAAAAAACTGATGAAGCGCCCATTAATTGTCTTATTCATCGCTTTGGTGACAACTGTCACCTTAGTGATTTCTGCCTTGCTAGCAACTGGCAAAAGCAACCCTGAGTCAGAGCTTACTAGTGTAGATTCAACTCCCTTTACTCTACAACTGCTCCATGCCTCAGATTTTGAATCTGGACTAGAAGCATTGGAGGATGTTCCTCGCTTCTCTGCTGTCCTCAATGCCCTCAAAGATGATTATCCCAATACTCTCATTCTCTCCTCTGGAGACAACTACATTCCCAGTCCCTTCCTCTTTGCAGGTAGTGATCCTAGCTTGAACGACACCCCTGTAGGAAAGGCGGGTATTGGTCATGCTGATATCGAAATCCTTAATCAATTCGGCATTCAAGCTTCAACTGTTGGTAACCACGACTTCGATCTCGGCAGTAAGGAGGTACGAGATATTATTCAACCTTCGGGAGATTACCGTGGTACCTTGTTTCCTTATCTCAGCGCCAACCTGGACTTTAGCACAGAGCCCAACTTATCAGACCGGGTGACGGCAAATGGTCAAGAAGCCAGCACTATTCCCCCAGGCAGCGTTACCGGAACAGCAGTCATCACTGTCAACGGTGAGCCATTCGGTATTGTGGGAGGAACAACACCCTTGCTGCCTTCCATTTCTAGTCCTGATAACATTGCCGTGTTACCGGAAAATGCCACAGATTACGATGCCTTAGCTGCGGAGATCCAAGCTGCGGTGAATGAACTAACAGCGACAGGCATCAACAAGGTGATCCTTTTGGCTCATATGCAACAACTGAATATTGAGCGGGATGAGTTAGCACCTCGTTTGCAAGATGTAGATATTATCGTTGCAGGAGGTTCCCATACTCTGCTGTCTGATGCCAATGATCATCTCAGATCTGGAGATACTAGTGGTGGTGTTTATCCCATTCTCAAAACTGATGAGGATGGCAACCCCATCGCCGTCGTCAATACCGATGCCAACTCTAAGTATGTGGGTCGTTTAGTGATCGACTTTGATGCTAACGGCATCATCATTCCCAGTAGTATTGACTCCAAAATTAGTGGAGCCTACGCTACTGATGACCAAGGGGTAGCAGCTGTAGAAGGGACACCAGATCCAGAAATTGTGGAAATCATCGATACCCTGGGGACAGTAATCGCCACTCAAGATGGCAATGTTTTTGGCAATACAGAAGTATTTCTGCGGGGTGATCGCACTTTTATCCGTACCGAAGAAACCAACTTAGGTAACCTGACTTCTGATGCCGACTTAGCCTATGCCAAAACGGTGGATGCCACAACGGTGATCTCTTTGAAAAATGGAGGCAGTATTCGTTCCAATATTGGGGTTATTAGCGCTGGTAAAGGTAGCACCGATCCCAATGACTTTGAACTGTTACCCCCAGCAGCTAACCCAGCTGCGGGCAAAGAAGAAGGTGAAGTTTCCCAACTCGATATCACCAATTCTCTTCGTTTCAACAACGGACTTACCCTATTCACCCTCACAGCGGAACAGCTGTTACAGACTATTGAACATGGAGTTGCTGGCACAGGTCCTGGTGCTACTCCTGGGCAGTTTCCCCAAGTTGGTGGTCTTAAGTTCAGTTTTGATGCAACTCGTCCTGCCAATGAGCGAGTTATCTCTTTAGTCGTTGTGGATAATCAAGACCAAATTATTGATGTGGTTGCTAAGGATGGTCAATTAGTGGGGGAACCCAGCCGCACCTTCCGCGTAGTTACTGTGAACTATTTGGCTGATGGTGGCGATGGCTACCCCTATCCCAGCTTTTTGAATGCCAATCCCGCTTTGTTTAATCGGGTTGATTTTTTTGGTGAGCCAGACCTTAATCAAAATGGGATTTTAGAAGCACAAGAAGACCTCAACCAAAACGGGGTAAGAGATGCTGCAATCGCTGAAACTTTTGAGGGTATTGCCGATTTTGCCGACTTTGGTTCTGAGCAAGATTCCCTAGCAGAATACTTTCACTTAGACTTCCCTACTGCTGCTAGTGCTTTCAATCAAGCTGATACTGAGCCAGCATTAGATGAGCGAATTCAGAATTTAGCTTTCCGGCAAGATACAGTAATTCCTGATTGACATACTCCCCCGTTAACCGCCGGAGCAGTATAACGGGGGATTCTTAAACTCACATTTAAGAGTGAGTGCTTCACCGATTGGTAACTAGGCACAGCCCCCGTCCCATCATCTCCACAGGCATTTTCAGATACGCTATGCCCTAGCGCATTTTCTTCGATACCACGATTTCTGATTACTTGTGCTGCGGCTACATCTCTATGTGTTTTGTATCCACATTCAGGACAATGATGCTCTCTGATTCCCAGGTTTTTTTTGCCAGTATGAAAACCACAATTAGGGCATATTTGTGAAGTGAAATTCTTATCAACCTTCGCCACAAAAACATCTCGCTTCCAGGCTACCCATTTAAGGATGTTCACAAATTGTCCAAAAGCCGCATCCAGACAATGCTTAGACAGCATTCCTCTTCCCCATGACCGAAAATCAATATCCTCTATAAATATTGATTGTCCTTGGTCACAAAGATGGTGCGCTAACTTAAAATGCCAGTCTTTACGAGTATCAGAAATCTTTTGGTGTAGTCTAGCTATTTTCTGGTTAAGCTTGTCTCGATTATTAGACCCTTTTTTTTTATGCTTTAATCTACGTTGCAGCAACTTCCGCTTGCGTTGTAGCTGGTTTAAAAAGCGAGGTCTTTCCACAAGTTCACCATCAGAAGTCGCTAAAAATTTATCCAAACCCAAATCAATACCCAAGGGATGCCCCTTAAACTGAACCTCAGGAATATTAATATTTAATTGCATTGAGAGCATCACGAAATAACCAGATGCTCTTCGGATAATACGAGCTTGTTTTATTTCAAAGCCATCCGGAATATCCCTTGACTTTCTAAACTTTACCCATCCTATTTGTGGCAACTTTATTTCATTGGCTTTTACACAATCTTTGAGCATTTGAGGATACACATAAGAGCGCATCCTGTACTTGTTTTTAAAGCGAGGAAAACCTAATTTTTTCGACTGCATATCAGCAAAAGCTCTGTCCAGAGTTCTTAAAACTTGCTGTAGAACTTGAGCGTTAACTGATTTGAGCAGTTCGTTAGTCTTCTTCGCTTTGGTTAAGGCTTTGGCTTGATTGTGATAATTCGGATAAGGGACATCAGATGGAATAATATATTCCTGTTCTAGAGAACAAGCATTGACAGGTGATTTACGAGATTTCAACCAATCCTTACGCTCTGTTAGGGCATAGTTCCAAACAGAGTGGCAAACTTTTAAGGTCTGTTCTATTACAGATATTTGCTGCTTGTCTGGGATTAGTTTGTACTCGTAAGTTAAGGTCAGCATTTCTCGACCTTTGTTAATGCTTACCTTATTTTAAACTAATCTACACAAGCTGACAACCGGTGTAAGCCGTTTCCCGTTGGTCGATTTTATTTGTTGGTCGCCATTCATCTCCCGTTAAGCTATCCCTATAACGGGAGTCCTCTTGCTCCATTTAAGATAGTTCAGGCTTTGGGTGTTAGGTTGGGCAGTAGTAGGACTTCAGTCCAAGAAGAAACAAGCCCTACCTAACACCTAACACCTAATAGAGAATTGACATAAGCTCATTATCTGGTGTAGTAGACCTAAAACAAGCGCAATATCCCCAATCGAAAAGGGCAACGTTCCATAAGCTATTCCCTCTGTTGTCAGCTTGTAAAATTCCCAAGTACTCCCATTGCTGACAATACCGAAGGTATCGACATCGCGATCAATCTGCTGGTTACTCCACTGACAGGCTTGCATTTCCACTAAACATTGGGCTAAACCTTGCTCAAAGTCATCTTTCTTTGCCTCAATGACACAAAGCAGAGGTGCTTCCAAATAGTCTCGGTCTTTAGTTAGGAGATAATCCACTTCCCCAGAGGTGCTGTCACTTTCTAGGGATGCACCCTTCCAAATTTTGAGCTCGAAATCTTGAATAGTTTCTTGCAAAATAAGGTCGATAAGGAGTTCTTTTGAGCGCTCATTACTGCGCAAATCAAATTTTTCCAGCCGCTTTAATGTTTGGTAATAAAACTCACTGGGTTGAATCCCTTGAGCCTCAACAGTCCAAGGTTTAAGCTTTTCTAAACCGAGTTGTTTGAAAGCTGTTTTTAAGTCAAAGCTGGAAAAACTTTTTTTCTTGGCTTTGAGGGATGTTTTTTTAGAAACTGGAGAAGAAGCCATACGTTTGTAGTGGCATGACACATTTAAAACTATTGATTACCAAAGGATAATGGATAATTAGTCAAATAGCTCTTCGAGTACCTGAGTAATGATTTCCCTTTGTTCAGCATCATATTGCCAGCGTTTGAGAAAAGCTTGATAGTTCCCTTCTCCAGTTACAGCACTTTCCCGTAAATCAGCGGCAATTTCCTCCATCTGCTCCATCTTAACTTGTTTAATCAGAGTAGTTGTACGAGATCGCACTTGATCGGAGCCTTGAGCAGTTTCCTCATCGTCATTGCGACGATGTTTTAAGGCAGCAGCAGAAGACATAGCTAAGTTTTTCACTAGTAGCTCTGGTACTATCTCAGATGATGACTGAAGTGCCTGGATGACTTCAGGAGAGGGATTGTCAGCTAAAGTACCTTCAGAGGTAAGGTAAGTGACAAAAAAACCTCTAGCACCGTTTTTGGTTTTGACTAATTGCGCGATCGCTTGCTCTATTTCCGGTGGTGAGATTTCCCCCGCTGCCATTTGACTCATCAGGGATTGGGTAAGCTCGAGGGCTTCTTCAAATGTTACTGTTTCAGGAATGTTCACTGTTTGGTGTTGATGAGGTTTGCTGCTAAATCTGGACAACTAGGCTACCGCCGAGATCATTGAGGAAATTTTTTTTACTCAAAACCCTTGCATGAAGCTGTATAATATCTAACAAAATTTAGGAGGATTAGTCAAAATGAGCGAAGCTGATGGAGTTTTTTACATCAACGCTATCATTGTCCTGGGTTTGAGCGTATCACTACTATACCTGCTTAAACCTCAAACTTAAGGCAAGTAAGTAGGTAGACACAAATTAAGCGAATTATAGCAATCCTATTGGAGTTGGAATCAGTGCTCAAGCCTGATTCAAAATTTAGACCAGATATTTCATTGTTGATCTTATTATAGGATTGCTATATTTAGTGCCTCTTGCCTCTCGTTTTAGAATATGAAGCGATCGCTGATTAGCCTGACTCTCTGCTCTACTTTCCTCTCATCCTTGATGCCTCAACCTTCTCTTGCCGCACCACCGAGAACTCCAGACAAAACGGTGGAATGTGAAATCTTAGTCGTTGGGGGGGGACTTGCCGGTTCTGCAGCTGCCTATGAAGGTTTACTGGCAGGAAAAACTGTTTGTCTTACGGAGATTACTGACTGGGTAGGAGGGCAAATTTCTGCTCAAGGAACTTCTGCTCTTGATGAAAGAGCTACCCAGCGAGAACTACTATTTTACCCTCGTGGTTATTTGGAATTCCGAGAACGGATAGAAGAGTACTATGATCAACTCAACCCTGGGGAATGCTGGGTGAGTGAATCCTGTTTTCTGCCTCGTGATGCTCATGCTGTCTTACTTGAAATTTTGCAGGAGGCTGCTAAGCGGGGAAAAGGAACTCTCAAATGGTATCCTTCTACTGTAGTTAAGGAACTGGAACTAGTAGGAAGCAACTCAGGACAAAATATTGAAAGTGCGATCGCTATTGAGCACGAACCGGCTTCTGGTGCACCTCCTCTCAACACTTTCCCTCTTTCCGAAACCATCGAAGATTGGTATCGCTACGAAGATTCCCCTCGCTTTGAAAAAAAGATCCTGCGTTTTGTACCAAAAGAGGGAAATATTGCTAACTGGTATGTGGTTGACGCTACGGAAACGGGAGAACTCATTGCTCTAGGGGATGTTCCCTACCGTCTGGGTATCGATCCTATCTCCTATCTCGATCCTTCGGCTTCTAGTAGCACTCCCGAACCTTATTGCACCCAAGGCTTTACCTACACTTTTGCCATGGAAGCAACAAAGGAGCCTCAAAACAATGAGATGCCCTCCTTTTATCCCCAATATGAACCCTACTACAGTTACGAATTAGAGCGACTGGCAGACTTTGGACTAGTGTTTACCTATAGGCGGATTTGGAGTCCAGAGTCCGGTGAACCGACTAAGTTTGGTGGTATCGGCTACACAACTCCTACTCCAGGGGATATCTCCATGCAGAATTGGACTTGGGGTAATGACTTTCGTCCAGGAACAGCCCAAGATAATCTAGTTTATACCCGTGACCAGTTGCAAGCATCGGGGCAACTATCCCCTGGGGGTTGGCTGGGAGGCTTGCGAACCGAAAGTCTCCGGAAGGGGGAGGAAATTTCTAAAGGCTACTTTTACTGGTTGGTAGAGGGAACTACCGACTCCCAACTAGGAGATGGAGTTAAGCAGAAACATCCCAATCATCGCTATATCTCTGGTTTAGATTCTCCCATGGGAACAGTCCATGGCTTATCCAAATATCCCTACATGCGGGAAGGAAGGCGGATTATCGGAAGACCTAGTTTTGGTTATTCCCAAGGCTTTACTATCTCAGAAGTGGATATTTCTCGCCGGGACTACCGGGATGAATACTATCAACAAACCCTTGAGCCTGATACCTATCGCCGTCTTTGGGCTGTGTTAGCAGGACTAGAAGCTCCTTCGGTGTTGAGTGGTAGACTAGCACCAGAAGACGTTTCTCGACGTACTCGCTCAACTATCTATGCCGATTCTGTAGGTATTGGTCATTATGCCATTGACTTCCACCCCTGTATGACTCTCAGTCCTCCAGAAGCCCCCGGTAATACTGAACGAGAAGGGGAACGCCGGGGACAAGGAGCAGCTTATCCTTTCCAAATCCCACTCCGGGCAATGATTCCCCAAAAGATTGATAATATGTTAGTCGCTGGTAAAAGTATTGCTACTAGTCATATTGCCGCTGCTGCCTATCGAGTGCATTCCTTTGAATGGTCATCTGGCGCAGCCGCTGGTACAGCAGCAGCTTTTGCTCTCGATATGGGGATTGCACCTTACCAACTCATCAACGAAATCCCTCCTCACAACCCAAAACTGAAACTACTCCGACGGCGGTTGGATGAAAATGGCAATCCTACTGCCTTTCCTGATACCTCAATTTTCAATCAAGATTGGGAGAGTTGGCGCTAAGGAGATTGTCTCAAAAAAAATGTACCTATCGTAGTGCCGTGACCCACCTAAAACTGTGCAATAGAAAATCCACCGTTTTCCTTGTAAATTCAGGTATTTGAGCCATTTGCCTAATGAACGATTTTAGGTGGGTCACGGCAGTAGGGTGTGTTAGCGCAGCGTAACGCACCAAATTCCGGGTACAATCATTTTTATTGGACTTTGGACAAAACTGTTAAGAAACAGAATATATAGAAAGTGGAACAGGCATCCTGCCAGTCAGCTAAATTGTGGAACAGGCATCTTGCCAGTCATATCAGAGAAGTATATTTTTCCCAGTAGTGTGAGCATCTTGCTCGCTAGTATTTAATAAGCTGAGAAGCATTCACTTTGTAACATTTCACCTGACAGGCAAGATGCCTGTTATACAATATTTCCCTTGACAGGCAGGATGCCTGTTCCACAATATTTTATTTGACAGGCAGGATGCCTGTTCCACAGTAATAAATATGTGAACATTAGTTTTCTATTACCTTGTTTTTTTGTTAGAGGCTAAGGGTTCTATCTGGCAAAAGTTAGAAGCTACACCTCCTAGGGGTAAATTTTCTATTTCACATAGCTCGACTTGACAGTTAAAATTGCGATTATTTTGTTTATTGATATTATGGTAATCGCAGGTGTAAGCTCCTAAAGGTTCTCCTAGCTGATTGAATACTCTGATATTGTAGCCATTGTTCTGGTCGTACTCCCTAGCCAGAGTTCCCATCTGGTTAACAAATCGATAATGCTCAAAGTAATTTTGGATACTCCAAAATTGGCGTCTAACTACGAGATCGATGCGGCGTTGATCTAAATAAGCGATCCAGGTGTCCAGTAGCTTACCACCAAACTGTTCATCTGCCCACCATAAACTAGGTATAGTTATTTCCTCTTGAGAGAGGGTAGCAGCGGTTATGATAGAACCGTCAGTGGGGAGATTCTGTTGCTCTAACAAGCCAAGATTTAATGGTTCAGCAGAAGGCTGTACTCTACCACTCTGAGCTACTGCTTTCCTGGGAGTCAACAAGGAAAGAAAAGTTCCATTAATAGTAAGTAGTACAGCCACTAAAGCAATGGAATTTCTGAAGATTGAAAATTGAAAATTAAACAAAATTATCTCACCTAGTCCCCAGCTCATACAATAGATCTATTGTAGAAAACTTAACTTAATGATATCCAATTATCATTCACAAAAAAAGAAAAAAATGACCCAAACGCCAGTAAAATTGACCTTTAAGGAATATCTCGAATATGACGATGGTACAGACAACCGCTATGAATTGCTTGAAGGGGAGCTAGTAAAAGTGCCACCGGAAAGTTGAGAAAACGGCTGCATAACCCTATGCTTAATGTACAAACTGGCAAAACTCACCAATTTTTTGCTGGTATGTGAGTATATCTACGAATTACAGCTTATCCTATGTGACACTAAATGTAGGGATAATTCATGAATTATCCCTACATTTAGCCTTGGTGCGTAAGTCCTAGGGAATTGGGAATTGGTGAGTTTCAATATCTCCCTTGTCCCCCTTGTCCCTCCACACCCCTACCCCCACAAACGACGCCTAGGAGAACCGCCTAGACGGTTATGGGTATCCAGAAGCAGATTTGGAATATTTAGCTGTTCTGGGCATCTGGGCAAGCAGTCGCCGCAGCTGGTGCAACGATTACCCTTGTTCCCAGGAAACCAATGACCAGCATTTTCCAACATGCCATAACGGTATTTACCAAAATCCGTCATTTCGTAAGCAACAGCCAGATTCCGCAGTCGTAAAACTTCTGGGATGTGAATATTTTCTGGGCAAGGTAGACATTGGTAGCACTGACTACAACCATCAGTTCCTAAAGCATCTGCTAATTGTGCTTCTAGGCGAGAAAATGCGTTCACTTCCATCGGTGTTAAAGGATCATCTCGGTTGGCAACCGCTAGAGGTTCCCTCAATTCCGCTGGTTTCGCTGGTCCAACACTCAAAGTAGTAATGCGGCGATCGCTCAATAAAAACCGATAATTGAGTTCTAATGGAGAAAATGGAGCGCATAATGTCTTCAGCTTGGATGATGGGGTATAAAGCTGTCCTCCCTTATCCGCTGGGGAGATAATAAAAATGCCTAAGTCTTTTTTGTGGGCTAACTCCACCGCTGCTGCATTGCGTAAAAAGAAATAATAGTAGTGCAGGTTGACAAATTCAAATAAATCTGTATTGATTGTCTCAAGAATCACCTCTAGTTGAGCATGGGTAGAGAAGCCAACATGTCGGACATAGCCCTTTGCTACCGCTTCTTGTACTGCCTGCATACAACCTGTAGAAGATTTAACCCAAGCAAGATGTTCCCAGGTATTGATACCATGAATTGCCAGACAATCTATATAATCTACTTGTAGGCGCTCTAGAGATTCATTGAGCCACTGACGCATCAAGTTAGCATCAGGTGTGGGGGGCAGTTTAGTAGTGATGTATAGTTGCTCCCGTGGTACTGGCAACTCCGTTTTTAGGATATTGCCCAAATACTCTTCACTCTTGCCGTAACCCCTAGCAGTTTCTAGGTGATTAATGCCTCTAGCAATTCCCTCTTGCACAGTTTTTTGTGCTTCTGATTCAGAAGCCAAGCAGCGCATAGTCCCTAGGGAAAACACAGACAGTAGCAGATTAGTTTTCCCAAACCGTCGGTAACGCATTGTTTCTGACTTCTTTTTGGACTGAAGTCCTACTACTGCTTATTACTCATTACTCATTACTCCTCTTTACCAGTTCGATCTCCCTGTTGGTGGATAAAATCCTCTGGTCGGATATTGGCAACAAAATCCCGGAAGGCACGGCGCTCTTCTTCATCAGCGTCCCTGTCTACCGGGATAGATGCATCTGCAACCACTTCTTCCATCACCCAAATGGGGCTGTTAGTACGCAGAGCGATCGCGATCGCATCACTGGGTCTAGCATCAATTTCTTTTTTTTCCTCACCCTGACGCAGGCAGAGTATAGCATAGAAGGTATTTTCCTGAAGGGAGTGAATAATCACCTTCTCCAGATTGATACTCCAACTATCAAACAAATTAATGAACAAATCATGGGTGAGGGGTCGAGGAGGTTTATGTTGCTCCAAAGCACTGATAATTGCCTTTGCCTGATCTTGCCCAATATATATAGGCAGGGCACGTCGATCTAATCCATCTTTCAGCAGCACTATTGGGCTGCGTGTAACGGCGTCTAATGCAATTCCAGCAACTTTCATTTCAATCATCAGCGTAGCCTCTAGAACACTTTCGGCATAGGGGGCATCAAAACTAAGCGGTAAACTAGTACTTGGAAAGCAGAAGGCTGTAATGTTTATGGTATCTGCTTTTTTGTCTACTGTTAAGAAGGTGGGTTATTTTTACCCCGCTGCACTAGTACTGGATAGATTAGAAGTCGAGTCAGGATAGCCTGCTCTGTTCTGATCTTTATCACCGAGCAATCGTAAGATTCTGCCCTTAAAGCCTAACTTGTTAAGTAGGAGTCAATAAGGAAATCTTCTCCAAGTATGACGCAGTCTCAGGACGTTTGTTCTCAGACTTCACGAAAAAAACATACTTAACGATGCACCAGGATGCATCATTAAATGAACAGCAAACCCACCCAAGCTCAGGAGTTTAACCCCTATGTTTACAGGATTAATTCAAGCTCTGGGCAAAATTCGACCGCTGGAAAACGATCGCCTTGAGGTTTCCTGCACCGGTGATGCCTCAAAACCTATTCTACAAGATTTAGCCATTGGTGACAGTGTGGCAGTTGACGGCATCTGTCTGACGGTAGAGACTATTTTAGTCAGTGGCTTTGTGGCAACCGCTTCTGATGAGACCTTATACCGTACTACCCTGGGGCGACCAGAGCAAGCTGCTCCTTGGGTTAATTTGGAAACATCTGTAAGGGTAGGTAGTAAATTAGGAGGACATTTTGTCACTGGTCACATAGATAGTATTGGCTGCTTGAGGGAAGCGGTACGAACTCCCAACTCCTGGGAAATGTACTTTACAGCAGCCGCGTCAGAAGCCCAGCTGTGGGAGCGCCACATTGCCCGCTATCTTGTCCCCAAGGGCAGCATTGCTGTCAACGGGGTAAGCTTGACAATTGCTGATTGTGACCCCCAAGGCAGTTGGTTCAAAGCCGCAGTCATTCCCCACAGTTATGCCGAAACTAATCTGAGTCACTTACAACCAGGCAACTGGGTAAACCTAGAAAGCGATATTTTAGGTAAGTACGTCGAAAAATTGCTAGGTTATCAATTATCAGGCTCTGAACACCGAGAAGCTATATCACCAGCCTTTTTAGCTGAAAATGGCTACTTGTAGAGAGCTGGGGGAGTTGGGGGAGCTGGGGAAGCTGGGGGAGCTGAGGGAGCAGAGGGAATTGAAGAGAGACAAGGAAGACAAGGAGACAAGGGAGACAAGGGAGACAAGGAGATGAGGAAAAATGCCCAAACAACAAACGACAAACAACAAACAACAAACAACAAACAACAAATAACCAACAACAAATCCCGTGCAAATTACTTTTTTAGGAACCAGCTCCGGAGTCCCGACGCGATCGCGTAATGTATCTAGTATTGCCCTGCGTCTACCTCAGCGTGCCGAAGTTTGGCTGTTTGACTGTGGTGAAGGTACTCAGCATCAACTGCTCCGTAGTGAGCTCAAAATCAGTCAAATTAGGCGAATTTTCGTCACTCATATGCACGGGGATCACATTTTTGGCTTAATGGGACTTTTAGCAAGTTGTGGCTTAGCTGGTAATCCCAGTCGTATTGATATTTATGGTCCTGCTGGTTTAGATGAATATCTCCGTAATTGCCAAAAGTACTCTCGTACCTCTTTTTCTTTCCCCGTCAAGGTTCACCCCGTAG
The DNA here is from genome assembly GCA_010672925.1 of Symploca sp. SIO1C2. Lineage (GTDB taxonomy): Bacteria > Cyanobacteriota > Cyanobacteriia > Cyanobacteriales > Coleofasciculaceae > Caldora. The sequence goes on along the minus strand of JAAHFP010000013.1, from coordinate 296,675 downwards.
AACCTGGGGCATTATTATACGAAGATGAAGAATTTAGCGTCAGCTGTGGTAACCTTAAGCATCGTGTCCCCGCCTACGGCTATCGGGTAGTGGAAAAAGACCGACCAGGGCGCTTCGATGTGGCAAAAGCTAAAGCCTTGGGTATTCCTCCAGGGCCAATCTATGGCAAGCTCAAGCGAGGGGAAACGGTAAATCTCCCCGATGGAAGGCAGATTCGTGGTTCCCAGCTATGTGAGCCACCAGAGGTAGGGCGTAAATTTGTTTACTGTACGGATACGGTTTTCTGTGAGGAAGCGATAGAACTCTCCCAAGGGGCAGATGTATTAGTTCACGAAGCTACCTTTGCCCATCAAGATGCTCAACTAGCTTTTGATCGCTTGCATTCCACTTCCACTATGGCAGCACAAGTAGCCCTAAGTGCAGGAGTGCAGAAATTAATTATGACCCACTTCAGTCCCCGCTACGCTCCAGGAAATAACATTATTTTAGATGACTTACTTCAGGAAGCAAGGGCAATTTTCCCTAAAACTAAATTAGCCAGGGATTTTATGACTTACGATATACCCCGGAATATTAGCAATTAGAGGTTGTTGCGATTTGTAGTAGGACTTCAGTCCAAAAAGCAGCCATCTACCACCTACCATCTACCACCTACCACCTAAAAGATGAGCCATAATTTTAAACTATTAACTTGTGGTGTCGCCATTATTATGGCTTTTAGTATTGGCGGCACTTTCGGTTATCTCAGAAAAACCTTCTCCAGTCTTGCCCAAATAACTAGCCAAATTACCAATAATACCCCTCCAGAAATTCCCGTAGCGGAATACTTTGATGTGTTGGTTTACGGAGACGAATTACCAGGAATATGTGCAGCTATTTGGGCGAAGAGAACTTTAGGTGATAATGGTAGAGTTGCCCTAGTGCGTCCTAATGCAGCAGATGAACAATTAGGAGGACTGCTGACCAGGGGAGGGTTAGCTTATCTCGATTTTGATAAGACTTATTGGTATGAGCAACCAGCTGCCCAATGCTTCCGTGATTTTTTAGCTAAAGCCAATGTGGTGGAAGCATGTGTAGAAGCAAATAATACGGCTCAAGCGATGCAAGAGATGTTAGCTGAGGCTGGAGTGAAAGTTATTTCCGACTCTCCTCTTACTCCTTATGTAGATAATCAAGAAATTCAATATGTTGATGTTAAGGAAAGGGAGATTCGGTTTAAAGCCGACTCCTACATTGATGCTACTCAGGATGCTCAGTTAGCCAGGGAAGCAGGCTTGTCTTACTATCAAGGATACGAAGCTCAAAGTCCTGATTTGTCTAATGCTACCTTGTCTGCTTCGATTATTCCCCTAATCACTGGTCTCTCGATTAACGAATTGCGCTCTGTTGAACAGAAGATTATTTATGATGCCGAATTGATGGCAAACATTGAAACTAGTATTAGGGAGCAGCAGACTTCGGGATTGGCCAATTTTTGGCTAAGAGATTTTTACTCACCGATGTATAAAGCTTATGCCGATGGCTATTTTAATCGCAGTATAGCTTTAGGTGCAGCTTATCACCTAGATTACAATCATCCTTTTCGTTTGGATGGTTTCTTTTTTGATAAAAGCAATATTTGTGTACTGCCAGAAGATTCCTTGTCTTTAAATGGGCTCCTCTTTAAGTATCCAGTTAGTCAACAAAGGGAAATAGAGGAAAATGGGTTCAAACCAACTCCGGAAATGATTACGGAAATGGCCAATTTTGAGGCTTGGTTGCAGGAAATTTCCGGGAAAGAGGATATTGAAGTGATTATCCCGCCAGAAATTTACATCAGGCATACCTTGAGTGTTAAAGATGTGATTAATCCCCTAACCGGTAAGGAAATTCTTCAAGGGGGAACCTCGCCGGAAAATTCCATTGGCAGTTTTTCTTACGAGTTTGATTTAAGAGGGGGAGTCAAGGGTTTATCAGGAAAAGCACCACCTCTGCCCATATTTAATTTCGGTATTGAGCATACTTTAGCTAGTAAGGTAAATAATTTAGCGATCGTTAGTCGATCTTCTGGCTATGTGGGTATGGCAGTATCCGTAGGTAGAATTCAGACGGTGAATGTTTACCAAGGACAAGGAGTAGGAGTTGCAGCTGGTATCGCTACTCAATCAGATACACCCTTGAATACGATTACTTCTTTGGAAGTTAGAGAAACTTTAGAGATTTTAACTGGACTGACGACTCAATTCTATGGTAAGGATACAACGCGGGGGGAGGATTATAGCAATATTAAATAATGGAGAATGGAGAATGGAGAATGGAGAATTGATATAATCAGTCTGGTATAGGTGACTTGGTTATATCTAAATCTTAATTGTTTGTTATTTCACGATGTTGTCAGATTTTTTATTGTTATGGCTAAGCGCACTGTGCTTAGACAGCACCAAATCCTGAAGCCTTTATCTGTCAATCTCTTCCCTTCTGCCTCCTGCCTTCTGCCTCCTGCCCTCTGCTATATTAAATTTCGGAGCCATTAATGGAACTTTTTCAAAAAGTAATATCTATACTCGCTTTTTTGTCTATAGGCTTCTCCTTAACAGAAGTATACCTAACAGTTAACCAAATCTGGAAGCGCAAGCATGAGCGTGTAGTCGCAGAAAGTATATCTGTTAGTGCTAATCTCGTTTCTTTAATTCCCGGATTTATTTTTTCTCTTAATTTTCTTTTACAGGGAGAATATATAGGTTTAATAGATTCTACCTTGTTTGCTGGTTTAGCTATATTTTACATCTTTGTTGGCATGTCTTTATGGGTAGAAGGAGAAAGAAAAAAAGGATTATGGACTTTAATTAAACAAACTTTGAACTTTGAGAGAAAAGAAGCTGGTGACTTGGCTAAGTCATTCTTTAAACCTTCAGGGGCTCAGAAAATTATCAGCATTTTCAGTCAGTTGGCGATGATTGATGAAGTAATTGACCCTAGAGAAAAAGAATTTATCCAATCATTTATTGATAATTGGAATATCAATTACTCTCTGGATGATAGTTTGATGGCTAGCCAAACAAAAAATAATTCTGTAAGTTTAATTAATCTGCGGAAAGACGTTACTGATTATTTAGAAACTTCACCACCCCAAAAGCAAGTATCAGAACTCAAAGATATGCTCCAGACTCTCATCAATATTGACCAAGAAGTTTCAGAACAGGAAAAGCTGATTATGGGAGAATTAGATGGTTTATTTTCTGAATATATTAGTCAACAACTAAATCCTGCCAGATACCATGTAGTAGTTGTGCCACAAAACGAACGACAAGTTCAGGTAATCATGACTTCACTGCCAGAACTTGCTAGATATGAAGTAGCAGAAGGAGTTGCTTACAATAGTAGCCCATTCTATTCCAAGGATTATGCAGATGTCATCTCCGAGGGTTATCGCAGTCTTAATCTTTTCAGTATCGTAACTTTTAGTCTTCCTAATGAGATAGGTTCTGGAGTTTTAGACAATGGGGCAACTAGTTAGGGCTTGGTAAATAAGTAATAAGTAACAAGTAATAAGTAATAAAGAATTTATCATTGTTTTGAGCAATTATAGTTGTCATTTACTTGGTCATTGAAGTTGTATCGTAAGTGATTAAAGGATTATCAGCATTTCATTATTCTGTTGGAAGTTGTTGCTCTTGTAATTCAGCCCAAATATCCTCCAGACTGAGGGTATCTAGCCATTGATGGCGGTCTTTAGTGTAATTACCTGTTCCAGAATCAAATTGTTTGATAAATCGAACAGCATCGACATAACCCAAAGCTACAACTAGTGCTTCAAAGCCTTTTTGGTTCAATTCTACTGGTGTCATTGATTTTCTCTTTTGAATTGAAGCAAGGTTGGGTACGGCAATAATCTAACTGGGCAATGGGTAAAATTAACGATCGCGTCTCTATTGCAAATGCTATCAATTTTATGACCCAAGAGCCCAAACTACAAGATGCGATCGCAATTTGCCTCCCGTCTGGGGTGAACTACCCACACCTCTCTAATGAATAAGTGTGTGCTTCTAGTTTCAATGACCGTTGCTCCTTACCTTGACAGGCAGGTAGTCTTACACAGCCTCCACTAGCAGGAACGGGGTTCCCTCCGCTCATTGATAATATCCGCACTCCTTCTGTTCTGATATTCACTGCTGCATTGCTATCACGGTCATGATGAGTGCCACAAAATGGGCAATTCCACTCTCTGATATTAAGGGGTAGCTCATCAACAACATGGCCACAGCATGAACATTTCTTAGAACTAGGGAAAAATCTATCAATCTCTACTAATTGACCTTCTTGACGCTCTAGTTTATAGGTAAGAAAATTGACAAATGTGCCCCATCCGACATCGGATATTGCCTTTGATAGCTTTCGGTTCTGTACCAACCCTTTCACGTTGAGATTCTCAACAATGATAACTTGGCTTTTGTCTACCAATTTTCTTGAGAGTTTATGCAAGAAATCTTGGCGGGTATTTGATACTCTTTCGTGAACCTTAGCGACTATTTTTTTGCATTTTTCTCTAGTTTTACTACCCTGAGTTTTACGGGCAAGTTTTCGTTGTTTCCTAGCGAGATTTTTCTCATGACGTTTGAGATGTTTAGGGTTGGGATGCTTAGTCACTTGCTCTCCATCATGGACAATAGCAAAATCCTTCAACCCCAAGTCAATACCTAATATTTTGTCTCCTTTTGCTTGAACCTCATGGTCTTCTTGTACAGAAGCTTCGCTAACGCACAGGATAGAGGCAAAATATTTGTCAGTTGGTGTTTTACTGATTGTTACTGTCTTGATTTTGCCGACAACTGCACGATGGAATACTGTCTTAATTTTACCAATCTTTGGTACATTTAAAATATCTCCGGCAACGGAGACATTTTGGGGGTACTGAATTGATTGTTTATGGTGCTTAGACTTAAATTTAGGAAATTTAGCTCTTCCTTCAAAAAAGTTTTTGTAAGCCTTGTTGAGATTGAGTGCTACAGATTGCAAAACAGCAGAGTAGCAATCCTCTTTTAGCCAAGGATATTCTTTTTTGAGATTAGGGAGCATCCCTTTGTAAGCAGCTAGTTTCAAACTTGTTCCGGTTTCTTGATAGTGCTGAATACAGGCATTAAGAGCAAAGTTCCAATACCATCTAGCGCAACCAAATGATTTAGCAAGAGCTATTTGTTGAGATGTTGTTGGATAGAGCCTTACCTTAATGGCTGTGAGCACTTAAATCACTTCCTTCTTTTTTGGTTTATATTAAAGTAAACTATTGATTCACAATTGATACCACACTCATTTTAGCAGATTAAGTATGGAGCTTCTTGCGGTTTAAACTAAATAATCATGCGTAGTTTTGGCAGCCTAGGAATATTTGCAAGGAGCATCAGCTGGAACCTGTCGGGGCAATTCGACACGAAAGGTTGAACCTACACCAAGTTGACTCTCAACCGTAATTGTTCCTTGCATCAATTGTACTAACAACTCTGTAATTGCTAATCCTAAACCTGTACCAGAGTATTTTCTAGTAGTTGTTTGGTCGATTTGCCAAAACGCTTCAAAAATATGTTCTAGGTCTTCCTGAGCGATACCTATCCCTGTATCCTTGATAATAATCACCAAGTGCTCTGAGGAAATTTCCTTCACTTTTACCTGTACCTTACCACATTCAGTAAACTTAATGGCATTAGAGAGGAGATTGACTAAAATTTGCCGTAGGCGAACGCTGTCATTACTCACATTAGGGTTTTGCAAATCTGCTTGGATATCCAACTCCAAATTCTTTTCCTCAGCCAGGGAGCAGAGCTCTTCGACTGTTGCTCTTAAAAGTTTAACTAAGTTAAACTTTTCTAATTTCAGCTCTAAACGTCCAGCTTCGATTTGATAAAGGTCAAAAATTTCATTGATTAACGTCAGCGAATTTTTACCATTGTTGAGAATCCGCTGGACTATATCAACTTGTAGGGGTATCAGTGAATTCTGACGCTGACGTAATAGCAGTTGAGAAAAGCCAATAACTGCATTCACCGGTGCTCGCAGTTCATTAGACATAGTAGCCAAAAACTGAGACTTTAACCGTGTTGCTTTCATTAATTGCAGGTTCTGCAATAAAATCTGCTCTCGCTGGCTCTTGAGTTTTTGATTCAGTTGAGCGAGAGTTTTTGGCTCTTGCTGCTGGCGAATAAAAGACACTAAATAATCATGTACCAACTGATAGCGTTCATCGGGTGTATCGGGAATAGCAAAGACTAACCCCGATAAGACCAAAATCTCTAAAATTAAATCTAACTGACTAGTCGCTACAGTTGACAAATTCTTTAACTCTGCTGCTAACTCAGCGCGAGTCTTCAGCAGTCGCCGCTCTTTTTCATCTGTCAAAAAATACAACAGCAACTCCGCTATAGGCTGATTTTCTTCCCCACAATCCTGTACTACTGCTGCCAGATAGCGCAGCACCAATTCTTCCTTTGTGCCTGATCGCTGATAATCTACTAAGGTTGTAATCTCTTCAGCTTGTAGTTGCGCTCCCACTACCTGTAATTCAATCGGGCGTACTTTCCCCTCATCTCCAGCTAAATCTTCAACCAGTTGCTCAATTAATGCCGATTCCAACTTAAAATGAGACCGTGTTGTAAGTTGTTCAATCAGGCTGTGAGCTTCTGCCGTGGTGAAATTGGTAATTGGATAGAGAACTTCCTTACTTAAAATGTTATTGCTAATAGAACTCATCCCTGGTCGATCAACCAAATAATGTAAGTAATCCCGACGCAGGGAAAAGATCACCTTAAGGGATAAAATCTCTAAGCAGCCCCCCAAAAACCTAAACAATTGATTTTGGGCAGCTTCTTGCTCAACAACAAAGAAAAATTCCTCAAACTGGTCAAAAATTAACACCATGTGCAACTGCTGCTCAGTCTGGCGCAAAGCTTCGAGAATTGCGTCGTTAGAATCAAGAGGTTGAGTAATCTGTATCTGTTGTCTTGCTAAAGCAGCAGTTAATTGCTGTCCAATATCCTGTAGCCAATCAGCATAAACCTGAATCAAAATCGGGATAATACATTGTCCACTAGCAGTCGTCTGGCGTAGGGTTGGCACTAATCCTGCATTGACCAAAGAACTTTTCCCCACACCAGAGAAACCGTGAATCACAATAACTTTACAATCATTCCTTATCACCCGTTCCACCAATTCCCGCACATCTTTTTCCCGTCCTGATGCGGTAATTTCCGGAGCAAGTAGGGGCGCACCGACGTGCGCCCTATCCAAGATGTGCACCCTACCTCCAATTGTTCCAACCGGCGATGGAATGCGACTAGCACCAATAAATGCCCTTAATCCTAATTGGGTTTCAACAGTTTGCTGTTCCTGTTTGATTTTGAAGGCTGGAAGATAATCTTTAGTCTGCCAATAGAGTTCGTTTAAATTGCATAAAATCTCTAAATAAAGCCGAGGATTAGTTAAAGGTGTACTAAGATTATGGGCAGATTCTAATTGCGCGATCGCGGCTTGCAGTTGGCCTAAATTACGGTAGGATTGAGCTAGAATCCAATAACATCGACTTTGCAATCCCAGGGGATTGGGCGAAGCATTTGGATAGGTAGATTTTTGTCTATGTGGGAAAGATTGTCGCCCAAATGCTTCGCCCCTACTAACTACTTCCGTCAGGGGTAAGCTTTGCTTAGTATACTTTAAGGCTGTTTCTGCTAACTTCCTTGCTTCTTGCCAACGCTCTTGTGCTAAGGCAACATCTGCTAAAAACAGATAATCAATAGCTAGTTTATCCGGTCGATTTCTTCCTTGGTCAAAGGCTAAAGCCTGTTGAGCTAAATCTTGCAGTTGTTCCCAATCCTGCAACTCCCGCAATACTTCACCAAACACCCCAAGGGCATCAGCGATTAAATCTGGACGTTGCGCTTGATTAAAAGCAGTTAAAGCTTGCTGTAGATAGTCTTTTACTTTTGCTGGAATCTGATGCTGTTGTCTATTCGATTTGATCACTAGTGGCATCTGATTAGATTGGCAGAAATAAGCATCAACTATTTCTGTTAAAACCAGTCCTTGATAGTCCCAACGGTGCAATTCCTGCCAACCTACCAAAGCTTGCTCCAAGTAATCAATCGCTTTCTGATAATCTGCCTGTTGCTTGTGACAAATCCCTAGTAAGCTGTATAAAGCTGCTGCTATTGCCGGTGCTAATGCTGATTCTGCTAATTGTAATTCTGCTGCCGCTGCTTCTAATTCCCCTTGAAGTTCCAGCCACTTGGTTTTGGTTAGATCTAACCCATCCTCTAAGCATTGAGCAGCTTTATCCTGAATAAACCGGACTAATTCCTCAAGGCTAAGATTAAACTGACTACTAACTCCCCAACTTTCCAAGTTTCTGGCAAACTGCATCCATTGAGACTTTACTGAATCCGTTACCCATACCACCACCGGAAAGGGGCAATTGTTGCGGAACTCTTCCCTAACTAAATCGGCACTAGCCAGCATTTTCTCTAGGGATTGCACTGACTCTAAGCCCAACACCATAAGCGCCTGGGGTTGTTGACCCTGCAAATCCTTCTGAATCCGCTGATATAGCGCTGTATCATGGGGGTGCAGTGTGATGGTGTGAATATCCAGTGGTGATGATTCCTGGATGAGTTGAATTAAGCGAGACCTGAGGGTGTCATAATTACACTGAGCAAAAATCAGCAAAAACTGACCCTGAAAGGCTTCTAAGGTAAATTCTAGTTCCTCTAGTTCTGTCTGATTCTCTGCTGTAAGCTTAGGTTGGTGCGACATTTCCTCGGTTATCGCTTGGGCAGGTTTTGTCTACAAATTATCGCTAAATGTGTTAATGGTGACCCTAAACCATTGGTATCAACTTAAGGTGAAAGCCTTACCTCACCGGTCACTCAAGTGACCGGCTAATAGCTCAAGTCATCTAAAGATGACTAACTTAAGGTAAAACGGAACAATTAAGTCCATTTTAATGGACTTAAGCTATTAGCCTTGGATTTGAATCCAAGGTGGGTTAAGTCATCCAACTAGCCAGCTATCCCTAGCTTAAGTTGACACCCATGACCCTAAACCCGCCCCTACAAATATACGGAATTTTATTCGACCTTCAATATCAAGCTAATGTACTGGTAATAAATGATCAAGGCAGAGGGTCAGAGCAATAGTTTATATGCGCACACCTATTCCATTGTTAATAATGTTAGCAAAAAGTAATGGCGCTTGCAACTAATTGGTAAATCACTGAACTGGCAAGATGCCAGTTCCACAGAACTGAGAGCACACAACCAATTCTAAATTCTAAATTCTAAATTCTAAATTCTAAATTCTAAATTCTAAACTCCTTCGCATCTGCCAAAATAGGATTAATATCAAACCAAGACTCCTCGCGATCGCGATATTCAAACACTAAGCGACTATGAATTAATTTCTGATACCCATCATCCCCACTCACTTTCTTCTTTTGTCGGACTTGTCGCAACAGAGCCCATTCTTGATCATCAATTTGAAGTGTCATTTCATTGCGACGGCTACGAATCAGACTCTCTAGGGTTTCGCGAGTTAACTTACCTTTTTTGAAATCTTTTCTCAACCACGACATCAACAGCCTTAATAAATCCCGCACATGACCCCCGGTCACACGGCACAAACGGTCTAAACTATCTGGATGGTCAAAAATTTCATTAATCTGTTTTAACCGCTCTTGTTCGTCCATTTCTGGTAGAGCTCTTGCTAATACCATCTGTCGCAATAGTGCTATCCCTGCCTCACAGTCACTCCCATCAATTTGCTTTACCTGCACCATCGGCAAAACTTTGGGTTCTTCCTGATAACGCTGGACTAACTGCCCATAAGTACCTGCAAATTTTAAGGCTAAGGGTATGGTATAAACCAAATGGCAATTAAGCTTTTGTAAATATTCTGCCTGATCAATAAAAATATATTCCTGTTGAGGTCTCCCCCAGCTTTTTGTAGTCCCATCAATCCGATCCAAGTTATCCACAATCACCACTAATCCCTTTTTATGCTGCTTTTGCAATTGTGCGATCGCTGGTTCAATTAATTCCTGATTAATCGCGTCTAATAACTCAGGTCTCTTGGGTCCTAAGTACTGATTTAGGCGTTGTCGTAATCCTGAATCTGCTCGTGCTTTAGCTGTAATCTTACCAATGCCGAAGCCTAACTCCACCTCTGACCAATCATACTCGGTTTGCAGCAGTTCTGCCGTTCGTTTGAGTAACTTATTCAATCCTTTAGGTTCACCAATAGCAATATCTTCCAGACTCTGACTAATCCGACGTGCAATGGCTAACAAGACATCGGCAATATCCACATCGGCCATTTCCAAGTCTTCTGTGGACTCGAAATAAACAACGTGGAACCCTTCCTCTTCCAATTTTGCCTTAAGCAGCAACAACTCCGTGGATTTGCCGCAGCCGATATGTCCGGTTAACAAATTACAACTTGGCTCATTGACCGAAAATAGGGTAATATTATCCTTCAACTCCTCAATAATTGTTCCACCCCGGACTGTAGAAAAGTCGATATAGTACTTACGGTCTTCAGAATTAGCGATATTGATCGTTTGACCCGGATTGGTTGCCTTTAAAAATTTCAGTAAATCTACGCTCATCTTAATATCTTAGAATAGCTTGTATCTTCAAGATAGCTTCTGCACCTTGCAACTAAGAGCATTGTACTCAAATAAATTAGAGTTATAAATAATGTGGAAGTCCCATTATTTAGGCTCGGAGATAAATCAAGATGCTTTCTGTGCCCTTAGTTTTGAGTATCCCGCCATCAATGCAACTGACTGATGAGCAGTTTTTGGCATTGTGCGAAATTAACAGTGATTTGTACTTGGAACGTAATCTAAAAACAGGAGAAATTTTAATTATGACCCCGGTTGGTGGAGAAACCGGCAATCGCAATTTTTCCCTGATCGTTCAGCTTGGTATCTGGGTCAAACAAGATCAGACAGGAATTGGTTTTGACTCTAGCACAGGTTTTCGGATTACAGGAGCCAGTAAAGAGCCGATGTCACCAGATGCAGCTTGGGTGCGATTAGAACGCTGGAATACTCTTACTCCTGAACAAAAGCGAAAATTCCCGCCAATTTGCCCTGATTTTGTGGTGGAATTGCGCTCCCCCAGTGATACTCTGACATCACTGCAAAAGAAAATGGAAGAATGGATAAATTTAGGAGTGCAACTAGGTTGGTTAATTGACCGTATTGGACGTAAAGTATATATTTATCACTACGATGGTTCCCAAGAATGTTTGGAGAATCCCCAAATTCTATCTGGTGATCCATTGCTTCTCAATTTTGAACTGGATATGAGGGAGATTTGGTAAGAAAGGAGATTTAGGTGTTAGGTATTAGGTGTTAGGTGTTAGGGAATTGCCTACAGGTTCCATCAGTTAGGCTACCTCATGGTTAGCATAAATCGCTGCTGTAATCTCTTCAAGATGAGCATCGGCATAAGCCCAAGCATTGACAAGATCAGCGGCGTTGATGTGAGGATAGTCCTGCAATAATTCGGCTTCACTAATACCAAGTTGTTGTGCTTCGACTAATAACCAAACCGCAATTCTGGTTCCAGCAATACAAGCTTCTCCACCACAAATAACAGGAGTTTTGGCTATCCCTTTCCCCCCGGTTATCAGGGTTTTAGTCAGATTCTGGATGATCTGTGCTTTGTCAGCAGGAGATAAATTGAGCAGCTGATGTTCGAGTTCTATGGGAGTCATGGAAAACACAGATAATTGGCCATTACCCTTATTGTAAGCGGTCGCATTCTCAGTTTTATCAAAAAGCGATCGCTTCCAATTACAAATGCTATCAATTTTATGATTGAAAAGGTAAGATAGTTTCTGCACCTTGCACATATTCTTATTATTGCAAGGGAAATAAACAGTCGCGACAATATTGAGTACCGTGGCACAGCTAAAAATGTAGTTTAGAAAGCTGAGGGAGCTCAGGGAGATAGAGTAGTGCGAGCATCTTGCTCGCTAGAGGTCAAAAGCGAGCGAGACGTTTGTGCTACGCACACGCTACGCTAACGCACTACCCAAAATCTATTCCATCATTTTAGGTGTGTTATGGGACTCTGTTGGGTTTCGCTATCGCTACACCCAACCTACTTATTCCACCATTAAGGTGTGTCACGCCAGTAGCAACCTGCACACTGGCAAGATGCCAGTTCCACAATCAATATGTAAACATTAGTTGCCTCTTACCTGTTAATCACTTTAACAATATGACCTATAATATCAAGATTCTCGGATTGATCCTACTTAGTTTAATAGCCTTGACAATTGGCAGTACTACTGATTTATTCGGCAAAGTATTTCCCTATCTTATCAACTCAAAACAAGATACTACTAGAGATAATAACCAATCTCCAGCACCTATAACCACCAAAAACTTTGATGTAGTAGTGTATGGAGATGAACTGCAAGGAGTATGTGCTGCTATCTGGGCAAAGAAAACTTTAGGAGAGGAAGGTAAGGTTGCCCTAGTAAGGTCTAACTCTGCCGATGAACCATTGGGGGGTTTATTAACCAGAGGAGGTTTAGCTTTTCTCGATTATGATAAAACCAATTGGTACAATCAACCAGTTGCCCAATGTTTTCGTGATTTTTTAAACAGATCTCAGGTAGTAGTCTCTTGTTTGCCAGCGGATAGGGCTGAGCAAGCAATGGCAGAGATGTTAGCAGAAGCTGGAGTAAGTATTATTAACGAAGCTCCCCTAATGCCCCAAGTAGAAAATCAAGCTATCCAATATGTCGATATTCCCCAAAGTAATGTTCGCCTGCAAGCAAATTCTTATATTGATACTACTCAGGATGCCGAATTAGCTAGAAAAGCAGGTTTAGCTTATTATCGGGGTTATGAATCCCAAAGTCCTGAACTAGCTAATGAAACTTTGGCCGTTTCCCTTGTACCCCTAATTACTGGTCTGACTATTGCTGACTTAAGAGCCATAGAAAGACAGATTTTCTCTAATGGGGACTTGATGAAGCAAATAGAAACTAATATTAGAGAAAATACAGATGCAGAGGGGGCAAGCTTCTGGCTCAGCAATTTTAGAGTACCTCTTTATAAATCATCCCCTGATGGTTACTACCATAAAAGTATCGCTTTTGGTGTAGCCTACAAACTACATCGTAATCTACCTTTTGGCTTAAAAGGATTCTTTTTAGATAAAAGCAATATTTGCCTCTTACCAGATAACTCTTTATCCTGGAATGGTTTACTGTTTAAGTACCAAGTTGATGAATTACTGCAAATAGAAGAAAATAGTCGCAGACCAACCCAGGAAATGCAGGAGGAAATGGTTGCATTTGAAGCTTGGCTGCGGGAACTTTCTGGGAAAGCAGATGTGAGAGTGATTGTTCCCCAGGAAATTTATATCCGACACACATTAAGTATTAAAGATGTTATTGACCCTCTAACAGGACAAGAAATTATCAAAGGAGGCACAACACCGGAAAATTCTATCGGCAGTTTTTCTTACAATTTTGATTTAAGAGGAGGAGTCAATGGTTTATCCATTAGTATACCACCAGTTCCGGTTTATAATTTTGGTATAGAAAATACCCTAGCAAGCAATATCAACAACTTAGCCATTGTTGGTCGCTCCTCCGGCTATGTCGGTATGGCGGTATCAGTAGGGCGTATTCAGACGGTGAATATTTACCAGGGACAAGGAGTCGGAGTAGCAGCAGCCCTGGCTAAGCAGTCGGGTGTACCCCTAAATACCATTACCTCACCTCAAGTAAGGCAAACTCTAGAAAATTTAACTGGCCTGACGACAAAGCTATATGGTAGAGATACAGCTCAAGGGGTAGATTATCGCAATATTCGATAGAACTATCTCCTCCATATTCCGGAGGTTTGAGTAAAATCAACGAATGAATAAAGATGTAAGCATGACAAACTTTAGAGGAGGCAGTTCATGCCCGCTGCACTAGTGGTAACCACAGAATTTCTGGAATAAACCGAAATACTCATTCCTACACTATGGCAAAATTTATTTAGGTAATACTTGTCCTGATTCGATATCTCTTGCATGACCGCAACCAGCCCTGCCCTGCCAACTAAATACGACGCCACCACCACTGAAGCCAAGTGGCAAAAGTCTTGGGAAGAACACCAAGTCTTTACTGCTGACCCCAATCACGGTGGTGAACCCTACAGTGTTGTTATCCCTCCACCCAATGTTACTGGTCGTTTACATATGGGTCATGCCTTTGAAGCTGCCTTGATTGACACCCTGGTACGCTACCATCGCATGAAAGGTTGCAATACTCTCTGGTTACCGGGCACTGATCATGCCAGTATTGCAGTACATACCATGCTGGAAAAGCAACTGGCAGCAGAAGGAAAAACTCGCTTTGATTTGGGCAGGGAGCCGTTTCTGGAAAGGGCTTGGCAGTGGAAGGCTCAATCCAAGGGCAATATAGTTAATCAACTACGACGCTTGGGTGTCTCGGTGGATTGGACACGGGAGAGGTTTACCCTGGATGAAGGCTTATCTCAGGCAGTTAAGGAAGCCTTTGTCCGACTGTATGAGGAAGGTCTAATTTACCGAGGCGAGTACATGGTGAACTGGTGTCCAGCCTCTGAGTCTGCTGTCTCCGATTTGGAAGTGGAAAATCAAGAAGTAGAAGGGCATCTGTGGCATATCCGCTATCCCCTCACCGATGGCAGCGGTTATGTGGAAGTGGCAACAACTCGACCGGAAACTATGCTAGGAGATACTGGGGTGGCAGTAAATCCTAATGATCAACGCTATCAGAGTTTGCTGGGCAAAACAGTAACTTTACCAATTTCAGGGCGAGAAATTCCTATTTTTGCTGATGAGTTGGTAGATCTAGAGTTTGGGACAGGCTGTGTTAAAGTGACCCCAGCTCATGACCCTAATGATTTTGAGATGGGACAGCGTCATAATCTGCCCTTTATCAATATCATGAATAAGGATGGTACCCTCAATGAACATGCTGGTTCCTTCCAAGGGCAAGACCGATTTGAAGCGAGGAAGAAACTGGTAAAACAGCTAGAAGCTGATGGTTTCCTGGTAAAAGTAGAAGACTACAAGCATACCGTACCCTATAGCGATCGCGGCAAAGTCCCCATCGAACCCCTGATCTCCACCCAGTGGTTTGTCAAAATTCGCCCTCTAGCAGACCGTGCCTTAAATTCCCTTGATCAGCACCACTCCCCAGAGTTTATCCCAGAACGCTGGCGAAAAGTCTATCGAGATTGGTTAGTAAAGTTAAAAGACTGGTGTATCTCCCGTCAACTGTGGTGGGGACATCAAATTCCGGCCTGGTATGTAGTGAGTGAGACCCAGGGGGAAATCACCCCCACAACACCGTTTATCGTTGCCCATAATCAGGAGGAAGCACAACAAAAAGCCACTGCACAATTTGGTAAAAATGTCAAGCTAGAACAGGATACCGATGTTCTCGATACCTGGTTTTCTTCTGGTTTGTGGCCTTTCTCCACTATGGGTTGGCCGGAAGAAACAGTAGATCTGAGCACCTACTATCCTACTGCTACCCTAGTAACCGGTTTTGATATCATCTTCTTCTGGGTCGCTAGGATGACGATGATGGCAGGACATTTCACTGGTCAGATACCCTTTAAATCCGTCTATATCCACGGCTTAGTACTGGATGAAAAGGGTAAGAAGATGTCCAAAACCTCTGGTAATGGCATTGACCCACTGTTGCTTATCGACAAATATGGTACTGATGCCTTACGCTATGCTCTGATTAAGGAGGTTGTAGGAGCAGG
Source organism: Symploca sp. SIO1C2 (assembly GCA_010672925.1). Classification (GTDB taxonomy): domain Bacteria; phylum Cyanobacteriota; class Cyanobacteriia; order Cyanobacteriales; family Coleofasciculaceae; genus Caldora. Next base: position 280,879 of record JAAHFP010000013.1, on the reverse strand, counting down.
TCAAGATATCCGCTTAGGGTATAACCGCAAAACTGATGAATCCTCGTCCGTAGAAGCAGCCCGCAATTTTGCCAACAAGTTGTGGAATGCGGCTCGCTTTGTCATGCTCAATCTAGATGACAAGACCCCCCAACAACTAGGTTCCCCCCTAGAGCATTTCGAGGAGTTAGAATTAAGCGATCGCTGGATACTCTCCCGCTTCCAACAAGTAGTAGGACAAACCAGGAATTATCTGGATGCTGATGGTTTAGGAGAAGCCGCCAAAGGACTCTACGAATTCATCTGGGGTGACTTTTGCGACTGGTATATTGAACTAGTGAAGCCCCGGTTATGGAAAGAAGCCACCAATCCTTCTCGAAAATTAGGCCAACAAACTCTTGCCTATGTACTAGAAGGAATCCTCAAACTGCTCCATCCTTTTATGCCCCATATCACTGAAGAACTCTGGCAGAACCTAACCCAAACATCTGGGGAGTTCTTGGCGGTGCAACCCTATCCGGAAACAGTTACCTCAAAACCTGACAACGGTGAATTAGAAAATGCGAATAACTCATCCCCCCTAATTAACCCAGAGTTAGAACAACAGTTCGAGCTCTTGATTGGTACAATCCGTACCATCCGTAACCTCCGGGCTGACGCTGACGTGAAGCAGGGAGTGAAAGTACCGGTTACACTACAAACCGGGAATCCCAACGAACGTCAAATTCTTGAGTTTGGGAAGTCCTATATTCAAGATTTAGCTAAAGTGGAAACCTTAACCATTACCCCAGCATTGGAAAATGAACTCAAAACAACCATGGCAGGTGTGGTTGGTACGGTTCAAGTTCTAATACCCCTTGCTGGTGTTGTCGATGTGAAGGCTTTACGCACTAAGCTAGAAAATAGCCTGCGCAAAGTAGAAGCAGAAGTCAAATCCCTCACCGGGCGTTTAGGCAATCCTAATTTTGTCAACAAAGCCCCGGACGCCGTTGTGCAAGGAGCGAAGAAGGCTTTAGCTGAAGCCCAAAAGCAAGAGGAAATTTTAAGAAGTCGCCTGAATCGACTTGCAGAAAATTCCTAAGCAGCTTCTTCGCCACTAACAAACCCAAAACACTGACAGGCAATGCTAAACCTGGCTCAAGTCAAAAAAAATAACAATGCTGGTGAATTGGAACTGAGATTGCTGGCTCGCCAAAAGTCTGAGACTTGCTGGGAATTAATCGACCCAGAAAATGTTCCATTTACTCCAACTAACCCCTCGTTGCAGGAGTCGGGGGCGATTAATCCTGCTATTGCCCAAAGCGAGATTGCCACAAATGAAGGTTTGTTGGTGTTGGTAGAGCTTTCTGAAGAGCAAGAGGTCTTGAATATCCAACCAGCCCGAGACTGGGTGTTAACTTTGGTAGACCAATATTTAAGTACTGGTGTTACTCCCAACTTCTTAAAGGAAGAAGCTGATCGCACTGAACAATGGCGGCAAGATTTGACCTTGCAGAGCCAAAACTTAACCCGTCAGCGCCTAGAAATGGAAGCGCGTCGCGAACGCATCGAAACGTTGGAAGAAGAATTGAAGCAAAAAGAAAAGGAATTGGAGGAGAAGGCGAAGAAGTTGGACAGCTGAGGGAGCTGGGGGAGCTGGGGGAGCTGAGGGAGCTGGGGGAGCTGAGGAAGCTGAGGAAGCTGAGGAGATGGGGAGCTGAGGGAGCTGAGGGAGCTGAGGAAGCTGGGGAGGAGGAATACAATTGCTTATCACCTAACACCTAACACCTAACACCTAACACCTACCACCTAACACCTACTACCTACCACCTACTACCTACCACCTACCACCTACCACCTACCACCTACCACCTCTTTAACCGTAACTGTAACCTGACCCTCTTCTAACTGAATCTCTAGCTCCTCTCCTGGCGCTAAATCAGTAGCCTGCCGAACGATCTTACCTTCTTCTATCGATCGCACTACTGCATAACCTCTTTTGAGAACATGATTGGGGTCGAGAGTAGCTAGCTTTTGCTGTAGTAGTTGGCAGTGCTGGGTAGCTCGACTAAGATGCTGGGAGGTTGCCTGAATTAGTTGTTGACGCTTCCAAGCGATCGCTTGTTTTTCTTGTTGCAATTGTCTGTCAATTGGTAGCCTCTGTAAACGTTCTTCCAACTGTTGCAATCGAGAATTGGATGCTGTGAAAACTTCTGTCAGAGCCTCCTTCAGAGCCAATTGCCGCTGTTGATGTTCAAACATCAAACTCTCTAGTTCTGGTACTGCTAATTCTGCCGCCGCCGTGGGAGTATGGGCAGATGCATCGGCTACTAAATCTGCTAAGGACTCATCTCGTTGATGACCAATTCCCGTTAGTACCGGAATAGAACATTGAGCGATCGCTCGCACTACCCGTTCATCATTAAAGCAAGCTAAATCTTCTACTGCCCCGCCCCCCCGTGTTAAAATTATTAATTGGGCTCTTCTATCTGCCTCAACCCGCTCAATCGCCTCTACAATCGATGCTGGAGCCAACTCTCCTTGGACTTGAGCTGGTGATAACAAAACTTGCAAACCAGGATAACGCTGTCGGAGAGTGCGTTGCAGATCACCCCAGGCTGCGGCTTGAGGGGAAGTGACAACGGCAATAACTTGAGGATGAGTGGGAAGGGGACGTTTGCACTCTTGATCAAATAGTCCCTCTGCTTGGAGTCGTTGACGCAGCTGGCGATAGCGCAAAGCCTGTAATCCTTCCCCTGCTGGCAGTGCCTGCCAGACATTCAGCTGGTACTGTCCTCGTTGAGGATAAACCCGCATACTACCCAAAACCAGCAACTGTTCCCCAGTGGTTGGTAACTGGGACAATTTACTCAGTTGAGAACTCCAAGCTACACATTGAATCGAAGCCTTAGAATCTGGATCTTGGAGGGTGAAAAACATGCCACTCCGATGTCGGTTGGTACTGGAGACTTCCCCAATCACCCAAACTCGCAAAAGTTGCTCATCTTGTTCTAACAACTCCTGAATATAGTCGGTTAAGCCAGTAACGGACAGAGCTAACTCTGGCATGAGGGAATTGGGCACAATTGATATTTTCTCCTGCTAACTTCCAGCGGTATAGCGCTACGCGCAATTCAAAATTCAAAATTCAAAATTCAAAAATAGACCATGACTAGGTTTCAGGCTTTATTAATGTCCTAACCTAAGTGCGTAGTGCCATAACCTTATACAGCAGGGATTTTATCATTCTCTAAGAATGTATGTTTTTGCTCTGTTCTAAATTGCTTCAATACTGCTCGGATAGTTCCAATTCCTCCCCCAGCTTCCTCAGCTCCCCCAGCTCCCCCAGCTTCCTCAGCTCCCCCAGCTCCCCCAGCTCCCTCAGCTCCCTCAACTCCCTCAGCTCCCTCAGCTCCCCCAGCTCCCTCAGCTTCCTCAGCTCCCTCAGCTTCCTCAGCTCCCTCAGCTTCCTCAGCTCCCTCAGCTCCCTCAGCTCCCCCAGCTTCCTCAGCTCCCCCAGCTCCCCCAGCTCCCCCAGCTTCCTCAGCTCCCTCAGCTTCCCCAGCTCCCCCAACTGGCACCAGTACAAAAAAACTTAATAACTAAAGACGATTTTTTCTGCCACGTAACCCCGTGGGAACGCTAAAATTGGGGAATAATATCAGCACACCCCAGCAAATTTTTTTAAGCATTAATGGCTACCCAAATCACCAACAGCCCGGAAAAGGAAAAAGCTTTAAACATGGTGCTCAAGCAGATTGAGCGCAACTTTGGTAAAGGCTCAATCATGCGCTTGGGAGATGCCACTCGCATGAAAGTGGAAACCATATCTAGTGGGGCGATTACCCTGGATTTAGCTTTGGGGGGCGGTTTACCAAAAGGACGTATTATTGAGATTTATGGTCCAGAGAGCTCCGGTAAGACAACCCTGGCTCTTCATGCAGTGGCAGAAGTGCAAAAAACAGGAGGTGTTGCGGCTTTTGTTGATGCAGAACATGCTTTAGATCCTACCTATTCCGCTGCTTTAGGGGTTGATATCGCCAATCTCCTGGTTTCCCAACCTGATACTGGTGAGGCTGCTTTAGAAATTGTCGATCAATTAGTGCGCTCAGCAGCAGTGGATATTGTCGTTATTGACTCAGTAGCTGCTTTGGTTCCTCGTGCAGAAATTGAGGGGGAAATGGGGGACACCCAGGTGGGTTTGCAGGCACGTCTGATGAGCAAAGCTTTGCGAAAAATTGCTGGTAACATTGGTAAATCTGGCTGTACTGTCATCTTCCTTAACCAGCTGCGACAAAAAATTGGCATTTCCTACGGTAATCCAGAAGTCACTACCGGTGGTAATGCCCTCAAGTTTTATAGTTCGGTTCGTTTGGATATTCGTCGGATTCAAACTTTGAAAAAGGGTAGTGAAGGGGAATATGGTATCCGTGCCAAAGTCAAAGTAGCCAAAAATAAAGTTGCACCTCCTTTCCGTATTGCTGAGTTTGACATTATCTTTGGACAAGGTATTTCTCGCTTAGGATGTTTAGTTGATTTAGCTGAACAAACTGGGGTAATTACTCGTAAGGGAGCTTGGTACAGCTACAATGGTGATAATATTGCTCAAGGACGAGATAATACAGTTCAGTATCTACAAGAAAACTTAGAATTTGTTCAAAATATTGATCGACAGGTGCGAGAAAAGTTAGATATGGGAGCTGTTGTTTCGTCTAACTCGGTTGCACCAGTTGATGGTGAGGAGGGAGAAGAGATTTCTGAGAAAGAAGCAAGTTAGGTGGTAGGTGGTAGGTGTTAGGTGGTAGGTGGTAGGTGGTAGGTGGTAGGTGGTAGGTGGTAGGTGGTAGGTTTGTTGAGAATCTTTTTTCCTACACCCTGCCTATACACCCAACATCCTGCCTACTTTTTTAACTCTTCAAATCTAAAATCTAAAATCTAAAATCTAAAATCTCTATATTTACATTTATCGTCCAGGAGTAGCTGTGGAATGTCTGAATAATCCCGCTACTGTTAGCGGTGAGTCAGTATTACCTGGATTTGTGCTGAATTTAAGCAAAATTTGGTGAACAAGATCCTGTAGAGACGTTGCATGCAACGTCTCTACAATGTGGGACATAACAAGTTTATTGACCAAATAGCCAATGCTACGTCCCGACAGATGACAATTATCGAATCAGTACAGGAGGAGAGGACTACTACTGAAGTACTGAGCTATTGTAAGGCTTCGTCAACCGCTCCAACTGCTGTACCAATAGGCTCAGGAATAAACCAACATCAGTAACCACACCGACGGATTCTATGGAACCGCGATCGCTTAATTTAGTTACTACTGCTGGATTGATATCCACACATACCATCTTCACCCCTGCTGGAGTCATATTACCGACACCAATAGAGTGGAGCATTGTGGAGAGCATTAAAATCATATCTGCTCCTTTGAGGAGCTCAGTATATTCCTCCTGAGCTTTAATCAAATCCATCTGAGTATCTGGCAGAGGGCCGTCATCACGGATGGAACCAGCGAGAACAAAAGGTACATTACTTTTAACGCACTCATACATCACCCCTTGGGTAAGTACTCCTTGCTCTACTGCTCCGGCAATATTACCGCAGCTACGGATGCGGTTAATTACTTTCAGGTGGTGTCGATGTCCCCCACTAACCGGAACTCCTCGCTTCATATCCACACCGAGGGAAGTACCTAGCAGAGATTGCTCAATATCGTGAACCGCGATCGCATTACCTCCTAGTAGGGCCTGCACATAGCCTTCTCGAATCAAACGGGCTAGGTGCTGAGAACCGCCAGTGTGAATCACCACCGGACCTGCTGTGACAATAACTTTGCCTCCCTGGTCCCGAATTTGGCGCATTTCCCAAGCAATTTGTTCAACGACTAGTTCTACTCGGCGTTCACTAGAAACACCGGCTCCCATAAAGGTGAATTCCTTTTTATTACGTTGCTCGTGGGACTCAAGCTTACGTATGGTACGGATACCTTCAACACCGACAACTACCTGTTCCCCAACTTTGACGTCTCGGAGAAGCTTGCAGTTAGCGACTAGTCCACTATCAGTTTTTTGCACAACGATGGTTCCATCCATGCGCTGATTTTGCACTTTCACCCACTCCCCATTAACTCGCACTTCTGTAGGGTAGATAGTACTTACATAAAAGTCATCCGGAGCCACACCATCTTGGGTAACAGCTTCCAAGTTAGTATCACAAACCTCTTGGGGAGGAGCCACTGCTCCCAAGTCAATCAGCTGAGTCATGATCTCTTCCATCAGCTTGTGATCTGGAGCCGATACTTTCAACTCAGCGATGGAAGTACTTTGTCGTTGTTCTCCCAAATTAAAGTTGAGTACCTGGAAGCTACCTCCAGTTTCCACAATTAAATCGATCGCTCTGCTGATAATGCCAGAGTCTAGGAGATGTCCTTCTAGGCGAATGGTACGGCTTTCTACCGGTAGATTCGCATGGATTTCGGTGCGTACTGGTTCAGTTACCCTCAGAGTCAAACATTTAGCCGCACCACCGGCTTTCAGAAATTCCGTCAGAGGTGTCTCAATTACTGTCATGCCAACTGCTTCAAGGCGTTGCTTGAGGTCATCGCTGGCTTTATTCATTATCACAATTTGGTCAACATTGACCGTATTGCAAGCAAAGTTTACCGCATCACTTTCCTCGATCGCAATCCGCTTTTCTGGAGGAACCCGCATCTCAATCAAGCGGTTGGAGTAGGAGTCAAAAGCTGGTGGGTAGTAGAGTAAATAGCCGCCAGTGAGGGGACAGAAGCAAGTATCTAGGTGATAGAACCGCTCATCCATAAGCCGCAAGGAAACCACTTCTGTATCCAACCACTTTGCTATGTAAGGGTGGGAATCTAGTTCTGAGCGGAAGCCATAGCCTGCCCATAACCAGCGCCCTTCTCGATCAAAGAGGGCATCACCAGCTCCTTCAAAGGGTAGGTCTTTAGGCAGTTCATACACAGTATAGCCTTTGTCCTCAAACCAGTCTTTGAAATAAGGTTCTTCCCCTTGACGTTCCTTGTGCAGGAAACGGCTGAGCACTACATTTTTGCCCAAAACTAAACCGGCATTGGCAGTAAATACCATATCCGGCCAACCAGATTGAGGTTCTACTAAATCAACCACGGCATGTTCCTTGATAATGTAGCAAAGTTTTTGCCACTGCTCTAGAGCGCGATCGCGGGACGATTTGTGAATATTTCCCTCCATCCACGGATTAATCACATAATCCACATCATATTTGTCGGGAGAGCACATCAGGAAACGAATTGAATCAGTCATAGTCGGTTTAGAATCGAGGATAGAGTAGAATTCCAGACATCTTAGTTGGTTAGCAATTGAACAAAGTCAGACCAATCACAACTCAATAGCTTTGCATAAGGAGTGGTTTATGAGCAATCATTATTTAGCCAGAGATAATTTCTGCTTTGTCATCTTAAATTAAACGCGGAGACACTGAGATGCGGAGACGCGGAGATGCCAGAGGTTTTATCCTGCCTTCTGCCTCCTGCTTCTCTTAAGTTTAAAATTAACTATCTATCACAAATCTTAAGAGGTTTTTTATGGGTCGTGCTGCCAAGCTGAAGCAAAAACGTCACTTACAAGAGGAGAGTATTACCAATAACACTACTAACCAATCCCAGTACGTACTCTTGGAACCTAAGAGCAATAATTACTTGGCGTCTTTGGAGTCATTAGGAGGTATGGAAAGGTTAGATTGGTGTCCTCACTGGCAAGGAGCAATTAAGTTTGCTTCAGCAAATCAAGCTAAAGTGAAGGCTAAACAAATTGTTAAGAAAAGAGGTTATCCCTTACAAGTTATGGAGATAATTACCCAAGATACCCAATTTGAGGTCAAGTTAATAGCAACGGTAAATTAAGTAGATCGGCAATATTAAAGTTAACTGGTGAAGATCGTCATTGGTCATCTGTGAGGTACATTTTGATCCCCCTAAATCCCCCTTGGAAAGGGGGACTTTGAGTGAGGAAAATGGGAAAGGGGGACTTTGAGACCAATAGTGTACCTGATGAGTCCGAGAAAAGATAGATTAACTCTCCGCTTCGATTTCACTAAAGATTACTGCTGCTTGGGAGCAGTCAAAACAAGCAAACCGCCCATCCTCAAACTGACCATCAACATCAAATTCTAAGCTACCATCTACCCAAATTTGTATCTTATTGGGGTTGCACTTAAACTTAAACTGATAAGGTTGTCTAGGTTTCCAGGGAGTTGACCCTAGGTTCTTCGCTCTAGCTACTTCCGGTAGGTGCAAAAAATCCATAAAATGAGGAATACCATTGATACGGCATAACTGTAGTCCAGCTCTTTTTGGTTCAGCATTCCAGGTAAGCAGGAGAAATTCTGCACTTTGGTTGCGAGTATCCCCTGGTTGAAAGTTTAAAGCAAAACCAACAAAGTCATCATCAGTCGCAGTTTCAACATCAAGCTTAGCGGAGATAGTATGACCGAAAATGTTAAAATCGCTGTAGAAAAAGGTCGGTTGACCATTCCTCATTTGAGTGGCAGCGATTACCCATTTTGCTTCATCTTGACTTTGTGCTCCAATTTGCTCACGGTCATAAGATTCTGCTGCCCATTTAGTTAATTCAACCGGTCCTGATTGTTTAGGTTCCAAGGTTCCTCCTAAGATTTCAGCTTCAACATCACTAAAAACAACTCCTCCTTGGGAGCAAGAGTAACAAGCAAATCTGCCATCGGTAAAGCTGACTGCAACGTCAAATTCTAAGCTGCCATCTACCCAAATTTGGATCTTGTTGGGGGTGACAGTAAATTTAAACTCATAGGTTTGATAGCTTTTCCAGCCGGTTGTTCCCAGGGTTTTGGCTGTGGCAACTACGGGGAGTTGAATAAAATTGATGAAGTCGGGGATACCTTTGACGGAGCATAATGCCATTCGAGACTGATTCTTACTCCAGTGCAGCACCAGAAAATCGGCATTAGCATTGTTAGTATCTCCTGGCTTAAAGTTCAAAGCGAAGCCAATATGGTCATCGTCGAAATTAGAGTCAACCTTGAGCTTAACTGAGATAGTATTATTGACAATATTAAAGTCACTGTAGAATAAAGTTGGTTGACAATCTGTTTGTTGAGAAACCATTTTACCACCGTCGAAAACCACCCATTGGGCTTCCTTGGCCTTATATTTGAGGGCGTCAATCTGGGCGATATCATAGGATTCTGCTGTCCACTCCGTCAAATCGACTGGTTTCATAAGTTGATGTTAAAAGCTATTGGCATTGAGGGCTACAGGACTGTGCCTGAGGATACACCCCAGCATTATACAATCTGTCAGGAAGAGTAACATCTGGAGCTCCCACAAGCGCCCCATTCCCACCAATATGGTCTGGCAAGCTTAAAATTGTGGGTAAATTCTCTACCTAGCATAAAACCCTTATCGCTACTAACGGTTTGGCTGTTGATACTGACTGTAAACTATTCCTTAAAGTCAAATTTTAAGTTACCATCCGCCCAAATTTGTAACTTGTTTTTGTTGCAAACAAACTCAAATTGATAGATTATATTATGTTCCCAGACTTTATAGCCTAGGGTCTTTACCTTGATAACGTATGGCAGTTTAATAAACTCTACAAAGCTGAGAATACCCTGCACTGGTGATAATTTCAGTTTGATATTTTTAAATCAAAATAGAAATTATTGGCACATGCAATATTTTCTTGGAGTTTTAACCAAGATCTGTCGTCATCCTCATCCTTCTTACGGTGGAGAATGTTGCTGCATTTTTCGGGATTTAGGCTTTGAATTTTAGGTTAATCTTTTTGCCCAAATCACTAAGCTTAATAATTATTTAAACTTTGATGCATTACTTAAACTTTCCATAACCTCAGGGACTTCCCAATCAAGAAATATTCCATCTAATTATTTCCTGTTTCCTACATCCTCAGATAGAGTTATTTAAGTTGAGAGTGCATCTTGGTACTGCGGACCTTAAATTGAATAACTTCAGTCCAGCCCTTTCTGGCTGGGCATTCCAGGTAAACAATAAAAAATCAGGATTGTCATTACCCGTATCCCCTAGCTGAAACTTTAAGGCAAAGCTAACACAGTCATCGTCAGCGGCAGCTTCCACATAAAGCCTAGCTGAGATAATATGGCTGAAAGTGCTCAATTTTTGGATGTGAAGTACCATAATGAAGTTTTACTGACTCGACAAATCTTGATAAAACTTGATTTTTTGAGATGATTATGAAATAACTTTCTCAGTGCTCATATTCAAGATTTTTTGTATCACAAGTTACTTTATTGCTATTGAAAATTCCGAAAACAGCCATTCTCCTAGTCAGGTTATAGAATATCAGCTTCAACTGATGCTGGATAATACTTGTTCTGAGAAAAAAAGGTGTGAAATCTTGTAAATTTGTCTAAATGCAAGTAATAATAGGGTCTATAGCAATTCTACGATTTTTAGGGTACATCTTGCTCCCCCTAAATCCCCCTTAGAAAGATGCTGGTGGCGAATTCATATTTGTTTACAAAATGGGGAGCTGAGGAAGCTGAGGGAGAACAATCATATCGTTGGCGTTGTCAACTAAATTGGATAATTTATTGCCAAGTATTAAGTTAGCCAGCGGTATCTAGAAAGGGAAACTTTGAAGTTTACTTTTAGAAAGGAGGACTTTAAAGCTTAGTAGTGTGCCTCATAAATAGGAGAAAGGCTATATCATTTCATTCGCTACCATTTTTTATTGTAAAAGGGTGTTCTGCTGAGTAGACTTAAAATTTACCCAAAAGATCATAAACTACAAACATTTATGGTTATTGACCATCAACCTAGTAACCCGAAGCTTGATAAGTCAGAGACTGTAGTCTCCACAATTGAAAAAAACCTGATTAGTGGTTCCGTAACTATCGTTATACCGGCCTTAAATGAAGCAGGAAATCTTCCCAGGTTGCTATCTTGGCTTGAGGAAACCTTCCAAAATCTTGGTTACGAATTGCCAGTGCTGGTGATTAACGATGGTAGTACGGATGAGACTCCAAAAATTCTAGAAAACCTACAGCTAAAATACCCCTTTTTACAGGTTTTTCACCACGAGAGCCGCCAAGGAGTTACCCAAGTTTGGAAAACTGCTTTAACCCAGATACAAACCGATTGGCTTTTTTGGGGACAAGGAGATCTAGAAAGTGATCCACGGGTCGATATACCTACCCTACTTAATGCTGCCACTACTGGAGTAGATGCGATCGCTGGTTGGCGACAAAATCGTGGGGATGGCAAAACGAGTTCTTCCCAACTTGCTAATAAAGCCTGTCAACTAGCTTTTGGTATGACTATCCACGATATGAACTGGATCAAATTGATCCGTAGAGATGCTTTAGTAGATTTGCCTCTGGAGTTAATTACCCATCGCTATTTGCTAGCGGTACTTAGTGCAATGGGCTATCGTGTCATTGAAGTTGCCACTCCTTGGTATCCTAGGTTTTCAGGAGTTAGTAAATTTGGTTATGGTCGTTTAGTGACTTCAAGCCTTGATTTTTTCAGGGTATTGGTCTGGTTTTATCTGCATCTGGTCAGAAAAAAGTTGTTCTTCAGAAGAAAAGATTCTTACCTTACACCTAATACCTAACACTTATTACTGGCAGGATGCCAGTTCCACACACCTAACACTTATTACTGCCAGGATGCCAGTTCCACACACTTAACACTTATTACTGCCAGGATGCCAGTTCCACACACTTAACACTTACTACTGCCAGGATGCCAGTTCCACACACCTAACACTTATTACTGGCAGGATGCCAGTTCCACACACCTAACACTTATTACTGGCAGGATCCAGTTCCACATACTTAACACTTATTACTGGCAGGATCCAGTTCCACACACCTAACACTTACTACTGGCAAGATGCCAGTTCCACACACTTAACACTTATTACTGGCAAGATGCCAGTTCCACACACTTAACACTTATTACTGGCAGGATCCAGTTACACACACCTAACACTTACTACTGGCAGGATGCCAGTTCCACACACTTAACACTTATTACTGGCAGGATGCTAGTTCCACATACCTAACACTTATTACTGGCAGGATGCTAGTTCCACATACCTAAGACTTATTACTGGCAGGATGCCAGTTCCACATACCTAACACTTACTACTGGCAGGATCCAGTTACACACACTTAACACTTACTACTGGCAGGATGCCAGTTCCACACACCTAACACTTACTACTGGCAGGATGCTAGTTCCACATACCTAAGACTTATTACTGGCAGGATGCCAGTTCCACATACCTAACACTTACTACTGGCAGGATCCAGTTCCACACACCAAATACCTAAAACCTAATGATGTCTCGGCTGATCAAAATTATTCTGAGCACCGTGTTTGTGGGAGTAATTGTTATTCTAACGTTCAATATATTGTTGCCTAGCTTCAAAGACCCCAACTCTCGAGTTTACTCATCTAGTTATGGTTATCCTGCCCGACAAAGAGCTAAAGGTCAACCTATTGTCGTAGAAACAGCGCTAGCACAAAGCACTCCCTTAGAAGATAGTCTGGCTGCACCAGGGGAAGCTGTCCCTTTAGAAGAAATAGAAATTAATCCCCAAATCAAAGGAATTGTCGCAGAAGTTTATGTGGCAGAAGGAGAAAAGATCACTCAAGGTCAACCCTTGGTTAAAATAGAGCCATCGGAATATGAAGCAAAGGTAAACTTAGCTCGCAATAATTTAGAAATTGCCCAATCTCAACTAGAATTACTGAAAACTTCTGCCAAGGGTCGATTACAGAGACTAGAGAAAAATGCAGCTGTTGCGGAGACTCAGCTACAACAAGCTGAAATGAAAATCCAACAGATTAAAGGGATTATGCCGGAACTAACCCCGGATAATCTCCCAGAATCTGAAGAGCAAGTAACAATCATCCGCAGGGTTTTACAAGAAACGAAGCAATTAATCAAAAAAATACGCCCAACTCAAGAAAAGCTGTCTCTCACTCAAACCACTATTGCTCAACAAATTGACAAGGGGCGTTTAGAACTAACCAATCGTCAACTTAAACTAGAGATGGCAGTGCAAGACTTACAGAGAACAGTTATCTCTGCTCCTGCTGATGGTTTAGTGAGTCAGGTGAATGCGGCTCGGGGTGAATTAGTTTATCCTGGTAATAGAAGTCCTCTACTCACCATTAATGGGCAGGTCACTTTTAAAGCCTACGTCGATCAAACTCAACTCAATGCTTTGCAAGTTAGCGATCGCGCAACAGTCTACCTCAATGCTTATCCTGGGCAAACATTTTCGGGAAAAGTGATTAAAATTAATCCCACGGTAGAAACCACCGCCAACCGTCGCTATAAAAGAGGAATTAATCAGCAATATACCTACGCAGTCTGGATTGATTTAGAAGACATTGATTTGCCCCCTGGGGTACAAGGTTATGCTCAATTCAAGCTAGTGCAAAACAGTATAACCATTCCTGAGGGCTCAGTTACTCACCTCTCTGGAGGGGAAGGTATGGTTATGGTGGTAGACTCAGGTCATGCAGTGGTTAAGGCAGTAAAATTAGGAAAAAAGTTCCATGATCTGCGTCAAGTCTTAGCTGGATTAGAAGCTGGGGAGCCAGTTGTGATTCATCCTAGGGCAATTAATCCGGGAGATTTATTGTTAAGTGCAGAAGGGGTTTGATACCAAATCCAAGTTAATGGGGAATGGGGAATTGGGAATGGGGAATTGGAGATGTACCTAACGAATTCGAGAATTTCTATAAACCAGATTTGGTATGAGTTTGTCGAACAACAGTGATTTGACTAAAGAACGCATCTTCCCTTTAGATCTACTTAAGGCGCTTAGCATCGTAGCTGTAGTTTCGTTTCACGGTACATTAGTACCACAACAGAGCTATGTTAATCTAGAACCAACCCTCAATATCCTGTTTGCTCCTTTAAGATTTTGTGTACCGGTTTTTCTCACTATCTCTTTTTTCTTAGGGGAACAAAGCTTACAAAGACAACCAGAAGCAACTCACTACGATTGGCTGAAAAAGCGTTTGACTCGTTTGGCTATTCCCACTTGCTTTTGGTTTTCCATAGCAGCGGTGCTAGTGCTAATTAAAGAAGAGTTCCTCGGTAAGCCAATTACCACAACTCTGCAAGAAATTTGCCAATTAGTCCTAACCGGTAGAATCTTTGCTGGGGCATATTACCTGTTAGTGATTTTACAATTATCCTTATTACTGATCTACCTCCATCGCTACTTTCGTCACTGGCACAATCTACTGTTCGTTATTCTTCTACAAGGGTTTGCCTTTATCGCTATTGATGCTTCTCTCCAAGGCAATTTTGCTACCCAATTTTCGGATTTTTTGCGCCTTGTCCAACGTCCTTTTATAATTTATTGGTTTGTTTATCTGGCTTTAGGTATTTACTTGTATACCAATTGGCAGGTATTGCGTCAAATATCAGCTGAGGTGCACACTTCTGTCAAAATAGTTTTGCTGCTGCTGACTTCTCTGGCGATGATTGCTGAAGCTAGTTGGCTACATCACCTAACCGGGCAAGAACTTCTGCCCTTTGAGTATGCTATGCTATCTTGTATAATCAGTGCAGGGGTTTTGTTTTTTGCCCTGGCTACTGTTGAAGAAAAGCAATTACCCTCCAGACTGCTTACCATGGTTCGTCTGTTATCTAAATACAGCCTAGGTATTTTTTGTCTTAATGGCATTCTAGTTCATATTTTTGTTGCCTTTAGTAGTTTAATTTTCCCAGACTTGACCTATAATTTACCTCAAATTTTAGTAATCAAGATTGTGGGAACAGTATTTCTCCTGTCAGTTTCCTTAGGGATGTCTATAGTATTAGAAAAACTAGGTTTAGGTAGGTGCGTTTGTTAGTGATAGCAAAAGGCAGAGGGCAGAAGGCAGAAGGCAGAAGGGAAGAAATAAGGTTGCAAGTTAGAAGGGAATTATAAGTGATTATCTAAACTTGATATAATACCCAGCACCTACCACCTACCACCTACCACCTAACACCTAATTGATAGCAAATATTTGACTGCTTGAACCGCCTCAGCGCTTCCCCTAAGCGATCGCAATCGGCAATTAAACTAATCCTGACATAACCTTCTCCACCAACACCAAAGGCATTACCAGGAGTCACCACTACTCCAGTTTTCTGTAGCACATCTAGAGCAAAATCGGTGGAATTAGTGCCAACAGGACAAGGAACCCAGAGATACATTGTCGCTTTTGATTTGGGAATATCCCAGCCTAATTCTGCTAACCCCTGAATCAGAAAATCTCGGCGGCGACGGTAACGGTTTTGGACTTCAGTCAGGTAGACATCCGGCAGCTGTAAGGCAGTTTCTGCTGCGGTTTGTAAGGCGGCAAAAATACCATAGTCCAGATTAGTTTTTAAGGTTCGCAACCCTTGAATAATGTTGCTATTTCCTACAACAAAGCCAACCCGCCAGCCTGCCATATTGTAAGTTTTCGATAAAGTATGGAACTCCACACCAATTTCCTTCGCGCCAGGAATTTCTAGTAAGCTGGTAGGTTGATAGCCGTCAAATGCGAGTTCAGCGTAACACAGGTCATGAACTAGCAGAATTGAATGTTTACGAGCAAAGGCAACAATGTCTACAAAAAATTCCCGTGGGGCTGTGGCAGTAGTAGGATTACTAGGATAGTTGAAATAGAGAATCTTTGCCTGTTCCGCCACTTCATCGGGAATTGCTGCTAAATCAATTAGCCAGTCATTTTCCGGTTTCAGCATCAAGCTGTGGATCTTACCACCAGCAATCAGGGGACCCCGGAAGTGAGCAGGATAGGCAGGACTGGGTACTAAAATCAAATCACCAGGATTGACGTAAGCTAGAGCAAGGTGAGTTAGTCCTTCCTTGGAACCCAATAAAGGTAAAGCTTCACTATCCGGGTCTAGCTCCACATCATAGCGACGATGATACCAATTAGTGATTGCTTGGCGGAAATTAGCAGTACCTTCAAAAGGCGGATAGCCATGATTCGCCGGGTTTTGCAAAGCTGCGATCGCGGCTTCAATCACTGGCTCAGGTGCTGCGCCGTCGGGATTACCCATCCCCAAGTCTATCAAATCAAGTCCCTGTTCCCGAGCACGGGCTTTGAGTTCGTCTAAACGAGCAAATACATAAGGGGGTAGTGAACTCAGACGTTCTGCTGGGGTGATCCAATCTAGATTCATTGTTAGCTACTTAGTGGTTGCTAGTCCTTTGAAGGCAGGAGGCAGGAGGCAGGAGGCAGGAGGCAGGAGGCAGGAGGCAGTCCCCATGAAAAAATAAATTTTCACCACCATGCATGAAAGTCCCTCTCTGCGCGTCTCCGCGTCCCCGCGTCCCCGCGTCTATTTTCATATTAGGAGGGAATAAAGCTTGTACAGTCAGCATGTTATAGCTTACTATAAAAGCCTTAAGTTATTTTGGCCGTGCTGCACTAGTCCTGTCCTTCTAATAATTTACAATTCATTGGGGTCAATTCCCATTTGGCGTAAACGCTCTGCTAGTCGCTCAGCTCGTTGTCGTTCTTGCTCCAATTGAGAGGATAGCAGCTGTGAGCGCTCGTCCCCAGTTAACAGCAGATTTCCTTGATTATCCCACCAACGTAGCCAAGGAAGTGTTACCTCATCGTATTCTCCTTGCCAAATACCCAACTCTACGCCCATGGCCGGGATGGGATAATGACCCCGCTCATTACGACTTAAAAGTTCATAGCTACCTGCTACCAAATGATACACATCTACTGAAGCTTTCTTCACCTCATAGATACCATAGAAAGGCACTCGAATTGCTTGCTCATACACCCAAAATTTGCCAGCCTTCTGTTTCTCCCCTTGGTTATCTACGGAAGGGGGAGTTTGATCTCGCTCTTCTGAACCATCCCCTGAGACAAATTCCAGGACAATCAGTGGTGCAACGTACTCTTTCCACAAGACATAAGACCGACGCATCTCACCATCTAGTAGAGGTGGTATATGGGGAACATAAAACCAATCAGGAGCCTCAGCACCTTTTTCTGGAGGTTCAGTTAAGCGCCAATAAATGCCACAGTCTTGGCCAATACGATATTGTCCATCAGGGTGAAGTTGCTGTAAAACAGGTCTGATAGAATCAGTGAGTAAAACGCTTTGCGGATGTTCTTGAAAATTTTTGCCTACGGCACGCTCCGCGAACACAAAAGTACCATCAGATTCTGGTAACTGGGTATGGTCAGGAAGATCAATAGTTGTTGGTTTCGGAGATTTGGCAATAATCATAGTCTGTGCTTAAACGATGGTCAATACTTGTATAGCAACCGCCAAGGGGATGGCAGCCCCTTGTTAACTTGCCTTACCTAAAAATGTCTTAACCGCCCTGGAGACTGCTATACTCCCCCAGCTACCCCAGCTCCCTCAGCTCCCCCAGCTCCCCCAGGGATGGGATATTCTTGATTTGGGAGTCCCCTACTGGGGTTGTTGTGGAAACCATTGCTGCCATTAACTGTTCTGGTGTAACCGGGAATGGTAAATGATGGATATCGGAATTCTCCCTACAAGCAACTTCTGCTGCTTGCCTTAACTCTGCTAGGGTAATATTTCCTAATCCCAGGTCATCCAGGGTTTGGGGTAGGCCAATCTCGGTGTAAAATGAGTGCAACTGTTGTCTTGCTGCTGCTGCCAGTTGGTTACCTTGCAGCATTTCCTCCAGGCGCAACTGTACGAGAATTCCATAGGCTACTTTCTCCCCATGTAAGGCATCGTGTGCTGCGGGTAAATGGGTTAAACCATTGTGGATTGCATGGGCAGCAACAGTGCGACATTGAGCACCACCCAAACCACCAATAACCCCGGCTAGTAAGACAGTGGCATCTACAACTTCCCGCCACACTGCACTCCCTGGTTCTTGAAGAGCCTCTGCTGATTTTTGCATTAGGATGTCTCGCAGTACTCTTGCCTGTTGTACCGCAGCAATAATCAAGGTAGCCGAGTCAGCGCCACTGCTAACAGAAGCTTCATACCACTTTGCCAAAGCATCACCAATACCTGCTACTAGGGTTCGTTGGGGTGCTGTCTCGATGAGGCTGTAATCGAGCACTAGCAAATTGGGACAACGGTTAAGACTCACATCATACTCGAAAGCGCCCTGGTCAGAATAAATATTGGATAAAGCTGTCCAAGCAGCACAAGTAGCCGCAGAGGTAGGTATGGTGACAATGGATAAGTGACACTGGTGAGCCAGCAGTTTAGCTGTATCTAAGGCTTTACCACCACCAATACCAATAATGACATCAGCTTGGTGCTCACTCACCGCTGCTCTTAGGGATGCCAGAGATCCCTCACTGCAATCAGGACTATAGGATACTAAAGAAGAGGTAAGTTGCTGTTGCTCTAAGAGAGTTTGTAATTGTGGTGCGAGGCTAGCCAAAGTGCGATTGCCTCCAACAACCAAAGGACGATCTCCCAAATGTGCGATCGCTTCTACTGAAAGTGCCAGGGATTGAGAACCACGCAACACCTGAGCTGGTGCTACAGTTAGGGACAGCAATGAGGTAGGTGCTTGGTTAATCATCGGTAATTAGGTGTTAGGTGGTAGGTGTTAGGTGTTAGGTGAGTCAGTACTGCCATCAAAAAACATAAAGCAACAGGCAACGCCAAATAGTTAAACTCACCAATCCGACCTTCGACCTTCTTCATTTAATATAAGGAATATTTTGCTGTTTGTAGTCTAACAGTGTTACTATAAAGAGAGGCGTACTGATGAAAAAGTTTCACCACCATGCATGAAACGGGTGAACAAAATTTACAGTGGATCTGAAGAAACTTTTAGTCAGGAATCTCCGAGTTTCCGAGTTTCCGAGTAAAGAGATTTGACGCAAGTTTTGACCCTCATCACTCATTACTCAAAAAGGCTCTCCCACAGTTTTTTTCGTTCACCCGAATGAAACTGTATCTCTCTGTGCCTCGACATCCCCGCGTCCAGTGCGTCTATTTTAGAGTAGTTTCCTCTATGGGTGGAACTTTTTTCCCAGCAACTGGCTCATCTATATTTTCGATATCAACCAGGTTCCACTTTAACCCTTTATTGCGATAAAGGCGTTTATTCAGCTTAGTATATTCTCCAACATCATGCTCAAGCCTTTGACCAACGACAATACACTTTAAAACAGTATCTGCATTATTTTTGAGCTTGTGAGGTTTGCCACCAGCACGATAGCCAATAAAGTCTCCCGCTTTTACAGAATATACTTCATCACCTATAGTTGCCTCAGCTGTCCCTTCAAGGATATACACACATTCATCTTCATGATAGTGCAAATGTAATTCCGTAGATTCTCTACCCGGTGGAACTTCAATGATATGAAATCCCAACCCGGATAATCCAGTAAGGTCTCCTAGAGATTTATTTAGCCTTTGAGCATTCTGGTTAAGGAAGTGAGTTTTATGAATACCCTCGTAGGCTTCTATTTCTTCTTTAGTGACAAGATACTTCTCAATGTCATTTTGCATAAATATAGGGTTTATATTTGGGATGAGATGCATTCGTTATTGTTTGTTGGGAATAGGGAATGGGGAATAGGGAATGGGAGATACTTCACGAATACGATAACTGTTATAACCGCTTATCGAATTGGATCATGAACTGTAACTAGTTTTGTGCCATCAGGAAAGGTAGCTTCTACCTGCACTTCATGAACCATTTCCGGAATTCCTTCCATCACATCGTACCGAGTTAGTAAGGTAGTTCCGTAACTCATTAAATCAGCCACTGTCTTCCCTTCCCTGGCACCTTCTAAAATAGCCGCAGAGATATAAGCAACTGCTTCTGGGTAGTTCAGTTTTAAGCCTTTGTTCTTGCGTCTTTCCGCTAGCAAAGCAGCTGTGAAAATTAGTAGTTTGTCTTTTTCCTGAGGCGATAGTTGCATATTGAAACTTGCTAGTTAATGGTTATTTTTGGGAAAATCACTTTGTTATATCCAGACTCTTGGCTTTTTCACAGAACTTCCAGAAGAAGACAAGCGTAACAGCTGCCAAACCTCCGTAAACCAGTTTCTCACTTCAGAGGTTGAAGCACCACGATAACGGCACAATAATCCGGCAACTAACTGAGTCACTCCCGCCTCTCCTTGATTTTCCTTAGCATTCCAGAGTTTTTTCACTTGCTCTAGTAAATTTGGTGTTATCGGTTGACTTAACCAACAAAGCATACCAACTATGGGTTCTCCGGCTAAGCCATGGGGACTGTTGAAGCTGGTTTCACTACCCGGTAACCATTGCCGTTCAATCCACAGAGGGTATCCTTGCTGCCAGACTTCCGAGTGCGATCGCCAATTTCCTTGCAAAAACTGTTCTCCCCTGGCTGTACGACCAAAGCGGGTAATCTCCCAACCTAACCAACTTGCTCCTGGTGCTAATTCTACCCGTAAATCTTGCCGATAAACTGCACCATTAAAGATAATTGTCTCCTGGGGTAGCCATTCCAAACAAGCACCAGCTTCTACTTTGAGGTTGATACGGTGTCTCGCTTCTTGTCCGTTACTACGATAAACCTTACCGGCAGCAGCAGTA
Source organism: Symploca sp. SIO1C2 (assembly GCA_010672925.1). Taxonomy (GTDB): domain Bacteria; phylum Cyanobacteriota; class Cyanobacteriia; order Cyanobacteriales; family Coleofasciculaceae; genus Caldora. The sequence goes on along the minus strand of JAAHFP010000013.1, from coordinate 260,333 downwards.
GTAATTAAGGCATGGGAATTAGCTTGGAGGTGGATATTTTGCTCAAGGCGATCGCCTCCTACTATACCCCCAGCTGTGTGTAAAACAATATTGTGACAAACTGCTGGCCCTTCTGGATAAAAAGATCGCTGTACCTTGAGAGGCGATCGCATTTGAGAGTGAATAAGGCGGGTAGCACCATCATCATGGGCATATACTAAGTCTAGGCTACCATGCCATCCGTTCGCTATTGGCTCTGGCTCAAGTGGGTTCACAGATTAATTAAGAGATTTTAGATTTTAGATTTTAGATTTTAGATTGAATTAATACAAGCCCAAGTAATACCAAAATCCGGTTATATAGCTATACTTTCGTTAAGTTAAGCTGGGGGAGCTGGGGGAGCTGGGGAGGCTGAGGGAGCTGAAGGAGCTAGGGGAGATGAGGGAAAAGAGAGAACTTATAGCTATTGGATACAAAGCTCAAGAAATCCCACCCACAATTTCCTCCCCCCATCATGACAATGATTATCATTCTTGTTGATTGTATCTTTTATTTTTCGGAAGTCCCTAAAGCTGTTAGTCATAGTAGTTGGTCAATGTAGAGGCGTGCATTTGGGCAATAGTTTAACCCAATAGACAAAATTATACCTATCCGAATATTACGCCCTCCGGCAATACAGATGTGAAACAAAATTGTCGTGGGATTTCCCTTCAACTCGTCCCCGCATCCCCGCGTACCAGTGTCTTGAGCTTCTGCTCACTCCTTTTCTCCCTACAGCCTACACCCCATTTCTTGCCAACTTATGAGTCTAAATACTCATTAGTTTGTTAATTTCTGTATCAAACAATACTTTTTTACTTTACTTTCAGATTCTGTCCATGCTAACTTAGGAGAAATGGAAGGATACAAGAACTGAGCACAAAATAATGTTTGGGTTGAACAAAAATCTGCGTAAAAAAGTAACAAGAACTGCTGCTACCCACCGGGATAGCTTGAGGAAGAACTTGGAACATCGTTTAGAGTTAGCTAGAGCCAATGGCAACGAAACTCTGGTTCGTAAGCTAGAAGCAGAGGCAAATTATCTGCGCCTAGACTGAGTTATGTTGTTTAATTAATCCTGGCATTGGAAAGCCTAATTCCATTATGTCAGGAAAGTGTCACTATGTCAGAAATATTTAACAAATTTCCTTCGTCACTAAGAAACTATTTCCCGATGTGGAAAAAAACTTAACATAAAAAGTCGGCTGATATTGTGATTGCAAACAATGGTTTTCAAGTACCGTCCCTGAAAGGACGGTTTTTTTTTGCAGAAGGCAGGAGGCAGAAGGCAGGAGGGAATCCCGATAACAATTTTTTCACCACCATGCATGCATGAAAATTCCTTTCTCCGTGTCTCCCGATTCAACAAGCCCTATATACTAGAGCTTCAATTGCTTGTAGTAACCTAACTGAATCCCAACCTTGATATAAAGAAGCCGCAATTGCACATCCCCCAGCAGCAACTCCTTCTTTGACATATCCCTGTTCATAAGCTTGCAGTTGAGGATAACGAGAAGTTGCCATATTCAACAAAGTTGCCATCAGCGCGACATCGCTAATTTCCTCGGCTAATCCCACCGTATCACCAGTAGGATCTTCCGCCACCCAACGGGTTGTTCCCACTACCACTTGTGCCGGTTGCCAGTTTAAGGAATATTTTTGCAGAATACCAGAACTAGGCAGTGCTAATGCCTGGGCTAAAGCATAAACCGCTAGCATTTGTGTACCACCAGCTAGTAAAACCCCACAACTACCACTAGCAGCAATCGCCATACCCGCCGCCACAATCTGCATCGGGTCTCCTACCGCAGCCACTAGTTGCATGGGATCAGAAAAGTTAAAGAAATTACCACTAAACTCCTCATCACCCCATCTCCCTATCTCATCTATCTCATCATCCCCGCGTCCCCGCGTCCCCGTGTCCCCGCGTCTCCCCATACCCCCTGCCCGTCGCAGTCCTGCTTGCACAATTTTCCACTTTTGAGTATGGTTGCAGTTAAGGTGGCTACTATTGACTTTACCAGCAGCAGCCATACCTAAGCCAGTGAGAACAGCCAGAGCCGTGGTGGTTCCCCCAACTACACATTCTCCAATAATCAGATAACCTTCACCAGCAACTTCAGCTAATTTGTGACCCCATTGTAAGCCTTGTTCCAACAACTGTTGCACCTTCTTCAGAGGTAGAGCATTTCCCGTGGAGAGGCAATTGGCAGGAACACCAGCCAAATCAATTGCCGGTACAGCGGGTGGTTGAGGTAAACCAGCATTGAAGAGGTAGACAGGTAGATTAAATGCCTCGACTACAGCGCGGGAGATAAATACAGGTGAAGCGCCAACGGAAAGGGGTGGTAGGGGATATTGAGGTTGTGGGGTAACTCCGTTAACCAAAAATTCTGCATCCGCGATCGCGGTATACTTACGATCCTCCGGTGTTGCTCCAGCAGCAGAAATGCCAGGAATTAAACCAGTAGCAGTAAATCCTAAGATGCAAGCCAGTACAGGTGGATATCCTTGATACCGCTGCAACCACCGATGTCCCTGGGTTGCTTGGGTATAAACTTTAATCATTGTTAAATCATTCCCAATTCCCAATTCTTAATTCTTAATTCTTAATTCTTAATTCTTAATTCTTAATTCTTAATTCTCCCTTATTCATAATCCAATAAAACCTGTACCCATTTTGGTGGTCGAGGAATCGGATTACCTAACCGGTCAAGCATAAGTAAGGCTACAATATGTACTACGAATAAGTACACAATGTTATTGATCACAATCGTCACCATCGCGATCGCTTGAATTAGAGTTAGACTTGGTTCAATAAGTAACCCCAGTTTGACAAATCCCCAATCTGCTAATTCTGTAACCTGGCTCATCACATAAAACCAAATATCTTCTCCTAAAAGCATTGAGAAGAGCCAAAGCCTAAAAAACACTCCAAAAGCACCAATCATGGCGCCAATACTAATGGAGAGTATCCAACTAGTTTGGCGTTTCCATAATGCTCCGAGTTGAACTCCCATCAGGCCAAAGGGAATAACAAAGATAATACTACGGGTTGGTCCCATAAGTACCGACAACAACAACCCGGAAACCAAAGCAGCCATCCAAGATGCCCTTTTTCCCCACCGAATATAGACTAAAGCAATGGGTAAGGGGAAAAAAATCCTTAGTAATGGCCCTAGAGGGAAGTAATAATTAATCAGCCAAATCAAACTAGCGGTACTAGCAAGAAAAGCTGTTTCCACCATTGCTAAAGGAGCTTTAGAGTTAGACTGCACACCTTGAGGTTTAGTATATTCTTCTAAAGACTCCTCCTCTGAGGTTAAAGATCTTTGTTTAGTTTCCCTGGAAGGAGCAGGGGGAGAAACTGGGGAATCATCAAAAGGATCGCTCATGCAGGTTTAGCTAGGGGAGATGGAGAATTTAGAATTTAGAATTTAGAATTTAGAATTTAGAACTGCTATAACTATGAGCCTTCTGTTTTGAAGTTCCCCGTAAGGCTTTATGCAATAATTCGCTCTAAGGCGTTAACATCCGGGATATACATAATATCGTGCTCCCGTTTAATCAGTCCCTTCTTCTCCAGTTTAGTCAATACCCTGGTGACTGTCTCCCGTGCTAGTCCACTGAGGCTACTTAACTCTCGGTGGGGTAAGTTGGGAATTTCTGTTCCTTGCTGCTTGAGTTGGCCTTGTCCCTCTGCCAGAAATAATAAAGTATCTGCCACCCGCGATGTACTATCAGACTCCCGCAAACGGAGACGCCGGTTAACTTGGCGCAGGCGCTTTGCCATTAGCTGAGACAAGCGGAAACCAGCTAGGGGGTCAGAATGAATCAACTGGAGGAAATCCTGGGAGGGAATACTACCAATAGTGGTGGGAGTGAGGGTAATTACATCTGTTGAACGAGGAACTTCATCTAGCGCCGCCATTTCGCCAAAGATTTCTCCTCTGCCAAGTATATTTAGGGTCACCTCTTTGCCATCTAGGTTGTAGGTGCGAATTTTTGCCCAACCCTCTAATATAAAGTACACAGAACCACCCCAGTCATTTTCCAGCAAAATGACTCGATTCGCTGGATGGCTGCGGGTAACTACATTAGCAGTTGCTTGCTCCACATATTTACTGGATAAACCTTCAAAAAGAGGAGAAGCACAAATTAACTCATTAGCACTAGAGTTTGTTTCAGGTGAGCTGTATCGGTCGTCCATTAGATCACGAGCACATTGTAAACACCGTGGGCAGATAGATACTTATCTATCGAGAAATCGAGGCACGAGGCTTTTCTCATTTGACTTAAGAAAACATAACCTAAGTAAACACACTATTTTACCTCAAGTACTTCACAACCTTCCACGATAAGCCAGAATGGCAGATGCAGCTAGGTTTCCTCACACCTGATGGCTCTACCACCTCAAGTGGGGCAAAGGGAGGTACACCCGAACCCTTAGGGTCAGTGTACCTTGGAATTGCTGCCAAACAAAAAATTGAGCGATAGCAAATTCGCTGACTCCGGAGGTTTCTTCAGGCACTAATCCATCTGGAGAGCATAAAGAATCGAGGAGTGGGCACATAATGCTATTATCCTCTATATTCCTATAGATATCAAAAATTCTGTCTCGACAGCTTATTAATGTTAGGTTTTGTTACTTCAACTCCACCAGCTTCCTCTATTCCTTTAGTTAGACGTGCAATTCTGCTTCTCCTAAAGTAGGATATGTTAGCGTAGCAAAACTAAGTGAGATCCCATGTCATGCAAATCTTGGGATAGCAGGGGGTTTAGCAAAGCATTTGGATAGGTATACTTATTTATGTGTACTTAAATTATCGCCCAAATGTGATAGCCCCTACTTAGGCGCACTGATTCTGGGCAAAATTTCACCGTGACTTCTCAGCAGGATATTCAATCCCTAATCTCTGATATTGATAGCATCCTACCTCAGGCTAATTCTGATGTACCCTTGTCTGAGCCTCAAAACATTGACAATTTACACCAGGTTTTAGTAAAATTACGCAATTTTTTAGTTTCTCTGCCATCGGATAATGCGGTTGCAACCTCCGAAAACCTGCCTGCACCTGTTCCCCAACCACTCCAAGAAACAGGTGAGCAAGTAGTACAGGTGGTCACCCAACAAATGAATTCTCTGCGGGCTGATGTGCTCTCTTACTTGCAAGCAGATTTAGACGCTTTGCGTCAACAGCGGCAGTCTTTAGTTCAGGAAATTCAGCAGCAAGAAGATACTCAGAGGCAGCTACAGCTTCTGAATGAACAAAAGACTCTACAACAACAAAAACTAATTTCGGAGTTTTCTCAAGAGTTAATCAACCGCTGTAGTACTAATTTGAGCCAAAAACTAGCTCACATTTTAGGTAATTGGGAAGAGCGCTTATTGGGCAATACCTCAATAGCAGGAGCCAGAATCCCCACTCCGACTAACTTAGGTCAAGGAAAAAAGGTAAGAGTATCCCTAGATGCCAAAGAAGAATTACGGCAGATACAACAGCATTCTGACCAAATGTTGAGTAATCTAGATGCTAACCAACGGTTAATTTTTGAAGCATTACAGAGTAATCTACAAAGTTATCAGCAGTCTTTGTCCAAAAGTATGACAAAGATGCATAATTTAAACTCTCAAGTGGAAGGGTTGTGTACGGAATTGGTGGAGCGTTTGGTAAAGCAGTTTTTGCCATCGGATTTGCTGCTGACAAACAATCAGATAACGACTAGTCAACAAAACCTGCAAACTCTGTTGCCTAACCAGGATTGGAGCATAAGGGAGCAACAAGTAGCAGATTTGACTCTTGGTCTTATGGTCAAGCCAAAGTCTTTGTTGGGAAACCAAATGAGGCTACGACTGCCTCCACCAGAAGCTGAAATTAATCCCATTCCTAGAAACCAGGTTGCTGGTGAGGATGACCAAGAAGCATCAGTATATCTTCCCAAGGAACCTGGCAACTCAACTGACCCTCCAAAGCAAGGAATCCTCAACTCTCAGGAGTTGAATATGGAAGAGCTATATTGGGAAAATTTGGGTATTGAGCTGGATAATCATGATTTGATCAACAGTCTGATTCAGCTGGATATTAATGAACAAGAGGAAGCTTTGAGTGAAGACTTTCTCTTTCCTGTAGCTGAAGAGAGGGAGAGCCCCAATCCCTCTGACAGTGAAGCTCAAGATTCCTCCAGCACTCATCAAGCCATTGATGATTTATATTCAACTTTGTTTGGTAAAGATGCTTTAACTACGACAGTAGAGCTAGATGAGTCTGACTCACCTCCTCCCTTCTTTGATCCCTTAGATCAGACTACATTGGGCAACAGCGAAGCCGCTAGTAGAGAGGGAAACAACCCAACGTTAGCCGTTTCAGCAGTGTCAAAACTAGGGGTAGTGAACTTAGCTTTGCTAGATAAACTTACCCCATCTACTTCGGTAGAAGAAGTTCTCTTTGAAGGATTCAGAGACCCCGCTGCGGAAGTTATCCCAGTACCAACCCCAGAGTTATCCCTGGGAAACCCAGGAAAATCCTGGGAATTGTTATTTTTTGAAGACTCAACCGCTGCGTTACCTGAGGAAGAGAAATTAGCCAGATCTGCTCAAACTGCCTCACCGGAAACAATTCTTGCACCAGCAGAAATTGATATTATTACCAAGCTGACGGATTTGCTGGGACAGATGGGTTTGAATCATCTTACTCTCGAAGAGATAGGTGATGTGAGATTAACAGAACAAATACCAAATAACGAAACACCAGTATCTGTCAAAGATCAACAATTACCATACCCAGCTGTTGAAACTAAACCTCAAACTAATCGAGTTGAAGAACCCTATGTTCCCGCCTCTAAAGACGAGATTTTGCTGGTAGAGGATGAGCTGGATAGTGCTCCAGGTCTAGAAATTGTCCTAGATGAAAATATCATACAGCAGTTGAGTGAAGATCTTGGTCATTTTGAAGAAGATGAGATTCAGGCTCTTCCTACTCAGGAGGAAAATAGCTCAGCAGATGACCAGGAAACATCCCCTAATACTGATGTAACCGAGAATTTAGCCAATCGGCAACCTAGATTCAGTAGATCAGAGGAGTTATTAGCGGAAGATTGGGAAGAGCTATCCCTCAATAATGAAGGGGAAGAAATTAAAGTAGTTAGGGATGAGACTAGTTTCAACCTTTCCACCTCAGAAGCATCAGAATTAATTGAGTCCCATTTTGAACCAGATTTATTTCCCCCAGAAGTACCCCAGCTAGATCAGCTAAACTTGGTAAATGATGTCGGTCTTGATGCCAGTGTCACTGAAGCCAGAGGAACTGAGAGCAGCAACACCTCTCCTACTGAAGAAGTAGTAGAAAGCAGTTTAATCGAAGAAGAAGATAGTAAAAATCTACCAGCAGAGCTACTTCCAATTGATGACGAAACTTTTACTGAGATTTTTATCGAGATGTTACAGGATAAGCCACCTGAGGAGAGTGGAGGGGTGGAGGAGCGGAGGAGCGGAGGAGCGGAGGAGCTGGAGAGCTGAGGGAGGCAAGGGAGACAAGGGAGACAAGGGAGACAAGGGAGACAAGGGAGACAAGGGAGATGTTCCCAATTCCCAATTCCCAATTCCCAATTCCCAAATAACAAACAACCAACAACAAATAACAAATGACCAACTGGTACTTAGGAATTGATTTTGGTACTACTGGTGTTTCCGCTGTCCTGTTGAACTATTCAACGGGTCAGCGCTATCCTCTATATTGGTCGAAGGAATTACCCAAGGTTAGTTCAAAGGTTTCAAGTCAAGCAATTTTTCGTTTACCAGCAGTAACTTACTCTGGTATAGGGGCTAAAGAGTTATTGGTACAGTTACCGACAAAACCCATGGTGGCAGGTTCCTTTGCCTACAATATGACTAGTGACCAGCCAGGGATTTTACTACAACAGTTTAAGCCCTATTTGAATATCACCATTCCCTACTACTGTCCCCAAACTCGTGAGTGGGAACCCAAATTACAGCTGCACTCTCAACAGCAAGTCCCCCTCTACTGGGTAAGAAGGGCTCTGCAAGCACTGTTAGCCAAGTTGACTCCCAAGGCTTTACAACCGGATTCGGAGGTTAAAGTGGGAGCCGTCGGTTTGGATCCGCAACCTTTGAAAAGTGCCTTGGGAAAACTCGAAGGTGTGATTATTGGTTCTCCAGCAGCCTGGGGAGATACCTACCGCTTAAATTTGCGGGAAGCTTTACTATCAGCCAAATTAGTGAAACAACCGGGGCAAATTTTTTTCCTAGAAGAAGCGATCGCACCGATTCTGGCTGGTATAACTAGTTTTAATGCTGAGGCTCAAAAACCAGGAACACCAAATAACTCGTCAACTACCTGGCAAGACGGAACCTTGGTGCTCAATATCGGTGCCACCATAACAGAGTTAGCTTTGGTGAATTTACCGGAAAACTTGGAAGAGTTAACCCGTAGCGACTTTGGTATGCTGAGTTGGTATTATGCCGGTAATGCCATCGAGCAAGATATTTTTTGCCAGTTGCTGTATCCCCAGCTATCAGAAGAGCAACAACAACAGCTTTCCTTACCCCAAAATTTAGCACTACCCCTACCTGCTCAACCAGACCAAACCAAACGCGATCGCTTAAACTTAGTTTTACACAGTTCTCCTTTAGGGCAAGCACTGCTGAAAGCCTCTGGTTACCTCAAGCTGATTTTGCAACAAAAAGCCGAATTTACTTTAGAGTTAGGTAACTACCGGTGGCGAGTGCAGCGTCAAGATTTAGAGACTAAGGTACTTCAGCCATTTCTCGAACAACTAAACCGTAAAATCAATAACTTATTGAGTAAAACCGGTATCTCAGAGCAAGGAATTTATCAAGCCTTCTGTATTGGTGGTACTGCTAATTGGCAATTGATACCAAGGTGGCTACAAGCAAAATTCCCCAATGCTACCTTAATTCAAGATTCCGACTCCCCCACCGGTAGTTGGGTAGCGATGGGATTGGCAACTTTGCCTCTTTATCCCCAAATCTTAAATCGCTACCAGCAGCAATATAGTGACTATTTTCTGTTGTTAGAATTGCTCCGTGCTTTCCCCGAAAATCAAGAGAAGGATGCCCATAAGCTCAGAAATCCGCTTTCTCCTCAGACAGGTAAGGAAATATCCGTATTTCCTGTAGGACAAGATACCACTTTCCCTACAGTGGATCATCCCTACAGTCTTAAGAAAATAATGCAACAATTAGAGCGTCGGGGACTGAATACCAGAGTCTGTTACGAGCGCCTAATCCGCCTAATTGAAGGAGAGTTACCACCGGGTTTAGTACCTTCAACAGACCATAGTAACTTACTAGCGATCGCTTCCCAGGAAAATTCCCACTATGTACAGATTGCTGCTGCTAAACTATTTTCCCAAGAGGATAATCAACTATATCATCTTAATCTCCAGCAACAAGAGCGTTTATGTCAATACTTGGATTTACTCCTCTCTGGAACTTATCAACAATTTGAGGAGCCGATGATTGTGGAATTGAGAATTGAGAATTGAGAATGAGGAATTGGGAATTGTCTCAGAGTTGACACTCCCCGCGCTAAAGCGACGGGGATTCTAAGTTCCTTGTAGCCACTTGCTCTACCAGGGTTGCCCCAAGCAAAGTAGAGGTGGCTACTCCCTTAGCGTTACTTCGGGGATGCCCTCCCCTAGATTTTGCCTTAAGCAAAATATTGATTGCTGCGTTATTGTCCCTATGTAGAACACAACCACATTGACAAGAATGAGTTCTAGTGCTGAGAGACTTCTTAACTACTCGTTTGCACTGACTGCATTCGGAGCTGGTGTACTGCGGTGGGACTGCAACAGCTTCTTTCCCAAACTTGTCAGCAAAATACTCTATCCACTGTCTGAACTGATACCAACTAGCATCAGCAATTGACTTGGCTAAGCAGTGGTTCTTGAGCATATTGCTAACTTTTAAGTCTTCATAGGCTACTAAGTCGTTAGACTTGCATAAGTTACGCGCTAGTCCTTTAGCGTGTTCATTCCTTTGCCTACTTACCCTTAAGTGTTTCCTGGAATATCTAGCTCTTGCCTTGCAGCGTCTTGTTGAACCTTTCTTCTTCTTGTAGATACGACGTTGAGCTTGCTTGATGTCAGATTCAGCTTTTCTTAAAAACCTGGGATTGGGTTCTTGGTAGCCATTGGAATCAGTGTAGAACGATTCAAGACCAACATCTAACCCAACCTCTTTCCCTGTCTGAGACTGAACATCAACACATTCAATGTCAAGACAAAACTGACAATAATATCCATCAGCTTTACGAATTAATCGAACTCGCTTGATAGCTTTGACAGGATAGGTGTGAATATCCCACTTACCTAATAGCTTAAGCTCTCCAATACCTTTGTTATCCGTAATAGTAAGTCGTCGCTTACTCTTGTGAAGCTTCCATCCTGATGTCTTGTACTCAACTGAACGGTTGTCTTTCTGAAACCTAGGATATCCTTTCTTTCCAGGCTTCTTGGACTTGCAATTATTGTAAAACCGATTAATTGCCATCCATGTCCGTTCAGCAGAAGCCTGACAAGCCATTGAGTTGAGGTCTTTGACAAATGTGAATTCGTTGCGTAGTTCTGTTGAGTGTTTGTTCAAATCAAAACGCTTGAGATTAGCCTGTCTTGGTGCATCCATCCAATAACGTAAGCACTTGTTACGGATGAACTGAACCGTTTTAATTGCTTCATCGATAGCTCGGTATTGAGCTTGTTTAGCTTTGACTTTGTACTCTAGAACTAGCATTGATTCGACCCCTCAATGTGGTTGTTTACTTGCCACTATCAACATAGCACAGTAGGCTATAGTTGTCGATAGGATTTGCCAAACAACCAAAAAATGAGACTCAAGTCTATAAAATACAAGCATCATAACCATTCAGTGGGATTGGCCTGTGTTCATCTAGTATGGATTCCCAAGAGAAGAAAACCTGTCCTCATCGGGGATGTTGCAACACGCTGTCGAGAAATATTTTATGAATTGGCTATTAAGAAAAAATGGGAAATTAAAGCCCTAGAAATCGCACCAGACCATATTCATTTATTTGTGTGTCACCAACCTAACTATGCCATTAGTCAGGTTGTACAAGCTTTCAAAGGACGCTCATCCTGCTATCTTAGACAAGAATTCCCTCATCTGCTGAAGCTTCCAAGTTTATGGACTCGCTCATACTTTCACACAACCGCAGGCAGTGTCAGTTCCAAAGTTATCATGGAGTACATCAATGACCCTCATCACAATACTCATTGATGAAGACGGCGCTTAAAAGCGCTTCCTCGCCTTCATCCCTGCTCGCTCAGAGACAGGGTTTTCGGCTGCGTCAATAATAAAATCCCCATATCGGCTAAAATAAATAACACACTCATGAGGCGCGAATTCATGAACAATCAAGAAATAGAGCAACAACTCCTCGCCCTCGATTTAGCCCAAAGGATTCGCATCCTCCAACTTTTGGCTCAAAGCCTGACACTACCCTCAGCATCAGAACTATCCCGATTCCCGAATGAACTACTTGATTTAAGCTGCGACGAAGCGCTGCTGCAAACAGACCGCAGTCCTCACCATCCCTTACGAGGAATCCCCATTACAATTCCTCCAGATTTTGATGAACCTATGCCTGAATTATGGGATGCTTTGGAACAATGATTTTACTTGACACTCATGTTTGGCTTTGGTGACGACCTAACCCAGAACAGCTTTCTGAACGTAGCCGTTCCCTGTTAACCATAGGCGAAAACCAAAACACCCTCCCTTATAGCGCTGCTGCTGCAAGCAAATCGCATTTGAGAAATAATGCGCTGAGCAGTTCAATATACACAGATATATTGTACACTATATATGTGCACACTAGAGGTTGCTATGTTAAAAAACATTACTTTGAGTGCTGATCAACAGCTCATTGAGCTTGCTCGCGATAAAGCTAAAAAAGAGAACTCTACTTTAAATGCCCAATTTCGTGCTTGGTTAGAACGATATGTTAGCACTGACCGTAAGCTGATTGATTATGATGCGCTAATGGATCAATTAGCTTACGCACAACCTGGAAAAAAATTCTACCGAGATGAAATGAATGAAAGGTAATTTCTTTTTAGATACCAATATCTTGATATATACCTTCGATCAATCTCAGCCTCAAAAACAGGCTATCTCAAGGGATTTAGTCAGAGATGCCTTAAACAACAGATCTGGTTGTATTAGCTACCAAGTGATTCAGGAATTTTTAAACGTCGCCTCTAAAAAATTTGCCAATTCTCTATCTGTATCCGATTGTCAAACCTATCTAACTAATGTCTTAGAACCGTTGTGTGAAGTTTTTTCCTCAACAGGGTTATTTCATCGAGCTTTAGAAATTTCTAGCCGTTGGAAATTTTCTTTTTACGATTCCCTTATTGTTGCTTCTGCTCTCTCAGTAGATAGTAAAATCCTTTATACCGAAGACCTTAAACATGAGCAGAAAATCGAAGATATGATCATTTTTAACCCATTTCTATAGCGCTAAAGGTAATCTTCATGTGCTATCTCAGCTAAACCTAGTATAAGAGTCCCCAGTTATAATTTTTACTTTAATACCGGATGTGGTGCGTTCAAAAGAATCTTAATTAGGGCTTGCTCATCGTAGGACTTAAGCACTGTACAAATTGAACATAATGTGTATCAGGAAATTTTGAATTAGTTCCTGATGATGAACAAACCTTACTTAATGTAGCTATAATCCTTATTTCCCATGAATATACCCAACTGGATTACCTTTTCTCGTCTACTAGGATTACCTTTACTCTTATATGGCTTGCAGAATCCCACGGATCAGGCACGGTGGATTTGTTTAGTGATTTTCCTGGTGGCGGCAGGGACTGATTGGTTGGATGGCTATCTGGCGCGTAAACTTAATCAAATTACTGATTTAGGTAAATTTCTTGACCCATTAGTTGATAAATTCCTAGTCTTAGGACCTCTACTAGCCTTAATTCAATTAGGTCAAGTGCCAGCATGGGGAGTATTTTTGATTTTAGCAAGGGAATTAGCGATCGCGGGTTGGCGAGTTAACCCCAATTTATCTGGTAGTAGTACTATTAGTGGAGCTAATATCTGGGGTAAGCTGAAGACAGTGAGTCAAATTGTCGCGATCGCACTGTTAATTGCTCCGACACCCAAAAGCTGGGAAGTCTTCTCCATGACTGCTTTTTGGGTGTCTGTAGCTCTGACTTTAATTTCTGGGGCTATTTACTTGTGGCCTCAAGTTGCTGCTAATATTTTTTCATCTAGAGAAAAATCAACTTCTGCTTGATCCCTTCCTGATGCCAGATAATCATTTTTATAGGAATCTTGCAATCCAGTTAATAAATCATATTCCGGTTGCCAGTTAAGTTGACTCTTAGCTTGATGGACATCAGCAAAGAAATGCTGTACCCGCATGGGGAAGGCTTTGCGTTTACCAAAATCAAACTGCTTGGGTTCGTAATGGACAATCTTTAAATCAGCTGCTGACTTACCCACCGCCGTAGCACAAGTGCGTGCTAAACCATCAAAAGTAACGTAGCGATCGCCTGATACATTATAAATTTGTCCCTTTGCTTGCTCCTTACCCAATACCTGAGCCATAGCACGAGCCAAATCTTGACAATGCCCTAATTGTGTGATATGCATACCGTTACCAGGAATAGGAATCGGGCGATCGCGAACTATCCGGTCAAAAAACCAAGCTTCTAAATCGTTGTAGTTTTGGGGACCATAGATATAGGTGGGACGAATAGCAGTAAAAGGCACATTCTGCGCCGCTAGATAAGCTTCCGTCTCGTGCTTACCTTTGTGGCGACTTTTCGGATCAACAGGATCACCTTCAATATGGGGTAGTTGGTCTGATTTGAGATAAACTCCAGCAGAGCTCATATAGATAAAATGCTCTACCTTGTCTTTAAATATTTCTACTAGAGGTTGAGTATCGCTGAGTTCTCGACCATTGTTATCAAAGATAGCATCAAACTCCTGGGAAGATAACTTTTCCTTGAGTTGAGCCGAGTCCTTGCGATCGCCGTGAATTTGTTTGACTTCTGCTACTGGTGCTGGTTTATTGCCACGATTGAACAATACCACTTCATGACCTTGTTCCACCAGGATTTTGGTTAAGTAGACTCCGATAAACCGAGTCCCACCCATAATTAAAATGCGCATATTGATTCTTGTAGGGGCGTATTGCATACGCCCAATTATTGCATACCCCTAGGGCGGCAATTGCCACCCGCTAAGAAGGTCAAGCAATTGAAGATTGAAGATTTTAGATGTACCCCATAAATAAATTTAGGGGCTTGTGAGCGTTTTAATTCTTCAATCTAAAATCTAAAATCTAAAATCTAAAATCTCTCTGGTCATAAATAAACCAAATCCTTTGTTACCTATTACCTTGTTTTTTGCAAGCCAATAGTTGAAGGACGAGCAATCACCGTATTTTCTAGTTGACCGATGCCCTCGATTTCCACACGAACATGATCTCCTACCTGCATTGCTCCTACTCCTTTAGGTGTCCCCGTCAACACCACATCTCCTGGTAGCAAGGTCATAACTTGAGAAATGTAAGAAACCAAAAATTCCGGTGAAAATACCATCTGATTGATTGAGGCAGATTGCACAGGTTCAGGAGCATCATTCAAAAAAGTCTGTAACTTGGCTCCCGCACTCAACTCCCTGACAATCCAAGGACCCAGAGGACAAAAACTGTCAAACCCTTTGCCTCTAGTCCATTGAGCATCACGCTTTTGTAAATCCCGGGCAGTGACATCATTGGCAATGGTATAGCCCCAAATTTTACTCTGAGCCTGTTCTGGTGTGCAATCTAGACAAACCTCACCAATCACCAGTGCCAACTCCCCTTCATAATCTACTCGCTGAGACTGCTGAGGATAGTGAATTTCTCTACCATCAGCAATAACCGATGTGGGAGGTTTCAGGAAAAGGAGGGGTTCTTGGGGAACTGGTGTCCCCATTTCTGCCGCATGGTCAGTATAATTCTTGCCCACAGCAACAATTTTTGTAGGAGCACAGGGAGCCAGCAACGAGTAACTTCCTGCTTCTAACTCTAAATCGGTAGGTTGACCCTGTAACCAGGGTGGCGCATCCAGTACCTGAACACTGCGTGTGAGTTGCAACAAACCATAATAGGTTTGTCCTTGAGCCGTTTTAATTCGGACGTAGCGCTGGGCCATAAGCTTAAATGTTCCTTACTGACTCAATAAAAGGGATGTAGGAAAAGATCAACGATAAAGAATGAAGTATGACAAGGTTTTGAGGTTTAATCAACAATAGTGCCATTCCCTAGATAGATCCACATTGTTATAGGATGTAACAGTAAACCTCGCACATCGCTTGCTGTGGAGTGCGTGAGTACTAAAAAATCATTTGTCTTTGTACTAGTAACCAAAGACAAATAACCAAGGACACTTACATCCCAGGCACTTTAGTCATGGGATAAGTGTAATTCCTTGCTTCTTGAAGTTGTGACTCTCACTCCTCTCAAGAGGCCCCGTTGTCCAAAAGGAGATTAACACCTATGCCCAACAGTTACGAAATGATGTATATCCTGCGTCCTGATTTGGGAGAGGAGCAGGTAGACCAAGTAATTGCCAAATACGAAAACCTCCTAAAAGACCAAGGAGGAGAGCAAATTGTGATTCAACATCGTGGAAGGCGTCGTCTTGCCTACGAAATCAATCGGAATCGCGATGGTATTTATATCCAAATGAACTACAAGGCTCCACCTACTCATGTAGCTGTTATCGAAAGGTCTATGCGATTGGGTGATGAGGTAATTCGCTATCTGACTATGACTCAGGAACTACCCCCAGTAGAAACACCAGAGCAACCTGAGGCAGAAAGTTAAAACTGTTGTTAATTGTCATTGGTTATTGGTCATTGGTCATTAGCAAAGATTTGGTTTTGGTATAGCGTTACGCACTAATGTTAGGACAAATAGTGCATCGGGGGTGAATTGCTAGAATTGTTGAATTGCAAGCTTTTTCCTTTCCTATTCCCTATTCCCCATTCCCAGCGTGTAGCGATATATTTAGGGCTTGCTGATAAGTGTGTAAGCTATACCAGACAATGCTTTCAGTCATTTTTTACCTAAAAAAGTGCAAGGAAATTGTATTGATAGGCTCATTTTTCTTGCACAAATGATGAAAATTTTGCGTTCTCTACAATTATTATTTCCCTTGTCCTCCTTGTCCTCCTTGTCCTCCTTGTCTCCCTTGTCTGACTTATTCAGCAGACCCTACTTATTCAGCAAACCCTATTTACTGCCTTGAGAGCACAATGGCACTCAGCATTGCTCCCAACCCTAGACCACCAATACTTGTTGCCCTAGGGTCGCTAAAGGAAAACAACACAACTGCTGTAATTATTGCCGCGATCGCTACTAGACTAGCAAGGGGAGTACCCCAAAGTTTAATGGGGTTGCGTGTATATACAGCCACTTCTCCATAGTCTGTGAGCATGATCTGAGCAAATTCCCAGCTGTGGTGAGGTTTGTAGCTACCTTCCCAGAAAAGTTCTGATTGGTAGGGGCAAACTAGGATTTCTTGACTAGTTTGCTCCGACAATTTTTTTTCAAGTTCTATACAGAATAAGAAAAATTCACGGTTAGTGGGTTGTACCATTTAAATATCACTTCCTTGATAGTAGTAATTCTTTGTTAGATGGCAGATAGTACAGAATAGTTGCGCCGCAAAGCGCTCATAATTTTAATTATTATTATCGAGTTACCCCATCACGTCTTATTGCTTAACTGATGGGGGGCTAAAGTATAAGTCATACCAAATCTGGCATAAAGATCCCCATTATGTTTCACTTCGTATAGACGTTGCAGACAAAGTCTATTTGCATGTAATATCTCTACTTTGAGGTTTTCTCAAAACGGGGGTAATTAAATCGGATTTAGTCTCAAAGCTGGTTTAGACCTAATTTGACTTAACAATTTCAATTTGACAAGGGACTTAACGTAAACTTCATTAAATATTTATTCAGTCTTTAATGAGCAATTTCAGGTAATTATCAAAAATTTTTTCATATTATAAGCTGGGTTTTTGGTGACGATAACAAAGAATTTAATAGTAATTTACGCATAATCTAAACCAATGCTCTAGGAGCAAAATTCGTCCAATTTAGCACGCACTTGCTGAATATCCTGCCACATCAACCACTTTGGGCCACCTTTGTCCCGGGAAGGATTCCGCAGTAGATAAGCAGGATGCAAAATAGCCATACAAAGACGTCCTTGCCATTCCCTCCACTCACCACGAATTTTTGTGATACCGCGCTTCTCACCAGTTAAACCTTTGAGGGCTGTCGCACCAGTGAAAAGAATGATTTTAGGGTCTACTAAACGAATTTGTTCTAGGAGATAGGGCTTACAAGCTTCCACTTCTTGGCTAGTTGGTGTCCGGTTACCAGGAGGACGGCACTTGACCACATTACAAATATATACATCTTGTTCACTGTCAAGTTTGACCGCAGCTAAAATTTTCTCTAACAGTTGCCCTGCTTTACCCACAAATGGCTTACCCGTCTCATCTTCATTTTGACCAGGTGCTTCTCCGATAATCATAACTGAAGCATTCAGATTCCCTCGCCCTACCACAGCATGGGTACGTTTTGCTCCTAATTCACAACGCTGGCAAGAGTTGCAGTGGGTAGCCAGCAACTCCATTGAGTCATAAGTGCTGGGGGGAATAGGAACTTTAGCATCTGTGGGGATTAGTTCCGCTTGGAAGTCAGCTGGTTTTGACTGGCTAAATGCTGACTGGTCAAAGAGACTATATTGTTCTGCTTCGGACATGAATCTTGATTATGATCACCTTTGAGGAAAATTCCCCTAACGCCTACCATTATTTAACCATTACCCAGCACCAATAGTAAGCTGTTTCGCATTTAAACTGTGTATGAGTTAAATCATCAAATATAAACGATAGTTCCAGGTCCTTCTGTTGCCTGTTGCCTTGCTTA
The DNA here is from genome assembly GCA_010672925.1 of Symploca sp. SIO1C2. Classification (GTDB taxonomy): domain Bacteria; phylum Cyanobacteriota; class Cyanobacteriia; order Cyanobacteriales; family Coleofasciculaceae; genus Caldora. The sequence continues at coordinate 242,296 of JAAHFP010000013.1, read as the reverse complement.
GCTTAATCGAGAATTGCGCTATAACGAAAATGGACTCTTGATTTTCAATAAACATTCTTCATCAACTAAAAATTAACTTATGAGACCCTGGCAATTTTGGTGGCGCACTTTGATTTTTGCAAGGCAGTACAATCCACCGGAGTTTGTCGAGCATGTGATGCTCTTGTGTATGATGACTCTGGGAGTCCGATGGCTTGTGGGTATGATGGGGATGCTACCACCAAGCTGGCCTTACCAAGTACTCAGCGCTAGCTTTGCGCTTGGAGCAGCGGTATCAATGGGGATACGAGAGATGATGATACCTTCACCTCGCCCACGGATAGTAGTAGTATTTGCTGTTGTTGTTGTATTCAGTTACGCCGTGTTTGCTTTTACTGATCTAGTTCGTTACCATGGGTAGGCTTTATTGCTTTTAAGAAAAACTCTGGCTAATGGCTAATTGTTAATGGCTAATGGCTAATGGCTAATGGCTAATGGCTAATGGCTAATGGCTAATGGCTAATGGCTAATGGCTAAGAAACACCAAGTCAGGAGCTAGGAGGGAAGAGGATTTAATTTGTTTCTTTTAGAATTCTACCCTCTTATCATCAATTAGGTTTTTTCCCAACTCCCCCAGCTCCCTCAGCTTCCTCCGCTCCCTCAGCTTCCTCCACTCCTCCAACTTCCCCTACTCCCCTACTTAAAGTGAGATTTCTCGAACTTGTTCTGCAAAACTTTGGTCCTTATTATGGAAGACAGGTAATCAACCTTTGTCCAGAAAGTCAAGATGACTCTCGCTCCATTATCCTCTTTGGTGGAATGAATGGCGGAGGCAAAACTACGCTGATGGATGCTATTCGCCTTGCCTTGTATGGACATCGAGCTCAATGTTCCACCCGTGGTAATTTGAGTTACGCCGAGTTTCTTACTCAGTCGGTTAACCGGAATGCTTCACCAGTTGAAGAAGCTCGCATTGAACTGTTGTTTGAGCATATTGAGAATGACCAACTACTCCAATACCGCATTGTCCGCCATTGGACAAAAAAATTGAAAGATGGTAAAGACAGCTTAGGAATTCTAGATGGTGAATGGCTAGATGAAGGTTTAACAAATATCTGGGATGAGTATATTGAAAATCTCCTCCCCTTAGGCATTTCTAACCTATTTCTCTTTGATGGAGAACAAGTAAAAGAACTCGCCGAACTCGAAGCTCCACCTGTAGTCGTGGTTGAAGCGATTCGCTCTCTTCTAGGATTAGAATTAGCAGAGCGGCTAGCAGTTGATTTAGAAATTTTAATCAATCGCAAACGCAAAACTCTGGCTAGTAAACAAGAGTTGGCGAACTTAGAGGATATTGAGCAAAAACTCTCTGAGAAACAAACCGCCTATAAAGCTGCGATAGAAGAGCAATCAATTAGTCAAAATCAACTCTATGAAGCTAAGGATCACCAGCAACAAGCTTCAGATAAATTTATCTCAGAAGGGGGCAAAATTGCGGCAGAACGTAGTCAACTAAAATCTCAACAGAATACTTACCAAGCCAATACTAATCAAGTTCGTGAAGAGATGAAGGAATTGGCAGCTGGGAGTTTACCCCTCAGGTTAATTCAACCTCTCCTCAATCAAGCTCAAACTCAAGGGAGACAAGAGTCCCTTGCCTCTCAAGCCAGAATCGGCAGGGAGGTTTTACAAGAAAGAGAGCAGCGTCTCCTCGATTTGCTAACTCAACTCAAGTTGCCAGCTAAAAAACTGGCTAAAATTCAGGACTTTTTGGCTCAAGAAAATCAGCTATTAGAGCAAACAGCAGAGCAGGAAGAATCTTGGTTGGAAGCTGATGGTGAAACTCTCAACTACTTGGCTAATTTACTCAATCGTTACTTACCAAAAGCCAACAAGCTAGCTCAGGAGCAATTAGCAAAACTCCAAAATTTAGAGGCAGAAGTTGATGCAACAGAAAGACAACTAGCAGTAGCCGCATCACCAGAAGCTTATCAGCAATTAGAAAATAATTTAAGAAAATCTCAAACTCAACTTGCTCAAGCTCAAGCTAATTGGGAATTAGCCAAACGGAAGGTTGAAGAATTAGATAATGACATTAAACAACTTAGGAAAGACTTGGCAGATTACGGGGAGAAAAATATTGATCGTAACAATGATGAGCATATTATCAAGACTTCAGCTAAAGTACAACAGACCCTCAAACTATTTCGAGAGCGCTTAACTTTGAGAAAACTGAATAAATTAGAGCAGAAAGTAACTGAATGTTTTCTCTATCTGCTGCACAAGTCGGATTTAGTCCATCGAGTAGCCATCGATACTGAAGCCTTTAGTCTATCCCTCTACGACTTGCAGGGACAACCAGTACCAAAACATCGCCTCTCAGCTGGGGAAAAACAACTCCTCGCCATCGCTTTTTTGTGGGGACTAGCTCGAGTTTCTGGCAGGCAACTACCCGTAGCGATCGATACTCCTTTAGGACGCCTAGATTCTTCTCACAGAACTAACCTAGTGGAGCGCTATTTTCCCCATGCCAGTAATCAAGTAATTCTACTTTCTACAGATACTGAGATTGGTAAAGTGGAAGTAGAAAAGTTAAGAAAAACCAATGCGATCGCGCGAGAATATCTCCTGAAGTATGAACCCACTAAACATCAGACTGTTACTGAAGAAGGGTACTTTTGGTAGGTGTTATTAGGTTTATTGTGGAACTGGCATCCTGCCAGTAAATTTGTGGAATTGGCATCCTGCCAGTAAATATACCAGATTTGGTATTATGTGCGACTTAAGCACCAAAAACCAAATTGAGCGATACTATGAGTTCTCAAATAAACTTAACTTTTAGCCTGTTAACAATCCTGACTTTCCTTGCTAATCAAACCCCTGCCGCAGCCCAAAAGGAAACGTTGAGTTCGTCTCCAGCTGTAGTAGCTATGCTGGAGAAGCAGGAAAGTACCAAACCAATCGTCGTTGCCGATTTAGTAGAACAACTCCGTACTACTGATGCTGAGGGACGTCGGCAAATTATTAAACAACTTAGCGACACCAAACAGAAAATTGTACCAGCCTTGGTTAAGGCGATGGATGACCCCGATCTTCTAGTTAAAAGTGGTGTAGCTGAAGTGTTAGGGAATCTGACTGATGATGCTGCACCAGCAATTCCTGGATTGCTCGAGATGCTCAACGATAGGCGCAGAGCAATTGTACCAGAGCCATCTAGTCGTCAATTTTTACCAAGATTGACTATTCCCCCTCCTCCTCCTCGTATTTTTCTTACTCCTAACCCTAACAACGTTAAACAACGACGCCTACCACCTACCCCTCCCGACAACCCCGAAAACCTACTGCGGATCACGGCAATCATCGCGTTGGGCAAAATTGGTTTACCCGCAAGAACATTAGCTACACCACCCCTAACCAAAGCTTTGGAAGACTCCGACCCTTGGGTAAGATTGAATGCAACCTGGGCTCTCTCCCAAATTGGAGCATCTGTACCCTTACTGTCTCACTGGTTAGCAGCCTTAAATCATCCCGATGGTAACCTGCGCCAAAGTGCAGCGGAAGTTTTTCAAAACTCAGGCTCACTGCTACCTAAAATCTTGGGAGCAGAAGCAGATGACAGTACCGCTGCTTCCTTGGTGAAGGCACTTAGAGACGACAATGTAGTAGTTCGCAGAGCTGCCAGCAAAGCATTAAGCTTGTTGGGGAAAGAAGTATTACCAGGGTTAATCGAAGCGCTAAAAGCACCAGAAGCAATTGTTCGCTTGGAAGTAGTAGAACTGTTGGGTAATCTGGAAGGAGCAGCCCACCTTGTGGTTCCTGACATCCTACCACTACTAGAAGATACAGGACGTTATGTGCCACCCAACTCCTATCAGTTGCGCTTCATTGTACCTCCTATACCTCCTGTGGTTTCACGCTTACGACAATACATCCGGGTTCCTAATAACCCTGAACGACTAGTGCGAGTCAATGCGGCTATTGCTCTAGGCAAGCTTGGCGATCGCAGTGCTATTCCTGCCCTGACTACTGCACTTAATGATAATAATCCATGGATGCAGCTGGCAACTGGATGGGCATTACTCAGTTTGGGAAATACTCAAGGCTTGTCTGTTGTTGGGCCGTTAGTAAAGTACCCTAATGAATCAGTGCAGAGGGCAGCACTGTTTCAATTGCAGGGTTATGGTTCAGGGTCTGCACCCTACATCCTACCCTACTACGCAGCTCTATTGGACTCTACCGATGATAACGAGCGCAATGGCGCAATTATTCAGATTGGCAAGTTTGGGGAAGCTTCGTTAGGTTTAGTGCCAAAACTTCGGAGTTTGTTGGTAAGCAACAAAAAACACTCCCCTGGTTATGCCGCAACAATTCTGGGGGAAATTGCCAGGGATACTGCGATCGCGTGGCAAAATGGTAATATTTCCCCTAGCCAACGCCAACAAGCGATCGCGGACTTTACCCAAGTTCTTGCCATTATGCAGGCTCCCAATGCTAGGTTTAACCGTGAACCAGTTGAGCGTGTCCGCAATGGCCTCGCTACCCTTAGGGGTATTACGCAGTAGTTGGTGTAGATTTAACATCTATCCTACATCTATTATAAATCCGCATTTTTCACCAAGAGCGAAATTCGAGCTTCTAGCTTATTGACATTTTGGTGCCATTTTGTCACCATTGTGTTATGGTAGAAGAAATTGACAAATAAAATAAATTCAGATGGCAAGTACTACTATTAATGACACTCGTGTAACAGCTAGGCTTCCGTCATCAGTTAAAGACACATTGCAAAAAGCTGCGGATTTGACGGGGGCTACTTTAAATCAATTTATAATTCAAGCTGCGGTTAAAGAAGCCCAAGAAGTGATTAATACAGAACAGTTGATTCACTTATCGTCCCAAGATGCAGATAGAATTTTTAGTCTTATTGAGAATCCACCTGCCCCTAACAACCATTTAAAAGAGGCTATCAAACGACATCAGGCTTTTTTCAGTGAAACGGATTGAACTTCTGAGTAAGACTCATGAGCGAAAGGGGTTTGATTGTGGAAAGACAGCTCTAAATCAGTTTTTACAGTGCACGGCACGGCAACATATCCAGAAAGGGCTATCTCGTACCTTTGTTTTGATTGATGATGAGCAACCATCAGTTATTATCGGCTTTTTTACTTTGTCTTTGTGCGAGGTAAAGGTTGGCTGTCTTCCTCCTCGCTGGGTAAAGAAATATCCTTCTATTGTTCCTGGGGTGAAATTGGCAAGGCTAGCGGTGTCTTTAGATTGGCAAAGGCAAGGAATAGGTGGGATTTTGCTAGTGGAAGCTATGCAACGTGCTTTGGTTATTGCTGAGAATGCCGGGGTGATTGGGTTGTTTGTGGATGCCAAAGATGCCTCAGCTAAAGCCTATTATGAACGATATGGGTTTGAAGGGACGAAAGAGCGTCCCTTATTGTTGTTTTTGCCTTTGTCTAGTTGTTTGGAAATTATTTCCTGAATTTAGTGAGCGAAGACGTCAGATGTTGGGTTTCGCCGACTGTATTCTTGGTTGACACTCCCCGGCCTAAAGGCGCGGGGATTCTTCGCTCAACGACCCGACTTGCTGAACCTGGCCGGAACCAAGAACAGTAGAGGCCAGCTCTCCCGAAGAGTTCGGATCTATGATCCAGGTTCCGGTGTGCCCCACCGTACCCAAGGCTCTTTTTAAGATATTGATTGCGGCGTTGTGATCTCGGTCTAGTTCACAGCCACATTCGCAGGCGTGAGTTCTGGTGGAGAGTGACTTGTGTACTACCTCGCCGCATTCTGAACAGTTTTGGCTTGTATAGGCAGGGTTTACCGCAACGGTGACTCGACCAAACTTCTGACCAAAATGCTCTAACCATTTTCTAAATTGATACCAACCTGCATCGTTAATAGATTTAGCTAAACAATGGTTTTTAACCAAATTTTTGACTCTTAAATCTTCATAGGCGACCAAGTCGTTAGACCGGATTACGCAACGTGCTAGTCTCTTAGCATGTTCTTCACGCTGCCTACTTATTTTAAGATGCTGTCTGCCTAATTTATTAACGGCTTTCTTGCGGTTAGATGAGCCTTTCTTTTTGCGAGATACTCGGCGTTGATAAAACTTTAGACGCTTTTCTCCTGTTCTATAAAAACGTGGATTAGGTTCAGTATTGCCTTTAGAGTCGGTATAGAATTCTTTGAGCCCTACATCTAACCCTACAGTGGCATCAACTGGATCTAGTTGTTCTTTTACATCGACACAGATGCAAAACTGAACATAGTAGCCATCCGCCCTTTTTACAATGCGAACCCGTTTGATTTGCTTTGTATCGAAACGCCACAAATCCCAGGTACCTTTAAGTTGAAGCTTTCCGATTCCTTTCTTGTCACTAAAAGTTATGGACTTTGTGTCAGAAGAAAGTTTCCATCCTGATTGCTTATACTCAACCGACCTACAGTGTTTCTGAAAACGGGGATAGCCTTTCTTCCCAGGTACTTTTTTCTTGCAGTTTTCAAAGAAGCGAGAAATTGATGACCATGCTCTTTCCGCCGCAGCTTGTCGAGCAGTAGAATTTAACTCATTGGCAAAAGGGAATTCTTTAGCTAGTATCTTGCAGTACTTGCTAAGGTCGTATTTCCCTGTCCCTTTGTTATCCATCCATAAACGAATGCAGCTATTACGGATAAATTTAACCGTCCGAATTGCTTCGTCTATTGCTTGATATTTATGGGGATTACCGTAGGCTTTAAGCTCTACTATTATCATCAGAACTCGACTTTTTCTATTAGATTCTTACGCTAACACGTCCAGCGAAAACCGTCAAGTTATAATTCAATCTTTTGCACGGCGACTAAAGTCGCGCTTACACTTTCATCCCCTGTCTTGCATACGCGGGGCTTTCAGTGTTTGGTTTTCTAGTAATATCAAGTTCGGATAATCCTTATAATTCCCTTCTGCCCTCTGCCCTCTGCCTTTTCAAATAAAACCAGGGACTAAGCAAACCACTGACAAAAAATTCCATCTCACAAGCAGCAACTAAATCTGACTGGTATTGACCTCTGTATTGCCGCCAATGTCGAACAATTCTACGCAAATTGCCGAGTATAATCCTAGTAATAATCACGGGTTTTTGCCAATTGCTAGCTTTAGTGAGGCGGAGAGTACAGACATTTAAACCAGCACTCCGAATCAAAGAAAGTAGGTAGTCTCTTTCCAGCCGTGAAGCAGGTATTTGATGAGTAATCAACATTTGGGGATTGTACCAAATTTCCCAACCGGCTTCTCCGATGTGAATCATCCCTTCAAAGTCTTCTCCCTTTGCGGACAAAGATTTTCCTACAGGACCTTGCAGCACTAATTGCTCAGGAACATGTTCTAACCAGACTTGTTTGCGAATTACCATCCCCGCACCAGCTGGTAAATTCAGAGTACGGTGATTATACAAACGGGGTTGGGAGCCATGTTCCTTAATGGCAAGAAAAGCCTGGATTCTTTTAAAGTTTTTTGGAGGTTCAACTTCAAATTTGCCCTGAACCTGACTACCGCAAACACCAGCTTGGGGGTGGGATTGAGCAAAAGAGTAAGCAGCACTAACCCAGTTGGCATCAGGAAAATTATCATCGTCTAAAAAACCAATCAGTTGACCTCTAGCTTCCTTGATAGCCCGCCATCTGGCATGAATTGCTCCTTGTTGTGGTTCCAGATAGTACCTGAGGGGATAAGATTGACACCAGTTTGACTGATATTCTTGAACAATCTTAGCTGTATCGTCGGTACTGTTGTTATCAACCACCACAATTTCCCAATTAATATTCTGGGTATCTAGTTGCGATCGCAGTTTGTCTAAAATGAGTGGTAGGTTCTCCTGACTGTTGTAAGCACGAATAGCTACGGTAAAGTCTAGAGAACTATCCTCGTCTTCTAAATTTTGCTCTACTTGCATTATTGGTATAGCCTGTTATCACCCTCCTACCTTCTGCCTCTTACCTCCTACCTTCTGCCTCTTACCTCCTGCCTCCTGCCTTCTGCCTCCTGCCTTCTGCCTCCTGCCTTCAGATCACCAGTCAATTTTCGACAGGCGTGCAAGATTTAAGTCTAACAGTAACAGTCGTACCTCTTCCTGCTTCACTAGCAATCTCGATACTACCTTGGTGTAAGTCCACACATTTTTGAACTACTACTAATCCTAATCCAGTCCCTTCAATATGACGAACATTTTTGGCTCTGTAAAAAGGCTCAAAGAGTTGTTTTTGCGCCTCAGTAGGAATACCTAAACCGCGATCGCGAATCTGAATTTGGACGCTTTGGGCTTCAAAGGTCAGAGAACATTGAATCTGTCCGCCGGTAGGAGAATATTTAATCGCATTAGAGATAATATTGGCAAAAATAGAACGCAATAACTTTTTATCAGCATAGACAACGGTATTTTTTCCTCGACAAACAAAAAATAGCCGATGCTGAACTCCTGCACTCAGCTGCATTTCTTCAACGAAATTACGAGCAAATGTTTCTAAGTCGAGCCATTCGGGATTGAATTCCAAGTTACCAGTTTCCGCACGATTAATTGTGAGAATATCGTCTAAAAGTTGAACCATATTTTTGACCGAATCTTGGATGCGGTGCAAATTTCTCTCCCGTTTTTCAGAATTTTCCCAGGCTTTAGGAGAATTTTCTAGCAGTTGAGCCGCCGCGAGTACGGTACTCAGAGGTGTGCGGAATTCATGGGAAATCATGGAAAAGAACCGGGTTTTTAGGGCACTTAATTCTTTCTCTCGCTCCAATGCCAGCCGCACTTCATCAAGTCGCTTCCTTTCCGTAATATCCCGGGAATTCATCACAATTTTTGGTGACGGGTCACTGTCAACCAAGGACTGAGTTGTTTGGCTAAAGCTAAGGGCTTTCGGTAAAGCTTCAAAAGTACGCCACTGTCCATCCTGATGGCGACGGCGGAATTCAATGGGATGAATGTCTTCGGAGTTAGATAGAGCCTGAGTGAGGAGAGGATAAATGTTGGCTAAGTCATCTGGGTGAATGTAGGTAAAAAAGTTTTCACCGATTAAATCTTGGGGTGAGTAACCCAATACCTTCTCTACTGAAGGATTTTCATAATGAATCGTCCCATCAGGGGCTAGGATAGTAATGATATCTAAAGCATTTTCGATTAGGGAGCGGAAGCGTTCCTCACTCTGACGCAAAGCTGCTTCTGTGCGCCGACGCTCAGTAATATCTCGCTGCACTGCAATCCAGTGAGTGTAATGCTCCTCCTGATCTGCCACTGGCACGACACTGAACTCAACCCAAAATTCCGTGCCGTCTTTGCGATAGTTAATCAATTCTACTGTAATAGACTCCCAACGAGAGAGGGCAGAGCGCACCCTAGCCAGCGCATTACGATCTGTTTTTGGACCCTGGAGGAGGCGGGGGGTTTGTCCCAAAACTTCTTCTAAACTATAACCAGTCATCGTAGTAAATGCTTGGTTGACGTAGAGTATGCGGGGACCAGGAAATTCGATGGGTTCGGCTTCGGTGATGATGACAGCATCATTGGTGTTAACTACCACGGATTGTAGTAGGCGCACTTGTTCTGAGGTACGCTTTTGTTCGGTGATGTCCGCCACAACAGCGACTAATCCGTTAATCTTCTTCTCACTATCAGTCAGGGGAGCCGCTGAAAAGACGATGTCAATGGGAGAACCGTCTTTTTTGTATCGACTCACTTCTAAACTGGGGGGTGTAATTCCTGCTAAAACACTATCCCAAATCGCTTGATAATCTGCCCCATCTTCATCAGTCATGACTGGGTTAGGATGATCTAGAACTTCTGCTTCTGTCCAACCAAACATCCTTTCAGCAGCAGGGTTCCAAATTTTGACCCGCTTTTGTAAATCAAGGGTGAAAATGGCGCGAGGAGAAGCAGAAATTAAAGATAGCAGGGTTTGATTGGTATGGCGCAAGGCATCGTTAGTTTTAGCTAGTTCTTCGGTACGCTGCTGCACTCGGCATTCTAATTCCGTATTGAGTTGTTGCAGTTGCTGGTGAAGTTCTGACTGCTGAATGGCGATGGCTACTTGAGTTGCCAGTTGCTTCATCAAATCAATTTCCCAAGGCTGCCACTGTCGGGTTGTACGGCAATGGTGAGCAATTACTAGTCCCCAAAGGTGCTGGGAAGCATGGGAAGGAGAAGGGAGTTCTCGTATTTGTTGGATAATGGGAACAACTAATTTTGCCTTGACAGCAAACTCAGCTAGAAACTCTACTAGACAAGCCTCTAAGCCTTCAGAACCAATATCTGCGATCGCTCGTACTTTACCCTTAGCATAGGCTTGGTGGTAATCTGGTGGAAAAACTTCTGGTGGAAATGTTTGCCCTAGAATTGCTGGATACTCAGGCAATACGGCTTCGGTAATTGCGCTACCCGTCTTATCTTCCCAAATACGATAGATTAATACCCGATCCGCTAGGAGAAATTCTCTAACATCGGAGACTGTAGTAGTCAGAACTTCCTCTAAATTCAAAGATTGGCGGATATGTTGAGCAATTTGGTTAACTAGCCTTTCCCTCTCAGTCTGCTGCCGCAAATTCATTTCTGCTTGGCGACGCTGGGAAATCTGCCGTTGTAGCAGGTAATAGATAGCTAAGAAAGCCACAGTCGCCAAACTAATGGCAAGGTGAGGTTCAATGTTCACGTTCCAAAAACCTACTAACACCTACTACTGGCGCGACACACTTTAAATGGTGGTGATAGAAACGGGTTTTGAAGTAACAAGTAATAAGTAACAAGTAACAAGTAATAAGGAATGATTAATTTATCCTATCGCTTATAATGCCTATCAATCAAGGATTTTTATCCAAAAATATATTCACCATTTTAGCCTTGTCGTGCCACGACCTACCACCTACCACCTAACACCTACCACCTAACACTTACTACCTAAATAGCGTTCCAAATCGAAGAGGAAGCCGTGAATATATTCTTCAGTCCATTCTTCTCCATACAATCGTGTGAACATGCCTCGTGCTGGATCTTTAGCCGCTCGATAGCCAATATAGCGTAGTTGGGCATTTTGGATATCTTCTAAACTTTGGTCATCGCTAATTGGTTCAGCTGCAACAACGAAATTTAAATAAGCTTCCAGATACTCCTTAAATGCCCCCAAAACCTGATTCTCAACTAGTTCTGTTTCTTGAGGACGAGTCCATAAAAAGGCTGGGGAAAAGAAGGGTTTCGCTTCTTCAGGAAAATCCCCTCCCCAGGGCAGATCTTCTAGGTAAGATTGATAGATGGGTAGGATAGGGTCGCTATATTTCTTCTTGTAAGCTTCATCGTGAAATAGGGGCTGCATATCCAAAGCGATGAGGTGTCCTCCCGGCAAGGTAACTAAATCCGCACCAAAAAAAGGCAGATTATAGTTTAACTGGGGGAAGATGACGAAATTGAGAACTTGCAGAGAATTGCCCCCCTGAACATGAGCAGCTCTAATTTGCCTAAGCTTCGGGGATTTAAAGGCATAGCTTGTAGTAACAACTGTTTCTTGCCGCTTGCCTTTGCCTGTGATAGCTTCTTTACGCTCAAATCCTTGGGGAATGGGATAGGGACTCAGAGGGAGTCGCTCTTTGAGTAAGGGGATAGCATGGTTTAAAAAGGGTTGATAGAGCGACATGTTAATTAATAAGCAGTAGTAGGACTTCAGTCCAAAAAAAAGTCAGAAACTAGCCATATTAAAGGATTCAGTCATCGCTTTTCGTTTTTAGTTTCTGAAGAGTAATAAATGTCTGATGATGCAGGGAATTGGGAATTGGGAATTGGTAATCCTGCCTCCTGCCTCCTGCCTCCTGCCTTCTTAAACTTCAGTAGGTACAGCTACTTCAGTAGGTACAGCTACAGGATTAGCATCTTCAAACAAAAATTCATAGAGGAATTTTTCTGACCATTCGTGACCAAAATAGCTGCTGAATAGTCCTGATGCTGGGTCTCGTTCAGCACTGTATTGGTCGTAATCTTGTTGAGCTTTGACGATACGTTCTATTTGTTCAGGTTGGGTTAAAGGTTCGGCTTTCTCTGAGAGTTGCCAATATAACTGAATATATTCTTGGTAGGCAGGCAAAAGTCTCTTAAGAACTGTTTCAGGATCAGTTTTAGCAAACAATAGGTAAGGAGAAAAATACTGACTAGCGTCGTAGAACTTCATTGGTAGATCTTGCGCCAACTCGTTATATTTATCTCGAATTGTGCGCATTGGCTCAATGTATTTTTCTAAATACTCTGGATCACGAAAAAGCGGTTGAAAATCTAAAACAACTAAAATTTTCTTTTTGCCCAAGGCTAAAAAATCAACGCCTAGTAAGGGTAAATCATAGTTATGTCTAGGATAAATGACACTATTAAAAATCTGTGCCATTTCTCCTGCATTGATGTAAGTGTAGCGAATTTTGCGGAATTGAGGGCATTGATAAGACCAGCTTTCAATCATTGCTGGAGTTTTTCCCCGTTTGCTGACTTGAAATTCCAATTCGCTGGTGATAGGACGACTGCTTAACTCGAAGCGACTGAACAGTTCTTTTTCTAAGTGGTGGAGAAAAGGCTGAAACATAGGTTCATTCGGAGTAGGCTAGGGCTTCCTCGAAGGATAAACAATAGTTAGGCTTTCAGTCTCATTTTTTAGTTAGAAATTAACGTTTTGTAATATTTTGATACAAGGCAGTCCTTATGCAAAAATTTCTCACCATCATCCATGAAAACCTCTCTCTCCCCATCCCCCGTCCGATGTGTCTATTTTCATCATGAGAATTTTTAGTTGAAATTCTCATTTTCCGCGTCCGGTGCGTCTGTTGATCATTTCAACTTATTTCCTGAGGTGATGAACCAAAGCATGTAGTCCTAGACGGTAACTCTCCTCACCAAAGCCACTAATTTGTCCAACTGCTATTGGTGCAATGAAAGAGTGATGTCGAAAAGCTTCACGTTGATAAACGTTACTCAAGTGTACTTCTACTACAGGAAGGGCTACTGCTGCTAGGGCATCTCTTATAGCAACGCTGGTATGGGTGTAGGCACCAGGATTAATCAAGATTCCCTGATGTTTACCTAAAGCATCATGAACTGCGTCTATTAGCACTCCTTCATGGTTTGACTGTAAGGTAAAAACTTTCACCTCCAGTTGTTCCCCTTCTTGTTCCAACAACTGGTTAATTTTATCTAAAGTTATAACACCATAAATATCTGGTTCCCGATGTCCCAGTAAATTGAGATTAGGACCGTGGAGAACCAGAATACTTACAGTAGCTGGGATATTATTAAGCACAACTAGTAGCTACCGACGATGTCTTGAGTCATCAACGGGGATAGGGATTGGTTCAGGTTCAGGCTGCACGTCTGGACCTAAAAGAGTTTCAATCAACCTGCGTGCCCATTCTTTAATTTTTTCCAAAACCTTGCCTATATGATCCATTAAACAGAAAGCTCCTGTGAGACAAATGGTGTCTTCTATTAACACAATTAACTAACTCAATTAGTTAAACTTATCCCAGAATGCTTCTTAGGGAAGAAGACGGAATGATTAAACTAAACTGAGCAGTTTTTTCGGTCATAGATACTATCTGTAACCCAAAAAACAAAAGGGTTGTTGTTCTTATAGTTCTCAGGTTAACACACTCATCCCTAGGATTTCCATACCATCGCAAGAGAAGGTCGAAGGTCGAAGGTCGAATTGGGAATATCTCCCTTGCTTCCTGCCTTCTGCCTTCTGCCTCCTGCCTTCTGCCTTCAGAAAATTAGGCTCTGGAAAGTAAACTGCGGCGTAGCTGATCGAGGGCATGACAAGCACTGATCTGGCGAATTGAAGACCGACTGCGATTTTGACCTAATTGATACTTGAAGCATTCTACAGTGCCATCTGGCTTAGCTAAACCGATGTAAACTAAACCTACAGGCTTAGTTTCTGTACCACCACTCGGTCCGGCAATGCCAGTAATACTCAATCCCCAACTGCTGGAGAGAAGAGAGCGTACTCCTGCTGCCATTTGCATTGCCACCGGTTTACTAACAGCACCGACTGTGTACAAGTCTGAAGAATTGACACCAAGCACAGAAGCTTTCACAGAGTTGTCATAAGCCATGACACCCCCTAAAAAGTAATTAGAGCTGCCGGAGATATCGGTTAGCATACTACCAAGACCACCGCCAGTACAGGATTCGGCAACCCCAAGGGTTTCGTCTGCCTCATTCAACAGTTGACCTACTACAGATGCTAAGGTATCTTCATTGACACCAAAATAATCTGCCCCCCCAATCTGCTGTAATTGTTCGGCAACGGGTTCAATCAACTTTTGGGCTTCTGCTTCTGTCGAAGCACGAGCAGAAATTCTCAATCTTACCTGTCCTTTGCCAGCATAGGGAGCGACTGTAGGATTGTCTAGCTCTAAAAAGGAAGCCACTTTTTCTGCTAAAGTTGACTCCCCAATTCCCCAAAATTTGAGAGTGCGACTATAAATAATTTCTTGACCCCAACCTTGAGTTTTCAGGTAAGGAACAGCAGTCTCCTTCCACATCTGATGCATTTCTGCGGGAACACCAGGGAAGGTGAGAATTGTTAAATTGGGACGGGGTTGCCACATAATTCCCGGAGCCGTTCCCCGCAAATTGGGTAAAATTGTAGCACCTTTGGGAATCAGTGCTTGTTTGTAGTTACTCGATACCATCTGACGTCCCCGTTGGGCGAATTTTTTGGCAATGTCTTCGATTATTTCCGCTTGTTCTATCAAGGGAACACCAAAAAAATCCGCGATCGCTTCCGTAGTAAGATCATCCGGGGTAGGACCGAGCCCACCAGTAAAGATCAGTAACTCAGAGCGCTCACTGGCAATTGCTAATACTTGCTGCAAACGCTCTGGATTATCCCCTACGACTGTTTGATAGTAGTGAGGAATACCCAAATCTGCCAGTTCACGAGCTAAATACTGAGAATTGCTGTTGAGAATATCTCCTAGGAGTAACTCAGTTCCAACACAAATAATTTCAGCACTCATTCTTGTCTACTTGTCTACTTTCCTTCCTTGTCTTCACCGAAATATTAAAAACCCACCCTTGTGAGCACCCCACACCACTGAATCGATCAGCCTTGATTTGCCTGAAGTTCTTTCTCTCGCATTTCCATCAACTCCGGCACTGTTACAAACTTATAACCTTGCTTTTTGAGTTGACTAATCATTTCAGGTAGAGCATACACCGTACCCATACGATTACCACCACCATCATGCATTAGTACAATTCCTCCTGGAGATGATTGGTTAAGCACATTCCTCAGCAACGTTGGTGAGGAAACAGCATAATCCCTAGAATCAGCTGACCACATAACGTTCACATAATTTTTGCTATGGGCATATGCTACCAACCCATTTTTGAGGTGACCTCCTGGTGGGCGAAACATATTGGTTTTTATACCAGTCAGTTTGTAAATCAACTCCGTTGTGCGGTCTATCTGCTGAGCCGCTGCGGTAGGAGTGTGTTGGTGATAAGGGTGACTCCAGCTATGGTTCCCCACTGCATGACCATGTTCTGCCACTAACTTGGCCAGGTGAGGAAAGGTCTGTACATTTCTACCAATGAAGAAAAAAGTGGCCTTAATCTTGTTTTGATTGAGGATATACAAGATTTCGTTAGTGCTTTTTGGCCAAGGACCATCATCAAAGGTTAAAGCAATGACTTTCTCACCAGTATTCATGGGGATGTCATTAACCGTCTTTCCTTTAAACTGAGCAGGTACAGGGGGATTCAGCCGTGCCACTTTTTCCGCCTGCATCAAATTAGCGACGAGTTGTTTAAATTGTGCATTGGACTGCGCAGTTGTAGCTGGCAAGTCAGCAGTATTTTGGCTAAGTCCTCCCAAAGGCAAGGCAATGGTTTGCACAGCCCTCTGAGAAAATGATTTGTCTACTGTCAAACTGAAGCCAGCTACAAAACCAAGGGCAGCTGCGGCAACAATGGAAATACTGCGCCGCCAAACAAACAGATGATGGTTTGCCACGTTAGGTTTTCTTCACTCCTTTGAACACCGTTGAATATGAGGGCAATAATTGATTTTTTCTTAGTCTTGAGTTTGACAATTGGCAGTGGTTGAGAGTTAGTCCAATTGGAAAAAAGTTCTAAGAAAGAGACTGGCCTAGATTAACCATGAGTAAACATAATTACTGGGCAACTCAATCTTACAACGAACTTGCACTTTGACCACTGTTACTTCATCACCATGACTAAAGCTAGCAACTGGGCTGCTCACAGAATCAAAATTTGTCCTCAAGCTGAGAATACTTTGAAAATTACTGTAAAAACCGATGATTTTCCGGAATCTACAGTAACTAAGTTTTTTTCCCTAGACAACTGATATTTGCCCCAGCTTGTTGGTGTTGAGAATTAGTACTCTAAAATGAGAGTTCTACAATTTACAACTAGAAATCGTTGTTTCCTGCCAAGATCTTACCAGATTTGCTTGTTTACGCAATACTCCTAAGAAAGATTCCTTTAGATTGAGAGTCCGGGGTGTAGGGTGTGTCCCCTCGATTCCTAGAGCACCGATTCACGAATCATGGGGTGAGCTTTCAAATGGTGTGGGAAGTGTGGGGGATGGAAACATTAGATTTTAGATTTTAGATTTTAGATTTTAGATTTTAGATTCAACACATCTAAGTCCAAGTCTCCTGAAAAACCAGCCATTAAGCTCCAAGGGGTAGTGTTTCTTCAATTCATAGGGGGTGCTGCCGCACCCGTCGGGCACTCTTAGAAAACAAGGCAACTCTTGTTGCAGGACAGAAGCTCAAGCAAGAAGTAAAATGCTAAACAGATTGACAGTATTGAACATCTGTCTTACTTCCTGGCACTATTTTCAGACTTTTTGCCCTTTCTTGGATAGCTTAATGGCAGCAGAAACAATTTCAATTATTATTCCGGTTATTAATGAAGCCACCACTATTAAAGAAGTTTTGGTGAGGCTGTCCAGTATCCAAAAGGTGGAAGTGATTGTCGTTGATGGGGGGAGTCAGGATGAAACTAGAACAATTGCTCAATCTTTAGGTGTTAAAGTCATTTCTACTACAGCTGGCCGTGCTCATCAAATGAATATTGGTGCTGCGGCTGCTACTGGAGATATCCTACTGTTTCTCCATGCCGATACTAGTTTACCTCCTCGCTTTGACATCTTGATTCGCCAAACTCTGCAAAATGCTCAAACAATTGCCGGTGCTTTTGAACTACGCATTGATGCTCAATTGCGAGGACTGCGGTTTATTGAAAAAATGGTGAATTGGCGATCTCGTTTTTTTGCCATGCCTTACGGAGACCAAGCCATCTTTTTAAGAGCCGCTACCTTTAAACAAATTGGCGGTTTTGCCAATTTACCGATTATGGAAGATTTTGAGCTGATGCGGTGCTTAAAAAGTCGAGGAAAAATTACTATTTTATCAGCATCAGTGTTAACTTCAGGGCGTCGTTGGCAAAAGCTTGGTGTTATCCAAACTACATTAATTAACCAGGCAGTGATTATTGCCTATTTTCTGGGAATTTCTCCTGATATCATTGTGGGTTGGTATCGCGGTAAGTAAAGTAATTGTTGTTTGTCATTGGTCATTAGTCATTTGTACTAATGAGTGGGTAAGTAAGACCAGCAGTTACGCGATCGCCTTTGACAATTAGTGTTGCTCCCGATAGCTTGCCATAATTTTGGTCATGTAATCAATATTACTGATCTAAGCGGTCTCTTTTTATGAATAAAAAAATTGCTCAGAAATTATGCTCTCCCAATTTCTACAATAGGTTCACCTTGCTCTAATAAAGTTAGTGCTTCTGGAAAAGCACTAATAAAAATACGTTTTAAATCTCGATTACTGATATTACCGCAAGTTAACCAAAGAATTTGAGGTGGAACTCCCTGGGAAATTACTAAATCAACAAAATCTCGATCTTTTGTAATAATGACTGTTCCCAATCCATTAGTTTTTGCGGCGGTAAAAATATCAATATCTTGTGCTTCTCTCAAGTTCAAATCCCGGAGAGCCAATGCATTAACCCCAAATGTATCAGTCAACCATTGTGATAAGCTAGGGGGGAGTTGAGCATTTAACCAGAAAATCATACCGCTATTTTAGGAAAATCGATTTGAAGTGCAGCGAATAACAGACATGCCTGAATATCCTCAGGTTCGAGATCGGGAAAGTCTTCTAAAATTTCACTAACCGGGACATTATCTGCTAAGGTTTCGAGAATATCGCTAACTCTAATTCGCATTTCTCGAATACAAGGACGACCGCCACATTTCCCCGGAGTTTGTGTAATTCGAGCCAATAGAGCAGCACGCTCTGTCATGATTAACCTCCGTTAATATTAAGACCTTACTCAGCTAAAGAGTACAAACAGAGTTTATTGTTTCATTAGTTTAACATTTTTGTGGGAGACTATACTATAAATAGCAGCAAAAGTGCCTTGGCTAGCTGCTTCCACGCCCTACAAAGAACAATAAACAAGATAAAATTTGATGGCAGCACAATCTTTTAATAACACCATTCCCGAAATCAGCGTTGAACAACTAGCTCAACGGATGGCAGAGTCTCCTGAAGAGCTACAGCTGATTGATGTACGAGAAGAACAGGAAGTTGCGATCGCGAAAATTGAAGGCTTTGAGATACTACCCTTGAGTGAATTTGCTGAATGGTCAGATCAAATTACCACTCGTTTTGACCCCAACACCGAAACCTTGGTTATCTGTCATCATGGCGGTCGTTCAGCTCAAATGTGTCAATGGTTACTTATTCAAGGATTCACCAATGTTAAAAATGTAGTAGGGGGTATTGATGCTTACTCCCTCAGGGTCGATTACAGTATTCCTCAGTACTAGTGCAGCGCAGCGGAAATAACCCAAAGCATGAAAAAAATTACAAAGCTTATTACACAAGCTTTCTTCCCTTGAAGCCTCCTGCCTCCTGCCTCCTGCCTCCTGCCTTCTTATACTAGTGATTTGGAGACATGGCACTCCAAGATGGTAAGATTTCTGTTATCTTGAAATCAACACTCAATAGGATCTGCATCTAAAACCTAAAACCTAAAACCTAAAACCTAAAACCTGATTAAGTTCAGTGGTTGTTCACATTTGGCGAGTAGATGCGTCTGACTAATCGGCAAAAACATATTCTTGCTTGTACTATCCGTCACTATATTGCGACGGCAGAACCAGTTGGTTCCAAAGCTTTGGCACAGGAGTACAACCTTAGTGTCAGTCCTGCGACAATTCGCACTTGTATGGGAGCCTTGGAAAAATCTGGCTTTTTGTATCAACCCCATACTTCTGCGGGAAGGATTCCTTCTGACTCTGGCTACCGCATTTATGTTGATCGACTGATGGCTCCTTCTGATACCTTAGGATCTAAACTGGGGCACATGCTCACAGATAAATTGAAGTGGGAAGATGCGAGTTTTGAGGCGCTGCTGCGAGATGCGGCACAGATCCTGGCTAGCATCAGTGGTTACATTGCCTTGATTACTATGCCTCAAAATCGTACTACCCGTTTACGGCATTTGCAGTTAGTGCAAATTGAGGCAGGACAAGCAATGCTGATTGTGGTAACAGATGCCTATGAGACTCAATCTATTTTAATGGAACTACCCCAATCAGAAGATCAGACTTTAGTTGATGAGTCGAATATCGAACGGGAGTTACAGATATTATCTAATTTTTTGAATAGTAAGTTGCGGGGGAGAGTACTAGGTGAACTAGCGACTTTAGATTGGAGTGAACTAGGCAGAGAATTTGCCCAGTATACAGATTTTGTCAAGACTTTGTTGACTCAGCTGAACCGTCGCGCCAAAGCACCTGTTCCTACACCCATTATGATTCGTGGACTCTCCGAGGTGTTGCGTCAACCAGAATTTTCTGAGTTGCAGCAAGTCCAGATGCTTTTGCATCTTTTGGAAGAGGAACAAGAGCAACTGTGGCCAGTAATCTTTGAGTTACCCAGTTATCCGGAATCAAAGTCTCAGGTGAAAGTGCGCATTGGCTCAGAAAATCCCCTAGAACCAATGCGTACCTGTACCCTAGTTTGTGCTACTTATCAGCAAGATAATCTTCCGGTGGGCAGTGTGGGTATTTTAGGGCCAACTCGGATGATTTACGAAAATGCGATCGCTCTAGTTAAAGCTGCGGCTAATTATCTTACTGACACTTTGAGTCAAACAGCGTGAGAATTTAGAATTTAGAATTTAGAATTTAGAATTGGTGAGTATAAATACTTTCCTTGTATCCCCGTCTCTCCACTCGCAACGGCAATTGCGACTGATAGGTTCGGTTCTACTACCTGGGAAAGATAAATAATATGGTTATCCTCATAGTCAAGAGAACAAACATTTATAAGTACTGGACTCCCAGTTAATGGTGGTAGATCGTGGTGCAAAAATGGTTTTTGCCGAGTTTAAGCGAAATTTTGACCCAGGCTCAACAGAATGGGTCTAAGGAGCAGGTTGCCCAAGCAGATGCAACCAGTCGTAAGACAAAAGGATATGATACCGCAGTAGCCAAAGCCCAGCGGGAATGGTCAAGTGCGATCGCTTCTTTAGAACAGTTACTCTTAGAAACAATCGCTCCTTTAGACTCTGATGGGACTGTTAGTCGCTCCTCATCACTCCAAGGATTGATTATAGCTGGTCCTACACCAGTTTTATGTAACCCAGATGTCTTGGCTCACTTCCAGACAGGAACTTTTACTTACGACTTATTCAATCCTTTGGCTGGGATGCCTTGTTTGTTGCCTCCTGCAACAACCTACCAGACTCAACAGATGACTAGTACTGCCTATGAGCTACCTTTGCTTCCAGGCGACCCTTTGATCAAAGAACAGTTTTGTGTAGTTTTTTCCCGTAGCTTTAGCTTAGTTATGGCTGCGGGGGATAATCGGAATGGTATTCGAGGCTTTCGGTTCTCCTTCGATCCCAAAGATGTTCAACAAGCTTGGTCATCTCTGTATCCCCGGCTGCTGTTAACTAGTTCCCATCAACTTACTCACCTAGAGACTCTAGTTAAAAAGTTTCCACCACAGACGCCGGATTACCGAACAGTAATGCAATTTAGTCGTCTACTCCTACAAAATCTACCAGCAAAGCCTCCAACAGAAGAAATTGACACCATATCAGTGCCTTGTGAGCATTTGATTGCTCAATCGGAGCGAATCCAGTCTGGTGTTAATACCTTCAAGCCCCTTCATCACTCACTTAAAACAAGTAAGCAAGCAGTAACTAGTACAACTCTCCAGAAGCAGACCAGCTTTAATCAAGACAAACAGCCTCGCTGGAAACCAATGGTAAAAGCGGAGGAGCGAGGAGCTAAAAAAATTCCCAATTTGGAGGAAGCAACCCCGGATGTAGAATTGCTACAAGCTCTAACTCATGAGATCCGCACACCTCTAACTACCATTCGCACCCTAACTAAATTACTTCTGAAACGTCGTGACTTAGCCCCAGAAGTGAAGCGGCGTCTGGAAATTATTGATCACGAGTGTACCGAACAAATCAACCGCATGGAGTTAATTTTCCGTGCAGCAGAGTTAGAAACAGCAGTAGTTAAGCAAACTTCGGTTAACCTCACCTCCATATCCCTAGCTCAGATTTTTGGGCAAAGTATCCCCCGCTGGCAAAAGCAGGCGCAGCGCCGGGATTTAACTCTAGATGTTATTTTGCCCCAGCAGCTACCGACTGTGGTGAGTAATCCTAACCTCCTTGAGCAAGTCTTAACTGGCTTGATGGAAAGTTTCACCCGTTCCCTACCCACAGGAAGTCATATCCAGTTAGATGTTACTCCCGCTGGTAACCAGCTGAAGTTACAATTCCAGTCTCAGGCAGACCCTTCAAAAGCTGCTAACTCTTGGGAGAATGCTCAGGCAAGTTGTCCTACAGTCAAATCCATTGGTCAGCTATTGATGTTCCAACCAGAAACTGGCAGTCTTAGTTTAAATCTCAATGTTACCAAAAACCTCTTCCAAGTCTTAGGAGGAAAACTGATTGTACGGCAGCGACCCCAGGAAAGAGAGGTGATGACTATTTTCTTACCCTTAGAAGTTAGCCAGTCTGTGAGATGTTAGGTTTAATTAGGGCTTGCCTCATCGAGTCGATTGATTCTGGTTTTGAAGTAATAAGCAGTAGTAGGACTTCAGTCCAAAAAGAAGCCAGACCAGACGTAGGTTGGGTTGAGGAACGTAGGCGTAAGCCTTCTCGTAGAGTAACCCAACATCAGTGAGGCTTTGTTGGGTTACGCTATCGCTACACCCAACCTACATTTTTAGGTGTGTCGTGCCACTACTTATTCCTTATTCCACTATGTTGCGATTGTTAGTGTGAGATCTTGAGGATTCAACAGTTGACGTTTGGAAGCATTGAGAAATTCGATGCTAACAGGTTCGTCATTTTCGTCATAACTGATAATCGTGCCTCCAGGTTCAGAAACAGCATTGGCTGGAAACGCATCACGGAAGATAAAAATCAGAATGTCTGCTTCTGCATCATATTTAACTTTCATCCAAAAGTAAGATGACACAATTCATCATCAGATATAAAATTACTTCTTTCCAGACGCTATGCGATCGCATGTCCAGTATGTTCTCGGACTTGGGATCGACTCATTCAGCAAACTCTAATTACTAATACCAAATCCGGTTACAATAGAGCCGTTTTGAGCAAACTGTGAAATCCCTGTAGAGACGTTGCATGCAACGTCTCTACAATATGGGCATAGCGGGTATATCGATACCGGATTTGGTATCACCTACTACCTAATAAAGTACCAACAGATCGCCCGATATTCCCAGGTTGCATCGCATCCACTGCTGCTGTTGGTTCGTAACCACAATGCACCATACAATCAGCACATTGAGGATTGCCACTAGCACGACCATAGTTATCCCAGTTGGTTTCCTCCAGCAGTTCCTTAAAAGTTGTATAGTGCCCTTCATTCAAAAGATAGCAGGGCTTTTGCCAGCCGAGGACACTGTAGCTAGGACTACCCCAAGGGGTACATTCGTAGTCCTTCTCACCAATGAGAAAATCTAAGAACAGAGGATTATGATTGAAGTTCCAATGCTTTTTACCCGCCTTGAAGGGAGCTAAAATTTCCCGGAATAGAGCTTTTGTCTGTTCACGCTTGAGAAAATGTTCCTGATCTGGTGCCCATTCGTAACTGTAACCAGGAGAAATCATCATCCCATCAACATCTAAGGTAGTGAGGAAATCAAAGAAATCCTGCATTTCCTTGGGTTCGGTTCCTTCAAAAATTGTCGTGTTGGTGGTGACCCTAAATCCCCTAGCTTTAGCTGCACGAATTGCTTGCACTGCCTTATCAAAAACCCCTTGACGATCAACACATTTATCGTGCAAATCCCGTAAGCCATCCAGGTGAACACTGAAGGTTAGGTAAGGAGAAGGTTGAAATTTGTCTAGGCTTTTTTCTAACAACAAGCCATTGGTACAGAGATAGACAAACTTCCGACGCTCTACTAAGCCCTTGACAATTTCGTCAATTTGTGGATGTAGTAAAGGTTCTCCCCCAGGAATGGAAACAACAGGAGCACCGCACTCTTCGGCGGCTCTGAAACACTGCTCAGGAGTTAGGTTGCGCTTGAGTATATCTGTAGGATGCTGAATTTTGCCACAACCAGAACAGGCAAGGTTACAGCGGAACAGAGGTTCCAACATCAAGACTAGAGGGAACTTCTTTCGGCCCATCAGCTTTTGGGTTACTAGGTATTTCCCAACTTCCAGAGCTTGTTGTAATTGAATTGCCATTAATCTCTCCTCTCACCTTTGCATAGATAGTGACCAATTATTGATCACTACTCACCGTAAATTTATCTGACATGGAAAAAAAAATGCTACATATCTACAAACGATAGATTTGGGTCTCCTGTTCCCTTGCTCACAACACAATTAGAATGGGTTGCGAGCTTATTGGTCTGTAAACCACTTCACAGCATCTTTGAGTGCTATTGTCAAGTCAGATTGAGGTAAACCCAATTCTTTGACTGCCTTAGACGAATCATAATACATTAGTTGTTGAGACATCCGAACTCCATCTAAGGGGACTGAAGGTGCTTTACCCAAAGGAGCAAGGAGATATTCATCAATCCAAGCAACAGTCAAGGGTAACCAAAGCGGTATGGTTTTTTGAGGTGCTTTGATACCAGTTATTTGAGCAAGTTGGTCGAGTATGGCTTTAAGAGTCAGGTTTTGGTTACCTAAAATGTAGCGTTCTCCCGATTTTCCGTGGTTGAGAGCCAGTAGGTGTCCCCAAGCGACATCTCGCACATCAATCAAATTTAACCCTGTATCGACATAAAAAGGCATTTGTTGACGCAAGAAGCGCACAATAATATCACCGGTAGGAGTTGGTTTAATATCCCACGGACCAATGGGACTGCTAGGATTGACAATAACAATATCTTGACCCTGCTGAGCAGCTTGCTTGGCCTCTTGTTCTGCAAGATATTTAGACTTTTTGTAGTGACCCACAAGTTGCTCTGGGGGACTTTGATGAGTTTCATCTACTACCTTACCAGCTTTACCTACTCCGATCGCGGCCACTGAACTAGTGTAAACAGTACGCTCAATCCCAGCTTTACGAGCACTCAGGAGTACATTACGAGTCCCTAGGACATTATGGCGATAGAGTGCCTCTTGGTCAGCCTGCCAGAGGGAATAATGAGCCGCTACATGGAAAAGTACCTGAGAACCTTGCATTTGTTGGTAGAGGTTAGGGTCATTCAAGTCACCCTTAACTATTTTTACATCTAGGTTCTGGAGATTATCGAGTCGGCTGGTAGGACGCACAAGCGATCGCACCTGGTATCCTTCCTGTAGCAGTAGACGTACCAGGTTAGCACCGATAAATCCTGTACCTCCCGTGACAAAGGCTTGTATTGTCATTTGTCATTTGTTGTTTGTTGTTTGTTGTTTGTCATTTGTTGTTTGTCATTTGTTGTTTGTCATTTGTTGTTTGTCATTTGTTGTTTGTTGTTTGGGAATTGCTGAATATCTCCCCATCTCCCCGTCTCCCCGTCTCCCCGTCTCCCCATCCTCCTTGTCTCCCTTGTCTCCCCCATCTCCTCAATCTACCTGCTTCTTAGCAGCCGGTGGTGCTGGGGGTGCTACTGCTGGTGCTGATTGGAAGTTGGGAGCAGGATTGGCAGCAGGTGCTGGAGCAGGTGCTGCTCTTTGCACTGGTGCGGAATAGGTGCGTGCTGCTCTTTTAGGAGCAGAGTAGGTTGGTGCAGAATAGTTTCTTGCCGGTGCCCGGTAAGTAGAGCGTCTTGCAGGTTGAGACTGGCTGTAGATCCTACCCCTACTACCTTGGTTGTAACTGCGATTGTAGTTACGGTTGTAGTTATTGTTGTAATTACGATTGTAGTTACGGTTGTAGCCGCGATTGTAATTGCGGTTGTAGCCACGGTTGTAATTATTGTTGTTTACTGCCTTCTTTTGCGGTGGAGGTGCAGGTGGCTGATAGGGTTTTACGATTTGCCGTTTGGGTTTAATCGGCTTGGCCTTAATATTGGCTTCGCGATTTTCTATATTATTGGGACGCTTAGGAAAATTCTCAACCTTGATGTCTTCTATTACCTGAACCATAAACCTACGCCAGGTAGTGGCAGCGGTACTACTAGTACTCCAAGTGGGTTTATTGTTATCATTTCCTAGCCACACACCAGCTACTAGCTGAGGAATATAGCCGACAAACCAGAGATCACGAGCTTCGTCAGTAGTACCAGTTTTGCCAGCAACCGGTCTACTTAAGGAAGCGGCTCTACCAGTACCATGGTTAACTACCCCCTGTAACATCCAGTTCATAATTGCCGCAGTGTCTTCTGTGACGACTTGCTCACTAGTCAAACTCTGCTCATAAATTACATTGCCCTTTTGGTCGAGAATGCGTTTGATACCGTAGGATTCGGTGTGAACTCCTCGAGCTGCTAGAGTACCATAAGCACTGGTCATTTCTAGCAAATTCACCTCAGATGCTCCCAAAGCAAGGGAATAGGTAGGCTTAAGCTCTGATTCGATACCCATTTTGTGGGCAATTTCGATAGTTGGGTCCCAACCAACTGAGATTAAGGCTTTGACGGCAACTATATTGACGGAGTTTCTGAGAGCTTGAATTATCGAGGTCCAACCCCGGAAAGTTTCACTGTAGTTTTTGGGTTTGTAGCCATCGACAATATATTCAGTATCGAGGTAACCTCGATTAGGAGAGAAACCAGCTTCGATCGCAGTAGTATAAACAAAGGTCTTGAAGGTAGATCCGGGCTGACGCTGAGCTTGGGTAGCACGGTTTAAATAATTATTACTTTCTAGGTCATTAAAATCTTTTCCCCCTACCATGGCCTTAATCTGACCATTCCGTGGATCAATCGCTACTAGAGCTGCTTGATCAAATCCCTGGTAACTACCATAGGTACTCACTGCATTTTTGACTGTTTTTTCCGCTGCTGCTTGCCACTCTGGATTAAGGGTCGTTTCTACTGTTAATCCCTTCACTTCCAGCACTGCTTCGGAAACTCGTTTCGGCAACTCTTGTTGAATATACTCGGTAAAATAACTAGCTTGGCGCTCTAGTCGCTTCGGTGGACTTGGGTCAATCCCCAGGGGTGTGTCTTTGGCCTTTTGAGCTTCAGCTTCGGTAATAAATCCACTTGTTTGCATCCTTTCCAGGACTAGATTTCGCCGCTCTTTAGCAAGCTTCTCATTGCCCACTTTGCCTTCCACTAAAGGTGAGTACACACTAGGAGCAGGAGGTAAACCAGCCAACATTGCTATTTCTGGTAGAGTCAGTTCATCTACAGTTTTACTGAAGTATACCCAAGCGGCATCAGCAACCCCATAAGCTCCAGAACCCAAATAGACTAGATTTAAATAACGCTCCAGAATCTGATCTTTTTCTACATCTTGCTCAATTTTCTGGGCGGTACGCATTTCCTTGAGCTTGCGCCACCAACTAACCTCTTGATTAAGGTAGACAATTCTCGCTAACTGCTGAGTGATAGTGCTACCCCCTTCCACTACTTTCCCCGCCAGCAAATTAGCAGTAGCAGCACGAACAATACCCTGGAAATCTACTCCATGATGTTTTTCAAAACGCCTATCTTCAATCGCAATAAAGGCATCAATCAAATCTTCCGGTACTTCCCAAATCTTCAAAGTGTCCCTAGTGGCTGGTCCAGTTTGCTGTAAAATAGTCCCATCTGAGGCTTTAATCGTAATAGTGTTATCTCTAACATAGGTTAAGACATCTTTCGTTGAGTCAGGAACATTTTTCTCTACAACATAGATACCCCAACCAAGGGCGACTGCACTGCTACTAACCCCCAACCCCAGCCAAAACCAATAGCGGCGATGCAGCTTCATTGGTCCGGTAAAAGGCTGAGCAACAAAACTAGAAGCCCGCTTGAGTCCTTGGGAAGCCTGCTGGAGTCCTTTGACTGTAACAGTTGCTCCCTGTTTAACTCGCGCCGCTAACTTTTTAGCTGCGGAGGGTTGTTTGCTCTCCTCTTCTGCAGGTTCTGGTTGAACCTCAGTCTCAGTCAAATCTAACGCTTCGGTTTGGGTAGATACTACTGACTCAGATTGGCTAGATAGCTCTTTTTCCTTTGGGATGAAATTTGCCACTTACACTCCTCATGCTCAATTGCGATTGAAAAATATAACTTTTTCTATTTCACAGCAACTTCCCCTCTACTCGTTCTCCGTCAAGGCCGGTGGTAACCTGAAGATAAGTTGATATCAGTTATATCACCAGCAAAAGACGACTGTCTGCTTATTTTAAAGTTTCCGAGCAGGAGTTGCACGACCTGCCGATTTTCCTTTTGAACTTTATCCGAATCTACTAAGAAATTGCAATGTTTACCGCACTATAACTCCAGCTATTTTGGAGAAATTCGCTCCAGGGACTGATTGCTCGATAAAATTATATAGCGCTACGCGCAATTCAAAATTCAAAATTTGCCGGACTCCGTCCCGCTGCGCTCTCACGAAGTGTAGCGTTAGCGTCTACGCTTTGCTGCTACGCACCATGCTTTGCAAATGCTCACCATGCTACGCAAATAAAATTCAAAAATAGGCCATGACGGGGTTTCAGGCTTTATTAATGTCCTAACCTAAATGCGTAGTGCTATATAGCAACCGCCAAAGACAAGAGGATGGCAGCCCCTGGTTAACTTGTCTTACCTGAGAATGTCTTAACTGCCCTGGCGACTGCTATACAATCGTTGCTGTGAAGGATTTTAGGCCAAAAATTGATTTATAGCCCGTAGTTGTAGGGTGCTGTTAGCGTAGCGTAACGCACCGAGTCGTTGGTAACCTGTTCCCAGGATATGTTCCCGCAATTTGCCTCCAATGCGACCCCAACCGTCATTGACCCAGGCTGTTCTCACCAACTCGTCCAGGCGATCGATCAACAATTCATCCTAATCTCACTAGTCCGCTAATGAATTTTACTAGGGTTAAAGCGATCGCTCAATTCATTGTCAATAAGCAGAGCTTAACGCGATTCTTAGGGTCTTTATTGAGATTGAGACTTTCTTATTGACAATATGTATTTGCCCTATAGTGATTTAAATTTTGAATACTCTTAGTTTGCTGGGTTACTGAAATAAAATTAAGCAGAGCTATTCTTTGACTTGATGAAGTAGATTATTGATATGGGTATTTGTTTGGTCGAATATCCAATTTAACACATCAAAAACTTTTTTTAGATCCTCTGTCGCTGATATTTGACTTCGATCTCTGATAAAAACATTATTCTCTAACTTGCCAAACTCCCAAGCCTTTCCTGTGGTGACAACACCATAGCAAACTTTTGCCCCCTTGATAGATGCCGCATACATTTCCGCCAACGTCTGTGCCCAGCCTTCATTCCATTTCTCTTGTTTTGCCTCCATTACACAAAGAGGCGGGACAAACATAACTCCATGCTTGGTTTTTGGGGCTATCAGGTAGTCAGGTTCGCCTACCAGGTCTTGTTCCTTATCTACATTGAAGGGAACATGAGACCAGACAAAGAGTTGGTTATAATGTTCTGCCACTTCGTCTAATATACGACTGATAATATGCTCACAGATAGCAAACTCATTAATAAAATAGACATCCTCGGCCAGGTTAGCTTCTATACGGGAGAAAATATAGTCAGGTATTTTTAATTCTTTTTTCTTGATAAATGGTTCAGTTTTTACCTCAATATCAAATTTTTGGGTTACTTCACCGACTGATTTAAATGTGCCATAAGGCATTGATAACCTCCTGCTAACTTCAAATAAAAATCACTACCCCTAGATCAGCCTTACTATATGAGGTAGATTGTGATAATTGTAGTTCATTATGATTTTTATTCCATAGAAGCTTGATAGAGTCATCCTTTCTTTATGGGGGATGTCGATTGAGTTGTCGCAATACCTGTCGAAGATTTACGACTCCAGATCGATTTAAACGTAGACGTTCGACGGTTGCTCTCCCGATCGCTGTCTTGCCTAAAATAATAGAGAAATTTTCAGTCCAGACAAAATGCTCATCCCATTCATGAATACGGGGATTGTATAGTGATGTACATTCGCCATTAACAGGGTCGATTGCTTGGGTAGCGGTATGTTTGTGTCCATTACAGCCTTGACAAGAAAATGCTAAATTATCGTCTAGATTTGAACCACCTTTGCTTCGTGGCACAATGTGCTCGATCGAGAATGGATCTGGTGAAAATTTAGCCTGACTAACACAATATTCACAGCATCCTTTGGCTCGATTGATTACTAACTGCTTGAGCTTTTGAGGCAGTGGATACTTAGACATCTAATTCAGTTTTTATCTTGATATCCAAGGTTTCCATTACCTGCTCAAGCGAACAGCCTCGAAGCTGAGCTAATTCTCCTAATGCCTTTACCCGTTCAACGTTAGCAATTTCCAGTGCTTCACTCATTTTAATCAACTCAACTAAATCACTTTCACTAATTGTTTCTGCTTGTCGTGCAGCAATGAGCGATTGATAACGGTTCCACCAATCTGAAGAAAATCCCAAGTTAATTTGCTGGAGCAATGTTGCTTCTGTGGTCGCAGGAGTCGATGGGGAAAGCTGAAGACTGATCTGGTCAATCCACTCTAACAGGACATCTTCCAACTCTCGCTGGGTTGAAATTGCGACTGTTTGTACACGTCTAGCGACGTCATCGGGTAGCGTTAGGGTTACCTGCTCAGTCACAGCTTCTATGCTCCAGGGGCGTGGTGTATAAGTTAATGATAAGACAAATCGAAGATAGCATGGCACGAAAGAACGACGAGAGTGAAGCGTAAAGAATCTTCACGCCTAGCCTGCGGCAACACTGCACAAACAGGCTGGGAAGTATGTCAAAAATCAGCTTTAACATCTAACACCTTTTTGCTGATGATGCTTATTCAGTCTGTGCCAATGCACGATTGTCTGATCAGCATGAACAAGGTGATTTTCCATTAAACCACTGCGCTTAGGGACAGACGATTTGAGTAAACGATAGTCATCCGGCTGAACAAAATTCAACTCAAACCAGGCAGCAATCTTGGCAATCAAACGACTGAGGAAAGGCCAACGGAAGTCAGCATAGTAGCGGAAGTTGATCCAAGTATTGTCCTGATCAATTGGAGTTAGGGTAACAAACAGTGTGAGGTTACCCAACCCAAGGTCAAAAAACGATAGGTTAGGAAATAATATCTCATTCTGGAAGTTCATAGATAGTCCATTCCCCTGCTCACTCTTGAGAACACCTTGGGTTTTGATTTGATTGCCGACTACCTGAGTTTCGAGGCTATCAAGACGCTTTGTATCTGCAAACCCCATCCATTTGGCAATACCATGGTGGGCAAAAGCAAAGTGGTGAAGATCAATCAAAACACTTTCAGCAGCACGAGTAAAGTGAATATCCCACACTAATTCTGCATCTGTCCAACAACGGGGCTGATCGTTGAGTCCAGTAAACCAAGGAATTTCCGGAGTTGCCATTTCCTCATTCCCCCACCACAGCCAAATCAATCCATGAGATTCTTTGACTTGGTAAGACTCAACCCGCATTGCTGGACTAATGGAAGCTTCTTTCCCTTCACAGGGCATTAATACACAGCGACCATCTGAGGCAAATTGAAATCCGTGGTAGGGACATTCCAAACAACTCCTGCCATTCTCCGTGGCTATTTTACCTAAGGCTAAGTCAACACCTCGATGAGGACAGTGGCGACTTTGACACACAACTTTACCATTAGCATCTCGCCAGAGTACCAAATCCATCCCCAAGCGACGAATGCCTAGGGGTTTAGTTTGAACCCTGTGGGATGCCGCGATCGCATACCAAGCAACGGGAAAGGTAGTCTCTAATGTAGGGAGATTATCGGTCTGGGGAGCTAGGGAAGATAAGACCATAGGACAAAAATCATAACTGTTGTTATCTAGTAATATAATAACAGTTGTTATAAAATGGGCAAGTACTTCATTAAAATTTACAGATATGAGTGCTCTGGTGGATAAACAAACTGAATGGCGCTCGAAGGTGGCAACAGCAGCTTTAGGATTAATCAGCCGTGAGGGATTGAAAGGAGCTAGTTTGCGAGCAATTGCCAGGGAATTGGACAGTACAACAGGGGTTTTAACCCACTATTTCCGTAATAAAGACGAATTATTGGTATTTTTACTCGAAACAATCATGACTCGTCTTGCCGAAATTATGGCGCAAGCAGCAGTAGGCACCCAAGGGTTAGAACGCCTGAAGGTAATGATGTTAGCTATACTACCCACCACACCTGAGTTAGTAACTATTTGGCGGGTTTGGTTAGCTTTTGTAGGAGCAGCACTGGGTGACGATGGATTAATCGAGGAGCACACACGCCATTACATTAACTTCAAAGCCTTTGTGCGAGAAGAACTTACCCTGTTAGAAGCCGCAGGTGAAATCCGTTCTGGTTTAGACCTAGATTTTGAAGCTGCTGCCTGGATTGCTACCTTTGATGGCATTGGAGCAAATATGATTGCGGCTCCCCAATCTTATTCCCCTGAAGAGTTAGATATTTTAGTCGGTCGATACCTGAAAAATTTGGAATCCTATGGCTGACTCGCTAATCTGAACATAGGAGCAAAAAATCAGAAGAGACTTATTTGTAAACAATGACTTCTTCCACAATTAAAAACTCACAGATTTTTTGATATATATCAAGATGTTTAAGCATCAGCCTTGTGCTTAGCTTATTCTACTTGTGACCGTCACAAAAGTAATAAAACAGCCAGAATTGCTCCCGAAACTAGAAAAGTAGTTTTACTTTTTAAACCAAGCACTAAGTTGGCTTATAAAATTTGTGATGGAGTGAAGATAGTATATCAATAATGAAGAGTTGAATATGAAGTATTTGTGAAGCTAAAAATTTTAATATAAAGGTTCTATGAAGCTAAAAATAGAATATGAAGAGTCTGTGAAGAGAAGACATTGCTAACCTAGATTGCTTTGTTATGTTAAATGCAATTCTAATAATTCTGCTAATTCAGTGCGAAAATAAAATTCCCAAAAAGCATAATTAGCAAGCTTTTCAGCCCTCACAAGTTAGTTGTTATAACAAGGATTAAACATTCTTGACTCTTACTCAGAAACTTTGCAAAGTGAAAGTTTTGTGAGTGCAAATTTGATAACGTTAAGAAATTTAAAGCTCATTATTAATTTTGAACATAGTGTTGCATAATTAACAGAACAGTTAGAAAAATAAGAGTACAGAAACTCATATTATTGAAAATCAGTATTATTGCTGCAACATTCAATTTTATTGCTTGTTCGTTATCTCTAATTTGGAAATGTACCTATTTTTCAACGCAAATATCATATTTTGCGTACCTAACAATTTAATTGTATCGTGACACTAATAGCACAAAATAGGTTTTTAATAGCTTATTTGGTGTCATGATTTTTGAAAAATTGGTATCAGATACATACTCGAAACAAGTAGATTATTTCTGTACAAATCAAGGAGCTTAAAACAATGAATTCTAGAATATGCTTGGTGAAAAAAGACTTCGGTAACGATGGTGATGATGGTGGTAATGGAGGCTTTGGCCCTGAGGGTGGCTTCCCCGGAGGTAGCGGCGGGTCTGGTGCTGGCGGTGGCGCTGGCGGTGATGGAGAAAATAATATCATCGCTTTCCTCAATGAAACCAATATCAACGGTGGTTCTAGAAAAGACCTGATCAAGGTTAAAGCTAGAGGAGGTGACGGTGGTAATGGTGGCGATGGTGGTGATGGTGGTGACGGTAGCGACGCTGGTAATGATGCCTTTGGTGGCAACGGCGGCGATGGTGGCGATGGCGGCAGAGGTGGCAATGGCGGTTCGGCTACTGGCCTCAGTAACTCTGCTTCTGGAATAATTAATCTTGGTGCTGGCAGAGACGTCATCAAAGCTATTGGTATCGGTGGTAATGGTGGAGATAGTGGTAATGCTGGTGATGCTGGTGATGGCGGTAACGGTAGTACTGGTGGAGAAGGTGGTGATGGTGGTAATAGTAGTATTGCAAGAGGTAGCGAAGGTGGTGATGGTGGCGATGGTATAGGCATCGACAACTCCGGCACTATTAATACAGGAAGAGGCGGCGACGTCATCATGGGTACTGGTATCGGTGGTGATGGTGGCGAAGGTGGTGATGGCGGTGATGGTGGTGATGCTGGCGATGGCAACACCAATGGTAATGGTGGCAATGGTGGTGATGCTGGCGATGCTGGCGATGCTGGTAATGGTGGCGATGGTATTGGGATTCGGAACTTTGGGATTATCAACACTAGGGGTGGTGATGACCTCATTAAAGGTTTAGGGACTGGTGGCGATGGCGGCGAAGGTGGGCAAGGTGGCGAAGGTGGAGATGGTGGCGAAGGTGGTATCGGTGATGGCGGCGATGGCGGCGATGGTGGCGATGGCGGCGATGGTGGCGATGGCGGTAGTATTGGCATCGACAACGACGGTACTATAGATTTAGGAAGAGGTAACGATACACTCATCGGCAATGGAGGTCGGGGGATTGAGAATAATGGTGATATTTTGTTGGGTCGTGGCGATGACATGATAGTTGGTCAAGGATTTAATGACTTCTCAGGATTTAGAGGCGATGGGTTGATCGACCTTGGTGCAGGTAACGATACACTCGTTGGTTTTGGTGAGCAAACTGTTGATGGTGGCACGGGTGAAGATATGGCCATATTTAACTTTGACCTGGGCGCAGTCAATTTGGGCAGTAATGCCGCAAATGAAATTACCCTTAGTCGAGGTTCTTCCGATATGTTGTTTACCAATGTGGAGCTATTTGATTTCAACGGACAAGTATTCACGCTCAGTGAATTACAGAGCATGACGATTTAAAATACGTAGGGATACACCCTCCTTTGTACGCTTTGACCAATAATATTTGCAAAGCATGTTGACATTCCCCGGCTAAAGGCACGGGGATTTTAATTTGGTTAAACTGGGAAAATAGGAGCCAAGAATCAGAAGAGACTTATTCTTATTGATGTCCTCATGCAAGTCTATCGACAGGGACTAGTTCGTAAGGCTAAAGCGTTGAAGGTTGCTGTTAGTCGTGGGTTAAAACCGTCTCTGAATAGTAATCATGGTAAAAACTTGGAATCTTATAGCTTAAAAACCTCGCACAAATGAAAAAAATCTCGATTTAAAATCATTGTACAGTAGTACATTTGGGTTGTATTTGTGATAGTTTAGCATCATATATCCGGAAAAAGTGCAATTCTCAAATCCTACTGACTATGAACAATGCTTATGCTTTAATTGTT
This sequence comes from Symploca sp. SIO1C2, assembly GCA_010672925.1. Lineage (GTDB taxonomy): Bacteria > Cyanobacteriota > Cyanobacteriia > Cyanobacteriales > Coleofasciculaceae > Caldora. The sequence continues at coordinate 207,486 of JAAHFP010000013.1, read as the reverse complement.
GGTATCGCTAATTATCAAGCAATTAGCTCACTCCCGCAAACTGTCCTGAAAGATGCTAGGGATATTTACGATTTGCTCACTGCTCCAGAATACTGTGGCTATTCACCTGATCATGTGCAATTACTGATCGATAGTCAAGCAACGAAAGCAGCAATCACTGAGGCATTAGCTAATCTTACTCGCAAAAGTAAGGAAGACTCTACTGTGCTTATTTACTTTTCTAGTCACGGTGGGCAGATTGAAGAGGGTTCTGATCAAGGAGAATATTTGTTACCAGTAGACACCGACTTTTCATCTAATGAATCATTAGTACAGACGGCGATTTCTGGTAATCAGTTTACTGAGGCTCTACGCGCTATTCCAGCTCAGAAATTGGTCGTTATTTTTGACTGCTGTCACGCTGGGGGTATTGCACAACTAAAAACTGCCACTGCACCTGTAATCAAAGCTGGATTACCAGAGAGTTACTATGATGTCCTCAAACAGGGTCAAGGAAGAGTAATTCTGGCATCTTCTCGCAGTAGTGAAGCATCTTATATTCTTCAGGATGCTGAAAATAGTCTGTTTACCCAACATCTGCTAGCTGGGTTGAAAGGAGGTGCCATTGGTATAGGTGGTGTTGTCCGTATCCTAGACCTTTTTAGCTACTTACAGCCCAAAGTAACAAATGATCAGGCGAATCAGCATCCTATTCTCAAGGTTGAGATTGAGGAAAACTTCGCCATTACCCTTTACCAAGGAGGAAAGATACAAAGGCAAATTTCTACTGTTTCCCCTGCTGATGACTACGAGTACGATGTCTTTATCAGTTATCGAGCTAAGGGACGGGATAAAACATGGGTTCGTAAGACGTTGTTGCCTTACTTAGAGTCAGAGGGGCTAAGAGTTTATCTTGAATTTTACTTTCCCTTGGGTGTACCTGTAATTACCAGCATGGAGCGTGCTATCCAGCAAAGTCGCTATACTCTTTTGGTGCTTTCCCCAGCTTATTTAGAGAGTAGTTATCGCGAATTTGAAGGTTTGGTGGCTCAGCACTTGGGACTGGAAGAAAGTCAGTACCGTTTGCTCCCAATCATGTGTGAAAAGTGTATCCCAAGACTAGGGTTACGGGTTCTTCCTCTACTGGACATGACAGATGAGGAAGAGTTTGAGACTAATATAGACCGCTTAGTTTACCAGTTGCGGCAGTCACCATCAAAGAGCGATAGTTGATGAGAAGCAGCAAAAATATTGTCGATTAACTCGATATATCAAAATTCTTTACAGTTCGATACTTGATATCATCTCACCATAATTGCCCAAAAAGACAAGATGCACAGCAAAGAATACGACTTTTTTATATCTTATGCGGATGCTGACCGGGCTTGGGTCGAGGGCTATTTACTCAATGCCTTACAACAAGCTGGTGTGCGCTGTCTCACGGAAGCTGCATTTGAACTTGGTGCACTGAGGATAAAAGAATTTGGAAATGCTATTAAAAAAAGCGAACGTACTTTACTGATACTCTCCCACGCTTATCTAGCAAACAATGTTCACCAATTTATCACCTTCCTAGCTCAGCACTATGGATTAGATCAAGGGATTTGGCCAGTTATCCCTCTCATTAGAGAGCACAATCTTAAATTACCACCGAGTCTCGACATTCTTGTACCTCTACTAGCAACTGATAAGGATGAATGGGAAATAGCTGTTAAGCGCTTGTGTGAGCAATTAAAATGTCCGCTTCCTGCTCCCCCACCCCAACCAAAATGTCCTTATCCCGGCATGAAACCTTTTAGTGAGGACAACAGCAGTTACTTTTTTGGACGTAATGACGAAATTCAGCGACTGATACAGCGCCTCCGGAGCAATTCATTTATTACTGTGATTGGACCCTCAGGAAGTGGAAAATCTTCCTTGGTATTTGCAGGATTGATTCCCACTCTCAAAGGCAGCGGACTCTTTGGCCCTGGGGAATGGTTAGTGCGGAGTATGCGCCCTGGTGAGGAACCTTCGAGTACCCTAAAGACTAGCTTAGGGAGTACACTCACTAATTTAAAACTGGCAGTAAAAAAAATTTTAGCTAGTGAGCCTAATGTCCAACGACTTCTGTTAATAGTAGACCAATTTGAGGAAATTTTTACCCTCAGTCAGGAAGAGGAGAGAGACAAGTTTCAAGAAACATTGCTGGATTTAGCTAAGATTCCTAACTGCTATGTAATTTTGACCGTAAGAGCAGATTTTTATCCTGATTTGATGGAGTCGTCCCTGTGGGAACAAATTCAATCTCATCGCCTAGAGGTATTACCCCTCAATGAAGCTGGCTTGCGAGAAGCTATTATCAAACCTGCGGAGAATGTCGATGTATTTATCGAAGGCAGCTTAGTCGAACGCTTGGTAGTGGATGCAGGTAAGGAGCCAGGGGTGTTACCACTACTTCAGGAGACAATGGTGTTGTTATGGGAGAAAATTGAGCGGCGTTTTTTGCCTTTTAAAGCTTATCAAACTCTAGTCTTGGCTAGCTCCGCTTATAATAATTTAGATGGTAGCCAGCTCACAGGATTACAAGTTGCGATCGCTAATCATGCTGATTCTGTTTTCCGTAACTTATCCAAGGAACACAAACAGATTACCCCTCCTATTTTTCTGCGCTTGATTCAATTTGGCGAAGGACGTGCTCATACTCGCCGCCAGCAATTGATTGATAGTTTACTCTCTGTTAATGATGACCCAGAAATATTTAAAGAAACAATAGAACATCTCACTAAAAATCGCTTATTAGCTTTAAGTTTTGAGTACAAAGATCCTTATAGTACTGAGAAGGAATACTCCAGCACAAATGTTGACATCGCCCATGAAGCTCTCATTACCAGTTGGCCAACTCTACAAGAGTGGATTGAAAAACGGCAGGAGGCGGAACAAATCCGTAGACGATTGATGCTAAAAGTAGAGGAGTGGGAGAGGTTAGGAAGAGGTGATGGGGGTCTGCTCGATGAGGTAGAATTGGCAGAATTCAGACGTTGGTTAGACAGTCCTGATGCATCAGAAGTTGGCTACCGTGAGGCACTGAATGAATTAGTTGAAGTTAGCGATCGCGTAATTCAGGAAGTTAAAGAGAAAGAGGAGACAGCCAGACAGCGAGAGCTTCAATTACTCAAAGAAAGAATAGAGCAAGAAAAAATCGCTAAAGAGCAAGAAAGAAGAGCACGTCGTAGAACTCAGATAGCAGCAGTATTGGCAATTGTGGTACTATTTCTTGGAGGATTGACATGGCAGAGTATACAAAAATCACAGACAGATCAGTTAATTAAAGATGCAGTAATTAGTGTCACGACACCGGAAATTGTATCAGAACTTGCACAGCGTTCGCCTAATTATCTCAAGGTTGCTGATAAAGCTAAAGATGCGGGCAAGGTGGAAAAAGCATTAACTGACTATCGATTTTTAGTTTACTTAAAAAATATTGAAGAACGTATTGCCCAAAATCCTGAAAAGTTTGCCCAAAACCCAGAAGAGTTTGCTAACTTATCTAAAGAAAGGAAAATTCTTCAGGATATTGCCACCCAAGCAGAAAATTCCCTCGCTCAGGTAATCAGTCAATATCGGCTGCCACAACTTGCAGCAGAACTCAAACAAGGTAACTTTGGCAAGTTAAAACAATCAAATTCTTCTACTGCCGATTCTCCAGAATTTGGTGATTTTTCCAAGTATGAAGAACAGTATACAGGTGCTCTGAAGACAACCTATGCTATTCTCATGCGTGAAGCGGGTGCTCATGCTGATCGAAACAATGATGGTTATTTAACCGAGGGTGAAGAAAAATTACTACCTTGCCAGACTCTCAAAGAAATTGAAGAGCTATGGCGTAAGTTCACGGAAAATCGCTGTGGCTGGTATGGCTCAGAAGATTTTTTTGAAGCTCTTGACTGTCATGAATTAGAGGGTATAACTCTTACCTCTAAAGTCAGTATCCTTAGCAGGGTTTATCTGATGGAAAAACGTCTAGTGGAACAATGTCAAGTTGTTTCAGTTTCTCAACAAGCTACATAGAGTTTGCCATGCCGGATTTAGTATAATTACTCAATGAGCCATAAAGTACTAACTACACAAAATTAATCTATGAATAAATTTAAGACAGAATAACATAAAAATGCCAAGATAAGCTTTCATCGAGTAAAGTTGATTCGTATTTTCAGTGTTTTGATCGCCGCCTTGATATTCCCAATTTACCAAAACAAATGAACTATCATCCTCAAAGATTTATCCGTGCGATCGCGGCTTTAATGATTCCTAGTTACGCACTACTTTCTTGCACAAGTAGCTATGCAAATGCTCCTGATTCTGCCAAAGTTGCCAACATTATCGGTCCTAACGATCTTAATGTTCGTCGCGGGGGTCAACTCGAACCGGTTGGCATAAACACTGTACTTAGAAAGGGTCAACAACTATTCATGTCTGGGAGTAATCGTACTTTTGCTCAACTAGACTTCTACAATCGCTCTAACCAACATATGAGAATAGCGGTGCAAACCAGTACGAAAAATAAACAGTCCACCCTCTACTACTTTCCTTGCACAGTTCTAAATGGAGACTCTGTAATTATTGAGTGGTTGATTGAGAAAACTACTAGACGGGGTTGTGAACAAGGTATTCGTATCAGAGCAGGTGAGCGCCTCAGTTCAAATACCCAACTTCCCAAACTGTCTCAAACCTACACTATTGCTGCACTCAAGCAAATATTCTTAGGACAGGCTTCTCGCAGTAGATTTCAGAACTATTGCACAGTCTTAGCAGACTCGGGTGTAGGTTGGCTGGGAGTAAAGTCATCGGGAGACCCCTGTAAAGAGCCACTTCAACAATGTCAGGCAACTGGTGGTATCAACTGTGCTGCTGTAACTGTAGATAATTGGGGTATCAGCGAAGAGAATTTAACTGCAGTAATGGCATGTGCTGATAACCAAGAATTTAAGGCAAAAGGCGCAGGCTCGAAGATGAAAGAAGTAGCGACAACCCTTTGGGAAGAGTCAGAAGCTCAAGGAGCTACATTCTGTGCATTGCGTGTCGTTGGTGCGAAAGATGTTATTGCTTCACCCCTGCCTAGTGGAGAAGAAACAGTAGTCGAAGTTCGCAACACTGACGTTTGTCCGACAATTTATGTTGACAGTGGAGCTATTACCGCTAGATCTGCAAAAATACCAGAAGGAATCTCGGTAAAAAAGGGAGAGAAATATATCTACTGTGAAGAGGATGGAGAGGACAAGATTGAAACCTTTGACACAAACAACGAATCAATTGAGCTTCAAGTCTTCCGTGCTTCAGAAAGGGGTTATCAAATCTGCGATAGAGAGCAAGCCAGCGGTGGGCAAGAAGGAGACAGGAGAACAATTCAGTTAACAAAAACTCAAGGAAAGCTCCGCATCAGTTACGACATGTTGGATGTTCCAGACCGATTACAAGTTGTTTATGAGGGTCGTAATCTTATTGATACAGATTTTGTTTCCGGTCGCAATACTTTATCTGTTCCCTTCAAGGGAAATTCAGGTCAAGTAGAAGTGATTGTCACAGGAAACAAAGAAATATCAACGACTGAGTGGAACTATACGCTGTATTGTCCTCTGTGAGGATTGAGGAAGTTCCAATTATTTAGGGCTTGTGATCGCATCTGTGGGATACTCTAAGATGCCCGACTTATTCAAGGATACCAATGGCGAATGGGAACATCTCAAAGTTGCAAATTCATCCGAAGTGCAGCACCTCAGCTATCAGCCATCAGCTGTCAGCCAAAAAGCTGAATGCTGAACGGTGAACGCTGAAAGCTAATTAGCGAGATGTCTACACTATATATGGTTCAGGAGATTGAAAGAAAAGCGCAAAAGATGATTCCTGATCTTGATGAGGAAGCATCAAAGATAGCCAAGCAGGTAGGAAGGAAATATGATCAATAGTTTTGAGCAAATTTGGCTAATTGGATTCCGCTTTAATCCTAACTATACAGCACCTGATTTTTATACTCTTCTTTTAGAAGAAAAGGAAGAGCAACCAATTTCTTCAAATGGGCAAATAATTTTGTTTCAAGATCCTGATTATGCACAGGCTGCTCTTGAGCTTGATTCAGAATTCTCAACACTATCTTCTCAGATAGCACCTACTGAAGTTTATCTAAATCTCGATTTTGCTAATATGCTTTATACAATATCATCCGAAAATTATGATGAATCAGGCGGTATCATTGAGTGTCTAAACACCTTGTTCGATATGTTAAAGTGTGCTTCAATTTCTATACCATCCCATTACAAAGAAAAACTTTTTTCTCTGGCAAATCATCTTACCTTTGACAAAGATTTTTCTGTATTATTCGTAGAAAATGAAAGTCTACGCAACAGCACAGTTGAGGCAATTCAATGGGCTATAGGAGCGGTTATTTCAAAATCAACTTTCTTTTCTAAAAAAACTTTGGCCTTTCGCTAATCATAGCTAATAGTGCGATTGCTACGGCACCAGTGAAGCTGCTCGCGTGGTAGGGTGGGCAAGGCGAATCAGGGGTATGACCCCCCATTCGCCATTGGTATCCTTCAAGAAGTCGGGCATCTGAACATCGGCAAAGATTCAGAAGGATATACGGAAGATGTTACTTCTAAGGGGAATTACTAATATTAGATCTTGTTGACCACTATTACTCCAATTTTGTCCAAACACCCTGACTCGACCTTTCCTGGTAGTACCTGGCAGAATCATCGTATCTTCTGAATCGTTTTCTAACACAGTGAACTTAGCTGACACCTTATTGCCCTCAGCATCAATGACATCGGCAAACGAGGGTATAAAACTAAGAGCGCGATTACCTTGGTTATCAATGACGAAGTTAACACTAAAGCTACCAGTTGATTCTACTTTGGCTCCCTCAATGCGGATCTCGACATTATCCCGCCGAGCTTTTCCTGTCAGAGCTACAGTACCAACCGGTAGTGGACTGGCGGGGGGAGGCTCAGAAATTTGACTTGATGGCGGCTCAGATGGGAATACTGCCCCTAAGTCCTCTAGTTGCTGAGGATTGTCCTCATCTAAAGGAACAGGAAGATCTGAATCTGGAGCTAGTTGCTCCCCTTGTACCAACTGTTGAATTTCTCGGTGTTCTTTCACCCCTTCATAAGCGTAACGATTGTAACCATTGCTCTGAATCAGGTGTTCTAGATACTGAACCCGCTCAACTGGCGCTGGGTGGGTACTCCGCCAAGTTGTAGGAGCATCTCCGTGTTCCTGCCTTAAGGTAACCATCAAATTCCGCAAACCATCAGCAGCATAGTTCGCATTTGCCAAGGCTCTGGTTCCTAAAATATCAGCCTGACGCTCATTTTCACGGCTATATTGTTTATTCACTTGCTCGGAAAATTGACCAACAAAAGGAACAACTTGCCCCAAATTGTTGAGTAAGTTTGCCTGTGCAAAACTTTGAAATCCATGAGAAAGAGCAGCATGGGCAATTTCGTGAGCCAGTAAACCTGCTAATTCTGCCTTAGAGTTGGTGCCGAGAATGGCTCCAGTGTTCACAAATATCTTGCCTCCAGGTAGGGCAGAAGCATTAAGGCTATCATCTTTAACCACGTAATACTCATATTCAAAGTCTCGCCCCATGTGCTCAGTAAATCTACTGGCTATTCCCTCAATGTAGTTGATAACTACTGGATCTTCCAAAAGTTTGTCCTGTTCTCGGTACTCCTGAACCATTGCATTTGCTATTTCTTCACCAAATTTGGATTCACCTTTGAGCATGAGTAAGATTGTCTGAATACCGGAAATTCCTTGCCGAAAATCTCCTGTCAAAACAGAACCACCAATGCCAGTAATGGCACTGGTAATTCCTTGTGCTAATAACTGCTCACGAATCTTGCTTTCATGAGCTGCCAAATACTGATTTGCCAGCTCAGCAAATTCATCAGCTTCTGGATAATCGAGGAAGATGAGGGAAAATTGACGGGCGGCAATTGAAGCTTCTAAAAACTGCTCAGCATCTGCTAAAGCGGTAATTTTTGCTCTGAGTAGCTCCGAGTCATCGGGATATAAATCAGTCGCTCGCTCTAAAACCTCAATTACATTTTTAGGTCTTCCCTCCTCCGCATATTTTTCACAAGCATCAGGGTTTTCCTGGCAAGCTTTAGCAAGCTTCATATGAGCAAGAATGTATTGAGGATAATTCTCCGTCAAGTATTGCAGATTAAAAAAGATTTTGCCATCGATACCTTGTTTAATACCATCTAAAGCATTTTGCCAAATTCTCTGACCACCGTCTAATTCTTCAATTTCATAGACAGGTTGTAATCGGATCAGGGTTGAAGAGGAGTCAGGGAATTCTGGTTTAACCTGACGGTAGAGATTTTCAGCTGCTTGTACATTACCTTCACGATAGAGTTTGTCGGCATTAGTGAAGGTTTGGAAGCGGCTGACTGCCTCAGGAGTTTGGGCTAGAGATTTTAGTGGTAACTGGAGGCTAGAGCCCAACAATAAAGCTCCACCTACAGTCACCGATAGCAAATTACGGAACGGTGGCATAAGCTTGAAAAAAACACCTAAACTTTACATGCTTCTTACTTTTGAAAGAGAGCAGTAGGAGCATCTTGCTCCCTTTGGTATAGTTTCAGGTAGCAAGATGCTCTCATTATACATTGATTGCTAACGAATTCAAAGTAAAGACATTTTGTCAATACGTCTAAGTGTATAGATTGTCGTTACCAGTCGCAGTACAAAAACAATTGGGATTATGAATATAGCCCCATCCCGCTGTACAATAGTGCAGATTGATGCTCAGCAGGTGCACAAAATTAATTGCACATTCTCGAAAGCTCAAAAATATTACAATGCAAGGGTTACAGAGATTAGGAGTAGGCAATTAATTCTGTGTAGGTGCTTAAGCAATCGCTAACCTCAATCATAAATTCACAGAATTTAAATAAACCTTACAACCGCAAATCTGTAACTCGTTCTGAAATTTTCTCTGGAGTGAGGGACAGCCAGATCAAGACGTGAGTATCTAACAGCAAATTCACGATTCCCCAAGCCAAAATTCGTCTGCTAAGGGAGCATTGAAGTCTTCACTCATCGAACCCATACCCTTGTGTAAACCCAGCACACGACCTGATATTTGTTGAGGAGTATGAATATGGCTATACTTTTGGGCAAGAAACTCCACAAAGTCAGCCACTTGTTGCTGTTGTTCTGGTGGCAGAGTTTGTAGCTTGATTAGAAAGTTGCTGGTGGAAGCTGATGATCTAGAAGTCATAGACTATGTGGATGTTTGCCTAATTTTATAATTGTATATCAATTTCTTGATGGTTGAGGAAAAGGACTGATTTCTTAATCCTCAGATTATATTGTTTAGTTCAGTCATTTTTCAAATTCTCTACTGTAAATTCTGTGCTGTGAATTTGATTATATTCAGCGATTACTTCTTCTGCTGTGTCAAAACCTTCCTCATTTTTCTCAATAAGTTCTATTTCTAATTGTTTTAATCGTTGCCATTCTTCACCAGACAAAGGTTGTAGCTCCAACTCTACGCCAAAACAATCCGCAGCAGCCTTTGTCAAAGCATCAACAACTACAGTGTGAATTAAGCGGTTTCCTTGCAGAGTAAAAGGTAGATTAATTGGCAATACGGCTTCACCAAATACTTGAGTAAATAGTTCAGCGTCTGGCTCTAAACGAATAGAACCGTGCTGTAAAATTGCCTTGCCTCGTCGCAACTGAGCACTACCAATTAATTTATAGCCTTCAGCAGTAACTAAATCAGCACCGGTAGCAGTACCAAAACAATTGGGATTATGAATATAGCCCCGTCCCGCTGTACCATAGTGGAGATTGATGCCTAGCGATCGCCAACCCTCAATCAAAAACTCACAGATTTTCTGATAGACCTCAAGACGTTTGCCCATCAGCTCTGATGTGACTACCATATAGGTTAAATCTCCCTGGTGTAGCACCGCTCGTCCACCGGTGGGACGCCGTACCAGTTGTACAGGCATGTCTCGCCAAGTTAGCTGCTGCCAAGAAGCTGGCCACCGACGTTGATGATAACCTAGTGAGATAGTTGGTGATGACCAAGTATAAAATCGCAAAGCAGGAGGATGCTTTCCTAGTCGGTGCTGCTCCAATAGCCACTCATCAATCGCCATTTGCATAGTTCCTGATGCCTGCAATAACGGAATCAAACGCCAATTTTCCATTCTCATACCAAAAATTTAAAGTAGCGTCATAGGCAGGGGGCAGGAGGCAGGAAGTACGTATGTCAGGACTTTTAATTTTTGGTATCAATTCCTAATTCTCCATTCTCCATTCTCCATTCTCCATTCTCCATTCTTAATTCCCATAATCACGATGGCGTAAGCGCAGTTGAACTTCTTCGAGTAACTTACGATTAGCAGCCATTAAATCCGCAACTAAACCAAACATCCATAGCTGAAAGCCAATCAGAATCAAAATAGCAGCGAGAATTAAGCTAGGAATCCTGGTTCTGTCAGTACCCAGTAAAAAATAGACCAACCAACGACAACCCAGTAAAAATCCTAAGCTAAAGGGTATACTACCCGAAATAAGGAAAAAGCGTAGGGGTTTGTACAGCATGAAGATGCGCAGAATGGTGAAAAGCGATCGCATCACATAGGAAGCAGGACTTTTAACTAAGCGAGAGGAGCGTAACACTGGGTTAGTCCTAATGGGCACTGAAGTAATTGCCATCCCCTTTTGCCCTGCTTGGATAATCGTTTCCAGAGTGTAGGTATAACTATTAAACACATTAATTTGCATTGCCGCTTCCCGGCTGAAAGCACGAAAGCCACTAGGAGCATCTGGGATATGAGTATTACTAGCGAGGCGAACCACCCAACTACCCAGTTTTTGTAGTAACTTTTTAGACAGGGAAAAATGGCGAATTTCCCAGATGGGTCTAGCACCAACTACAATGGCAGCCTGTCCCAGTAGAATTGGCTGTATTAGCTGGGGAATGTCCTCAGCACAGTATTGATTATCTGCATCCGTATTGACAATGAGATCAGCACCCGCTTTGAGAGCAGCTTCTATCCCCGCTATAAAAGCTTTGGCAAGACCTTGGTTAGTCGAGAAACGAATAATGTGATCAACCCCATAAGCTTTAGCCACTTCAAAAGTGCGATCGCGACTACCATCATCTATGACTAACCACTCAACCACATCAATACCGGGCAGTTGGCGAGGTAAAGCCTCCAAAGTGATTCCTAGGGTATTTTCTTCATTGTAACAAGGAATTTGAATAATCAGTTTGGTCATTTTTAGGTTATGGCGCTACGCGCTAGGCAACAAGCAAGAAATTGAAGATTTGAGATTTATGACCTAAATAAATTTAGGAGCTTGTGACCGTTTTAAATCTAAAATCTAAAATCTAAAATCTAAAATTTCCCAACTTCTCTACGGGATATGCAGAAAAACTATTAACCTAACCAATAATAAATAACAAATGCCCATAGATTTCCGCAACATCAATACTATCTGGAGTTCCATATTAGTAGAAACTCTTAGCCGTTTAGGATTAACCACTGCCGTCATCTGTCCAGGATCTCGCTCAACCCCTTTAGCTGTTGCCTTTGCCCAACGTTCTCAGACAAACTTGGGAAAACAGATAGAAGTGATTCCGGTTTTGGATGAACGCTCAGCAGCTTTCTTTGCTTTGGGAATAGCCCGCCAATCAGGATATCCGGTGGTGCTGGTTTGCACTTCCGGAACTGCTGCTGCTAACTTCTATCCAGCGGTGATTGAAGCTAGGGAAAGTCGAGTACCTCTGTTAGTTTTAACTGCTGACCGTCCCCCGGAACTAAGGGATTGTCATTCAGGACAAACCATCGACCAAATAAAATTATATGGTAACTACCCCAACTGGCAAGTATCTTTAGCAGTGCCTTCGGCGGAAATTGGGATGTTGAGATATTTGCGACAAACTGTTATTCATGCTTGGGAACGGACTTTGTTGCCAGTTTCAGGTCCTGTACACCTTAATCTTTCTTTCCGGGAACCCCTCGCACCTCTACCACAACTTGATACGGATGTCCTTCCCTCTCCCTTCGATCTCGAAGATTTCTTCGCTGCTATTTCCCCAGCTCCCCAAGTCCCCAAGTCCCCAGTTCCCCAAGTCCCCAGCTCTCTCTACCAAGAATGGCAACAAGAGCAACAGGGTATAATCATTGCCGGTCCTGCTCAACCCCAAAACCCCAGATCCTATTGTGAAGCGATCGCGCAATTGAGCCAAACTTTAGAATGGCCGGTTTTAGCAGAAGGCTTATCTCCAGTTAGGAACTATGCTCAACTCAACCCTTATCTGATTTCCACCTATGACTTCATCCTACGTAACCAAAAATTAGCACACAAGTTGAAGCCAACAATGGTGATTCAAATCGGTGAGTTACCCACTAGTAAGAAACTACGTGCTTGGTTAAATGATAGCCAACCCCAGCGCTGGGTAATTGACTCCAGCAACGATAATCTCGACCCCCTCCACGGTCAAACAACTCACCTCAGGATAGACTTGTCAGCAGTCAGTAGTCAGTGGTTAATCACCCCTCACCAACCACATCAGATAACAGAAGCCCCCCCTCTACCCTCCTCTTTTTCCCCTCACCACACCTCCCAGAAACAGAACCATAAGACAGGTATAAAGCCGACAAAATACCGACAAAAATGGAGTGAAGCTGAAGCCAAGGTGAGAGAAGCAGTTGACCAAAAGATGAGTACCATCAGGGACTTATTTGAAGGCAAAGCGGCCTGGTTACTGTCGCAAACTTTACCACCGGAAACACCGCTATTTATTGCCAACAGTATGCCAGTGCGGGATGTTGAATATTTTTGGTCTCCTGGTAATCTTGGTATTCGTCCTTACTTCAATCGAGGAGCCAATGGCATTGATGGAACTTTATCTACGGCTTTGGGTATTGCTCACCAGAATCAGAGTAGTGTCCTGCTCACTGGAGACTTAGCTTTGTTGCACGATACCAATGGCTTCTTATTGCACAGTAAATTTGTCGGTCATTTAACCATTGTTTTGATCAACAATAATGGAGGCGGCATCTTTGAGATGTTACCCATCTCCCAGTTTGACCCACCTTTTGAAGAATTTTTTGCCACACCCCAAGCAGTCAACTTTGCTCAGTTGTGTCGTACCTATGGAGTGGAACATCAACTAGTTGAGTCTTGGGAAGAGCTAAAGCAGTTATTAAACCCCCTTCCCACTAAGGGTATCCGAGTTTTAGAGTTACGCACCAATCGCAAAGCAGATGCAAGATGGCGTAAAGAAAATCTGGGAAAATTTGCAGCGGGTTTAGAAAAGTAAATTTTATAGCAAAAGGCAGAAGGCAGGAGGCAGGAGGCAGAAGGCAGAAGGCAGGAGGCAGGGGGTGAACGAAATTTTGGGTGGGATTTCTTGAGCTTTGTGTCCAAAAATTATAAGTTCTCTCTTCTCCCCCAGCTCCCCCAGCTTCCTCAGCTTCCTCAGCTTCCTCAGCTCCCTCAGCTTCCTCAGCTTCCTCAGCTCCCCACCCTTTTTTTCGCTCACCCGGAGGCAGGAGGCAGGAGGCAGAGGGCAGAAGGCAGTCTTGATGAAAAAATTTCACCACCATGCATGAAAGTCCCTCTCGACTCGTCTCCTTGTCCCCGCGTCTCCGTGTCTATTGTCAGATTAGAGGGCAGAAGGTAGAAGAATATGCAAGAAGTCGATTAATTAGCCTTGAGCAAAATGCTATTATCCCCCTGTGGTGTGATTAGGAAATTTTTGTATGAGAAATATTTTTCGTTGGCAAACACCTGTAGCTCTGAGTGTCTCCCTGGCATTAGCAGCAACAACATTGTCTCTAACCTCTACTGCTACCAATACTACAACTTCTCAAAATACCCAGAAGCCTGCTCCAGAATCAACCTTAGCTCAAAATAAGGATGGACATCAATCAACTCAGACATCAAGCAAATGTCGCCGGGTTGATACTGGTAGCAATAATTTCTATCTCAATATTCGCTCTAGTCCGAAAGGCCCAGTTGTTGGTAGAGTCAACAATGGAGAGCAAGTCACGATTAAAGATAAAGACAACCGTGCTTGGGTGGCAATTTCTGGTCCGAAGGAAGGCTTTGTGTTTGGTCAATATCTGAAAGCCTGTGCTCAAAACTCATCAACTTCCCCTTCTCCCAAACCAACTCCATCAACTACTCCTTCTCCCAAACCAACTCCTTCAACAACAACACCGCCTGCTGGTGATAAATGTCGCAAAGTTGTCACTCCGCGCAGGAATCTGAATGTCCGCTCAACTCCTGATGGTTCGGTTATTGGCTCCTTAGTCAATGGTACCCAAGTTACTATTGCTAGTGTAGGTAGTAATGGTTGGGTAAAAATATCCGCACCTCGCGAAGGCTATGTGTTTGGTCAATATCTTAAACCTTGTGGTAAAGCAACGGAGACTACCCAACCATCGACTAATAGTAAATGTAGGCAAATTCAATCAACAAGTACTATTTCGATACGACAAAGTCCTTCAGAAAGTGCTACTGTTGTTGGTACTTTAAATAATGGAAATCAGGTTACAATTGTCAATCGGGGTGCTAATGGCTGGATACCAATTTCTGCTCCCGTGAATGGTCATATCCCTGCTGGTTTTCTGATTCTTTGTCCGTAATTAAACTTCTTGCATAAGTCTCAGAAGGTTGAGAATCCCCTGGCTGGAAACGAGGGGGATTCTTAATTCATCCTCTGTTTTCCCAGAAAGTACCTATCGTAGGGTATGAAAGCGCGAAGCTAACGCACTGCATCGGGGGTACAATCATTTTCACCCAATCGCCTAAGTTATGTTTTTATTGAAACTTTACGATACATTCCCCAAGTTATCGCTTAGGTGAATTTTGTATTAAGTCTTATTTTGATTGCAACCTTTTTTCTTCCCTCGGAGCCTCCTGCCTCCGGTTCCCCTCCTGGGAGGGGTTAGGGGTGGGTTTTGCCTTTTTGCCACTGAAGTGTAAGTATTCTACCGAACTTGATATAGCATCTGTTAACAAAATGTTAAAAATCTCTGTATTGCTTACTCAAGAATGATTACAGCTGGTTGAGGTGATTCAGTAAAATCTCATAATCCTTGTATACTCTGGAACTTCTGAAGATTTTATTGTTTCTAACAAAACAGCCACCGTACTTGGGAGTTGCCCGTGTCTCTCAGCTTCAAAAACTTGTCTCGCATATCTACTGCTCGATTGTCGCGACGGATAGTTCTGTGGATCTTTGCCAGTATTGTGGCAATTGAGATAATTATTTTGATTCCTTCGGTTTTGAAGCGGGAGCAAGAATTGTGCTGGCAGTTAAAGGAGACTTCGGCAACCGCAGTTTCCATGGCAATCCATAACACTCCAGCAGGGGCTTCCGAAACAGAATTCTTGGCTCAGGTTAGCAAACTTAAAGTTAATCCGCTCATATTGGGAGGGGCTCTTTATAATTCAGGGGGAGCCATAGTTGGCAGCTTTGGTGAGACTCCTCAGCTTTCCTTAGCTCAGGTAGAGAAAGCTGATGCCACTTTTTATGAGGGTACCCGGTACGATGTCGCCTGGTTAGCAGATGAGTTAGGTCGAGATTACACCCTAATCCTACGTCATGATACCTCTTTTATCAGAGGAAAACTATTAGCCTACATTGGTAGAATTGTCGGTTTGGTAGTGATTATTTCTGCCTTCGTTACCCTGGTGACAATGCTAGTTATCGAGCCGCTGGTAATTACTCCAATTTTGCAACTCCGGAGAGATTTGATTCTGGCTGGGGAAGTGGTGAGCAAAGAGGGAGAGATTCCTGATTTTCATTGTAGTTCTATCCGCCGCCGGGATGAATTAGGAGAGGTGATTATGGCTTTTAAGCAAATGTTTTACCAAGTACATCACGCGATCGCTCAACGTAAACAGGCTCAAAAAGCTTTAAAGAAACTCAATGAAGAACTAGAAGCTAGAGTAGCAGAACGTACTGCTCAATTGGCTAAAGCTAATGCAGAAATTGTAGCACTGAATGAGCGTCTGAAAGCAGAAAACCAGTATCTACTGGAAATTGATCAGATGAAAACCGATTTTCTCTCCACTGTTTCCCATGAACTGAGAACCCCTCTAACTTCTGTGTTAGGCTTTGCCAAACTGATTGAGAAAAAACTCGATGATGTGATTTTTCCTGCGGTTAATACTGAAGATAGGAAAACCAGAAGGGCAGTGGAACAGGTAGGAGGCAATATTGGTATTATTGTTTCCGAAGGGGAAAGGCTGACGGCTCTGATTAATGATGTTCTCGATATTGCCAAGATGGAGGCAGGTAAAATTGAGTGGAAGATGGAGCCACTCCCAATCGAAGAAGTAATAGAACATGCGATAGCAGCTACCTCTGCTCTTTTTCAGAATAAAGGTTTAAGACTTAAGCAAGACCTAGAACCAGGATTACCTGAGGTTATTGGAGACCGGAATAGATTGATCCAAGTAATGATCAATCTAATTTCCAATGCAGTAAAATTTACCCCTCAGGGTTCGGTAACCTGTAAGCTTAGCAAAACTGAGCATCACATTACGATCAGTATCATCGATACTGGCATCGGTATTGCCCCCGAAAATCGCTCGAAAGTCTTTGATAAATTCCGGCAGCTAGGGGATACTTTAACCGATAGACCGACAGGAACAGGTTTAGGGTTACCGATTTGTAAACAGATTGTGGAGCATCACGGAGGTCAAATTTGGGTCGAAAGTGAACTCGGTAAAGGTAGTAACTTCTCCTTTACATTACCGATCGCCTGTGGGTTATGCCAGGATTTCCCAAATTTTAATCTGAATGCTCTCCTCGAACAACTACAAGTTTCTGTTGGTAGCAGTTTTGAGTCTAGTCAACAACGACAGAAGACAATTTTAGTTGTCGATGATGATCCTCCAATTCGCACCTTACTCACCCAAGAGTTAGAAGCTCATGGTTACCAAATTTGGCAGGCAAAAGATGGTTTGGAAGCAATTAAACAAGCCAAACAAGCCAAACCAGACCTCATTGTGATGGATGTGATGATGCCCCAAATGAATGGGTTTGATGCTGCTGCTGTATTGAAAAATGACCCTCAAACCCAGGATATCCCTATTATCATTCTCTCCATTATGGAAGACCAAGAACGAGGATATCGTCTTGGGGTGGATCGTTATTTGAATAAGCCGATTAATACAGAAGTTTTACTCCAAAATATTGACTTGCTCTTATCCCAGGAGACTTCTAAGAAGGAAGTATTGGTGGTGGATGAAGATGTGCCTACTGTTAGATTGTTAACGGAAGTTTTACGCACTAAAGGATACAGCGTAACTGAGGCATTTAATGGTCAAGAGTTTCAGGAAAAGATGGCTTCAGTATCCCCTGATTTGATTATTGCCAACACTGATTTATGGCAGCAGTCTGATGTACTCAAAACATTGCGGTTTGAGAAAGGGATGGAGAATGTCCTGTTTATTTTATTAGCGGGAAATAGGGAGTTGGGGGTGGGGAGGGTGAGGAAGTAGGGAGGTGGGGAGATGGGGAAGCTGGGGGAGCTGAGGGGGCTAAAGTCATTAAAATCTCTGCACAATCAACTTATTTACTCATTACTCTCGATAAAATCGAAATGACTACGAGATGGTTTAATCCTTTAATATAACTAATTTCTGGCTTCTTTTTGGACTGAAGTCCTACTACTGATTATTACTTATTACTTATTACTTTTAAATGAACATTCCTCTTCAAAAACACTTAAAAATTATCTTATTATTTTTCTGCACAATTTTAACCACCATTCTACTTCATCCTAGTTTAACTGCTAACCCAGCTCCAGAACAAAGCAAAGATACCAACAAGATAGTTTTAGGGATGTCTGCTGCTTTTAAAGGACCATCTAAGGGTTTGGGAATTGAACTATACAGGGGTTCTCTAGCTTATCTAGATAAAATTAACCAGGCAGGGGGAGTTAAGGGGAAAAAGATTGAGATTAAGACTTATGACGATAGTTATAATCCGGTTCCGACTATTCATAATACCATTGAGCTGATTGAGCAAGACGATGTTTTCTTACTCTTTGAGTATGTAGGGACTCCCACAGTTAGCAGAATGCTGCCGCTGCTCAAAAGATACAGCGATAGTGACATGTATCTGTTTTTCCCCTTTACTGGCGCTCAACCGCAACGGGAAGAGCCTTATGATCAATTTGTTTTTAATCTCAGGTCTTCCTATCGTCAGGAAACCGCTGGTTTAGTCGATAATTTTGTGAAGATTGGGCGCAAAAAAATTGCGGTATTCTATCAGATTGATGCTTATGGTAGGAGTGGCTGGGATGGTGTGAAGCGGGCATTAGCTCAATATGATGCAAACATAGTAGAGGAGGCCACATATCGCCGAGGTACGCCCTATGACAAAAGCTTCAAGAAACAAGTGAATATTCTCAAACAAGCTAATCCTGATGCGGTGATCTCCATTGGTGCTTATGCTGCTTGTGCTGCCTTTATTCGAGATGCAAGGGAAGCTGATTGGGATGTTCCCATTGCTAATGTCTCTTTTGTCGGTAGTGAAAATCTCCTGAATCTGTTGCTCGAAACTGGTAAAAGGACAGGTAAGGACTATACTACCAATTTAATTAACTCCCAAGTAGTGCCTAGTTATGAAGATACTTCCCTACCAGCTGTTCAGGAGTATCGACAGTTGATGGAGAAGTATCAGCCTCTACCACCTCAAGAGTTAATGGAGGAAAAGTATCAACCTCTCCCCTATAGCTTTGTCAGCTTTGAAGGCTTTCTCAATGCCAAACTCTTGGTAGAAATCCTCAAAAGGATGGATAATACTCCCCAAAGAAGTGAGATTAAACCAGTAGTTGAGCAAATTCAGAACCTGGACTTGGGTATTAATGCTCCCGTATCGTTCAACTCCCAAAAACATCAGGGACTAAACCAAGTCTATTACACTACCGTTAATAATGGTAAATTTGTGCCTCTGACAGATTGGAGTAAGTTGAGTAAGTAGATCTGCAATATTAAAGTTAACTGGTGAAGATCGTCATTTGTCATTGGTCATTTGTAAGGGTTTGAGACATATTTACGTTTTGTAACATAGTTGCTGTTTATTTCCACCTACCTACTTAAATAAGCTATGGCGAAGCTATTGCAGAAAACTTTAATGGGAGAAATTTTCCTATTTGCCGTAATTGCCATTACCACATCGATTGTCTCCGGTTGGAATCTTCACAGAAATCTGACAGAGGAATTTAAGAGTAAAGGCGAAGCGATTGTCAGCAGCATTTCCAGCTCTAGTGTAGAAATCCTCTTTAACAGAGATGCCTCAACCCTACAGTCAATTATTGACCAATTTTTTACTATTAAAGGGGTTGCTTATGTCTATATTATTGATGAGCATGGAGAAATTATCGCTCATACTTTTGTCCCAGCTATTCCGGAGGAAGTCCTGAATAATGCTCAGGAACCTGCAACGGAACCAGAAAAAATCCTGATGAATGACCTCACGATTGAAGGGATGGGAAAGTTTATCGATATCTCTTCGCCGATTTTAGCAGGAGTTGCTGGTTATGTTCATGTGGGTATGGACAAAGGTCTTATTATGGAGCACACGAACTCAGCAATTGTTAATCAGATCTCTCTCGTACTAGTAATTTTTCTGATTAGTGTGATTATTGCCTATATTAGGGTTAATCAAATCTCTCAACCGTTGAATAAACTCACTGAATACGCTCAGAAATTATCGGCGAATGACTTTAATGCTCAAGTGAATATCCAATCTAAGGATGAGATTGGTCTTTTAGCCAGAACCCTAACATCCATGTCTAGTAAACTCCAGGATTCTTTTGGACAGCTAGAACAGGCAGTTAACGAGGCAACCTCAGAGCTTCAGGTGTCTAATGCCTACTTAACTGCTATCATTAAAAACTTGGCCGATGGACTGCTGGTGACAGATCGGGAGGGAAGGATTACCCAGTGGAATCCTGCACTAGTAGTTATGTTTGACTTACCAGTAATAGATTTAAAGGGACAAAACTGCTCGGAGATTTTTGGCAGCGATTTAGTGGAGTTAGTGCAACAAACTCAACAAAAACCATCGGAGGTGGTGACGGCAGAAGTCGCACTGGCTAGGCATCGTTTTGGACAAGCAGTGGCAACTGCCATCCATAAAGAATCAGTATCATCTAACCCTGCCCAGGAGGAATCTACCGGCTCCGTTATTTTAATCCGAGATATTACTACAGAAAAAGAAGTAGACCGGATGAAAACCGACTTCCTCTCCACTGTCTCCCATGAGTTGAGGACTCCTCTGACTTCCGTGTTAGGCTTTGCCAAGTTGATTGACAAAAAACTCCAAGAATTGGTGTTTCCTGCTCTCAAGACTGAAGACAAAAAAACTAAGCGAGCCGTGAAACAGGTGGGAGGTAATATTGGTATCATTATCTCCGAAGGAGAAAGGCTAACAGCTCTGATTAATGATGTGCTCGATATTGCCAAAATGGAGGCAGGCAAGATTGAATGGAAGATGGAGCCAGTAAAAGTCGAAGAAGTAATCGATCGCGCGATCGCAGCTACTTCTGCTTTATTTCAACAAACAAGTTTAGCCTTAGTCAAGGAACTAGAGCCAGACCTACCAGAGGTTAGGGGAGATGAGGACCGATTGATCCAAGTGCTAATTAATCTCATTTCCAATGCGGTGAAATTTACCTCTGAAGGTTCTGTGATCCTGAAAGTGAGCAGAACCGATGAAGAAATTATCACCAGCGTTATCGATACCGGTATTGGTATTGCTCCAAAAGATCAACCGAAAGTCTTCGATAAATTCAAGCAAGTGGGAGATACTTTAACCGACAAACCCAAGGGGACTGGCTTAGGCTTACCGATTTGCAAGCAAATTATCGAACACCATGGGGGTCAGATTGGAGTAGCCAGTGAATTGGGTACAGGCAGTACCTTCTTCTTTACCCTGCCAATTTCTCCTGATGCACAACGAAATACCAAGAACATTGATATTGATACTTTGCTTCAGCAACTGAGAGGTCATGTTAGCACTACTTCAGAGTCAAATCAGGGATCACAGAAAACTATTCTCGTCGTGGATGATGATGTTCATATTCGCGCCTTGCTCAGACAGCAGTTGGAAAGCCAACACTACGAGATTAGGGAAGCTAGAAATGGTCTAGAAGCGATTCATCTAGCGAAGGAAACTAAACCAGACTTAGTGGTTATGGATGTCATGATGCCTCAGATGAATGGATTTGACGCTGCTGCTGTACTGAAAAATGACCCTCAAACTAGAGATATCCCCATCATCATCCTCTCCATTTTAGAGGACCAGGAGCGAGGTTATTACTTGGGAGTTGACCGCTATTTGAGTAAACCCATTAAAGCGGAAACCTTGCTCACAGAAGTTTGCTTGCTACTATCTCAAAAAACTTCTACGAAGAAGGTACTAGTAGTCAATGAAGATATTTCCACTGTCAAAATTCTAACTGAGGTCTTACAAGCCAGAGGATATACCGTGGTGGAAGCCGTTAATGGGGAACAACTCAGAGACAAAGCTCTAGCAGTAAAACCGGATTTGATCATTACCAATATTGATTTTTGGCAGCAGTCTGATGCTCTCAAGACTTTTGGCTTTGAAAAAGGCATGGAAAATGTACTTTTTATTTTATTAGCAGGCGAAACCAACCATGACTACCATTCGTCTTAAACGTCTGATTGCTAAAAAAGCAGTATGGCAGATGCTTAATGAGTTGATTACTGCTCTAGACACACCGATTAGCATTCAGGATATTACAGGAAAATGGCTAGTTGGGGAAGAAATTGTCCATCCAGAGCCGCAATATCCCATACAGCTGCATAGTGAGGTTATTGGCTGGGTAATTGGGGAGCCCAAAGCTGCTTCTGTCGCTTCTTTTCTCAGCTATTTAGCCCATCAAGAGTTAGGGAAAAAAGAACTAGCTAAAGAAACTTTAGAAAAGTACAAAGAAATCAACCTTCTCTACAATGTTTCCGAAAAAATATCGGCTAATTTAAGGCTGAATCAAATTGCCAAATTAATTATTGAAGAAGCTCATAAAATCCTTGAAGCCAACAGCTGTTCGGTGATGATACTCGATGAAGAAACTAAAGAATTGAGTATTATTTCCCATATAGAAACTAAGACCCCCAAACTAATCTTCAAACTAGGTGAAGGTATTGCTGGTGCTGTCGCTCTCACCGGCAAAGCAGAAATCATTAATGATGTCTTATCTGACCCTCGTTATACTCCAGGGCCTAATCCCGTCAGCTCCCTGATGTGTGCCCCAATTAAAATCAAAAATAGAATCCTGGGGGTAATTAACGTCAGCAACAAGGAACCAGTACAATATTCAGCAGCAGATTTAAAATTATTGAATGCCCTAGCTTCCCAGGCAGCGGTAGCCATTGAAAATGCGATTTTGCATCAAAACAAATTGAAGGAAGAGCGCATTAAAAGTAATTTAGAACGTTATTTATCCTCTCAGGTAGTGGAAGCGGTTTTAGATGTGGAAGGCAATAGTTGCCTGATTCCAGTTAAAAGAAACGTGTCGATATTATTCTCTGATATTAGAAATTTCACCACCACCTGCGAAGAATTAGAACCAGAAACAATTGTAGGTTATTTAAATGAATACTTTACTCACATGGTGGAGGTAATTTTTAACCATCAAGGTACAGTGGATAAATTTGTCGGTGATATGATCTTAGCTCTGTTTGGTGCTCCTTATCGGATGCTAGATGCGGAAACTAAGGCAATTTCTACTGCCATTGAGATGCAGAGGCGGCTCCAAAGGATGCCCGTTTCTTGGATTAGAGAGAATTTCAAAACCGGTATCGGCATTTCTTCTGGTAAGGTAGTAGTAGGAAATATCGGCTCCCCTAGACATATGGATTATACTGCCATTGGAGATGAAGTAAATATTGCCTCTAGACTGCAATCTATTGCTAAGGGAGGTCAAATTTTAGTCAGCCGCAGTATCTATGAAGCAACGAAAGAGTCATTTCAATTTAAAGAATTTGGTTTAGTAAATGTTAAAGGAAAAAAGAAACCAGTAGAAGTATTTGAGGTATTATACTGAATCTAAAATCTAAAATCTAAAATTTAAGAAGATGAGTCAAAAAATCTTGATTGTCGATGATGAGCACTATATCAGAATGTTGCTGGAAGAAACCCTTGAGGAGCTAGAAGATGAGGGGGTAGAATTGCTGATTGCTAGTAACGGTACTGAAGCTCTGGAGACAATTAAGACAGAGAAACCAGAACTAGTATTCCTGGATGTGATGATGCCGAAGATGAATGGCTTTGATGTTTGTAATATTGTCAAAAATGAGCTGCAATTGACTGATGTTTATATTATAATGTTGACGGCAAAGGGTCAAGAGTTTGACAAGCAAAAAGGACAAGAAGTTGGTGCAGATCTTTATATGACTAAACCTTTCGATCCGGATGAGGTTGTGGAAAAGTCATTGGAGATTTTGGGAATGGATTAAGTTTGATATACCCCTAAATCCCCCTTTGAAAGGGGTACTTTGAGGTTTGGCGGTGTACTTTATGAAAATGCTAAACGCTATATCAATTAAAACTTATTATTTAACATAGCCAGCAGAATCGGTGCTAGGTGGAGAGCATGATCAAACTGCTGCTGTAGAATATATTGCACAAAATCTTCTTGGCTACAAACAACTAATTCGATACCTGCTTCTAATACCGGGTTGGGACAAGAGAGAGTGACATCAGTGGCAAAATAGCACCATAGCCGATTGGACAGTCTACCAGAATCAGGTATCAGGTTTCCCAGCAACTCTACAGTGCTAGCTTGATAACCAGTTTCTTCAATTAGTTCCCGTTTGGCTGTATCTTCAGGAGATTCTCCAGGCTCAAGATGACCACTAGGTAACTCTAGGGTGTATCTTTCTACCGTTGGACGATACTGGCGTACTAGCAAAATTTCTCGCTGCTCAGTTAAAGCCACAATTGAGACATAGTCAGACAACTCTAGGTTGTAGTATGGAGCATCGGGGTTTCCCTCACTCAGAGTTTTGGCAACTACGTCAAACCAGGGTGTTGAAAATACTTTATTCCGCTCGATTATATCCACAGTAGGTGGTAGGTGGTAGGTGGTAGGAAATAAGGCAGAGGGCAGAGGGAAGGTTCTAAGGGAAGCTGACTTGTTCCTTCTGCAATTCCGGCAGCACAAAAAACCTTAATAACTACCCACGATGCCTTACCCAACCATAACATCAGCGAAACCCAACTTCCGATTTTCAGATTAGTGCGATCGCTTGCCTTATCTATTCAAACCGAAAATTATGATTTGTTCAGCAAGCCCCATATATATTAGTTGCCTGTGATGCCAAATTTTGCCTAGAGAGCTGCCTTTTTCCACCTTCGCATCAAAACTTAACACAAACCGATAGCGGACTAGATTTCGAGGTGATCCCTGTGTCTGATAGACTTGAAAACTGGAAGAGATACATGAAACCTCGCAAAATCAAGCTATTTGGAGAACGGGTGTCGTGGAAAACACACTAGGTCTAGAGATTATTGAAGTTGTTGAACAAGCTGCGGTTGCCTCAGCCAAATGGATGGGCAAAGGCGAGAAAAATACTGCCGATCAGGTGGCAGTAGAAGCAATGCGGGAGCGGATGAACAAAATCTACATGCGCGGTCGTATTGTGATTGGAGAAGGGGAACGAGATGATGCCCCAATGCTCTATATCGGTGAAGAAGTAGGTATTTGTACTCAAGAGGATGCTAAGACTTACTGCAATCCAGATGAATTAGTAGAGATTGACATTGCTGTTGACCCCTGCGAAGGTACTAACTTGGTAGCCTACGGACAACCAGGTTCTATGGCAGTACTGGCAATTTCAGAGAAAGGAGGATTGTTTGCTGCTCCTGATTTTTACATGAAGAAGTTGGCAGCACCACCAGCGGCTCAAAATCATGTGGACATCAACAAGTCAGCAACGGAAAACCTGCAAATTCTCTCTGAGTGCCTAGAGCGCTCGATTGAAGAGTTAGTGGTAGTGGTGATGAAACGCGATCGCCACAATGAACTGATTAAGGAAATTCGTGACGCTGGTGCCAGGGTACGACTGATTAGTGACGGAGACGTTTCCGCTGCTATCTCCTGCGCCTTCGATGGAACTAATATCCACGCTCTGATGGGTATTGGTGCTGCTCCAGAAGGAGTAATCTCCGCAGCAGCAATGCGTTGCTTGGGTGGACATTTCCAGGGTCAGCTAATCTATGATCCTGCGATCGTGAAAACTGGCTTGATTGGGGAAAGTAAAGAGAGCAATATTGGACGACTTAAAGAAATGGGGATTAAGGATCCTGACAAAGTCTACAAAGCTGAGGAACTAGCCTGTGGTGAGACAGTGCTGTTTGCTGCTTGTGGTATTACCCCTGGAACCCTGATGGAGGGAGTCCGATTCTTCCCCGGTGGTGCCAGGACTCAGAGTTTGGTAATTTCCAGTCAGTCCCAGACAGCTCGGTTTGTCGATACAGTTCATATGTATAACAAGCCGAAGAGCCTACAACTGCACTAGAAGTCTGCCAGGGCAAGGGCAACTTTGCCAGGTGGAAGAGGACGCGGAGACGCGGAGAGTTTATCCGTCATTTATTGATTGAATGCAAATAGTCGGCAACAGGCAACAGGGTAAAAATACCATCTATAAAAAGAAGGTGAGAAACTAGTTTGCTTTCCTCTTACCTTCTGCCTCCTGCCTTCTGCCTCCTGCCTTCTGCCTCCTGCCTTCTGCCTCCTGCCTCCTTACAAGTCAGTTGTTTGTATCTTTTTACAAAAAAATATGACTTGCCAATAAATACCCTGAAATCCCCACCCGAAAAGGGATGGGGATGAATTAATAATTAAGCTGTAGTTTGGTTAAGACTCAATTTTTACAATTAGGCAATTAGCGATTATGCCATAATTGGCTTGACAAATATAGCGATATCTGTAGAAAAAAACAACTTGGGAGAAAAAATGAATATCGCAGTCGTAGGTTTAAGTCACAAAACAGCGCCAGTTGAGGTGCGAGAAAAACTGAGTATTCAAGAAGTAAAATTGGAGGGCGTCACAGCTCAACTGTGTGCCTATCCCCATATTGAAGAAGTTGCTATACTCAGCACCTGCAATCGACTAGAAATTTATATCGTTGCCACGGAAACTGAGCGGGGAGTTCAAGAACTGATCCAGTTTCTGTCAGAATATGGTCAACAGCCTCTGCATGAGCTCCGCCCCCACCTATTTATCTTGTTATATCAAGATGCTATCATGCACCTGATGCGAGTGGCGTCTGGTCTTGATAGCCTAGTCTTAGGAGAAGGGCAAATTTTAGCCCAGGTGAAAAATACCCACAAACTTGGTCAACAACACAAGGGTATTGGACGTTTACTCAATAAACTATTTAAACAAAGTATTACCGCAGGTAAGCGAGTCCGTACTGAAACTAATATTGGTACTGGTGCTGTCTCCATTAGTTCCGCAGCAGTGGAACTAGCTCAAATGAAAGTCCAGAACTTGGAGCCCTATCGTATTGCGATTATTGGTGCGGGTAAGATGTCGTGCTTGTTAGTAAAACACTTACTAGCAAAAGGTGCTACTAATATTTCCATTGTTAATCGTTCCACTCGTAGAGCTGAAGAATTAGCTAGTAAGTTTGCTGGTGCCAATCTACAACTGCACCTCCTTCCCCAGATGATGGAAGTGATTGCTGATTCGGATATGGTATTTACTAGCACAGCTGCTACGGATCCGTTGTTAGACCGGGCAAAACTGGAGGCTCTTTTAGACCCAAACCGCTCTTTGATGTTATTTGATATTTCCGTGCCCCGCAATGTAGCAGCAGATGTTAACGAATTGGATAACGTACAGGCATTTAATGTGGACGACTTAAAAGCAGTGGTAGCCCAAAACCAAGAAAGTCGCCGTCAAATGGCAAGGGAAGCGGAAGTTCTTTTAGAAGAAGAAGTAGATGCTTTTGAAGTATGGGCGAGATCGCTAGAAACTGTCAATACTATTAGCTGTTTGCGGAGTAAAGTAGAAAATATTCGTGAGCAAGAGTTAGAAAAAGCCTTATCTCGTTTAGGGTCAGAATTTGCGGAAAAACACAAAGAAGTAATCGAAGCACTAACCAGAGGCATCGTCAACAAAATTCTCCATGACCCAATGGTACAGTTACGAGCCCAGCAGGATATTGAAGCACGACAACAAGCCATGCAAACCCTGGAAATGCTCTTTAACTTGGATAACAGTAAGCAATTTGGTTAATTGTTGGATTGTTATAGCAACCATTAGGACAAGGGGATTAAGCCCCTTGTTAACTTGTTTTACCTAAGAATGTCTTAACCGTCCTGGCGACTGCTATAATTGCGATTTCCCAATTCCCAATTCCCAATTCCCAATTCTCTAATTCCTCGAAAAATTAAGTTAGTATCAACAACAATCTGAGCTGCGATTTCGGGGAATTGGGCTTGCAGGTACTTCAGTAACAAATCGGAGTCACCACCAGTTAAAGCAATCTGACTATCGGGAAACTGCTGTTGCCAATTGGCAATAAAGTCCTGAATACCGGCTAATACCGTATAGATAACGCCACTCTCAATTGCTCCTGGTGTCTCCATTGCCCAACGAGTTGGTAGTTGGCTTGGTAGTTGAGTGGTTGGTAAGGCTGCGGTTTTTTGTGCTAGAGACTTTAACTGTAACCCTAATCCTGGTAATATTGCTCCCCCAATTAACTGTCGTTGGGCATTAGCACCAGTAAAAGTTAAAGCAGTACCAGCATCAATCATTAATACTGGGTAACCATAAGTTTCTCCTGCTCCCAACACTGCTAAGGCACGGTCAATACCTAAAGTAGGATAAATTCCTTGAAGGGGTAAATCAGCTAGGGTGATAACTTGGGCAGCAGGATAAGTTTGCCATAGTTTGGTCTGAGCTGGTACTACTGAGGCGATGTAGAGAGGTAGTTGACTGGGGTTTGTTTTCCAACTGACAGAAGACAAAATTGCTGCTGGCATAATTCCGGATGCCCAATCTTGAAGTAATTGCTCAACTGCTGTGGCTGATAGATGGTTAGTATCCCAGGCTTCAGTCAGAGTACCATCAACAAACAATGCCCAATGTAGTCGGGAATTACCAATCATTAACGCGATAAACGATAAATTCTCAATTCTCAATTCTCAATTCTCAATTCTTCTGCATAGCTATAGACTTCCACTTCTAATGTGGAGGCAATTTCCTTTGCTCTGGGATGAACCATTGGCGAAATGACTATCTTGCGGTTTGCGGTTTGTTGGTGTCGGTTTTGATAAAAGCGTACCTTCCGCTCAAAAGTATAGATATCTGCCTTACTCATAGAAGACTTGATTTCACAAATAATCAGCAAACCATTTTTAATCAACAAGTCGAATTCTACCTGTTCAGGTCTGCCAAACACTTCTCCGGCGCTGTCGTATTCGGTGAGATGGAGTACTTCTACTGCAAAAGAATCTTCTAAAATACCTTTGAGGGCATTGCGAAAAGAGCTTTCCGAATAAAGTCCCCATCTCGCTCCTAATGCTCCAATAGTACTATCGTGCTTACTGTTAAGTTTTTTGATTTCTAGCATAATCTGCTGAATTTGCTGG
This sequence comes from Symploca sp. SIO1C2, assembly GCA_010672925.1. Taxonomy (GTDB): domain Bacteria; phylum Cyanobacteriota; class Cyanobacteriia; order Cyanobacteriales; family Coleofasciculaceae; genus Caldora. Next base: position 178,829 of record JAAHFP010000013.1, on the reverse strand, counting down.
TTATTTTCATCCCACTTGCGGTTTTGCTCCTCCCATTTGCGGCTTTGTTCCTCCCACTTGCGGCTTTGTTCCTCGCGATCGCGTCTGATTTCTGCAAGAATCCTATCAAAGCGGCTTTCTGTTTCTTGTTTACCAGCATAGTAGTTTTCTACTGTACGCAAGACAAAATCTCGTAGGTTCTGGTCTTGCTGCAAAATTGTAGGTAGTTCCTGGTGAATCAGCGCTTTAATTTCTTCTTCTGTCATTGCTCTAGTTAGGGAGAACATTATTACTATTATAGTTTGCTGAATAAGTAATAAGCCTCTTACGACCTAGGGAATGGGGAATAAGATAAAATTCCCCATGTAGGTGCAAGTATTCACCTACGCCCTTATAAATTCTTTCTCACTTGTTACTTGTTACTTCAAAACCCGAATCAATCAACTTATTCAGCAAGTCCTAAATACTCTCTTGTTGAAAACCAGAGTACCCACCTGTAGTAAACCAGTATTCCCAAGTGCCTCCAGAAGCAATTAACCAATTGTTGAGGTCAAATAATCCACTTCCCTCTGGTGTACCTTGAATTATATAGACCTTAACAGCTTGTCCATTATTATCCCAAATTAAAGGTTCTCCTGACTCTATTTGTTCTGGTAGTGCACCATTAGTTTGCAAAAAATAGGCATCTTGGCCTTGTTCTGAAGCATTACCAAAAACCTTAGCCATTCCCTTATCATCAATGGCGACAAAAGCACCTTCATCTAAACCAATACCATAAACTGGTTGATGACTATCCTGCATAATACGAGCCATCAATCCGAAAATTCTTCCATACCTGGTCTCAGGATGGTCATCATTACATCTATCCAGATGGGTGTCAGTAATCACATTTTTCAAAAACGGGACTTGCAGAAAATTGCTGCGAAAAATATCCTGAGTATTCTCATGAAAAGGATCGTCTAAAATTTCTGAACTCAGCAATCCCCGCCGAGAAGGAGCATAATAATAATCTCCTAAAATTGCCATCCCGGCACTGGTTCCACCTACAGGAACTTTCTTATGATTAATTAAGTAATTAATTGCCGATTCTGTGGCTGTGCTTTCCCAATAGTCTTCATATTTATTCTGGTCTCCACCAGCAATAAATACAGCATCAGCGTCTTTGATGTATTGCACAACCTCTGGATTATTAGCTGCTTCTCGGCTGTTAATAGACAGTTCTGCTGCAGAATGAATTAAATCTCCGTAATTATCGGCAATCCAACTTGCTTGTGAACCAAGGGAGCCACAACGCAGGACTAAATAATCTCCGTAGTTGGCTTGCTTCAGAAACCACTCGGTAGCCGCATCTTCTCCTTCTGTCCCTCCTTCTGCTCCACCAATTAACAGAATAGCAGGTTTCTGAGCAGAACTATTAACCTCTCCATACTCTAAACAATATTCAAAGTCGTTGCTATCATCTGCTCGTCTGTAATCCGGGAGTCTTCTAGCCATAAAATCATCACTTTTGATTCACCGTCTTTAAGATTACAATGGGAGATTAATCATCAACAATAAATAAAAAATTAAAATGATCTTAAGAACAAACTATTAGTCTTACTAGATAAAAACACAGATTTTGCTATATAATGTTAGCCTAAGTGCTGTGTAAATGTTATCTAAGTAGGCTCAAAAATTTTGCACTTTCGTTGAGGTTAACTCAAAACCTGTTACTTGTTACTTGTTACTTGTTACTCGTTACTTTTTACTTCATCAAATGCTCCCATTTGACTTTTTCAGCAGACCCTAATTAAGATGGAAAATGTATTGGCAGGTCACTATCAAATTGTCAAACCCTTAGGTAGCGGCGGATTTGGTCAAACTTTTCTGGCTAGAGATAACCATTTACCTGGCAATCCCCTCTGTGTGGTTAAGCAACTCAAACCCAGAGTTAACGATGCAGCAACTTTGGAAGTGGCAAAACGGCTATTTGACAGGGAAGCCCAAACTTTATACAAATTAGGCAGTCACGACCAGATTCCTCATCTGTTGGCTCACTTTGAGCAAAATGAAGAGTTCTACCTAGTGCAAGATTTTATAGAAGGTCAGCTTCTGAACCAAGAATTAATTCCTGGGCAACAGTTGATGGAAACTTATGTAATAGAACTGTTGCAAGATATTTTGCAGGTACTCTCCTTTGTTCATCAACACCAAGTTATCCACCGGGATATCAAACCTGCCAATTTAATCAGACGTAGCCAAGATGGTAAAATTGTACTAATTGATTTTGGTGCAGTCAAAGAAGTCAGCTCCCAAGTAGGTAATTCCTGGGGAAAGACAAGTCTAACAGTTGCCGTCGGTTCTCCTGGTTATATGCCTAGTGAACAACTAGCCTTTAGACCCCACTTAAGCAGCGATATCTACGCCGTGGGCATGATTTGCCTCAAAGCCCTAACTGGATTATCTCCCAGGGAGCAAGAAATTCCGACCAACTCCTGTGGGGAATACTGTTGTGCAGCTTTCCAAGATATTGCTCCTGTTAGTCCCGGTTTAGCAATCATCCTCGACAAAATGGTGCGCTATGACTATCGTCACCGCTATGCAACAGCAACAGAAGCACTGCAAGCCCTTGAGCAACTGCAATCAAAAACGCAAGTTAGTCACGCAACTACAACTATCTTCACCCCAAATGCCTCTGTCCCACCTACAATTTTAGAGCAACCAGAGGGTCAAGTTAGTTTAGATTCTCCTTTTTATATAGAACGTCCTCCGATTGAAGCTGACTGTTACGAAACCATTGTGCAACCAGCAGCACTGATTCGAGTAAAAGCTCCCCGACAAATGGGAAAAAGTTCTTTAATGAGTCGGATTCTCCACCAGGCACAGCAGTCGGGCTATCGGATGGCATCATTAAACTTTCAGTTAGCAGAAGCGGAATTTTTCACCAACTTGGATCTCTTCTTACAGTGGTTCTGTGCCAGTATAGTGGATGAATTGGACTTAGAGGATCAGCTGGAGAAATATTGGCAAGGGCCTCTAGGAAGTAAAAATAAATGTACCAAGTACTTTCAACGATATCTCTTTACTCAAATTCCTAACCCCATCGCTTTAGGTTTAGATGAAGTAGATCAGATTTTTCAATATCCAGCCATTGCTACCGAATTTTTTGGACTATTACGCTCATGGCATGAGCGAGGTAAGAATGAGGCTGTTTGGAAAAAGCTAAGGTTAGTGATTGTCCATTCCAAGGAAGTTTACATTCCCCTAAATATCAATCAATCTCCTTTTAATGTCGGCTTACCGATTGAACTGCCGGAGTTAAACCAGCCACAAGTACAGGAGTTACTTTCCCGCCATCAACTGGATTGGACTAATTCCCAAGTAGGGCAACTAATGGTGATGCTGGGGGGACATCCTTATCTGGTGCGGGTGGCTCTCTATCAAATTGCTCGTGGCAGAATGACTTTGGAGCAACTGTTGGCAATAGCTCCCACCGAAGAAGGCCCTTACTCTGACCATCTACGCCGTCATTTACTAAATTTAGAAGAGGATCCAACTTTAGTCGCAGCTGCCAAGGAAGTAGTAGCAGCAGATAGCCCGATAGAAATTAAAACAGCCGAAGCCTTTAAACTAAGGAGTATGGGGTTGGTGAAGTTTCAAGGCAATGCGGTGATGCCATTATGTAATTTATATCGGGAATACTTTTGCGATCGCTTGTAGTTTGTTATTGGTTATTGGTTATTGGTTGTTTGTCATTGGTTATATGATCGCATAACCAATGAGCTATGTAGGGGTGGCTAAGGTCAGTATTTGGGAATATGCAAGTAACAACCTTAGCAAGTCCAGGGTGAAGCATTCGGATAGTAAGAGGCAAGGTAATGTGGGAGAGATTTTCGCCTGAATGCACCCCTACGGGGTTGATTTTCACGGTGTGACAAGACACGCCAAACAACAAATGACCAATGACAAACAACAAACAACAAACAACCAATGACAAACTACCAATATCAAATTGGGGGCAGTCTACCAGTTGATGCTCCTACCTATGTTAAGCGACAGGCAGATGAAGACCTTTATCATGCCTTAACAGCAGGAGAATTTTGCTATGTGCTCAACTCTCGACAGATGGGTAAATCCTCCCTGAGAGTCAAAACCATGCAGCGATTACAAACAGAGGGATTTGCTTGTGCGGCGATTGATATTACTGCTATTGGTACTGCCGATATTACTCCAGAGGAATGGTATGCCGGGGTAATTGACAGCATTGTTAGTAGCCTGGAGCTCTATGATCAATTTGATTTAGATGACTGGTGGGAAAAGAACAGCAGGTTGTCAAACGTCAACCGCTTTAGCAAGTTTATCGAAGAGATTTTAATTAAATCGATTCAGCAGAAACTAGTAATTTTTGTAGATGAAATCGACAGTATCCTCAGTTTAAACTTCAATATTGATGACTTTTTTGCCGTCATTCGTGACTGTTACAACAAACGAGCGGACAATCCGGATTACCAACGACTGGCGTTTGTCTTAATAGGAGTAGCGACTCCCTCAGATTTGATTCGAGACAAGCAGCGCACTCCTTTTAATATTGGTAGAGCAATTGCATTAACTGGTTTTAGCCTAGAGGAAGCTGAGCCTTTAGCTGTCGGGTTAGCAGCAAAAGTGAGCAATCCCCAAGCAGTGCTGCAAGCAGTATTGAACTGGACGGGGGGACAACCGTTTCTGACTCAAAAGCTTTGTCGGTTGGTAGTGCATGAAGGAGTGAGGGAGGGACGCGGAGACGCGGAGACGCGGAGACGCGAAGACGAGGAAGACAAGGAAGATAAGAAGACGTTGCCAATTCCCAATTCCCGATTCCCGATTCCCGATTCCCAAACAACAAATAACAAACAACCAACAACTAACAACCAACAACAAATAACAATTTCCAAAATTGTACGATCGCATCTTATTGAAAATTGGGAAAGAAGGGATGAACCAGAGCATTTGCGGACAATTCGCGATCGCTTGCTCTTTAATAAGCAAAGAGCGGGTAGATTATTGGGAATATATCAGCAAATTTTAACTTCTACCCAATTAGAAGGGGTAACTGCTGATGCTAGCTATGAACAGATGGAATTGCGGCTATCAGGATTAGTAGTAGAACAGCAGGGTAAGTTAAGAGTCTACAACCTGATTTATCAGGAGGTTTTTAACCAGACTTGGGTAGAGCAAGCCTTGACTGATTTGCGTCCCTATGCGAACGCAATAACCGCTTGGTTAGCTTCCCGCTGCGAGGATCAGTCGCGGTTGTTGCGGGGAAAGGCATTGCAGGATGCTCAAGCCTGGGCAGCAGACAAGAGTTTAAGCGATCAAGATTACCAATTTTTAGTTGCTAGCCAAGAGTTGGCAAAGCAAGACGTGCAAATTGCCCTGGATGCAGAGAAACAGGCAAAACAGATTTTAGCTCAGGCGCAACGGAAAGTTGAGCTAGCCTTGGAGGAAGAGAAGCAAGCAAATCAGCGGTTGGCTCAGGCGCAACGGAAAGCTAAAAGACAGATACAAATTGGTGCTGCAATCCTAGCCATCTCCTTATTTGGAGCAACTGCCGCAGTTGTGATAGCTGGGAAGGCAAATCTAAAACTACTTTCCACAAAAACAGAACTAGAAACAGCAAATCAAGAGCGGGATTTGGCAAAATCAGAATTAAAACAGACACGACAAGGAATTAAAATAGCCATTGAGCAGGAGAAGACTGCACAGAAATTAGTAGCCAGAGTCAAACAAGAACAGAAGCAAGCTAAGGAAGCGCAGAAATTAGCAGCACAACAAGCTCAAGAAGCCAATCAAAAATTAGTTGTTGCCAAAACTGATTTAACCAAGGTTAGTGGGGAAGCTAAACAGAAAACGGAAGAGTTGGACAAAGTAAAGCAAGAGGTTCAATCAGCGACTCAAAGGATCAAATCTGCGGGGGAAGAAGTAGAAAGAGCCAAACGTAAACAACAGAATGCACAACGTCAAATTTTACAGGCACAGCAGCAAATTGCGAAAGCTCAAGTTGCTTACAAGGAGGTTCAAGCTGATTATGATGAGGCACAAGTAGCTCTCCAAGAAGCGAATCAAGAACTTCAAGAAAAACAAAAAGCTCTTCAGAATGCACGGAAAGGTACAAAATTAGAAATCGCAGGACGTAATGCTTTGCAACAGTTCGAGTCTGTGGAAATAAAGGCTTTACTATCCGCTGTAAAAGTGGGACAGGAATTGAAACAACTAGTTCCAAATGAGTCTTTACTGCAAAACTATCCAGCTGCTAGTCCTTTACTAGCCTTACATAAAATCCTCAACAATATCAATGAACGAAACCAGTTTAGTAGTCACCAAGATAGAATTTTGAGTGTAAGTTTTAGCCCTGATGGGCAGCGTCTTGCCACTGCAGGAAACGATGGTACTGTCAAACTTTGGAACTTATCTGGACAGCAGCTAGTAAAAATTAGGGAAAATCAGGGTACAGTTTGGGATGTCAGTTTTAGTCCAAATGGGAAGCACCTTGCCACTGCAGGTAATGATGGTACAGCTGCTCTCTGGAGCTTATCTGGAAAACAATTAGTAAAATTCAAGGGTCATCAGGGTACAGTCTGGAGTGTAAGTTTTAGTTCTGATGGCCAGACAATTGTAACGGCAGGGGATGATGGTAATGTCGCTCTCTGGAACCTATCTGGGGAAAAATTAGCAAAATTTAAGGGTCATCAGGGTACAGTCTGGGGTGTAAGTTTTAGTCCTGATGGTCAAACAGTGGTAACGGCAGGAGATGATAGTACATTAGGGAACCCAATTAGTACAGTACGTTTGTGGAATTTATCTGGAGAGCAACTAACTGAATTTGAGGCACATCAGGGCAGAATCAATAATGTGAGTTTTAGTCCCGATGGACAGCTGATTGCAACAGTTTCCCAGGAAGGTACGGCTAAACTTTGGAATTTGTCTGGGGAGGAACTATATGCAAATTTTCAAGGTACGCAAGGTGCAATTCAAAGTGTAAGTTTTAGTCCCGATGGGCGTTATCTGGCAACCGCAGTAACTAATGGTACAGTAAAACTTTGGGATATCTCCAAATTTAGTAACAATCAATTAAAACCGTGGATCAGAAGATTTGGCAAACAGCAACCAATACCACAAATAGGAGAATTTAAGGGTCACAAAGGTGCAATTCAAAGTGTGAGTTTTAGTCCCGATGGGCAGTATCTGACCACCGCAGGCAACGATGGCACAATAAGAATCTGGGTTATTCCCCAAAAACGATCATCTTTATGGGAGGAAAACCAAGGAAGCTATTGGTTAAGTTTCAGCCCAAATGGACAACTCTTTGCTACTGGAGGAAAATACGGTGTTCAACTCTGGAATCTATCTGGGCAACAGTTGGTTCAATTACCCCATGAAAAGCCAGTTTGGAGCGTAAGTTTCAGCCCCCAGGGGCAAAGCTTAGCCACAGCAGGAGAGGATGGTTTTGTACGGCTATGGAACTTATCTGGGAAGCAGTTAGTACAATGGAAAGCTCACCAAGAGAAAATTTGGTGGGTGGAAATTAGCCCTGATGGCAAGTACCTCGCCACAGCCAGTACAGATGGTACAGCCAAGCTTTGGAATTTGTCAGGAGAGCAAGTTGCTGAACTTACTGAGCATCAGGGTGAAGTTTGGACTGCCAGTTTTCACCCCAATGGACAAAGCTTAGTCACGGTAGGGGAAGACGGTATAGTCAGAACCTGGAACTTATCAGGAAAACTAATTAACCAATTTGAAAGTGGTCAAGGTGAGCTTTATTGGGCAAGTTTTAGTCCTAATGGGCAATATCTTGCTACAGGCGGAAAAGATGCTCGACTCTGGAAACTGTCAACTCAAGAAATGGTCATACTTGAGGGAAGTAGTTCAGTCCTAAGTTTGAGTTTTACTCCAGATGGGCAACATCTTGCTACAGGAGGAACATCTGGTGAAACAGTTCAAGTGTGGGCTTTATCAGGATGGCAGTTAGCTGAGTTTAGAATACCTGAAGAAGAGGCTATTAATGTTGTCAGCTTTACTCCGGATGGCAAGCGCCTAGCTGCTGTAGGAAGAAATAATTCAATTCGGATGTGGCGTTTAGAAGAATTTGATAAGCTATTAACCCAGGGTTGTAATTGGCTTCAGGATTATCTGGCTAATCATCCAGAAGCTTTAGAAGACTTACCAGAATGTCAAAACAAGTCCCTCCTAGCTAGAGCAGCTCCTGCTTTGGTTAGAGAAGCTGAGAAGTTAGCAAGGGATGGTGGGGTGGAAAAAGCAGCGGTTAAGTTTCGGCAAGCACTGTTATGGAACCCTAACTTAAACTTTGATCCAGAAGTGAGAATCCAACAGCTTGTACAAGCTAGGCGTTTAGTTAAAGAAGGTGAAAATTTAGCCAAAGACGGTGATGTTGAGGGAGCAGTAACTAAATTTCAACAGGCACTCAGGCTAGATCCCAATTTAGACTTTGATCCCCAGAGGAAAGCCCAGCACATTGCCACTCCAAGTTCAAGTTCAATATATCAGGGTGGGGGTGGGAGTCGTTGAGAAAGGAGGCAGGAGGCAGGAAGTAGAAGGTTGCAAGGTAGAAGGAATATCAGTGATTATCCGATCTTGATATAGTTAGGGTCTGCTGAATAAGTGTGTAAGCTATGCCAGACAGAGATTTCCTGCATTTTTCAAGAAGAAAAAGTGCAAGGAAATAGGGCTTGCTACACAAGTGTGTAAGTGATACCACACAACAAGGCTTTCAATCAATTTTTGTCTTTCCAAGTGCTGTGGAAATTGCATATTTTGACTGAAAACATGAGCACTCAGCTATCACCTTGGTGCTGGCTCCTGGCTAAAAGCTGAGAGCTGAAAGCTGACAGCTTATTACCGAAAAAAGCGAGCCAATTGACTTATTTTCCCAAACCCTAATTAATAGAGCAGCAATAGAGTATAGGTGCTTGAGCAATATCATCAAGCTTGACATACTCTGAGCGCAACAGTTGTTTCCAGGCAGTTACTAGCTTTGAATTATTCGGCTCAGCAATCTGTAGTTCCGCCAAAGCCTCCACTGTATCGTACCAAATACCAGCTTTTCCATACAGAGCAGCACGCTGGAAAGGTGTAGCAGATTTTAGTTGAGCCACCAAGTTTGGTGTGGTTTCAGTTCGCTGAATCTGTCCTTGTACCACAATATCTTCGGTTCTTTCTTGCTGATTGCAAATCAGAGCAACAGACCATTGATAATTCTTGCCTACTTCCAAGGGTGGTGCTTCTGCTGGGAGTTGGAATTTGAACACACCACCTTTGCTATCAAAGGAAATGTTTGTCTGATAAGCATATTCCTCGTCTTGAGAAACCAGAGTAAACTCTGCTTGCTGAGCAGAAACTTGAGGAACATAGAAAAAGAAGGTTGGACGTTCAGCAATGGTTAATCCTTCCTGAGTGGCCGGTGTTAAGAGCGTTAGAGATTTATTGCTATTCTGTTGCTGTAGGCTACATTGCCCACGAGTCGCTCCTCCTGCGGTTTCATTGGGCTGTCCTTTGTCTGGAGGCTCAAATTGAATAGTTAATGCCTCTTCAAAAGTTTCTCTGGTTGCTGTTTGTATTCTAGTTTGTGTCTGGGCTTTTACCTGATAAGGGATGAGGGTGAAACTAAGAGAGAGAGCAACTGAGATAGCTGCTAAATGTGAGTGCAAGTTATTCTTTGTCATAGGGGAGAAATCTCCTGGAAAAACTGTGAAGCAGGTAGATGTCAATATAACTTAACGGATATTAGCTAAATAGCTAAACTACAAATTTGGTATAAAAAATTAGACGATAGTTGATCTAATTCGTTAGAACTAAGTGGCTAACTAAATAATTTATTCACAACGAGAGAAAGTGTTCCCTTAAATAATAAAAAAATTATAATAATGTTACTTATTACTATAATTAATATTTATCATTTACTTGCCTTGATGGAACTTTTTCTTGGAAATACATACAACTCAAGTTTAGCTCAACATCTGTCTGTGGTTATACTTCTAGGGTAGTAAAAGGGTAAACTATTTTTTTCAGGTCGAGCGTGATAAAGTATACTCCCTCATACTGAGGAAATTACTGATCGATGTGTTACTGAGTTTAATATATTTATCCAATTAAAGCCAGCCCCCCACTAAAACAAAGGGAGCCCAGAAAAAAGGATGCTGGTACTGAGGCTGTTTCAATAGGGTTACCTGAGCGTGACGGAGAGCCTCAGCTTTGCTAATATTTTCTTGAAGGAGTTCTTGGTAAAACTGCACCATTAGACTAGCAGTGGATTCGTCTTGTACTGGCCATAGAGTGGCAAGAGTACTGCGTGCTCCAGAACGTACCGCTACTCCAGCTAATCCTAAAGCTGCTCGTTGGTCTCCACTAGCTGTTTGGCAGGCACTGAGAATAAGCAATTCAATCGGTTCAGAGAGCTCGGATTCACGAGAGCCCAGTAAATCTCTCAAATCCTCAATCTTGATTTTGCCATTCCAGGTCAGGATGAATGTTTCCTCAAGATTGGAACTAAACTGACCATGAGTAGCTAAGTGAACGATAGGAAAACTTGTTCGAGCAATCTCGGCTTGGAGGCTATCACTAGTAAATTCTTGATTCAGAAGCAATTGAGAAGGTACTTTTGCTCTAATTTGCTCCAATTCTGACTTGACTCCTGGTAAGGGCACAAAGTCTGGTTGGTTGGATTCACTCAGCCCTGCTAATAACGCTTTAAATTCTTCTGGTTGGAGTGATCGCGCTTCTAGCAATTGTAAACCTGAAGTCAAAGCGATATTGTACTTTTCCACTAAATACTGCTCCCCATCGTGGAGGGCAGCCATCGGTAAATTCCGCAAGGAACCATCAAGGACGAATACCAAGGTCTGGACACCACTACTGATTAATTGCTCTTGAGCTGGTTTAACTAACCAATCATAAATTTGTTGGGCAAGGGGCAGACGCTCTTGTTTTAGGGAAGTCCGTCTCAGGGATTGGCGCATCTTCTTGATGGTATTTTCTACCTCTGCTTCAGGGAGTAAAGTGCTGTAGTAGTGTAAGGGTTGTCCTGGTAGGGAGAGGATAACTGCTAAACGTTCAGGTAAAATAATAGGGTAGATAACTGCTGCTGTCGGATCAATCTCATCAATTAGCTGGGGTTTAGCTTCTAAGCAAGCTGACCGAAAGAAGTTTTCTAGTTGTGCTAGCTGGAGGGATTCAATTACCTCACGGGCTTGTTTCAGGTGGTTTTGGCTGGGAACTGGGGATAAGGAATGGTTCCCTTGCTGTTCAGTTGTAGCATCAGGCTGTAAGAGCAGTGCCACTAACTCCCGATAGATGGGTTCCACAGACTCCCGAAATGAAAATTGTGCTTCAGAATTGATGGCGACTAAATCGCTGCGGAGAGAAGTAAGAGTTTTGACAGCTTGAGTATAAGCAACGATGGCATCTGGTAAATTGGCTGTGGGTATATTACAGGTTTCCGTATTTCTACAGAAAATTCGCCCTAATTGCCATTGCCACTGATATATAATGTCTTGGGCATTAATTCCTTGGGCGAGCATCAGAGCTTGCCTAGTTAAGTTCTCCGCTTGAGACCATTGGTGGGTTTGTTGATATAACCCACCAAGGCTGCCAATGGCATAAGATTGGGCTCGTGCATCTTGTAAAATTCGTGCTTGTTGAACAGCAATAGCCAAAATTTGAGCAGAGGAAGAGAATCCTGCTGGGAGTTTCATAACACTCTCAGCAAAGTTAATTCTTCCATACACTGCCATTCGAGTTGGGGGCAAGTTGGTTAGCTGAGTCTGAATTTGAGGTAATAATCCTTGAGCAACTGACCATTGTTCGGTTTCCACTAGTAAACTCAGTTGATTAAGCTGAGCTTGCAGTTTGCTCAGACAAACTGCTTGAGCTGTTCCAGGATTAGACTGAACTGGTTTTTCTTGGTTACAAACAGCAGCAGCTTTTTGGTAGAATTCCAGAGCCACAGTTAGATTTTTTTGAGCACGGGAGATATTACCCAGACTCAATAGTGCAGCCTGAATATCTGGAGGAGATGGGAAAGCTCTGGCTACTGCTAAACTTTGTTCCAAGACTGGTTGAGCATTGGTTAAATCTCCTATTAGGCGCAAGGTATTGCCGAGGTTGAGCAATCCTGCTGCTTTAAGAGGAGAATTGGGTTGGTTTGCCAGAGTTTGTTCTACTCTTTCTAAAATGGTTTGAGCACGACGGTACATCCCTAAGGCTTGTAAAGCTTTGGCTTGATTGAGCTGAGTGCCAACGGTTCCTACCAAATCTCCAGCTCTTTCGTAAGCAACTTCCGCTGCTTGCCAAGTTTTTAGAGCTTCCTCTGCCAGTGCTTGAGTTAGTTGAAAATTACCTTGGTTATTCAGGACTTGAGCCAAGATAAATTGGTAGTTAGTTGTTAGTTTTTGGTTATCTTTAAGTAAGCTGAGGCTCTGGTTAATTGCAGTTTCTGCTTCTTCCCACTCTCCCAGTTGCTGATAGGCCAAACACAGATGGCTCAACACGAGAGCTTGGTCAACCATATCTCCTTGTTCAGCAAAAGTTGCAGCCGTTGCTTCCCAAACCCTGGCTGCTTCGAGAAATCTACCAGTTTGGTAGAGTTGTTGAGCGAGTTTGTTGTTGGTTGTTGGTTGTTGGTTGTTTGTTGTTTGGGAATGGGGAATAGGGAATAGGGAATAGGGATTTTTATCCTTTGTTATTTTGGTAGTTCTATTGAATATCTCCGCACTTGGTTCCCCCCTGAGATACTGGAGTGGTTCTACTGAGGGCAAAGCATGGACAGCGAAAGCAGTTGTTGTGCCCAATAAGGCAAAAAAGATCAAGGTGAGGGATACTTGGTTAGTGACATTGCGCACTAATGCTCTCATCTGCCGAGGAATTACTGATTTTAATCCTCTGCAGGAACTGGTATAAGATTTTAGCTTGAACAAAAAACTTAGCGATCGCTTTAACCAGAGCTTATTCATCGTCTTGGCTACACAATAGATTTGCCAATCTATCCGTTATCCCACCTGATCAGGATCAATACCCATTTGTTGGAGGCGATTTCGTAACTCTTCTAAAGTAGATTCAGCTTGTTCGGCTCGTTGACGCTCCTGTTCAGCTCGTTGACACTCCTGTTCAGCTCGTTGACGCTCTTGTTCAGCCAACTCTTGAGCTAACAATATTAAATTACCCTCCCCATCAAAAAAGCGCAACCAATTGGCTTTCTCCTTAGTGAGTATTCCTTCCCAAGTTCCTAACCACAATCCCAAACTCTCGCACCACAACCATCCCCTCTCATCTGGTGCAATTGATTCGTAGCGTAAATTTCCTCCCAAATGCCAACCTTGCAATGATTTTTTATCAAAAGGATCATAAATAAAATAATCCCTGGTTCTGAAGGTTTGCTCATAAAGGTCTTTTTTCTTTCCTTTATCCTGAGAAGCTGTGGAAGGTGACATTAACTCCACAATGACATCAGGATAGCGTCCTGCTTCTTCCCAAACTACCCAACCTTGACGCTCTACTGTCCCATCTACATCTAAAGCTACGAAGAAATCTGGTCCCTTAAACTCCCGATTGCGTATTTGTTGGCTACTGTAATAAACGAACATGTTGCCACCAGCAAAATAATCGTCTCGTCCTTGATAAGCTTGGTGAACAGCTTCAATCAGAACATTCATGGCGATGCGGTGTCGATTACTTTCCAATGGTTCTCCGTCGTCAAAAATTAAATCTGTTGGTGGTGGTGAGGGAGTCCATTCTTCCTCGATATTGAGCGTTTGAGGTGATGAGGAGGTCAGCTTAGCAGACATGGTGACATTAGGTCAATGTTTCAGACCAGTGTAGCCTAGAAGTAGGGAATAAAGATGAAAAAGCTGACGATACAAGCTTCCTTCCGAGTTTCGGAGTTCTCCTTGGAGGGGTTAGGGGTGGGTTCTTCTATATTTGGACAATCACCTACCACCTAATTAGCACAGGACTTCAGTATCCAACCAATAGCAATACCCAATCCTCCAAAGCGGATAGCTTGCCAAAAAGGTTCCTTGAGACTGCCCCAGGAAAATAACTGACTCTCCAAATTGAGTTCTATGGTTTCTAGCTGCTCTTTGATCCGCTTTAATTCAGCTTGTAGCGATCGCCGATTACTAGTACGGTGCAATTCCCGCTTAATTTGCTCTCGACGCTGCTGGAGTTGAGTTTGCTGTTGTTGATCCCGTTGTACCTGATGATAACGATCCAGGAGGGATTGAAGCGATCGCTCTACATCGGAGAATGCTTCTTCAAACTCCTGCGTATTACGAGCCTCCTGGTTCGGTTCTGGAGATGATGGTGGTAACGGTTGTTGAGGCATCTTCGATACAGTGGAGAAAACACGAGTGTACCTTAAGTTATGCCTGAACCGAGCCAATTGACTAAAACTGATCTCCTCAAGGAAGTTAGCACTATTGAACTAGCTCAAGCATTAGCTGAGCGCTTAGCTATCACCCCTAATGATTGGCACCGATTAAAGTCTAACCGTAGAGCTAGAGCCAGTGAGCAAGCTGCTGCTGCTCTGGTATTCCTACTCAAAGAAAAGCCAGAGGAAGCTCTTGCTAGATTCTGTCAGGCTTCAGGGTGGTTGGATCGTTCAATCTCTGCTCCCCCCTGCCCAACTCATGGGGATCACCGTCGTTAGCTAATTAGAGGCAATCTGGAACGACTGTTCATCTGCTTGCAGAGTCTTATTTCTGTTCCCAGATGATTCCACTGTACTTGATCAAAGATTTGGCGGAGGAGACATAAGCCTCTGCCATTTTCTGATTCATCACAGGGTAAGTCGTCACTGTTCTCAGAGAGTTCACAATAGGGAGCGGGAAAACCCGAGCCTTCGTCTGAGATTATCCACCAATATTCATGATTTACTACTGAATATTGAACCTTTACCGTCTTACTTGGGTCTAAATTATTGCCGTGTTTTGCCGCGTTTACCAATGCTTCTTGTAATCCTAGTCGTAGTTCTGGATGCCATTTACAGGGAATGTGTTCCAAAAGTAAGTCGAGGATTGGGCAAAGGTAGAGGGTAGAAGCGAAGCTAATGGTTTCCCAGCCTTGTCCAAGCGGACGTAATGATGCTGGACGCAAAGATGTAGCAATCACTCAATAAACCTCTAGTTTTAACTTGGTGTACTGGAATATGTGTCACGGCTAATTGCCGTGTTGTTAAATACGGTTTTCCCAAACCCACAAATTACGGCTCAGGCATCAATAGTTTTTATAGTTGAATAGACATCTCCTGAGATTAGGCTTTCACCTAAACAGGGTAAGGGTTTTAAATTCTTTGTCGGAGACGCCTTATGTTCTTTGATTGTCAGTTGTGCTCTACTAGTTATCTGATTCTACTTGCCCTGTGGCAGGTCGAACATATTGTGGTTCTCTTGGGGAACCTGATTTAGCAGAGTGTTCTGGGGATGTCGCTGCCTTCCAACTCAATAGTTAGAAGTCGGCTGACTATTGGAAATTTAGAGTGGTGATGTTCCTCTCATTGAGTTCAGTGTGAAAAAGTAACTTAATACACCTTATTTAACATTGTATCAAAACCTGCTTTTAAACACCAGTTCTCTGGCTCTAAGTGCTGGGTGGTAGGTGGCAGGTGGTAGGTAGTAGCGTAACACAGCATAAAATTTGGCGAGCGAAACCACTAGGAAAGTAACAAGTAGCAAGTAATAAGTAACAAGGTAAGAAGGAATAAAGAACTTATCTTATTGCTTATGATGCTTATAAATCAAGGATTTAAGCCAAAACTGTGGAATAGATTTTTTCCCAGCTCCCCCAGCTTAACTCAACGTACTAGGAAGGCAGCACATTCGACATGAGCAGTTTGAGGGAAAAAATCAGCTGGTTGTACAGAGGTTAACTGGTAGCAGCCTGTTTTGCAGAGGAGTTTGAGATCCCTTGCCAGGGTAGCTGGCTTACAGCTGAGGTAAATGATGCGTGTTGGTAAAATCTCTAGAATAGTTTTGAGCACAGCACTGGCACATCCCTTACGGGGTGGGTCTAGTAAGAGCAAGTCTGGTGTAACACTTAGTTGTGGTAGCAACTTCTCCACTGTCCCTGTCTGAAACTTCACATTGGTGATACCGTTGAGCTGAGCATTCTGCTGGGCTTGCTCTACTGATGCCGTTTGCCTTTCTATAGCAATTACCTGTCGCACCCGTTGCGCTAGGGGTAAAGTAAAAGTACCAATGCCACAGTAAGCATCGACTAAGAATTCATTACCAGTAAGAACTAGCTGTGTCGCAATGACATCCAACAGAGCTTCTGCTGCTTCTGTATTAACTTGAAAAAATGTTTCAGGTCGCAGTTGGAACTCCAGACCAGCGAACTCTTCCCTTAAGTAGGGCTTTCCCGCAACACACCGAGTGTGGTCACCAAATATGACATTAGTCCGATGAGGATTATGATTGATACAGACTCCCACGAGTTGGGGATAGCTCTTCAACCATTTTTCAGCTTGAATTGTTAAATTTTGTAAATTCCAATCGGTAGTAATTAAGGTTAGTAGAGTCTCACCAGTACGGCGTCCAATGCGCAGGGACAGATGGCGCAATTTTCCTTGGTGGCGCTGTTCATTGTAAATTGACCATCCCATTTGTTGAATATCCTGCTTGATTTGAGCTAGTAGGGGATTCAAGCGGGAATCTTGCACAGGGCATTGATTGAGATTAATCACTTGGTGGCTACCTTGTTGGTAATAACCTGCCTGAATTTCACCAGTTGCTGACCTTTTCAAGGGATAGGTTGCCTTATTGCGATAGGCAAGAGAATCAACCGCCGTCAATATCGGTGCAACGGTTGCTGAGTTGAAACCACCAATACGTTCTAAAGCTTGAACCACCAAATTATGTTTCGCTAATTTCTGGTAATCCCAAGCAACATGCTGCCACTGACAACCACCACATTTATCTGCCACAATGCAGCGGGCTCGAATGCGATGGGGAGACGGTTCTAACAACTGGTGTAGTTTACCCTTGGCGTAGTTGGGTTTGACCTGTAAGAGTCGAACTAGAACTTGATCTCCAGTTACAGTATTCGGCACAAAAACGACCTGAGAGCCCAAACGTCCTACACCATCGCCACTATCACTGAGATCTGTAATAGTGACTTCAATTAGTTGACCTTGTTGCCAAACATCCGGAGTGGAAGCGGTGTTGCTCATCAATTTTAAGAGAAGTTATCGGTTTAGGGAGCTGAGGAAGCTGAGGGAGCTGAGGGAGCTGAGGGAGCTGGGGAAGCTGAGGGAGCTGAGGAAGCTGAGGGAGCTGGGGAAGCTGAGGGAGCTGAGGAAGCTGAGGGAGCTGAGGGAGCTGGGGAAGCTGAGGGAGCTGAGGAAGCTGAGGGAGCTGAGGGAGCTGGGGAAGCTGAGGGAGCTGAGGAAGCTGAGGGAGCTGAGGGAGCTGAGGAAGCTGAGGAAGCTGAGGGAGCTGAGGGAGCTGAGGAAGCTGAGGGAGCTGAGGGAGCTGAGGGAGCTGGGGAAGCTGAGGGAGCTGAGGAAGCTGAGGGAGCTGGGGAAGCTGAGGGAGCTGAGGGAGCTGAGGGAGCTGGGGAAGCTGAGGGAGCTGAGGAAGCTGAGGGAGCTGAGGAAGAAAAAATGACCAATGACTAATGACTAATGACTAATGACTAATGACCAATAATCTTTATTTGTGTTACCAAGAGTCGCTAAACTACAAATATTATCTGAGTTAATAAAACAGTATGAGCGTAGTTAGCCAAGTTATTCTCAATGCAGACGATGAGCTTCGATATCCTAGCTCCGGTGAGCTCAAGAGTATCGAGAATTTTTTGAAAACTGGTGATCAGCGGATGCAAATTGTATCCACCCTATCAGAAAACGAGAAAAAGATTGTCCAGCAAGCCAGTAAGCAGCTTTGGCAGAAACACCCTGATTACATCTCGCCAGGGGGTAATGCTTATGGTCAACGTGAGCGAGCACAATGTTTACGGGACTATGGTTGGTATCTGCGACTGGTTACCTATGGAGTTCTTGCTGGTGATAAAGAACCTATTGAAACCATCGGTCTGATTGGGGCACGAGAAATGTACAATGCCCTGGGTGTGCCAATGGAAGGGATGGCTGATGCCATTAGTTGCCTCAAAGAAGCTTCTTTAGGATTGCTCAGTGATGAAGACGCTAAAGCAACGGCTCCCTACTTTGATTACCTAATTCAAGGTATGTCCTAATTATTGGGGAAACTTTATTTTTACTTGATGTAACCTCCAGCACCATTGCTGGAGGAGCATTTTTTAGTTCAAATGTTCTCATATTCTCGACCTATCCATATTGCTGAGCTAGAGCTCCAAAGGTAAGATAGGAGCTAGGAGAAGGTAGCGAGTCCTTGGCCTACAAAAAACCGACAGCCTCTGTGCAAGAAACTGTCAGTAAGTTATGTGTTCCTTATTGATGACTTAGCTAGAGTCTAATCGTTAACTAGTATGCTCAATCAGTAGTCTCAAGATTGCGATCCAGATCAACCAATCTTGGTGAACCTGATCACAAACTTAGTTAAGATTTGCTGTAGCAGTTTTGCGAAGGAGAGGCAACAGTCAAGATCCATGTCGTTTTTTAAAAAACTACCCTGGACTTCGCTGCTACTCCTGGTATTTACATATCTTGTCTTCGGTTGGTTAATATCTGTAGAAGCTAACTCCCTTTGGCAACGCGAAGTCAACAACCACAACTCTGCTGAGGCTCATAAAAGTATTTTAACTTCTTTATGGGTGGAAGGAGTAAATCCTACCCTATGGGATGTTCCCTGGTGGTTTGTGTTGAAGGGGATAGTTTGTATTTTGCTAATTTCTTTGGCTTTGACTGCTCCCTTTGGGCTCATTAAAACCTGTTACTCTAGTTGGCTACAATCGGACTTCAGAGCTTTTTTGTCGGTGATTGTCGGTTCTTTTTTGTTAGTTATTATTCTTGGCTCCCTGGATGTCTTTGTCCGTATTTTGGTGCTCATCGCTGCTAGCACCTTAGCAAGGCTCGATCTTCAGACAGCAAGTTACGGTGAATGGCCAGCTTTTTGGCTTCTCAGTATTGTTTCTTTCCTAGGCTATAGCTTAGGTATAATTACTCAACAGTTCTTGGTCACCTCAATCTGACTTTGGCAGCATAATTTGTACAGCACCTTCTGGTGTTACCAAAACCTTACCGCCTAATGCTTCAATCCGATTGATCGCAATTTCCCTAGTTCGATCATCTGGTGCATTATTTAATACCATTGTCCAAGCACTAACTTGAGCTTGTTTACTCTGGGGGTTTTTGGCGATAAACTCCGCAGTTTGACTAGACAATGAGGCAACCTGTTTACTTTCGGCATCAGAATAAGTACTTGCCCAATTTGCTGCTTGTGTAAAGGATTCTCTTGCCGCTTGAGCATTGCCTAAGAATAACAACTCATCAACACCTTTGTAACGCCAAATGTAGTAAGACTTGGCTGGCACTTGGGGAGAAAGAGACTTTAACCCTTTGTCCATCAAGGCTACAGACTTTTCTGGCAGCCCTGCGTATAAAGAGCTACTAGTAGAAAGAAACAGATAAGCCTGCAAAAATCTGGGATCATGGTCTAAAATTACCTCGAAATACTCTGGGCTAAGTTGATAGCCGGTTACTTGGCGGGCTAGGTCATCACCAAAATATTCTAAGAAGTCCAAGAAGACCCAATCTGCTACTAAATTATCAAAACCAAAGACTGGTGTTTTTTCCAGCAGGTTGAGGCGTAACTCTTCTGACTCGATTTCTTGTTGCAGAACTTCTGCGGTCGATTTGTTGGCAGTCTTTTTGAGTTGATTCAATTGCGGCATTTGTAGCCAGCCAACGATTACAATACCCAGGATAGCTACTAGTGAAGCCCATACAGATTGGTTGAGTTTCATGTCATAGTGGCAAGAACTTTTCAATAAGCAGTTTTCAATTTTAACAATACCTCCTCATCTCCGGGTGAACGAGATTTTGGGTGGGATTCCTTAAGCTTTGTATCCAAAAATTATCAGTTCTCTCTTCTTCCGAACTGGGCTACGCCCCGTTGCGCTAACAGCTCCCCAACTCCTCTGCTCCTCCGCTCCTCAACTCCTCCGCTCCCCACCCTTTTTTTCGCTCACCCGTTTCCCCATCAGTTAGTTCACCAACCACTGCTTTGAGCTTAAGGCAAAAACCTGAGTAGTCTGGTGGTGGCGTAAACTGTTCGATGGGTAGTTTACTAAACTCACAGTTAGACCAATCTACAGGGTGGGGAAATTTAGAGTCTTTGTCCCCATCATCGGAGGAAGTTAGCGTAACAGTAGGAATTTTCGGGACACCAGTATAGGAATTGCTTGCCTTGGGTTGGACTGATGTCTTATCTTCCAAAACTAATACCCCTACACCAGATTTTTGATGGGGAAAACACTTATTAGTGTCTTCATCTGTAGCCACTCCTGGAAGTTGGTCAATAGACTCAAAGGGAGTATGAGTTATAACTGATGACCTATTTTCTGCTTGAGGTGGAGTTTCTCGTTGAACTGGTAATGCTGGTTCTGGGGAGTTGACCTCAGGAAGCTCTTCCTCGGTGCTAATTTCCTGGAAACTGGTAAGTGGGGGTAAGCTTAGCTCCTCGTTGAACTCAGTTAGGTTGACATCGTAAGCTGTAGTCAAACTTTTGGGTAACTTACGAGAAATCAGTCGCTCAAACTCATGGGTAAAACGATATGTGGGCTTTCCGCGTCGCGACCAAACTGCCAAGATTTGCTCAACAGAAACTGCTTTGTAACGTCCCTGGTACAGGGCTTCAATCACCCCTAGACGTAACCAATTTGCCTCATACTGCTCCAGCCACAGATTCACTAATTCTTGTGCTGTGTAACCTCTCAGTTCAAACCCATAGTGACTGAGCAACGCGATCGCATAGTTAATTGCTGAGTCATTGGTCATTGGGGAATGGGGAATAGGGAATTGAGAATTAAGAATTGAGAATTGAGAATTGAGAATTGACTGTTGTTCATCTATATAGGATTTTATCTGCAATACAGTAAATCTAGCATCTAAACCCTAAGGGACGAATGCGATCGCTTCAGCTTGGGTTGATTAGGCTTGAGGTTGCAGGATGGTTAGTTTGAGATAGTCTACCACAATCTCAGCTGGGATGACAGCCGCAATAGCGGCTCTACCATAGGCTGGAATGGTATTGTTGTTTGTAGGAAGGCTTGGCACTACTTGTTGTGGCTACTAGGTCGGTCTAACCAACAACAAATAACCAACAACCAACAACCAATAATGATTGAAGTTGAGCATTTGAGCAAAATCTACGGCTCTACCCCAGCGATTCAGGATGTAACTTTCTCCGTTGAACCTGGAGAAATTCTGGGATTCTTGGGGCCTAATGGTGCGGGGAAAACCACCACAATGAGGATTTTAGCAGGATATTTACCGGCCACTAGTGGTACTGCTCGTATTGCTAACTACGAAGTGCATGAAAATTCTCTGGCAGTAAGACGCCGAATTGGTTACTTACCAGAGACTCCACCTCTCTATTTGGACATGAGTGTTGAGGGATTTTTGCACTTTGTGGCGCGTATCAAAGGAGTTGCCCCAGGCGATCGCGCTTCTAGGGTAAAGTCTGCTCTAGAACGCTGCAATCTGACAGAAAAAGCGACTGTGCTCATCCGCAAGCTTTCCAAAGGCTTCCGACAACGGGTAGGGATTGCTCAAGCGATCGTTCATGACCCCCCTGCGATTATTCTAGATGAACCGACGGTAGGGCTAGACCCTAGGCAAATCATTGATGTTCGTAACTTAATCAGGAGCCTTGCCGGGGAGCACACTGTTATCCTCTCTACCCATATCTTGCCAGAAGTCAGTATGACTTGTAGCCGGGTGGCCATTATTAACCGAGGCAAAATTGTAGCCACAAATAGTCCTGAAGCCTTGATTACCCAGTTACAAGGAGGCTCAGACTATGAGCTAGAAGTAGAAGGAGATGTTCTCGAACTACAGAAACTCTTACAAGTGCTGCCAGGAGTCTGCATGGTACAAGTTGTTCCTACGGATAGTTTACCTCCCCGTCGCTCCTTAATTCGTGTTATCTCTGTTCCGGGCACGGAACTAGGAAGAGATATTGCTGCTGTTACTGTAGGAGCCGGTTTAGGATTATATGAGCTGCGGCGCACTAGTGCTACCCTCGAAGATGTATTTTTAGATCTAACAACCCAGGAATTGGGCAATGGGGAATTAACCACTAGTGATAGTCAAAATTCTGCCCCATCAGCAGAGATTGAAGTATCTGGAGAAGAAGTATAGATGGGTGTCATCATTAGTAATATTTTGGCGATTTTTCGTAAGGAATTGCAGGGCTATTTTGCTTCCCCTTTAGCTTATTTAGTGGCAGCGATCTTTTGGTTACTGTCTGGCTTCTTTTTTGTCGCCATTCTCCTCGGGCCAGGGGGTATTATTGATCAAGTTGCCTTAGTTGATCAACAGGGCGGAGCTTCTCAGCCCATAGATGTTGCCTATGAATTTTCGCGCTTTTTCTTGAGTGTGATGGGTTCGATGACTTTGTTTTTGCTGCCGATTCTATCTATGGGGCTTTATGCAGAAGAGCGCAAGCGGGGAACTATAGAACTGTTGGCTACCTCACCCCTAACTAATTGGTCAGTAGCAGCAGGAAAATTGTTAGGAGTGCTGGCATTTTTCACCTTTATGATTGTACCTATTGTAGTGTATCAAGCGATCACTCTGAGTGCTGCGAGTCCCCCAGTGCAACCAGCAGTACCCTTACTGGCTCACGCCGGATTAATTTTACTAGCTGCTGCGGTGCTTTCCTTGGGTATGTTTATCTCATCTCTAACTGATAGTACAATTTTGGCAGCTTTCCTAACTTTTGTGTTAAATGTTTTTCTCTGGGTAATGGGGGAATTTTCCAGTAACATTGGTGGCATCTTGGGGGAAGTTTTAGGTCATATCTCATTGTTAAAAAATTATGACACCTTAGTTAAGGGAGTTCTTGATCCCAGCAGTTTTGTTTTATTTGCCAGTTATGTTATTATCGGCATTTTTCTGACAGCTCAGTCAATTGATGCCTTACGCTTCGGACGTTCTTAGGCTAGGTTTGACTCCTAAGAAACACTCTGGATAATTGTTAATGGCTAATTCCTAATAGCTAATGGCTAATTCCTAATAGCTAATGGCTAATTCCTAATTATATAGATAGGATGGAGTAAAAAGCTATCTGCTACTTTTGCCCATGACTGAGGAACAAGACGCTTATTCCCCTGCCAATGATTCGGAAAAAGGTTCTTGGAAAAACCGTATGACTGGGGTTTGGCACAGTGCAACTACAGGTTTAATGAAACTTCTACCCCTAGAGCAAGTAGCACAGACAGCCGTGGGA
Source organism: Symploca sp. SIO1C2 (assembly GCA_010672925.1). Lineage (GTDB taxonomy): Bacteria > Cyanobacteriota > Cyanobacteriia > Cyanobacteriales > Coleofasciculaceae > Caldora. The sequence continues at coordinate 155,454 of JAAHFP010000013.1, read as the reverse complement.
TGGTTTAGTGTTAGTGAGGCTCAGGTTGCAGAAATTTTGGAAACAGTTAAAGCCGAATTGCCCACCACGGAAGCTTTATTAATTGGAAAACCCCAAGCGGGCAAAAGCTCCCTGGTGCGAGGACTGACGGGAGTTTCTGCTGAGATTATTGGCATGGGATTTCGTCCCCACACTCAACACACCCAGCGCTATGCCTATCCTTCTAGTGACCTACCACTACTGATATTTACTGATACAGTGGGACTAGGAGATGTTAACCAAGACACTCAGGAAATTATTCAGGAACTGGTGGGGGATTTGCAAGAGTCTAGTGGCTGTGCCAGAGTCCTGATTTTGACGGTTAAAATCAATGATTTTGCTACTGATACCCTGGGGAAAATCGCTCAACAGCTGCATCAGCAGTATCCAGATATTCCCTGTCTCCTGGCAGTTACCTGTTTGCATGAGGTTTATCCTCCTCATACTGAGGATCATCCCCCCTATCCACCGGACTATGAAGAAGTTAACCGAGCCTTTGAGGAGATGAAGCAAGCCTTTGCTGGATTATGCGATCGCACGGTGCTGATTGATTTTACTCTAGAAGAGGATGGCTATACCCCAGTATTTTATGGTTTAGAAGCCCTGAGGGATACTTTAGCAGACCTCCTGCCAGAAGCGGAAGCTCTTGCTATTTATCAGCTATTAGATGAGGATGCTACCCAGCAATTGGGTAACCTCTACCGGGATGTTGGACGACGTTACCTGTTAGCATTTTCCATCATGGCAGCTACCTTGGCCGCTGTCCCCCTACCATTTGCTACCATGCCGGTGCTCACAACTTTGCAGGTCTCTATGGTAACTCTTTTAGGACAATTGTATGGGCAGAGGTTGACCCCATCCCAGGCAGGAGGAGTTGTCAGTGCCATCGCTGGTGGCTTCCTGGCGCAGGCAGTTGGCAGGGAGTTAATCAAATTTATACCTGTCTTTGGTAGTGTGATTGCTGCTTCCTGGGCAGCTGCCTATACTTGGGCATTAGGTGAGGGAGCTTGCGTTTACTTCGGAGATTTAATGGGGGGTAAAAAACCTGACCCTGACAAGATTCAGTCTGTAATGAAAGAAGCATTTCAAACAGCAAAAGAACGGTTTAAAGGTATTAAGAAGGCCGGATGAGTGTGGGAGGTGTGGGGAGAAAGAAATATTAGATTGATTCGGGTTTTGAAGTAATAAGCGCCTAACGGCGAATCCAAAATCCAAAATCTAAAATCTAAAATCTAAAATCTAAAATCTAAAATCTAAAATCTCCCCAATCATTTTTCTTGTAAAGCATGTAACCGCTGATAAATCCCTTCTTGGCGCAATAATTCAGCGTGATTACCTACTTCAGCAATCCGACCTTGGTTAAGAACCACAATTTTATCAGCATCCCGAACCGTACTCAGCCGGTGGGCAATAATAATTGTGGTACGGGTTCCCTGAATACTTTGCATCGCTAACTGAATTGAGCGTTCCGACTCATAATCCAGACTAGAAGTTGCTTCATCAAACACTAGCACATCCGGCTCCACCAATAGCGCTCTGGCAATTCCCAACCGCTGTCTTTGTCCACCGGATAACCGCATACCTCGCTCCCCGACCATAGTGTAGTAGCCTTGGGGCAGTTGCTCAATCATTTCATCTACTCTGGCAATACGACAGGCTTCTTCTACTTTCTCAAAACTAGCCTTGCGATCGCCATAGGTGATATTGTCCAATAATGTGCCATTAAACACATCAACTTCCTGGTGAACGATCGCTAGGCGTTTGCGATAGCCAGTAATATCTAGATTCCGAATATCTACACCATCAATTAAGATGCGACCTTGATTTGGTTCAAAATACCGAAACAGCAGTTTAACTAGAGTAGATTTACCGGAACCCGAACGACCTACCAGTGCTACAGTTTGATAAGGTTCAATCAACAACTGAATATCTTGTAAAACTGGGTATCGAGGATCGTAACTGAAGCTTACATGGTTCAACTCAACTTTGCCAGTAAATTGATAGGAAGTAGCTTTTTCATTAGGTGCAAGGACAATCCCCGCAGCGTCTTGACCTATTGGTTGTTCCATAAACTCATGGAAGCGCTGCATGGAGGCATAGCGACGGGCAAACAATTCAGCAAGATCATTCAGAGGCTCCATTTCTGAGTAAGCCATAGTAGAAATCGTGAGAGTAGTCACGAAATGCCCTAGGGAAATTTTGCCCTGTACTGTAGCCAATAGAGTCAGACTAAGTATGGAAAATACACATATATGAACGACCATTTTTTGCCAAGTACCCAGCTTGACATAACCCAAATGCAGGCGGTACAAGACTACATTGAGTTCCCGGTTTAAGCGCTGTCGCTGCCTCTCAAGTTCCTCTGCTTCCGTGGCAAAGGCTTTGACAGTTTTGATATTAGTGACAATTTCTGAAGTACGGCTTTCGGTATTTTCTATATATCGGTCTAATCTTTCCTCATGAGCAACCAGTTTCTTAAGGTGTTTAATGCTGAAAAACAAAATCAAGACAAAGGACACCAAAAACAACATGGCGATGCGCCAGTCAATAAACCAGATAACGACAAAAATGCCTAGCACTTTTGCTAATTTGGGAATCAACTGTCCAGCCACTTCTGGGTAAGTCCAGGTATGGTTAGTGATACCTTTGATAACTCGTCCGGCAATTCTACCTGGGTTGTGCTCATTGTAAAACTCCACCGGTAGAGTGAGAATTTGTTTTAGGGCTTTTTCTGATTGCCGCTGACGAGACCGGAGAGGAATTGCCCATTGATGCCACCAACCGCCAATCCAAGGTTGAGCCGGTGTTCTGGCTACGGTAACTAGGAAAATTATGCTCAGTAGCACTACTAAAGACAAGAATTGCTCATCTTGACTTGGGATAAGGGTAGTAATGCCATCCACCAGGTTTTGTAGTGGTTTATCCAAGGCTTGACCGGATAAAATATTGAGAATCTGCCCGATGGCATAAGGTACAACTAAATCAACAATTTCAAAGATGCTGGCACCGGTGATGCTAAGAATAGAGGGTAGGTGGTAGGGGCGGTAGTAGTTGAGGATATCCCGAAATGTTGCCATAATACTCCTGAACACCAGCACTGGCATAGCTTGTGCAATTTCTGCCAGACTGGTTCATATTACAAGAATACATTGTAGTATAAAATCTTCTTTCTAAAAAAGAAAAGTCTTTGTTGATATCGTGTCTGTCGAATCGCTTACGATAAAAACTTCTCCGTGTCTCCGCGTCCCCGCGTCTCCGCGTCGTCACTTCACCTAAATTTCGATTACTGAATCGACGCTCTAGGGTAGTGATGGTAAGCTGAGTGCTGAGGTTACTTTGATGGTGAAGCAAGTTATCCGCCATCGGTTAATTCGAGCATTTTTTCCATGGTAGACCGAAAGCAACTAGGTCGGCTCAAGAGAGATGTCGAGGAGTGGAATCAATGGAGAAAAGAAAATTTTGAAGAGGTAGACCTAAGTGGTGCTGACCTTTATCGAGTTAATCTCAGAGGAGCTAATCTTAGAGATGCTAATCTCAGAGATGCTAATCTTAGAGAGGCTATTCTTAAAGAAGCTGACTTCAGTAATGCCGACCTTAGCTATGCTGATCTGAATAAAGCTTACCTCTATAAGACTAACCTCAGTTACGCTGACCTCAATCATGCTAACCTCAGAGATACCTACCTAGTTAGGGCTGACTTGAGCAATGTTGACCTTAGTAGAGCTAATCTATATAATGCTGACCTCAGTAAAGCCAAACTCTATGATGCCCAATTGATTGGAGCTGATCTAAGTAAAGTCAAACTCCATAATGCCTACCTAAGTGGAGCTGACTTCAGTAGTGCTAACTTAAGTGAAGCCGAACTCATTGGAGCCAACCTCAGTAATGCAACTTTAATTAGAGCAGACCTTATTAGAGCTAACCTCAGTAGCGCGGATCTCCGTAATACTAACTTCGGCAATGCTAAACTTAATAGAGCCGATCTCAGTAATGCGGATCTTAGTAATTCGGATCTCAGTAGTGCTCAACTCAAAAGCGTTCAAGCTATTAGCACTAATTTTAACAATGTTAATTTAACAGGGGCTTGTATTCAAGACTGGAACATTAACAGCGAAACTCAATTTGAGCATGTTATCTGCGAGTACATTTATTTAAAATCTGAACCTCAAAATAGTAAATGGGATGACAGAGAGCGCCGTCCCCACGACTATAAGAAAATTTTTGCTCCTGGAGACTTTGCCCGCTTCATCCAACAAGCTGGGGAAACCTTCGACCTAATTTTTAGTGAAGGTATTGATTGGACTGCATTTGCCCAAACTTTCCAAGGTCTGCAAATCCAAACTGGAAGCGATGAACTCTCTATTCAAGGGATTGAAAAAAAGCGCGATGGCTCTTTTGTGATTAAGGTGGATGTTCCTGCTACTGCGAATAAGGCTGCCCTGGAGGAAGAATTCTGGAATAGATATCAACCGCTCCTAGAAGCTAAAGAGGCAGAATATCGGGCACAACTGCAAGAAATGAAAACTGCCCATCAACAAGAACTAATTCAGTGCCACCATCACTACAACACGAATCTGATGGAGATGGCTAAAATATTAGGCAGTAGACCCATCAACATTAAGTCAATGACTGACCAGAGTCGTCAAATCACCGTTCATGGAAATTATCACGAGAACACTACGGCTGATAAATATTACGAACAACCGGGACAAGTAGGTAACGTAGAAGTAAATCAGAGCGAAATTCAGTCTGGTGCAAAGGTAACGGGATTTATCAATGAAGCAGAGCAACCGAACTTAAGCCAAGCTGCGGCGGAAATCCAGAATTTGCTGGAGCAATTGGATACGTCTTACTCTACAGAGACTATTGAACAACTGGCTACTGAAGCTATTACGCAAATTGACAATAATCCTAAACTCAAGGAGAAAATTATCAGAAGCTTGAAGGCGGGAGGAGTTGCGGCAATCGAGCAACTACTCAATCATCCTGCGGCTAGTCTGGTTATAAATGCAATTAAGGAGTGGCAGAAATGATAAATATAGCGTTTCTTATTTAGATGAAGGTTTAAAAATTACCCCTTAGTCAGGGGAATTTTGTGTTATCTCATTTGTTAATTCTTCTATCTCCTGTTTTAATTCTTCTATTCTTTGCTCACGCAATGGACTTTCCAAATTGAGTTCTGATGCTTTTGTAAAAGAACTCTTGGCTGCTTCAGCATACTCTAATTTCTTCTTTTTATCTTCCTCTATATTCTTAAGTTCTATATATACTTGACCCAGATTAGACCAAGCTAAACGTTTTGTTATACCATCATTAACAGGATATTTAGATGGATCATCTAATTCAATTACTTTCTCATATTGCTGGATAGCTTTAAAAAATTCTTCTCTGGCTTCCTCAATGTTTTTTTTGATCCTTCCAGATGTATAGTAAAAGAGCCCTAAGCAATTGTAAGCAGCGGCAAAATTGGGTTCATATTCAAGAGCGCTCCTGCAAGCAACGAATATTTCATCTTCAGGATAATCTAGTTTACCTAAGACATAAGCTTTACTTACTAAAGCTTGGTATACGCCAGGGTTTTTATTGAGAATACTATTCAAAACTTCTAAAGCTGATTCGTAGTATGGTTCAGCCGATATTTGTGAAGATGCTCCTTCTGCTTGCTCAATTAGCTCTGCGGCTTGATTATATTTAAGTATAGCTTGCGCACGAGGAACTAAACTAAAAAACAAGTAAGTTAAGAATATAAAGGTTATCGTTGAAGAAAAAGTAAGAATTATTGTAAACCAAGAATATCTAGATCTAAGACTATATATAATTGAAGAAAGATCAACAATTTCTGGTAGCCTATTAAGATCATCCATAACCTCTTTAGCTGATTGATAGCAATGACCTTGAATAAAAGTTTCATCTACCATCTTCTCCAAAATTTTTTTGAGCCTGGGCTGAACTTGTATCCTCCTAGGCCATAAATTATTACTAGCTTTATCTATTTTGATTGTATGCGGCTCTTTACCAGTTAGGAGTTGTATCGCAATTATTCCTAAAGAATAGAGGTTGCTATTATGAGCATAAATTCCTTTCTCTTGTTCAGGTGGCATATAGTCACTTTTTACAGGATCTATTGTTATATCTCCATAAGCATTCTTTGATAAATTGGCTATTTCTTCAATTTTTTCTAAACCATTTAAGTAAACTGAATCTTGGCTGTTTGTAACTATTTTAGATGGTTTTATATCCAGATGTAAGTAATCACGGTTATGCAGAATATCTAAGGTTTCTAGCAAGTCTTTGAGAAGTTGAATCACTCGTTTTTCTCCCCAATTCCTTCCCAATACTTTGTTCAAAACAATGTCTTGACTCAAATCTCTACCTTGAATAATCTCATATACTAGATAAAATTTTTGTAAATTAATAAAATACTTTAAAAGTCTGACAATAGGTATGTTAAGCTTGTTTATATAGTTCAATTTAGAGCATTCTTCAGCAAAAATTTCCTTAGCTCTTTGTAAAACCTTATTGTCACTACTTCTAGGAGACAGTTCCTTAATAATGACTTCTTGTTGATATTGTTCATCTCTAGATAAATATGTATTATTAACAATTTTTTTGTCGAAATTTTCTTCATTTAGATAGTTAATTACTTTGATTATTTTGTATCTATGACTCAGGACATTGCCAACTGGACTAAGAGGTTCAAGTGCATTCATAACTTCCTGTGCAGATTGGTAGCGCTCTTCACTTTTTAAGCGAGTCATCTTTACTAAGATTTCTGCCAGCTCGTCACTTGCTAGTTTTCTATCCACTTCGTCAAGGGTAGTATCCCAACGAGGAATTTTGCCAGTTAAAGATTCTATAGCTGTAATACCGAGAGAATATATATCGCTGCTAGGATACACATATCCCCTTATTAGCTCAAGAGGTGCGTATTGGGTCGTTCCCGAAGGTTCGTTCCCGGTCGATGTTAATTTATCGTATTTAATAATGCCAAAATCAATAAGAACTATATGACCTTTATCTTCTTGCCAGATTAAATTTTTAGGACTGATATCGCGGTGTAAAATTCCTGTATCATGGATACGACTTAAGATATTTAGGACATCTTGCAAAAAGGCAATAACTTGAAATCGATTGAGGCGCTTCCCAGATTGGAATATTTCTTTTAGAGTCCTTCCTTGGATAAATTCTTGTACTAAGTAATATTCTCCCTCTTCCTTGAAATACTCCTTATAGCGAGGTATTTGCGGAATACAGTTTTGAGTAAAAACTAGTAGAACTTCTGCTTCTTGCTTAAATCGCCTAATTGCAGTGTCGATTTCCTTAGAACTCGCCGACTCTTGATTAAGTTGCTTAATTACATAAAGAGTAGAGGAATGGGATCGCTCATCTTTGACTAGATAGGTATTGCTTTGCCCTCCCTGGGTAAGGTGACTGAGGACTCTGTAGCGTTTATTAATAATTTTGCCTATCTGTTTTCTTCTTGGCATTTGGTTAGGATTTTTCCGGCGAGTACGCGAAAACCTCACTTAGTCTTGAGTGTTAGCTGCCCACTGCATACGGCAGTTTGCTCTGTTATGCGGTACATTGTTGATCCCCCTCCCGTCCCCCTTATTAAGGGGGAAGCCAGAGGATGCTCGCTTTTGCTTCCACGGGGGACTTTTGTCTGGCGGACTTTTGTCTGGTGTACTTTATGACAGTGCAAAGTGCTGTATGCTGGTGCTAGCTATTGGAGAAAGTCGCGCAATATTCTCAAAATACCTTGAGATTGGTATCAGGTTAGGGGAAATATCCCCTAAGCTTACCCCTTCCCTTAGGGTAACCTAATCCTTGGAGAATCAATATTGGAGATGTGATCTATGCTTCATTGCCAAAAGCGATCGCATAACTGTTGTTGCCCAAATGCTAACATCCCTACCTCTTTGTACTAGCGTGACACAGCTAAAAATGTAGGTTGGGTGAAACGGAGTGATTTATATTTCTTAACAAGCAACCAACAACGGTCTTTTCACCGAATGCAAGGCTTGCCACCTTGAGCAGAAGCGTCAGCTAACCTATTTTTATAGATACACAAAAGATTTTCCAGATGATCTCCACTTAACTGGTTGAAAGGTTTCGGGAATTGCTCAACCTTTAGAATGTCTTTATCCTTTACATTAAAACCCATAGCACAAGCACCAACGGTAACTCCAGCATGAAGATGAACTTCTTTAAGATCGCAATTTTGATATTTAGCAATGCGGAGGGCAACATCATAAACTGCCAAGGAACCGAATCCTGAAACTTCAGCGGCGACAGACTGAACAAATTGGTGAATTTGATTGAAATTATCGAAGTGAATGTCACTAATAGCGTCAAAATGTTCCAAAGCAATGGCAGCAGCTTGCTCTAACCGCTGACGACCTACCCGATATTGATGTGGATGAACTTTTTTTTGTAGATCTTCACTAAGAAAAGCTTTTTTAATTGCACTCCTTAAACTATCTGACTCTCGATACCAATCATAATACTTCTCTTGACTAGGAAATACTTGATTACAATACTCGTTAAATATATCAGTATAAGTATTCATACCAGAATCTACGCAGTTAGACCTTTTAGACTGGCAAGGTTAAGCATTTCCGACAGGGTAAGCTATACCACCATAAACTAACTATTTAATTTTGCAAATTAGCTGCATTATTAACTTAATTATAGCAGTTATCGTATATGCGAATTTAACCTAATTCCCAATTCTCCATTCGACCTTCTCCATTCGACCTTCTCCATTCTCCATTTTGTCCCCCCTTTGCGGTAGAATCATCAGTTGCAGTAAATCAAACCCTTCCAGCAAGGAGACTTTCCTATGGCCCGGATGTACTACGACACAGATGCTAATTTAGACCTACTCGCCGGTAAAACCATTGCGATTATCGGCTATGGTTCTCAAGGTCACGCCCATGCCCTTAATCTTAAAGATAGTGGTATGAAAGTGATTGTCGGGCTGTATCCGGGTAGTAAATCCACCAAAAAAGCTGAAGATGCTGGTTTAACCGTTAAACCAGTGGCTGAGGCAGCTAAAGAGGCTGATTGGATTATGATATTGCTGCCGGATGAGGTGCAAAAAACCGTTTACAAGGAAGAAATTGCACCAAATTTGACAGAAGGGAAAGTTCTTTCCTTTGCCCACGGCTTTAATATCCACTTTGGACAAGTTGTTCCCCCAGCTAATGTAGATGTGGTCATGGTCGCACCGAAAGGACCAGGACATTTAGTGCGGCGGACTTATGAACAGGGAGAAGGAGTTCCCTGTCTCTTTGCCGTCTATCAAGATGCTACAGGTCAAGCACGCGATCGCGCCATGGCTTATGCTAAAGGAATTGGTGGTACTCGCGCTGGCATCCTGGAAACCAGCTTCCGGGAAGAAACAGAAACTGACCTATTTGGTGAGCAAACAGTCCTTTGTGGTGGCTTGAGTGCGTTAATTAAAGCTGGGTTTGAAACCCTAGTAAACGCTGGTTATCAGCCAGAGGTAGCTTACTTTGAATGTCTCCATGAAGTTAAACTAATTGTTGATTTGGTGGTAGAAGGTGGTTTAGCCAAAATGCGGGATAGTATCTCGAATACTGCTGAGTATGGAGATTATACTCGTGGCCCTCGGATTGTCACTGACGAAACCCGCGCCGAGATGCGTAAAATTCTCAGTGAAATTCAATCTGGTCAATTTGCCAGGGAATTTGTGTTAGAAAATCAATCAGGCAAGCCCGGATTCACTTCAATGCGACGCCAGGAAGCAGAACATTCCATTGAAGACGTGGGTAAGGATTTACGAGCAATGTTCAGCTGGTTAAAGAAGGCTTAAGCTATTGTGGGTTTAAACTATAGCAGTCGCCAGGGCAGTTAAGACATTCTCAGGTACGGCAAGTTAACAAGGGGCTTAAGCCCCTTGTCCTAACTCTATAAGCATTTTGAATTTTGTTTGCGTAGCATGGTGTGTAGAAGCAAATTTTGAATTTTGAATTTTGAATTTTGAATTTTCACTTCCTCGTCATCTCAAACAGATTTTGTGCTTGGGAACGAAGAAACCCTTCAAACAATTCTTGCTTACCCGGTGAAATTTCAATTAAATTACGCTCCGCAATTTCGTAATAAGCATAAGTCCAAGGAATCCGAACTAGCTTGCCGCTAGTATCATCCCGTACCAAAACCATCTCCGTAACCGCATGGGTAGCTGTTTGACGCAAACCGGTACTTCGATTGCCCTCAATTCTAGCTTTCATGGGGATACCTAATTCAGCTAACCCATAAGCTGTGCTTTCAATATCCGGGTAAAAAGGGGTGTTCTGCCGGTTAACATAAGCAGTAAAATGATTTACAGCATAACCATGCAACAGTACCCAAGCTCCGTACTGGCTCACAGCATTGACTGCTTCTACCACAGAGCGCCTGGGAGGTTGCCAAGGACGAGTAAAGACCCCTTGAAGTTGAGTAACAATTGCTTCGAGTTCTTTTGCTGTTGATGCTGTTGCGATCGCTTGGTTCAAATTGTCTAGATTATAGAAGCTACCCTCACTAACGGTTTGTCTGATAAGCTGAGCAATAGCAGCAGGTAGAGTATCCACCAGTAGTTCGCTGATAAACAGCTTCGGTAAATCAAAACAGTCTTCGTCTGGATGGCGATAGTGACGAGCATAGAGATGTTGCTCAGCAAAGTGATATTCCCCAGCTACCTCGTAACCTAAAGCTTCAGCAATGTTAGCAATATAGGGAATGCCTAATTTGTTGTTTGTTGTCTGTTGTTTGTTGTTGGTTATTTGTTGTTGGTTATTTGTTGTTAGTTGTTTTGCCGGACTTCGTCCCGCTGCGCTCTCACGAAGTGTAGCGTTAGCGTCTACGCTTTGCTCACCATGCTCCGCAAAGGGAATTAGGAATTGGTAATTGGTAATCTCCCTTGTCCCCTTGTCTCCCTTGTCTCCCTTGTCTCCCTTGTCTCCCTTGTCTCCCTTGTCTCCCTCATCTCCCTTGTCTCCCTTGTCTCCCTCATCTCCCTTGTCTCCCTTGTCTCCCCCTCCCCCTCCCCCCGTCTGGTTTAAACTAAGATGTAGAGAACGAAAGGCGATATGATCATTAGCGATCGCTCCTCCTGCTTGTTGGAGCATGTGCTGATAGATGCGGGCATATTCGACTCGGTGGCTGTAGTCTTGCCAGAGTCTAGTCCACAACTGACTGGCAATTTGTGTGGGTGTCATGGTACTGTTTCTAGTGATTTGGTAAGAATTTCTAAGGCAACTTGAATCTGTTCGCTGTCGATAACTAGGGGTGGACAAAATCGAATTGCCGCTCTACCACAACCCAGGAGTAATAGTCCTTGAGAAAAGCAATGGTCTATAATGCGATCGCGTAGTTTAGGGTCGAGATTACCTTCAGCATCCAAAAGGTCAACCGCTACCATCAAACCCTTACCCCTAGGTAAAGAAACCTGCCCAAATCTATCTGCTAATTGAGTTAAACCTCGCTGCAATTGCACTCCCCTTTGATAAGCATTGTCCATCAGTCCCGCTTCTAAGAGTCGCAACGTGGCGTTAGCGGCAGCACAGGCTACAGGATTCCCTCCAAAGGTAGTGGCATGGGAACCGGGAGGCCAAGTCATGAGGGAAGGTCGAGATAGGATAGCACCAAGAGGCAAACCACTGGCAATACCTTTAGCAAGGGTGATAATATCAGGCATCACACCCCAATGCTCAATCGCAAACAATTTACCAGTCCGTCCCATCCCCGACTGGACTTCATCAACAATCATCAGGATGTGGTGGCGATCGCAAATCCTCCGAATCCTCTCCAAGAAACCAGCTTCTGGTACGATATAACCACCTTCCCCTTGGATTGGTTCAACAATAATTGCTGCTACTTCCTCCGGCGGTAGTACTTTCGGAAAGAGTTCTTCTTCCAAATAAGCCAAACTAGCGTTAGTTCCATAGGGAATATGGGTAATCCCTGGTACTAGTGGGCCAAATCCCTGACGCTGGACTATTTTGGAACCAGTGAGGGACATAGCACCGTAAGTGCGTCCGTGAAACCCACCCAAAAAGGCGATGATTTGGGAACGTTTTGTATAGTAACGAGCTAGTTTCAGAGCCCCTTCCACCGATTCAGCACCAGAATTGGTAAAGAAAACCCGAGCACAGGAACTATTTAATGGCTTAGGAAAAGGAGCATAAGCCGCTAGTTGTTCTGCCAGCTCCACCATCGGTGCATAATAAAAGTCAGTTCCCGACATATGCAACAGACGAGCTGATTGCTCCTGAATTGCCTTAACCACCTGAGGATGAGCATGTCCAGTTGCTGTTACAGCAATTCCCGCTGTCATGTCCAAAAAGACATTGCCATCCACATCCTCAATCATGCAACCCTCTCCCTTAGCAGCCACCAAGGGATAGCTGCGGGTATAGGAAGGGGACATCAATGCCTGATCCCTTTTGATCAACGCCCTAGCTTTGGAGCCAGGTAAGGAAGTAACCAGGCGTGGAGTCCTCGGTAGAATCTTTTCAGTTATAGTAAGCATGTTTTTGTTATTTGTTATTTGTTATTTGTTATTTGTTATTTGTTATTTGGGAATTGGGGATGTTTATCTTTTCTCCCTTGTCTTCCTTGTCTCCCTTGTCTTCCTTGTCTCCCTTGTCTTCCTTGTCTCCCTTGTCTCCCTTGTCTCCCTTGTCTCCCTTGTCTCCCTTGTCTCCCCACACTCCCCAATCACCGGTTATCAATCTGGGCTCGTTGTAAACTACCGGAAAAGTCTACATAGACAGTCTTCCAATCTGTAAAGACATCAAGAGCAGCATTGCCTGCTTCCCGATGTCCGTTTCCTGTCTGCTTGACGCCACCAAAGGGTAGGTGTACTTCTGCACCAATAGTTGGGCCATTAATATAAGTAATACCGGCTTCAATATCCCGCATTGCTTGGAAGGCACGGTTGACATCCCGGGTATAGATAGATGAGGATAAGCCGTAGGGGGTGTTATTGAGGATCGCGATCGCTTCTTCAAAGGAACTAACCTCTATCAGTACCACCACAGGACCGAAGATTTCTTCACGAGCAATGCGCATTTCTGGGGTAACTTGATCCAAAATTGTTGGTTGGAAAAAGTAGCCCTGTTGAAATTTGCCTTCTTGGAGGACTTTTCCTCCCAGCAACAGCTTCGCTCCCTCACTCTGAGCTACTTCCAGGTAATAACCAACCCGTTCTAATTGAGCTGCATTCACCAATGGGCCCACATCAGTATCGGGGTCTATGCCAGCACCTAAGCGTAACTTGCTAGTCTGCTCTAGCAACTTGGTAGTGAATTCTGCTTTAATATCTCGGTGTAGAAGCAAGCGACTGGTGGCAGTACAACGCTGCCCTGTAGTACCAAAAGCACCCCATACAGCTCCTTCAAGAGCCAATTCCAAGTCAGCATCTTCCAGTACAATTTGGGCATTTTTACCACCCATCTCCAAACAGACGCGCTTATGGGTACGGCCACAAGTAGCTCCAACTTCTGCTCCTGTTTGGGAAGATCCAGTAAAGGAGACCAAGTCGATACCAGGATGTTCAATCAAGGCTCGACCAACCTCTTCACCGGAGCCATGAACCAAGTTAACTACTCCTGCTGGTAAACCGGCATCGCGGAAAATCTCCATGAGGAAGGTGGCACAGGCCGGAACATCTTTGGCAGGTTTGAGAATAATTGTATTGCCGCAGACAAGGGCAGGTAGAGACTTCCAACAAGGTATAGCTATGGGAAAATTCCAGGGAGTAATCAGAGCACAGACTCCGATTGGTACCCGCACCGTCATGGCAAACTTGTTGCTTAGTTCCGAGGGTGTAGTTTGACCAAATAAGCGACGACCTTCCCCTGCATAATAGAAAGCGCAGTCAATTCCCTCTTGCACATCACCCCGGGATTCCGTAAGGGGTTTACCCATCTCCCGACTCATCAGGCGGGCTAGTTCTTCTTTCCTTTCTAATAGTAGTTCTCCTACCCGATAGATAAATTCTGCACGGGTTGGTGCAGGAACCAGACGCCAGCTATGGTAAGCTTGACGAGCTGCTTCAACCGCTGCATCCACCTCCGTTGAACCTGAACGAGGAAAAGTTGCCACCAGCTCTCGCCAATCCGCAGGGTTACGACTTTCCAAGGTCATTCCTGATTCTGCTGGCAGCCAGCGATCGCAGATATAATTGAGGCATTTGAGGGGAGTGTTCATTATTTCCAATTCGACCTTCCCTGGACAACGACATTTTTGCCTTAACTTGTCACCAATGGGTGTTAGGTGGTGGGTGTTAGGATTTTAGTCTTGATTACTCCTGATGAGCTTCCATCCCACGTTTGGCGATCGCACCAAATGGGATAGCTTTATATCACAATTATACTTTTTTGTCAAAGTAAATTCATTTTTGATCTATTTCTTCAAGAAGGCAGTAGGGAATGGGTGGATTTAAATATCTCCCTTGTCCCCTTGTCCTCCTTATCTTCCTTGTCTCTCTTCTTCAACGGAGAGGGAGGGATTCGAACCCTCGTTAGAGTTACCCCTAAACAGCATTTCCAGTGCTGCGCCTTCAACCACTCGGCCACCTCTCCAGGGAAATTACAAATTGTAATTTTAGTGCGGGAAGTAATTTAACTGTCCCGATTTTTCATTATACACTGAAAGGATGGAACAATCATACACAATTAAAATTAATGATCGCCAAACTGGTACTCAGCATACCGCAAAAGTGCCAGCAGACCGCTATATCCTGCATACAGCAGAGAATCAAGGGGTCAATCTCCCTTTTTCTTGTCGCAATGGTGCTTGCACTACTTGTGCTGTCCGTGTGCTTGCGGGGGAAATCTACCAGCCAGAAGCGATGGGTCTTTCTCCCAAATTGCGCGAACGGGGCTATGCTCTGTTATGTGTGGGTTATCCTCGCTCCGACTTGGAAGTAGAGACCCAGGATGAGGATGAAGTTTATGAACTTCAGTTTGGGCGTTATTTCGGCAAGGGTAAAGTGCGATTCGGCTTACCGTTGGATGAGGATTAGGCAGAAGGCAGGAGGCAGGAGGCAGAAGGCAGGAGGCAGAAGGCAGGAGGCAGAAGGCAGAAGGCAGGAGGCAGGAGGCAGAAGGCAGAAGGCAGGAGGCAGGAGGCAGTCCCGATGAAAAACTTTTTCACCACCAGGTGATGAAAGTAGTTTGTTTCCTATTCCCAATTCCCAATTCCCAATTCCTAATTCCCAACTCCCAATTCCCAACTCCCAATTCCCAATTCCCAATTCCCAATTCCCAACTCCCAATTCCCAATTCCCAATTCCCAATTCCCAATTCCCAATTCCCAATTCCCAATTCCCAATTCCCTACTTTCAAGTCAGGAGGCAGAAAGGTTGTTAACAGATGAGCTTAATTCCATCCAATTTCTTGTAGCGCTACCTTAATCCCTGAAATAAAGCTGTGAATTTGGGCAAACTCAACTACAGATTCCCCTCCAATATAAGTGCTAGCGTATCCTTGAATAGGCTTGCCGACATTGAGCATCACTCGAATATTACAATTACCCTCAACTTCTGTAAAAAATTCTCCTGCCAAGGCTTGCATCTGAAAGCCTAGACCGTTAGTTAGGAAAACAGGAGATTCATAATTGGGGTCTGCTCTTAAAGCAGCTATGTGCTGTTCAAAGTAACTTACTAATCTCTGCAAATTGGGGAATGTGATGGCTGAAGGAACTGAGCGTACTAACATTTCTCCTAATTGAGGGTCTAGCCGCAACTCAATAACTAAATTAACCAGTTCTTGATTATTCTCTATACTGTTGAGTTCAAAGATAATTTGATATCCATCAGTTTCCAAGAAACATTTACTGACCATAAAATTCTTCCGAAAGAGTATAAAAGTAGGGGCGCACCGACGTGCGCCCTGAACAGTTCTGGTAAGATGCCAGTTCCACATTCACTGTAACTTGCAAGCACAATATTCTTTAAGATATTCTCCATACTTAATGCCTGCTATAGTAATTTTGAAGTGAGTAACCTTTACTCAGCAAGCTCTAATTATACTAATGAATTTTTTTGAAAAATTAAATGAAGCTATCGCTCGCAATCAGAGCTTACTAATTGTAGGGCTAGATCCCAATCCAGAAATGATGCCGATGCGCTACTGTCCAACAGCAAGCGAAGGTAGTAGTATTGATGGCTTGTGGGCATGGTTGCAATTCCTTATCGCCGAAACTGTTGATTTAGTCTGCGCTTATAAACCAACCTTCGGTTTCTACAAAGCATTAGGGGCTCCAGGAATGGAACTGCTGGAAAAAACTCTAGCAGCAATTCCTCCGGATATTCCCATTATTTTAGATGCCAAGCATAGTGACCTCAACACCTGCACTGTTTTTGCCCAAACTGTATTTGCCGAATGGCAATTAGATGCCATTACCCTCAATCCCTATCCAGGGCAAGACCAAGTAGCACCATTTTTAGTTTATCCCGGTAAAGCAGTATTTATGCTCTGCTGTACTTCTAATCCTAGTGCAGCAATTTTACAACAATATCCCTCTCCTGAATCTCCCCTTTACTTACATATAGTCAAAGAAGTCAAAACCTGGGGTACTTTGGAACAATTGGGTTTGGAAGTAGGTACTACTTCACCAGAAGTCCTAGCAAGCATTCGTACTGTTGCTCCAGAAAGAGTTATCCTAGCCCGTAGTATTTGGGCAGAAGGGGGTGCTGAACTTAACCAAATCCTCCAAGCTGGCTTAAATAGCAGTGGTGATGGTTTGCTGATACCTGTTCCCCAGGATATGTTAGCCAGTGAGCAACCGGCACAAGAAATTAGCTCACTGCGAGCATCAATTAATCAACTCAGAAACCAGATTATCCTGGAGGGTTCTACCTGTGAATTGTGGATGCCTGATGTTTGCTTGCTGAAGCAACATCCTTATCAAGATTTGATTTTGCAACTCTATGATATTGGCTGCATTATGTTTGGCAATTATGTCCAAGCATCTGGTGCAACCTTACCTTACTATATTGACCTGCGTAAAATTATTTCCAATCCCCAAATCTTCCATCAAATTCTCTGTGCCTATGCCGATATCCTCAAAGACCTTAGTTTCGATCGCATCGCTGGCATTCCCTATGGTTCTTTACCCACCGCTACTGGATTATCATTACGCCTGAATCATCCCATGATTTTCCCTCGCAAAGAGGTAAAAGCTCACGGTACAAGGCGTGTTATTGAGGGAAACTTCCATCCTGGGGAGACCATTGTTGTAGTTGATGACATTTTAATTAGTGGCAAAAGTGTCATGGAAGGAGCAGCCAAACTGGAGTCTGCTGGATTAAATGTTAATGATATTGTCGTATTTATTGATCATGAACAAGGAGTCAAAAACAGACTGCAAGACAATGGTTATCAGGGACATTCAGTATTGAGCATATCTGAAATTACTGACATTCTCTACCAAGCAGGACGGCTTAATGATGAGCAGTATAGAGTAATGAATAATTAAGAATGGAGAATGGAGAATGGAGAATGGAGAATTGGGAATTGGGAATTGGGAATGGAGAATTGGTAAAAAAGATTGCTCCCCTAGATATAGGTGTAGTAAATTGGCATAAAAATAAATGCTAAATGCTAGATGCGACATTCTCAATTATCTCTGAACAAGAGATTTAAAGCTTAAAACCTACCACCTACCACCTACCACCTAACACCTACCACCTACCACCTACCACCTACCACCTACCACCTAACACCTCAAACCTCAAAACGTAAATGACTCAGGTGGGGCAATATCAGAGCCAGCTTTGACACCATTTTGGCTAGATTGCAGGCCAGGTTTAGTATCATCTGGTATATTAGTCTCATCTTCAGAAGAAACTGATAGCCCAGAAGCATTATCTGACTCAGGCTCAGCGAATAACTTGGGGAGTGACTGGTTCGACATCAAACTCAATCCTCCTACAGCTCCAGCAATTAGGGCTGTATAACCGAGATACATATGCACTGAATTAAACTGAACTCCTCTTGATTCTGATGGTTGTTGAGACCAAGAAGGAATCACCGATTTTACCGGGTCTGGTGCTGGCAAGGAAGCAGCCATTGCTACCCCATTCAAACCTAAAGCTTGACCAAGGCGACGGATAAAACCCCGGAGATAAACATCCTCTGGCAGTTTTTCTAAGTTACCAGTTTCTAAAGCATTAATGATATGAATTGGTACTAAGGTTTGATTATGAAGTTGGCGTACACTAAGGGAGAGGGCTTGACGCTTTTGCTGTAGTTGTTGAGCGATTTCTAACAACAGCTGCTCGCGCTCTTGTTCTTTTTGTTCTGCTAACTTCTGCTCAGGGAACTCTTTGCTTGGTTTCGTATAAGCAATAGCCCTGGCAATGAAACCAGGTTGTTTAGTTTTCTCAACGGCATTGCTCTCTTCTTCCTCAGAGATTGCCTCAATTGGTGGCTCTATTTTCATTGGTTCTTTTTCTTGCACCTGCGGAGCATCTGCATATTCTGAGCTAGCTTGATTTTTTTCCTCGGAAGCAACAGGAACTATGTTATATTGTTCAACAATCTGCTGAAAAGTCAAACGGACAGCTTCTCGCCCCACTGCCTTAACCAACATTTGGGCAGCGCTAGCAGCTTCTCCTAACATTGTTTCCAATCCAGCCTTGGTTCGGCGGTAAACTTCACTATCGAGCAGTTCAGCTTCTATTTGCTCCAAAAGAGAGCGTAATCCTTCCTGAGACCCTTCAATGGCAGGGTATTGGATTGCAGTATTGCCATATGTTGGTTGCATTACCATAGCTTTCTCTTGTTTACTGTATTTGAGTAATATTTCTGGGAGCACGCCAGACAAAAGGCTGAAATAGTTATTTGTCATTAGTCATTGGTCATTTGTTCTTTGTGCTAACGACAAAGCGACGGGTGATTGTCCTTCCCATCCCAAAAAAAGAATGGGCTTCCCAAGGCTTTCAACTAATTGATGTAGCTTGCAGCATTTGGTTGTAAACTACCAATCCCACCTAAAATGATTCCTAGGTGGGCAAATCTTTGAGCTGCTGCAAGACCTAAAATCATGCGACCCCCAACAGTAACTGGTGAATTTACATAGCTTGAACTATCTACCTGAGAAGTTTTTCGTAGTCTAAGAGGACTATCCGGATCGTTATGCCAAAAAAACTTTCTCTGTGGACAAATCACGGAAAGAGGCATCTCATATCCTTTTTCTTCCTTCCCTTCTGACTTGAAAGAGACACACTGGACGCGGGGACACGGAGACGCGGAGAGAGGGATTGTCGTGCATGGTGGTGAAAAATTTTTCATTGGGACTGCCTTCTGCCCTCTGCGTTTTGCCTTATTTTCACTAAAGTGTCAGTATTCAACCGGACATGATATCACTTACTTTAAAAACCGGATTTCGTCGAGTTGACTGTAGACTTGTCCACCATCCCAGTTAGATTTGATAAAAGTAGTTAGAGCATCTACCATACCTAGGCTATAAAAAATACCACGACTGAGGATTTTTAAGGGAGAGCGACTTTTGTTACAAGGAGGATTCCCTAAAACGTGGCAATCAAATAAACGACTAAACAAGCTCAGCTGCTGGGAGAAAGTCAGATTTTTCAACCCCATCAGGAAGTGGTTGTGATAGAAAGTCAGCTGATATTGTAGCGATCGCGTGGTAATATCATGACAACCACCGGTTTCTTCCCCTAAATGCACCAAACAAGCATCAGGGTCATACCAAATTTGATAACCGGTACTGCGCAGTCGCAGACAAAAGTCAGATTCTTCCCTCACTGCGCTACCCCGAAACCTTTCATCAAATTGCAAGCCATATTTGCTAAAGATTTCCCGACGGAAGGACATATTGCAACCCCTAGCGGAAATAACTTGCTGTGGTTTGACTGTATGTACTAAGTCAATGTAATACCAAGCAATGCCAGGATCCATTGCCTCTGGTGGCAAATCCTCAATTGTATAAGGTGCATCTCCTTGATTGGCCTGCTGAGAATCCTGCAATTTCATCCGGTCAAAAACTCGCCCTGCGACTGCTCCAACTTCACTGCGTTGGTAGTTATGAGCATGAGCTTTCAGATATCCTACAGGTATTTTGACATCATCATCAATAAACAGAATAATTTCTCCTGAGGCTCTTCTTACCCCATAATTCCTTGCTCCAGGCAAACTTGCCCAGTCAAGACGCAACCAACTAATTTTGCCCTGAGTGGCCAGTTGTTCTAAACAAGCTTGAGTTTCTGGCTCATGGTTCAAAGTTTGATCTACTACCAACACCTCAAAGGTAGGATAATCTTGTTTGAGTAAGTCTTCGAGGGTATCCCGCAAAGGTTCTTCCCTTTGGTAAGTAGGGATAATTACTGAAATTAATGGCCAATGTACCATAGTTTACCCTTTAAGGCGATTTTTGAGAATGATTGTACCCAATATAGCGGGTACTCCTGTTCCCCTTCTGGGAGCAGGGCTAATTCATTTGCAGACAATCAATAGTAATACCAAAAAAAAAGTCCTGACATACATACTTCCTTCTCTCACCTCCTGCCTCCTGCCTCCTGCCTTCTGCCTCTTGCCTGACAGTATGACGCTACTTTAGATTTTTGATATAAGTTAAAATAGTTCCTATTTTTAAGATGATACTTACAGAGTCTGAAATTAAACAAGTATTAGAGAAAGCCTTAACTGCATTTCCCAACTTTACTGATTGGGAGTACAACAATGAAGTGAACCAACAATATTTTGGCTTCTCACTTTGGGGACAATTTGTACTTGATCCTGAAGAGATCATGTCCCAGTGCTTTTTTATCACCCTAGATACCTATAAGGAAAAGTGGGGTTCCCATTTGACCATAGGACAGCAATCATACCTGTGGTCAAGTGCCAATGTTGGTGATGCTCACCTACTCAGTACCAAAGATAATGATTCATTTGATGATGCAATCACAGCCCTCAAAGCGGAAATGCTGTTACTTTGCAATGCTTTTTCTGTAGTTTGAGGGGACTGCCTTCTGCTCTCTAACTTGTGTTGATGCAAAAAAAGCATTAAAGTGATGCAATAAATAAGCAACCATCTACTTTTTGTATTATACTATACCGTCTATCATAGTATCCTTAAAATAGATTAACTTAAGAGTAATTAGTGCATGGCGAAAAATTATCTCACAGAACACCAGCAAAATAACTTACTCAATGTCAACGAGTAGTCAAAAAATCTCTTAGTAATCGTACTCCTATTTTTTAGCGTGACTGTGTTCTACACCGAGTTACTATCGCGGCTATAAATATTTTGCTTAAAGCAAAATCTAGGGTAGGGCAGACTCTAAGTAATGCGCTTGGGAATAACAATCTCTACACTAGTTAGCACCAGCCAAAAGCGAGTAAGTAGCTACTGTTAGAATCCCCGTCACCTTTAGTGTGGGAAGTGTCAAAAATAACTCTGAATACACCAAAGCCAAGGGGTAAACCTATGACTGTCGCTACACCGAAGAAATTGAACAAGTTTGAAAAGTTCAAAGCCCAAAAAGATGGATTAGAAGTCAAAGATCAGCTCAAACACTTTGCTGAAATTGGCTGGGAAGCTATGGAAAAAGACGATCTTGAACATCGGCTCAAGTGGGTGGGTGTTTTTTATCGTCCAGTGACTCCTGGCAAATTTATGCTGCGGATGCGGACTCCCAATGGTATTCTTAATAGCACCCAAATGCGAGTTTTAGCGGAAATAGTACAACGTTACGGTGAAGATGGTAGTGCTGATATTACTACCAGGCAAAACATCCAGTTGCGAGGGGTCAGGCTCGAGGATATTCCAGATATTTTTGATCGCTTTGAGCAAGTAGGCTTAACCAGTGTTCAGTCAGGTATGGACAATGTCCGCAACATCACTGGCTCTCCGATGGCAGGAATTGGTGCTGATGAACTAGTTGATACCAGGGAACTGGTACAAAAAGTGCAGGACATGATCACCAAACAAAGCCAGGGTAATTTAGAGTTTACTAACCTACCTCGGAAATTCAACATTGCGATCGAAGGGGGGCGAGATAACTCAGTCCATGCGGAAATTAATGATATTGCCTTTGTCCCTGCCTACAAAGATGGTGAATTAGGGTTTAATGTTGTTGTTGGTGGTTTCTTCTCTGCTAAACGTTGTGAAGCTGCTGTTCCCCTCAATGCTTGGGTTCCCCCGAATGATGATGTGGTTGACCTGAGCCGAGCCATCTTAGAAGTGTATCGTGACCATGGTTCCCGGGCTAACCGACAAAAATCCCGCATGATGTGGTTGATTGATGAATGGGGTATGGACAAATTCCGGGAAATGGTGGCAGACCAGTTTGGTCGCTCCCTAAAAACTGCTGCGGAAAAAGATGAAATAGACTGGGATAAGCGGGATCATATTGGTGTCTATCAGCAAAAGCAACCAGGATTAAACTACGTAGGTTTACATGTTCCCGTCGGACGGCTACAGGCTCAAGATATGTTTGATCTAGCTCAGTTAGCAGATGTCTATGGTAGTGGTGAAGTCCGACTGACTGTTGAACAAAACGTTATCATCCCTAATATTCCCGACTCTCGCTGGCAATCATTCTTAACTGAACCTCTGCTCACTCGCTTCAGTATCACCCCTGCTCCTTTAACTCGCTCTTTAGTTTCTTGTACTGGTGCTCAATTCTGTAACTTTGCCTTAATTGAAACCAAACAACGAGCTTTAGCACTGGCTCAAACTTTGGAAACAGAGTTAGAGTTGAGTAAACCAGTAAGAATTCACTGGACTGGTTGTCCTAACTCTTGTGGTCAACCCCAGGTAGCTGATATTGGTTTAATGGGAACCAAGGCTCGTAAAGATGGCAAAGCTGTAGAAGGGGTTGATATTTACATGGGTGGAAAAGTTGGCAAAGATGCTCACCTAGGTAAATGCGTACAGAAAGGGATTCCTTGTGAAGACTTAGTACCAGTGTTACGGGATTTGCTAATTGAAAATTTTGGAGCCAAACCCAAAAATTGAAAGTAACTTAATGTCAATCAGTTGAGGGCGCACGTCGGTGCGCCCCTACCTAAAATTTCAAACCAGATTGAGAAATTCAGTTTTGTTCAATAATCTCTTGTATCCCAGAGTAAAAACACTGAAAACTAGGTGAGCGATTATTCTGAGGTTGCATATATTCAGAAATTGTTCGAGCAACTTCAACTTTATTCAAACCACCTTGATGGTATCCCTTCCCTTGTAACAAAGCTTCCAAAGCTTCCCAAGTTCCTCCTTTGATAGCATCAGGATTACGATAGCGCTGTTTGGTTACAAAGTTTGGGACAACTTTGGGATATGCTTGATGGATCGCAGTTGCGTCTCCTAGAAACCAGGCTTCAAGCTCTTCGATCGCAATTCGATTGAGAATAGTAAATTGTTTGCTCGAAGCACTCGACTTAGTAGTAAATCCGCTGCAAATAGCATATTCCTCAAGGGTTTTTTTCAGGTCTTGGCAATTCTCATTATCACGATCACAAAGGACAACAATCCGCCAATCATCTGGTAACCAAGAGCGATAACCTTGGAGTCGCTGAGGGAGTTTCTTTAGCAAATCTTTTTTACCTTGGAACGAACGAATTTCAAACTCAACATGAGACGGTAGAATTTTGGGTAATAGGATTTCAAGGGCGACTTCTGCTGAATATTCTTCTACTAAAACTTCTAAATGCGATATCATTACGTGGATTATAAATTCTAAAGTTTAGTTCTGGGTGCTCCCTGATTCTTGAGGGGATCACCAAATTCAAAGTATCCCTCCATCCAGAGGTTGCCCAAGGTTGCACCTTCAGCCATCAATTGAGGAATGCCGAGCATATCAGCAGCACTTTTAGCTTGAGTGAAGCCATATTCATCCCGATAGAGTACCCAAAGTTCTTGAGATCGCAGAGCATCGACAAAGTGAGGCGAGTGAGTTGTTACCATTAACTGGCTCTGCCCAGATACAGTCCGGCACTCTTCAGCTAGCTCAGGTAACAAGCGGGGATGGAGATGGTTTTCTGGTTCTTCAATGCCGATAAGTTGAGGGGGATCAGGATCATATAGAACCATCAAATAGGCAAGCATTTTAATAGTGCCATCTGAGGCAAATTTAGCCAAAATGGGTTTTTGAAATGGGGCATCTTTGACTTGTAAGAGCAATCGCCCATCCTGCATCATCTCGGCATTGATACTTTCCAGGCGGGGAATCCGAGAAGTAAGGGTTGTCAACATTTTTTCAAGGTGATCCGGATACTGCTCTTTGAGATATTGAATCACATTGGGGAGGTTATCACCCGTTTCAGAGAGCCTTTCTTGAGGGCCAGCTTCGGTAGTGCCACGAGCATAATCTGTAGTGAGATAAGACAGATACCAACCGCTGATAAATCGACGGAGAGCACTCACCCGTGGATTACTGGCAAATTGTCCTAAAGTATTAACTGCCAAAATATCAGGAGAGTCGAGTTGTTGGGTAATGCGTTCATCTTCCTTTTCTGGCATCTCACCACTAATGACTTCACCTACTCCCTCTTTAAAGTTTAAAAACTGAAAAGGCTTACCTTGTTCCCCTCGTCGCCATTGTAGAGATTCTTCTACGACATAAGGACCGCGAGAACCTTCATCAATTGCTAGGTAGTAGGTGATGATGGGAGCTTGTGGCTCTTCCCGATATTTCAATTCAAAGGATATTGGTCCTTCTTGCCCCCGAGTTCGCATTTCTCGAAACCGCCCACGCCGATCCCAAGCACGACGTAAGCCAAATTGAAAGCATTCGGACAGAAAGGCAAATATATCAAAAATGGTGGACTTCCCACTGCCATTAGGCCCTAACAAGACTGTCAGTGGTGTAATATTTTTTAGTTCCAGGTCGCGCAAAGCACGATAATTTTTGACTCTTAGTTGTTCAATGCGGGGAATAATGGGCTTGGGCATAGCGGATTGGATGTGGCGGAACTGTTGAATAGTCTTCTAGATTGTATACTCGTGTTGAAGTGGAACTAAATTTAGTAATGAGCGATCGCGTATTAAAGCTGAACGACCGTTTCAATAAATTACATAAAAATTAGTACCCAACAGATAGCGCATTCTTCGTCAACTATTACGCTCCAGCTATTAGCTAAACCACAGGAGGCGTCTTTGAGTTGAGTTTTGGTTTGTAGAAAGAGACTGCGGCATTTTCAGCGCGATTGAGCAACCATTCAGGAATTTCAACCCAATCAATCCTAGCAGCTAAACCGCATTCGGCAAGAATTTGGCTGAGCTTGTGATGACCATTATTCCATCGGCTATGAATATTTTTGGCCTGCCCTACATAAATAACATTCCCCTTAGCATCTAGAACTTTGTAGATGCCGCTGGTTTTGGGCAGGCATTTTAGTTTATCGAGAGGAAGCATATTTATAACTCTTCTATATGCACGTCTCCAAACTGTGCTTCAAGCTGAATACGCTGCCAATCAATCTCAATCTTATCATCGCTTAATCCTGCAATACGACCGATCTTCAACAGAGACTCCTGGAGCATTTTCTCAGACTGCTCAAGATCCTCGAGAGACAGATCCTCCTCTTGAAGCCGTAATATCTTGAGTTTTTCCCAGATATCTGTCCATTCTCTTTTGTAACGCAAGTCCCGACCCTTAGTTAGATCAGGACGTTCTTTCCTGAGTTGCTGAGTGGTGCTGGTACAGGTCAAGCTCAAGACTTCCTGCTTAATTTCCTGTATTTTCATTATGTCGCTCCCAGTCAAAGTTTAGTATACCGAATAGCCGACTTGAGCAAGCGTAGAATTTCAGATTTCTCTAAGTTGAACAGATCTGAGGCAAATTCAACTGCTTTATTAGTAGAGCGAGTGCTGTAAATTTTATTGACCTTTTCAAGGGTATTTTCAGAGACACCCTCATCAATTAGCAGCTTCTTAACTAACTCACGCTGAA
Organism: Symploca sp. SIO1C2; assembly: GCA_010672925.1. Lineage (GTDB taxonomy): Bacteria > Cyanobacteriota > Cyanobacteriia > Cyanobacteriales > Coleofasciculaceae > Caldora. Next base: position 129,506 of record JAAHFP010000013.1, on the reverse strand, counting down.
CTCGATAAGTATCGTTCCAAACTTGTAAAGTGCGTTGACTATTCTCTAGTTTAGCCAACTGTTTGATTTTATCCGACCAGGTATCGAGTAATTGGGATAGAGCAGAAGCAGTGCTAACTCCAGCTTTTTGCATGAGATTTTTGAGCACTTTCCCTTTTTTTTGGCTATCCTGAATAACCTTAACGTGTTCGTTACGGTATTCTTCAATCACCTGTTCAGCAGCTCCAACAGCTGCTTTCTTTTCTTGTCTGCCCGTCAGGTAGCCCTGCTGATCACGAACATTGTCAAGAACCTGATCATAATTAGTAAGGTTGTGGCGGTAATGATTGAATAGCTGCCTTCCACTAGCTTTATCGTAATCGATGGGTTGCCCACTCTCATTCTCAATCTGGTAAAGCTGCTCAGCATTGGTTAGCTTGATTTTTTGCCGAATGTCTGAATCGTAATTATCGTTCACAGTTTTTTACACTTTTAAACTATTCATATTCAATTTTCTCATAATTTTGCTTAACCGACTGGTATGGAATTCCGCTTTACTGGAATCTTAATCCAAAACTCAGTACCTACTCCCAATTCTGACTCACACCAGATAGCTCCCCCATGCTTTTCTACAATAATTTGATAGCTGATGGCTAGTCCCAAACCAGTTCCCTTACCAACTGATTTAGTGGTGAAAAATGGATCAAATAGTTGCTTCTGGATGGCAGCAGCCATACCTGAACCATTATCAGCTATAGAAATTAGAATACTATCTGTCTCATTTTCACAGTCTGCTGGAGCAGGTTGTCCATTGTCTATTGCTTTTTGAGGGGAGTGTAGATCACCACTCCGTAAGGTGCGAATCCAAATACAAGGAAATTGGCGATCGCTTTGATAAGAGAGTGGAGATTTTTTTTCCTCTGTTGTTTTTTGTTCCTTAGCTCTTGCTTCTTCCAAAGCATCAATCCCATTGCTGAGAATGTTCATAAATACTTGATTGAGCTGTCCGGGGTAGCATTCTATCAAAGGCAAATCACCATAGTCTTTAATTACTTCAATACGTGCATTATCTTCCATCGCTTTGAGTCGATGTCCGAGGATTAATAAGGTGCTATCAATCCCCTGATGAATATCAACTAATTTCATTTCTGCTTCGTCATAGCGGGAGAAGTTTCTTAAGCTCAAAACTATTTGACGAATACGCTCAGTACCAATTTTCATTGACCCCAGCAACTTAGGTAAATCTTCTTTCAGGAAGTCCAACTCTATGGCCTCGGTTTGCTGTTGAATGTTGGGGTTAGGATGGGGGTAATGCTGTTGATAGAGCTGGACTAATTCCAGTAAGTTAGAGGCGTATTCACTGACATAGGTCAAGTTACCGTAAATGAAGTTAACGGGATTGTTGATTTCGTGAGCAACCCCAGCGACAAGTTGTCCTAAGCTGAACATTTTTTCCGTCTGAACTAACTTTGCTTGGGTTTGTTTCAACTTCTGTATAGCAGCAGATAGTTGGGTTGCTTTTTCTCTTTCTCGTGTTTCTGAGAGCCGTAATGCTGACTCTGCTTGCTTAGCAGGAGTAATGTTGCTGAAGGTGCAGACTATACGCTCTACTGTACCTTCCGCTGAAAGCTGGGGGTCCGCATTGACGAGCAACCATCGCGGAGTTTGGCTCAGAGCACAATCAATGCCGATAGTAACATGGTGTACAGGTTGGCAAGTGGCAAGTACCTGCTGCATGGGCAAACTCTCTGGGGAAAAAGGCGTACCACCCTCCTTTAACACCAACCCCAACTCTAACACTTGCGAGTCTTTGATCCCCAACAGATCAATCGCTGCTTGGTTACTAACAATAATTTTTAAGTCTGGAGTTAGCAATAACACACCTATCGGCATCTCACGGATCAGCATCCGAAAATGTTTCTCACTTTCTTGTAATATTTCTTCACGAGCTGATTGTGCTGCTAGTCGCTGATCGAATATCACCGAAAGTATGGTTAAACCTAAGATGAGCAGGTTAGTCAAACCAATTCCACTAGCCAGCAGGGAGTTATTGAATTTATTGGGTACGATGGTGGTTAATTCTTCTACTTCAAGGAAACTAGCAGCAGCCATACCAGTGTAGTGCATACCACTAATCGCAATTCCCATAATCATGGCACTACCAAGTTTGTACCCATTCAGAGTCTCCGTTGTTTCATCCCGCAGCCGAAAAGTTAACCATAATGCAGCAAAAGAAGCAAAGATGCCGATCTCGACTGACAATCCTACCACCCAAGGATTGTACTGAATAATTCCATGACTAACCTGCATCCCTGCCATGCCGATGTAGTGCATTGAGGCAATTGCCAACCCCATGAAAACACTACTATTTAGCAACCGTAGCCAGTTCAAAGTAGAGGAACTCACCAACAACAATGCCATACCAGAGGTAATAATGACATCCAACAGAGAAAGTAGGGTTGTCAGTAGATTATAAGTGACAGGTTGGGGTAAATTAAAGGCGAGCATACCAATAAAGTGCATCGACCAAATCCCCGTTCCCATAGCAACAGCACCACCAAGCAGCCAGCTGAATCGTGTCTTTCCTGAAGTGGATTTTACTCGACCTGCAAGCTCTAGAGCGGTGTAAGAGGCAATTACAGCAATAAGGAATGAAAGCATCACCAGGCGCAGATCATAAGTACTAGTAATGACTGCTTGTATATTTTGGCTCATGTCGCATCTTTGAGTAAAAAGACTTATTGTTTGTGACATCTCCCCTCTCGAAAAATAGGGGATTTTCAACTGATGTTGCTACTGGATCAGGAGGAGTACGGTGCAACACCTTTTTACTATATAATTTGGTTAAATATTAGGTGTATAAATTTTTTCGGTAATCTTTAAAACTATTCCCAGACTAGGGGGAAATTTATTCTCTACAAAGTTGACTCACCTCCTCGATTTTGCTAGTCTATGCCCAGAATAGTTGATAACTCATTTATAGTTTAAGTGAATCTCTGTAGAGATGGATACGAAATGCAAGAGGTTCAACCCTCTCGTCCAGATTTCATCTCTTCGCTGAAGGGGAAAGCTCTTTTATCCTATAGTATTATTTTTGCTAGGATAGATAAGAAATGGAATTGGCGGAGTAAGGACAAAATGCTTGACTCTCTTAATAATCTTTTAGGACGGCATCCAGAAAATATCAAGGCTAATGTCGAGATCTACACTTGGCAAACTTGTCCTTTCTGTATCAGAGCAAAAATGTTGTTATCGTTGAAGGGGGTCAACTACACGGAGTATAAAATAGACGGCGATGAAGCTGCTAGAGACAAAATGGCAGAACGTGCTAACGGCAGTCGAACACTTCCACAAATTTTTATCAATGACCAGCATATTGGTGGTTGTAGCGAAATCCATGAATTAGACAAAAAGGGTGGGTTAGATCCTCTCCTTATGGAAGGAGCTTAGTCACTTCTCTCGGAATCTCTTGACTGGAAAGTAGGGAACAGGGAACAGGGAATAGGGAACAGGAGTGTTCCTACTTTCATTACCTAGTGGTGAAAAAAATTTTTTCATCTAGAGTACCCCTGCCCCCTGCCTCCTGCCTTCTGCCTCCTACCTTCTGACTCCTGCCTCAAAAGATGTTTGAACATACAACAGCAGCTATTGAAGCTCCTGTGTATCTGATGCACAGGAAATGGATGAGCTATGCCCTAAACCTGGCTCAAGAAGCTGGGGAAGCAGGAGAAGTACCAGTGGGGGCTGTAGTTGTTGATGATACCGGTAAATTAATTGCAGAAGCCACTAATCGTAGAGAGCGAGATCAAGATCCAACAGCTCATGCAGAAATTCTTGCTCTACGTGCTGCGGGTCAGGCTTTACAAAGCTGGCATCTCAACAACTGCACCCTATATGTAACTCTTGAACCTTGCTTGATGTGTACCGGTGCTATCATTTTGGCACGGTTAGCTCTTCTGGTTTATGGAGTAGACGATCCCAAAACTGGCACAATTCGTACTGTTGCCAATCTTCCTGATAGCGCTTGCTCTAACCACCGACTACCTATCCTCGGTGGAATTATGGAATCTGCTTGCCGAAACCAGCTGCAAGATTGGTTTGCCCAGCGACGGCGTAGTAAGGACAAAGGATCAGAGACCCGATATGATAGCAACCGCCAAGGCCATTAGGAAAAGAGGATGGCAGCCCCTTGTTAAGTTGCCTTAACTAAGAATGTCTTAACCACCCTAGCGACTGCTATAAATCTTTCTTTCCCATGTTCCATTGCCCATTCTCAAATTCTCAATTCTCAATTCCCCAATAATGACACTGGCATAAGTGTCCCTTGCCCCTAAGACAGGAGTTGAAGATAACACCTAAGGTAAGAGTGTAGACTCTGAAGCTGTAAAAATTAATTTCTGATGATGCAACTCAACCTCCGTGAACAAGCCCCAGCAATCATAACTCCAGTAACACAAGTTATAGAGAGCCAATCCAATATTCTCTCCCAACCAGTTTCTAATCAGGACAAAAAAGAAATATCCAAAATTTCCCCAAAGAAAACCAGTTTCTTAACCAAGGCTATCAAGAAATTAAGTCAGGCAAAAGTCGCTCCTGTTCACTCCCATGTTAATCATTGGTTAGCTTCTATTCTCTATCCTTTGGGGCGTCGTATTGTTATGCCTTTGTACTTCAAGCAACTGAAAGTGACAGGACATGAGAATATACCAAAGACTGGTCCAGTTATCTTAGCCCCAACTCATCGCTCTCGCTGGGATGCTTTAGTTATGCCTTATGCAGCTGGGAGACCAGTTACTGGACGTGACTTGCGGTTTATGGTTTCGGCAAATGAATGTAATGGTTTGCAGGGCTGGTTTATCAGGCGTATGGGAGGATTTCCTGTTGATACCAAACGTCCAGGAATTAGTAGTATCCGTCATAGTGTCGAACTGTTGCGCAATGGTGAAGCCTTGGTTATGTTTCCGGAAGGTAATATCTTCCAAGATGGTACACTTCACCCCCTCAAACCTGGTATGGCTCGTATTGCTCTACAAACTGAATCAAGTGAACCAGGTATTGGGCTAAAAATTGTGCCCATCAGCATTCGTTACAGCAATTTAGTACCCCACCGGGGTTCTGATGTCACAGTTGATATTGGTTGTCCTCTAACTGTGGCAGATTATCTGAGTAAATCCACCAAAACTAGTGCTAAACAGCTAACCAATGATTTAGGAACTGCTATGAGGAATTTAGATGCAGGCAAGATTTGAGTCAATTAACACTCCCTTAGTATTAAATCCAACTTCGTGGCATAGGAATCTTGTCTGTCCTTTCTATCTGAACCACAACAAAATGGTCTGCAATAATCCAATAACAAAACCTAAGATGCCACCTATATTAACAATCGCTTGCAGCTCATTCTTGACGATCCCTTTAATAGAGATTTCCAGCTGCTCTGGTGAAGTTGCCCTAACCCGCTCTACAATTACTTGATCAATCGATAAAATGGGAATCACCTGAGCCACAAGTTTTTCCAAATCTTCCTCTAGATAACGTTCCAATACCAAAGCCAATTCCTGGCTAATCAGTTCTAGGGATGTGTTCATTGTTTCTGACTCCCGCAGTCGGTTAATAATTAATACCGCTACTTTTTCCCAATCAACCGAGCGACTAAATTCTTGTAGCAAGTCGCCACCTCGTTCTTGAATATAGCTGCGTACTGCATCAGCTGTTGTTTTCCGTAGCTGCCGCACCGTTAACACAGGCAAATTTTGCAGAGTCAGATTTTGCAACCACTCCCGCAGCCGCTCACGAGTTCCGAGAGAAATAATTAGTTCTTCTAAACGAGCATTAGCTGCTTCCTTGTCATCCAAACAATAAGCTCTTAGGCGAGTTAGGGAGTTTCTTAAACCAAATAAATTAGCGATAACCCAATAAGTTCCCGTGCTTTTCTCTCGAAAGCCTTCATCAATCACTTGAATGTTGCGCTCAGTTAAAAAATCAATCAGTGCCTGTCGTAAGACATCCGGTGGTAAAGCTACTTGTAGTATCCAGTTAGAAAGAGTTTTGGCTTGTTGTTCATTGATTTCAAATTCTAATAAAATCTGGTCAAAAATTTGGTTGAGTTGGGGTTCTAAAAAATCCTCACGACGAGCTAAAACTTTCAGTATGCGAGGTAATGATTCCCCTAAAAAATCTCTGAGAATCGAGGCAAGAATCTTGGCAGTTTTCTGCTCCTTGTCTAGTCGAACTTGCTCTAGTGCAAGGGTTAAAAGCCAGAAAATTGCCCCTTGAACTCGTTCTAAGGCCAGCAAACGCTTTGCTAGACGTTGTAACTCCGCCGGTGTTAGTAGAGAACCCATGATAGTGTCAGCAATTTTTTGAGCAAGGCGCTCTTGGTTGCTGGGAATTAAACCAGGTGTCAAAGGTAACCGACGTTTACCAATGTAAATAGGTTTGTAAGGGCGAAACAGCATGGTGATGGCTAAATCATTAGTGAAATAGCCAATAACTGCCCCTGCTACTGGAGGAACAACGAGTAGCCACAGGTTAGACAAATCCAAAACGTAATCTGGTTAAATAGAACTAAGTTACAAGGCAAGAGGCCAGAGGCAACAGTGAGTAGGAGAGATTGGAAGCTCTCCCAAACCCGTTTCTCCTTAACAGTAAAGGTTCCAAACCACTGAATAAGGGCAAAGTGGTTACTGAGTTGCTGCTCTATTCAACTTGCCAACTTTAGACTATTTTAGCTAATCGGTGTTAGGTGTTAGGTGTTAGGTAGTAGGTGGTAGGGATTTCCCACTTGCAATACAAGGCAATTTAGCCCATTTGCTTCACTGTTCTTTACCGAAGACTTAAATTTCATCTGGATTGACTCCCAATTCCCGCAATCGGTCTGCTAGCTGTTGTGCTCTGAGTTGAGCATTAGCAGCTTCTTGTTTGGCATCAGCAGTTTCTTGCTTGGCATCGGCAGCTTCTTGTTTAGCATCGGCAGTTTCTTGTTTAGCATCGGCTGCTTGTTTCTGAGCGATTACAGCTACTTCACTGGGAAGAGGAATCAACTCTCCTTCCAAAGTCATCCATCGTAACCACTGCCTGTCAGCCCCTCGAAATGAACCTTGCCACAAACCCAGACTTAATCCTAAATCTGGCATTGGTATCGCTTCATTGGTCAGGTTGATTGATTGATAACGACTACCTACTAGTTGAAAAGCTTGAAGCTCATTTGTATAGCGACTAAAGATGACATAGTAAGGAACCCGCAGAATTTTTTCATAGACTTCCCACTTGGTAGGCGGCTTTTTAACTTTCCTGATTGTCTTACCGGAATCTTCTTCTTCAGTACCAGGTGAAAGTAACTCAACTACAACAAAAGGATTAGCTCTCTCTTGCCAAGTGACGTAACTTAAACGTAAATCTTTACCTTCATAGAAACGAGGAACTCCAACAACACCAAACCAATCAGGGCGTTTATACCACAGAGGATTGGTTGGATCATAGTAGAGATTAAGATCCGCCGCAGCGTAAACTAGTTCAGGACTCCAAGTAGTTGGTTGAAAAGTTAGGTAAAGTAGTAGGGGTTGTAAAAAGTGAAACTCGTCTGGCAAACCAGGTTCCTCCGGATCCTCGCTGGGTAGATCATACATCGTTGGCAGAGTTTCCCTAGGTGGCAGGGGTGGTTGAGACTGAGTAGGCAAACTAATTGAAGATGTCATAACTCACATTTTTAACAAAATTGGAGCTTGAGGCTTTAGGTGAAACCTAACACCTAATACCTAACACCTACCACCTACCACCTAACACCTAAGCTTTACTCAAGACTAAAACCCCCATCATACCAGCAGCAATCGGGTAGTGGGTGGCACTAACAAATCCAGCTTCACGAGCTAATTCTACTTGCTCTAACCCAGTGGGAAAGCGCTCTAAACTAGGAACGATATAGGCGTATTCTTCTTTTAAGCCAAAGTTCTTGGCACAAGGAACAACAAGATTTTTGAGATACCACTGCTGAAACAAACTGGTTGCTGGTTGAGTGGGGCGATTAAAGTCCAAGATAGCCACTGTGGCGTCGGGTTTGAGAACCCGGTATAATTCCCTCAGGCAAAGGGGAATATCTGTTACATTGCGGAGCCCATAACCCATAGTTGCCCCATCGAAGTAGTTGTCTGCAAAGGGTAAATTGAGGGCATCTGCCTCAACCCAACTAATTGCCAAGGGAGGATACTTGTGAACAACCCTAGCTTTAGCGATCGCTAACTGAGCTACGGAAAAGTCTACCCCATAAATGTGACCAGTTGCTCCTACCTGAGATGCTAGTAACTGGGCTAAATCACCACTACCACAGCATAAATCTAAATAGGTCTTCCCAGGGCTAGGGTTAGTCCACTTCACTGCCATAAGTTTCCAAACCCGGTGCTGACCAATACTTAACCAATTATTCAATTGATCATAAATTGGTGCAATGCGGTTAAACAAGTCGCGAATTTCTGATGAGGACGGCTTTACAGGATTATCTTTCATTATTTGGCATCATTCTCACTTATTACTATCTAGAAACAATTTTAGATTTTAGATTTTAGATTTTAGATTTTAGATTGAATAAATACAAGCCTAAGCCTCCAAGGTTCTGAGGGAAGGTGAAAAATTTTTTTCACCGGGACTGCCTTCTGCCCTTTGCCCTTTGCCCTCTGCCTTTCGCTATACTTATCTCCCAAACCTTACTTAGTCATTGTTAACGCTAAACCAGCTTGCTGCGCTAACAGATCAATGAGTTGGAGTTGCTCTTCTGGGAGATGTCTAGTTTTTTCTTGCCACTGAAGAGATAAGATTGCTATTACTTGACTTCGGTAGAGTACCGGAACCAGCAAGTGCATTTTTACACCGATATTTTGGTAATATTCGGCAACATCGGGAGACTGGGTAGAGGAAGCATTCACCCAAACCAGGAACTCTTTATTGGTGAGAACTTTTGGAACAAGGGGGTCTTTTTCTAAGCAGTTTTCCTGCTTTTCCAGCTTGGTATAACTTCCCTGTTCAGCAATCAGCTGATTATCTTCGACTAATTGTAAGATACAGCAGTCTGCAGCAAAACTCTGAGCAAAAGGTTTAGCAATTGCCCTGAGGCAAGAAGCTAAACCATCGGCATCCTGAGCAACTTGTAAAATGCTTGCTAGAACTGCTTTTTGCGCGTTGGCTAGATCTATTGCTTCTGCCCGCTGTTTGAGCAATTCATAGGTTTCGCTAGCACCTTGTACTACTTCGATCAAATGTCGGGCTTCCCAAGGCTTGGTAATGTACTTGTATACTTGTCCAGAATTAATTGCCTCAACTAAATCTTCAACGTCAGTAAAACCAGTCAAGATAATCCTTACTGTATCAGGAAACTGGGGAACCGTTTGGCTCAAAAACTCCGTTCCTTTCATTTGTGGCATCCGTTGATCGGAGATAATTACTGCCACTTCCCCCTCAGTTGCTAGTATCGCTAAAGCCTCAGCTCCACTTTCTGCTCTGAATACTTGAAAGTTTCGTCGAAAGGTTCGGTAGAGCAAATCGAGATTATCCGGTTCGTCGTCTACCACTAGAATCTTGGGCTTGTTCGGTCGCTCTAAACTCATTACTAGCAACTGATAGTATCAATATTAGCCATGTATTGTATCTCACAATCATAACTGTAAATAAATTAAGATACCAACTAAGATAGATGACGGAAATTACACCAGGCACTCCTGATAGTCGCCCTCACAACGATTCAGTGAAGGTTAATTGTGAAGAATTATTGCTACTCCTACGACGCAAAGAAAGTAACTGGGTTGAATGGGGTAAGGCTTGTCAGCAGCTCCAAAAAGCAGGTTATAGTGCCCAGGCAATTTTTGAAGCAACCGGGTTTGAGCCAATTCAACAAAATCAAGTGATTGTGGCGGCTCAAGTTCACGATACTTTGATGAAAGAGGGAGTCTCAGAGAATGTGCGATCGCGTTTTGAGCGCACTGGCTCAGATAGCTTATATGAGTTAAGGATTCTTACTCAACCAGAAAGAGCCGTAGCTGCAGAGTTTATTGTTGCTAGGAACCTTGACTCTGAGGGGGCTCGTGAAGTTGCCAAGGCTCTCAAAGACTTTTCTCGGATGGGCACTCCACCGGCAGGATTTTCTAATCATCCCGGTGACGTTGTTGCTTATCAGTATTGGAAAGTTGCTAGATACCAAAACAGCTTAACAGAACGTTCTCGTTTGATCGCACGGGGTTTAATGTTTGCTCATAGCCAAGAAGCGCGACAACAAATTGAGCAGTTGCTGACGGAAGGTATTGGTGGTAACCAACATCAGCCTCCCCGATTACCTTTCTATCGCCTCGAAGCTGATGATTTTATGCCCCGTTTACTGCCGGTGATTGGTAAGTTGCCGTTGACAGTGGCTGAGTGGGAAGCGGTTTCTACTATTGAATCTACTGGTTCTTTTGGCATAGTTAAGACATCTAATCAACAGAGTTTAGTTGCTATTCCTGGCTGGCAAATAGTCCGGAAAGCGCAAGACCCGGTGGTAGTACTATGTCATAGTAATCAGCTACCTGGTCAACCAAGTAATAAACTTGATGAGTTATTATTAGTAGTAGACCGAAATAGCTGTCAATGGAGCAGAGATAGCTATTTTCTGCTCGAGCAGTCAGGACAAGTTGAAGTTCACTGGTTTCCAGAAGCTCCTAATGTCAGTTTCTTAGGAAGGCTGATTTTAGTACTGCGACCCAAAAAAATTCTAGATGAACCTTTAAGCAGTGATCTCTGGCAAGTGGAAGAGTAGATCTCTCTTTGAACTCCTCAGATACAGCACTCAGTAGTAGCACCGCAGGCTTAAAATTGCGGTTGCTGCTCACACCTTGCCCTGTTGATATTTTTCTTCATTCTAAATTCTAAATTCTAAATTCTAAATTCTAAATTCCCTATTTCCCCAAACGAGTGTCCTGCCAAGCACTACCCACTCCTTGAATGACACCACGAACAATCAAACCAATACCTCTACCGATTACTTGAGTCAGGAAGTAAACCACACCCCTACCAACCCAGGAAACAGTACCTCGTAAACGGGGCGAAATCGCATCTCGTAGTTCATAGGCTATACTGACTACAAAGGATAACCCTTGAAGCTGTTCCAATTCCTGAGTTCGAGGAGCATAGATGGCAGTGCGTTTGATGCCAGTATCAGTCAGAACCAACAAATGATGGCGACTCTCGAAAATTGCTTCTGGTTCATCTAGTAATTGTAATTTGCGATATCTCCAAGATAAATTATTACGGAAGCGGGCAATATCTCTAGAGGAAATTAGCTGTTGGTTATAAAAATTTTGCTTAATTGCTTCAGTATCAGCAAAGTTATTTAATAGAGGGCTAATAACTCCATTAGCCAGTTGAATAATCAAATTTTGGAGTAAAATTCCTGACCGGGTAAGGGCTTCAGGGGTCTGAGCAGGATAAGACACATTATCAATAATTAATGGTGTATCAAATAACTGATGAGCAAATAACTCTACTACAAAGGGAATCCGGTCCAAAATATCCCCTTGGACAGCAGCAGCATCCCTCAGTAAGATATCCACTACTGCCAATTCCCGATTACCCCAGGGCAAAGTATAATACCTACCAAAGAAATCCATAACTGATACTTGCCACAAATCTTGCAAAATAAGAGATCGCTTCTCGGCTAGCTGTTCCATTGTTATTTGAGAAAAGCGCAATTCTGCCAGAATTGCCTCAACTTTTTGCAAGATAATACCCAGTAATTCTCGTTTTTTATCAGTTTGTAGAATATCAATTTCGAGGATTTCACCAGTAAGGTTGGTTAAACCAGACTGTAGTTTGGCCAAAGTAGCATCAAACGTTTGGGATGATTCCAACACCTGAGTCAACTCGGAACTAGATGGGGTCGAGGGAACCAGTATTCCCTGCTGCCGAGAAATAGCCAATCGAGAATCTCTCCCTTGTCCTCCTTGTCCTCCTTGTCCTCCTTGTCTCTCTTTTCTTTCTTCTCCCCTTTCCACCACTATTACTTGAGCAGGCAACAGCTGATTCACCAGCCAACGTGCCGCCAAAAGTTCTCGGCGACGTCCATTCCAGAACAACCGGTCTAAGTTAGTCAGGTTAGGAGATTGCAACTGTTGCTTTACCAGTACTAAAGCTGCTTCAATTTGCTGCAATCCCTGGGAGCGCAGTTGATTATGCCAGCGAGGAGAAGGTACAGACCTAGGTATTGACTGGGAAAATGCTGGAAAAGCCTCCCAAAAAGATTCACCGGAGGTAAGTTGACCGATTGCTCCAACAATGGTGTCTACTGGGGAACCTTTGGAACAATAACCATCCACGCCAGCTTCCTGTGCTACTGCCAATTGAGTTGGGTCTGATTGGGCAGTGAGCAGTAGTATTGGTAGGTTAGGGTAATCTGTCTTCAATTGCTGAGATAGGGATAACTCGGCCAACGATAGTTCCAGAATGACCAAGTCCACTGCATTTTGATTCTGCCGACGTCTCAGGATATCCAAAGCAGTGACACCAGTATCAGCTTCAGCAACCACCTGCAAATTGGGAAACTCTGCCAAAGCAGTACGCAAACCTAGCCGAAAGATGGGGTCATCATCAATTAGGAGGATGTGGGTTAAGGAATTGCTCATAGCAGACTGACTGATAGCTAATAAAGAGGTTGGCACTGATTGAATAAACCAAAAAGGCACATTCAATCAATTGTAGAACAGGCGTCTTACCTGTCCCTGTATACACCAATTAGATAAAAATTGCTGTCTCTTCTTTAACCCACCAAATTTTTAAGCCAGACTCTACAGGCTCCCGAAGGTGGGAATTGGGCTACCACCCATAGGGGAAAAACTAGGTAAATCAATCCTGGTGATATTCCGGTTTCTTACTGCTAGTCGGTAACTGACGCTTTGTAACTCTGTATGGAGTTGCCGGTTTTCCCTCTGTAACATCGCTACTTTTTCTCTTACTGGTATCATCCGTTCAGAAAACTTTTGGCGATAAATCTGGGGAAGCTCTTGTACTACTTGCTCTAGCATACGGGAACGGTCTGTTAACTCCTGAACCGACTGCCGCAACTGATAAATTTCTTCATCCCGGACTTTAATCTGCTCTTGGTAAAATTGAACCTGCTGCTCCACCTCTTGCAATTGGTCTCGTAAAGAGCGCATACTCGCTTGGTGACGCTCAGAAACCTCGGGCTGAGGCATAAAGTTGGCATTACCTTTAACCAGGCGGAACAATTCCTGAGATAATTGCTGTACTAGCTGGTCTCTCAGACGTAAATCTTCCCGCAGACGAGTAACTTCGGATTGAACCGTTTGTCGGGTTTGGGTTTCAGTCTGGCTCACCATAGCTTACAGCTCCGAATAATATGTTCTCTTAGGGGCAACAGGCGACAGTATGAGTCGATCATTAAATCTAGTGATGCTGATAATGTACCATGTCAATCCAGTATAACGATACCTCTTACGGATAGAGAAAGTTTCTAGGGAGCTGTTGCTTATTGAGTACCACCAACAGCTTGGTCAAAACTCCCACAGTCTTAACAGATGGAGGCGGTCGAATGCGGTGCAGCTGCCTACCTCCACCAGTATGTTTCAGTGCTTTTTCCTTTGCCGCATGGATTTAGTAATTTTCTTCCATCGCTTCTTGGTATCGAGATAGGTTCTTTGCTCTTGCTTCCTTGCCAAATAGTCCAATTCTTTTTGTAATTTCTGGTAACTTACAAAACGCTGGTAATCTAGACTACCATCAAGGATAGCTTGTTGCACTGCACAACCGGGCTCAGATTCATGTTTACAGTCAGGGAAGCGACATTGCTGGGCGAAGACTTCGATATCGGTGAAAGTTTCCTGTAAGCTACTATCTCCTCCCCAAATCTGGATTTCCCGCATTCCAGGGGTATCTATAAGTAAGCCACCGGAGGGCAGTACAATTAATTCGCGATGGGTGGTAGTATGCCTGCCTTTGTCATCTCCTTGACGGACGGACTGCACTGCCTGCACTGCTTTACCTGCCAATTGATTAGTCAGGGTAGATTTGCCGACCCCGGAGGAACCAAGCAAAGCCACGGTTGTTCCCGGACTCAGGTAAGGTTTGAGAGGATCTAGTCCTTGATTATGGATAGCACTCAAGGTGATAATAGGTACGCCAAGAGCGATCGCTTCCACTGCTTGTTGCCGTTGTTCGATATCATCACACAAATCCGCCTTGTTGAGGATAATCACCGGATTAGCACCGCTTTCCCAAACCAGAATCAGATAACGTTCGATTCTTCTGAGGTTGAAATCTCCATCCAACCCCGAAATTAAAAAGACGGTATCAATATTGGCAGCAATTATTTGCTCTTCGGTTTTACCTCCAGCAATATTGCGGGAAAACTTGCTTTTTCTGGGTAAAACTCCATGAATGGTGGCTTGTTTCCCAGGATCTGGGATGGTAATTACTACCCAATCACCAACTGCTGGAAAATCCTGCTGTGCAACAGCCTGGTAGCGCAGTTTACCTGTAACTTCTGCTGATAATTCTCCTTGTTCTGTGTAGAGGATGTAGGTACTTTTGTGCTCAATAGCAACTCTACCGACAGTATATCCTTCTTGCCGATAGCAATCAAAGCTGGTGGCAAACAAGCTGCCCCAACCTAATGATTCTAAATTCATTGCGAATTTCCTCAATGGGTATTGCTTCTACAAGCAAGGCTCACAGAGGAATTCTGTTGTTTATACTCCAACAAAAGACTCTGTGACTGCTTGGGTTAATTTCGTGAAGGGTATGGTGGTATTTGTACCTACAAGCTCAGTCATATGTTTCTCCTTTTTGTTATTTGTTATTGGTTATTTGGGAATTGGGAATCGGGAATTGGGAATTGAGAATTAGTGATTATACATATCCCCCTTGTCTCCCTTGTCTCCCTTGTCTCCCTTGTCTCCCTTGTCTCCCTTGTCTCCCTTGTCTCCCTTGTCTCCCCATCTCCCCTCAAGCTCACTTCTCCTCAGCCGCTGTATTAATTATATCCAGTGGTGGGTAGATTATCTGGTGTGCGATCGCAGTATCTCCATTGGCTTGACTCCATATCGCTTCCAAAAGAGATTGTTGATCTAGTTCAGCACTAGTATAAGATGAACCTTCTTCTTGAGCTATGGCTAAAGCTTGCTCTTTAATTTCAGGATACTTGTTAAATATACCTTGTAGGGCTTTGTCCCGGCATTGGTGTAAGTTATCGTAGCCAGTCAGATGATCGCATTGCCAAAACTCTAGAGCTAATTTATGTCCTTCTACCGCTGACTTCATGGCTGCTAAGGCTTCTTCATCGCCGTGAGCAATTTCAGCGACTGGTACTATCTCTTTGAGCTTATCTTCATATTCCCTTAATTTTATACCATATTCACCTTCACTTTTAATCTTCAAATCTTGGAGGTCATTGACGGCATCCTTGAGAGCAGGTGAAACTATGGGCAGGGCAGTTGCTTCTTTTTTGACTTCCGGTTGTTTAGGTTTGTTTCTACTTTTTAAGAGCACAGTACAACTGATTAACAGGTTAGCGGTAATGAGAGTAATAGACAGCTGTAATATTTGTTTAAATAATTTGTTCACAAAATATTCTCAATAAATCTAAATCTATACCGCAGCTTAGCCTAACATTCTGTTTCCTCGCTACTGCGATAGGTGAGATCAAATATCTTCCCCATTCCCCATTCCCTACTTATATATTAGGCTTCTTCCGCTGCCTGCAATATCAATTTCTTCGCTACAGTTTGAATCCCTGTATGTTGGTAGTAAAACCAGAGGGCACTCTGGTAGCCCCTATCACTGTCATTGTATAGTTCAATAGCCCGATTGCGAATGTCCCTAATCCTGTCGCCATCGCTTTCTCCAGTCACGAATTCAATAGTGCGATCGCAACCCACGACATTTTCCCATTCCCCTGGTACTACAAAGTCTAGAGCCTTGAGTACTTTCACGGTCATGTTATTTGTGGGCAATTCGTCCAATAATTTAATAATTGAGTCGCTCAAAGTAAATTCCTCTTGATAATGGATAATGGATAATTAATAATGGACAATGAGTTAACTATTCCTCTTTTATGCGAGATAAGGCAATCGCAAATTGTCTAGAGGCCAAAAAATCTTTTTCACTCCCAATTATCAATTATCAATTATCAATTATCCATTATCCATTATCCATTATCAAAATTTTTCCCAAGCAGCAGCAACATTCTCAAACATCATTGCCACTGCTACTGCACCAGCATCATAAGTATCTTTACTCCGTTCACCAGTATAGGATGCCCTACCTCGCTTCGCGATCCAAGCTTTAGTTTCTTCTACCTGTTCTCGCGCCGCTTTGGCGGCTGTATCGATCGATTGCTGAGTATTGCCGCCATTTGTGATAGTTTGCTCAAAGGCATCTGCTGCTGGTACTAAGGCATCCAGCAAGGTTTTGTCCCCTAAATTTGCTCCCCCACGATCCATAATTCCTGCTGCTGCACTGCGAAACATTGTCACTACATCTTCCCCAGTTAGTTCTTCTTTACCACTAATGCTCTTGCCCGCATTCCGAAAAGCTGCCCGCCAGATGGAACCGGAAGTACCACCAATATTTCTGGAGATAATTTTGGCGCACCCCACCAGAAAATTCTCACCGCTGCTACGATCCAGGGTATCCCATTGTGCCACAATCGCACCAAAGCCACTGGCTAGTGAGATGCCAAAGTCCCCATCCCCAACAACACCGTCCAACTCGGTAAAATACTTTTCGTTATCCAGGGATGTTTGGGCAATAGTTCGGACGACAAGCTCAATATTTTCTATACTACTTCGGGACATATGCTGCTCCTTTCCTTTGACACTCCCTGCTCTTACATAAAATCGATTTGACTAGAATAGAATCCGAGTTTAATCAATTTTTATTCAACCATTTTGAACCATCCAAACCAGCATTCCCAGAATTTGCTCAACAGGTGGTAAGGGATAATCAGTCAAATCGATAGTAACTATCTTATCTTCTAGCTTGAGAAATCTCCATTGAGTACCATTACTAATGGAGCCATACACTGTAGCAATTGGACAGTTTTTGGCTGCATTAAACCGTTGTCCTGCAACCATTTCAGCAATGCATTGCCCAAACCCAGTTTTCAAATCAGCTTTTTTGGCTTCTACAATCACGATAACAGGTGCTTCAATTTCCAGCACTTCAGGAGAACGACTTAAGAGGAAATCACATATACCGTTGAGTCCAACAGCTTCATCCACCGTAAAATCTTCCCCAGAAAACAAACTGATTTGTCGCTGTAAGATCCGCCGAACTTCCAGCAGGATGGGATAAATAATTCCTTCTGAACGAGCTTTTTCGCTGGCTAAAGCTGTAAGGGGAATACTTTCTTCGAGAAATGCTGTAAGTGCAGCAGATGGCACAATGGGTTCAGTCGGAGGAAGAAATCGTCCGCCTTCAATGGTTTGAATGTCGAAAGCGTCTTTAACTTTGCCAATGCTGGTAAACTGGCTGTAAGGCATAATGAGCATCCTCCCCACTTGTAGAAAAATTTTCCATTACCTACTATCTAAAACTTTAATGGTGTCGTGTCATTTGTAGAGACGCGCCAATAGCACTACGGCCATCCTTCGGCAGGCGCGTCTGGTACATCCAGCGTTTTTCACCCATTCCCATTTCCCAAAAAGCGATCGCCTACAGCAGTGATTATGAAGTTATATTGCGCCAAGTTGTTAAGCTGTATTTCAACTTAGCCCGATATTGCCATATATTGCTGAGATCGGCCAAAGGTAATGATACGATTCACTCCGTAGCTCTAAAAAGATTGGGAGAAAACATGCCAGCACTAAGGGTTGCAGTTGTTGGTTCAGGACCGGCAGGTTCCTCTGCTGCCGAGGTTTTAGCAAAAGCTGGAATCGAAACTTACCTATTTGAGCGCAAGCTGGATAATGCTAAACCCTGCGGTGGTGCTATTCCGCTGTGCATGGTAAGTGAGTTTGAACTACCCCCAGAAATTATTGACCGGCGGGTAAGAAAAATGAAGATGATCTCACCCTCTAATGTTGAGGTTGATATCAATCTGATCAATGAAGATGAATATATTGGCATGTGCCGTCGTGAGGTACTAGACGGCTTCATGCGTCATCGCGCTGCTGAGTTGGGAGCTAACCTGATTAACGGCACTGTCCACAAGCTAGAGATTCCCACTAGTAACACCGACCCCTATACCCTTCACTATGCCGACCATTCCAACGGTAGCTTGAATGGAGTGCAAAAAACTCTGAAGGTAGACCTAGTAATTGGAGCAGATGGAGCCAATTCTCGGGTTGCTAAAGCCATTGATGCCGGTGATTACAATTATGCGATCGCTTTCCAAGAGCGAATTCGTCTACCAGGTTCAATGATGGGCTACTACGAAGACCTGGCGGAAATGTATGTTGGTGATGATGTTTCCCCAGACTTCTACGCTTGGGTATTCCCTAAATATGACCACGTTGCTGTTGGTACTGGCACAATGAAGGTGAACCAAGCCAAAATCAAACAGCTGCAAGCTGGTATTCGTGCCCGGGCTGCGAGTAAGCTGGTAGGGGGCGAAATCATCAAAGTCGAAGCTCATCCTATTCCAGAACATCCCAGACCACGCCGAGTTCGGGGTAGAGTAGCTCTAGTAGGAGATGCTGCTGGTACAGTTACTAAGTCTTCTGGTGAAGGGATTTACTTTGCAGCAAAATCCGCTAGAATGTGCGCTGAAACCATTGTCGAAACCTCCAATGGTGGTACTCGAATTCCCACAGAAGATGATCTGAAGCTTTACCTGAAGCGTTGGGATAAGAAGTACGGCATGACCTATAAAGTACTGGATATTCTGCAAAGGGTCTTCTATCGCACCGATGCTACCCGTGAAGCCTTCGTCGAAATGTGTGCTGATAAAGATGTTCAGAAGCTCACCTTCGACAGCTATCTTTATAAAACAGTTGTTCCAGCCAATCCTCTGATTCAAATGAAGATTACTGCCAAAACTGTTGGTAGCTTACTGCGGGGTAGTGCTTTAGCTCCCTAGTGGAGATAGTCCTAATAGGGACAAGCGAATCTCACTCTTGAGAAGGATTGGGATTCGTTCTCTCTTGATTCAGAAAATCCTGAGTCCCCAGTAAAGGTCTCAAAGTATACCAGTTAGATCAAAATATAAGACATACTAGAGACAATTCTTTCTGCACGGAGATCACACAGTGCCCTATGCCTTTTGAAATTGGACGAGGACTCTTTAAGTATGATTTTACTGACCACCACGCAATTTTAGGAATTCCTGTAGATGCGGATCCGAAGTCAGTCCGCAAAAGGTATCTGAAAATTGCTCGTAATCTGCACCCAGACAGTTGTAAAGCAGAAAGCGAAGCTGAAAAAAAACAGGCAAATGAGCTGCTATCGAAGCTAGTTAACCCTGCTTATGAACAACTGTCTAAAGAAAATCGCGATTATGCCATCAGTCTGAAACTTATGGGTAAGCGCTTGGCTGGGGAAAAAAATAAAGTTTCTATAGCCAGCGAAACTGCTAAACAATTAACCCGAGCAGGTGCAGGTTTAGAAAATGCTTACAAAAGCTCACTGCAAAACTTGGCATCTAAGCAATATACATCTGTTAAAGAAGCCTTGGGAAAAATTGCTGAAATCAGTGAACTCAATTTAGTTTACCTGATGCTGAAAGACGGCAAAATTTCACCTGGAAAAGATAGTGGAGCAGGAAAACCTCCCAAAGATAAGGATACTTCTACGGGAGAAGACACCCTTATTCAAACAGATCCAGGCCCAGATCCTCAGAAGCTCCTAGAAAAAAGAGTTGCTGCTTATATCCGTCGTGCTGAAGGATATATAGCCAAGAACAATTTTGCCAAGGCAATTTTAGAGTTGCGAGATGCCCTCAAGTTAGATCAAAAAAACAGTAATTGCCATAGCCTACTAGGAGTTGCTTATTTAAAGCAAAGGCAGACTGCAATGGCTAAAGTACACTTTGGTAAAGCTTTGCAGCTGAATCCTAAGGATGAAAGAGCGTTGAAAGGGAAAAAGTACATAGAACAAATAGCGGCCAAAAGCGGTGGTACTCAACCAACGAATTCTGGTGGCTCTGGCAAATCATCAGGGAATCAAAGTAAATCTGGTGGTGGCTTATTTGGTATGTTTGGCGGTAAGAAAAAATAATGGTTCATCAACCACCAGCAGGGGCAAGGGATTTACTGCCCCTCGAAGTTACTCAAAAACGCTGGATTGCAGACCACCTGCAACAAGTATTTCACCGTTGGGGATATCATCGGATTATTACATCCACCCTGGAATGGTTAGATACTCTTATGGCAGGGGGAGCGATCGAGCGTTCGACAGTTATCCAGTTGCAGGAGTATGAAGAGGGAACATTAGGGTTGCGCCCAGAACTCACGGCTTCAATCGCCCGGGCAATGGTTACTCGTATTGCGGGCAGTGCTAACTCGGCAACCTCTTCTTTACCCCAAAGACTCTATTACAACGCAAATGTGTTTCGCCGACCAACTGTTGGTCATCACGGACGTCAATTGGAGTTCTACCAGTCAGGGGTAGAACTGCTAGGAACTGGAGGAATTTTAGCAGATGCAGAAATTATCTTGCTACTAGCAGATTGTCTGAATCAACTGGGATTACCAAAGTGGCATGTGGTTTTGGGAGAAGCAGGGTTGACGAGATCGCTGCTTTCCCCCTTTCCTCAGCCAATACAAGATAAAGTTAGGAGTGCGATCGCTCATTTGGATCGCGTAGCACTAGAACATCTGCCTCTTTCTCCAGAATTGCGAGACCGGGCACTGTTTCTTTTTGATCTTCGGGGACGTCCTGCTGATGTTTTGCAAAAGGTTGCAGGTTTGGATTTAGCATCATCAGAGCAAACAATCGTTAACAACCTCAAATCCCTAGTCGAATTGATTGACCATAGCTCTGCTACTCCCTTACCTTTGATTCTAGATCTCAGCTTAGTTCAAACCTTTGACTACTACACTGGGATTGTCTTTGAAGTAGTGAGCGATGTTGAGCCCAATCAGCGAGTTTTGGGACAAGGAGGACGCTATGACCAACTATTAGGGTTGTATCATCCTCAGGGAGAAACTTACCCAGGAATTGGTTTTTGCCTGAATATTGAAGACCTACACTACACTCTGCTCTCCAGTAGCCAGCTGCCTCATCAGACAGCAGCTAGTGACTGGTTAGTTGTGCCAGAAACACCCCAAGCTGAAGCAGCTGCCTTTAGTTACTCTCAAAAGCTTAGAGATTCTGAACATTTGGTGCGGGTAGAGATGGATTTAGGGGGACGCTCACCGGCTCAGATTAAAGAGTATGCCCGTTGCCGTCGTATTACTTATATTGCTTGGATTAAAGACGATGGTACTCCTGTAATCGAGACAGTGACTTCAAAAGACAGGGTTTAGGGTTTGGGATTGGGTGATTAGGGCTTGGGAGAATGAGTCTTAATTCTCGGTTTGAATAAGTGTTATACCAAATCCGGATAATCGCCCATACAAATGATTCTGTCGGCAAAATTTTTCTCCCCCAGCTCCCTCAGCTTCCCCAGCTCCCCCAACTTTTTTTCCTCGGAGCCTCCTGCCTTCAGAACACTAGCTTTTAGCTTTGTCTTTTTTTATTTCAGCCTTTTCTTTTTTGAATGCTTTAAGGTATTCGGTTAATGCCTTACCCAGTTTTTCTTCTTCTGAAGATGGCTTTTCTTGCTTTTTGTTGTTAAATAACAGCAAGAAAATTGGGGATAAAACCAGAAAGATTGCAATCAGCTCACTTGGGGATTCCTCTTGGGTTGGTTGTTGCGCTGTTACTTGTGCCCTTTGCAGAGGAAGTTCAGTATTTAAACTTAATTGGTTTAAATTACCGACCTTAAAAAATGCGATCGCAGCAACCATTGTTGCTGTTATACCCATAATGTGATTGATCTTTTTGTGATCCATCTGTAGTAATTGTTTGGTGTTGTTGAGGAACAATATTCAGCAGCGACAACCTAAACTAAAAAAATTAGTACTTTCTACTCAGTGTTGAAAAAGGATTATGGTACTCAACTCCTGAGCAGACTAATGTCTGCTGCCTTCTTTTAATTACTTTCTCGCTCCCTTAAGCACCATTTCAGGATATTTTTTCCTAACTCCCCTGCTTTTTTTAAATTATTTTTTTTTACAAACAACCAACAACTAACAACAAATAACACTCTCATCCCCCGTGCTTTAGCTGAGGGATAAGTTATCCTTGCAGTTGCTCCTGCAAGGATTGGCGCATAATATCTACTGGTGGAGTTTGTCCTAGCCAAATTTTTAAGGCAGCGGCTCCCTGTTGTACCAACATTTCCAAACCATTAAGAGTAACTGCTCCCTGTTGTTGGGCTTGTTGCAAAAATTTAGTGGTGCTAGGAGTGTAAATTAGGTCATAAGCGATCGCTTTTGCTGATAGCCTTTGTATCGTGGCCTCCTCAACAGGAGAGCGGTCAATATCAGGATACATCCCTACAGGTGTAGTATTGACCAGCAAGTCTGCTTGGGAAATTAGTTCCGGGAGTTGCTGCCAAAGGTGAATATTAATACTTACTGGTAGGTTAGTACTATCCCAACTTTGCTGAAATTGACTTAACTTTTGGGGATTACGACCAATCACATGAATCTTAGTACAGCCTAACTGAGTACAACCAACTACTACAGCACGAGCAGCACCACCATACCCCAAAACGACTACTTTGGTTTGGCTCCAATCTCTATTTAATGCCTGCAAGGGACTAATAAAACCTGCCACATCGGTATTTGTACCCCACCAGCCACTATTAGTGCGATACACCGTGTTTACTGCTCCTACCCCTTGAGCTATGTCAGATACTTCTGAGAGCAGAGGCATAATTGCCTGTTTGTGGGGAATCGTAATATTAAACCCGACTAGACCAATAGCTTTAAAACCAGCGATCGCTACTGCCAAATCTTCTGGTTTAATGGGTAAAGGTAAGTACACATAATCAACACCCAAAGAAGCGATCGCTCGATTGTGCATCACTGGTGATAAAGAATGCTCTACTGGATCACCAATTACCCCTAATAGTTTGGTTGTACCTGTAATCAACTGCATCAAAATTTTGGATTCAACTGTAGTAGGCTAACCTGTTTTATCTCAATATCTTGTTTTCATTGGAAGTTTACACTATTTCGGCTAAGGCTTAATCAAATACCGCTCACTGCGGCGATACTCAGCAATTAATCTAGTTCGCTGCAAATTGAGGTGGATGATCATCCCCAGCCACGGTAAACCGGTTCCTACCAAAGCCCAGATTACCAAAGAGTTGAAGAATCCTGCTACCAAGCCGATTCCTATCGTACTTCCCACTGCTGCACTCAACAGTGAGAGCCAAATAGTAAATTCCTCACCCCACCCTCTTGCTATCAGATTTTCCACAGCAATGCCAGTAGCAACGCCAATAATTACTCCCCCAATAAGTCCACCTAAGGCTCCAGTTAAAACTGTGGTGCCACCGGTTACCACGGTTCCCGTCAAAACCATTAGGGAAGCGACAATCCCCGTCAAAACACCAGCGACAAATCCAGCTTTCGCACCAATTATTGCTCCTGCTGTTGCCATCAACCAAGCAGCAGCTTCCCAACCAACTGCAGCGCCAGCTATCCCGCCAATACTTGCTGCAACTGGGGCTTCTACAAAAGTTGCTGATGTAGATACACTCCAAGAGACAATTCCCGCCACTACCAGAGAAAATAAACCCTGTAGAGTGAGGATATCTACGGGTAATTTTTCGGTTTTAATCGGCATGGGCGCAGTCTGAACTTGCAGAGTGAGAGCATGGGTTTCTGGCAAAGCATTACTGTGTAGTAAAATCTTCCTAGTGTAAGTTTGATCTGCCATTAATTTACTGGTGTTTACAGTAATGTGACACTCAGATTGATTAGCTGCAAATGTGGCTGGTTCTAAGGTAATCCAGGCATGATATTCAGGTGTATGGGGTGGATCCTGAGGATGAGGTGCAACTTCCCACCTGCCAGAAAGCATCGTTTCCGGGACTGGGTTATGAATTGCGATCGCTTGGGTTAGTTTTTCTCCTAGTTGAATAGCAGTGAATTTCAGGTTGGTTTGGCTAAAATTAGCCTTCGGTAAGCGCATTGGGGAAGCGGGAATAGCTTCTAGAGCCGCTTCAGCATTAGGAAAACGCTCTTGAAGTTTGGGTTCAACCATCTTTTCTAGCCACTTAACCCAGTGAAAGTTAAGCTTGGGCGCTAAATGTTTAAAATTGATGCGATAGGTGATATCAACTAAATTACCAATATCAACAGACTTGGTTCCTGTAAGTAGGCAAATTAAGGTCATACCCAAACCATATAAATCGGAGGCTTCCGTTAGTTGGCGATTAAAGAGTTGCTCTGGAGGCATAAACCCTAAGGTTCCTTTAACCACACTGCTTACCCCCACTTCGCCATTACCAATTCTCGCAAAACCAAAATCCACAAGATAGACATTCATTTGCTCATCAACCAAAATATTCTCTGGCTTAATATCTCGATGAATTACTGGAGGAATTCTATGTTGTAGGTAGACTAAAATTTCTAGTAAAGAGACTGCAATTTGTTTGATTTCATCTGGATTAAAGCTACGGGAGGTGGCTATAGTTGAAGCATTGATATATTCCTGCACCATGCAAAAACCATCTTCTGTCTGAAAGGCATTGAGGTAACAGGGTATACCATGATGCTTGAGCCCTCGTAATACCTCAATTTCTCGGTCATAGGCATTGTAATTTGACCAAGTTGAGTTAGTCTTAGCAAACTGAAACTGCTTCAGGACAACTGGCTGCTGATTGTTAATGTCTCGTGCTAGATAAGTAACTCGTCCTCCTGTAAGATTAGAACCTAACTCTCCTTCTATTAAATAACCATAGCAGTCAAATTTTGGCCAATTACTCATAGTTGTTACAATTAGAAAAATATCTAAACCATCAGGATAAAGTATTCTATAGCAACCG
The DNA here is from genome assembly GCA_010672925.1 of Symploca sp. SIO1C2. Classification (GTDB taxonomy): domain Bacteria; phylum Cyanobacteriota; class Cyanobacteriia; order Cyanobacteriales; family Coleofasciculaceae; genus Caldora. The sequence continues at coordinate 104,515 of JAAHFP010000013.1, read as the reverse complement.
CCAAGTTGATTAGGACAAGGGGATGGCAGCCCCTTGTTAACTTGCCTTACTTAAGAATGTCTTAACCGCCCTGGCGACTGCTATAAATATCCCAGTCAGGGTAAAATCAATTCTAATTTTTATTCTGTTAGAGTAAATCAACCTTGCTCTTATACCAAGCAAAAGACTGCCCTATACTGTGCTTATCGGTTGAATAATTATATTTTGGTGGCAATAAGGCAGCCCCTATGAAAAATTTTTACCCCCATGCATAAAAATCCCTCTCTCAGCGTCTCAATATCCCCGCTTCCCCGCGTCTCTTTCAAGTCAAAAAATTATAACTGTTTATTCAAACTTGATATAAATCCCCCTGGGAAAGGGGGAGTTTAAAGTTTAAATGCTTTGCTTTTCTACAATTGAGAAAACAGTGATTAAGAAGCCAGAGCAACTTCTACTATTTGTTCTAATTCACCGTTTTCATGTAACTCATTCATTACATCACAGCCACCGACAAATTCACCGTTAATATAGACTTGGGGAATCGTTGGCCAGTTGGAATATTCCTTGATACCTTGACGGATATCCCAATCTTCTAGCACATCTACTGTTTCGTAGGGCACTCCCATAGTATTGAAAATTTGGACAACATGGTTGGAAAAACCACACTGGGGCATGAGCTTGCTACCCTTCATAAACACTAAAATCTTATTTTGCTTGGTTAAATCGTCAATCCGTTCTTTGAGTTCTGGAGTCATGGTTCTAGTTAAGTTTCCTTGCTATCTCGGTGATAAAATTAGTGTAGCGAGTTGAGAGCAAACTTTCTTGATTGGCATCTAAGCAGTCTGACTACTAGCCTTCCAAGCTTCAGGGGTATACGTTTTCAAAGCCAAGGCGTGAATTGCTTCTGTTGCCATAGCTTCCTGCACTGCTGCGTAAACTAGCTGATGCTGCTTTACTAAGGTTTTGCCTTCAAACTCAGAAGAAATAACAATTGCTTGCAAATGATCACCACCGCCTAAATCCTGCACCATTACCTGAGCATCTGGCAACTCGGTCTTGATCATTTCCTCAACTTGCTGTGTACTATACATTTAAACTCCGGTTTCCCTTTTAATTTCTAATTGTGACATACTCCCACACTTCCCTATCGGGTAAGTGTGGGCTTCTCAGCGACTCCCGGCATTCCGTCGGACATTAACTGAGCTTTAAGAACGGGATGCCCCACCGCTCTATTTTTGATATTGAGCGCTGCATTGTGATCACGATCTAGACTGCACCCACAATGGGGACAGTTGTGCCAGCGAACATGCAGCTTTTTCGGTACTTTCTCTCCACAACTCGAACAGTCTTGTGTGGTATTTCGAGCACTTACTGGGACAACTAACAAACCAGCTTTTTCGGCTTTGTTTGTCAATATCGACAGAAAGTTTGACCACCCTGCATCCAACACAGACTTAGCCAACTTGGTACGAGCAAGACCTTTGATGTTTAACTTTTCATGAGCAATCACATCATATTTTGACAGCAATTGATTGGCGGTTTTGAAGTGAAAATCTTTACGCTTATCAGCTACTTTTTTGTGCTGTTTAGCCAACAGTTTAATTCCCTTGAGTCTACGATTACCACCCTTTTGGCGTCGCGACACCTTTTTTTGAATAAGTCGCAACCTTTTTTGTGCTTTGCGGTAGTGTTGAGGAATCGAAACTGTCTCATTATTGGAAGTTGTTAAAAAATCTTTCAAGCCTACATCAATCCCCGTTATTGATTGAGGATTGATATCTGTCTTAATTTCCGGTACAGTATTGTCTTCGAGTGACAGTGTGACGTAAAAACCGTCAGCTTTTTTACTGATAGAAACCGTCTTGATTGTGAACCCCTCAGGTATGGGACGGTGTACTATGACCTTTATCTTGCCTAGTTTAGGAAGGTTGATTTTCTTACCTTGTAGGCAGTCTTGCTTAGCTTGAGGATAAGTAAAGGTTCTGTAACGGCTCAGTGGTTTGAACCTAGGTCTACCACTTCTTGTTCCGTTACTATCTCCCTTTAAAAATCTCTCAAAAGTTAGCTTAACTCTCTTGACTACATCCTGTAAAACTTGAGAATAAATATCTTTGTACCAAGGTCTATCTTTCTTTAACTGAGGTAAAGTTTTCTTTTGAGAGTAATAATCGGGATTAACCCTGAGTTCTGGTAGGTGACACACCAAAGGACAGGCATTTACCGGTGAGCGATTTTGCTCATACCAGTTAAATCTATCCGCTAGTAAATAATTGTATTGAGCGCACAACATTGATAACCATCTGTCAATTTTAGCTGTTTGTTGCCGAGATGGACGCAATTTGTATTGATAGGCTATCCTCATGGTTCATCACCTCCTTCTTAAGGATACAATTAATGGCAATTACTATCAAGGGTTTATCTCATCAGCTGTCCGCCATTCATCCCACGCTGACCCTACGGGTTGAGACGTGGGGTTTCTAGCGGTTGATGCTAATTTAACTACTAGTGCAGCGCGGCTAAAATAACCCGCCAGTTAAAAAAGATGAAAAAGCTTCCCTTCCAAGCTTTCTTCCTTCCTGCCTCCTGCCTCCTGCCTAGCCTGCGGCAACGGCTTCGCCGAACTGCTTTCTTGCACTAGGGACAATCAAAGAGTTGTTCGACTGACTAGCAGGAGGTCTAGGATAGGGAAAATCGACAAACCCTAGTTCAAATAACTGCTGGTAAGCTTTCTTTCCTAGTTCACGGGTGGGATTTTGAGAACGAACGATTTGAATTAACAATGGTACAGATAGCTCTGGCTTATTTTGAGCTCGATGTACTAGGGCAAGCTGATAAGTTGCTTCATCTCTACCCTCAGCAGTTTCTAGAGCTTTCTGCCGTTGTTCACTGGCAATCTCGTTATTAATTCCCGAAAAACTGTCAGCTAGCTGTTGGTAAAAATTGGACAGTTGGTTAAAAACTTGGCGTCCTTGTTGTAGTTTGGTCGCAGCTAAATTATAGTCTTCCCCATCAATCGCAAAACTGGCTTCTCTGATCAAGCGTCTACCTCCCGGTAAACTTAGAAGGCTGTCCTCCTGGAGCAAAGGTCGTGGCGTTTGGGGCTCTATCACCTCTGGCTCAGATCCATCCACCGCAGCTGGAGTTGCAGAAACTTCCGTAAATCCTAGCTCAAATAACTGTTGGTAAGCTTTCTTTCCCAATTCACGGGTGGGATTTTGAGAACTGACAATTTGCACTAATAAAGGTACAGAGAGTTCTGGTTTATTTTGGGCTCGATGCACCAAAGCTAGTTGATAAGTTGCTTCGTCCCGCATTTCAGCAGTTGCCAAGGCTTTCTGCCGTTGTTCCTCAACAATACGATTGTCAATTCCGGAAAAAGTTCCCGCCAGCTGCTGATAAAAATTAGACAGTTGATTGAAAATTTGACGAGCTTGCTTAAGTTTAGGGGCAGCTGAATTATAGTCTTTGGCTTCAATCTCCAAGCTGGCTTCTGCTACCAAGCGTTTTCCTCCTGCCAAGCTCAGAAGGCTATTTTCCTGAGTCAAAGGTCGCAGATTTGCTGGTTCTATCACTTCTGGTTCCAATCCAGAGTCAGCTTCTGGAATTAGGAAGGGTTCAGTCGGCTCTAACTGAATTTCACTGGCATCTTCTGGAGTAGCAGAATTAGGCTCTTGAGCCTGGGCTAGCGGCAGCAGGGCTAAAGCCGTTGTGAAAGGCAAACAGATGAGGCAGCTCAACCTAAGGTGACGAAAAGTTCCAGAAAAAACCATGAAAAAATTTTGGGGGGATTATTTTCAGAACACGATGTATATCAATGTATCTAAACCTTGGTTATCTTACCATCACTAGCGCTCTGAAGGCAGGAGGTTTAGATGCAAAGCAATAAATTTTACCACATTATTGCTAAATGATGACCAAAAAAAATCCTAATAAATGATTAATAAATTCATCAATCCCTCCGCTTGTAAAGGTTACACCCCTTTGATTGCATTTGAACAGAGAAATTTCAAAGAGAAAATATAGAACTTATGAGATTACTGACACTAATTTGTGTTATTTTTTAATCGCGCTTAGCAATGCTATGAGGTCGAATCAATAACGTGAAGATACTATTAGTTTGTACAGAAAAGTTGCCAGTCCCTTGTGTACGAGGTGGAGCAATTCAAACTTATATTGACGGAATCTTGCCTCATTTGAGCCGAGAGCACGAAATTACAGTCTTTTCTGTAACTGATCCAAATTTGCCTGATCGTGAAGTACGGGATGGTATACGTTACGAGCGGTTTCCTCCTGGCGATTCTTTAGCCTACTATCAAGCAGCAGCAGAGTTTGTTGCAGGGGAAACGTTTGATTGGGTTATTTTCTACAATCGCCCCAAATATTTACCTCTGGTGGCAGATGCAGCTCCGAAGAGTCATTTCCTTCTGAGTATGCACAATGAAATGTTTCTTCCCCATAAGATCGATGATGATGTTGCTCGGAAATGTCTAGAAAGAGTTGAAGCGGTAGTCACAGTTAGCAAATTTATTGCCGATGGTATTGCCGAGCGTTTTCCTGAGTACCAAGATAAACTAAATCCTGTGTATGCAGGAGTTGATCTAGAGCGCTTTCAACCACGATGGACATCGGGAGCCGTTGAGCGTCGAGCAACCCTGCTGGCTGAGTATGGCTGGGAAGGTAAAAAGATAGTACTTTATGTGGGACGCCTAAGCGAAAAAAAAGGGCCTGATATTCTGTTGAGGGCATTTACTCAAGTAATTGAGCAACATCCGTCTGCGGTACTTCTGCTGGTTGGTAGTAAATGGTACGGGAAAAATGAAGAGACTAAATACGTTCATCAGCTGAGGAAGAAAGCCAAAAAATTGGGTGATGCTGTGCGCTTAACTGGTTTCATTTCACCAGATCAAGTCCAAGATTACTTTCTCTTAGGAGATATCTTTGTCTGTAGTTCCCAATGGCAGGAGCCTTTAGCAAGAGTTCACTACGAAGCGATGGCGACGGGTCTAGGTATCATTACAACTGCACGAGGTGGCAACCCCGAAGTAATTATCCCAGGAAAAAATGGTCTTTTAGTCAAAGACTACCAAAATCCCGATGCCTTTGCAACTCACATCAATTACCTTCTGTCTGATCCAAAACTGGCAGCAGATATGGGTTGGAATGGACGTCAGCTTAGTGAAAAGTATTTTGGTTGGTCACGGGTGGCTTCAGATATTCTGAAGATTATCAATCCTGACTCAAAACCCTTGAATACTAGTAATCCTGAATCAGGGCTCTTGAATGCTGAGACATTCCTCACAAACTAGTAACCGCTTAGCAAAAGTTTGTGACTAGCTTAAGAGAGACAAGAAAACAGGGAAATTTATAACTGTTTTAATTATTGCTACAATGCTGCACTAGGTGCAGCATTAAGAATATTTAACCCTCCTGAATGACATTTATGCTCAATAAAAAAGATATCCCTACACCACTAGTGGAAAAAAAGGAGCGAAAAAAAGTTCCTGTTGTAGATGAACTTGATAGTTCTCGCTTTTCAATTACTTATATTATTTGGAGATTTGTTCTTTATTTGTTAAGGGTACAATGGCGTAGAATAACTAACAAACCAGATAAGCAAAAAACAGCAACCGAACTACGGGAACTCTTTGAAGAATTTGGTGGTTTTTGGGTAAAAACAGGCCAGTTACTAGCAGTGCGAAGTGACGTTTTTAGTGAGGAAATTTGTGATGAATTAAGCCGTCTACAGTATGGTGCACTGGGATTTCCTATGGAGATAGTCCGCTCAACTATTGAGTCAGCATATGGGGTTCCTCTGGAGAAAATTTTTGATGAGTTTGATGAGGAACCCTTAGCAGCAGCTTCTATCGCTCAAATTCATACTGCTGTTTTGCGCAATCAAAAAAGTCCCGTAATAGTTAAAGTCCAGCGTCCAGGTTTGGATCAGGCTTTTCAGCGGGATTTGGATTTGATTAAAGTTCTAGTCAACCTGTTGAAAACTTTCAATATTCTTAATTATTTGCGCTTGAATGAAGCAGTTGTGGAGCTAGAGAGAATATTTAAAGAGGAGTTAGATTATCGCTATGAGGCTTCCAACGCCCGTCGTATTAAAAAGACACTCAAAGAGCATAAAGTATACGTTCCAAAAGTCTATGACAAATATACCAAACCCAAAGTTTTAGTCATGGAGTATATTAATGCTGTACTGATGTCTGACTACATCAAGGTTTATCAAAGCGATCCTGCCAAACTAGAGCAATGGAAAGAAGAAAACAACGTAGACCCTGACAAGGTAGGCGAACAATTATATATATCCTTATATCGACAAATATTTGAAGATAATTTGTACCATGCTGATCTACATCCAGGTAATATAATGCTATTGCGCAATAGCAAATTTGTATTGATCGACATGGGTAGTGTTGGTTCCCTAGACAAAAGTTTGAGGACTATCTACCAAAACTATACGAATGCCATATCATCTGGAGATCTGGCCACAGCTTGTGACTATATTATTCGGTTGGGTACAGATATTCCTAAGGCCAATCTGCCGACAGTGCGAGAAAAAATGGCCAGTGCACTTGATGCTTGGGTTGCCAAAAGTGAGCTTAAAGGACTGAGTTTTAAGGAGAAATCTTTGGGTAGCGCTACTGGTGAACTTTCCCAGGTACTTATGGAGTACGGTATCCCAAGTAATTGGGCATTTCTGAAACTTACCAGGTCTTTTTTGACCTTGGATGCTTGTGTTCAGTTTCTTTTGGAAGATTTCAAGATTTTAAAGATTATCAGAAAGTTCAATAGACAGTCAGATCGTCGTGCTGCAGAAAAGAGTTTGCAACCTGAAAGTATCAAAGCATCAGTAGACCGGTTTTTCGATACTGTTGAAGAATATAATAGTCTGATTCTTCCCCAACTGCGACACCAATCAGCCCCTTTTGAATTGACAGCTAACGAGTTTGCCCTTTCACTGGTAGTTTTTTTACGGACATTGTCATTTGTACTACTGATTAGTGCAGTGAGCGTATTCTATGCATTCCTCTATCAGCACTATTTCGAGATAGTTACATCTATTCACTTTCAAGTAGCTGAGGAATTTGCTAAGCAGTTACCCTACCTGCCCTACTTAGAGTGGGTTGGCATACTTGTCGTGATAGTAGCGATGACTAGGGCTTTATTAGCCTGTGCAACCATTCTGGAGCGTAAGGAATATAAAGGAATTGGTAGCCACTAGGCATCTCCACAAGTCTTAGCAAGTTATGCTTATGTTAACTTAACTCCCCGAATCGAGTAATCTAACAACTCCATCGGATGCATTAAAGTAATTTCCTTTCCTTGCAACCGCAAATGCTTCTTAATTTGCAAAGAACAACCAGGATTAGCAGAGGCAATCAAATCCGCTCCTGTATTGAGTAAATTTTCTACCTTTTGTTGTCCCAACTCATCTGCAACTCCCGGTTGCAAGAGATTGTAAACCCCGGCACTACCACAACATAAAGCTGCATCTATTGGTTCCCGCAACTTGACCCCCGGAATTTGCCGCAGTAGTTGCCGGGGTTGTACGGAAATTTTTTGTCCATGCAACAGATGACAGGCATCTTGATAGACTATCGTTAGTTCTTCATCTGTTAGGGGTGAAAGCTGCGCCGTCAGTCCCACTGCTGCCAAAAATTCCTGAGCATCCCTCGCCTGAGCAGCGAATTCCCTAGCTTTATCTCTATACTCTGGGTCATCTTCGAGGATATGACCATATTCCTTTAAGGTATGTCCACAACCAGCAGCATTGATAATTATTGCCTCCACACCTGTACCGGCAAAACTATCAATCATTTGCCGTGCTAAAGTTTGAGCTTGTTTAGTTTGTCCCTGATGTTCTGGCAGTGCAGCACAACAACCCTGAGTTTTGGGAATAACCACTTCACAACCATTGGCCGTTAACACTCGCACTGTTGCTTCATTGACTGGGGAGAAAAATAACCGCTGCACGCAGCCGAGGATCATACCCACACGATAGCGTTTCTTGCCTTGAGCAGGAATCACATCAGGCAAATCATGGCGGAAAGAGTTCAGGGTAATTTCCGGTAAAACGGAATCCATTGCTGCCAAGTTGGGAAATACCTGCTTTAACAAGCCAGTGGCACGAATTAGTTTCTGTGCTCCTGATTTTTGATAAAGATAGAGGGGAGCTAGGAGAAAACGCAACCTCTTCGGATAAGGGAAGAGATTAAAAATCAGGGTTCTGAGCAAATAGTCTGGCAAACTGCGGGGCTGATTACGCTCAACCTGATGACGAGTAGAAGAAATCAGCTTGTCATACTGAACTCCTGAGGGACAAGTAGTAACACAAGCCAAACATCCCAAGCAAGAATCAAAATGTTGGGTTGTGGCTTCTGCTAAAGGAGCCTCTCCTCGATTGATGGCATCCATAAGATAAATTCTTCCTCTAGGAGAATCCATCTCTTTACCAATTACTCGGTAACTAGGACAAGTTGACAGACAAAAGCCGCAGTGAACACAGGTATCGATTAGTGACTGCTGCGGAGGTTTGTGAAGATCAAAACCATCGGAGTTATTGGTTACCGGTTGTTCTGTATTGCTCATTTCTGTTGCCAATTCTCAATTCCCAATTCCCAATTCTAAATTCTAAATTCTAAATTTTCCCTTCCCTATCGGAACCATCTGAGCAATAACCTGCGCTTTGCTGAGCTTCCGCACTAGTCGCTGTGCTTGTTGCTTATACAAAGGTAAACTCAGGGTTTTTGGTAAGTTGTTCATCAATCGTCTGGCAGTACCTAAACTACATCCAGAAACTAGCGCGATCGCATTGGCTCCTTCAAATATTGCTACTTGAGTCAAAGCCTGCTCTACTTTTACCCGCCAGCGCTTAGGGGTAATGGCAATTTTACCTTGTTCAATACGTCGTAGTCCATCAATTGTTGCTAGCACCACCATGCGATCGCCTACCGTTAATCGTAAATCATCAGATGGCATAAATTTGGGCATCTCTTGTCCTCTTTGATGCATGATAATGACCACTCCGTAGCCATAGGAGATTTCAGCTAGTAGTAAATTATTGAGAGTATCGTCAGCTTCCACTTGATATTCTGTGACCAAAACTGTCTGGTTATCCAAGCGAAACAAGCTGATAATATTTTCCCCAAACGCTGCTCCGGCAAAAGCTTCTGCTGCTACTTCATAGGCACAAATTATTTGAGCATTCGGCAGCAACTCCGCTAAATTATCACTTAAGCCTTGACCAAAAGTACGAATAACAATGTGAGAATTAGGGTTATTCGTGCGAGTCATCAAAGCTATTTCCAGATTGAGCATTTCATCATCGGTGCCCACAAAAACGCTTTTAGCGGTAGAGAGGTTGGCTTTAGTCAAGGCTCCTTCGTTCAAGGCATCAAAAATCAGCGGCATTTGGGGTAGAGCCGTTCTGTCGAAATCTGGATTTAAGGTAATACCGACTAGAGACTGTTGGAATGCGAGCAACAGAGCCGCTACTCGTTGCCCTACTCTACCTAGTCCAATAATAACCACATGACCTTGTTGAGGAACTGGGGGACGTCGCAAAGAAAGCTGGAATTTGTAAGCTAATAGTGTTTCAGTCAGCAAAGCATATAATACCCCGACAAAAGCTGTGCCAGCTAAAGTTAATCCCAAACTAAATAGCTGCAACCACCAAGGAATAGGAGCTGTTAATTTAAATTCGCCAAATAAATCTGCATATCCTCCTAAGAGTAAAATGGCGGTGGCGTAAAAAGAAGATAGCAATGTTGTTTCGGGGTAGTACCAGTTAAACAACACAGTTCCAGTAAGCAACAAAATTAGTACCATTAGTCCACAAACAATGGCTACTTGCCTAACTTGCTGCCGAAAACTTTGTTGCCAGAACTTGATGAGCTGCTGTTTGAGGTTTTTCCGAGTTAAACAACGACGTAATCCTTGCCAGATTTGTTTTCTGGTAACTTGAGCATCACTTGCTAGTTTTTTGCTTTGGTTGAGCAGAAATTGATCTGCGGTTTCGATATAAACCAGGGTTTCTTCTGCTTGAATTATTGCCTCCGGTTCCCATTGGTGGAAAGATTGGAATAGTTGAGAGCCATTGCAGGTGTGACAAAGAATCCGACGATTGCGATTATTGAGTTGGTGCAGTAGCCGTTGATTAGACCAGCGATCGCTCCATTCTACATGGTGCTTTACTACTCGTAGCCATTCTCCTTCTAAGTTGAAAAAACCCAAGGTTTCAGTACCAAGAGCTGCTAGTGCGAAAGCTGCAGCAGGCAGTTGAGTAGGCTCAAAGGCAACAAAATTTCCGAGGTGTTTACTCAAAAGTTGATTAAGATTGCCTTTAGCTGAGCGCACTACTAAGCGAATGTGGGGATTGAGTTTGCGTACTGCCAAAGCTGTCTGCGCGTTTACTTGTTCATTGCTAGTTACTAGCAACACTGCTCGACAATGCTGAATCTGTGCTTTTTCTAAAACACCTATTTGACGACAATCGCTAATAATTAACTCATCTAATAAATTGGGAAAATTGGGAATTTCCCAGTATTGTGGTTTTTCTTGTTCAATCCCAATCACCTTAACTCCAAATTCTTTTAGGACTGTGACACAATGTTGTCCCAAACTGCCTAGTCCACAAACTAAAAACCGGTCTAATTGTTCTTGGTCATTGGTCATTAGTTATTAGTTGTTTGTCGTTTGTTGTTTGTCATTGGTCATTAGTTAGAGTTGGCTGAATAAGTTGATTGATAATGTTTTAAACTGGATTAATTAATTCGACCTTCTCCATTTTTAATTCTAAATTCTAAATTCTAAATTCTAAATTCTCCATTAGTTCGCCCAATTTAAAATACTATAGGCTCTTGCTTTCCTACTCCTCCTTTAACTGGTTCGCATTTAACGCTACTTGTTGCTACAGTTTGAGGATAAACGGGAGTGATTAGACAAGACTTTTGTTCAGGAAATGACCCTTCTGGTCGTGAATGAGGCCCTTGCCAAATTGCTTGCAGTTCTAAGGTATATCCAGAGTCCCTAGATGATACATCGGAGGTTACCTGCCATAGTCTATCTTCCTTAACTGGCGACAGCTTAGTTTTAGCTTGTTCAGCAATAGTTGTCACCCATTTTGCTCGCTCTTCCGGCAGGAGTAATTTCTCAACTTCTGACCAAAGTTTACCATTTAACTGCTCCTGTAAGGGAAGTTCCATTGCCTCTAAAATGTTAACTCCTCTGGGTTGTTTTGGTTTAAATCCTATTTGTTGTTCTAACTGAGTGGGGGCAACTTTGGTCACAAAAGCACTTTGGGTAAAGTCATCAGCCATCAGGCTCGGATATTGGGTTAACCAGTTTTGAATCAAGAAGTAGAAGAGGAACCAACAACTCACCAAAATATTGACACCAAACAAAATCACTAAGTTTTGGCGTCTTGGTGGTGACGGTGTCTTCGCTCTTAATTCGTCGTTCTCTAGCTTCATAAAGTTGGGCGCAGCAGCAATAATCACTGAAATAATCGGCCATGCCACTAAAGCTACTTGTCCTCCTAGTGCAGAGATACGATCAAAGAGCAGCATGGGCAGAAAAACGAAAATATAGATACAGAATATTGCCCCAGTAATCCAGGCACTTAGAGGTAAACCCTCTTTCTTAGCTTTCGGATCCCGATAAATCCACAGTTCCTTATTAGCCGTCGTTGCCCAGTAAACTCCTAAAATTAGAAAAATTCCCACCACTGCTAATAATATTTTTCTGACAATACCATCTGATAAAATGGACATAAAATAGGCAAACAGACTGAGTAAGAATAAAGTCTGATGGGAAAAAGGGGTAGGAGGTACAAAAATATTGATTGTTGCTTTAAAAAAATTTGCTGCCCATTTCAAGAAGATAACTGCTGATAAAAAATTAAGAATTTTTTGTAGAAACTTAGGCATCGTTTTAATCCAAAATAATTCACTCTAAAGATTGTTGAAAAAGAAACGCATAAATAAAATTAACACAATACCACTGTAGCTATGGGCATTAGCTAAGAGAACAGCTGTAGCTTGATTAGGATTTCTTTCTACAGCTACTTGATTGAAGCGATTAGCTAAAGCTTGTAATTGAGTAGTTGGTGCTTCTTCCTCTTCATCCGCTTCTTCCGTAGTGGACATTTCTTTTAGTAGGGCTTGTAAAAAATCTAGTCCTTTCAGCTTAATGAAAAAAGTAATAAAGAAAATAGCCACGCCAATAGAAACAGTAAGCATCGTAATTTGTTGCGTTTGGCTAGCAGCAATACGATCAAAAAAGATAAAATTAATTACTTCGGTTTCCAGTTCTTGGGGTATCCAGTTCTGAACGAGGAAAAACAACAACCAACTAATAATTGCGGCTAGGAGATTAATTGATGCAGCATATTTAATGCTGATTTGGCGGCCAAGGTTTAACCTATGGTAAAAAACTCTGGCTTCTAGCGCGATCGCTACCAGCAGTAATAAGGTTTGAAACACAATGGTCTCTAGTGGTAAAACAGCTTCTTTCATCTTTATGCTCCCTACCGGTCCTTGTAGCTCCTTAAAATACTACATTTTTCCTTCCACTATTGCTATAGGTTGGATAACCAAGCTTCCATTTTAGGAGCTGATTTGAGTAGAATGCTGGCATTGGGGTTTGTTTCAAAAAAATTGACAATGACCAGAACTGGTATTGGTATTCGCACAGCAGTTGAGCGTTCCGAGCGCTTGACTGGTCAGATTCACGTTTATGATGGTGCAGGAAAAGGTAAATCCCAGGCAGCTTTGGGGGTCGTATTACGCTCCATTGGACTGGGTATTTCCGCCACTGGTAGCCGGGTTTTGTTGCTACGGTTTCTCAAAGGACCTGGACGCTCTTATGATGAAGATGCAGCAATTGAAGCCTTGCAGCAAGGTTTTCCTCACTTGATTGATCAGGTACGTACTGGAAGGAGCTCGTTTTTTGACAGAGATGAAGTAACACCGTTTGATCAAGCTGAAGCGGGACGAGGTTGGGATGTGGCGAAAGGAGCAATCGCTTCTAACCTCTATTCTGTAGTTGTCCTCGATGAGCTTAATCCTGTACTAGATTTAGGTCTGCTACCAATTAATGAAGTAGTTCAGACCCTCAAAAACAAGCCTGAGAGCTTAGAAGTTATTGTAACTGGTCGGGGTACTCCCCAATCCCTACTAGATCTGGCAGATTTGCATACCGAATCGGTTCCCCACGATCATCCGGTATCTCGGGAACAGGGGATTGAAGGTATTGAAATCTATACTGGTGCAGGGAAGGGTAAATCTACTAATGCTCTAGGTAAGGCTCTACAGGCAATTGGTAAAGGCATTAGCACGGATAAGTCCCACCGAGTGCTGATTATGCAGTGGCTCAAGGGTGGTACTGGCTATACAGAAGATGCAGCAATTGCTGCTCTCAAACAGTCTTACCCCAATTTAGTTGATCATCACCGCTGTGGTCGTCATGCGATTGTCTGGCGAGGCAAACAACAGATAGCTGATTATGTGGAAGCGGAACGGGGTTGGGAAATTGCTAGGGCTGCTTTAGCCTCTGGTTTGTACAAAACCATCATTATGGACGAACTTAACCCTACAGTTGACTTAGAATTATTACCAGTAGAGTCGATTGTCGAAGCATTATTGCGTAAACCTCGTGACACAGAAGTAATTATTACCGGTCGTTGTTTGAATCAACCGGCATATTTTGATCTAGCTACTGTTCATTCAGAGATGATTTGCCACAAGCACTATTGTGACCAGGGTGTAGATTTGAAGCGAGGGGTAGATTTTTGAGGTGGTAGGTTTTAGGTGGTAGGGTGTACGATAATTTCAACTCTCTATTCTCCATTCCCAATTCTCCATTCCCCACTTAAAATATACAATTTAGCCTAGGAAGATGAACGTTGGTAGAATTTGGGCAGTTGCTTCCAATGGATTTCGGGAGGTAATTCGCGATCGCGTTTTGTATCTGATTGGTTTGTTTGCTCTCTTGCTGATCTTGGCAATGCGGTTATTGCCAGAAGTTGCAACCATCACATCGGATAAGATGGTCATCGATTTTGGTTTGGCGACAATTGAACTTTTGGGCGTGATTGTTGCAGTGTTCGTTGGTACGGGTCTGATTAACAAAGAAATCGAGAAGCGCACTGTTTTAGTTTTAATTGCCAAACCTCTCTCCCGTACTGAATTTATCTTGGGTAAACATTTGGGACTCTCTGGTGTGCTAGGAGTCCTGGTGTTGGCTATGACAGTAATTTATCTGCTACTGCTGAGTTTAGGTAAAATTGATTACCCCGTTGGTAGCATCCTGGTATCTAACCTGTTCCTCTTCTTCGAGTTGTGTTTAATTACAGCAACCGCTTTGGTATTTGGAGTCTTTACCAGCTCACTCCTCGCCACTATGCTCAGTTTTGGGGTTTATTTAATGGGGAACTTTAGCCAGGATTTAGTAGAGTTGGGTAACTTGAGCAAAAATTCTAGTATTCAAGCAATAACTGAGGTACTTTACCTGGTTTTACCAGATTTATCCCGTCTCAACTTGAAAAACGAGGCAGTTTATGGTGCTTTGCCTTCAACCATGAACCTTTTGAGTAATGGTGTATATGCATTTTTCTACACTACGATACTATTAGCGATCGCGATTGTGATCTTCTCCCGACGGGAATTTTGAAGGTCGAAGGTCGAATTGGGAACAGAATGGCTTCGTTCAAAAAATGTTGATTCAATCTAAAATCTAAAATCTAAAATCTAAAATGCTGGAGAAATTAAAAACCATATTTGCTGAAATGGAGCAGGCTTTGATTGCCTATTCTGGGGGAGTTGATAGTACCTTGGTCGCGAAGATAGCCTATGATGTTTTAGGTGATCGTGCTTTGGCCGTTACTGCAAGATCTCCTTCTCTACTGCCAGAAGAGTTAGAAGATGCTCGTATCCAAGCTGCTGCTATTGGTATTCCCCATGAGGTAGTAGAAACTTATGAGATGGATAATCCTAATTACACTTCTAACCCTGTCAATCGTTGCTATTTCTGCAAAAGTGAACTCCACGATACCCTCAAACCTTTGGCTCAGCAAAGAGGTTATCCTTATGTAGTAGATGGGGTCAATGCGGATGATTTAAGAGATTATCGTCCAGGGATACAGGCAGCAAAGGAAAGAGGAGCAAGGTCTCCTTTAGCAGAAGTGGGAGTTACGAAAGCAGAAGTGCGCCAACTTTCACAACAATTAGGACTTCCCTGGTGGGATAAACCAGCACAACCTTGTTTAAGTTCCCGCTTCCCCTATGGTGAAGAGATTACCGTGAGCAAGCTACAACGGGTAGGACGTGCTGAAATTTATTTGCGCAGACTGAGTTTTACTAATCTCAGAGTCCGTTCAGAAGGAGACACCGCAAGGATTGAGTTACCACCGGAGCAAATTAAGGAGTTTGTCTTAACTACTGATTTACCGAAACTGGTATCTGCTTTTCAGGAATTAGGTTTTGTTTATGTCACCCTGGATTTGGAAGGATATCGCAGTGGAAAGTTGAATCAGGTTTTGGAAGGTGTGAAACTCATGAGGTAATAAGCTGCTTAAGGTTTACCTCAACAGGTCGATTGATTCAGGTTTTGAAGTAATAAGCAGTAGTAGGACTTCAGTCCAAAAAGAAGCCAGAAACTGGTTAGAAGACATAGATGTTGAAGGGCGCAAGCTTTGCGCCCCTACATCACTAATATTATCCCAATGTAGCCGGAATTGATATTACTCATTACTCTTGCTGAAACTAGAAATGACAACAGGATGGCTGAATCCTTTGATATCACTAGTTTATCGCTTTTTTTTCGCGGTATTTTTACCCTGTTGCCTGTTGCCTGCGCCGTTAGGCGCTTATTACTTAGGGCTTGCTGAATAAGTCGTAACTTTCCGGTTTGAATAGGTGGTAGGTGGTAGGTGGCAGGTAGTAGGTAAGGTTTTAGGTATTAGGTGTTGGGGAATTTTTCACTCTTGATACAAGGTTTTTGAGCCCAAAGATACCATTTCCTTGCACTTGGCGAAACCAAAAATGATTGAAAGTCTTGTCTGGCATCGCTTCCACACTTATACAGCAAGCCCTACTTACGTTTAGCAGTAGCCTTTTTCTTCGCAGCTTTAGCAGCTTTTTTCGCAGCTTTTTGGGCTTCAATCGCGGCTAGTCTAGCTTGCTCTTTTTCTTCGGCAATTTTGTCGAGGTAGTAATGGTAATCACCGAGGTAGGTACGGAATTCTCCATCCCGAATTTCCACAATCTTGTTGGCTACTTGGGAGATAAAATAGCGGTCGTGGGAGACGATAATTACTGTACCATCGTAGTTCTGGATGGCTCCTTCCAACATTTCTTTAGCAGGGATGTCTAAGTGATTAGTAGGCTCATCCAGCATTAGCAAGTTGGCAGGCCGCAACAGCATTTTTGCTAGGGCAAGACGAGCTTTTTCTCCTCCACTGAGGGCTTCAACCCGTTTAAATACGGTTTCCCCACTAAAGAGGAATTGTCCGAGGAGAGTACGAACTTCCTCATTTTTCCAATCAGGGACTTCGTCATGGATAGTTTCCATAACTGTTTTACTAAGTTCTAGGGCTTCTGCCTGATTTTGCTCGAAGTAGCCAGGGATCACATTGTGCTCACCTAATTGTGCTGCGCCTTCAGTTGGTTGCTCCATACCCAT
Source organism: Symploca sp. SIO1C2 (assembly GCA_010672925.1). Taxonomy (GTDB): domain Bacteria; phylum Cyanobacteriota; class Cyanobacteriia; order Cyanobacteriales; family Coleofasciculaceae; genus Caldora. The sequence continues at coordinate 87,850 of JAAHFP010000013.1, read as the reverse complement.
GAGGAGGTGGAGGAGGGTGGATTTACCACAACCATTGGGACCTAGGAAAGCAATGCGATCACCTCGTTCAATCAGTAAATCTGCACCTAAAAATAGTATCTTGTCGTCATACATATGCACCAAGTCTTTTATTTTAGCCACTTCGCGACCACTACGAGGGGCAGGGGGAAACTGAAAGCGCAGGCTTCTTAGTTTCTTGGTTGGTGCATCAATCAGCTCAGTTTTTTCTATTTGTTTCTCGCGGCTTTTTGCCTGAGTTGAACGAGTAGCACTAGCACGGAAGCGTTCAACAAAAGCTTGCTGTTTCTCTAGTTCTTTTTGCTGACGCTCATAGGCGCTCATTTGAGCTTCCTGCATCTCTGCTTTTTGTTGGAGATAAGCAGAATAGTTGCCCAAATAGGTAGTAGAAACCCCTCGTTCCGTTTCCACTATCTGGGTGCAAAGGCGATCGAGAAATTCCCGGTCATGAGAGACAATTACCATTGGAGTTTTCAGACCCTTGAGGTAAGTTTCCAGCCATTCGATTGTTTCTAAATCTAGGTGGTTAGTCGGTTCGTCTAGGAGGAGCAAGTCTGGTTTTTGCAGCAGGATTTTGCCCAAACTCATGCGCATTTGCCAACCACCACTGAAGGCACTAACTAAGCGATCACCATCTTCTGGCTCAAAACCCATCTCTGGTAAAATTTTCTCAATTTGTGCTTCTAATCCATAGCCATCGAGAGCTTCAAACTGGCGCTGAAACTTGTCAAGCTTATTAATGAGCCGCTCCAATTTTTCCGGAGTAGCAGTTTCCATCTCCCGCTGCACTTGTACTGTGGCTTCCTGCAATTGATTAGCTTCTTTAAATACTCGCCAAAATTCTTCCCTAACAGTGCGGGTTGGGTCTACTTCAAATTCTTGGGTAAGATAGGCGATATCTAAACTAGCAGGACGGATAACTTCTCCCGCACTAGGTTCAATTTCCCCAGCAATAATTTTCAGTTGGGTAGATTTACCAGCACCATTAACGCCAACCAAGCCTGTGCGCTCCCCAGGTTTCACCTCCCAGTTGATATCCTTGAGAACTTCGCCTGTGGGGTAAATTTTACTTATATGTTCAAGTCGCAGCATCAAATATCTCCAGGACAGAGCAAATGGGGGATGTTGAGCGCTGGACTAGTATCGAGTCGCAGATTGCTCAAGAATTTTAGTCAATCTTAACAATATTTAATCATAATTGAGTACTTCTAGCCCATTGATTCCCCACCCTGTTCCCTCCGGAACGTCTTATTGTCGGTAATACAGATGTCCCAAACAACAAAAAACAAACGACAAATGACAAATGACAAATAACAAAAGGAAGATTTTTGTTGAAATTAGAGCCATACTGGAGATTCCAGATCATCTTGTAGTCAAGAAAATCCATGAATTTCACGCCTGGGAATATGTCCTCTTTTCACTCTGACATTTTGCAGGAAACACAATTAGGTAAGCTGTGTGGTAGCCAAAAACTGTTTCGAGATCGCTACAGGGTGCTGCGAATGATTGGTAGAGGAGGTTTTGGTGTTACTTTTCTGGCAACAGATGTGTCTTTGCCCGGTAAACCGTTGTGTGTTATCAAACAATTGTGCCCCAAATTGAGCGAGCCCCCAGCTTTGGCAAAGGCCCGCCAGCGTTTTGAAAAGGAGGCGACAACCCTCAGTAAGCTAGGTAGTCACTCTCAAATTCCTCTACTGTTGGATTATTTTGTTGTGGATGAGGACTTTTTTCTCATTCAGGAATATATCCGAGGTATCACCTTGGCAAGACAGGTGAGACGATATGGTTGTTTCTCAGAAACTTTGGCTAAAAAATTTCTGCGAGAAATGCTGTTGCTATTGGAGTATGTTCACAGCAATCAGGTAATTCATCGCGATATCAAGCCCCAGAATATTATTCGTTCTGAAGAAGATGGGAGGCTAGTGCTAATCGATTTTGGGGCAGTGAAAGAGCAAATTGCTCAAGTTGGAGACAGTAGCATTAAAACCCCAACCACTCAGTTCGTTGGTACTATGGGGTTTGCTCCACCAGAACAATTTGCCCTACGACCAGTTTTTAGCAGCGATATCTATGCTTTAGGTATTACTTGTCTCTACCTATTGACCAAGAAATCCCCCCTAGAGTTTCGCAGCAATCATTACATTGGTGAAATTCAGTTGCAAAAGTTCATTGATTTGAGCGAACCTTTTGGTAATATTTTGAGTAAAATGATTAAAGTCTCCTTGCAAGGACGCTATCAATCTGTTGGTGAGATTCTACAAGACCTCGACTTTGCATCACCTCAAGATAATCTTGCGGACTGCTTAGTAAATCAGGTGCAACTAACTAAAGATAAAATTGATATTACCTCTGATAAAGCTTGCTCTCCTGCGGTGAAGACTGCAATCGCGATTAAGGAATGGAAATACCGCAAGAAAAAAAAACAGCGTCAAGATAAAAAAAAGCGACCTCTAGTTAGTACATCTGGGAGTTCTTCTTAGGTGGTAGGTTTTAGGTTTTAGGTTTTAGGGGAGCTATACCTAATACCTTTCCCTTTTATCGCAGTTCTCGCATCAGTGAGGTGCAGCTACTTTTGAGCATCCATTCCCCATTCGAGCTTCTCCATTCCCCCTTCCATACCTCATCCCCATGAGACACGCTATATTTACTTTTTAGCAATTACCCAGACAGCATGAACAATACCCGGGACATAGCCAAGTAGGGTCAGAAGTATATTTAGCCAAAATTGAGGGCCAATTCCTACCTGCAAGAATACACCTAATGGAGGCAGAAAGATTGCACATATAATCCGAATTAAGTCCATTGCTTTATTTATATAAACTCTATGCCAAACATTTGCTTCAATTATTACTAGTTTAGCATAGTGGTTCGCCCTTTATTATGTACCTATCCGACAGGTAAGCCTCTCTTGTAAATAAAATTGATACGATTACCTAATTTCCACCCTAATAAGTAGGTAACTGCTGTCAACTAACTATTGAGGTAAGTTTACCAAATCTGGATAATTTTCCTTGAAAATGCTTCTCCAAGCAAAATATTTCTCCCCTAGCTCCCCAACTTTTGCCTGATAAATCATTTACTAAATGCTAGGATCGTGGGCACTAACAACAGAGCCCATCGCTTTTTGTCGTTATGGTTCCACAGCTATCTGAATCAATGTCACACAATTCGAGTTGGTGCTGTATTCGCACTCTTACTGGACATTCCCACTGGGTTCATACTGTAGCTATCAGTGAGGATGGAAAAACTTTAGCCACTGGCAGTGCTGACAACACTATTCAGCTGTGGAATATCAGCACAGGTAAATCAATTTCTACCCTTACTGGACATTCCGACTTTGTGGTTGCTGTTACCATTAGCAAAGATAACAAAATTTTAGTTAGCGGTAGCTATGATAATACCATTAGGCTGTGGAATCCGCATACTGGGCAGGTAATTTCTACCCTAATTGGGCATTCAGACTTCGTTAATTGTGTAGCCATAAGCCCCGATGGTAACCTTTTAGTTAGTGGCAGTAACGATGAAACCATCAGACTCTGGCATTTACCTAGCGGGCAAATGATTTCTATCCTCACTGGGCATTCAGACTTTGTGGCTGCTGTCGCTATCAATGATAATGGCAACCTTTTAGTTAGCAGCAGTAATGATAGAACCATCAAGCTTTGGCATCTACCCAGTGGACAGGAAATCCAAACTATTGCTGGTCATTCATCCTTTGTTAATACTGTCGCCATTAGTCCTGACGGCAGAACTTTAGCTAGTGGCGGTGCTGATGGTATCATCAGCCAATGGAATCTTACTAATGGCAAACTCATGTGCCCTCTTATAGGGCATTCAGGTGATATTCAATCTATTGCTTTTAGTCCTAATAGTCAGATTTTAGCCAGCGGTAGTGGGGACAAGACAATTAAACTGTGGAATTTGAGTACTGGACAGGTATTATGTACTCTCAGAAGTCATTTAGGTGCGGTTTATGCTGTTACCATTAGTCCTGATGGGCAAACTCTGGTTAGTGGCAGTTCTGACAAAACCATTAAAATTTGGGAAACAGTTGATACAATTAGATTTTAGATTTTAGATTTTAGATTTTAGATTGAAGAATTAAAACACTCACAAGCTCCTAAATTTACTTATGGGGTAAATCTCAAATCTTCAATTTTTAGGGAAAAATAATTCAAAGTCCCCCAGAATTGGGGGATTTAGGGGGCGAAAGAATACCTTTTTTTTACTGAATTTGCTCTAATTCCCTCCTGCTTCAGAGCCTGATTTCAAAAACAAAGCCCGATAAACAGGTTCACCCTGAGAGAGAGTAGACATTTCCCTTTCAGTAGAAACTGGTAGGGGGTTAGTTGCTAGCCAATCTTCCCCTTGTCTGTGGAAAGCTGGATGCTCATCGAAGCGATCGCACATTTCCTGGGCCACTATTTTAACATCCGATTGTAGAAAAACCTCCCCTCCAGCTCTGAGATAAGTAGCTAGAGTAGCTACTAATTCTGGCTGCACAACTCTGCGCTTTCCATGTCGCTTTTTGAACCAAGGGTCAGGAAATTGGATAGTTACTCGCTGTAGAGTTTGAGTCGGGAAGGAGTTGAGTAGTGGTGTTAAGGAGCTATTTACATTACAAAATAAAAAGTGGAGATTGCTCAACCCCAACTCGGCAACCAGTGTCTTTGCCTTATCGACTAATGGCTCCCGAATTTCTAAACCTAAAAAATTCCAATCTGGCTGTAACCTGGCCATCTCAAACAAAAACTCCCCTCTAGCGCAGCCAATATCTAGATGCAGAGGCTGAGTAGTTTGAGCATAAACTTTTGTCCAATCTGGAGGACTTACTGGTATTTGGTATTTTTGACTTAGAGGATTGACATGTTGCCTTACTCGTACTTTTGTCAACTCCTGTACCTCCTTTTCAACTTGAAAGAGACGCGGGGAAGCGGGGACGCGGAGACGAGTCGAGATGGATTTTCATGCATGGTGGTGAAAAAAATTTTTTCATCAGGACTGCCTTCTGTCTCCTGCCTTCTGCCTCTTGCCTTCTCTTCCCTCCTGCCTAATTATCCATCCTTTGGTTAATAAAGAGATAATCGGCAAACCATCCTGGGGCACCTTCGGCAGGGTCTTCGTTGATATGTTCTACCCATTGTCCCTCACTAGTCAGCCATTTGTGAATGCAAAGGACTTGCTCAAAACCTTGCTCTTTAAGGAAATTACCAACCTCACCATGTAATGCCTCTTGATGATATATGGGGTAAATTTCGATCTCTGCAATAATATATCTGGTGGAAGCTAGATAGTTACCCATTCCTTGGAGGGCTTCTAAACAAGCCCCTTGAAGATCTATGCAAAGAAGATCGACATTATCAAAATTGTTGGTGCTTAACCAATCATCAAGACGGGTTGCGTTAACCGGGATCTGCTTACATTCGTATTTTTCAAAAGGATACTCCGGATTTGGGGGAAAACAGGATGAGGCAAAAGGATTGCCATTGACGACCATATTAAACTCTAAAGTGGTTGTTTGATTCCAAACTGCTTTGGGGATTAAGTGAATATCTGGGTGATTTTTGATGTTTTCAGCACATAGGACTAATGACTCCGGGTTACATTCAAACACATAAACTGGAACATTATAAGCACGATTGAGGGCGATTGAGTCCAAGGCATCACCGGCTCCAAGTTCTAAGATTGTCTTAACTTTGGCCTTAGAAATATGCGCCATAATGCTAGGGTGCAAATAAACACCAGAGTTATTGTTTGACATAAATAGATTTCCTTATTAATAAATTACCCATTCCCAATTCCCAATGATCCATTATCCATTAATCAGAGATGCAAAAAGATTATGGTAATCAGAGCACATTTTTTGTGCATGATAAGTTTCTTTTAGTCTTTTTTTATTTTTTTGTACCTTGGCTTTCGCTGTAGCTAAATTTTCTAGGATCGAGATGATTGTTTCGGCAATGGCACCACTGTCACCTGGTTTTAAACCAAAGGCAAATCCTGGTTTAACGTAGATTTCTTGGGGACCGTCAATATTGGAGATGGCTACGGGAGTCCCCATAAATAATGATTCTAGTGCTACTTGATTGAAGCTTTCTCCTAGGGTAGGTTGGATGGTGAGATCAGTTCTTTTGAAAAGCGCTGCAGCATTTCTTTCTCCGGGAATTCTTCCGGTAATAATCACGTTCTGATTATATTCACAAGCTTGGCGTATTTCTTCATCAAAACCTACTGAATATCCCCCTACAAATAAATAGGTAAGGCAGGGAAATCTCTGGGCAATTGTGGGTATCGCTTGAGCAAAGTAGATGACTCCTTTATAGATGTCCATTCTGCCCAGGTAGAGAATGATTTTACCCTGTTTGGGGATATTAATTGGTTCGCCTTTACTATTATGTAGATTATAGACTAGGGTATCCAGTCCCTGATCTAACTCAAACTTGTCAGTATCGACACCATCATAGATGACTTTGGGGGAAGTCTCGAATAGTGGATTTTGACGAATTCCATAGCTAATATTAGGGCAGAGTAAGGGGATTGATTGGCGTTGGCTTTGGGATACATAGACAGTTTTATCTGCTAGTACCATTAGTTCTCTTTTGCAGCTAAAGTTGGTTAGCACCCATCTCGCCCAAAAGCAGTCTTCCATTTCATTTGACCAATAATATCCCCCATCGATTAGGGCGTATTTGTCATCCGTATTTAATTTATAGGTCTGTAAAAAGGCTTCTTTTTGTTCCGTTGACAATTGCTCAAAATCGTTGGTGCCAAGCTTGAGTAATTCCTCCGCTAACCCTCTGTTGATGATTCTTTTATCTTTGCTATAATCTGAGTGGTCTGTGTACACAATACGAGCTAGGGGAAAATAGTTAAAAAATTCCTCAATTTTCATTGAGTCACTGGGAGAATGGAAAGGGATAAAGTCATTGCCAAAATGCCAGCAATGAATATTGATTATATCAAATAAGGCTAAGTTGGCTGGACTGACGGCAGATAGATGTTTCAGGAAGTCATTTCTATCGGCAAAATCAAACCTTTTTTTATCTTCATTAGCTCGATATAACTCAATCTTGTTGTTATCAAAATAATTGATTAACATATAGACGTTGGTATTTTTATTGATGAGTCCTTTGATTAAGTTATAGATAACTGTAATAGCTCCTCCCTTAGAGAGTTCGTCACTGTAGCCCATAAGTAAGATATTGAGCTTACCTGGATCAAGTTTGAGCTCATCAAGTTCTGGGTGGGAGTATCTATGATTGCTGAAGGTTATAATATTTTGATTAGTACCAACAATAACTGGTCGTCTATGGTGGCTGCTGACATATTTTTCCAACCGGGTCAGTAATTCCGGTAGGGCATAATATTTATCAAAGCGAATATCACATAAATAATTTACTTGTTCCAGCAAGGCTAGGTCATTGAGATTAAACATTAAGCTGGATCTAGTGATCTGACCCAAGTTAAATGGATAGTTGCCAGCAGTATTCTGGGCAGAGGCACAGCAGGAATTATGTTGTTCTATGGTGGTGATTAAGGTTGAGGCATGATTGCTTTCTAAAATATCTCCTGACTCAATAATTCCTACGTACTTGGCATGGTAGTTATAGGCCAATCGTAGACCTTTATTGATCAGGACTGCCTGATTGTAAGCTTGATCTGATACTAAGGCAATGATGATTTCAAATAGTCTATTAGGTTTGAGAGGGATGTGGTTCCCTTCGTTGTCGGGGTGGAGGACTGAACGTATATGATCCTTGTAGGCAAGTTGAATAGCTTGACCTTCGCTTGCCGATGAGGTGATCACAATAGCGACGATGGACTTTTTTACTTCTTGGAGTCTGATGGAGACTAGGGTTTCTAATAAATTTTCTGCTAATGATGGTAGTACGATATAGCAGACTAGATCTTGGTTGCCATGGTATGCTGGCCTGGGTCTTTTGTCATTTAAAGCTGTTTTGGTTTTGATGCCTAGTTGTCTAGCTATTTTCTGTCTAATTACCTCTGCATCATCTGCTTCCTGGTTGCGGCATTTTTCCTTGAGTCTGGCTACTTTATCTGTCCATAGCTGATAAATTATCTGTTGCTCTTGCTCCCCATAGAAATCTTGGTACTTTTGGTCAATTTTACCTATTTGATGATCACGGAGGATATCTAGCGCCTCTGCATTGTGGAGAGTGCTTTTAAAATAATGACTTGAGGTAAATTCGTTCAAAAGCATCAGCCGATATTCTTGTTCACTATACTTTCCTCGAATCGGCTCTTTTGTCAGATAGTACTCTCTATTTTTCATCGTGTCATCAAGGAAGAGAATGAGGCTTAGGAGAACTTGAGGAAGTAATAAGTAATAAGTAATAAGTAATAAGCAGTAGTAGGACTTCAGTCCAAAAAGAAGTTAGAAACAATTCCCAATTCTCCATTCTCCATTCTCCCTTCTCCCTTCCCTATTCCTTATACCAACACTGTGGTAGAATCAGGGGAGGATAAGTATTAAAATTATCGTAATCCAGGGGACTGGGAAAAACTCTTTGGTAGGAAGAATTATATTTATTGATACGATCGTTTCTTAAAAAAGTAAACTCCATTACCGGTGGTATAATCAGCCCATCTTTTTCTATAGGAGAGCAAAAGTTGTTGGGATGAATATGAATACAAGCATGAGTCCGCAATATTTTGTCGAATACTAGTTTTGCTCCTGCAAAAAAAGCTTTGTGCCAAAGCTGGTCAAGAAAATGGAACTCGGCGACAATGATTCTAAATCTCTGCATTAAGGCTTCAGGTGTGGAGACAAAGACTTCGTATTCGCCTCCTTCAATGTCGATTTGGAGTAACAAATCTGAGTTGTTTCCCGGAAGGGATAAAGTCACCCAATCATCAAGAGTCATAAACTCCTCATTGGAGGTAGTGCCAATAAACTTTTTCGTAAAATAAAACAACTTATTGGCTTCAGCTGGTCCTTCTACAGATTTATCGGCAAGGAAGACTTTCATGCCTAAATCGGCACAGTCTTTTTCAAACCCAGAGGAATCGGCAACCCCAGGGGAGAAACAGGCTTCAATCCCGAGGAAATCATTGGGAACTAAATACCCCCCGTCCTGTTTTGGTCCTAGTCGCACTAGTTCTTTGTCGCTGGCTATGGGGTAAAGTTTTTTTAATAAGAGCTGAAGTTCGCTCTTTTCCGTCATAGACTCATTTTTGGCTGCAATGGTAACTGTCAGATCCACCATTGCTGTTGATAATTCTGCCATGTTTTTTGAGCTTTTGCGGTGTCCTGTAGGTATGCCATTTTCTATGGCTCCCCAGGTGGGTGTTCTGTATAATTGTTCCTGTGGAGGCAGGTCGAAATGACCGCTAATTAAATCGTCGGCAACAAAAAAGGCGTTGATACCTCTGTTGTCGCATCCCACCAGAGTATATCCTTTGGCTTTCCCTAGCTGAATCATGGCTGCTAGACTTGCTCCAAAGAAGTTTGTTCCATCCCATGTGCCCTGACTGTCATAGTTAACAACCTTGCTTTCCGCAAAAGGGATGGTGGAATTGTATTCAATAATGACCACCCGGGGTTTGTAATCCTTAATGGCCTTCCACACCCAGAAGTCATTAAAATCTAAGTCGATAGATAATAGGTCAAATTCTTGGGGTACGTTATATTTGGCAAATAAATCTTGAATATTTTCTGCGGTTACGAATTCTCTTTGGACATTGGCAGGAGGGTTTTCCTGGCCATCTATCATTAACCCAGTCCAATTCTTCTGTTCCCGCAGATACCTGGTATTGCACTCTGTACCGTTTCCCACACCAAATTCGACAAAAAACTGGTTGGTCAGGCCAATTTTGGTGAAGATTGCGTTGATAATACCATCTTCCCCATTCTGGGAATAGAGTCTTCTTTCAAATTGATTGATACTTTTAATTTTTGGCCTTAAATGATGGTTGTTTAAAAATTCCAGTTTTTCTTCTCTGGTGAGGCTGGCAAAGCTTTCTTGGTTGTATTCTGTGACCAATAACTGCCGATATTTGCTGTTGATGACTGGTAATTCTTGCAGATAACAATCTTGTTCAGGATACAGGACTTCTGCCCTGGGAAACTTGGCGGTAAATGCCTCGATGGTCATGGGGTCTGTATGGCCATTGGTGTCGTAAAAGTCTTCTAGAAAATGCCAATTATAAACTCTGATTTGCTCAAATAGTAGATTATTCCCCGGACTCAGGGAGGAGAGATAGTTAACTAGTTCCTGTCTATTGGCAAATGCAAATCTTAAGTGCTCCTGGCCTACTTTAAAAAAGATGATTTCGGTTGAGTCCAGGTCATGAACCCCCATATAGACATCCTGTTGTTCACTGTTGGCTGTAATTGTAGCTCTTTGGGACAGTAAAGGCTCTAATCCTCGAGAAACATTATCCAAGTAACAGAGGAGCAGGATATTTTGGCGTTGTGGGTGCAGTTTTAATTGGTCTAGACTTTCTAGGTTGTATTTCTGGGTCCTGGCTTTGACTAATTTATCGGGATAATAGGTGATGGTCTGTTGATTAGGCTCATCCCTAGTAATCTCAGCTAAGCGTAGGATCATCTCTTGTATAGTAGACCATTTGCCGAATCGAGGGTCCCAGAGGTAAGTTTTGCTCTCCAGAGAGATCAATGCTTGAGCCTGAAACAGTATCCCTGAGACATGGATAAAAGAACATTGTCTGAGGTCTTCAATACTCTCTTGATTAAAGTTATCCCTGGTGTATGCAGTCCATCGGGCTAGTTTGGCTTCTTCAGTATCTGCCCCCATATCAATAAACTTGCCCTCTTGGTCTACAAAATGCAGGTCGCAATGCACCAAGCTGACACCGGTTTGTTCCAAGGTGAAGGTCATCAGATCTGCATGATTTCTGAGTAAAATATCACCAGATTCGAGTAACCCAATATATTTGGCTTGAGAATAATAGGCTAAGCGTATACCAAGATTAATTAACGTCGCTTTATTGGCCAATTCTCGGTCAGCACGCACAATATTGATTTCAAACAGTCCACTAGCGGCAAAGGTAGGATTTACTTCCTGGTGGTTGCGATGTTTGATCAGCCTGAGGCAATTTTTGTAATTGTATTTGATACATTCGACTTCATCCTCGGATACCGTAACAATATTGGCAACAACTCTTTTGCCTGTAGTTTGCAGCTTGATGGAAGTGATAGTTTCCATCAGGTGTCCTTTTAAGGAAGGGATAACTACATAAGAGATGACATGTTCATCTAAGGCATCATTAGTTAGGTATTGCGGCTGGAGTTCTTCCCCTGGTTCCTTGGTAAATACCCTGCTGATTAACTGCTTAACATCCTTAGCTTCATCTCCATAGCCAAGTTTCTCCAGTAATCGTAATTTTTGCTGCCAGAGGTCAGATGGCGTTTGCTCACTTTCTCTAAAAAATGCTTCAAACTCATGTTTAACCTGGCATTCTGCTGAGGGTACGCAGACTCCTCTTTCCGGTTCCTCGAAACTCCATGAATAGTTCCCTAAATAGCTGTCAGAGGTAAATTCGTCGAAAATTGCCAGTTGGTATGCCTCTTCTTCACTGGTTGTGGGCTGGGCATTGATTAAGTCGCTAATGGTTATTGTCATTATTTAGGGCTTGGGAGAATAAGTCGATTGACGCGGGTTTTGAAGTAATAAACAGTAGTAGGACTTCAGTCCAAAAAGAAGCAATTAGCCATTAGCAATTAGCCATTAGCAATTAGCCATTAATACCTAATATTTGATTGATTAGTTATTCCTGATTTTACTTTCCTTAAGCTCTAGGGAAATCAGGTCTGTGCTATGTCAATCAGAGTAGAATTAACTGTCTTATTACACCCCTGCACATTACATCTTTTGTGTCAATGCGTAAGTCCTATTCTTTTTCTTCTGAATCCGGTATACTCAAAACCCACTATCAATCAACAATTTTCCAGGTTCCAGTTCCAACTCCTGCCTGGTTCGGTTCTGGATCTGTGACAACGCTAAGTTTAGTCCTTGACCCACAAGTCACTAGGCGATCTACATTCAGATAAGTCTGACCAACAGACCATTGGTTTTTGAGATAAATCAGATCATCAACAGATACAGGAGTTCCGGCAGATGCTCCCGTAGTGGATTCAATTTTCCAGACCCCAGTTCCTTCCCCATCCCGATCAGGTTTAACATCTGTGACAACGCTGAATTTCGGTGTTGACGTACAAGCTGCTAGACCACATATATCTAGATAACTCTGACTAGATTTATTCTGTAGATAAACTAAGTCACCAAAGGATACAGGAGTTCCAGCAGATGCTCCTGTGGCAGACTCAAATTTCCACGTCCCAGTTCCAACGCCTGCCTGATCTAGTTCAGCATCTGCGAAGACGCTGAGTTGAGTTGTTGGTACACAATAAGTATCACCACAGGCATCAAGATAAGTAAGAACAAAAGGCCATTGATTTTCTAGGTGGTAGGACGTACCATAATTAACAGTTTTTTCTTCGTCAACATTGATAATGTGCAGCCCAGACAAATCAGTTATGTAAACTTTGTTGTCTGCGATCACTACTCCCAAAGCATAACCCGGGGTATCGACATTGCTAAGAAGAGTAGGAGCATTTGGGTTGGTCACATCGATAATTTGTAGCCCGGAGTACCCATCAGCTACATAGACCCTGTTGCCCGCGATCGTTACTCCCAAGGCAATGCCCGGGGTATCGAAACTGCCAAGCAGTTTGGGGGCTTCCGAATTGCTCACATCGATAATTTGCAGCCCATACTCTTCATCCGCCACATAAGCAATGTTGTCCGCGATCGCTACTTTGTAGGCAACGCCTGGGGTATCGAAACTGCCAAGGAGGGTAGGAGCATTTGGGTGGCTCACATCAAGAATTTGTAGCCCTGATTTCCCATCTGCCACGTAAGCAGTGTTGCCCACGAGCAATACTCCCAAGGCAGAGCCCGGGGTATTGAAACTGCTGAGATGTTTGGGATCCGCTGGGTCTTTTACATCAATAATTTGCACCCCAGACCCATAATCAGCGACGTAGGCTTTGTTGTCCGAGATCGCTACTTCATGGGCATAGTCTGGGGTATCGAAACTACCAAGCAGTTGGGGAGCTTCCACATTACTCACATCGATAATTTGCAGCCCGGAAGTCCAATCAGCAATGTAGGCTTTGTTGTCCGCGATCGCTAATCTCAAGGCACGGTGGGTATCAATACTACCAAGTATTTTAGGAGCTGTCGGGTCTTTCACATCGATAATTTGTAGCCCGGAATCCAAATCAGCCACGTAGGCAGTGTTGCCCGATATCGCTACTCCGTAGGCTTCCCCTGGGGTATCGAAACTGCTAAGCAGGGTGGGAGTTTTCTTTGGAGACTCTTCGGCGAGGGCTATCTGCACTCCGGAGGAAGGATGAGAAATTGTACTTAACTGCCCGCTTGCTTGGGCTGGACTGACTGCAACACTCATCCACATCACTGTCGCCAGCATCAAGGTCAACCATTGGCGTCCCTTCCGGACAATTTGCCACTTTTTCATTGTCTGTCTTTCAATTAGTGGTTTGTCATCATCAAATGATAGAACAGATATTCTTTTAGGGAATGGGTAATTTAGAATTTAGAATTTAGAATTTAGAATGGGGGAATAATGAATTTCCCTGGTTCGTCTCCGCGTCAAAACCAATTTACTATTTAAATGCATAACAGCTTACCTCCACCTGGGTGGCGTCTTTTACTCCTTACTTTATTAGTATTAGGCATCTTCTTCCGCGTAGTTAACCTTGACCACAAAGTATACTGGCACGACGAAGTCTACACTTCAATTCGGATTGCTGGTTACACTGGTGACGAAGTTAGCAGGGAAATTTTTAAGGATCAAGTAATTGGAGTACAAGAATTACAAAAATATCAGCGAATTAGCCCAGATAAAGGGTTAGATGATACCCTCAAAGCTTTAGCAAAACACCCTGAACATCCTCCTCTTTATTACCTGATGGCCAGATTTTGGGTACAGCTGTTTGGTAGTTCAGTTACTGCAATTAGAAGCTTGTCAGCAGTTATCAGCTTGCTAGCATTTCCCAGTATTTATTGGTTGTGTAGGGAATTATTTACTTCAATACCATCTCATATTCACAGAAATACTCCCCTGCAAAAACTGCATTCACAAACAACAGATTGCTCTCCCCCAGCTTCCTCAGCTCCCCCAGTTTCCTCAGCTCCCTCAGCTCCCTCAGCTCTCTTAATAGGTTGGGTCGCGATCGCTTTACTAAGCATTTCCCCATTTCATGTCGTCTATGCTCAAGAAGCACGGCAGTATAGTTTGTGGACAGTAACTATTTTACTGACCAATGCTGCACTCATAAGAGCGATAAGGCTCAACAATAACCGGAGTTGGGTTATTTATGCAACAACCTTAATCCTGGGATTGTATACATCACTGTTTTCTATTCTAGGAGCAATTGGCCAGGGAATTTATGTGATTACTCTAGAAAAATTTCGCTGGACTAAGACAATAAAATCTTATCTTATAGCATCCCTGGTAGCAATTATCGTTTTTGCACCTTGGCTGGTATTAACTATTACTACCTGGCAATCATTGCAAGGAAATACTACTTGGACGAAAGTACCAATATCACTATTAATCCTCATTGGTTGTTGGTTTTTGAATCTAAGTAGTATTTTTATTGATTTATTCTTTGGCTCGACTCATCCCTTAACCTATATTGTTCCACCAATACTATCGGTCTTAGTAGGATACGCCATCTACTTCCTCTTTCGTCATACTCCTCAACAGGTTTGGTTACTAATCCTGACAATGATTCTGGCAAATATCCTTCCTCTTATTGTGCCAGATTTAATCTTTGGTGGGCAACGTTCAGCTTCCACCCGGTATTTTATCCCTGGTTTACTTGGTATTCAGTTAGCTGTTGCTTATCTCTTTGCAGAGGTAGGAGGCAGAAGGAAGGAGAACAAAGGCAGGAGGCAGAAGGCAGGAGGCAGTCCCGATGAAAAAAATTTACCACTAGGCGATGAAAGTAGCTTCTTCTCTGTTGCCTGCTCCCCTCCTAGGAGGGGTTGGGGGTCGGTCTTGTTGCCTTCTGCCTTCTTACGTTCCTATCAACGGCAAATTTGGCAAGGCATTATGGCTGTAGTAATTAGTAGCGGAGTCCTCTGTTGTATTATTAGTTTTCCAGCAGACAGTTGGTGGAATAAACTATTTAGTTACCAAAATCCCCTATCTGCCAAGATAATCAACCAAGCATATCAACCATTGGTAATTAGCAATACTGCGGATATTAACACTGGTGAGCTTATTTCTCTGAGTTATTTGCTGGATGAAAAGGTTAAATTTCAGTTAATCAGTCAACCCCAAATTGATATTCCCCCAATTCCAGAAGGATTTAGCGATCTATTCTTGTTCTATCCTTCAGAAATCTTGCGCAAAGGACTAGAGCAAAAATACAGAGCTAAAATTGAACCAATGACAGATCTCCCTCTCTGGAAACTAACAATGCCCTGAAGATAATATATGGCAACCGCCAAGGCGACTGCTATAATACCTATATACAAAGAGAAACTATACTAAAGTTTCTCACCGGTAAACCCAGGGTAATTGCTTAAAAAAAATGGTAGATATCAGCAAAAGTGACAAACTAAAACAAATACAACAAAACTATAAAGATAGTGATAATTGGATCGCCTATGAGCTATGTCGAGTATTTGAACAAGTCTGGCAAGTTGCCCCAGATGAGTCAGCCTTAGCCATATCCAATAGGATTATGTCCAAAGACTTATCTTATTTTATGTTTGTTTTTGATTTAGACACAGAAACCAGTTATCGCGAACAAATAAAAGAGGTTAGCAATCAATCCTTTAGAAGCAGGAGAGAGTGGCGTCAAAAAATAGAAGAACTAGAAGGAAGGCAAAAGCAGGAAGCGGAAGAGGAAGAAGTTAAAGAAAACTTGTTACACTTGCTCAGTTCCCCCAGTAGTGATACAGATAGCAAAATTAGAGAATCTTTATTAGAAATAGTCAGAGCTTGTATTTCTTGTTAGGTGGTAGGTGGTAGGTGCTAAAAAGTCCTCTTCTTTCCCTTCTCACTGTTGCCATTCGACCTTCGACCTTCTCCATTCCCTATTCCCTATTCCCCATTCCCTACCGATAACTAAAACCTCTTAGCTGAGTAATTAAGTGATCAAAGTAGGGTGCTAGAGTTTCTGGTTCTACATCAGGCACTCGCTTGCAACTAGCAGCCTTGATACCCTCTAACCCTACTACCATAGCTTCCAAAGGCACTTGCAACTCCTGATACAACAGATTCATGTAGTGCAGTCCTTCTGAACAAGTAAACTGGCTGCTCCCCCCAGCAATACCATAGGTAATACAACGGAGGAAATGCCAGAAATCCCGCCAACAATTTTCAGCTCGTTTCGGTGGATAAAGCTCCCCTCCTGGTTGGGTAATCTGGGGAAATTGAGCCAAGACTTGTTGCCGAGCTTCATCTATAATCTCAGGAGCGCGATCGCGCAATAGTCTGGCTGTATTAATTAAGCCCTCAGCTTGAGAAGAAGCTGCTCGAATTTGCTCCAAATCTCCATCACTGAGATAGCGCCTTTCTTCATCGGCCTTCTGGAACAATTGAATCACCCCTGAAGGATAAGAGTTTTGCCAGCTAGTAAAGCTAATAATTCTGGCTTTAGCAATTAGCTCAAGAACATGTTCACTTAATTGAGTCGTCATTTTTCCTAACCTGGTGGTGAAACAATTTATTTCATCGGGACAGCCTTCTGCTCACATCTGGCACCAGTACAAAAATACTGAATAAAGTCAATCAGAACAATCAATTCCAATGTTGAAGTGGTCAAATCTGATCACTGTTGCCTGTTGCCTATTCCCAAATTTAGGCATCAGTTGTTAAATTGTTAAGAAATGTAAACATATTTCTTATCTGTCATGGACATCCATCAAATCGAAGTTGCTTTAAACAGTCCCAATTCCAATGAACGCCTCAAAGCACTCACAGAACTCAGACACTATAACCCAGAAGTAGCAGTTCCTCTATTGACTAGTAAACTACAAGACCCAGAGTTTGTCGTGCGCTCATTTGTCGCTATGGGATTGGGCAAGAAACAGACAGACGCATCTTTCAGTGCTTTACTTAATTTAATGAAGTCGGATCGAGACCCTAATGTGCGAGCAGAAGCGGCTAATTCCCTATCCCTGTTTGGACCGGTGGCAGCATCACACCTTATCGAATCCTTTCAACAGGATGAGCACTGGCTCCTCCGCCGTAGCATTCTCGCTGCGTTAATGGATATGGAGTATCCGGAAGCACTGTTCGATGTCTGTATTTATGGTCTAGTAGACAAAGACCTAACAGTGAAATGGGCTGCAATTGACGGCTTAAGCTACCTCGCTGGTTCTGGTAAACAAAACGACGCCTTGCAGCAACTACTAGCCCTAGCAGATTCAGAGGAGTGGCGTATTCGGTGGCGAGTTGCTCGTTCCCTTAGCAGATTTGACGAAACCCAAGCCAGAGATGCCCTCAACCGACTCAAGCAGGATGAGGATCATCGGGTTGTGGGAGCTGCTTTAGAAAGCTTGCTTTAGTCATTAGTTATTGGTCATTAAATAAGCTTTATCTCATCCTGCCACCTGCCACCTGCCACCTGCCACCTGCCACCTAGAAGCCTTAGAAACTAAAACTTTCTTAATAATATGTAATAAATAAAGGCTCGACATCATTGTATAAAAGTTACCGTAAGGTTGAAAAAGATAAGAAAAAGCAAGCCATAACTCAGTTTTCACCTTAGGTCAGTTTCTAAGAAAGTCATGAAGTTTTTTCAGTTTTTCTTAAAGAATCCAAGGCACCTAAGGAAAAACGGTTGCTAAAACAACTTAGGTTATGGCCAAGCTGTCTTAAACCTCTTAATGCTGCTCAAAGTGGCTTGCGACAGCAACGCTAAGGCCAATTTTGAATCCAACTTAAGTCAAGTACGGAGATTTTTGTATGTTCGACGCATTCACTAAGGTAGTTTCCCAAGCTGATGCACGGGGTGAATATCTAAATACTGCCCAAATAGATGCCCTAGCTGCTATAGTTGCTGACGGCAACAAGCGTATGGATGCAGTTAACCGCATCACCAGCAACTCTTCTGCTATCGTTGCTAGCGCTGCTCGTTCCCTGTTCGGTGAGCAACCCCAGTTAATCGCTCCTGGCGGTAATGCTTACACCAGCCGTCGGATGGCTGCTTGCTTGCGGGATATGGAAATTATTCTGCGTTATGTTACCTACGCAATTTATGCTGGTGATGCCAGTGTACTCGAAGACCGCTGCCTAAACGGTTTGCGGGAAACCTACCTGGCTTTAGGTACCCCTGGTGCTTCCGTTGCTGTTGGTGTAGAAAAGATGAAGGATGCTGCTATTGCGATCGCTAATGACAGCAACGGTATCACCCCTGGCGATTGCAGCTCTTTGATGTCTGAAATTAGTGGCTACTTCGAGAAGGCAGCTGCTTCTGTTGGCTAAATAACAAGCTAAAAACTTGCTAGTGGAAGTATTAACTCCTCCATTACTTTGAAAAATTTGCAAAATCCTAGGGAGATACCTAAATAATGAAGACACCTCTAACTGAAGCAGTTGGCGCTGCTGATTCTCAAGGTCGCTTTCTGAGCAATACAGAAATTCAATCCGCTTTTGGTCGTTTCCAGCGGGCTACAGCTGCCCTAGAAGCAGCAAAAACCTTGAGCACCAATGCTCAAACCTTGATCAATGGTGCAACCCAGGCAGTGTACACTAAATACCCTTACACCACTACTACACAGGGACCTAGCTATTCTTCTACCCCAGAAGGTAAAGCTAAGTGTGCTCGTGACATCGGCTACTACCTGCGCATGATTACCTACTGCTTGGTTGCTGGTGGTACAGGTCCAATGGATGATTACCTAATTGCTGGATTAGCTGAAATTAACAGCACTTTTGAACTATCTCCTAGCTGGTACATCGAAGCTCTCAAGTACATCAAGGCTAACCATGGTTTAACTGGTGATCAAGCTGGTGAAGCAAATACCTATATTAGCTATGCGATCAATGCTCTGAGCTAGTTGCTCCTTTTGCCCGGAAAAGTAGGCAGGTGCTAGTCAATAGTTTAGTATTTGTTTACTTGTCCGGGCATTGTTGTATCTAAATTTATTAATACTGCTTATAATACTCTTCATTAATTAAAAATCGGTTGACCCATGTTGGAGTCTAGCCCTGAAAATTATACTGAAGTTGATAATCCTGAGTGTTTAACGGTAGAGCAAGCGATCGCTAATCTAAAAGGGGAAGACCAAGGACTTCAATATTATGCAGCCTGGTGGTTGGGTAGGTTCCGAATCCGGGCTCCAGAGGTAATAGAGGCATTAATTGCAGCATTAGATGATGAGGCGAACCGGACAGAATTAGGAGGATATCCCCTACGACGGAATGCAGCAAGGGCACTAGGCAAACTGGAAGATTGTCGAGCAGTACCAGCGTTGATTGCTTGTTTGGACTGTTCAGATTTTTATGTTCGGGAAGCAGCGGTTCAGTCCTTAGGTAAGTTAGGTGATCGCTCCTGCATCCCAGAACTAATGCAATTACTAGAAGGTGGGTCAGCTGTAGCTGAACCTATTCCAGGATCTCCCCACTTGGCACAACCATACAATTTAGTTATAGAAGTTTTAGGTTCCCTTGGTGCTAGTGAAGCAATCGACTTAATTGAACCATTCCTAGAACATTCCGTAGAGCGGCTACAATACTCAGCAGCCAGAGCTATGTATCAGTTGGCTCAAAACCCTATCTATGCAGAACGTTTGGTTCAAGCTTTGGCAGGGGAAAAATTACTGCTACGGCGTGCAGCCCTTTCTGATCTAGGAGCAATCGGTTATCTACCTGCAGCAAAAGCCATCGCCCAGACATCAGCAGAAAATAATCTCAAGCTTATTTCCCTCAAAGGACTCCTAGAGCATCATGTAAAAGATTATTCTCTGGACCCTTCCTCTGTCTCGGATACAGCTATTTATTTAATGAACTTAATGGATAACTTATTATAAATGTTCCCCCGATGCCTCTTGGGTTAGTCGCCAGAGGTGGGATCAACTGAAAGTTGAAGGCAGAATATTGAGTGCTGATAACTGAACACTAAATGCTGAATGCTGATAGCTGAAGGTTGAATAACGCTATATTTGATCAATGGTTTCTCACTTCCCTTCATGACTAGCAATACCAATGCCTTAGAATTGATTCAAGCGGTTAAGCAAGCTGATTCAACTGTCAGCCTACTGAATGCAGTGAAAGCATTAGCAAATGCTCGTTTAGAGGCAGGTATTCCCACCTTGATTGAGGTTCTCAGCTACAACAACCCTAGTCCAGCAATAGCAGCAGTGATTGGATTAGTGCAATTAGGGGAAGTTGCCGTACTACCATTGCTGAACTTGATGGATGATTACAACTACGGAGGTAGAGCCTGGGCAATCCGAGCATTAGCTGGAATTGCTGACCCCAGAGCCTTAGAAACCTTGCTAGAAGCTGCGGCAACAGATTTTGCCATGAGTGTCCGTCGAGCCGCTGCCAGGGGTTTAGGCAACCTGAACTGGTCAAAAATGCTACCCTCAGAAGTGAATCCTGCTCAAAAGCGAGTCTTCGCAACCCTACAACTTACCTGCCAAGACGCAGAATGGGTAGTTCGCTATGCCACTGCCGTTGCCTTGCAAGGATTAGGGAGCTCAGTAAAACTCACTCAACCAGATTTAGTAGGTGATATTAAGGCTCAGCTTGAGCAAATGCTTGCGACTGATGCAGATTTGGCAGTACGAACCCGTGTTCAACTGGCATTGAATAAATTGAGAATTTAAATGCAAAATTATCTTTTCCTCATTTTGAATTTTGAATTTTGAATTCAAAAAATGGTCAATTAGAAAAATCATGCTTTGGAGACAAGTCTGGCTTGAAGTTTAGCTTTTTGAGCCTGAAGTTTTTCCCAAGCAACTTCTTTGCCAGGGGGTGGTGGCATCTTAGCTATTTTTTCAATTAATTCTCTATTTTGCTCTCTCCAATATTGCTGAAGTTCTTTAGCTTCTTCTAGTACAAGGCAATACTCCGCCTCGACCTCAGCACGATTGGCTTCAATATAGGTAAGAGCAGCGTTCATTTGCTCATCTGTTAGCCGGAACAGAGTACAGATGAATTTGTGTGGATATTGGGCAGTTATGTAGTCCATCACATCGTAAAGGGTGATGCGAGTTCCTGCAATCGTTAGTCCGCTTTCTGTACGGATGATAGTTGGTTGCTTATGATATCCAGTCATCATATCCACATCTTTCTTTCTAAAAGTTGTGAGCGTGTTTTTCGATATTATGATCAACTATAACAATCATACCTGGAAATCAAGTTTGGCTGTCAACTCAGCAATTTCTTCTTCTTTATTGTCGTTTAAACAACTTTCTAGCTAGTATGCGATCGCTATGACAAACAAAACCCTGGGACTTGACGACCAACTGTACAACTATTTACAATCAGTTTCTCTACGGGAGCCAGAAATTTTGGCTCAGTTACGGCAGGAAACAGCGCAACTGCCAATGAGTATAATGCAGATTGCTCCTGAGCAAGGGCAATTTATGGCCTTACTAGTGCAGTTGTTGGGAGCTAAGAAAACCTTAGAGGTGGGAGTATTTACTGGTTATAGTTCTCTAGCAGTCGCCTTGGCACTACCATCAGATGGCAAGGTAGTTGCTTGTGACGTCAGTGAAGAGTACACGGCTATTGCCCGTCGCCACTGGCAACAGGCTGGTGTAGCTGATAAAATTGAACTCCACATTGCCCCAGCGCTAGAAACATTAGAACAGTTACTAGCAGAGGGACAAGCAAACACTTTTGATTTTGCTTTTATTGATGCTGATAAAAGAAACTACATCAACTATTATGAGCAGGCATTAAAACTAGTACGTCCCGGTGGACTAATTGCTGTAGATAACGTACTTTGGTCAGGGAAAGTCGCAGATTCCCAAGTGCAAGACAATAGCACCAAAGCAATTCGAGCCTTTAATCAAAAGCTCCATCAAGACCAGCGGGTGAGTCTTAGTATAGTTACCATCGCCGATGGTCTAACGTTAGCATTAAAGCGTTAGAATCTAGATTCTGAACCTGGAGATTAGTAGTGTTTTACAGGGGATAGCTCTGGGCGGGTTTTGATAGAAATATTCAGGTAACATCGCCTAAATTATCGCTAAACCCGCCCCTACAATATGTACAATTCAATTCTTAATTCTTAATTCTTAATTCTTAATTCTTAATGAATACTCCTTCCCACTTCCTGATAACTGCTACTCTGGAAAAAAGCTTACCCAAAGTAACGATTGTCAAGAGTGCATTTTTGTTAGGCTCTATTGCCCCTGACTTACCTCTGTGGATTTTATCCATTGGTGGTGTCATTTACTACCCTTTATTCAAAGGCTGGAGCCTGGAAGATACTGGCAACTATATGTTTGGAGAGTTGTTTTTTCAAAACCCTTTTTGGATTGGCTCCCACAACTTCCTCCACTCCCCAGTTGTGCTTCTGTTAGGACTAGCTTTAGTTTGGTACTTACGCCGCCGCGATTCTAATTTGCCAACAGGCTGGTTGCTTTGGTTTCTGCTTGCTTGTCTGTTACATACTGTTCTTGATATTCTCACCCATGCAGATGATGGCCCTTTGTTATTTTTCCCCTTAGATTGGACAATCCGATTCCAGAGTCCAGTCAGCTATTGGGATCATCGCTACTACGGCAGGGAGTTTGGCTTTTTTGAACAGGGATTGAATTTAATATTGTCCATTTATTTGATTGGTCCCTGGGCTTATCGACGTCTTCGTAATTTTATTCGCTCTTATACTTCCAACTCTTGATTTTGTTGTTTGTTATTTGTTGTTGGTTGTTGGTTGTTTGTTATTTATCTAGAACCAAAAACAACGGTGGCAGGCCTAAAAATGTAGGTTGGTGGAACGGAATGACACCCAACATAATATGCTCCATTGTTGGGTTACGCTATCGCTACACCCAACCTACTTATTCCATTATTTTAGCTTTCTTTGAGATGCGAATTTGGTATAAATTGTTGATTTACCAAAAATCCGCGATCGCAATTCTGTTAAACTGGTTGCTGCTTACCAGTAGTTTCTTCTTCCTCCTCACTTGATAGAGGGGAACGAAAAGATAAATACAACAGCGGTCCTAATAATGGTACTAATGCTATAACCCAAAACCAAGGAGAACTTTTCATCCCCCGCCGTGCAACATCATCTCCTAGTAAAAAGGAAAACAAAAGACACAGTAAGCAAAAATCCAGACTCATTACATGAATAAAACGGTTGGTTTGCCACTGTCTAATAAAATCTCCCCAATCACCACTTAATCCGTAACTTAACAGCACAATAGCACCTAAAGTTAGAGCAATACCAAACCAGCGAGAATCTAAAACCTTCAGTAACCTCCCTAGAGAACCAGTAAACTTTTGATTTGGTTTCCTTAATGCTAAGTAAGGTAATATCGCAAATGCTCCCACGCCAAAAGAAGCTGTAGCAAAAGGCCAAGCGGGAAACTTTTGTTGCCTACCATCAATGAGTATCAGGCAGCTATAAATTATTGGCCAAATCCCCATAATATTAAACAAAGAAACCACCAAGGGATTGATGTCTTGCCATTTTCCAGAGGAGAGGTTGACAATTAGTTCTGCGGTATCTGGTTGAGCAGGAGGAGCTAGTAAGAAAGCATAGGCAATAAAACCCAACCAAAGTAACCAAAATCCAATTTTTCTGCTCATCACAAGTTTAGGTGTTAGGTATGAGGTGTTAGAATCTTATTTTACAAGAAAAAGTTGAGTATTTTTGCTCAAACAATCAATTGACAATTTAACAATTTAACAATTTAACCAAATGCATCCAATTGACTACATTATTGTCATTGTCTACCTCATAGGTATAGTCATTTTCGGTATGGTGCTTCAGCGGAAAGCCTCTGAGGGAATAGAATCTTACTTTTTGGGTAATCGCCGTTTGCCTTGGTGGGTTTTGGGAGCATCTGGTATGGCATCCAATACCGACCTTGCTGGCACTATGATTATCACTGCCTTAGTCTATGCCTTAGGAACAAAAGGATTGTTCATTGAAATCCGGGGTGGCGTTGTCTTAATTATGGCAATGCTGATGATTTTTATGGGCAAGTGGAACCGAAGAGCCCAAGTAATGACTTTAGCTGAATGGATGCGCTTGCGGTTTGGTTCCGGTAGAGAAGGAAATATCGCCCGTATTATTAGTGCCGTTGCCAATATTATCTTTGCTATTGGTACAATGAGTTACTTTGCCGTTGGAGGTGGCAAATTTTTTGGTAACTTTCTGGGTATTGATGACCGCTATGCTGCGATTTTTCTGATTCTACTAGCTCTAATTTATACAACCTTAAGTGGTTTCTATGGGGTAGTCTGGACAGATGTATTTCAGGGCATCTTAGTTTTCCTCGCTATTCTTTATATTTGTGTCTTAGCTCTACAAACAGCGACTATTCCAGATACCTTCTCCATTACTCTTCCTGGATCTGAACAATTGCAACAGTGGAGTTTCGCTGAGTGGAGCAGTATTTTTCCTCCCATAACGGTTGATCTACCAGGAGATTATGCCATCTTCAATTTGTTTGGAGGAGTAATTTTCTTCTACCTGTTGAAAGAAATTATGACAGGTTTTGGAGGAGGAGGTGGTTATATGATCCAACGCTACTTTGCGGCCAAAAGCGATCGCGAAGCTGGTTTACTTTCCTTGTTCTGGATTTTACTGCTATCATTTCGCTGGCCTCTAGTAACAGCTTTCGCTGTTCTTGGCATTCATTACGGCATAACTACAGAAGCAATTACTGACCCTGAACTGATCTTACCTAAAGTCATTGCTGCCTATGTTCCCATCGGCATCAAAGGATTACTAGTAGCTTGCTTTATTGCCGCCGCAATGTCTACTTTTGACTCGATTATCAATGCGAGTGCTGCTTACTGGGTGAAAGATATCTATCAAGCCTACATTGCTCCGGAAGCTTCCGAACAACAACTAGTCTTCCAAAGCCGCTTGGCATCAGTTGTAATTGTTGTGGTCGGATTACTGTTTAGTTTCAATATTACCAATATCAACGATATTTGGGGCTGGCTCACCCTTGGTCTTGGCACTGGACTATCGATTCCCCTAGTCTTTAGATGGTATTGGTGGCGCTTTAACGGCTATGGATTTGCTATTGGTACAGTGGCGGGAATGGTAGCAGCTATACTCGCTAAGGCAGTGATACTACCTAACTTGAATCCTAATTTCAACGAATATGGACTCTTTTTGATTCCCAGTATTTGCTCCTTCCTCGGATGTATCTTGGGGACGATTTTAACTGAGCCAACAGATACGGCTGTTATGGATAACTTCTACCAACAGACTAGACCATTTGGTTGGTGGGGCAAAATCCGCAACAAGCTCCCAACTAATATTCAGGCTAGAATCAATAATGAGAATCGACGGGACATGCTTGCTACCTTAATCGCCATTCCCTGGCAGCTAGTTTTATTCCTCATGGGCATGATGCTCATCATGAAACGTTGGGATAATTTTTGCATTCTACTACTACTGTTCCTTCTCCTTTCCCTTGGTTTGTACTTCACCTGGTTTAAATACCTGGCCAGAGAGGTGACGTTGAGCGATTAGCTACACTGCTGCCGTGGGCAATCGCATTATTCACCTAGAAAACTGATTTTTTTCATTTCATGGTACAAAACAGTACAGAAAAAACGGTACATATGAAACGAATATTTTTAACATTGGTGGCAATCGCTTGCTTGAGTTTGGCCTTTTTCTCCCCCAAAGCCGAGGCCCTGAATCTACCAAGCTGCGTTTTAAGCGATTGCAACTGCAGTGATTTTGCTACGCAACCTGAAGCACAGGCTCTATTCGATGTCTTTGTCCAAGACTTTTTCAAACTTGATAGGGATGGTGATGGCATTGTCTGCACTAGTCTCCCCCCTGGCACACCTAAGGCTAAAAGAGTGAAACCAGAAGTAAGCGAACCTTCTCCACCTAAGTCATTTGCAGAGTTGGTATTACAAGAAATTAAGTTCGGCAACCCCAGTGATGCCAACTCGACGGATCTAAACAACTATCTAATCCCCAAAGAGCAATTTGTGATTTCCTACAACTGTTCCAGAAATCTTGCTAACTGGGTGTCGTGGACCGTAAATACAAGTTTCCTGGGAGACGTTGAGCGAAAAAATGACTTCCGCCCAGATCCTGATGTACCATGCTATCAAGTCACACCGCGAGACTACAGAAGAAGTGGGTATGACCGGGGGCACATTGCTCCTAGTGCAGATCGAGACAGTAATCAGGAAGACAACAGCGCGACTTTCTTGATGAGTAATATGATGCCCCAGAGTCCATCGAATAACAGAGAAGTTTGGAGAGAGCTGGAGAGCTATGAGCGAGATCTTATTACTGAGCTCGGTAATGAAGAAGTCTATACTGTAGCAGGTCCTCTAGGAAAGATCGGCACTATTGGGAATGGTGTTACTGTTCCAGAGAGCACCTGGAAAGTTATTCTTATTATTGCCAATGGCAGTCCTACTGAGACTATTGCTGCTAACATGCCTAACAATGAGTCTGTCAAACACACCAGCTGGCGAGACTATCTCACAACAGTTGATGAAATTGAAGCTTTAACAGGCTATGATTTCTTTGAAGAATTACCCGATAAAATTGAGGAAATTATTGAGAGCAAGGTCTATCAATAGCAGGAACTGAAAATTACGACTCCACTTCCATCGTCTTGAGAGCAATCCACTGTCCGGATTCGGCTCTGCCTACTACAAAAACGTCCATTTCAGCTTCTCCCACCGCGTAGATTGCGATCGCTTGAAGGTTTTCTTTTAGCATTTCCACTAGAGCTTTGTAGCGTTGGACATCGGCTTTGTCTTCCTCGCCATGCCAGTCTTGCTCTGTAGTGGCATTTTTGAAGAATGCCTCAAAGTCTCTGGCTTTAACAGATGCCTTTCCTGAAAGCTGGGCGATCGCTTCAGATGTGGGCTCCCCGTTAAGAGTCAGCACTTCCCACAGTTCATCGGTTGCACTAATCCAATATAAACCAGCGATCGCATCTTGGAATTGGGAGAGCAAGGTCATGACAAGTAATAGGAAATGGATGAGTATTATTGTAAGGGAGCTGGGGGAGACAAGGGAGATAAATAGGGTTTGCTGAATGAGTAATGAGTAATGAGTAATGAGTGAAGAGTTAAGAGTAACGGGTCGCTTGCTGCATAAGGCTTTCGGGTAATTTCAGCTGGCGTTACCACCGGTGATTTTAACCCCTCACATTATTGATTTAACCAGGTGTTCCCCTACGATGGTGCAAGGTTTTTGGGCTAAAAGATACAAAAACCTTGAACTTATTCGGCTTGCCAAATGATTGAAAGCCCTGTCTGGTATAGCTTCCACACTTCCTGAAGCAAGCCCTAAATACTAATGACTAATGACCAATGACTAATGACCAATGAATGAGAAGATAGATTAAGAAACTTTTAAGTATTGTAATGAACTGCTATGGCTGAGATTCAGTTTTTTAGAGGTGTTAAAGAAGAAGTTGTCCCTAATGTTCGCCTGACCCGCTCTCGCGATGGTAGCCAAGGTACTGCAACTTTCTATTTTGATAAACCTACAGCTTTCAACGGTAAGCAATTGGAAAATATCCTGGGTATGTACATGGTAGATGAGGAAGGTGAAATTGTAACACGAGAGGTAAAAGGTAAATTTGTCAATGGTCAGCCAGAAGCACTAGAAGTAGTTCATCTAATGAAATCCCCCGAGGCATGGGAGCGTTTCATGCGCTTTATGGAACGATATGCTAAAGACAACGGGCTAGGATTCAGTAAGTCAAAGTCGAATGACTCTTAAGAAGTAGGGCAACAGGGGGATAAGGGGGACAAGGGAAAGTAAGGCTTCAAACAATTTTATTCGGCTAAAGGAAAAAAGATTATGTCAATATCTTCGGAAACAGAACAGGGGCGGATGCTACTTTCCCACAATTTTAATGTTTCCCCAGACATCGTACCCCCTCTGAGTAAGGAAGAATTTGTAGAAGTATTTCGGTTAGGATTGAGCGCTCACCCATCCTGCCAATGTAGACTGATTAATCATCCCCATTGGATTACGGAGATTCTGTTTCCAACTTCCGAACTTTCGCCGCAGCAAGTTGGGGAACTTTGTGCTCAAGCTATACGAAACAAGCGTCAAACTCAAAATTCCGGTGAAGCTGCTCTGCCCCATGTTCTAGTATTAGGGGGAATTAAAACCACTCCTGCCACAAGTAGCTCTCCAGATGCTCTGCAACCAGGAAACTGGGGTGTAGATGTGGTTGAAACCCCCTCAAGCAAGGCTTTTTTGCAAGCAATTTCTTGGGATACTACCATTGCTCAGAAACCTGCTGATAGTTTCTTTGAGATTGAATTAAGTTAATGATTTAGCAGCGTGGCCTAGCTAAAAATGTAGTTGGGTAGAGCTTTCTTCGTGACCGAAAAAAAACAAGGATACAAGCCCCCGGATTTATCCGTGGAAAAAACAAAGATTTTATCATTATTCCAAGCCCCTGGCTTTAGACATGGGGTCAATCTAAAATCTAAAATCTAAAATCTAAAATTGATTGACCCAACAGCAGTGAGGCTTGGTTGGGTCTCGTTGCCTCGACCCAACCTACGTCTATTTCACTATTTTAGTTGTGTCGCGCTATTATTTCAAAAACTCAGAGAATAGATAACCAACCCCTAATTGAATTCCTATATCTGTAGTTTCGAGAAAGCCGATATTAATCGAACCATTGGCAACAAATTGTCGTGATAGGGGAACCTCTACACCACCAGTGAGCAGGAAACCAACGCTGCTGTTATCACCGGTAGAAAAAGCAGCACCTCCACCGACAAAAGGAGCAAATTTAATCCTGCCGAAGGGTTTATCCGCAGGGATTATAAAGTCATAAGTGGCTGGTACGAGAAAAGTAGTGTTATCTGCGATAATTACAGCAGGTCGAAGTGATATATTGCGAACTAAATTTAGTTTGGCATTAACGACAAAAGCGCCTCTGCCTATAGCACTTTCCTCATCATTATCAGTTAAACCAATATTGCCCCCAACCCCAATCCAATTGGGAATAGGACGAGGAATTCGACGGAGATCGAAGTCCCGCTGAGCAACAGTAGTGCCGGAAAGTTCAGAGTTGACTTCCGAAACTACAGCAGTTTTTGGCTCAACCCTTAAAACAGCAGCCGATGTATCTAAGGTTCCTGGCATTGGTTCAGTAGCTGCAAGCTCAGGATAATTAACTTGATACTCCTTGGCACCAACTGACTCGGTTGGTAGCAGATTATCCTGCTCAACTACTTCTTGGAGTATTGGTGCAACCGAAGGCTTTGGCTTTTCCGAAACAGAAGGGTATTCATTGAGCTCTTCTTCCTTAGAGACAAAAGCCTCATCACTTACAGTAGAAGGCTCTTGGAAGAGGTTAGCACTCCTCCTAAACCAAAAATCTTCTGGCTTTTGCTCTATAACTTCTACTTCTGCGAGTGGCTCACTATTCGCAACGGATATTACCTTAGTCTCAACCACCTGAGCTGAATTCTCCTCAGATACCTCCACTGATGAATCCAAACTGAGAGTTTGAGCGGAGGCCGGTATTGTGTTACTGACAACAGTCAAAGCAGTAAGACCAACTAGGCAGGAAACTGGTTTAATTAGAATATTTTTCACATTCACCCCTCACACAATAGTTTTAAAAGCATCAAAAGAGCAAAACCTCTTAGCTTATTCTCTCTAATTTGTGTCCTGATGCAACTCTAATCTGGCAAAAATCGTTACAAATGGCCACTTGTCTCCAAATAGGGTTTGCTGAATAAGTCAGACAAGGGAGACAAGGAGGACAAGGGAGACAAGGGAGATAATAGTTGTAAAGAGCGCAAGATGTTCATCATTTGTGCAAGGGAAATGAGCCTATCGATACAAAAAACTTGCACTTATTGAGCTTTCAAAATGGTTAAAAGCTATGCCATACAAGGCTTACACACTTCCTGAAGCAAGCTCCAAATACTTGTGTCTTTTTAATCCCAATCTTCTTCTTCCGATTGCCTCTTTAATTGAGTAATAGCCAAGTTAATAATCTGCTTAATCGGCTCTTCTAATTCTCTTTCTAAGGCAGCTTGTAAAGGTGCTATAGCAGCGTTGTCTTTAATTTTCATCAAAGACAACGCTGCTGCTTTGCGGGTTTCATCACTCTGATGACTTAGTAACTCAATCAGACGGGGGGCTGCTGGTTTATAAGCCAAATTTCCTAAAACTGCGGCTGCTTCACAGCGTACTGTTTCTGATGAATCATCAAGAGCCTTGTTTAGAAGTTTAAAAGCTTCCTCTTCCTCTTGCTCTTGGGCTATTTTAGCGATTGCACCTACCACAGCAGAGCGAACTGACTCCGAATCCGAAGCAATTGCTCGATAAAGGTATTCTTTTGCTTCTGTTCCAATAAATGATAGAGCCCAAGCAGCATGACCTTTGGTACTTTCAGGATGTTCTGGTGATGCTAAAATTTCTAACAACACAGGGACTGAAGCTTCCCCAATTCGAGCGAGAGCTCCTACTGACGAGCCTTTGACAACTGTATCCTCATCATTTAATAGAGCTTCCACTAGAGGAGCAACCGTTTCTGGATCGGCAATAAGGGTCAAGGTTTTGGCACTAGCGCGTCGCACCACAGGATCGGGGTGATTGAGCAAAGCCTCTAGCAAGAAGGGAGTAGCAGGTTTGCCAATTTTACCCAGGGCATCAGCAAAACCTAACCGCACCATTCCCCGGGAATCCCCCAGGCACTCCACCATGCGTTGTAGGCGTTGACTGTCACTGGAGTCAAATGTCTGTTCAGCAACTTCCTGTCTAGCTAATGCTAGAAAGTCATCCACTTCCCCGGTAGACATCGGGAGAGTGTCGCTTTGATTACTCATGGTGAATTTTCCTTTAAGGAACTGCAAAAAATAACGATTACTAGTGCCGCTGCGCGGAATTAAGAATTAAGAATGCTGATAGAGTAAGGATTCTATCGATTTCCAACTGGTTACTTATTTCCGCCGCACTGCACTAGCCTCTCTATGAGACATTGTGAGTGTGCTCAGCCAAGGCGATTTTTGAGGATGATTGTACCCACAATGTGGTGCGTTACGCTGCGCTAACACACCCTACTGCCGTGACCCAGGTAAAATGTTTTATTAGAAAGCTGAGGAAGCTGAGGAAGCTGAGGAAGCTGAGGGAACTGAGGGAGTTGAGGGAACTGAGGGAGAAAACACAGTTTTAGGTGGGTCACGGCACTACGATAGGTACATTGTTTCGGAGGAAATCACCTATTACCTAACACCTCAAAATGCCTATGGGTTAGTCAAAGCAGCATGTTGATTGCGCAAGTTTTCGAGGGCAGCATCAATTTTGTTGAGTTGAGGCTCTAGTTCCTCTTTTAGCTTAGATTGGGGCATTTTGGCTTTTTTGGCTACTGTTGCCATGTCTTTGAGTAAGCGCTCTCGATATTTTTCCAATTCAGTAATGACTTCGGCAATGGATTGAGGAGTGACTGGTTCTGCTTCCTGTTGAGCTTCCTGTGCCTTGTCTTCAGTATCGATTGCTGTGGTGTCTAAATTTTCAGTCATATTAGTTGTTTCCGTATTTTGGTTACCTTCTTGCCTATGCTTTATTTTCTCAGATCCTGCTCCCAGTGGTACGATTAAAAACGCGCAACCTTTGATGTTGGTACACTAAGTCCTACGAATAAAGCACGTAGCTTTTGTGCGCGGTTCTATCTAGCTGAATCTCTCAAGATGGATAAACGTTTTTTCAATCTGTTTAATTTAAGCGAAGACCAAGCGATCGCTCTCCTCCAAACCCCCCCCGAACAGCTTGATGCTCCCACGGATCGCTACGTTGCCGCTTCCCACCTAATCAAGTATCCCACAGAACGCTCCATCAATGCCTTAATCGAAGCTGTGCAAAATCCCTCCACCGAGTTGTACGATCGCATCACGAGGCGCAAGGCATTGGAAAGTTTGGGGCGCTTGCAAGCAAGAAAGGCTTTACCGCTCATTAGCACCTGCTTGGGGGATGAAGATTGTTATACAGTCGAAAATGCAGTATGGGCTATTGGAGAAATTGGCACAGAAGATACCGCAATCTTGGAAGAAATTGCCCAATTATTGGAAAAAAAAGAGCAGAGTTACCGAATTATTATTCAAACCCTGGCTAAATTAAACTATCAACCTGCTGTTTCCCACATCCAAAAATTTGTCGAAGCGGATAATGAACCCATTGTCAGTGCCGCAATATCTGCTATTTGTCGCTTAACTGGAGATTATAGCCAAATACAGAAAGTAGTTGACTTCCTCCAGCACGATAGTGTTAACGCCCGACGTGCCTGCATCCAAGACTTAATTGATGCTCAATACTATGATGCCATTCCCCAGATTGCTCGTTGTCCTGTATCCCTGGTCTTTCGGCTGCGAGGAATTCGACTGTTAGCAGAATCTGGTACTGCGACGGGAAAAATTAGCTCCGCAGAGATAGAACCCTATTTAGAGCAAGTCATTCGAGATCATCCCAATGACTTGGATTTAGTCCACGAATACGACCAAAAACCGAGTTTAGATTTTGTCATTAATGAACTGTACCATACAGATTTTGGGCGGTGTTATCTAGGGAGTAAAACTTTGTTGGAATTGTATCCAGAGGAAGCTCCAGATGCACTGTTCAAGACTTGGGAAAAAGAAGCTCACAATGACTATGGAGCCCATTATCATGTAGTCAAACTGCTGGGCTGGCTGAAATATACCCCAGCTTACGATTTATTGGTAGAAGCGCTACAAAATACTATGCCCCAGTTTCAAAAATCGAGGGCAGGGGCGGCAATTGCTTTAGGAAATTTAGGAGATGAACGGGCAATTCCACTCCTTAAAGAGGCTTCTGATACTCAAATTTTTGATTTGAAATATGCTTGTTCGTTAGCTTTAAAACAATTGGCAGATAATTAGGTGGTAGGTGTTAGGTTGTAGGTGTTAGGTAGTATAATGAGATCATCACTCATTAATCATTATTCATTACTTCAAAACCCGAATCAATCGACTTATTCAGTAAGCCCTAAATAGGCCCGTTATCTTGAGGATAAGGCAGAGGGCAGAAGGAAAAGATTGACAGAGTACTAAGGTGATTTCTAGGAAAAAATGTACCTATCGTAGTGCCGTGACACAGCTAAAATGGTTCATTAGGCAAATGGCTCAAATACCTGAATTTACAAGGAAAACGGTGGATTTTCTATTGCACAGTTTTAGCTGTGTCACGGCAGTAGGGTGTGTTAGCGCAGCGTAACGCACCAAATTCTGGGCATAGCAGTCACCAAGGCGATTAGGACAAAACAAAATGCTCAAATCCTTACCTGTTAATCTTTTCCCTTCTGATACCAAATCCGGTATCGATATACCTGCTATGCCCACATTGTAGAGACTCGCCTGCCGAAGGATGCCCGTAGGGCTGTTGGCGCGTCTCTACAGGGATTTCACGATTTGCTCAAAACGGCTCTGTTGTAACCAGATTTGGTATGACTTGAAAGTAGGCAATAGGCAACAGGGAAGAGTATATTTTCATAACCTGGTGGTGAAAAAAATTTGTTCATCGGGACTGCCTTCTGCCCTCTGCCCTGGAGCCTTTTGCTAGGGTGAACGAAATTTTGGGTGGGATTTCTTGAGCTTTGTGCCCAAACATTATAAGTTCTCTCTTCTCCCCCAGCTCCCTCAGCTCCCTCAGCTCCCCACCCTTTTTTTCGCTCACCCCTTTTGCTATACAATCATTTTTAAAAATCGCCTAATCTTTCCCCGTCTGATTCAACAGACATCCCAAGCTCTTGGCTGTATTCGAACGAGTAAAGGGATTCCAAGTGCCCAACTCTTGAGCAGGGCGACTACACAAATAAGAGCGCTCCCAATCACTCAATCCTTGAACCTCGCTAAAATCTGCTCCTTCCAGATTCTGTATTTGTTCCAAGGAGGCTCCTGTCAAATCAGCACCCCGCAAATCTGCAAACTGTAACTCTACATTAATCAGTCGCGCGTTGCGTAAATAAGCTCCAGTGAGAAAAGCTCTTTTTAAGTTAGCTCCACTTAGAGCAGCTCCTTCTAAATTTGCTCCGGTTAAATCAGTACCACTCAAGTACGCTCCCCGCAGGTTAGCACCGCGCAAATCCACACCTCTGAGATTAGCTGTATTGAGATAAGCACCAGCTAAATTTGCCTTAGGACCGATTGCGCCAGAATTGCGATAATTATAACCTTCTGGCCAAATAGTTTGGGCATCGTAGAGCGCCAGTTGCAGTTTGGCTTCATCTAGTTGCGCTCCACTCAAATCACAACCACAGAGAACAGCCCGATATAAATAGCTATCCTGTAAGTTTGCCCCTTTAAGATTGCCTGAACGTAAATTCGCCCTTCGCAAATCAGCGCCTTGGAGATTGGCTCCACTGAGATTGGTTTGGCTTAAATTTGCTCCAATTAAGATAGCACCATTAAGATCAGCGGATTCTAGATCCTTCTGGCTCAGATTTATCCCTTCCAAATCTCTATTCTTCAGACTTTTGCCTTTGTGCAGAGCTTCTTGGATATCATCGGGAGCAAAGGAAGTAAAGCTAAGGCGAGCAACTAAGGGATTCATGCCAAGAGATAATTGTGAAAAGACTAACCAAATTTATCGTAAAATTTAATGGGTCATTAATTTGATTTTTAATGTTTCTTCATTAAGATTGTTAATTTTAATTAACTTAAGTAATTAATTCAATAATCGAGGGGAAAAGATTGATGCTTTTAACAGCACCTATGACGATGATGGATTTCTTTAGAAAAAGTGAGGGAGTTTGGTTTTCTCAACGTACAGTCCATCGCTTTGACTCAGCAGGAAATGAATCTGGGGAATCGAATTTAATTATCAAAGTTTTAGACTCAGATGACCGCAGAGTGATTGAAATCTGTCAAGAGCAAGGAGTAGAGCCCACTTTAGCTAGTGGCGGAGCTAGTTTTCAGTGGCAGGGAAATTTAAGTGAAAAAGAACCCGATCCTAACTATGAAGCTATTTTAGTGGATATTCCCCATCCTCAAAATTCCTACACTGGTAAATTTTTGCGCAATAAAGGTTATGTAGAGGGCATTCCTGTTATCGGTGCTTACCAGTTTACCGATGATGGAGTGTTGACAATTGAGACAGAATATGAGCGCAATCAAGGACAGGAAAAATGTTGGTTTGTGACCGATGATTTTCGGGTGCGGGTCAGTACCGTTAAGATAGTTAATGGAGTAAACTTGATGACTTACTGTTCCGAACGCCGTTGTGTTTCTCCCTCTTTTTTAGAAGAGTTAATGGAACAAAATCGTTTGAGAGCTTCAGCTATCTGAAGGTGTTTGCCCTAGCTTTATTTTTTTGTTAATTTTTGTTGGTTCCCCCTCTAGAGCAGGACTCATCCATGTTCGTCAGAGAATATTTACCACCTCATACTTTTGCCTTGGTAATTTTGACCAGATGTACGAGATTTCATAGTTTTTCTCTGACTATAATGAACCAGGGCTACTCTTAGAAGGGGAACTAAAAGAGAATGTGGTTTTAAAACCAACTAAAAACTACTTTCAAGCAAGGGTCTTAACCGCAGTAACTTGACCCCCTAAACGATAAATATCCTGCATTGCCTGATTCATACGGCTGTGAGGAACTTTGACTTTGTAGGAACTAACTCGCTTGACATCTTGGCGGCATACGCCTGTTACTTCAATTTCCACGATGCGACCGCTATAATCGCTCACTTGGGGAGTGCCAACTGTTGTCATTTGTGCCATAGTTTATCATTCTCTAGTAATATTCAACAGAAGATTAATCAGTCGATTTTCAATAAATTAAGTAGCCGTAAAAATCAGTTATGCTGCTTAATTTACTGGTTCGCTACTTAAGCTACCTCAGTAATACTGAGAATTTTCCCACCCTGTTTATGAATTTTCTGAACAGTTGGGGACATCTGGTTGTAGGTAATCACGTATTCTTGCTTACTCAACCGATTCATCCGAGCATTAGCTGCACAACTAGAAAAAACAATGAGAAAACGTTTGCCTGTATTGGTGTAGTTAGCTCCATTTCCTACAGCTGGTGCCTTAATGGGAGTGGAGGCGTTAGCGGCTAGGGAGGTAATTAATTGAGCACTGTTACCACGATCACTAGTGGCAGGTCCCCTTAACAAAGAAAACATCCGATTGAAGCCTTCTGTCTTAACCCCTGCTTGGGTACGAATGCTACGGGGATAAGGAACAATATCATCCCCAAAGTTTTGGAGATACTCCTCGCTATCAAGATAAGAGTTAATTTCTGCCTCGTATCCCTGTTCGTAATAGATCTTGACGTGCTCGTCAATTTCTGCTTGATCTTGCGGAGGACGACCTAACAAATGTTTGAAGTTCAGTTCGATGAATCGATACTGGGGAGAGCCATGAAAGAATAGGGACTGATACAAAGGAGATTTTGCCACAACTCTGACAAAATCCCGAACAGTAATCGAACCGTTTCTCAATAGAGCTTCGGCACTTTCTAGGCGTTGGCTATCCATTAGGTATTCGTTGCCCAGTACCTGCTTGTAAACCGCTCTGATCACTGTTTGTAAGTCATCTTCGGTGTAATTGGGACGCAATTCTAGGGGAGGTACTTCAAAAGCATCCAACCCTAAGGTTGCTGACATTGCTAAATTGCCCATAATTTTCTCCTATATACATTGGTTAACGAAAAGTATTAAGCTAGCTCAGTAACACTGAGAATCTTGCCACCAGTCCGATGAATTTTTTGCACAAATGGCGTCATTTGCTCGTAGCTGATTACCTTTTCTTGCTTACTGAACCGATTCAGTCGAGCTGCTGCCTGAGAGGTAGAATAAGCAATGGAATAACGCTTACCTGTATTGCCGTAGTTAGCTCCATTGCCCACAGCTGGTGCCTTAATGGGAGTTGGCAAGTTCGCGGCTATCGAGGAAATTAACCGAGGACGACTATCACTGTCATTGGTGGCAGGTCCCCGCAACAAGGAAAACATCCGGTTGAAGGCTTCATTCTTCAGCCCAACTTGAGAGCGAATACCACAGGGGTAGGGAACAACCCACTCACCAAACTTTTGGCTATACTCGCTGCTATCAATGTAGGAATCAATTTCAGCTTCGTATCCCTGTTCGCTGTAGATTTGAACATGCTGGGAAATTTCTGCCTGATCTTGAGGAGCACGACCTAGTAGGTGCTTGTAGTTTAACTCAATAAAACGATATTGGTAGGCTCCATTAAAAAACAGAGATTGATACAAGCTCGATTGAGCTACCTCCCTGACAAATCCCCGAACGGTAATCTCCCCATTACGCAGTTGGGACTCAGCACTGGAGAGGCGATCGCTTTCCATCACGTACTGATTACCTAATACCTGCCTGTAAACTGCACGAATGACTGCCTGTAGGTCTTCTTCCGTCGCATTCGGTCGAAGTTCTAGGGGCTCAACTTCAAAGGCATCTAAACCTAGAGTTGCTGATGTGGTTAATTTTCCCATTGGTTTCTTTATTAATTTGAACAAAAGCTTCAGAGCTTAACCCTAGTGTCAATTACTCATTGACTCTCTAGAAATTAAGCAAAAAACTCTAAATTGAGTATGGTTTTGTCGATTTCTATCATCCGAGGGTTCGTTCCTTTTTGTTGCCAACCATTTACAAATCTTTATTTTATGAACATTTGTTACTTTGTTTCTCAGAAAGAATGACAAAGAAAATCTCTTTGTTTTACTGTCTAGCTTGTCAGTCAAAAGAGCAGGGTACACTCCATTGCCCTTAATGCCTGTCATCGAACATACAAAACATTCGACAAGTAAGGAGATATAGACATGCTTGATAAGTTCTCAAGAAGTGTTATTTCAGCTGATTCTAGTGGCAAATTTGTTGAAGATCTAAATGCTCTCAAAGGCTTTGTCGCTGATGGAAACAAGCGTCTTGATGCAGTTAACTTCATTGCTAGCAACGCAAGCTGCATCGTTTCCGATGCTGTAGCTGGTATCTGCTGTGAAAGTGAAGGTTTGACTGCTCCTGGTGGCGGTGTTTACACCACTCGTAAAATGGCTGCTTGCCTGCGCGATGGCGACATCATTCTCCGCTATATTAGCTACGCAGTTCTGGCTGGAGATGCTTCCGTACTCAACGACCGTTGCTTGAATGGCCTCAAAGAGACTTATGCTGCTTTAGGTGTTCCTGCTGGAAATGCAGCTCGTGCTGTTGGCATCATGAAGGCCGCTGCTGTAGCTTTTGTTAACAATACCGCTTCTCAGCGCAAAATGACCGTAACCGAACAAGCAGGAGCTTGCGATTCTTTAGCGTCTGAAGTAGGTGGCTACTTTGATGCAGTGGTTGCTGCTATTAGCTAGTTTCTTCCGGTTAATTTTTGATCACTCATTAAATTTTATTACAAATAGGAGAATCCTAAAACCATGAAATCTGTTTTGACTACAGCTGTTGCTTCTGCTGACCTAGCAGGTCGCTATCCTAGCAGTTCCGATCTTGAGTCAGTTCAAGGAAGTCTACAACGGGCAGCTGCTCGGATGGAAGCTGCTGAGAAGTTAGCTGCTGGCTATGATGCTGTTGCTCAAGAAGCTGTTGATGCTATCTATGCTAAGTTCCCCAATGGCAGTGGCAAGGACATTGATGCAGGAGTACAAAAATCCAAGTGTAAGCGGGACATTGTTCACTACTTGCGCCTCATCGACTACTGCCTAGTAGTTGGTGGTACCGGTCCCTTGGATGAGTGGGGTATTGCTGGTGCTCGTGAAGTATACAAAGCACTGGGTATTGACACCTCTACCTATGTTGTTGGATTGACCCAAACTCGCGATCGCATTTGTGTTGGTCGTGATATGTCTGCTCAAGCAGCTACAGAATTTACAACCTATCTTGATTATTTGATCAACGCTCTGTCCTAGTAGAGCTCCGTTTTCTCTGGTTATGAGAAACGGTATTTTTTTAGTGTGAAGGACTCTGTTGCCTGTTACTTGGCTAGATAGGTTAAGTAATTGGCTGTGAGTCCTTCACCTGTTATAACGGATTTTGTTCATGATCGTTATTTCTGCTTTCAGTACAGGCTCGCTTTGATTTTTTAATAGCTAAATAACAGCAGAGTACTTTCAAGATTTACATTTTTTCCGTTTTCAATAACCGACCTTTTAAAAATGAGGAGACACTAACATGATTCATTTAATAACTCTTGCTGCTGCTGTTCCCCAGACCGTTGCTTGGAGTCCCAAAGTAGGGGTGGTCATGATTATTTGTAATATATTAGCGATCGCCCTTGGTAAGTTTACCATGGCTCAACCAAGTGTAAAGCCTGAGTTACCTATGCCGGAAATGTTTGGTGGCATGGGATTCCCTGCTCTCTTAGCAACAACTAGTTTAGGTCATGTAATTGGATTTGGAGCCATTTTGGGTTTGGCTAATATGGGCATGCTCTAATTATCAGCTAAGGCGATTTTTAAAAATGATTGTACCCAGAATTTGGTGCGTTACGCTGCGCTAACACACCCTACGATAGGTACATTTTTTCCTAGAAATCACCTAATTCAATCATCAGTTTCTTGTGGAACAGGCATCTTGCCTGTGAGCTATCATCCGAAACATTCAAGGTGAATGCGTCTTTTGCTTATCAGCATACTCAAGAACGTTGGTGTTGGGTTACACTATCGCTAACCCAACTTACTTATTACTGGAAAATTGAATACAGATCTCATGGCTAACATTAGTGATGAATTAATAGAGGCAGCAAAGGCAGGTGAAACAGATGTAGTACAAACCTTGCTTAGCCAATTTACTGATATTAAGCCGATAGAGAGATTAAAAAAGAGAAAGGTTTAACAGCCTTGATGATGGCACAACAGTATAATTATTCTGAATATCGAACAATTGTTAAAAATTTAACTAAGATCTTTCACTAAGCTGAAAAGATACTTGTGGAGTTAGGGAACAGGCAACAGTGATAAGATTTGACTGTTTGGTGTATTGGAATTGATTGCTCTGATTGAACAAATTCAAGTATTTATAATGCATAGTGCAAGATGTGAGCCCCCCACGGATGCAATCGCATCCGCAACAGATGAAAGAAACACCTTGCGGTTGAATGTGTTTCTTAGGGGTAAAATGTAGAATTGGGAGCTGGTTGTGTTAACCGGGGGACGGTGTTGGGTGGGTTTTGATCCCAATATTCCAGTCAAATGGCCTAGATTGTCGCTAAACCCGCCTCTACAATATGTGCAATTTAATTCACATTAGACGTTATTTATTACTTAAAATATGGTAGACTGTTCAACTCAATCCCCCGATCCTGTTGAAACCGAACAATTATTAGCACAAATTAACGAACAACTTGCCCAAGGAACATTCGATTCTACCGATTCTCAACTATTGCAACGAATGACAGAAGCATTGGCAGATGGGCGAGGCATGATCCGATTAGGCTTAGTAGAAGCCTTTGGAGAAATTGGTAAACCAGCTGCACCTTTTTTGTTAGAGGCTCTTGCTCACCATCCCAATCCCGTTGTGCGGCGCTCAGCGGCTAAAGGGCTAGCAAAAATTGATGAGCCTCAAGCTATTCCTACCCTGATCGAGGCTATGTTGAAGGATGAGGATACGGTGGTCAGGGGTTCTGCTGCTGGTGCTCTATCTCGTCGAGGAGCCGCTGCTGCTCCGGCTTTATTGGAAATCATTGCAGGAGATTATTCTAAGACAGCCAAAGGGCAAGCTATTTGGGCAGTGGCATCGATTGGTGCAGAAGCTACCGAACAACTGTATGAAGCCTTTCAATCTGAGCAAGTAGAAGTCCGCACTGCTGTTGTCGGAGCAATAGCTAATATCGCGTCTTCTTCAGAGCATCAGGATGAGGGGTTTGAGCAAATTATAATTTCCGCACTTCAAGATGAAGCCGTTGAAGTCCGTCTGGAAGCAGCAACGACCCTAAGTCAATTTCCTCCCCAGTTTGCTTTACCCAATCTTCTTCCTCTGTTAGATGATCCTAATCCAGACTTGATACGGACAGCGGTTCTTTCCCTGGGAAAATTAGGAGATGGCTCAGCTTTACCATACTTACAAGAGAAATTAGCTGATGAGCGGGTGGGTATTCCACAGGTTACCAAAATTGCTATATCCCAAATCGAAAGTTCTAGTATAGGGCTTGCTGAATAAGTGGTAGGTGGCAGGTGGTAGGTGGCAGGTGGTAGGTTTTAGGGAATTTTCCACACTTATTCAGCAAACCCTACACCTGCCTCCTTGTTCGCTTTGTTGTTACCGTTCAGTTATCGCTGTTCGACGCTTTTGGAATCCCCGTGCCTTTAGGCCGGGGAGGATGTCAATCTACCTAATAGAGAACGAACGACGTTGCCACTTACCCAACCTTGCTTCTCCAAAGGCAGCCAAACGGCGCGAATCAGCAATTTTGGCTTCTAAGTTGGCAATTTCTTGAGCCTGTTCTTGAATGCGCTGTTCCAGGGATTCGGAGGGCAGTTGTGGGGACTCTTCTATAAAGAGTTGCTCCAGAGGAGAGGAATAGGTAGGAGCTGTTTGAGGATCCTCTTTCACAGTCTGCCACTTGCTCAATGTTTGCTCACCAAAGGCTGCTGAAGGTCGTAACTCAGCCAATTGTTTGTGTAAGGTTTCCAAGAGAGCCTCCTGTTCCTGATACTGGCGCTGCAAGGCAGACTCTGCTTCTGTTGGTTGTACTTCCACTGGCTTGATTGCCTTCCAAGGCTGCGGCTTGAGTGCCTCAGCTATCAATTCCTGAATATTTGTGACAGGAGCTATTCCTGAAGGATTGTTGTACATGAGGGGTTTTGCCAACCGAGGCTGGATACCTTCCACTCCTGCTTTATCACTGGTAGAGAGACTCTTGTAGAGTTTAAATGTATTAGTAAACCCAAGCAGTTTCTTGCCAGTCTGGGTGCGGTAACCCCGATAATAGGGTACGATATTCTCCCCAAAAGCCTCTTGGTACTCATCACTGTCGAGGTAGGAATCGATCTCCGCTTCAAAGCCTCCTTGATCAAGGATCTGACTGTGAGAGAAGGTCTCAGAATAATCATCAGGAGCACGTCCCAAAAGATGTTTAAAGTTCAATTCCATGGAACGATAGCGGGGGCAATTGTCGAAAAATCGAGAGCGGTAGAGTGTTGATTTCGCTACCTGGCGCACGAACTCGCGAACGCTGATTTCCCCTCGTTTGAGCTGAGATTCTGGAACCCTCAAGCGTTCGCTCTCCATAACATGGGCATTGCCCAATACTTGCCGGTAGACGGCACGGATCACAGTTTCAACTTCTCCTTCTGAGGAAGCGGGCAGCAACTCCATCGGAGTCTCATCTTCAAAGGCTTGGTACTGTTGCCGCAAGGCTAGTCCTAAGTCAACATCAGTCGGTGCAGCGCTGGGAGTTTCCTCAGGGCTAACGGGCTGATAGCTCTTGAGACCTAATGTTTTAGCGAGCAGTTGTTGAACATCAGTTACTGGCTTAGGAGGCAAGGATAGAGGAACTATGGCGCTGGGCTGGCTGGTGAAAAGCGATCGCTGTAAGCGAGAGCTATTTCCCACGAAACTGGAGAGATCGCTACTACAAGAGCCCCGCAGCAGTTGAAACAGATGAGTAAAACCAACTACTTTTTTTCCTGTCTGGGTTTTGTAACC
The DNA here is from genome assembly GCA_010672925.1 of Symploca sp. SIO1C2. Taxonomy (GTDB): domain Bacteria; phylum Cyanobacteriota; class Cyanobacteriia; order Cyanobacteriales; family Coleofasciculaceae; genus Caldora. Next base: position 45,020 of record JAAHFP010000013.1, on the reverse strand, counting down.
TCGGTAATAGGGAACAGTGTTCTCCCCGAAAGCCTCTTGATACTCATCGCTATCGATGTAGGAATCAATCTCAGACCAATAGCCTCCTTCATTAAGAATTTGGACGTGAAGGCTCAGTTCTTCACGGCTTTCCGGAGCACGTCCGAGCAAGTGTTTAAAATTGAGCTCGATAGAGCGAAGTTGGGGACAGTTATCAAAAAAGCGGTTTTGATAAAGTTCCGATTTCGCTACTTGCCGCACGAATTCCCGCACCGTAATTTCTCCATTTCTCAACTGGGATTCGGGAACGGTAAGGCGCTCACTATCCATAATGTGAGCATTGCCTAGTACCTGGCGGTAGATAGCCCGGAGAACCCCTTCGACTTCTTCAGAAGAGAAATTGGCTGAGAGTTGAATAGGAGCTGTCTCTTCAAAAAAACTGATTCCTAATTCCGAGGCTTTGCCTAGTACTGAAGGCAATAAAGTATTAATCATGGTACTATGTTCCTCCTGATAACCGCTAAAAATCTAATGATAACCGCTAAAAATCTAAATTTTTTAAACTTATCCCAAGTACTTTAGTCGTATAATTTTGGATTTTTGGTCAAGCGTTATGAGTACAAATGACCAATGACTAAACTAAGGCGTTTCATCAAATCGGGTATTAAAGCTACCATACTTGAACCAATATTGTTTCAAGTCGTGGTGGGGAGTATGCAGACTGGCTCTAGCCTGATAGAGCAGAATTTTGCGATGAGTTCCCATCCAAACTCGTTTAGTAGGTTCGACAGAAATTAAAGTTCCCCCTAAACTTGTTACACATTGTTCAAATCGCTCAACTGCTGAATAATCTAAGGTTTCAAACAGAAAAAAATTTCCCGAACAAATCAGGTGACGGCTGCGAATCCAAGCTTGCATTTTTTTACGAGCGACTGGAGGTAGCATGGTTCCTGTAACCCTTAATTTCTATTACAGCTAGGGGAGAGTTAAGCAATTGAAGATTGAAGATTGAAGTTTTAGATTTACCCAATGAATAAGTTTAGGGGCTTGTGACCATTTTAATTCTTCAATTATAAAATCTAAAATCTAAAATCTTTCTGGTCAAGAAAATTAGTAATTGACCATTTCTAATTTCTCAATGTTGGGAACTTCCGATGCATAGCTTTGGCGCTTTTCAAATTTTAAATGACCGGCTGTTGAACCCCACACCTGTTTGTGGCTCTTGACATCCTTCCCTTTGTCTAGACTCACAAAAGTTGTTTCTGTTAGTTTTACATCACTATCTAAATAAGTTTGTTGGCCATTTCTTTCAATGAAACAACAATTCCCTTCAACATTCCCCTGAAATAGATTACCTTCCCGGTGAAACACCATAGAACAGTTATAGCGGCGTTCAATACAGTCGGGAGTAATCGTTTTTAAGATGTCTAGTTCTCGTCCAGATCCGGCATAGAGTATGGGGTCTATTAGTTTGTAATTTTCAATGTAAATTTGCTCTCCTTGGTCAACAAATCGATGAACTCCTTGGCGGTAGGGTGTCCAGAGGTCGTAGTCATAAACTTGCTCAGAATAAAAGCCAATTCCCGAAAAAAAATCCCAAGGTAAAGGACGAAAAAAAACACGAATATGGGCATAATTTATGGAATCTTCCAACGCTTGTTTTTGATTACTAAACTCTCCTGCCATCCAGTGAGCTAGAGTTAGCATTAAATCTTCTTCCATATAATTTTAAAAATCCTGTTAATCTTTCAATCCTGAATCAAGAACGAATTTCTGAAGAAAAAGATGCAGTTAGTACCCCAGAGCCCGCACTGGTTTTAATTAAGGAAACTCGCATACGCAAATTAGGGTTAACAAACCAAATTTTTTCCTCAGCTGCCGCTCTATCGTATGCGGTTAAAAGGACAAATGTGCCATCTTCAGTAAAATGATACTTACCAATGGAAGGAATAGTTTCTGCGTAGCCTTGACCTCGCAGTAACCTTCCCACTTGCAGATTATCCGGATCAGGAACTGGCACTAAAATTGTCGTTCCCTCAAAGGTTTCTCCTTCCTCCCAATCAGACTCTCCTTCCCAACTCATGCGAAAGGGGTGGCTAACCATTTGCGGATCAATTTCATTGGATTTACACAAATCGATCACTTCTGAATCATCTTTAGCCAAAGGGACAATGTCAATAGTTGAAGTTACTTGTTCAAAGTAAGTAAAAGCTAAGTTGTGAGAACTTCGTTGAGAGCGCCATTGTCCTAGAGAATCCTCGACAAATTTGGTAATATCCACGACAAAAAGAGTTGTTTGGGGCGATTAGAATAAACTTTGAGTTAGTTATCTGAGTAATTACTCTCATTGAGAGTATGACCTGTAAGTAGGCAAAGGGCAACCGGCAACAGGAATGCTCCGAATTTCATCGCCTAGAAATGAAAACTTTTCCTAGGGACTGCCTTGAAGCTTGATTTTCTTGGAACCTTTGTCCTCTGCCTCTTGCTTTAAAAAGCAGCACCAGAAACCCAGTTTTTGGCTTCTACTTGCTATTCTTTTCCAGATACCCCAGCTGAACAGCTGCAAATTTTAGACTAACTCAGTAATACTAATAATTTTGCCTCCCGCTTTTTGAATGTTTTGAATTTTCTTGGACAGCTGGTTGTAGCCAACCTCATAAGTTGCGTTACTCTGCTTGACAACAGGGGTAACTCCTGGTCTGGATACAGCAATGCAGAACCGTTTATTAGTTGAGCCAGAAGCACCACCACGAGAACTAGCAACCTTGACTTTCTGGGGCAGGTTAGCACCTACTGTAGAAGTCGATTGAGCTTGTTTGCTGCTGACATCACTATTGGCGTAGCCACCTAGTAAGGAAACTGTCTGGTTGTAGACATTGTTCTTGACTCCTGTTTGGCTGCTGACACAGCGGGGATAGGGAACGATATTTTCACCAAAATTCAGGATGTACTCTTCACTATCGATGTAAGAATCGATTTCTGCAGCGCAGCCTTGTTCGATGTAAATCTGTACCTGCTGGGAAATTTCTGCCTGATCTAGGGGGGCGCGACCAAGTAAGTGTTTGCAGTTTAACTCAATATAGCGATAGGGAGGATTTCCTTCAAAAAAGAGGGACTTATACAACTCAGATTGAGCTACCATCCGGACAAAGCCGCGAACTGTAATATCGCCATTGCGAAGCATCGATTCTGCACTGTCTAGGCGCTGGTGGGAGAGTACATGAGCATTACCCAAAACCTGCTTGTAAACAGCGCGAATGACTAGCTGTAAGTCATCTTCTGTTGCACCAATGCGCAATTCTACGGGATCACTGACTAATGCTGCGGCTAAAGTTGCCATCTGATTTCTCCTTAAATTAATAAAGTTTGTCTTTTGTGTACTTGTCAAGCCAAGATCACAGGGAAATAATTCCCCAAGCTGATAGGGCAATTGCTGCTGTGCCGAGGGCTAACACTCCAGCGCCAGCAATAGTAATCACCTTACCTACCTTGCCCAGCCATTCTGGGGGAATATAGGGGGGTTCCATCGGTTGGAAGTATCCTAGTGCCTCCAGTTGAGCCCGGTAGTCCGCACCATAACGGGGCATTCGGGCAAAGGGAAGCTCTCCTTGAGAGCGTTGGTGCAAGATCCGCCGCCGTTGATAGGGGACGGTATCAAAACCAAAGTTATCCAGATACTCCTCACTGTTAAGTAAGTCATCAACAAACCCTTGTAACCCTTTGGTTGCTAGGACGATAGACCAGGCGATCTTTTCGCGATCGTTGTAAACTTCTCGCCCAAGAATTCGCTGGACACACATCTGGGCAAGGCGGTAATTGTTATTGACTTCGTAATTGCGTCGCCAGAAGGGTTCAGAAAGTACTAGTCCGCGAATGAAGTCCCGCACTGTAATTTGACCATTGCGTAGTTGAGACTCCAAGCCTTGTTGGCGGTTGCTTGCCAACATTTGTTGCTCGTTAAAAATCTGCCGGTAAGCTGCCCCAATCATATCATCGATTTCTAGAGGGGAAGGCAGGTTTTCGGTAGTGAAAATCCGGGGCTGTTCTTCCCCTAGGATTTCATAGCTAGCAACGCGCTGGTTTTGACTAGTTGGCGCATACTCAAGTAAAGGAATTGCCATTTTTTTGGTTTATTAAAGGAATTTTCTACCACATTGGTTCGTAGCTAGGCTTTAGTAGCCTCCATTTAAGATGTAAGCACCAAAGCTCAACTACGAACCATTGATTACTTAGCTGTTAGCCGTGGTTACTTCACACCACCTCAGTGATGCTGGCAATTTTGCCACCGGCTCGATGAATCCGCTGGATTTGTGGGGTCATGCGATTTCCGGGGACAATGTACTCAGTAGTACTGACTCGACGAGGGCTATCAAATTTTGACCCTGTCACCAGAATCTTGAAAGTCTTTTCTGTAGCATCCTTGTAAGCTGACAGACGACCTCCAGTAGTAGGAACAGCTGCTTTGGTAGCACCGTTGCCAGCAACATCGCTAACTAAACGAGCTCCAGTAAAAGCACTGTCTACCCCGGCATATCCTTGATATAGAGACAGGGTACGGTTGTAGCCAACATTTTTTTGTCCGACTTGAGTTTGAGCACCTTGATAGAAAGGTACGATATTTTCGCCGAATTTCTCCTGATACTCTTGACTATCGATATAGGAGTCGATTTCTGCATCATAGCCCTGCTCAATACAAAGGCAAATATGCTCAGAAAGTTCAGCTTGGTCAGTGGGAGCGCGACCTAACAAATGCTTGAAGTTAAGTTCAACAAAGCGATAGGGGGCACAAGACTCAAAGTAGCGGCTGCGATAGAAGTCTGATTTAGCAACAACGCGGACAAATTCCCGTACCGTGAAGTTACCGTTGGCCAACTGAGACTCAGCGGTAGCCAACCGTTCGCTTTCCATGACGTGGGGGTTACCTAAGACTTGCTTGTAAACCGCTTGAATGACTGCTGCCACATCGTCAGGATTGCTCGACGGGCGCAGTTCTACTGGGGTATCTAAAACGACACTCATTGAAATTCTCCTTAAAACAATCTTTAATCCGAATTAGCAGGCAGTAATACTGGAAATTACGCCACCCAAAGCGTGAATGCGCTTATATTCTTGTGATAGTTTGTCAAAAGGCACAAAATAAACCTTGTTGCTGCGGCGGAACTGGGAGATACGACGAACTTTACCGGGAGAGCTATAGCCGGTAACTTCGATACGATAGACTTTGCCTTCTTCGCCAGCACCAGAACCCAAGCGTGTCCGCGCCCCAGCCAAAGTTTCTTGGAAAGACCAACCATTTCCCGGTGAACCACCAGAAGGAGGAATTACCGCTAGAGGAGTTTCCTGGATGACGTACTGGTTCAGCACAGGGCTTTTTCCAGAAAGGCTGCCTTTGAGGTCGCTGCTGGAAGCTCCTCGCGCCAGAGCAAACAGGTGAGTGAAGCCCACCATATTTTTACCCGGTTGAGTCTTGTAGCCCCGGTAGTAGGGAACAAAGCTTTCTCCGTAGGCATTCTGATATTCGTCGCTGTCTAGGTAGGAATCAATTTCTGCCTCGAATCCTTGAGTATCCAAGATGGTGCTGTGGGCACGCATCTCTTCTAACCCATCAGGAGCACGACCGAGGAAATGTTTGAAGTTGAGTTCAATGAACCGATAGCGAGGGCAAGTATCAAAGAAACGGGACTTGTAGAGGTCAGATTTACCCACAGCCCTAACAAACTCACGAGTACTCAATTCTCCGCGCTTGAACTGGGATTCAGGAATTGCTGCCCGTTCGCTCTCCATAACGTAGGCATTGCCCAGAACTTGCCGGTAGACAGCACGAATGATGCTTTCTGCTTCTTCGTCGGAACGACCTGGGATCATTTCCCAAGGTGGGGTTTCTTCAAATAAGGCAACTCCCAGTCGGGAGGCAGGTCCAAATGTCATAGGAAAATCATCTCCTTGATGCTGAAGTTTTGTAGCTTGTGTCTAGATTTAGTTGAAAAAATCAAGAAAACTTAACAAACTCCCAGTACAGAAACTGGTGAAGAAATCGGAAAGAAATCGGAAAGGAATCCGAAATACGAACCACTGTAGACAACAGGCTCCAAGGATCAATATGCAACCTGACGAGACACAAGTATTAAACTTTGCAATATAAGTTTACAATTTTGCCCTTGCTTCAGACCCAGATGACTTTTTTGCTAAGTTTTCTCAAAACGGAACCTTTTTTTGCTAAATTTGAACCTAGAAGCAAAGAGACAGGATGAGGATTCTTTTAGTTGAAGATGATAGCCGCTTGGCTGAAACCTTAGAGGAAGCCCTAACTGACCAACTCTATGTTGTTGATCGGGCTTTTGAAGCAGAGTCAGCTCTAGAATACATTAAAGTGAGCGATTATGATCTGCTACTGCTAGATGTCATGTTACCAGAACTCGATGGCATCAGCTTTTGCCAACTTTTGCGATCGCAGGGTTATCAAATGCCTATCCTGATGGTGACTGCCCGCGATACCGTCAGTGATAAAATATCTGGGCTAGATGCTGGTGCAGATGACTACATCATCAAACCCGTTGATTTGGGAGAGTTATTTGCTCGCATTCGTGCTTTGTTACGCCGGGGTCATAGTTCCTTGTCACCGGTTTTAGAGTGGGGTAACTTGCGCCTCGATCCAAGTAGCTACGAAGTTAGCTACGCTCAAACTCCCATCCACCTAACCCCTAAAGAATACTGTATCCTAGAGTTACTCTTGCGCCATAGCCACCGCCTTCTTAGTCGTCGGGCAATTATACAACATATTTGGCCGACCGAGGAGAAAGTAGAAGAAGATACAGTAAAAGTCCATTTGAGAAGTTTGCGCCTGAAGCTAAAAGCAGCAGGTGCGCCCAACAATTTAATTGAGACAGTTCATGGGATGGGCTACCGTTTGAGTAATACCAAAAATTAAGACTTTAAAAAAACTCCCAGGCAGGAGTTAGAGGGCAGAAGGCAGAAGGGAAGAGGGAAAAGCGAACAGAGAACAGTGATAAGATTTGACCTTTTCAGTATTGAAATTGATTCTTCTGCTTCAAGATGCTCTCTTATCCGGATTGGAGCAAGAAAAACTCGAAGGATCTGATGAGTAAGGGATGTAATAATGTAACTTGAGGTTTTGGGTCATGTCTTGGGTGGCAGGGCAGCAATTACAAGGCGGCAAATATACTATAGAGAGAAAATTAGGAACTGGTGGCTTCGGAGTTACCTACCTAGCAACAACGGAAAATCACCAACAGGTGGTGATCAAAACTCTGAATGAAACCATTATAGAGCACCCGGATTTTGCCAAATTCCAGCAAGATTTCCAGGATGAAGCCCTCAGAATGGGTAAATGCTCTCATCCTCATATCGTCAAAATATACGAGTTTTTCCAAGAAGGAGCACTGCCTTGTCTAGTGCTGGAATACATTGACGGTGAAGATTTAGCTAGTTGGGTTACTAATCGAGATACTTTACCGGAAGCAGAAGCTTTGCACTATATCCAGCAAATTGGTGAAGCACTGGTAGAAGTACACAATAACGGCTTTTTGCATCGAGACTTGAAGCCACAAAACATCATGCTCCGAACCGGCAAATCGGAAGCTGTATTAATTGATTTCGGCATTGCTCGTGAGTTTACTCCTAATCTGACACAGACTCATACCCAATTTGTCTCCGATAACTACTCACCTATCGAGCAGTATGACCGACGAGCCAAGCGAGATGTTTATACTGATATTTATTCTTTAGCCGCAACTCTTTATGCGATCTTAACTGGAGAATTGCCGATGGCGGCTCCGGTGAGGGCTGCTGGTACAGAATTAGAACCGCCGAAGCAGTTCAATTCTCATCTGAGTGACAGGGTAAATCATGCTATTCTTAAGGGAATGGCTCTCCTACCGGAGGATCGTCCCCAATCAGTTCAGGAATGGTTCCAACTACTGGGAATTGAAACTGCTTTACCGCCAAAACCAACCACAGTAGCTGCGACTTTTCGCTTACCTTCCTCTCCTTATCGCCACAAATCCCTAGGTGCTTTAGCAGTCGGTGTAGTTGCGGCTTTAGCAAGTTTGGGATTAAGTTTTGCCTATTGGCAGGGGCAATCGACTCGAGAACAGCTAGTATTGGATGAAATTCAGCAGTTGGGTAGAGGAGAACAATATGAAGCTTGTATCAACACTGCCATCAATGTTCGCCAAACTTCACCTACCTACCCATCTGCTCAAGGTTGGCTAAATACCTGTGCCGAAAAACTACTAGAAAAAGCTCAGCAGCTTGCCCAAGCTCAGGATTTTAAAGAAGCCATTATCATGGCGGAAAGGCTTCTCCCAGTTAACTTAGTTGAAGCAGAAGCGAGGAGTTTAATTAGTCAATGGTCTAACAAGCTAATCCAACAAGCCACTAAACTCTACCAAGAAGAAGGGAATATCGAGGACGCAATTGCTTTAATTGAAATTATTCCTCATACTATCCCTACTAATCAACAAGCTCAGGGAGCGATCGCTCAATGGCAAAAAGAGTGGGCAACAAATGATACTCTTTTACAAGAAGTACAGCAAGCACTTAATTCTGGCAATTGGCCGGAGGTAAGAGAAAAAGCCAGGAAGGTTACTACTAGTTATTGGCAAAAGCAGATAAGAACTATTATTCAGACGGCAGAAGATCGAATTCCAGCAATAGAAGTTGAAGCACACAACCGCTTTCGGCAGGATGTCCAAAAGACCTGCGGTGATAACCTGGAATGCATTATGTATATGTGTGAAACTCAGTACGGGGGGACTTGGTTTTGGGGAGTTAATGGCTCCCATTGTCAGCTACCCGTCAATCTGCAGGTTACTCCGGAACAGAGTAGCAATATTTAGCTGTTAGGTGTTAGGTATTAGGTGTTCAAAGCTTATTTTTACCCTGTTGCCTGCATCATGGAAGCACTACACAAACCCGGAGACATCATCGCCCAACGGTATAAAATTTCCGGAATCTTGGGGAGTGGGGGAACCGGTACTACCTACGCAGCTCAAGATCAAAACAGTAGTCAAAGAGTAGCACTCAAAGAGCTATCATTGCTAGGGATGAAAGACTGGAAAGTATTGGAACTATTTAAGAGAGAAGCACAAGTACTCTCCAGCTTAAATCACTCTGCTATTCCTAACTACCTTAACTACTTCCAGGTGGATACTGCTGAGAATCACTGGTTTTATATCATCCAGGAACTAGCAGTAGGTAAGTCTCTAGCCTCTTTAGTGGAGCAGGGTTGGCGGCCAAATGAAGCCACAGTCAAGAAGTTGGCGATACAGGTTCTCAAAATTCTGCACTATCTTCACCATTTATCACCCCCAATTATCCACAGGGACATCAAACCCCAAAATCTGATTTGTAATAAACAGGGAAAAGTATTCCTAGTAGATTTTGGTGCAGTGCAGAATGTCTATCGAAATACTCTCACCCAAGGTAGCACAGTAGTCGGCAGCTATGGTTACATGGCTCCAGAGCAATTTAGGGGACAAGCTTACCCAACATCTGATTTGTACAGCTTGGGTGCCACTTTACTGTTTCTGTTAACCCATCGCTCACCTGCTGATTTACCCCAACGTCGGCTCAAAATTGATTTTCGCTCTCAGGTTAAAATCTCTCCTCAATTTGCCGACTGGTTAGAGAAAATGCTGGAACCGGTTGCGGAAGATAGATTTCCTTCAGCACAAGAAGCATTACTTCAGCTGCGGGGGAAATCAATTACTCTCAAAAAAGAAGCAACTAAGCAGCTTCGGTTTCCTGGTAGCCGCATCACCTTAAGCAAAAATATCGATCAACTGGTACTAGATATTCCCCCGATTGGGTGGCAATCTCAGCAGCAGGAAAACTTATTTAGAGGAGCAGTTATCAGTTTTGTGCTAGCGGTGGTGGTAATTTTATCCTTTAGTTCTTTGGCATCGAGTTCTTTTGCTCTCCAACAACTGCTATCACTTGCGGGAGTAACAATTTTATTTTGTGTGCCAGTAATTCTGTGGATGTTTATCAAGAATATTTTTAGGCTAACAGGTCATATCTACTTAGAGATTGACAGGCAAAACTTTCAGTTGCAGTGGACACTGTTGAGCCAACTCAAGTGGAAGTTGTTGCGCCAGAGTTACTGGAGGAAAGGACGGACAATGGATATCAACTGGATAGAATTGGATACACAACACCAAGCTAATGGAAAAGCAATAACAGCTTGTATAGTTGTCGAAGGAGCACGCACCCATCGATTTGGCAAATGGTTAACATCAGCACAAAAAGAGTGGTTGGTACAACAGGTCAATAGTTTTTTAGAGGAAGTGCGATCACCTAGTGCAAGAAGGCAGGAGGCAGGAGGCTCCGAGGCAGGAGGCAGGAGAGAAGCTTAATTCCGAACTCAGGTAATGTTAATATCATTTTGGCCGCCGGAATTTACATAACAATGCAGCAGTTAAAAAAGTTTTTACTTCTATTCAGAGACTCTTGTCGAGACAAGAGTTTTTTAAAATGGTTAGATCAAATGGAGGGTTTTGTCTCCAAAATTTTGTCTGTGGTTATGGTAGTGATCATCTTAGTGGCACTGTATGACCTAATTTTTGTCCTGTCTAAGCAACTATTTTCTGAAGAATCAGGCTTTTTTACTAAAGGACTCTTGAATATTTTTGGTTTGTTCTTAAATATTTTGATAGCCCTGGAAATCTTAGAAAACATTACTGCCTATCTACGCAAACATGTTATTCAAGTAGAATTAGTAATAGTCACTTCTTTAATTGCTGTCTCACGTAAAATTATTATTCTTGACCTTTCAAAAACTTCAGGAATACAGGTAATGGGCTTAGCCTTTACTATTTTGGCTCTATCATTTAGTTACTGGATTATCCGTAGAAGCAATTATAGAAGAAACCCTTGAACTGAAAAAAATATTTTTTTGGGCAATCAACCAGCAAATAACAGACAACAAACAACAAACAACTAATAACCAATATGACCTACTTTTTCCAATTTGAAGCCGACTTTGTTAATTCTTTAAATTGTATACCAATGCAAGTGCGACTGAAATTAGACACTTGTGGAGTCAAACTCAAATTGCTCCACTGGAATAAATTTATCCAGCAAGAGCGTCAAGCACTTGTAGAGATGCCCTGCACTACAGTAGAGGAAATCACTGCTTATGAGGAATATTTACAACAACTAGTTTTGGCACATACAGGTACAGTCGCTTCTAAACTGGCTATCGAACCTCATCCCCCTTGGCTGGATGCTACAATTATTCCCTCCAGCATTGAGGGAAAAGCTCAGGAGTTGGGAATATCGATTACCTTATCCCAATGGAAATCATTGGCTCCTGTACAGCGCTTTGCCTTAATGAAACTTAGTAGACCTAGCCATGAAAACAAAAACTTTTTACCAGCACTCCAGGAATTTGGCTTGGTGAAAATGGAGAATTGAGAATTGGGAATTGAGAATTGAGAATTGGGAATTGAGAATTGAGAATTGGGAATTGAGAATTGAGAATAAAGTTAGATATAACTTCAGGATTTGCGATAATTGCTATAACAAACGACAAATAACAAACAACAAATGACAAATAACAAATGACAAACGACAAATGACAAATGACAAACAACTGCTGTTAACAGATGAATTACTGCTAGATTACAAACGTTGTCGGCGTAGAGCGTTCCTAGAAATTTATGGAGACCTCTCTGAGCAAGAACAACCCCAAGATTTCCTATTAAAGCTGCGACAGGATAGCTTTACTCATAAAAAAGCAGTTTTTGCTCTTGCTCCTTATCAAAAACCCAACTATCCTGATAGAGATTGGGAAGCTGGAGCTCAAGCAACTTGGAGTTTGATGCAACAGGGAACGGAGCGTATTTCCCAAGGAGTGTTACTGACAAAAACAGTCGAGGGACAGAAATTGGTCAGCTCTCCTGATTTGTTAGTAAAACAACCAGGAAGATCAATTTTTGGTGATTGGCTCTATGTCCCCACTACCATTAAATTAGGGAAACGTCCCAAGCCAGAATATAAAATTATTGCTGCTTTTTGTGCTCAAATCCTGGCAGTGGTACAAAAAATATGGCCAACTACAGCTTGGTTAATTTTGCGTCGCCAAAAGGTTCATGCAGTAAACTTAGATATTTGGATACCAGTGATGCAAAAACTGGTAGGGGAATGTCTGGAGACATTGCAACAGCAAAAAGAGCCAGAAATATTTATCTCCCGTCAGAAATGTGGTCTTTGTCAGTGGCATAGTAGTTGTTACGCGATCGCTAAATCTCAAAAGCATCTTTCTCTGTTGCCAGGAGTTACCCCTCGTCGCTACCAGGAGTTGCAGTCTTTGGGATTAACTACGGTAGAATCGATTGCCGCTACTTCTGTTACTACTTTGGAGTCGGTGTTAAGTGAAAAAATTGCAGCTGATTTGCTACAACAGGCTCAAGCAACAGCACAAAATCGTGCCATTCTCCGTCATAATTACAACTCTTTGGATGTCAGGGAAGCAACTGTTTCTGGAGAGTATCTTTCTCCCTCAACCTCTGAGCCTGACATCAATTTCTTCTCCACAGCAGATGTCGAGTTATACTTTGATATTGAAGCTGAGCCTAGTTTAAAGCTAGACTATTTACTGGGTATTTTAGTAGTTGAGCGGCATAGTCGTACAGAAAAATTTTATCCTTTACTAGCAGAAAAACCAATAGCAGAAGAGTCAATTTGGCAGCAATTTTTAGAATTAGTTTGGCTCTACCCAGATGCTCCAATCTTCCATTTTGCTAGCTATGAAGTAGAAGCCCTCAAGCGCTTAGCCAAACTTTACCATACTCCATCACAACTGATTCAACCCCTGCTTCCCCGGTTAAGAGATGTGCATCAGCAGGTAATAAATACAGTTACTTTGCCAGTTGAGAGTTATTCTCTCAAAAATCTGGCTCGATGGTTGGGTTTTGAGTGGCGGGATCGGGAAATTAGTGGCTCCCAATGTGTTTGTTTGTATAGTCAGTGGTTGGAAACCGGTAATCGCTCTCTTCTAGAGATTATTAGACGCTACAACGAAGATGATTGCCGTGCTACCTATCGCCTCAAACAGTGGTTAGTAGACTTTTACCAGGTAGGGGATTAGGTGTTGGTGTGTTATATAATTACCCTACTTTATTCCTTCTAGTGCAGCCCAGCAGAAATAACCCACTAGTTTGAGAGCGATAGAATCCTTACTCTATAAGCATTTTCAATTTTTAATTTTTAATTTTTAATTTTTAATTCCGCGCAGCGGTACTAGTGGTAACCTAATCCCTAATACCTGTTTTGGATTGATTTAAAGTGGAGCTAGCCAAACCTGTCATTCGCCTCAGTGTTGTCCAATCTCGCATACGGGGTGTCGATGTAAATCGGATAGAGCAAACCCGTCAGGAGAACCTCAATCATCTGTTAGAGCTCATTGATATTGCTAATAATTGGGGAGGACCAAAAGACTTACTGTTATTTCATGAATTTCCGATTACAGGTTACTCCAATAGATGGAATCGACAGGATTTGCTCAAAATAGCGATCGAGATTCCAGGGGAAGAGACAGAGGCGATCGGAAAAAAAGCGAAGGAACACAGCTGTTATATTGTCTTCGGTTCTTACGCTAAGGATAAAGCATGGCCTAACCATATACTATCAATCACCACAATTATCGGTCCTGATGGCGAGATTGTGGAGAAACACTGGAAGCCTAGAAACATTAAAGCTGTTTTTGGCTCAGGTTTTGAACTGTTCACTACTTCAATTTATGATGTGCTCGAGCAATATGTTGAGATGTATGGTTGGGATGCAGTTATTCCCGTGACTCGTACCCCCATCGGTAATATTGCCACTAGCTCGATACAGAAAGAACCAGAACTATTCCGAGCTTTTGCCATGAAAGGTGCAGAAATCATCTTGCGAACTGCTTCAGGAGGATTTAATTCCTTTGATGTTCAAGCAACTTCGTATTATAACCGCGTTTATACGGCAATTGCCAACAATGCCGTCTCTCCCAATAATCCAGGGTTCTTTGCCGATGGAGGCAGTGGTGGTTCTGCTATTTATGATCCCAACGGTATGCTTATGAAACAAGCTAACTCGGTTCACGAGTCTTCTATAACAGTAACCATTCCTATTGCCGAATTTCGAGCCAGCCACTACCCACCCTCTGTACATATGGAACTTTACCGCTCAGTCTTTGATCAATACGTCAATCGTTATCCCCCCAATCTCTTTTCCTATTATCAACCAGAAGATACTACTGATGCTTTTCGATATTTATCAGATAAAGATGTGTGGAAGTAGACCTTCTACGAACAGAAGTAAGTCAGTGGCTTTCCTTATTCATATCAAGTTCGGTAGAATACTTACACTTTAGTGGCAATAAGGTAGGAGGCAGGAGGCTCCGAGGCAGGAGGGAAGAAAGAAGGTTGCAAGGTAGAAGAGAATTATAACTGTTTATCCGAACTTGATATAACTTGTGATCAATGTCTAATACCTCACCTCAATTTTGTTATTTTCTATAACTGATTGGGTATATTCATAGATCAGATCAAAGCGAAAATCATTAACTAAATTTTTTAATGCTTCGGCCAGAGATGCTTGATTCTCTGGTATTTGTTTAATTAAATGGGTAATTGACTCTTCATCTAAGATTAAAGCTGCCTGGTCTAGATCTATTAACCAACTTGAAGGCATTACTGACAGCTCTTTGTGGAAAAATGAAGCCCCTTTCAAGTGACTAATAATCCCCACCACTTTCCCAGAAGTTGCGGAAGATTGGGATACATCTTCATAAAGATAGCGTACTTCTAAATATTGAGATATTTTAGTAAAAATTATCTCATCGCTAAAAGGCTTAAGTACAAAATCATCTGAGCCTGCTGCTAATATTTCCTCTTGCTTATCTTCAAATGCACTGGCAGTGAGAGCAATAATTATGGGAATTGTTGTTGGTTGTTTGTTGTTAGTTGTTAGTTGTTTGTTTTTTGTTATTTGAAAATCGGGAATTGAAAATATCTCCCTTGTCTCCTTGTCTCCCTTATCCTCCTCAGCTCCCCCATTTCCCCATCTCCCCATCTCCCCATCTCCCCACTTCCCCCTAGCCCTAATAATTCTAGTTGCCTCTATACCATCCATCACCGGCATTCGGGTATCCATCCAAATGAGGTGTGGTTGCCAAGTCTCCCATAATGCCACTGCTTCTTTGCCATTAGCTGCTTCACGCACTTCAAAACCAATCGGCTCTAGTAATTTAACTAGCAAAGTGCGGTTTTCTTCGCGATCATCTGCTACTAAAATACGGTACTCTGCCTGGGTTGGCTCTAAAGCAATTACCCGCTTGAGAGGTGGAGATATTGCTTCAGATGCCTTTCCTGGCATAGCTTTGATCTCAAACCCAAAAACTGTTCCCTCCCCAACTACGCTACTAACTGTAATCTCTCCCCCCATCAATTGCACAAAACTTTGGGTAATAGTTAAACCTAAACCTGTACCTTCAGTGGATTGCTGACCTATTTGGGTTTGGAAAAAATCCTTAAATAGACTATCAATTTCTTTTGGGCTAATGCCACATCCAGTGTCTTCTACTTCAAAGTGAATTGTTGTTTGTCCTTTGTCTTGTGTTGTTTGTTGTTTGTCCTTTGTCTTTTGTTGTTTGGGAATTGGGAATTGGGAATTGAGGATTGGTATATTTAATTTCTTTTCTTCTCCCTTGTCTCCCTTGTCTCCCTTGTCTCCCTTGTCTCCCTTGTCTCCCTTTTCCCCCCATCTCCCCATCTCCCCATCTCCCTCTCTCACTAGCCCCACACGCAAGGTTACAGTACCTGATTGAGTAAATTTAATCGCATTGGAAAGGAGGTTGAGTAAACAAACTCGCAACTTTTTTTTGTCTGTTGTGATATGTTGAGGAACATTCGGAGCTACCTGAAAAATTAGCTGTAACTCTTTATCAGCAGCTTTAAATTTAAACATTTCTTCGAGACCATCAAGCAGATAATACAAATCAAAGCTACTTTCATAAAGCAACATCATGCCTGCTTCGATCTTTGACAAATCCAAAACGTCATTGATTAACTCTAGTAAGTGCTCACCGCTGCGGTTGATAATGTCTAGATATTCCTGATGTTCATTGCTCAGTTGGGAACTACGGCTCATAATTTGGGTGAACCCCAAGATGGCATTGAGGGGAGTTCGCAACTCGTGACTCATTTTTGCCAGTAATTGGCTTTTTGCCTGGGATGCAGCTTCAGCTTTGATTTTCTCTTGCTCTATACTGAATTTTTGGTAGGCTAATTCTGTACGTTGTTGCTGTAACTTGAGGATTTGATAACTAGTGATAGCCATTGCTGAGCCACTCAAAGCTACTAAGGGAGGAATAATCGGAATCCACCAACCTGCAAGAAAAGCAAGGTAACTACCAGTAACCAGAATAACTCCAGTTAGAGCAATGTAAAGACCCCCAACTGTACAACGGGTAGCAATCTGCTTACGGTATTGATCAAGATCTAACAATCCCCAATGTAAGGTAGCACCAATACCAGACCAAGCCAAAATCCATAACCATTCCCAAGGTTCAGCCCAAACCCTAATTAGTGGTTGCCCATCAAGGGCTGCACTCAACATATTGCTGGTTAAACTAGCATGAATTACTACTCCAGGTGTAGGTTGGGGTGCGTTACTCAGACGACTGCTGTAGGGTGTATAAAACTCATCGTTAAGACTGGCGGCAATAGAACCAACAAAGATCAGGCGATCACGAATTAACTCTGGCTCTACCTGATTTTCTAATACTTCAGTTAATGTTACAGTACGGAAACGGTCTTGTTGACCGCGATAATTCAAGAAGATTTGATAGCCACCGGAGTTGGTACGGACATAGCCTCCATCATTTTCTTTAAAAGGCACAAAGATACCCTGACCCAAGCGATAATGCTTTTTGGCATCATCAAGGATCTCTAGGGTAATGTCTTTGGCTTCGAGATAGATCAAAGCCAATTTGCTACCTAAACCAAATCTCAATGGACCCCCCGGAGTTCTGTAAGATAGTAAAGCTCGACGAACTTTACCATCAGCATCCACCAATAGATCAGTTAGAGCCACTTGCTCCATTTTGCTCAAGGTATTAGGGGGAGCTACTTTAGTACCAACGGCTTTCTCTACCCCAATGAGGTTTGGGGTAGATTCCATCACTTCTAACCAGTCTTGATGACCCGGTTCTACAGGTAAATCGCGATATAAATCTAAGCCAATTGCTGCAGGCTGATGTTGATTGAGTATCTTAATTAATCGCGCTAGGGCTGCATCCGGAATCGGCCATTTCCCAAGATAGTTGATATCTGACTCATCAATAGCGACAATTAAAATACGCTCATCAATGGGTTTGGTAGGACGCAGACAAAAGAATTGATCATATATTGCCCATTCTAGTAGCTGAAAAAATCCCGTTAATTTGACCGCAATTACTAATCCTGCCACTATTGGAGCTGTAATTAGTAAAGCAATCCATCCTTTGTGACCTGAGCTTAATTTTGACCACATTGATTTTGCTAAAGGGCAACAGAAAAATTATTAGTACAACTAGAAAAAGCAGGATAAATCGGGAGCTGAGGGAGCTGGGGAAGCTGAGGGAGATATTTACACTCACTAAATTCCCAATTCTCAATTCGACTTTCCCAAATACCCGTGAAAAATGATTTTACCTGCCTATTTTAGAACAATGGCTTAGTTGCAATCTTTTCTAATCCCTCAGAGTTTAATAGATGAACCCAATTAGTGGTGATGACGTTATTGTTGGGGTGTGTTTGCCGGAGTTGGGCAAGGTTGTTCAGCATATCATACCAATAGCCTGCCTTCCCATAGGACACAGCCTCTGCTAAAAGTAGATCTGAACTTGTGCCAATGTCTTGAGCAGTTATGGGTGCTGAGTTCAATTCTACACGCTTGACTTTGCCTCCAACAATGGGAATATCTGTTTGGGTGGGTTGACAAATTAATGCCACAGACCACCGATAAGTTTTACCTACTTCTAGAGGAAATTCATCCTTTGGTAGGCTAATGCTAACAATTCTTTCTGTTTTATTAATGGGAAACCGGGTTTGGTAAACTCCACGATTATTTTCATCTTTGAGAGTAAAATGTGCTTGTGGAGCAGAGGTTTGAGGAATATAAACCCAAAAGGTAGGATGAGTAGTAACTGTTAATCCTTGTTGAGAAGACGGAAGCAAGGAGGTCATTGGTGGATTATAGGTTTCATCACTGCTGCATTTGATATTAGTGGGTCGAGAAGCTCCTCCTTTGGAGGCATCGAGCTCTTCATTACTATCTGGCTTGAAGTTGACAATAGGGGTCAATTCATTAGAAGTAGACTCAGCTGCTGTCAAGGTTAACTCTGATTGAGCCTGAACCTGAGTAAATAAGTCAGAGTTGACTGCAATACTCAAAGATAGGATACTCAAGCCAAGCATCATCGGTTTTAGGGTTTTAAATTTCATTGTTGTTGGTTGTTTGTTATTTGTTATTTGTTGTTTGTTGTTTGTTGTTTGGAAATGGGGAATATCTTCCTTGTCTCCCTTGCCTTCCCCATCTCCTCATCTCCCCATCCCCCCATCTCCCCTAACCTATAACCAATTCCCTACCAATACAAAAGGAGCCCAGTAAAAGGGGTGCTGGTACTGAGGTTGCTCTAAAAGTTTTAGTTGAGCGGTCCGCAGTGCCTCCGCTTTGGTTATTCCCGATGGTTGGGTGAGTGAGGAATAAAACTCTACCATGAATTCAGCAGTAGATTCATCGTTCACTTGCCAGAGGGTTGCCAGAGTACTCCGTGCTCCGGAGCGCACTGCAAATCCAGCCAAACCTAAAGCTGCCATTTTATCTCCTGTGGCAGTTTGGCAAGCACTGAGGACTAGTAATTCCAGGGGATTGGTGATATCTTGTTTCCTAGTTTGGAGTAACTGAGCTAAATCCTCTACTTTGAGGTTACCGTCCCAAGTAACAAGAAAAGTCTCTTGAGCTTTAGAGCTAAACTGACCGTGAGTAGCAAGGTGAATTACGGGAAAAGGAACAGAGCTAATCTTTGTCCTTAATTGCTCTGAAGTGAATTCAGAGTTGAGCAAGATAGCAGATGGGACTTCAGAGGCAATTTGATTCACTTCTTCCTCCACCGCTGGTAGTGCGGAAAAACCTTGTCGAGGTTCGCTCAATCCAGCTGTTAGCGCCTTAAACTCTTCAAGTTTCAAGGGTTGGGGTTCTAGCAATTGTAATCCTGGGGTAAGAGCAATGCTGTATTTTTCGATCAAATACTGTTCACCATCATGAAGAGCAGCCATCGGTAGACTTCGTAAAGAACCATCAAGGACAAAGACTAAAGTTTCTATATCATTGGCTACTAACTCTGCTTCAGCGGGTTTGATCAGCCAATCATACAATTTTTGAGATTCTCGTAAAAGATCCTCGTCAAAAAAGTGGGGACTCAGATAAAGTCGGAGTTGGTCGATCGCATTTTCAATCTGTGCTTGAGGTAATTTAGTTTCGTAGTGAAACAAAGGTTTTCCTGGACGGGAGACAATCACCGCGAGGCGATCGGGTAGAATTATCGGATATACTACAGCAGCTTGTAAGTCTACCTCATCAATCACTTGCGGTAAAGACTGCAAACAAGCTTGCCGAAAGAAGTTTTCCAGTTCAGCTAACTGAAGAGCTTCAATTAGTTCACGAGCTTGTTTGAGGTTAGCTTGACTGGGATTAGACTGCAACAGCAATGCTACTAATTCTCGGTAAACAGGTTCAACACTCTCAGTGAACGAAAATTGCAACTCAGGATTGCTGGTAACTAGTTCTTGGCGCAGAGATTGTAGAGTAGTAACTGCACTACTGTAAGCCTCCACTGCTTCATTAATCCGTCCCTGTTGTTTAAGAACTCTTCCTAATTGCCATTGCCAGAGAGCAACAATATCAGCAGCCTTAATCCTCTGAGCAATGATAATTGCTTGCTCTGTTAGTTCTTTTGCTTCCTGCCACTGGGTGGTAAGTTCATATAAATGTCCCAATTGTCCCACAGCATAGGCTTCTGCTTGCGGATCTTGCAAGCTTCTTGCTTCCTGTACCGCCTTGGCTAGCAATTTAGCGATGAATTGTTGTTTGTTGTTTGTTGTTGGTTGTTTGTTGTTTGTTGTTTGTTGTTTGTTGTTTGGGAATTGGGAATTGGAGATTAGAAATATCTCCCTTGTCTCTCTTGTCCCGTCATCTCCGCGTCTCCGCGTCTCCGCGTCTCCGCGTCTCCGTGTCTCCGCGTCTCCGTGTCTCATTCCCAGCTTCATCAAATTGGCGGCAAAATTCACCTGTGCGTAAACTGATGCACGGCTAGGGGAGAGGCTGAGGAGGTTTGACTGGATTTGGGGCAATAGAGTTTGAGCTTCTTTCCACTGTTGGGTTTTGACTAACAAGTTTAGCTGATTGAGTAAAGCTTGAGTGCGAGTTAAGGGATTGGTAGCGACCGTTGTGGCTTGTTGATAGCGCTTCAGTGCTGCCTCTGTTTCTTGGAGAGCAGCCAGAGTATTCCCTAAACTCAAGAGGGTGGCACTTGTATCCCTGCCAAAGATCGGATTTTTAACCTCCAGTTGTTGAGTAATTGCTAAACTTTGCTCTAAAAGTTCTCTAGATTGAGTTAAGTCTCCCACTGCCTGTAGAGCAACTCCCAACATTCCCAATCCTGTCGCCTTAATCCCTGTATTGGGTTGGGATTGGAGTTGAGCTAATGCTTGTTCTAAGAGCTTTTGCGATCGCCGATAGTTGCCTAAGCTTTGTAGGGCTCTGGCTTGATTAATCTGACTTCCTAGTCTACCAGTAATGTCCCCAACTGACTCGTAGGCGATCGCTGCTTGTTTCCAAGTATCTAAAGCTCTTGCTGTTTGTCCGAGAGCCAATTGAATATTCCCTTGAGTATTAAGACCCTCCGCCAGAATCTCTGCTCCTTCCTCCGGCAAGTTGTCAGAAATTGGTAACAAACTCAAGCTTTGGCTAATCGTCCTTTGAGCCTGTTCCCACTCCCCCAAATTCAAATAAGCTAAAGATAAGTAGTTTAGCGATCGCGCTTGTCCCAAGGAATTTTCTTGTTCTGAGTAGCTCACAGATGCCTGTTGCCATACCCTAGCTGCTTCTCTGAATTTTCCGGCAGCAAAAAAGGCTTTCCCTGACTCCAACAAAGTGGAAGTTTTAGCTAATTGACTGTAGGAATGTATTCGCACTGGCAGATTGCTCACCAAACCAGAGTTTTTCTGTGCCAAGGCTTCCCTCTTGGGGGAGCGAAGCATAATGTTTAGTGACTCTCTCCCTTGTAATGATAAGCTGTATGGACCCTGAGCCACTCCTGGAGAAATTTTAGTTACCAACAGGAAAGTCCACACAGCTGTGCTGAGGCAAAAAACCTGAGGCTTAGAGGGAAAGATCATAAATATACACATACCAATTTTGATTGTGTCTTCTCAAAGAAGAAATATTTTTTGTGGTTTTATTCCCCTAAATTAATTTTAGTAAAATTTTTGATTTATTCAATTGCCTGAGCAAATTTTAATATTAAAAATTATTGCCTCCTCTGGTTAAAATATATAGCATACGCCTCTACAATAATTGCGATTTTTAACAATAAACTAAAATTTCTAACTTAAAATCTAGAACCTATGGGCAATCTGGGCATTGTCTATCTGTCGTAAGTACACTAGCACTATTGCCATTCGGCCTTAACGCAAAAAAAACTATGTCGGTGGAGGGAATGATTTTTGCCTCAAGGTTGTTATGGAGACGCCATTGCCGATTATGCTCAAGTCATCAAGATTGAAGCTAACGATGTTACTAATTGGTATAATAGAGTCATTGCATTCACCGAAGCTAGTACCGCTGCGCGGAATTAAAAATTTGCCTACCTTGGCTCACCACGCGACGCCAACAGAATTGAAAATTAAAAATGCTTAGATATTAAAGATTATAACGCTTTCAAACTGGTGGGTTATTGTTATGCCTGCTGCACTAGGCCAACACCAAGAGTCAATCGCTTCCTTCAAATGTATCAAGAAACTCAATTGCTCAAATAAATAGGGTGGGTTTGACAGGTTTACAGCTATTACCTTGGTCAAGATTCGCCCTAAACTTATCCCGACGAATCTAATAACTAATAAATAATAACCAATGACCAATAACCAAAAAATCGCTATGCTGGAGACAATTTGAATCTTGGCAAAATTTTAAAATATAGTTGACTGCTTATAAGTATGGACGTGATGGAACTGATCTATTTGTTGACTGGTGTTGGGCTAGGGTTCTTAGGGAGCCGCTTGATCCGTTCTCCTAAGGAACCAGTGAATAATACCGCAGAGTCTTTAAATCAAGATGCTCCTCAAACCCAAGATACTCTTCAGGAAGACAAACCTCCTCTTGAGGGAAAGATCGTAAAATCTGAACCTCAAGAGGATGCCCAGGATAAACTATCCACTCTCCAAGAAGAACTTCAGCAAACCCAAATGGCTTACGAAATGGCCAAGCACATGAGCCAGTTCAAAGCCGGGTTTTTAGCACGAACTTCTCACGAATTGCGATCGCCCCTGAGCAGTTTAATGGGTATGCATCAACTGATTTTGTCGGATCTTTGCGATTCTCCAGAAGAAGAACGAGATTTTCTTGCCCAAGCAAACACCTCTGCTCAAAAGATGGTAAAGCTTTTGGACGAAGTAATTGCTGTGGCCAAAACTGAGCATGGTACAAATAGCTTGGACAATCAGCCAGTAGAGTTGAACAAGGTATTTGACGAGGTTGATGATCTTACCTATCTGCAAGCAGCTAATCGCAACCTCCAGCTCGAAATAATTTCTCCTGAGTCCAAAATTTATGTTTCCGCAGATCCACGGCGCTTCAAGCAAGCCTTATTAGCTCTTGTTGATACCGCTATTTCCCAAATGGAAGATGGTAGTATTAAAGTCTGGGCTACTTTATCTCCTCAAGCAGAAGAGGTTTACATTTGGATTGATATCCAAGCTCCCAATCCAGTTTGGAGTGAAGCAGTTGATACGCTTTCTACAACACCTGAGGTAGAGGAGTCAACCGCTAAAACTACCACAATTTCACCTGGGTTAAATTTTTTAATGGCTCAGACCCTGATTGAAACAATGCAAGGAAATCTGCAAGCCGTACCTGTATCCGAGGAGGATAGATCAAGTAATGCGGCGAGTGACCACAATCTGACTCGCCTTCAGTATTCTATGCCTCTGACAACTCTTGAGACTGTAGATTCATAACTGGTACTGGAGTGGCTAAAGGCTGATTATACAAGACCATTGTGGTACTGGAGTTATACTCAAAACCAATACGTTCATAAAAACGCTGTTGGTATGTGTTCATCGATAAATGCAAGATTGGAACAATTTTTGTTATGGGGTGCTAACAATTGAGTCAATGGGGGAGAGCTCAATTGCCGAATATAGCAGTTGCCAGGGCGCTTAAGACATTCTCAAGTACAGCAAGTTAACAAGGGGATGGCAGCCCCTTGTCCTAATCACCTTGGCGGTTGCTATACCCCTCTCTCCAGATCAATAAAGGAGGGGCAACCCTCATGTCACTCCTCCTTTCAACTGCTATGTAGATAATAGAGATATCTAGCGGATGTATTCTTTGAGAATACTATTACGATTAGGATGGCGCAGTTTACGGAGAGCTTTGGCTTCTATTTGCCGAATTCGTTCGCGAGTGACATTAAAGATTTGACCAATTTCTTCTAGGGTCTTCATTCGTCCATCATCTAACCCGTAACGTAACCGGAGCACGTCTCGTTCACGAGGGCTGAGGGTATCAAGAACACTTTCGAGGTCTTCCCGCAGCAGATTTTTAGAAACCTGATCTTCTGGAGTTTCTCCATCAGCTTCGATGAAGTCTCCTAGTCGAGAGTCTTCCTCTTTACCAATTGGTGTTTCTAGGGAGATAGGTAGTTGAGCAGACTTGGCAATAAATCGCAGCTTCTCGATGGTCATTTCCATGCGATCAGCAATTTCTTCTTCTGTTGGTTTGCGACCCATTTCTTGGGAAAGTATTTTGGTGGTTTTTTTAATCCGCGAGATCGTTTCATAGAGGTGAACCGGTAAGCGGATAGTGCGGGACTGATCAGCAATCGCCCGAGTAATTGCTTGCCGAATCCACCAAGTAGCATAGGTAGAAAACTTATAACCTTTCTCATGATCAAACTTTTCTGCTGCCCGGATCAGACCCAAAGAGCCTTCTTGAATTAGGTCTTGAAATGAAAGTCCCCGATTCATATATTTCTTGGCAATTGAAACTACCAGACGCAGGTTTGACTGCACCATTTTGTCTTTAGCCCTTCGTCCCAGATAGAGACGATGCTGAAATGCTGGCAGTGGCATATTTACTTCCACTGCCCATTCACTGTCATAGGGCTCCCGGTCTAACTGCTCACCTAAACGCTCCCGTACTCGCTCTAATTCCAACAAATCAGCAATTTTGCGAGCAAGTTCAATTTCCTCATCTGCCCGCAAGAGGCGGATTCTTCCAATTTCTTGGAGGTAAAGTCGAATTGAATCTTCCGTATAGTGCTTCTTTTTGGTTTGGGCTCGACGACGGGTCGATCGCACCTTCCCAGGCTTATTGTCTTCCTCTTCCTGTTGAGCTTCTATCAGCTCATTTCTGGTTGCCTCATCCTCAATCAAGGATTCCAACTCACTTTGAGGTGGAGTAATAGTTGCCAGAAAAAAATCGTTTGCCTGGGTCATGCCTTTCTCCTCATGCTCCTTCAATTACAGACCAGTAGATGATCAATGTGAATCTGCTCAAGAGTGCTCGGATATAGCACCTCTAAATAGGCTGTAAACAATTGATTTAGCTATAACAAGGGTTTGCTGCTCTATCTGTTGTTCACATACCATTTTAGAATTGCTATAGTAGGTAATTTTGCGTAGTCTTCTCTAGTCAGAATAACCAAGTAATGAAATTCTTATGATAATTATTTCCTGTTACTCAGTCTGTACCTGAAGACTTGGGCAATAGTTGTTAGCACTAGTTTCTCTTGAGACTTTTTGATTGTAGCTTTATTTACAAAAAATGGGCGTCTGTTCTCAACTTGAATCTTCGATAGCTAGTTCGGCTTGTAAGGAGCTTTTGTGTACAAGTAGTGGTATTTTGATTAATGCACCCATGATCAGTACCCTCTTCTTGTGTTGTTTCGTCACAGAGGTTGGCCTCAAAGTTCAAGTTAATAAAACTAGCTCTACTGCACTTGTCTTGGCGATTTTTAGAGTTTCCATCCAACTTAGGCTCCAATAAATTGCTTGGCGTGCAGTACGGCAGAAATACCATTCGTTATTTTAGTGAATTTAGCAAATGATGACAGCCATCCACTGATGAAAATTTTATTAGCTCACATCTCATTCGTTTAGTACATGTGTTCTATTTGGCTGACAATATTCTTTAGTGACTCGATTGGCGAATTTCTTCTGGATAAGAAACATTTTTTACAGCTAGAGAGAAAAACTTTGTCAAGTAAGGTTTGCTGATGTAAATCAATTTCTAACACACAAATTCCCAGATGTGGTCAAGAAAATGTGAAAAAGCCATAAATTGTTGATAAGGGACTCTTGAAGTTTGGTCATCGGTCATTGGTCATTGGTCATTGGTCGTTAGTAGAAATTGGACTTTAGAAAAAAGACACTTCTGCCTCCTGCCTCCTGCCTTCTGCCTTCAGACTTGCATCCATAATTGGTCTACAGTAATAAAGTGATAACCTTGCTGTAACAGCTCAGAAACTAACATAGCTGTGGTTTGGGCAACATCTTGGCCTCCATAATGACCATCATGTAGGACAATGAGCGAACCACTTTGAACTTGCTGTAAAACTCGTTTTACTACAACTGAGATACCAGGACGCTCCCAGTCTTCCGGCACCACACTCCACATAACCGGTCGATAGTTCCACTGGTACAATAATTTCAAAGTATGGGGGGTAAACAGTCCGTTAGGGGGGCGAACGTCTCGGATAATTTCTGGATTAGTTTGACAGGCTTGAGAGATAGCCTGTTGAGTAGAGAGCAAACTCTGCTTAAGAGTATCTGGTGACAGTGAGGGAAAGGAATAATGATAATACCCATGCAACCCAATCCAGTGACCTCTTTGATAAACCTCTCTAGCAACAGTTGGTGCTTGGTCAACACAATTACCTAGCCAAAAAAAACTAGCTCGGATCTGGTAGTAGTCTAGTACTTGAAGTAATTCTGGAGTGTGCTGGGGGTGAGGGCCATCATCAAAGGTTAGTGCGATTGCCGGAGAATCGCCACTTCCTGCCCACAAGCAATTGGGAAAGCAAGGTTGGAGAATTTTGTATAGGATGGGGTAGAGGGTCGCAAGCTGCATAATAACTAATTATCGTTAACTTGTACTTTGTTTGGTATACTTCTACCTATGACAGAGAACAGACCCATGTGGCACTTCATTGCGCTTGAGGAAACTGAGTAATCGCCCCTATTTTTATTTTTAGGGCAGCTGTATTACCCCAGGATTTGTTATAATTATCTCTAGTTGCTGGTGTAACTCAGTTGGTAGAGTAGTGGTTTTGTAAACCACCTGTCGCAGGTTCGAGTCCTGTCACCAGCTTTATGATTATGTTCTTTTGATGATTCCTAAAGACCCTCGCCGTCAAAAACAACTGCAAAAATTTCTGCAAAAATTAGGATTGCCCGAACAGGTGACCCTAGATTGGTCACTGCTGGACTTAGCATTAACTCATCGCAGTGTTTCAGCAAAAGCTAACTATGAGCAATTGGAGTTTGTCGGTGATGCAGTAGTGCGTTTGGTAACTTCCGAGTTATTGTTGGAAACTTATCCCAACTCAGAGGTTGGTGAGTTTGCTGCTATTCGTTCAGTATTGGTAAGCGATCGCATTCTTGCCCAAATTGCTCGCACTTATGGACTAGAGCGCTATTTGCTGGTTTCTCATAGTGCTGCTCATGATCTTGTGGGAGAGACATCACGACTGGCAGATGCCTTGGAAGCAGTCTTAGGAGCACTATATTTGAGTACTCATACCCTAGAACTGGTGCGTCCCTGGCTAGATCCTCACATGAAGCAACTAGCTGCTGAAATTCGGCAAGATCCAGCACGCCAAAACTATAAGGATGCTCTCCAAGAATGGACTCAAGCTAACTACAAAATTCTCCCAGACTATCGTATTAAAGAAACCAATCCGTTACATGGTGGTGCTCACCGATTCACTGCTGAAGTTTGGCTCCAAAACCGGCGATTAGGAGAAGGAACAGGACGCTCGAAGAAGGCAGCAGAGCAAGCTGCTGCGAAACAAGCGTTTTGGGATATTAGGGAGCAAGCTAATTGTGTTAATGTAAACAGAAACTGAGGGAGATGGAGGAGTTGAGGGAGCTGAGGGAGATGGGGAGGAAATGTATTCCAGTATTTTAGGTTGTCGTGCCATTAGGTTAAATCTAAAATCTAAAATCTAAAATCTAAAATTTAAAATCTATCTCACATTTTTAGCTGTGTCGCGCCACTAGATAATTAAGTGAAAAAGATTGGAATTGTCGTATTGGGAGCAGGTCGTTGGGGTACAAATCTCATACGAATTTTTTGGGAACACCCTAATGCTCATCTGGTGGGAGTAGTTGATCCTCACCCAGAATGCTTAGCCACTGTTCAAGAGCGTTTTGTCCTCAATGGAGTAGTTTTGGCTACAGATTGGGAATCTTTACGTGCTCATCCTGAGATTGAGGCAGTTGCGCTCGCGACTCCTGCTGTTACCCATTACCATTTAATTGCTGATGCTTTACGGCAAGGTTATCATGTCCTAGCAGAGAAGCCTCTAACCCTTGATGTAGCTGAATGCTTAGAACTATGCCACATTGCCGAACAAGAAAACCGACAGTTGATGGTTGATCACACCTATCTGTTTCACCCAGCAGTTAAGCGCGGAAAAGAGGTGGTTCAGTCGGGATGCCTAGGAGAGTTACGTTATGGTTACGCTGCTCGTACTCATTTAGGACCAGTACGTTATGATGTTGATGCCATGTGGGATTTGGCAATTCACGACATTGCGATTTTTAACAATTGGTTAGAACAGTTGCCAGTGCAAGTACAGGCGGTTGGTAGAGTTTGGTTGCCGAGAGATGGGGAGATGGGGAGGGACAAGGGAGACAAGGGGGACAAGGGAGACAAGGGAGACAAGGAGAATATTTCAAACAACCAAAAACAAATAACCAACAACCAACAACAAACAACAAATAGTCAACAACCATTAGCCGATTTAGTACAAGTTACCCTAACCTATGCCAATGGTTTCCAAGCTTTTATTCATCTGTGTTGGTTAAATCCTGATAAACAGCGGCGTCTTACTATTGTGGGAAAACAAGGAAGCTTGATTTTTAATGAGATGGATACTCAAGAACCTCTGAGTATTCAGCGTGGATATCTAGAGCAACAAGGCAACCAGTTTACTCCTACTGGTCAAAGTCGTGAAGTTTTAGCGATAGAATCAACTCCACCTTTGGGATTGGTATGCGATCGCTTTCTCCATAATATCCGCACTGCCCAACCCTCAAATCTTTCTTCAGGCTGGGTTGGTGCTCAACTAGTGAAGATTCTTACTTGTTTGAGCCAATCTCTGCAACAAGGAGGACATCCCATTACAGTACGGTAGAGATGTGCCTGCCGAAGGATGTCTGTAGGGCTGTTGGCGCGTCTCTATATTGAGCAAGATAACAAAAAATCTGATGTGAGGGGTCACACCAGCGAGCGCTATTTTTTTCAAAGTTAAGGTATCAATGCAAGATTATATTGAGCCACTCCCACGGCTAGAAGCGCGTGGGATTCAGGCATCAGACAGAGATTGCAGGCTCAGCCCGTCTGACATCTCCTACGCCTATGGGTAATAATGTGGAATATGCTTCGATGCCTGTCTTATACCGCATCTCTAAGAGAGTCTATATGTGCGCATATTTTTCCAGTGTAAAATAATACCAAGCAATAATCAGCCAAGTCAAGTAAATAAACCCTAATTGCTAACTGCTAACAGCGATTGCCAGTCCTGAATTGCTTGTTGTGACCAAAGCCAATCTTTACTTAAAGCTTCTGATTGAAAGTCCGGGTTGTCAGTTATGACTTTCTGGCGTAATTTGAGGGATTCATTGATCAAATTCCCTCGCTTATCACCGGATTGCTCTTGAGCAGATTTCCAGAGTCCTAGTGCCAAACCTGCACAGATATTCAGAGTTTCTGCTTTTCTGACAGTTTGCTCAGTGTCGTTGGAAGGATCTGATACTTTCTGTACTTTTTGGTTAAGGGTTAGTGCTTCAAACCAGATATTATTGGCTTTCTCAAAATCTCCCTCAGCATAGTAAGCAAAACCTAGAGCATTCATATAACTAGAGGAACTAGGTTGCTTGTTGCTTGCCTCTTGCCAGAAACGTCTAGCATCATCGACACTGTAATTTTGGTTCCCCGCTTGGACAGATTGCCAAGCCAGACGTCCTCTCAAGAAACTCACAGCGGGATTATCTTGTTGGGATAAAGAAATAGCTTCCAAAGCAGCTTTGGCCTGAGGTAATGCTCCTCGGTTCAGTAAGGCCTCTACTGCCTCTTGTCCTGGGGCTAAATTACCTTTACTAAATTCTTCAATCGCAATTGCTGTAACTGTTTGAGTCTTAGCTGTAGCCAAATCTACATCCTGGGAAGCCGGAATTTGGGGAACACCTGATACCGAGTCTTGCTCAAGTAACTTTGTTGGTGACAATTGAAGACTGTCCCAAAACCAAAAACCCAACAAAGCACTGGCGACAATACCTGTTGTCCCCAATCCCAGCCACAGCTTAGGAATACCTTGTAACTTTTGCTGCCAAGTCTTGGTATCTGTCGTCTGAGTTTCCTCAACTGATTCAACCGAGTTAGTAGTTTCTTTAGATGGTGCTTCTAATTCCTCCGATGAGGATTGCTGGAGATTGGAGGGATTTACTGATGATTCCGAATTTGAAATTGCTGAAGATTCAGAT
This sequence comes from Symploca sp. SIO1C2, assembly GCA_010672925.1. Classification (GTDB taxonomy): domain Bacteria; phylum Cyanobacteriota; class Cyanobacteriia; order Cyanobacteriales; family Coleofasciculaceae; genus Caldora. The sequence continues at coordinate 15,009 of JAAHFP010000013.1, read as the reverse complement.
ACAGGTGCAGTGGCTTCCGTATTTTCAACAGGGGAATCCGACTCAGGGAAACTATCCTGGAGACAACTCCGAATAAAGTCAGGCAGATCGTCTGGATCTAAACTAGGATCAATAATAAGATCTTCAATATCTCGGGAATCATTAGAGAAGTTTGTTCCCTGGGATAGAAAAGATGCTTCTTCCAACTCTGCGTCCAGAGAGTTTTCAGAAGGCTCAGGTAAAGTAAAGAAAGCTTCCCGGTTATAAGTAGATTCACTTGTGTGAATCAAGAAACCATCAAATTCTGGGTGCAGATAGAGAACAGGTAGCGCCCAATACAACTGATTTGAGCCGTAAGCAGAAATTAGTCCTTGTCTAGCTCGACTCAGGCTCAGATCAATAGGATAGCCTTGATTGAGATTGCGGTAGAGTAGTCGTGTTAAGCTCAGGGATACTTCATCGGGAATTCGTTCTGCCATAGCAATAACCGCAGGAATTCCCCGCTTAACCAAGGCTTCTGCCAAATTGCGCTCTTGGGGATTTTCTGGGTCATTTGAGGCGGCGGTATAGGCACCACGGCAGGAGTTAAATACCGCTAGCTGGACACCATTGTTTACCAGTAATCCCGCTAAGTCATCACCGTTTAAAATCTCGGTTAAACCAGTTTTGCTACTTACTAAATAAACATTGCCCCCAGCATCTCCCAAGTTAGAATGACCTGCGTAGTGGAAAACTTGATATTGACCTTGTTCGAGAGCTTGAGTGAGTTGTTCCCTTCCTGGCTGTGAGAGAATAGTCAGCTCAATTGCTGGTGAATCGTGAGAGAAACGGTTTTGGAGTTCTTCTTTGAGGTGATTAGCTTCCTGTAGTAACTCTAAACTTTCTTGGTCACTAGGACCGGAAATCACCATCAGGATTTTGAGGGGTTGATTAACTCGAGCAACTGGTTTCCGGAAAGGAACCGTCAACCCCAAACCCAATTGGTAGCGAGAGAAAACAATATCAGTTCCTGTGGCTAAGGGACGATCAACCGCATGTAGTACTTCCCAGGGTAAGCGAGGTAAACTGGTTCCTCTAAGACCTAAGCGCAGCCGCAAAACCTTGTGTTGATTTTGGGAAATGGCTTGTGCCATCATCCAACTATCCCGCAGTCTTCCTTGAAATAAAGCATGGTAAAGTTGCTGACCCAGGGACACCAGATTGAGGGAAGATTGACTTAGGGGATTATCTCCTTCCTGAAAAGACAAAAAATCACTACCAAAAGTAGCGTTTCCCTGCAACAAGCCCAAAAGAGGATCATTCATCAACTGTCGTGCTTGGGCTAACCATTCCTCCACTGGCCAGGTGACTTGCTCTTGGGCTAATGGGACTCCCGGAGCAACTCGTTCAATACGTACCAAATGTTTTTCTTCCCCTAGGGGAGTCACAGAGATATGAAATTCCTGTGCCACTGCTACCTGATCAATAATAGTAGTATCGCTTAATTTCAAGGGCTTTAGCTGCACGAATAAAGTCTAGAGGATTAAGTAGTATAGTTATTTACACATAGATTGATCTAATTCCCTGAAAGTTTCCTAAGTTTTCCATTAGAAATTGGATCAGCTCAATAAGCGATCAAATTACTGGAGGATTTGTCCGGATAGTGATGGTGAACCCAGGAAGAGTGGAGTGGTAGATGCACCCTGATTGACACTTCCTGGCTCACCAGTTTGAGCCGGGAAATTTTTTCCACTAGTGCAGCGCGGCAGAAATAACCAAAAGTGTGAAAACAGGTTAAAAAGCTTACCGTGCAAGCTTTCTTTCCTTCTGCCTTCAGAGCACTAGTTACTTCATTTGCCCACAACCCAAGATAATATCTTGAGTTACTTCCGAGATTGACACTTCCTTCCTACTCCCTAGCTTAACATCTGAAAGTTAAATGCGTCTTCAGTTTATGGTAATTACCTTACCTTGACTCAATTAGGTCAAAAAAGGTATCGTCCAATTCATAACCCAGCATCTTAGCCAGAGACTGAACACGGGACTTAGTCGGTATCCCTTGCTGCTTCAACCAGTTAGTCAAGATAAATACTTTCTGCATCACAAAGATTTCCAAAGCTTCTGGGTTGTACTGAATACCTTCGGTACGGTGAAATTGGTGTGGCACCAACATGGCAGTGTAGCGAGCTAATTCCCCGCCCTTCCAATCCAGCAGAAACGGCATCCAAGGATATTGAGCATCCAAACGCACAAACCACAAACGGATCTCTGGTATTTCTGAGATTTCCCGTGGATCCTCCGGTGCCTGAGGGTAGTCGATGTTGAAAGTTAGTTGTTGTTCGCTAGCAGCGATCGCTCCTTCTTGTAAGAGTTGAGCAATCACCGCCTGAGCCGGTTTCAGATTAAGATTGTTAATGCATTCAGCATTGAGCGAGATCGCAATACTCATTAAGTCATTCTCAATAGACAAAATGAAATATTATATAACTAATATTAAGTAAACAAAAATACTTTTCATCACAAAAAGATACAATGGGTCGCCCAAAACAATACCAGGAAGCGACAAAAGTGACAACTTACGGAGGATTACTGCATCGCATAACGAATAAAATCCGCCAGTCTTTAGAGCTACAGGATATTTTATCGGCAACTGTGGCCGAAATGCGCTCATTTTTGCAAACTGACCGAGTAAAGATCTATCGCTTTCATCCAGATGCTAGTGGACAAGTGATTGCCGAGTCCATTGCTCAGAAACGTCTCCCATCTTTGAAGGGACTCAATTTTCCTGCCACAGATATTCCTCCCCTAGCTCGTGAGATGTTGATCAAAACTAGACAGCGCTCCATTGTGGATGTGGCATCGGAGCAAATTACCCTGAGTCGCAGCGACTTTACAGCTGAACCTACTAGCTCAAAACCGATAAGAGAAATTGTTAAGCGATCGGTAGACCCCTGTCACATAGAATATCTCAAGGCAATGGGGGTTCTCTCTTCCCTAGTAGTGCCAATTTTCTACCAACAGCGCCTCTGGGGTCTACTGGTATCTCACCACTCTCAACCAAGAGCCTTTTCAGAGCAAGATTTAGAACTAGTCCAATTAGTAGCAGAGCAAGTATCCATCGCAATCGCTCAATCAAGTCTGTTGACTCAAGCAAGAGAGCAGGTTCGGCAGGAAACCATGATCAATCAGATTACCCCCTTGCTGCACTCACCACGTCCGATTAAGGAAATATTGCAACTGGTTCTAGAAAGAATCGTCAGGTCTGTCCGAGGTTCAGGTGGTAGACTCTATTTAAGAGCAATAAATACAGAAGCCCCAGCTCTTTACACCTGCGGTGTGCAGCCAGCTTTGGTAGAACCACAACAACCAGCTTGGCTAGAACAACAGTCCTTCTGGCAACAACAATTGATGCTCAAAGACTCTCCCAGTTCTCAGTATACTAATTTGAGAAAACTACAAGTGGTAACTGACCTCTACCAAGAAACCGAATTAGCAGATTTTAGCTGGGCATTCCAAGCTACCTCTATCCGAGGAATAGTTGTTCTCCCTCTTCAACACAATAGCCAGGACTCCCTCGGTTGCCTCACCATTTTCCGCAACGCTGTCAATACAGAAACTCTCTGGGCTGGATATTGGGACTCGGATGAGCGTCAGCAGCGACCTCGTAAGTCTTTCGAGGTTTGGCGAGAGTACAAAAAAAATCAAGCTCCTCCTTGGACTGATGAAGACATTGAGTTAGTTGAGTCCATAGGCATCCACTTAGCAATGGCAGTCATGCAGTATCAACTCCACGAGTTGGAAATGCATAATCAAGAACTCAAGCTGGCCCGCAAAGTAGCAGAGGAGTCTAGCCGACTCAAATCAAATTTTCTGGCATCTACCAGCCATGAATTACTTACTCCCTTAGCCTCAACGCTAAACTACCTGCAAATTTTGAGCACAGGTTCATATCCCAACCAGGAAGAGCTAAATAACTATATCCAATTAGCTGATAAGTCTGCTCAAAGCCTAGTGGCGATTATTAACGATGTTTTAGACATCACAAAAATAGAAGAAGGCAAGATGAGGGTCGAGTTGGAGCCTGTGAATCTTGTTTCTTTTCTGGAAGAGCAACGTGAGCTATTTAGTCTCGTAACCCAGCGCCGGGAGCTAAATTTTATTATTAGTTGCGAGGTTGAGCAGATTTATGCCGACAAAGCTAAGCTCAAACAAGTTATCACTAATTTACTGGCCAACGCTTTCAAATTTACTGAGACTGGGGAAGTCCGCATAACGGTTATTAAACTGGTAGAGCAGCCGATGGTACAAATTAAGGTATCTGACACTGGTATTGGTATTGAGATGAGCCAAAAGGAACGTTTGTTAGAAGCTTTTGTTCAAGAAGATAACTCCATCAAACAACGTTATGGTGGTGCTGGCTTAGGCTTAGCAATTTGCAAACAGTTTGTAGAAATGATGGGTGGTCACATACAATTAGATAGTCCTGGTAAAGGTCAGGGCACAACGGTGACTTTAACTTATCCTGATTGTACCAAATAAGCTAAAGCAAAGATATTGAAAATTGAAAGTTGTTCAATAGAAAATGGACAATAGTCAATTTGACCAAATCTGAACCCAGATGTCCACAAACTTGCCACCCATTACTAAGTCTCGATTCAGCGATGAATCACCAAAAAATTGCCGAACTAGGCGCTTCTCTACGACAGATTGATCGGAAGCTCTTAACCCCAACCACACAAAAAGACAATACTAGGGTCTGGTATCAGGGCGGGGAGCCTTATTTTGACCTATTTGTGGAACTACGCCAGGGCAAGATAGAGTGGTTCCAGTTTACTCTGCGTGGCAAATCTCTTTCCTGGAAACCCCAACCTTATAGCTGGCAAACGGGTAGAACCAATGAATTGCATAATGATGATTTTACCTTATATCCTGCCAGCAAATTGATTGAAAGTAATCGGCACCTAGACTGGGAGTTCATTGAATTAGTTCACTCGATTCTGCAAACCCGTGCTGGAGAACCATTTTTTGACCAAATACTATCCTTATTTGATTATCCTTGACTGTTCTTCCTCCTGATTTGTAAGTAGACTCAGGGACGCGGAGAAATTTTTATTATGGGTGATTTGCAGGACATAATATCGATTCTCAAAAGCGCAAGCATTGCGCCCCTACAATTCCCCATTCGACCTTCTCAACTCGACCTTCTCAAATTCGCAGCCTGGTCATAGTACCGCCAATAGAGGCGTATTGTTCCATGTTTTCAATTTGTAAACTTAAAGCATTAGTAAACAGCTTTGCTGTTAAACTACTCTACAATAGACAGCAGGTAGCTGCCTGTTACATTGGTATCATTTTTAACCAGCACTTCCTGCGATCATAAACATCGCTAGAGCTGGAGCTAGAGCCTGTCTTTTTTACATATCTTCTTGCTGTAAGGTTCTAAAGAATGCTTCTTAAATAGCGGCTTAGAACATTCTTAGTGAACTTTAGTTGTTGCTGAACACAAAATTTTACCATTTAGAATGAAATCGCCCTAGCATTTGTGTAGGGAGATAATGTTTTATGACAAAGAAAACTTGGATCTTCAGCCAGAAATTGATTGCTAGCAGTCTTCTGGTAATTTCTTGGATAGCTCCGACGTTAGCTCAACAACCGAGAGAAAATAACTCCCCGAGAGTAGATATATACAATTTTGAAAAAAGAGTTGTATTTCATACCCCAAGGATAAAAAATTGTGAAGAGGAGGGAAATTGGTGTCGCCTCACCAGCACTGGTCAAGACTTACAACCTGGGGATTGGCTTAAAACTCACAAGAATGCTATGGCAAAGCTTTCGATTCTGCCTCAGCATGCTTTGTACAATCAGGGTCAAAATTCTACTTCTAAGTTTTCCCCCGAAAAAGAAAGATGCGGTTTTTTGATTGACCAAGGCGGTGGGCTTGCAATGCATGATAGTAACAGTCCTACAAAAAGCTGCAAAATTGAAACGTCAGAAGTCGAATTGAAACCCACAGGAACGGCACTATTTGTTTGGAGAAGAAAACAGGCTCAAGAGACAATCGTTGGGGTTTTGTCCGATGGTCCGATTACAGTTATAAATAATCAAAATGGGAATACCATTGAACTGGGAAATGGTGAAGTTGCAGTGGTGTCAGCTGATGGGGGATTGCAGCGAGGGGAATTTAGTCTGCGAAGATTCTATGAGGATAATCGAATAGCTTTGGGTTTAGGATGTGGAGAAAGACATGAGGCATATGTAAATCAACAATCAACAGAGATTCGGGAACTACTCAGTAAGATTCGGCAGGAAACTTGTGAGGCATCGAGGGCACAAGACGAGTCAGGACTAAGTGAACTCACAACTGTTATAGATCTTCCGACATTTACTGCTCCCGTTGATGACGGCTTCCCCTTCCCTGCTTTCGGAGGTGTTTAATTCTAAGGATAAGTCAGACTCCCATAAGCGAAAGCTCACAACAAAGAATGAAAATCCTTCTCTCCGCGTCTCCGTGTCTATTTTCAGATTAGAAGAGAATTATAAGTAATTATGAGCAAAAGATTTTTCCTATTTGCTGTTTCGGTAATTTGGGGAAGCGTACTCCCAGTAAAAGCAGGGTTTACTCAAAAGCTAACCCTGCCCCAAGAATCTCTAGTCCAAACCAAAGACAGCACAGTGAGACCCAATCCGGTATCGCGATACTCGCTATGCCCACATTGTAGAGACGCGCCATGGCGCGTCTCTACAGAGATTTCGCCGTTGGCTGAAAACGGCTCTATGGTAACCGGATTTGGTGTGAACTTGCGGAATTTAACAGAAAAAAAAATAGCGTTAGAAGTTGCACTGAAAGACTCAGCCACCTCTGGTAATATTTTTGCTCCCTATCTGGAACAAATCAGAGATAGCTTACCCTCTGGTTGGACGATGCGTTTACCATCTAGAATTCTATCTAGGAATAGCTCAGACGAAGAAACAAACCAATATTTAGTTCGAGTTTTTTCTTTTCGGTCACCCCCTAGTCTGACAGTCAGCCTCTTCAGTTGTGATACTGGTTCCCCATCTTGCATGGTGGGTAGTTTTTCCGTAGATAGCCAGACTTCCTCTACTGCCCAGCAAGCATTAGAGCAACATCAGGCAGCAGCACCAATCACCTTGGCAAAAGATACTCTGGGATATCTGTTGGAGGGGGCAAAACAAAACCCACCCCGGTCACTTTCATCAGTGATGTGGGAACAAGACCAGATGATCTATACAGTCAGTTTTCTCGCCCAGGAACGCCAGAATCTTCTCTATATGGCTCATTCAATGGCAAATACCATACCGATTGAAGCCATGGCTACTGCAGAAATTTCCCAAACAGTCGAAGAAAATCAACAACTACCACTAAGTGATGAGTTAGTAAATCCAGACTTTATCCCACAGAACACCCAAACAATTCCTCAGCAACAGTTTGCCTCTGTTCCTCTCAACAACAATCCCCTATCTCCTGAATCCTTTCAATCCCAAAATTCCGTAACTGAAGAGAAGCAGGATAGTTTTCCTGAGCCTCCCCCTGGTGAGGATGTCGAAGAAGAAGACGACCAATTTATGCTGAGTCTACTACGCCCTGTACCAAATGTACGGTTGCAGTTGCTCTCTTCAATTCTGACTAATTCTGATATCGCTGCCCTATCACCTACTGAAAATACGGCTTTTGTAAATGTTGTTACTTTGCTAGCAACACCGGAATTGGGAGCAGAGACACGCCTAGCAGCTGATGTGGGAGGTAGTTTTTTGCGATTTGCGGAGGAAGCAGATGGCTACAACTCTTTGAATATTGGTCTTGGGGTGCTACAGGAATTGGATAACAAGATGTCCGGTGAACTAGGATGGGAACATCGGCAACTCTACGGGACTGGTTCGTTCGATGATTTAATCGAAAATTCAGCACAATTTACAGTCAGGCGGGTGGATCGGTTTTCATCGGATCTATTTCTCGATTCAGGCTATCAACTAAAAGTTAGCTTTGCTGAACCAGAGATTCAAAGTCGAGTTTCTAATGCTTTGAACTTGAGTTTAGGTTCTGATATCAGTCCTCAGCTGCAAGGGCTGTTAAATTATCGGTTTATCTATGATGACTTCACCCGCCAAAGCCGCCTTGATACCAGACATCAGGTGAGCGCTCAAATGATTTACAAGTTGGATCCGAATATATTTATTGGTGCATCATTATCCTATCTTTTCGGAGACTCTTTTGATTTACTCGTTGGCAATTCTCGGAATTTTAACGATATTTCCATTGGGGTAAATTTTGGAGTCAATATTCCTTTATTTTAAGATTTTTTTACAGAGTTTTTGCTCTTCTGCTAGGGCACTTTCGTCACTTCCGTCAATTGTGAGATAATTACTCAACCAATTACATCCGTGTTTCAGCAGATACTCTAACTCCAAATTCCAAATAGCAACTTGGTTATCTCCACTGGTTGCGGCCAGTATCTTACTATCCTCGCTAAAACTTATTTTCAAGATACTACTGCCAGAACCCTTTAAAGTGGTGATTTCCCTGCCGTCAAGACTCCAGAGTTTTACCCTGTTGTCCCAAGCGATTGAGGCCAGAAATTTACCATTAGGAGAGAAAACCACCTCCCCATCTCTCTCGCTATGTTTGAGGGTTGCAAGCTCTTGGTAATTGTTCAGGTTCCAGAGTTTGATGGTTTGATCAAAACTGCTTGAGGCAAAAACTTTACTATCTGGGCTAAAATTTATGTTCATAACTCTCCCATTGTGACCTGGCAAAGTTTGGAGCAATTTGTCATTGAGATCCCAGATTTTTATATTGTTTTGATTATTATCACTTAATGAAGCAATCTTCTGACCATCTGGGCTAAATCTGATGTTGTTAATCGGCTCACTAAGTGTTCCCAAGGTTTGAGACTGCCCATCATTGATACTCCAGAGTTTGATAGTTTGATCAGAACTGGTTGAGGCAAGAAATTTACCATCTGGACTAAAGTCTATGCCTGTAACTTGTTCGCTGTGACCTGGCAAAGTTTGGAGCAAATTGCCATTGAGGTCCCAGATTTTTAAAGTATTATCCTTGATTTTTAAAGTATTATCCTTGAATGAAGCAATCTTCTGACTATCCGGGCTAAATCTGATGTTGTTAATCGGCTCACTAAGTGTTCCCAAGTTTTTAAGTCGCCCACCATTGAGTTGCCATAATTTTATTATGTTATCGCCCGAATTAATCGAGGCAAGAATTTGGCCGTTGGGACTGAACCTTGCACTCTTCCAGGAATCGGAAACGTCATCCCCCTTTAAAACTTGCAAAGCTTGGTTCTTAAGCATCCAAAGTTTGATGCTGTTATCGTCACCAGCTGAAGCAAGAAGTGGGATGTCCTTGTTGGGACTAAAACTCACGCTCTTCACTGGGGCTTGATGACCCCCTAAGGTTTCGAGCAAATCGCCTTCGAGGTCCCAGATTTGGACAGTATTGTCCTCATCCGCTGTAGCAATTCTTTGACCATCGACACTGAAACTCACATCATTAACTGACTTATTGGAAGCATTCCACTCATCAAGCCCTTGGTCATCTGCTGGGGCTTCATAAGACCCTTGGTTATCAATCCAGAGTTTGATGATACCGTCTTCACTGGCAGAGGCAATTCTTTGACCATCTGGACTAAAATTTACGCTGGTAACCAGATTGCCATGAGTAATATTTTGAAGCTTCTCGCCGTCAAGGTTCCAGAGTTTGACTTTACCGTCTTTACCCCCTGAAACAATTTTGTTGCCATCTGGACTAAAACTCACACTGGTGACTGAACTTTCGTGCCCATCCAAAGTTTGGAGCAATTTGCCATCCTTACTCCAAAGTTTGACTGTACTATCATCACTCCCTGAAACAATTTTGTTGCCATCTGGACTAAAACTCACACTGGTGACTTTATTTTGGTGTCCCTCCAAGGTTTGGAGCAATTCGCCATCCTTACTCCAAAGTTTTATGGTTGTGTCTCTACTGGTTGAGGCGATTATTTCACTATCGGGACTAAAACTAACACTAGTAACTATATCACTGTGCCCCTTCAAGGTTTGGAGCAATTTACCCTCTTTGCTCCAAAGTTTGACCGTATTATCATCACTAGCCGAGGCAAGTCTTTCACCGTTTGGGCTAAAACTGACATCCCGGACTCTACCACTATGCCCCTCTAAGCGATTAAACTCTTGTACTTCGTAGACTGCCTTGGCAAGAGTTGCCACCGTTTCCATCTTGAAACTATCTGGTAACGAAAAAAATGGCAATGACGAAACAAATGGCAACGAAACAACTGGCTTTTTGAGTTTTTCACCAGCCTCCACACTTACTAATAGTGCCTCAATCTGCTCATCATTAGAAAGATGCGCCTCAGATGAGGCAGTTAAATTCTTGATTTCCTCCTGTCGTGCTTGCTTCAACTGCCACAAAAAACTGATAGCTGCTGTAATTGCTGCTACTGCAAAGATGGACGCAGCTATAGCCCTCCTCTGAATTGTTTTTTCCGATTTTCTTTCCTTTTCTTCCTCTTGCTGAATTTTCCGCTCACTAGCTTCTATTAGTTCTAGCATTGTCTCATCGCGGCCTAAATCATCAGCATCAGGACTACTCAACCAACTACCAGCTTCTGCCAATTCTGTCTTATCCAGTAGTCCTCCACTATCTTTTCCTAACCGTATCCATTCTTCTACTTGACGCATCAAGCGCCTACGAATCTGTTCTGCCTCTCGGCGCTCATTGAGCCACCATTGTAAAGCAGGCCAAGCACTGATTAAAGATTCATGGGCAATATCCACTTTTCTATCAACATCTTCTTCTTCACCGCTAAGAGTTACTAAGCGACAATCTGCTAGATAGAGCAAAGTCTGATCAAACACCTCTACTTCATCGCCTACAGCACGTAATGCATTAACTGATTGCTGGCGACGAGTATCAGCACGTCCTTCACCAAACTGAATTAAACGGAGAAATATACGACGGGCAATTGACCGTTGTTTTTCATCCAATGCTACTACAACCACATCAGCACGATTTGCGATCGCAGCTTGCAATCCTGTACGATTGCTACCATCAAAATTTCTGTAAGTTTTGCTAGTAAGCACCAAAGCTTCATAGGCTCTAAGGGGTAAAAATCGCCGCTCCAATTTTTCCCATAGCAGCACAAGAGTCTCTTGAATCAAAGGTAAAACTCCCGGTTCCCCCGCCGCATCTGTCACCAAACGTTCTATTAAAGCAGCTTCTATAAATACACTCACATTCTCCGCTGGTTTAATAATAGCCTGATGCAATCCCTTCGCATCCAAAGGTAGTAACTCCCGCCGATAGGACTGAATCTTTGGCCAAAGTGGCGACTCCATCAAGTCAGGATAAAAATCAGCCCTAACAGTTACAATCACATAGCTGTTAGGAGTTTCCACTAAACTCAACAAAGCATTCTGGAAAGGTAATGCCTGCTGGTTAGCAACGGTAAATACTTCCTCTAGTTGGTCTACAACTAATAACAATCGTTGAGCATTGGGCTGGGTACTGAGGGCTTTTGTAACTGCTAACATTGGATTAGTTAGATCACTCCCCAATGCTGATTCTAGGGCTGTTATCGGCATTTCACCAGGGCGAATCGTCCGAACCAACCACTCACCGGAACCAAAAAGTCTGCTGTCACGCAAAGCAGGAACGAGTCCCGCAAACACCAGAGAAGATTTTCCACTTCCAGAAGGACCAATAACAGAAACAAACGGATACAAGCGCAGGCGATTAATAAGTTGTTCAACTTCCTGGTCACGCCCAAAAAAGCGTTCACTGTCTGCCTCACTAAAAGGTATCATTCCAGGATAAGGACATAGTGGCTTAGGTAAAGAATTGGGAACCGGACGCTGTACATCATCACAAAGGCGTTTAATTACCTGTTGCCACTTCTCCTCATTAGTAGCGTCCAATTTAGTGAGAGTGTTCAAGTAAAGTGGTAGTTGAACCGGACGCAAAATAAGGGGAATCACTGGCCACTGCCCTGTTTCCAATCCATAAAACTGAGCCAGCAGATCAACAAACTGGTTAACACTGTTTGCTATATATGCAGGAGAAAGCACCAGCAAAGTACGCTGGCTTCGTCTAATTGCACTCTCGAATTCCAGAATCCGAGGTACACCCAAACGGAAAGCAGCCTCAGAGTGACATCGAATACCTGCTGCTTGCAGTGAATCTAACAGGTAGCCTTCTACCCAAGCTCCATCCGCTTCAGCATAAGATACAAAAAAGTCGTAAGTTGCTACCATATTCCTACATTTGCTTTTTTTTCATCGGAACTGAAAAGTCAAAACAATTCAAAAAATGGTAATTATGCATTATCCATTGTTCATTATCAATTATTGAAAGAGTCCATCACCTGTTCGCCGAGGCAATGGTTGTTGTAACTGTTCAATCAACTTCTTAAATTCCCGTTGAGCACGTCGAGGATGATATAGCTTAGCCAGAGATAGTTGTTTAAGCCTATATGGGAAAAGATTAGAGTCAATTGCTACAGTGCAAACTGGCAATAAACGAGCCGCCCCTTCTTCAAGTCCCAAAAATTGAGCCAATGTATTCTCAAATTCTGCAATATTATTTGCCATATATAAATCGGATAGTACAATCACAGTACGCTTAGATTGTCTAATGCCGCGTTCAATATTCACCACCCGCGCCACACCAAATATTTCTACCTCACCAGAAACTGCAATCCTTAGCCCCGCATCCTCTAAGCGTGGCACTAAAGTTTCCCAGACCCAAGTTGTATCAGGTTCTTCATCTACATAACTGATGTAAGCATCATAGCGAAAGCCATCATCATCAACACCTACAACATGCTTTTTCCCACCTAAGTAGAGAGCAATGGGAAAATTATCCTCTAATTCCGCTTTAAAAATAGGGTGCTGATTAGGTTGTTCACTAGTAACTAAGGGTTGAATATACTCAAATAGATTAAAGATACAGATCGTACCATCATCACTAGAGATTTTGCCCCGCATTCCCGCCAAGAGATGCGTTGTAAATAAGCTATTATCAGCATTAGGAAGGATGTAAGAAAACTCACTGCTACGAGAAGATGCCAGAATCACCCTACCTCGACCTTCCTTAAGAACATCGTAATAACTTTCCGGTAATCCAGATTTGATACTTGCTGCAGTGACATTCTTTGGTTGACCAATACCACCAGAATGACAGCAATCAAAAACAACTACAATTTTCTGAGCCGGGACTGCCCGTAAAGCATCAGTGAACTGAGTACCAGAAATCGCCGTTTGAGCTAATGATTCCTCCGATGTATAGTCTGTATCCACCGGTAACAGATACTCCCCTGCATAAGAACCAAACTCTACCTGTCCACCATGACTAGAAATATAGATAAAAACAGTAGAATCTTGATTACAACGCTGGGCTAATTGAGTGAGTGCCTGAGTTAAATTTGCCTTTGTTGCCTGACCATCTAACAACAATTGTACGTTATCCCCTACATATCCACAGTGCTGTGGACTAATCAGCAGCTCATAAATATCCTGAGCATCTTTAAGAACAGTTTCTGGAAGCCTATTAATTGATTGGTAGTTAGCAATACCAACCAACAAAGCATGAGCGTTTTCCATCGCAGGCATAAGCAGAAATAGCAATGCTGATATTAACACGGCTTCTGACGCATTGCCATCGTCGAAAACACTTAATTATTGGGGAGCATCCCGTTTTGGACAATACATAGAGAGGAGTAATTCTTTATTCGCGAATAAAAACATAACGTAGATTCAGGTCATTATAATTGGGCGTAAGCGATCGCATATGAGGACTGTCTTCTGATTCCTGAGTCCTTATCAATACTGAGCAGCAAAATGTTCTAACAGCAACCGATGGATAAAGATGTAGCCACCACCGACTTTTTGCAAGAAGATGAGCCGCGTAGTATAGTCGAGGAAACGGGCATAGTTCCAGGGAATATAGCCGTTGCAGTACAGCACTAGACGCAGGTTTAGGTGTTGCATACAAGCTATACCAGCAGGACAAAATAGGCCAAACACAAGTCCCACAAATGCTCCAAGAAAAATGGGGACATCTAACAAATAAGCAAATACTCCCATTGCTAGCACTCCTATCACAGTAAAGACCATACTATTTTGAGCTGATTGCCATATCCCTTGATTAGGTGTGGTCGTTGTTTCAATACCACCCCCAGTTAAACCACGCAACAAGATAAAAACTATTCCCGTTCCTAGTCCACTGCAACCATAAATTAAACCCTCTTGTATCGCTACAGCTTGTCCAGAGATTGAAAACATAATTAGTCCACTACTGAACCCAAAAATTAGTCCGACAATGAGTCCTATGCGTAAACCAATAACGAGGTTATTTTTAGCTTTTACCCATGACCATTTTATATGTTCAACTGGTTCTATTTGATGGAGAACTAGCCTCAGAATCAGTCCTGCAATTAATCCACCACCTAGTCCCAAAATTAGCCCGCCCATGAGTATCACTCCCTTGCCCAAAATCAACTCGATACTCAACCCAGCACCTAACCCAATAATTAATCCACCCATAACAGCAATACCAATGGCATACATCCATTTTTGCCAGTTAGTTTCTAACCAACTAGGTTGCAGGCGCTCAATCAAAAAAACTGTTTGGGATTTCTCTGACATCTGCTTTGCCAGCCACCTCAGCCAGCGTTTTGTCTGCTGTTGAGGATAGGGACTATGGGCACCCCGACGCTGAAACATTCTTTCTACATAAGCATTAAAAAGATGTTGGCGTCGCTGTTCTAAATTATTGTTAGGTAAATCCTCAATTAACATTCCCTGGTAAGCCAGGGTCATAATATTCAGCATTAAAGGAGACTGGCTCTCCAGTAGTTAGGGTGATAAGTTTTGTTTATGAAAGTGCTGAAGACTCTTTGGCTTTAGTCTTGGCTTGGAGCTTTCTTCGGAGAGTCAAGACTAGCTCATCCCAGGTATCCTGGCATTGAGGTAATAATATTTTTTTGATATAAAGAGTGTAAATTTCATGAATTCTCCCTCAAA
>JAAHFP010000129.1 GCA_010672925.1 Symploca sp. SIO1C2 | reverse complement strand
AACTTGATGAGAACTACCAACGTGACTATATAGAAAAGAGAGCAGAGTATGAGCAGCACGGCATTCCTGAATACTGGATTGTTGACCCTATTGCACAGTTAGTAACTGTACTGGTGTTGGTCAATGGCAAGTATCAGGCAACTGAGTTCTCTGGTAATCAGCGGATTATTTCTCGGATTTTCCCTCAACTGGAGCTGACTGCTAAACAGGTTCTGGAGGCAATGTGATCTAGGAACCTGTATTTCGGGATCGGTGGTTGGCGTGGATCGGGGTGGGGTTGGGGGAGTGCGATCGGGAAATAATCAAGTAAATGATTTTTAAATCCGCACTCGCAGGAGATTTTTGATATAAATGGCAATAAGGCTTTTCTTTGATTCCAAAGAAAAAGTCGAAGGCTTCTTGGCAAAAGCTTTTTCACGCTCCCTCGGTCACCTTCGACCACATTCAAACTAACTTGAGCGTATTGAATTTACCGGGAATTTGTCAACTGTTTATTTACTATTTACACAAGACAAAATCCAGATAAGCAAAAAGCTGAGAAGCTTTCATCCCATCAGAAAAAGGAGATGAAGGCAGAATGAAAGCTTTGGCATCAGCAATTGTTAATGACAATTATAGCAGCAACAAAAAACCTAATGCAAGTGACACTTGCATTTTTAAGTCAAAACCTCAAGTAGGCAGCATTCCAGGCATTTCGCCAAAGGAGATGCCAGAAGGATTTTTCCCCATAGATCCATACGGTGACCCACTAGGAGGCAAGCAAGTTTTTGTCACTCCAGGAAAGTTCAGGGAATCAGGCATAGGGGTTGTAGTAGTTGACAGAGGCTATGGGAGCCTGAGGACATTAGAAGTTGAGCTCCCCTCAGGAAGAATCCAATACTGCCGATTCATTGATGCCCTAGTAGAGCAGAAAGCTGAATCCTCTTCCAGACTCGGAGGTGCAGCATGAGAGCTTTATCTCCCAACAATAAAGGTTTTGGTACTCTACATACTCACTCAAAACGGAAGGACAAGCTTTATGGCAAAAGGTTTCAGAAAGACATCGAACAAACAGCAGGAGGCTCAACTCAATCGACTTCGCAGGGAATACGCCCGAATGATGGAGAGGGATTGCGGCGGGGATTATCAGAAGCATCTGGCAACAGCCCAAACCTTCCCGTACATTTACAAGGTGGGAGAGAAGATAGTATTGAGCCGCACTCCCCTATCAAGGGCATTAAGGAGATACCAGGCCAGCCACGACATGAACAATACCAGAGAGAATGGATAGATGGGAGCGCCGTTGATGAAAGAATTGTTGCTCTTAATGTCGAGTACCAGGAAGGAACAGCCCCTTACTATAATCTGTTCTACAGTCCAGATGTTCCACGACTTAATGCAGGGAGACTGCCTGGATGGATTCTCAAGAAATATGCCCACATTGAAGCTGGTGGCTGGTGGTGCTCTGGCGTTGACCCCGCAACTGGCTCAGATGACCTATGGGGGTGCTTTAAACCAGACCAACCCAGAATTGACAGTGCTAAAGGGAAATATCAAAAATACGAGCACCCTTACAAAGCCCCAGCCACTCTCTTTGCCCTCAGAGTCCCTGATGAAATCTGGCAGAAGATAGCCTCGCGCTATGGGGCTGACTTTTCCTCGACTGATATTGACCATTTCTCAAGCGATAGAGGCTTCTGGAAGTGGGTCATCAAGAATCCTCAAATAGATGTAGTCTTAACAGAGGGAGCTAAAAAGGCTGGGAGCTTACTAGCTCAAGGTTTTGCTGCGCTTGGTTTACCTGGAATCTGGGGAGGATATCGCAAGAATGATGGAAACCCCACCCTAATTCCCCAACTTAAACCCTTTACTGGGGAGGGGAGAAATTTCTACTTTGCCTTTGACCAAGACGAGAAGCGTAAAACCCGCTTCTCTAACAGAAAAGCACTGTGGTCAACTGCCAGACTGCTAATCAATGAAGGCAGTTCCGTAAAAATTACTTCCTGGGAGCCTTGGCTTAAAGGCGTTGATGACCTAATTGTGGCCAAGGGAGCCAAACACTTCTTGTCTTGCTATCAAAAATCATTACGCTTTGAAGATTGGCAAGCCGATAGCCTGCGAGAGCTAACTTATCCAGTCGCATTAAGGCTTGACAGCAACACCAAGTATATCGGAGACTTTGCACCGCCCCCCAATGCCAAACTCATCTGTATCAAAGCCCCCAAAGGAAGCGGGAAGACAGAATGGCTTGTGAAAATCTGTACTGAGGCTCAACACAGAGGGCAGAAAGTCCTTGTCTTAACTCATAGGACTCAGTTAGGAACGGCACTGTGTGAGCGATTCGGAATTGATTATGTAACAGAAATTGGTCAGTCCGAGACTAAAGGTATCTTTGGTTTTGGATTATGCTTTGATTCATTGAGGCTTAATTCCCAAGCCCGATTTGACCCAGAGGACTGGGAGGACTGTCTCGTCATCCTGGATGAGTGTGAGCAATCAATCTGGCATTTGCTCAATGCCAATACTGAAGTAGCCAAGCATAGAGTTCAAATTCTGCGAAACTTTCAGCAGCTCATTCAAAATGTTCTATCCTCTGAGGAAGGAAAGGTTTATCTTTCTGATGCCGATTTAAGCGACGTGAGCCTTGATTACATCAAGTCACTCTGTAGCTTTCCAGTTGAGCCTTGGATTGTGGTTAAGGAAGGCAACCCCGACCCTTGGCAAGTAACAGTCTGGAATGATGAGAAGGAAATGCTTGATGTCCTTCTCAGTCGCATCCGTAAAGGGGAAAAGGTTCTTATTTTTGTCGATGGTCAGAAGGCAAAATCAAAGTGGGGGACACAGAACCTTGAGGCTTATTTCTATAAGGAGATCCCTTTTCTGAAGATTTTAAGGATTGATGCTGAGTCAGTCAGCACCCCAACCCATTCAGCCTACGATTGCATTGACAAGCTTGACAGAACACTTAAAGACTTTAATATCTGCATTGCTTCCCCAACGATTGAAACGGGGGTAAGTATCGACCTCAAAGGTCACTTTACCTCGGTCTGGGACTTTGCCCAAGGGGTCATCCCCGTCCCTTCTGTTCTACAACGGATGGCAAGATTGAGAGAATCTGTCCCCCGCCATGTTTGGGCTAAAAGTTACGGATTAGGTCGTATCGGCAATGGTTCGACTAGTCCAAAGCATCTCGTAGCGGGTCAACACAATAAGTTCAAGGCTCACGTCAAACAATTAGCTGAAGCCGATTTTATTTTTGACTGGGAATCAGCCAGCAGTTTCCAGCCCCAAGCACTCAAGACCTGGACAAAAATGGCGGGGAGAATCAATCTAGGGATGGTTCGCTACCGCCATGAAATTGTCAGAGCATTGGTTGCCGAGGGTCACATAGTAACCGAGGGGAATTATGAGAGTGAAATGCTAGGAGAGGATGAAGCCAAAGGGAAGGAACGAATTAAAGAGGAATTGAAAGAATGTCGAGACATTAATTACCAGGCTCAACGTCAAGCGATCGCTGATTCGGAAACACCCGATAACACCCGGCTAAAATCTCTCCAAGAGAAGCAAGTAAAAACAGACAGCGAAAGGTTAGAACAGAGGAAGGGAGAACTAGCCGAAAGGTACGGGAGTGGGGATTTAGTAACTGCTGAATTAGTGGAATTGGATGACTTGGGAGAATATTCAAAGGCTCAACTCCACTACTACTTGACTGAGGGAGAAGAATTCCTCAATGAACGAGAGAGAAGCCGAATAGAACACTTACTCGAAGTGGGAGCAAATGAACTGTTTCTGCCAGATACAAACAAAGGACTGATAGGAGGGAAGCTAGCCTATTTAAAAGTACTGGGAATCCCATTACTATTTGAGAATAAAGAATGGACAAACGACTCCACCGAGCTTATCGACCTCTCAATACTGACCAAGCAATTCAAAACCCAGATAAAAGATGTCTTAGGGCTATCTTTCAACTTTGACAAGGTAGGCAAAGATGGTCAGCCCTTACCCCCCAGCCCTGTCAGTATTGCTCAGAGGTATCTCAGGGAATGCTTGGGCTTAAAATTCAGCGACCCCGTCAAGAGAGGGGCAAAGGGCAATCAGCAGCGCTTCTACCAGCCTGTGGTCGTGCCTGAACTCAGACACCAGCTTTTTGCAGCATGGAAGCAACGAGACCAACTGAGGAGAGCTACCAAGTTAGCTGAAGAAACTGCTACCACTCCCTCCAGCACTAAAGCAGAAAATGGGGGTAATGGGTGTGTGACAGTTCCGGTATCCAGTGTGACGGTAGGCAGCACGGGTAATATAGAGTATATAGAAACTGCTGCCTACCAACCTGCTGCCTACCAAGAACCTGTGAGAGCTTTAGGGGATTTTGGAGAGGTTGAAGTTTCTGCCGCTGCCACCTCCACCGCCAAACCTGAAAATGGGAGTTCTAAGCGTGTGACAGTTCCAGTATCCAGTGTGACAGTAGGCAGCACGGGTAATATAGAGTATAGAAACACTGTTGCCTACCAATCTGCTGCCTACCAAGAACCTGTGAGCGTTTCAGGGGATTCTGGGGACGTAGAGGGAGAGGAGCCTAAGACAGAACTAGAACTGCTAATTGATCGCTTGGCTGATTGTCGAGAGATTGGGGAGTTTGAGGAGGCGATCGCGGGGCATACAAGAGAGCAAGTTGAGAATGCTTTCCTCTGGCAAGAGCTACCCCACAAGCAGATGTGTAGAGGCTGGCTAGCATCAATCCAACAAACCCAATCATCCCAGCCAGCGTTCAATCAAGAAGAGGTGACGTTCTCCCGCCGTTAACCCTACGGGTATAACGGGGGCTTCTAAAATAGAGACAGTTGAACCCAATCTCTACTCGGAAGTTCACGCTTCTCAGGCTGTCCACTGACTAAGCCTCCACGCGCAGGCAAGATGAGTCCCACCTCGCTTAATGCTCGGTCTAAAATATTCCGAGCTGCATTTTCATCTCTGTCCATCTGCAATCGGCACTTATGGCATTCATGCAACCGAATAGACAAAGTTTTCGGTACTTTCACTCCACAGTTTGAGCATTTTTGTGATGTGTTGTGAGGGTTCACTGCCACAACTCGGACACCGCGTTTGACCGCCACTGCCTCCAAGATGTTGATGAACTTACCCCAAGCAGCATCCAAAATTGACTTGCTCAATCTGGTACGAGCCAGTCCTCTAATGTTCAAATTCTCTACTGCTATCAAGTCATATTGCTTGACCAGTTTGTGAGCTGTGTTGTAGTGGAAATTTTCTCTGATTCTACCTATGCGCTGATGAATTCTGGCAATGAAGTTTTTCTGTTTTTCGGCTCGTTTTGAACCCTTCTGTTTCCTTGCCAATTTGCGCTGCTGACGAGCTAGATGAGACTGATTTTTGCGGTAGGTTTGTTGAATCGGAACCGTTTCGCCATCAGAGGTTGTCAGAAACTCTTTCAGCCCGACATCAACACCAACTGTGCTTTTAACTTGATCTAATGGCATCGGTTCTGGCACAGTTTCATCTTGCATTGAAAGACAGCAATACCAGCCATCAGCTTTGTGAACTATTGTGCAAGTTTTGAGAGTAAAACCATCTGGGATAGGGCGATGCATAATTACAAACATCTCTCCTATCTTTGATAGCTTCAATACCCCGTTATTGATGTGTGCTCCAGCCCGTTTACAATTAACTCTGGGGTAAACAAATGAGCGAAGTTCACCTGTTTTTTTGAAGCGTGGGCGTCCACCGCGTTTGCCAGATTTATCGGGAATTAACCAGCGCTCCCAGGCTTTGTTCAATCGTTGTAGGTTTACCTGCTGAGATTCAGACCAAATGTTTTTGTAGTCTGGGAAAAGTTTCTTTGTTTCTTTGAGAGCCGACTGTTGAATGTAATAATTAACTTTTTCTGGTATTTCGCCAATCGGCTCAGAAACGATACTACAACGGTCAATTTGACAACGGGTTCTTCTTAAGCAGTCTAACCTCTGACCAAGGCAATAATTCCAATGCCGACGAAGCAGCTCCAATGTGTAGAACATTGTCGCCTCTTGCTCCGCACTAGGTTTAATTCGGTAGCAGTAGGTTAGAATCATAACCAGATTATAAGGATTTCGCTTCACTCAATTTATTTCTTGGTCGGCATTCCCCGCCCGGTAACCTTTCAGGTATACCGGGTGACCCCTGCCGACATTAAGTTGGATGAAAATCCCGTTACCCAGGAACAGCTGCGAGTTTTGAGAAATATAGCCTCTGAGTCTCCAGAGAACAAGAGTAAATTGAAAGATTGGATATTTTGGGAATTTTGGCTAGAGAAAATCGATCAGCTTAAGCAGTGGCAATATTGGCAGATTATTGATGATTTTGGTATCGCTGCCTTTTGATTGCTCTACCATTTCTGATTTTAAGAGAGGAGCAAGTGGCTCCCATTAGCTTGCAGCTGTGAAAAGAAAATAAAATCCGTCACAGGTTTTACCCCCTTGCTCTCAAGGTCAAAATAGGGATCTGACAGTGGAGTGACACGGCTTTATGCCTTACTTGGTAATCATTACCTCATTTTGGCATAATAAGTTTGTCACCTTTCCATGTCAGAGCGTGTCACCAATGTCACCCCACCTAACTCCTGAGCAAAGAGTAGCCATTGAAGGGCTTGCTAGTGGTCATACCGTACAAAAAGCGGCTGAGCTTGCTGGGGTCAGCAGCAGAACCCTACTTAGGTGGAAGAAGCTTCCAGCATTTAAAGCTAGCCTTGAGCCGGTTAGGAATTCGATCGCGACTGCAAGTATTGAAGTTATTCAAGAGTCGAAAATATCTGCTCCCTCAAATTTCTCCGAAAGGATTATTGAGCTAGTCGATCAAAGCTTCACTGTTTTAGAAGAAGTTATCACAAATCCTGATGAAGCTACAAGAAACAGGCTCAAAGCTATCGATACCGTTGGGAATTGGGCGGGTTTGCGATATGCCCAAGAATTAAATCGTGCGATTGAGCTAGTCTCCAAAAGTGGTTTCAAGGTGATAGTTGAAGACGAGGAGGATATCCGCGAGTGGCTCGAATTTCTTGAAGAAAAGAAAAGAATCAGCAAGGTAAAAAAGTGCAGTGCAATCCCCAACAAGCCCCGATCAATGGACAATGAGACAGCACCGAGACAGTAAAGAGTGATGTTTTATAAACCCCTGAAAGGGAGGTATGATGGGAGCTGTAGTCAATTATGCTTGGCGAGTATTATCAAACTGTTATCAACTTTTTCTCAAGATTTCATAAAGAACTAATAACTTTTTGTCCCATCCAGTCGCGTGGTGTCTCGTATGTCTCTGAGTGAAAAACAGCTAATCGCCATTGAGAAACTGGTGATGGGTTGCAACCATCAGGAAGCGGCTAATGCTGCT
>JAAHFP010000128.1:6146-7391 GCA_010672925.1 Symploca sp. SIO1C2 | reverse complement strand
GGTTGAATCCCTGCTCGCTCAAAGCTAAAGAAGGGTCCAGTTCGACCACAACCCACTTTAATATCATCAACAATCAGTAAAATCTCTCGCTCTTGAGTCATCTGAGCAAGGCGCTTGAGCCAAGGAACACTAGCAACATTAATTCCCCCCTCAGATTGCACAGTTTCTAAAATAACAGCTGCCGGTTTTTCCTGATTCAGACTCAAATCATCAAGTAGTTTTTCCAACTCATCCAGACTGGTATCTTGTGTTTCAGGTTTCTCTTCAAACGGCACAGTTACAACATTCCCTAGCTCAATGCCAGCTGCCTTTTGATATACGGGATTGGGGGTAACAGCAAGCGCTCCTAAAGTATGACCATGGTAACCTTTAGTGAAACAGATAACGGTTTTTCTCCCAGTAGCTTTACGAGCAAGCTTCAAGGCGGCCTCTGCAGAGTTAGTTCCTGTAGGACCGGTAAACATAACTTTATAATTGAGTCCTCGTGGTACTAAGATTAATTCCTCAAAACGCTCGAGAAACTTCTGCTTAGCAGCAGTGAACATATCGAGGCTATGAGTGATAGCATCTGACTCAATATATTCAAGGAGGCGCTGTTTGAGCTTGGGATTATTATGTCCATAGTTGAGAGCTCCGGCTCCGGACAAGAAATCTATATAAGTACGACCATTCTCATCCATCAATTGATCTCCCACTGCCTTAGTAAAGACGGTGGGAAATAATCGACAATAACTGCGAACTTCGGACTCCAGCCTGGTGAAAATGCTCATATTTGAAACCAATGTGATAGCCACTCTCTGACAGAGGAAATCTGCTTAACTATAAGTTGACGATATTTAATTTCTACTTAACAACGCCCATGACCAGGGTATTATATCCTTTCTAAGGGAAATAGCATAAATTAAACTAACAAACAAAACATGACACAAACTAGTTTTACAGAAGCTGACACTGAAGCATTGTTTGACGATGTCGAGCGAGACCAACGTTTCCGCAGTTTTTGGCATCCAGATGGTAGTCTCCACTGGGGTTATTTCGAGAACTTAGCGAGTGCTCAACCAGAAGACTTTGTACCCGCCTGCGATCGCTGGGATGCATATATGCTACAACAGAGTGGCATTACCGCCGAATCCCGGGTGCTAGAAGTGGCTTGTGGCAATGGCAATGCTGCTATCTGGATAGCTCAGCAAACGGGATGCGAGGTGGTAGGAATTGACCTCAGTAGCAGTTATATCGACAATGCTC
>JAAHFP010000128.1:0-5351 GCA_010672925.1 Symploca sp. SIO1C2 | reverse complement strand
CTGATTGGTTGGACTTATCAGGTAGGAATTTCCACATTCTGGGTGATGCTAATAACATTACTGGGGAATTACGCTGTCTGGTTGTTAGTTTACAAGCAGTTGCGAGTAGTTTCAGAGGAAACTGCCTCAGAGACAATTAGCTCATTCCTCGGTCAGGGTAAAGATCGCTTGATTGTAGTGCTCTCCGCAGTGATTACCATTGTTTTTGTTGGTGCTTATGCTGCTGCTCAACTGTTAGCAGGAGGGAAAGCGCTTTATGCAATCTTCGGTTGGGATTACTCTTTGGGAATTGTCGTAGGAGCAGTCATTATTACGGTATATTGCTTTGCCGGTGGCATCAGGGCCTCTATCTGGACAGATGCAGTGCAGTCAATCTTAATGCTGTTTGCTATGCTGCTGTTGGTGATCCTCGGGGTGCAAGCCTGTGGAGGATTGGATAGTCTTTGGACACAACTAGGAGAGATTGATACAAAACTGCTTGACCCTACTCCAAATACTAAGTTTGGATTCTTACCCTTTGCCATCAGTTGGTTGGTTCAAGGTTTAGGTGTTGTGGGTCAACCTCATATTATGATTCGGGCAATGGTCATCAACAATCCAGAGAAGATTGGTCTGACTCGTAACATCTACACACTTTTAGCTTTTGTATTTGTTGTTACGGCCATTGGGGTTGGATTGACTGCTAGGATTCTGATACCTGATTTAGCTGAGATAGATCCAGAATTGGCATTACCTCAACTAGCAATAAAAATGTTGCCCCCTATTTGGGTGGGAGTCATTCTCGCGGGGATATTCTCCGCTGTAATTTCTACCGCAGACTCTCAAATTCTGTCTTGTTCAGCAGCGTTAACTCAAGATTTGTTTCCCCAAATAGCCCATTCCTACAAACTGGTTAAGCTAGGAACAGTATTTGTGACAGTAATAACCATGATCCTTGCTTTGGCAAATAACCAGAATGTTTTTGCCTCAGTACTTGCTGGTTGGTCAGCTTTGGGTAGTAGTCTCGGTCCTCTGTTGGTCCTGCGTGCTTGGCGACAACCTGTTAGGGTTCCTGTAGCCCTGGCGATGATGGTGACTGGTGTTGTTGTGTCACTAATTTGGCGGTTTGGATTAAATCTATCGAGTGACATTTTGGAAATACTTCCTGGTATGGTTGCTAGTATTCTGGTATATTTAGTTGGGTCAAGGCTAATATTCTACCGAGCTTAAAGTCACTGGGATTCCTCTAGATAGTCAAAACTGAAATCTTACACCAAGCAAATCAACAACTGTCCATAACCCTATTGTAGAGGCATTGTAGGGGCGGGTTTAGGGATAATCTAGACCATTTAACCCGGATATTGGAATCAAAACCCGCCCTCACCAGCATCTTCCAGTTAATGCAACAATGCCAAACAAAGAAGGATTTGTCTTATATTGGTGTTGCGATCGCTTACAGAACCAGGGAAGCTGATAGTAGATACTGTGGTGAATTAAAAGGTTTGGCGAATAATTTTGGTAATCATAAGGTTATCGATAGGGCGGGTTTTGTCTTAAAAATATCGTCTTAAGCTTCAAAGGTGACCCTAAACCCGCCCCGACAAAGATCATTCCCAATTCCCCATTCCCAAAACCAATAACGAATGTACCTCACAAATATGAGAAGCCAGATAGCATCCATCAGATCTTGCAACTCAAATCTCCAGCTTTTTGGCTAAAGCGAAGATTTTCCCCATAATCTACCGGGCAGTCTATCACCGTGGGCACATCTTGAGCTAGGGCTTCTCGTAGAGTAGGAATTAAATCTGCTACAGAATTGACTCGGTAACCTTTTAAACCCATACTTTCAGCAAATTTGACAAAGTCTGGATTACCAAAATCAACAAAGGCTGATTCCCCAAAATGATTGTGTTGCTTCCAGCCAATCAAACCATAGCCACCATCATTAAATACTAGAGTAACAAAAGGTGTACCTACCCTTAGGGCAGTTTCTAATTCCTGGCAATTCATCAGAAATCCTCCATCCCCAGTAACGGCAACTACATTGAGGTCAGGATTAACTAATTTGGCGGCTAATGCTCCCGGCATGGCAATTCCCATGGCGGCAAAACCATTAGAAATGATACAAGTATTGGGACAATCGCAATGATAATGACGAGCCATCCACATTTTGTGAGCTCCAACATCAGAGATGACAATATCCTCTGGTCCCATCACTTGCCGTAGGTCATAGATTAGTTTTTGTGGCTTAATGGGAAAGGTGTCATCGTTAGCATAATATTCATAATCTTGGCGAATATCTGACCGTAAATCTACAGCAAAGGGTGTGGGTTTCCCCTCTCGGTCTGCTTGCTTAATAATTTCTTTGAGAGAGTCAGAAATATCTCCAACCACTTCCACTAAAGGAATATAACTACTATCAATTTCCGCTGGGGTTATCCCAATATGAATAATCGGGATATCACCTTCTGGATTCCATTTCTTCGGGGAATATTCAATTAAGTCATAGCCAACAGCAATAATTAAATCAGCTTTCTCAAAAGCACAAGTAATATGGTCTCGCTGTTGTAGTCCTATCGTCCAGAGTGACAGGGGATGAGTATAGGGAATAACTCCCTTACCCATAAAGCTATTAATTACCGGAATATTCAGCCGCGTGGCAAATTCTGTCAGCGCTTCACTAGCATTGGCACGAATTGCCCCATTACCTACTAAAATTAAGGGGTCTTTAGCTTTCGCGATCGCTACTGCTGCTTTACTCAAACTCTGAAAAGAAGCAAAGGTCTTTCCTCGGCTATCTTGACTCAAAGGTTGACCAGTAGCTGGCATCGCAGCAATATTTTCTGGTAAATCAATATGAACTGCCCCTGGTTTTTCACTCTGGGCAATTTTAAAGGCTTTACGGACAATTTCTGCGGTATTACTAGGGCGAACAATTTGATTGCTCCATTTAGTAACTGGGGAAAACATTGCCACCAAATCTAAATATTGGTGAGACTCAATATGCATTCGGTCGGTTCCTACTTGACCAGTAATGGCGACTACCGGCGCTCCATCCAAATTGGCATCGGCAACTCCAGTCATCAAGTTGGTAGCACCAGGACCGAGAGTAGATAGGCAAACTCCAGCCTTACCAGTAAGCCTGCCATAAAGATCCGCCATAAACGCTGCCCCTTGTTCGTGGCGGGTAGTAATAAATTTAATTGAAGAATTTTTGAGAGCTTCTAGTACGTGTAAATTTTCCTCCCCAGGAAGTCCAAAAACGTACTCTACACCTTCATTTTCTAGGCACTTGACTAATAGTTCTGCCGTGTTCATCTCTCCCATCTTGCCCTCCCCGAAACTGATTGACCCTTCTACTCAAAGGCGGCTGAGAAATTAAAAATTGTATCAACCATAACTTCTTAAACCGTCTTGCCTCTATTATTGCTCGTGACGTACCTACACCTCTCTTCGAGTAGGTGTAGGCTTCTCAGGGACTCGTCTTTGACGACATATGCTGAGCTTTGAGACCGTGCGCCCCACGGTTCTTGATGTTTATAGCCGCGTTCAAGTCCCTGCATAAATTGGTATTACATACCGGACAATTATGCATTCTTTGAGATAGCGGCTTTTTCACTTTATGACCACAACTATAACATTCTTGACTTGTACCATTAGGATTCACAGCAACTACTTTCAAACCAGCATTCTCGGCTTTGTTTGTCAGAATTGAAATGAATTGTCCCCAACCAGCATCGTTTACCGACTTAGCCAATCTTGTTTTAGCAAGTCCTTTTATATTCAGCTTTTCTACTACTACTACATCGTATTTATCTAGCAGTTTTTTAACAGTTTTGAAATGAAAATCTTTTCGAGTATCAGCAACCTTTTTATGTTGAATACCTAGCTTCTTAATTGCTTTTTTACGTCTCTCAGAACCCTTTTTTCTACGAGAAACTTTACGTTGTGCTGACTTTAATTTACCTTCCGCTGTGCGTAGATGTTTTGGTGCAGCAATCCGGTTATTATCTGAATCAACATAGAAGTCAATTAAGCCAACATCAATACCAACAATATTATCCGGGTTGAAATCTGGTTTTGTTGTCGGTACGGTTTGATTATCCAAGCTCAATGTTACATAATATCCGTTAGCTTTCTTCGTGACAGATACCGTTTTGATGGCAAAACCATCCGGGATAGGACGATGAACGATTACTTTGACCTTACCTATTTTAGACAATGTTATTTTATTGCCAACAAAATGATGTTGCTTGAATTGCGGATAAGTGAAAGTTTTATATTGTCCTACCCCTTTGAATCTTGGACGACCAGATTTCTTTCCTTTAGAATCACCAGCCAACCATTTAGTAAAAGCTATTTCTACTCGCTTCGGTACTTCTTGCAGTACTTGCGAGTGAATGTTTTTGTACCAAGGGCGGTCTACTTTAAGCTGTTTGAGACTAGCTTGTTGGCTAAACCGAGTAGGTTTTTCTTTTAATTCTGGAAAATGACAAACAAGAGGACATCTATCAATAGAACACCGATTCTGTTCGTACCATTCAAATCTTTGCGCTAGTTCATAATTGTATTGGCAACGCAACATATTCAACGTGTTATCAATAATTTCCCGTTGTTGCTTAGTCGGTTTAATTCGATATTGATATGCAATCTTCACTTGTTTATCACCTCCTTGTTTATTCAGTGTTACTGTATTAGTATACACTAATTATAAGAAATATCCCGGAATTATTATGAAATTGGAGTGATTCTTATTTGGTTACAACGGGAATAGCAACGTAACTGTTTCTACGTTGCAACCAAATACATCAATGGGCAGGCTAGACCCGGTTCGTGATTCATCCTAACACCTCCACTTCGTGGTAGGTGTAGGAATTCTCACGATTGAAAGTTAAATAGGTGCACTAAGAAAATATCGCATTATTACTACATAAAAAGAAACCCCCACTGTGGGAGGTTTCTTGTCTAAATCCGTGTTAATTGCCAAAAGCGGCGGGAAGCCGACTTCTTAACGGATGGGAAGGATAGTAGACCGTCGCTTAGTTGTTAGTTGTTTGTTGTTAGTTTTTTGTTTTTTTTATAACCAACAACAAATAACACGTTAGCGTAGCGGGGTGAAGCCCAGTGCAATCCCCCATGCTTTAGCCTTAAGCTGTGGGAAGTAAATAAACTAAGACAAACAGGACAATCCAGATAACATCGACAAAGTGCCAGTAAAGTTCTGCTGCTTCTACTCCAAAGTGTGATTCACTCGAGTAGTGATTTGGTTTGAGCGATCGCGCCAGTACACACAAAATTAATCCTAGTCCACAGCTAACATGAAGACCGTGGAAGCCGGTCAAGACATAGAAACAACTAGCAAATATACTGTC
>JAAHFP010000127.1 GCA_010672925.1 Symploca sp. SIO1C2 | reverse complement strand
AAAAATCGCTCGAAAAAACCTCCTACTCTCCGTCAATCTTTGATTTGGATTGCACGCTTGGGTGGATTTTTGGCTCGTAATGGAGATGGGGAACCTGGATTGAAAACCATCTGGCGAGGGCTTTCTACCTTCTACTATTTGTTAGAAGGTTCACAACTTGTCTCTACATCGTAGTCTCTATCACCGTTTCGACTACTTTTGCCTAATGGATAGCAGAATTGGGGGATTTAGGGGGCTTTCAGTAGCTAAGATATGTTACGCAGTATTTCGCCACCAGTATCCGGCTTCGCTAACACACCCTACTGGCGTGACACAGCTAAAACTGTGCAATAGAAAATCCACCGTTTTCCTTGTAAATTCAGATATTTGAGCCATTTGCCTAATGAACCATTTTAGCTGTGTCACGCCACTACAAATTATTACAAACGGATAATTTTGATCATATGTCGCGATCGCTCAAAACAGACATCAAATTCTTGAAAAAAGTTTGTTTGCCCAAGGATTAAGGCTACATGAGAGGCTTGTGCCCAGGCAAATGCTAAACGAACTGGTTCAAGATCCCCAATTTGGATATGCACAAATAAACCTCGTGCTTCAACCATTGCGAGATTTCCAGCTAATGGTAGGCGGACAGTTTGCTCTTCCCAAACAGCACCTAGTTGCAACCCGATGCTATAAGGTAATAGATTGACCATTTTTTGAATTCAAAATTCAAAATTTGCCTCGCTTTGCTCACCATGCTACGCAAACAAAATTCAAAATGTAGGAAAAGATAATTTTGAATTGTTTTGACTATAGATCCAGTATCTAGCAGTGCATTCGCAGAGACAGAAAAGCGGGTCTTCCGGACTTAATGTGCTAAACTATCAGTCTCAATGAACCAGAAAGATTGCCAAACAAGAACTGTAGCTTTTAACAGCCTCAAAACGAATGAAATCATGGGAAAAATGTTTAAAGCTATTGTTGTCCAATATTCGAGAAAATCAGACTAATAATTTAGCACACTAACTACGGAAGACCCGAAATATCGGCAAAGCTAATGATTTGTGATTTTATATCCAATAAATGACCCGCTTGATTACATCCAATAGCCCACCATTCAGGAGTTTTAGCGATGATTATTGCTACGATGTGGTAGTTATAGTAGTTGTAGTGCGATCGCGTCGGTCTCACTATGGCAGTATTGGTAATGGTGGTTGAGCATCCCCATCGGTTAGCGCAGCTTCTGGTGCACCAATTACGTGTGAGAATATAACAGCCCTTTACCTTCTGCCTTCTTGTAATATCTCAGAAAGAGTAAGGAGTATTAATAATGTTGTCATACGTCCTAGCGTTGGTGATTGGTCTTGGTAGTTTTGCCTTTTATATGTCAGCCTTCTTTTTTCCAGAAGTTCACCGCAAGAGTGACTTTTACTTGAGTGGAGGTGGACTATTCTACGCCCTAGTTTTATGGGTGTGTGCTGGACGCTTTACCGGCTGGGTTCTACTGAGCCAAGTTGCTAGTGTGGCATTGCTGTGCTGGTTAGGCTGGCAAACTTTGACTTTGCGACGAATGTTGACTTCTCCGGAGCAACAAACTCCCATCCCTAGTCAAGATCAGCTCCCGGTGGTACTTCAGCCAGTTACTAATTTCCTGGGAAATCTCTTAGGTAAGAGCAAATCAGCAATTTCTACTCCCCAAGCCAAAGTAGGAACAAGTCAAGAGACAACGGCTGTAGAAAAAGAACCAGTACAAGAGGAAGTACAGCAGACTACAGAGGTAGAGATTTCGGAAGAAGAGACGGTTATTGAATCTCCTTTTGAGACTCTAGCAGGAGTAGAACAGGAGCCGGAGGTTTCTACAGAGGAAGAAGGTACTATTACTGAATTACCCTCTCAGATAGTTGCAGAAGTCGAACAGGAGTTGGAGATTTCTACAGAGGAAGAAAATACTGTTATTGATTCACCTTCTCAGATAGTTGCAGAAGTCGAACAGGAGCCAGATGTTTCTACAGAGGAAGAAAATACTGTTATTGATTCACCTTCTCAGGTAGTTGCAGAAGTCGAACAGGAGCCAGAGATTTCTACAGAAGAAGATACTGTTATTGATTCACCTTCTCAGGTAGTTGCAGAAGTCGAACAAGAGCCAGAGATTTCTACAGAGGAAGAAGATACTGTTATTGAGTCACCTTCTCAGATAGTTGCAGAAGTCGAACAGGAGCCAGATGTTTCTACAGAAGAAGAAAATACTATCATTGGGTCACCTTCTGAAACTTTGAAGGAAGCTCCTGAACCCCCTAATGTAACAGCAACTTCCCCAGAGAAAACAGAAATAAATATCTCGTCAAAGAAAAAACAAGGATTGGTTCAACAAGTTACTGGTATTTTCAGGAAAAGCAAACCGGTGACACCTATCCTAGTAAATCAGCAGAAGAGCAGAGGAAAAGTTAATGATGCTGCTCCAAACAGTATGACACCAGTAGTAGACGATACTGAAACCTCAGAAGCTGTGGAACCAATCACCACCGAGTCTTCAGAAGCTGAAATCTCAGATACTGTAGAAACCACTAATACTGAATTATCGGCTACTGACCCAAGGCAAAACAAAAATAAGAAAAAAGCTAATTAAAAGGAGAAGCTTTCAAACGGATTGATTAATTATCCATTATCCACTGGTAATTGTACCCTGCTGCCTGTGCCTAACGGCACTCATTACCTACTGCTCGAATTCTAGATGCAAGATATAGTTACCTAACTGGAGTTGGTTTGACCATAGCTCATATTCCAGCCAAAGTCTTTGGGGTAAGGGGCGACCCTCTAACCGCAAACTCCGGGTATAGTTTTTGAGGCAAAACGACTCATGTTGCGGTCGTTGGTCATCTTGTAACCAATAGCGGTTAAAACCGTAAACTCCTTGCTCCCAGAAGTGACGATAGCTTAATTTCTTGCTCTCCTGCATCGTCATCATTACCCGATAAGGCGAGATTTCTAACCAAAGAAGTCGAACTGCTTGCAGGTTTGATGATTGCTTATTGTCGTTAGTAGCTGTCATCTCCGGTTTCCCGTCAGGAAGAGCCGGTTCCCTCATGACTAAGTGAAATCGCTCTTGATCTTTTTGATAGAGGGTTGCAGCAGTTTCGACAGTAGACCAAATTGGTAAGTCAGTGGATACTAAGGAAAGACTTACAGGTAGGCTTTTATTCGTCAGCATCGATATCTGAGAATGCAAGGGTACACAAATAGCATAGCTCACCTTATTGATAAATTTAAGGTAGGGGCGGATTCACCTAATACTGGGTGACAACACGATAACTTAACTAGACCCGCCCCGGCAATGCCATAAGGATTTTTGTTAATGAGTAACGTACAGCTTCATCCTTTGCTAAGGCAATATTCAATAAATAAAAATTACAATTAACCTAATTTTCAATGTCTCAAAGTTAACATAGCGGTATAACTTCGGCAAAGGAAATCCGCCGTGAAGCTATTACATGGACAGGGAGAAGTCATTGCTGAGCGCTACCAAATAGTAACTCTCTTAGGTCAAGGGGGAATGGGAAGCACCTATGCAGCTGTGGATTTAGCAAATAATCAAAGAGTTGCCATTAAAGTCGTTTCCCTACGAGGAGCACAAGATTGGAAAACCTTAGAGTTATTTGAACGAGAAGCCCAAGTTTTAGCAACTCTCAATCATCCCTTTATTCCCAAGTATCTGGACTATTTCCGAGTTGATGCAGAAGAGGATAGCCCTAATTCCGATTGCCGCTTTTATTTAGTGCAGGAGTTGGTCGAAGGGGAATCCTTCACGACTTTAGTAGAAAGGGGATGGAAGCCGAAAGAAGCAGAAGTTAAAGCCATCGCGAGGCAAGTTTTAGAAATATTAATCTATTTACATACACTTGTACCGCCGATTATTCATCGAGATATCAAGCCGCAAAATCTGATTCGTCGTGAGGATGGCAAAGTTTATTTAGTAGATTTTGGCACAGTACAACATATCGTGCGGAATCCTCAAAGTTTTGTGAGTACTTTTGTGGGTTCTGTCGGGTATATGCCACCAGAACAGTTGCGGGGGCAAACTGTCTTTGCCTCTGACTTATATAGCTTGGGAGCAACTTTACTTTTTCTGCTTACGGGTAAATCTCCAGAAACATTACCTCAAAAAATGCTGAAGGTGGATTTTCGTCAGGTAATTGAGCTTTCAGACCGATTTGCCCAGTGGCTAGATCGATTAATTGCACCTGTAATGGAAGACCGGTTTCAATCTGCTCAAGTAGCACTTTTGAAACTCAAGCAAAAAATCGACTTTAATTCACCACCAAACAATCCAACAATTAGCCATTCCTACAATCCTAGCAGTCCCTATAATCAAAGAATCACACTGCAAAAATCTAATAAAAACTTGGTTATCAAGATTGATAAAAGAAGAGACCATGCACTGGGTTTGTTTTTCATATTTGTATTTTTTGCAGTTCCATCATTTATGCTAAGTTTCTTTTTTGTTGCTTTCTTAACTCAATATATTGTATCTATTATTCCTGGCTTTAGTGATTTTCAAGTAGTATTTATATTGCTCTTTATGTTAATTGTCCCCTGGCTTCCGAGTTTATTAATAGCTAATATGACGAGTAAAAAAACTTCTCTAAAAATTAATGAATCAATATTTACAATTAAACAAACTTATTTATTTACAGGAACTCATCAAGTGCAAGGAAAAACTGAAGACATTTTAGATATTTCTCTGAATGGGTATGGAAATAAATGCGTTATTTGGGAAGGGCTCAAGTCTCATTCTTTGTTTGATGTCGAATCAAGTCAGCAATCTAGTCAAGACAACCGTGAGCTTGAATTAAGAGATATTGAGTGGTTAATTGCAGAAATTAAACTTTTTCTCAAACAATTACAGTCCTAATAGTTAAAATTTTATTACATAAATTGATAAGCAATTAGATATGAAATTATTACATGGACAAGGAGAAGTCATTGCTGAGCGCTACCAAATAGTAACCCTCTTAGGTCAAGGGGGAATGGGAAGCACCTATGCAGCTGTGGATTTAAGGACTAATCAAAGAGTTGCTATCAAAGTCGTTTCCCTACGAGAAGCAGGGGATTGGAAGACCCTAGAGTTATTTCAACGAGAAGCACAAATTTTAGCAACTCTCAATCATCCTTTTATTCCCAATTATTTAGACTATTTTCAACTTGATGTAGAAGATAGTACTGCTAAGTCAGATTGTCACTTTTATTTAGTGCAGGAGTTAGTAGAGGGAGAATCTTTAGCAGCTTTAGTCAAACAGGGATGGCATACAACTGAAGCGGAAGTTAAAGATATCGCCAGACAAGTTCTAGAAATACTGACTTATATTCATCAACTCAATCCACTCATTATTCATCGGGATATCAAACCGCAAAATATTATCCGCAGAGCAGATGGCAAAGTTTATCTAGTGGATTTTGGAGCCGTTCAAGCAGTTTATAACCAAACCATAGGTGGCAGTAAAACTTTGGTGGGAACTTTCGGTTACATGCCTGTTGAACAATTTCAGGGAAAAGTACATTGTGCTTCTGATTTGTATAGTTTGGGTTGTACTTTAATTTTTCTGCTTACCCATCGCTCTCCTGCTGATTTACCTCAGAAGCGGATGAAAATTGATTTTCGTGGAGGATTAGATATTTCCGATAGTTTTGCTACTTGGCTAGAGAGCATGAGTGAGCCGATGTTAGAAACACGTTTCCAATCCGCGACAGAAGCTCTGCTACAACTACAACAACCAGATTTAGCACCAGCAATACCCAAACCGAAAGGAACTCATATTCAACTCACTAAAACTGCCACAAAGCTTACCATTAAAATTCCTCATTATCACCACAAAAAAGCACGTCAAGCATTCGCCACTGGTTTATTCACTAGTTTATTATTTACTGGTTGTGTATGCCTATTCGCTATAGTGACACTGTTCATGTTATTGTTATTGTTTTCGTTTTTAAGCAGTTTTATTTTTCGATGTACAATTGTATTATATTTAATTTTTCAATTTAAAAGATTGAATGTTTTGTTGACAGGTTCATTGGAACTATCAATAGAACAACATATTTTTAAAGTTCACAGCAAGGAATTTTTAAACAACCGTTATCTCCAAGGCAACCCAAAAGATTTACGTATTATAGTAGGTCATCTTGCTGACAGCATAAACCTGGACAAATTTACGAACAAGAATGACAATAAAGCTGTACAAACTCTGAAACTTCAGATACTCATCCTTCTGTTGGCAACCCGTAGTTTGAATGTTTGGCTCGAATATGAAGAAAAAAAATTAAAACTTGATCTTGATCCAATAGATCGTTATTTAACAGATATTGAAAAGCGATGGCTGCATCAAGAAATTAGCAATTTTATGAAGACATGGGATTTGTTTTAAGGAAAATTTTATTTCAATCGCCATTACACAGAAGATTTCTTGATGATAAAATTATGTATATTTAAGATGCTCCAAGCCATTAAAAATTTTCTACTACTACGTCGCCTGTTTACTGTAAAGGTTGAAATTCCCATCGCTTCAGCTAGAATTAACTTAGCAAAAGCACTATCCCAAGAAATTGTCCTCACAGGGGAATTTCAGCTCACCCGTCGCTATTGGGGTCATCTAAGTGATAACCATCTTACCTTCCATGGTCCTAGAGCTAACCGTCAGTTTTGTTTTCTGGTAAAAGGAGACTTGAGGGATGAAGGTTCCCAAACTAGGCTCAATGGCAAGATGCACCTCAACACTGGGGACTTTTATCAGTTATGCGGTTCAGTAGTAACCATTTTTGTACTCTTGTTGTTTATGTTTCGCTGGAATGGCATGATTTTTTTACCCTTTTTTGTAGGGTTTATTTTTGGGATGGTGCAGTGGCATTTCCAGTGGTATGCCGAAGAGATTACTCAATTGTTAACTGACTTGATGGCAGGGGAGTGGGGGAGTTGAGGAAGCTGAGGGAGCTGAGGAAGCTGAGGGGGCTGAGGGAGCTGGGGGAGCTGAGGAAGCTGAGGAAGCTGGAGAAGAAAGTATTTTTGCCAAAATGGGATGCTCTCAATCAGTGAGATATTTCCAAACAACAAACAACAAACAACAAATAACAAATGACAAATAACAAATGACAAATAACAAACTACATCGGTTCCTTATTTGTTTCTTCGCCAGTTTGGTGTTTTTTCCCTGGCTCACTTCTACAACTGCTGCTCAATTTTCCCATTCCTCAGTACCTTTGAAGGTTGCTCAACAGTCTTATCAACAATTGGTACAACAAGGAATTGATAACTATCAGAGGGGAAATTTGGCGGAAGCGATCGCGTACTGGGAACAGGCTCTACCACAGATTACTCTATCAGAGGATCGAGCCACTGTTCACAATAATCTTGCGATCGCTTATCGGGAAACTGGTAAACTTAATCCGGCAATTAA
>JAAHFP010000126.1 GCA_010672925.1 Symploca sp. SIO1C2 | reverse complement strand
CTTTTGGTTATTTATGATTCTCCGGATGAGGTAAGAAAAGTGGGAGAAAAGGCAGTTTACGCAGATGTCTTTAGATTTAAGTAGAGAATTTTTTTAACAAAAAATAAGACTGATGAACGATTTTGCCAAGTTTGCCGCACTTTCTCCTACCTTCTATGCCGATGCGGGTTTGAAGCGTGAACAATTTATGGACATGAGCATTCGAGAAATGTGGCAGTCCATTCCTCGTATTGCCGGACCAGCGTATACCGTAAGTTGCCCACCGGGAGATAACTTGATGCTGCACGCTGCAATTTATCGAGCTAAGCCCGGTTCCGTTATTGTGGTACGGGCGGGGGATACACGTTACGCTATGTCCGGCGGCAATGTTTGTCTCACAGCCCAGCAACGTGGTATTGCTGGATTTGTGATCGATGGTGTGATTCGGGATGTCGCGGAGGTACGGGATGCTGAATTCCCTGTGTTTGCACGGGGTGTATCGCCAGTCCCCGGCAAGAAAAAGGTGTTGGGAACTCTCAATCAGCCTATTATTTGTGGTGGAGTCACTGTTAATCCTGGAGATATAATAGTTGCTGATGAGGAAGGCATTGCTGTAATTCCAGGGAGTCAGCGAGAGGATATTTGGCTACTGGCTAAACAATGTGCTGATAAGGATGAAACGCGCACACTTGCCGAGTGGCAAGCCAACCACTGCACCAAGATTGAACAGCTTTTGCAAAACTTGCAATTTGAAATGTAAGGTAATATCAAATTGTTAACAGCAACTACAGCCTCACTTATTAAATATAAAACCCTGCCCGTCTGGACAGAAACAAACTTGATATGATTTGCATTAAATTGCATATATTGTAGGGGCGGGTTTAGTAATAATCCAGGCTATTTGACCTGAATCTTCCTATCAAAACCCGCCCCATGCTATCCTCAGATGATTTGGTATCTAATGCCCACCTGAATTGCCGCTACATCCTAATAGGTGAGCAAAAATGGTCAATTCATCAGTTCAATGGCTGTAGATAAGATTACAAAGATTGTGAAGAAAATCTTGCTACAACCCTGAACTTATGACACCAAAAAAGCTTTAAAACTAGCTTTTAGTTTTATTCAGCCAACTTCTACCAAGAGTGAGCAATCCAACCAAGTTGTAGATCTTGACCCCAGCCACCTGCTTGTGGTGGAGTTACATCAACTCGGAACACACGGGCAACAGCTTGTTGAGTGTTAACCTCTACAATAGATACAGTGAATGCATCTGGAATTGGAGGCAAGCCAGGCTGTTGCAAAGTATTGGCAACGACTGTTGGTGTTTTCGGAAATGGTTGTGGAAAGACTATCGTCACCTCTTTGGCGAAAGTTGTACCATTTTGATTACCGACAGGAACTACACCGCTTTGAATATTACTCATTGTTTGTAACTCGTGATATTTGCACTTTTTTGAGTATAAAGTAATTAGTTCTTAATTGAGATTATCCCCTGATTGCAATTAACAAAATGTAATTATTTTTTATTAATGTTTTATCTTCTAAGCTAGAATAGCTATTATTGCAAGTAGTATGGTGACCAAAGGGAGACAGCTTATCATTCAATTGTCTAAGATATTGATGAGGGGTCAGACCCTACACAATAAAGCCAACATTATCTTGTAATATTGGGCGCGAAGACAATACAAGGAAGGAAAAAAAGAAAGTGGACATATGTTGATTTTTCACAGAATGACTGTGCTTTTCAAAATCAACAATTTTGGTGAACCAAACAGCATTTTGTACGGTTTTCCTTCCTTGTTACCTTGTCCTTCTGGTCTCCCCTGTCTTGTCCCAAACCTAAAGTAAAAAGCCTACCCTTTTGAGCTCCCCACACTACCCACACTACCCACACTTTTTTCACTCCATGATTAGTAAATTAGTGATCTAGAAGAGTAGGGAGATGGGAAAACAGAGAAAAATTGATAATTGTTTTGATACTTAGCTAGTACTCTGTTCTCTCTAACGCTCATCAGATGCTTGACAATCCCCAGAGATATTGCCATTCTACAATTGCTCTGCGCAGATCATCATCATGCTCAAAATATTTGGCAATTTCGTGATTGACAACCAATGTCGGTTTCTCTTCGATGAGAGAATTATCTGGTGTATCTTGTGAGTTAGCAGAAATATTGTTTTTGCTAGTCATAGAACTTGATTGACTGGTAGTCATAATTTGCCCCCAGTATAGAGTTAATACCTCCATAGTTTGTCAACCCGTTGTTACCAATGTTAACAAGACTAGACAAAGAGTTATAAAGCAGTCTCAGAGGGAAGCTGACTTGTTTGCTATCTTCGTTTTTGAGGCGGAAGTTCTTCTAACGCTTATCAGAAAACCGTGACTATATAAACTGGATTTCGCTATTTTTATGTATGTCAGTAATTCTCATTTTTGGTATAAGCTCATTAGAATTGAATTTATCTCACAAACGAGAGAACTACTATATTCTGTTTCCTCTTCACTAAAAATGGTCTATTTTATTATTAGTCAGTAGTACAAGAAATGATATTTTTTGGATTATGAACTGGTATTATCTACGTCTGCCCATTAGTCTATTTGCCCTCACTCTATCTTTAGATATAGCCATTACTCCGGGTCTAGTAGCACAAACTCTTACTACAGAGACCAACAACTCCAAGGTAACTTTTGAACCTCCTGGAGAGGGTGCTCCTTCTATCACAGTAGGAGCGGGTACTCGTAGCGAAAAATATTGTCCAGGGGATGAAGTTGCGAAAGAGCAACCTGGATTTATGGCGGTGATGGAACGATATACTGAAACTAGGGAAGAGCG
This sequence comes from Symploca sp. SIO1C2, assembly GCA_010672925.1. Classification (GTDB taxonomy): domain Bacteria; phylum Cyanobacteriota; class Cyanobacteriia; order Cyanobacteriales; family Coleofasciculaceae; genus Caldora. The sequence goes on along the minus strand of JAAHFP010000126.1, from coordinate 4,621 downwards.
TCCACGTTTTTGGGTTAACATTCCTCAAACGGTGGCGAAAAACGTGTTTTTTAGTTTGAGTGACGCTAGCCAAGATTACTATTACCAAATGAAAATCTCACTTCCTAGTGAACCTGGTGTGTATAGTTTCCGATTACCAGCAGATGCTCCTGTCATAGAAACCAACAAGGAATATGTCTGGTTTTTAGGTTTAATGTGTGACCAAGATTTGACTCCCGATGACTATACTCTAGGAGGAGTGATTAAGCGCGTTGAACCTCATTCAGTATTGAACTGAAGTATAACTAGGGTATAGGGTATGGGGTGTGGAAAAAAGACAAGGTAAGATAGGGTGAGCGAAAAAAAGGGTGGGGAGCTGAGGGAGCTGAGGGAGCTGAGGAAGTTGAGGAAGCTGGGGGAGCTGGGGGAGAAGAGAGAACTTATAATTTTTGGACACAAAGCTCAAGAAATCCCACCCAAAATTTCGTTCACCCGGTAAGATATCCCTCTGAAATATTATGCCTGCAACTATCGCCCTCATTGCCCATGACCAGAAAAAAGACGAAATGGTGAATTTCGTTAAGCAACATCAAGCGCTTCTGACTCGCTATCAATTAATTGCTACCAATACAACTGGAGAACGAGTCAAATCTCAGACCAATTTACCGGTTGAGCTGAAATTATCTGGTCTAATGGGAGGAGATGCTCAAATTGCTGCTCTAGTAGCAGAAGGTAAAGTAACTGCTGTTATTTTTCTCATTGATCCCCTCCAAGCTCAACCCCATGAACCAAATGTTCAATTACTTCAGCGTATCTGTGCTATCCATAATGTTCCTTTGGCAACCAATTTGGCAACAGCAGAAGTCATTGCGGAGGCTTTGCGTCGAACTCGTATTGCTCATCTAATTTACAATCCCGTTTCCGGCCAAGGTAATGCAGAAGAGGAGTTATCTCTCATTAAACAACTACTCGAACCGGCAATGAAATTAGTAGTAAAGTTGACCACACCAGAGATTAATCCTGACGAGTTAGCTAAAGAGGCAATTTTAGCTCAAGCGGATTTAATCATTGCTTCTGGGGGGGATGGCACAGTTTCTGCCGTTGCTGGAGCACTTATCGGCACAGATATTCCCTTGGGTATCATCCCCAGAGGCACAGCTAATGCTTTTGCTGTTGCTGTAGGTATTCCTGCTCGTTTAACTCCCATTAGAAGTTCCTGCGCAGCTATCTTAGCAGGGCAAACCCGAGTTGTTGACATTGCCCGTTGTAATGGATTGCCCATGATTTTATTAGCTGGCATCGGCTACGAAGCAGAGATGGTTGAACGAGCTGATAGAGAAGCAAAAAACCGCTGGGGAGCGCTAGCATATATCATGGCTGGTATCCAGCAGTTCAATGAACAAGAACTTTTTGAGACGGAGATTGAAATTGAAGGTGTTGTCAAAACCTTTCAGGCCGGGGCTGTTACTGTAGCTAATGCCGCACCATCTACTTCAGTTATGGCTCAAGGGCCGGGTAAAGTGATTGCCAATGATGGTATGTTAGACGTAACGATTGCTGCTCCTAAAACTGACCTAGAAGCTGTCACAGGTATGGTCAACTTGTTAGGGGCTGCACTGCTCCAAGTGCCAACTAATCGGGAAGATATTGTCAGTTTGCAAACCAAACAGATTAAGGTAACTACCAACCCACCCCAAAAAGTGGTGCTTGATGGCGAACTCATCGGCACAACTCCCATTGAAGTAGAATGTATTCCCAGAGGGTTAACGATTTTTGCACCACCAGTAGCTGAAGATGAGGATAGTTAGGGCTTGCTGGATAAGTAACAAGTAACAAGTAACAAGTAATAAGCATTAGAAGGCAGGAGGCAGGAGGCAGGAGGCAGGAGGAAGAAGAGTTTACCTTGCCTAAAAATAAGCCAGAAACTATTCATATCAAAGGATTTAGCCCCAAATATATGATTTTAAGTTTCTCGAGAGTAAGAAGGAATGAGGAATTGATCCTCCTTTGTGGTAGAAAATAGAAGTCTAACAGTGTATTTAGGTATGGTCTTGCGATCGCGAAGGTTCCCCTTGAGAACTATCACAACTCGTCCCACTGGGAGGAATCTAGTCTCCCGTTGCTGCTTGAGCTTAGTGGCTATTATTAGCTGCCTGTTGTTTTTGATTACACCATCAGCCTTAGCAGGGCTCAATGATGACAAGTATGATGGCAACATTTTTGCTATTTACGCCGGTAATGGTTCTCTAGTACCGCCACGAGTACCCTTGACGGAAGCATTTAAGCGGCAAAGACCAGTACTATTGGTATTCTATTTAGACGACAGCAGGGATTGCAAGCACTATTCCATCGTTGTTTCCCGACTACAAGAGCCTTATGGGAGAGTTGCAGCTTTTATTCCAGTCAATATTGATACACTCTCTCCCGAAACTACCTACAAATCGACAGAACCAGGTTACTATTACGAAGGACTAGTGCCCCAGACAGTATTGATTGATCAGCAGGGGCAAGTAGTTCTCAATAAGGCAGGGGATCTAACCTATGAGCAGGTAGATGATGTCTTTCGGAAAATATTTGATTTGTTGCCCCGTACAGAATCAGTAGAACTGAAGCGGCGGGTACTCAATGAGATTAACACTCAGCTAAGTGCAAATTAGTTTAGGGCATCTTGTGCCATTTAACAAACTGAACCTTGCTCATTTTTGATTTCGGTTTTCTAAAGTAAAAATTAAGGCAAATGAACTGGGTGATGACAAAAATCATGACGACAGTAAGTCCTGCCTACATTACTGAAATCGGCAAGTTTTTACCGGGAGAACCGATTAACAACGAGCAGATGGAAACCTACTTGGGAAAAGTTAACCAACAGGCTTCTAAAGTTAGAAAACGTATCCTCAAAAACAATGGCATTCAACAGCGCTATTACGCCATTGATGCTCAACAAAACAGTTGCTATTCCAATAGCCAGATGGCAGCTTCTGCGGTGCGAGATGTGCTCAATCATAGTGCCCTAGACCCTAAGGAGATCGATCTCCTCACCTGTGGCACAACTTTGCCAGACTTGCTGGTTCCCGGCTTTGCTAGTATGGTGCATGGGGAGTTACCGGAACTATCAGCGCTGGAAATTGCTACCACTCAGGGGGTTTGTTGCTCCGGTATTGCAGCCTTGAATTATGCAGTATCCCAATTGCAGTTAGGGAACCGGAAAACAGCAATTGCCGTGGCTTCAGAATTTCCTTCTCGTCTATTCAAACACAGTAAATTTGCCGTAGAATCCACAATTCAAGCAGGAAAGACTTTGCCTTTTGATGTGGAATTTTTGCGCTGGATGTTGTCTGATGGAGCGGGAGCTTTTTTGTTGCAACCACAACCTAGTAGCACTGGACTCAGCCTGCGAGTGGAATGGATTGAACTGATCTCTCATGCCAATGCCTATCCTACCTGTATGTATACCGGAGTGAAGGAGCATGGTCAAGTTAAAAGTTGGTTAGATTATCCCTCTTATGTAGAAGCAGCCCAAGATGGGGCTATGGATTTGCGTCAGAATGTTCGCCTCTTAGACAATGAAGTAAAATTGGGGGTGGAAGGCTGGTTACGTTTAATCGAAGCAGGACGAGTTCATCCCCAAGAAATTGACTGGTTAATTTGTCATTATTCTTCCCACTTTTTCCGGGGACAAATTGTGGAGTTGCTAGAAAAAGCCAACTGTATGATTCCAGAAACCAAGTGGTTTACTAATCTCTATACAAGGGGTAATACTGGTTCTGCATCAGTCTATTTAATGCTGGAAGAATTATTCCATTCAAACAAGTTACAACCGGGGCAAAAGATATTTTGTTTTGTACCTGAAAGTGGTCGGTTTACCACCGCTTATATGATGTTAACGGTAGTGGAAGGAGCGCAGCACTCGCTTCCCAACATCAATTCTCTTGCTAGACCCACTTCACCCTTCAGCAGTCTTAAATCCTCTGAGGAAAACACCCCCCAAGCCTATTTAATCCAACAGCTTACTCTGGTTTGGTTAGGTTTTGAACGTCAGTTGCGATCAGTGCCCATAGTGCGCAAACTTAATCAAGGCCAGTTTACTCTAGAGGATTACAAAGCGCTGTTACGCAGCCTGCGTCCCCAAGTGGTAGAAGGAGCACGTTGGATTACTCGTGCAGCATCTTATATGACAGATTTTCAGTTCCGATCAATGTTTATTGGTCATGCTCAAGATGAACACCGAGATTTTCAAACCCTAGAACGAAACTATGTTGCGGTGGGTGGGAAACTAGAAGAAATTGTCAATGCTGAAAAAAATCTAGGCAGTGAAGCTCTTTCTGCTTTTATTTTCTATCAAGCATCTCAACCTAATCCAATTGATCTCATCGGTAGTATATTTATTATCGAAGGTTTGGGCAAGCAATTTGCTGGACAATGGGCACAACAAATTCAAGACACCTTAGATCTGCAACCAGAACAAGTATCATTTTTGGCTTCTCATAGTGTTAATGACGAATCTCATATGAAAAAAATCCATGATTTAATCGATGCGGAATGGCTAACTCTACAATTAGCTCAGCGCATTGCCAAAACTGCTAAAATCACTGCTCGTTTATACCGTCTACAACTCGAAGAAATCCCAGTTGATAACTAATTT
>JAAHFP010000125.1 GCA_010672925.1 Symploca sp. SIO1C2 | reverse complement strand
GGCCGTGATGGGGACCCTCGCTCTGGGGCGTCGTCAGCTGCGCAAGGAACTCAGGGAAGAGCAGGACAACGAGGACGAGGAGCCGATGACATGGACAAAAAGCCCGCAGCCAAAACAAACACCGATGACTCCCGCGCAGATCATACAGGAACAAAGAAACCTCGGATTACCGAGAAGGAACCGCCGGAAAGTGCCTTCATGTCCAACGACCTCTCCCGGAATGCGAAGGAACTCGAAGAGGAAGAAGCGGCTGAGAAGGCGGCGGTTAAAGCAAAGAATCAGGAGAGAAAAATTAAGAAAAAGAAAGAGAAGAGTAAGGAAGCGTCGGCACCCTTGCTCTCCGACTACGATTCAGACGACGAGTTGGAATCGAAGAAACCCCGTACCAGTCTAGGAAAGCGGAAGGAGCGTTCTCGAGAACGCAAAGCACGAAAGAAGTCATCGAAATCGTCGAAAAGCGAAGGAGAGACCTCAACAAGAGGGGAAGAAGGATCCGAGAAACAGAGGAGTAGCCCCAAACGTGGAAAGAAAAACGGAAAGAGAAACCGAAAGCATCGAGACAAATCGGACGATGAGTCGGACGACGAATTCTCGGTTTTCTCTTTGGTAAAAGGAAAAGAAGCAGGGAAGAGGAAGAAAGGAGTGAAGAAGACACGACGAGCAAGCAGGGGAGACCCCGGAGACGAACCCTCGTCATCGTCGTCATCCTCGTCTTCGTCGTCGCCCTCCTCCTCCTCCTCATCGGAGCCGAGCTCCGATTCTTCCGGCAGCGAGTCATCATCATCATCCCGTCGATCCGTACACCTCAGCCACAAAGATCGCCAACTCTTGAAAGGACAGTCGAAAGCGGCAATCAGCATGGCCACGTCGCTGGCAGTGATCAAAGAAAAGAAGGACAAGAAAACATTCCTCGGGAAGCTGTTACCCTCTGAGAAATTCCTCCTCCGAGTCCTCACCGCAGAGAGTTGGGACGAGAGAGGGCTACCGAAAATCAACAGATTTACCAAAAAGATCCTCGGAGGGAAGCAACCCATCTATGCTCTCAACATCATCAATCAGGTCGCATCCGCCGAGAATTGGGACGCGAGAGTGGAGCAAACAAGATTCACCGACTTCATCACCCGCGGTTTGTCAGCAGAATACATTGAGCATTCGCCCGGCGGATTCACCGTTTTCATGTTCAAGATGCCAGGAGACATCCTCCCCAGAAACAAGGCCGACCGCCTCCGTTTCTACCAAGAATCGTTCGGCGATGGGAGACTCACACGAGAGTCCATTGAGACAATGGCGGAATCCAATATCTGTCTCCCCAGAAACCGCCACGAAGGGAAGATGATGATCAGAGCTGCTATACAGTTCCTGCACAAATTTACTCACAACCCGAGCATCGCTACGGCAGGTTACGAGTATGGCCTCCAAATCATGAGAAACTACGACGACCGGTTCAGCAGAAAAGAGAGAGCAGATCCGATGTTCGTAACCAAGTTCCTTTACTTGTTAGACACGTCGTTCCAAGCCCTCCTTGTTCATATATTGGGAAACATGGTCGAGGTGGATCCGGTGCGCCATCTGAGGAATCTGAAGGATTTTATGAAAAACGCGATTCACAAAGAGGTGTCGTCCTTCCTTCTAGGAACCGGACCCGCAGAACTCATTCTCCCAGAGGTCCTGAGTTCGGTGAGACCACCTCGAGAAAGTTGGGAAGGAATGCCGGACCTTCCACCACCGCCACGGGGAATGGGTCCTCCTCCACCACCAGCGCCACCGGTGCCTCCGGCTCAGAATCCAGAAGCGGCCCGAACACCGAGATGGTTTCGAATGAACCCAGCACCTATCACGGAGTGGGCAGTCCCCCAAGGCAGGCGCTTCGGAGAGTTTTTCAACATCTTCCAACAGCCGGAAAACTTTGAGGGATTCCCCCATGTGAGACATCACGTAAACGGACGACCAGCAGCCATCTGCATCAAGTACCAAGTGAAAGGACGTTGCGACAAAGGACCGAATTGTCACAAGGCTCACATCCACCCACGGAACATTAGCGAGGCTGATCGGATCCAGATAAAGCAGAGGCTTGAGCAAATCTACGGCGCATGACTGGTCGAACCTCTTGCCGACACCATCGATCTCTTGACACCCATCAAGGCAAGGAGGACACGGAAAAGAAAGAGAAAAGAGATCACCCCGGAGGAACCATCCTCGACCGAACTTCTCGAACTGACGGTACAAACGACGCGACATCGCGTTCCATTGCAGTTACACAAACCACGGATGGGGTATCGTGCAGGTGAAGACGACGGTCTCCAAACCTCATACGATGGACGGATCCTCCTGAGCGAAGCAGGAAGCAATCCACCAGTCCCTACACGGGGCATCGGTGACAGCACCTCGTTTGAACATCTTGCAACCTCGTTCGGTGAATCACCAACCGGTCTTGACTCGTTCAGCGCGCCAGGAGATCCTTTCCAGTACCAGAAGGACAGCAGTCATGTAACCCCCGTACAACCCAAATCTAGCGACAAGCATGATAGCGGTTCGGGGTTTGACTCGTCTGACTGGATCCCTGACTCTCAACAATTCTCGGCATCCATTGAAACAGCTGACGAGACGCAGGATCATCCTCGCGACAGCGAGGATCCTCACGCCACCGAAACAGACGACCCTTTGAGAGGTTACACTGACACCAGGGCCAACGAGGCTAGAGCGAGGAACCTATTACGGATTCAACAAGCCAACGAAGCGGACGAAAAGATTCTGGGTAAGTATCTTCCTAGCGATGTGTCCTTGTTCTTTCCCATTCGGATCTCCGCTCCCATAGACGATCTGAAACCAGACCGGCAATGGCTTGACGAAGTAGCGGAGATCGCGTCAACCGAAGTAGCGGTGCCCAACCCACCTTCACTATCGTTCGAATTGGGAGAACAAGCGGAGAAACACAATCAGCAGCAGTTGGCAGACTCAGGAGGAAGCGTCGGCATCCTCCTTCGGAAAAACAGGGGAACGACAATGGACCACGGATCGGAGTTTCGGCCCCTCAGCCAACTCAGGAAAGTCATCGGCAAGCACCCAGCCTTCAAATTCCTTTGTGAGGTATTTCGACATGGATTACCGTTCAGGGTAAAGAGGGAACTTTCCCCGGAAGAGTGCAAGATCGAAAGGGAATCAAACCTAAATCGAGGGAACCATCGTTCAGCAGTCGAGAACATCGACAAGGTCAAGGAACTCTTGGCCAAGGAAGTAAAACACGGTTTCAGTTTCGTGATTCCACGCGAGGCAGTCGACTCAATACCGAGGGCTCTTGTCCAGCCCTGTGGGATAGTCAGCCAGTTCTCAATCAACTCGGACGGAAGTCGAAAGAAGAAGCTCAGACTGACGCACGACATGTCGTTTTGCTTGGCTTTGAAGGACGGGTCGATAAATGAGCGAATCGACATGGAACGATACCCGGAGATGGTTTATGGATGGTGCCTCATCCGAGTTATTCACTTCGTTGTCGAACTGAGAGCTGCCCATCCGAGAAAGAAGATCTTCATAATGAAGTTCGATTATTCGGATGCGTATCGACGAATATCTCATCAAGGGAAGGCCGCTTCCCAATCTATCCTGGTCGTTGACGGCACGGCATATGTCTCTCTTCGGATGGCATTCGGAGGGAGTGCCAACCCTCCTGCTTTCTGTGCTTTTTCTGAAACGTTGACCGATCTCGCTAACGATTTATCGTCATCCGATTACGATCCAGTCGAGGCACCTTGTCCCACAGTGGAGGAGCACCATTGCGAACCAAGGCCGTACCCCATTGAAGAGGAAGCATTCCGAGAAGCAATCAAACCGGCTTTTGAAGTTCCTTTAAACTCGACCAGCAAGAAAGACTGTTTCATCGACGATGTGATATCGGTAGCGCTCGAGTTGGAGAAGTCCCTACATCGACAGTGCCATGTGGTACCCATGGCGGTACACCTCCTTAGTCGGCCACACGCAACGGATGAGAAGGAACCGATCCCAAGACGCGAGCTTCTGGCCCCAGAAAAGCTTTCGGCGGAAGGAAGACCGTCCGAAGTGGCCATCATCCTGGGTTGGGGGATGGACACAAGGAAACTCATCCTTTTCCTCCCAGACGACAAGTATCGGGCTTGGAAGGCAGACTTGGAAGACACGATCCAGCGAGGTGGAGACACGGTCCACGGCCTGGAGTCGTTGATTGGGAGGCTCAACCACGCATCCTATCTGATACCATTGAGCCGTCACTTCCTCAACGAGTTGAGAAGACGAGTAGACCCCTCCAAGCGACGAAGTCGAGAGAAGATCCGCTTATCTCGCTCCGAGATCGAAGATCTCAAACTTTGGATCGATTTTCTCCAAGTAGCCAGGTCAGGAATCTCGTTAAACTTGCTGACCGTCCGAAATCCGTCCGCCCTTGCTTGGTCGGATTCGTGCCCATACGGTCTGGGGGGATATACCCTTCGAGGCTGGGCCTGGAGGATCCGAATACCCAAGACATCCCCAATCTACGGCCTCAACAGCGCCAACAACGTCCTCGAATTCCTCGGAATGGCCGTGAGCATACTACTGATGATCGAAGAGACAAAAGGAGAGCCTCACCCTTGTCTCATGGCTCTTGGCGACAATACCTCGGCCATCGGATGGATTTTCAAAACGGGTCGACTCAGGAAGGGATCGATCTATTACCAAGCCGCCAAGGAGATCGCCCGACACATCACGAGGGAGGCCATGAAAGCCGGAGTCCAAATCTGTGCGCAGCATCTGAAAGGGGAGAAGAACGACGTGGCAGATGCCCTCACATACGAAGGAGACGTCAGAGGGGAAGCGAATGAGTTAACCTTTGACAAACCAACGGATGACGTTCTCACTCACCGCTTTCACAACTCTGTTCCACAGTTGATACCGGAGAACTTCCGGATATCCCAACTGCCATGCGAGATAGACTCGTTCGTCTCGCAAACACTGCGAACCATCGAAGAATCGTTGGAGCGAAGCAGGAAGCATCCTGGTCCAAGTCAGAACGAGCCTGGCAAATCTGGAAATCCTTTACCAGTCGAATCGGAGTCGGAGACGAATTCCTGTCAGGGATCTCCAGGAGGGCAAGAGAAATCATCGCAACGTGCTTCGTCATCGAGACCCGAGCCTTCCAATTGGACAGGAAGGACGGAACTCTTAAGAAGCGTAAGAAACCGATGGCTGCAGCGTCTCTTCGGACTACCATCGGCCATGTGGGTACGGCGTTCCGGACAAACCACAGGGAAAGTCCCATGCACCTCCGCAACGGGGGAACCCATTCCGACTTCACCATTATACCCCGTCTCCGAGATCTGTTGAAAGCACTAGAAGCGGAGGATCCGCCACCGGAGAGACAACCAGCCCTGACCGCAGCGTTCTTGAAAGAGATGCTAGAACTCTGCGACGAACAGGAAGAGAGATGTGTCCACACGGCCGAATTGATCGCCGCGGCATTTTTCTTCGCAATGAGGGCATGCGAGTTTGTCCGGACTAGCCGCCCGGGAAAGACAAAACAGATCGAGATACGAGACGTTACGTTCCGAGATAGGAACAAACAGAAGGTCCAACAGAGTGACCCTCGGCTCAGCGAGAAGGCGAGGTTCGTTACGATCTGTTTCAGGGACCAAAAGAATGGAAAACGAATGGACACGCGATCCCACACTGTATCGGGAGACCCGCTACTCTGCCCGGTCAAACTGTGGATCAAGGTGGTAAAGCGGGCGAGGAAAGTGTCAACAGATTCGAGGACACGAGTCAGCATATGCCCAGATGGAGACGAGGACGTCGAGATCAAGGACAGCGACGTGACAAGGTATCTGAAGGCAACGCTCGGAGTCATCGGCCACGACCACCCATCGCTGGATCCAAAGAAGATAGGAACAAGGTCCATACGATCTGGAGCCGCGATGGCGCTTTTCATGAAGAACCATCACGTCGAGAGGATTAAGATCTTGGGGCGATGGTCAAGTGATGCATTCCTCATCTACATCCGACCGCAGATCCTCGAATGGACAAATCTGATGGCGGAGCACATGGCCAAAGCCAGCGACATGACAGACGGCCGAGTCATCGCACCGGAAGACCCACAACCAGGAGCTTCGATGCCTGCCTTCCTCTAATCAAACTCGAAAAATGGCGAGTTGACTCTACGAGTCAGCGAGTTGGAGAGGATAGGGTCCGCGCCCAAAGGGTCCGGAATTTCAACCACTCAAAGCAGGGTTTACCAGTGATATCATAGGAAATCGTCGAGCCTGGCTAACGAAAGGAGAAAGCAGACTATTGGCGGAGCTACGCGTTGTTGAATGGTCTGCGAATCGGGAGGAGGACAGACAGGCCAGCGCAAGACCCCAACTTGAAGCGCGGCTCAACGATTTCACTCTCCCAGCAGCAGCAGAAGTGCAGCAGCACACCGTCGTCAAGTCGCCCAAGTACCTAGTTAATCAGTGATCATTATTTAAAAAATGGCATCCGTCAATCAAAACCTCTGGCCTAAGGTCCTCGAGCGCCTTTTGACGGCCGTACCAGACGGCGAGATCATGGATGCCGAAAACCGCCTATACGAAATTGTGACTCCCTCCGACTTTCATTCGTGGGTCGAGGATCACGGCCACCTCCCAGGCATTTTGGTCTTCCCGGCCAAGCGAGGACGGGTCAAGTTCATCCACCATGCCACTACCTTGGCGAAAGGGAACCTCATCGTCGGGGTCGGAGGACTCCATGGGACGTCGCAGGTCACTTCTTTCAAGCTCCAAGCCGATGAGGTGAACCTCGTCCGAGGGACCGGAAAACATCTCTTGGAAAAGCTTCCGACTTTGGAGCAAGCCTGGGAGTGTAACAGCTCGTTTCAACTTCTGGAACTGACCGGTGCTAGCGACACCACCGTTGGAGATTTTCAAGAACGCCCCGTCGTTCGACTCTGCGACCCTAGTTTCCTCGTGGATTTCAAGGTGGACGAAAGTCCTAAGGCGTCTGACTTCCTTTGGGCCATCGTTTGCGCCACCAAAAAATTCGGGAAGAAGGCGAAGGAGGACGAACAAGCGTGGAAACACTCGGAAGAGACGTTTCAGATCTTCTGGATCATCGCAAAGGACTATCACCACTCCGTTACGTTCTCAAACCCACCCGACGTCCTAGACGAAGCAATGGAGATTTGGCATGAGGCCGTGATGGGGACCCTCGCTCTGGGGCGTCGTCAGCTGCGCAAGGAACTCAGGGAAGAGCAGGACAACGAGGACGAGGAGCCCGATGACATGGACAAAAAGCCCGCAGCCAAAACAAACACCGATGACTCCCGCGCAGATCATACAGGAACAAAGAAACCTCGGATCACCGAGAAGGAACCGCCGGAAAGTGCCTTCATGTCCAACGACCTCTCCCGGAATGCGAAGGAACTCGAAGAGGAAGAAGCGGCTGAGAAGGCGGCGGAGAAAGCAAAGAAGCAGGAGAGAAAAATA
>JAAHFP010000124.1 GCA_010672925.1 Symploca sp. SIO1C2 | reverse complement strand
CTATGCAAACTAATTATTACGATTTTCAAGCTCAGCACAAAATAGGTAAACAGGGTGAACAGTTCATTGATAGATGGCTCAAAAATAATTACAAAGTTACAGATGTCTCAGATATTCCCAATTATCAGAAAGCTGGAATTGATCGTATTATAGAGCTCAAAGACGGCACTACTGTAACTGTTGAGTATAAATTCGATGTAGCAGCCAAACGCACAGGAAATATTTTTTTTGAGACAGTAGCTGTAGATACTCAGAGTATCCCTGGTTGGGGATGGACTTCACAAGCTGATTATTGGATTTTTTTGATTCCTGAACAAGAGATTATTATAGTCCAACCTGGTAAACTTAGAGCCCTTGTCTGGCAGCAACAAAAAGTTCTTAAAGAAAAAACTGTACCTAACAAGAATTACAACACGCTAGGAGTCCCAGTTTCGCTATCTGATGTGAAAAAAATCGCATATCAAATTAAAAGATTGTAAAGTTGAGGGTTTGTATTGCATACAGCTTCCCTTGATACACTGGTAATGCGATCGCGTATTTCCGTCGGTTGGGTTAACGAAGGAAACCCAACACAGTGTACTCCGGCGTTGGATTACGCGATCGCTCTCTTAATCCTTAGCTAAGGGGAAATGTTAATTATGTCATCGGGTGAAATATCATTTAAACGTTTTCATGAGCTTGCTTCTAGGTGGCACAATGAAACTTGTGGATTGTCTTCAATTACGAAGAAGATTACGAATCTTAATTATCTGAAGATAATCGCCATGGGTAAAGCTGTTGTACCACTCATTCTACACTCTCTAGCTAAGCAACCAGATCACTGGTTCGTTGCCCTTAAAGCTCTTACAGATCAAGATCCTACTAGTCCTAATAGTAGCTTTGAAGAAGCTGTAGAGGCTTGGTTGAGTTGGGGAAGACAGGAAGGATTAATCGATGTTACGATTCTTAAAAACGAACCCGACTTAGAGGCCAAGTCACGGGGGCGTAAAATGGCTGAAATATTATAAAAACTGAGCACTTGTCAAGTTCTTATGGATATTGCTCCAGTAGTTTGGCAGCAAGAAGTCCGTCAGGAGCGTTCACTTCCAGGACGATAAAATATGCTTGTTGATAGTAGTATCATCATCTACTGAGAGTAGATGGAAAACTTTTTGCTAAGCGAGTGATCGCTAATCAAATGGATTTAAGATAGTTAAGTGAGCAATTCGTCTAAAATCTTCGACATTGCGAGTCACCAGCGTACAATTTTCAACTAAGGCACAAGCTGCAATGAGAGCATCTGCCAACCCAATGCGGTAATTACAGCGAATTTCAGCAGCACTGTCTAATACTGAATCCGTTAGTGATATACAGGATAATTTTCTCAAAAATGTGCGAATTTCATGCCTTTGCTCATCAGTTAAACCAGCATAGCAGAGTAGTTCTACCCAAGTAATTGGACAATAGTATCCAACAGCACTTCCCGCTTGAATCTCATCAAAAATTGATAAGACAACCGGATTACCATTAAAATAATAAATTAGAATATTTGTATCGAGCAGATATTTATAACTCATTCCAGATTTCCCGGTTCCATTCCTGCCGAATTTCCAACTGGAATGCTAGAGCATCTATTGTTTGAGGTAAGAAGCCAAACCACTGCTTGATATTTTCCTTTGGTAATGTTGAAAAGCTCTCTTGAGATGTAGCTGCTGCTTGCTGACGCACTAGTACTGCCAAATCTTCGATGAGACGAAGTTGTTCATCTGTCCGGAGATGTTTGACTTGATTTAAGATCTCATTATAGCTGGACATAGCGTTGGCTCTACAGTTTTTGAAACTTAAGTCCAGTATATAGGTAATCTGAACTTGATTACGCATCAGGCGATCGCAAGAAGGGTGAACAACTAGAACACCGATTCAGTAATAAAAGTTGAGGAATTGAGAGACAACAAATCAATGCTTTCGGCTAAATCCCCAATCCATGCTCCTGTAAATCATAAACTGCTGCTGCATCAGTAAGATTGTATTGCAAAGGAGTTACAGAAATATAGCGATCGCGAATTGCCTGGACATCTGTAGGTATTTCCGGGGGAAGATGGAGATGATCTGGTTGTTCTATATCCTCAATTGCTTCACCAACTAACCAATAATAAGTCTTGCCTCGCGGATCAGTTCGTTTCTCAAAGGTCTCGATATAGCGACGAATTCCCTGGCGAGTGATTTTAACTCCTGCTATTTCTGAGAGTGGCAGTGGTGGTACATTAACATTCAGCAGCGTTGGTTCTAACAAAGGTTGTTTACTGATTTGGTCAACCAAGCTTTTGGCAAATGTTGCCGCTGTTTGAAACTCTAGGGATGTATAGTGAGCCAAACTAAAAGCTATACTAGGAATTCCTTGGATAAACCCTTCCATTGCTGCTGAGACAGTTCCAGAGTAAAGGACATCAGTTCCTAGGTTAGAACCATGGTTAATACCAGCAAGGACTAAATCCGGTGGGCTTTCCATTAAACCCCATAACCCTAGCTTCACACAGTCAGAAGGAGTTCCTGAACAAGACCAAGCGATAACTTTAGGGTGAAAAATACTATTGACAACTTCAGCACGGATGGGTTCGTGAAGAGTTAAACCATGACCAGTAGCAGACCGTTCTCGATTAGGACAAACAACGGTGACTTCATGACCTACTTCAGCAAGAGCATCAGCGAGGCTGCGAACACCCATAGAGAAAATACCATCATCGTTGCTGACTAGCAATTTCATGAAAAATTTTCACTGAACAAAGGAATGTCATGGTTAGATTGTTACATACTCTCAGACCCTTGCACGAGATTTTAGAATAGAATACAAGCCCAAATATCTCAATATCAGACTCGTCAATGCAAAATACCCGTCTCAACAATCTGTTTGGTGCTATCTTGACAAGGCTAGGATTATGGCTAACCAATCCCTGGCGACGTATCTCCTTGTCTATAATTAGCTTCCTTTTAGGCTTTTTCCTGGGAACAGGGGTTGCTACAACCGTCGGACAAGCAGCTGGCTGGGATATAATTGCTGCGGCGATATTGATTGTGGTCACAGAAGTCTCTAGTATCCTTATTTATGGTAACAGGCGACGCAAACAAACAGCTGAAGAATTCAATAACTCTTCCTGGTTGGCTGAAATAGTGAATTCTCTGAAAATTGGCTTTAGTTACAGTTTATTTGTCGAAGCTTTCAAACTGGGGTCGTAAGTAATTAGGAAGAAGGAAGAAGGCAGAAGGCAGAAGGCAGAAGGCAGGAGGCAGGAGGCAGGAGGCAGGAGGCAGGAGGCAGGAGGTTCCAAGGGAAGCTGACTAGTGCAAGAATGCATGGAAATAACCCATCAGTTTGAGAGCGATATAATCCTTACTCTATAAGCATTCTAAATTCTAAATTCTAAATTCTAAATTCCTTATGAGCCAAATCTTCAGCAACTGGTTAGCAGGACAGACTCCAACAGAGATAGAGTATCAACAGTTGGCAACTGAAGCTTTGGCAGACAAACCTAGAGCCCAAGCATTTGGTATTACACCGCTAAATGTCGAGAAAATTATTCCAGAGCGAATTAAACTTTTTCAAGCTATTGCTACGGAAGTTCTTTCATTGCCGTCTTTTGAAAAACAGGAGGCAGAAGGCGAGGGAGGAGATAGTGTTTCTGATTTTGGCAAGATATCTACTCAACAGCAGACAATCTTATCCCTCTGGAATCTTTGGCTTCCCTTAGCAATGCAGTTAGCCTCATCTCGGCAACAATTGTGTCGTCCTCTGATTCAAGGGATATTAGGAGGACAGGGAAC
The DNA here is from genome assembly GCA_010672925.1 of Symploca sp. SIO1C2. Lineage (GTDB taxonomy): Bacteria > Cyanobacteriota > Cyanobacteriia > Cyanobacteriales > Coleofasciculaceae > Caldora. Next base: position 3,791 of record JAAHFP010000124.1, on the reverse strand, counting down.
AGGCAAAACTACCTTAGCCACTGTCCTCCGTTTAATTCTGACTCACTTGGGTTACCATACTCTAAGTATTTCCATAGATGACATCTACAAAACCTATAAAGAGCGCCAATTCCTTCAACAACAAGACCCCCGCCTAATCTGGCGAGGACCACCAGGAACCCATGATATTGAGCTAGGTTTGCAACTTTTAGAGCAACTGCGTCAGCCAAACCCACAAGCACCGATTGCAGTACCTCGCTTTGATAAATCTGCTTGGGGAGGTATTGGCGATCGCAATGGGACGGAATTGGTAGAAAATGTTGATATTGTGCTCTTTGAAGGTTGGTTCGTGGGAGTTCGACCAATCAATCCCGCAGTATTTGATAGTAATACACCAACACCGATTCAAACTCCTGCTGACAGGTTATTTGCACGGGAAATGAATGAACGACTCCAGGATTATTTACCTTTGTGGGAGTATTTGGATCGGCTGATAGTACTCTATCCTGTTGACTACCGCTTTAGTAAACAGTGGCGACTTCAGGCGGAAAGAGACATGATGGCTACGGGGAAGTCAGGGATGAGTGATGACCAAATTAGTCAGTTTGTCGAATATTTTTGGAAATCTCTCCATCCAGAGTTATTTATCACGCCTCTAACCAGAAATCCTAGGTTGGTGGATTTGGTAGTGGAAATTAATCGAGATCATACCCCTGCTGCTGTGTATCAACCATTGAAGTGAAAGTCTGTTACTTTTAAGAAACAATTTTAGATTTTAGATTTTAGATTTTAGATTTGAATCAGTCTTTCATAATAGACTGCCATCTAGCGGCGTTCCTCAATAATTGTTTGGGAAAGAGGTTGTACCAATATTAGGGTGAGAGGTGTAGGGAAAAGTAGAGGAGCTTCCCAAAACTCGAAGCGATCGCGATAAAGATAATTAAGCTCAGATGTTTCGGGTGACAGGCAAGATGCCTGTTCCACAGAAACCTGATGATTGCATTAAGTGGATCTTAGCTCAGTAAGCTTTGTTACAAAAACGGTAACGAGCAATCACTTAGATTTCCAGGCAGGCATACTAGTGGAAGAAGTTAAGAGGCTCCAACCATTGGTGTCAACTTAACGTAAAACTCATGCCCCACAGTATCCTTAAGTTCCTTGCTAATAGCTCAAGTCATCTAAAGGTGACTCAATTTTCCCCAAAATCTTCAGTCCACTTGAGTGGACTTTAGCTATTAGCCCAGAACTTGAGTTCTGGGTGGGTGTGGAAGCAAAGCGTTAAGCTATCTCTAGCTTAAGTTGACACCAATGAACCCAACCCTAACCCCTCCAAAGAGGGAAGAAGAGCTGAGGGAAGAAAGGTTATACAGTCAGCTTTTTAACTCCAAACTTGTTACTTTTTACTTAAAAAAGAAGCAATGGGACAACGAGATCCTAGAGACTATCAAATTATCTTTCTCTCTCTATTCTTAGTATTAGGGATTGGGACTAGAGATTGGACATTAAGACCTGAACTAATGCTAGTTTTGCTCGTAACTTGTCTGTTAACTCAATGGATAATGTTATCCCTGTTGACAAGGTTGTCAGAAAACTGGTTCAATTTCAACTCTGTAGATTGTACTAGCGATCGCGTAACCCAACATCAATCAAAACTAGACCTTTTGCAGAAATCCTATCAGGGTGTGGCATTGGCGGAAAAAAACTTGGATTTTATGAGCAATATGCCAGCGTTAATGCTAAGCACTTACAAACAATTATCGACTTTTACAAGAAGTATACTTACCTGGTTTTCATTCCTCAATCCAGCCTACGAAGCCTCTGTCTCCCCGTCCCCACGTCTCCCCGTCTCCAAGTCTTTTACTCCAGCCTCTCTCAAAAGTGCAATGATTACAGCCCTCGGCTTATGTCTACTATTAAGAGCTGAGCATTACCTTACTATGGCAATAGCAGGCTCTCTAGCAATTGCGAGTAAATTTATTTTTCAAGTAGAGCGCAAGCATTTTTTTAATCCTGCCAACTTTGGTATAATTGCGGCTCTGCTGCTGACAAATGATGCTTGGGTTTCTCCTGGACAATGGGGAGATGATGGCTGGTATGCCTTATTGTTTGCAGGTAGTGGCTGTATGGTGTTGAAACTAGTGGGACGCTGGGATACAACGGCAGCTTTTTTGGGAGCTTATACTCTGTTAGAAGGGGTACGTAATTTTTGGTTGGGTTGGACTTGGGATGTTTTTGGCCATCGATTGATGAGTGGTTCTTTGTTGCTGTTTGCTCTCTTTATGCTCACTGACCCCCGCTCTATTCCTAATGCCAGAACAAGTCGTGTGGTTTGGGCTATCTGTATCGCTATCCTAACTTTTATTCTACGCAATCAATTCTTTGTTTCCACCGCAGTTTTTTGGGCTTTGTTTGCTTTAGCTCCTTTAACTGTACTTTTGGATTTCATTTGGTCATCTCCTAGGTTTACCTGGAATGAGTAGTAGTAGGACTTCAGTCCAAAACAAAGCAGTCCAAAACGAAGCCAGAAACTAATCATATCAAAGGATTAGGTCATCGCTTTTCATTTTTAGGTTCGGAAGAGTAAGCAAGAATAAGTAATTTATCGTAGTTTTCCGCTTGAAGGTAATTAATGATGAAGATATTACGAATTTTATTGAGTTTACTACTGAGTTTGATCGTAGTAGTTGGTTTTGCTCCCCAAGCCTGGGCATTTTGCGGTTTCTATGTTGCTAAAGCCGATACCAAGCTTTACAATCAGGCTTCCCAAGTGGTAATTGCTCGCGATCGCGAGCGTACCATTTTAACTATGGCTAATGATTATCAAGGGGATGTCCAAGATTTTGCCTTGGTTGTCCCTGTACCTGTAGTACTGACGGAAGATCAAGTGCATGTAGGTGACCCCAAGATTATCCAACGGTTAGATAATTTTAGTGCGCCACGATTGGTAGAATATTTTGACTCAGACCCCTGTGCTCCTCCTATAGCATTTGCTCGTCCCTCTGCACCAGTTACCGAGAGCAGCGGACGCAGGGGTATAGCAGAAGATGAAGTCTTGGGTGTAACAGTAGAGGAACGCTTCAGTGTTGGAGAATACGATATTGTTATCCTCAGTGCTAAGGAATCTAACGGTTTAGAAACTTGGCTCCGACGCAATGGTTACCGTATTCCACAGGGTGCTAATCGTCTGCTAAAACCTTACATTCGGCAAAATCTGAAATTCTTTGTTGCTAAGGTCAATCTCCAAGAATTTGAAGAGGCCGGTTACCAAAACCTGCGACCTTTGATGATGGCTTACGAGTCTCCCAAGTTTATGCTACCCATTCGTTTGGGGATGATCAATTCTACCAAAGAGCAAGATTTGATTGTCTATATCTTATCTCCCAAGGGTCAAGCTGAGGTTACTAACTATCGTACTGTGCAAGTTCCTTCCAATACTGAGTTACCAGTGTTTGTCAAGGACGAATTTGCCGATTTTTACCAAGCAATGTTCCAAAAATCCTATGAACAGGAGCGCAAAAAGGTCGCATTTCTCGAATATGCTTGGGATATGAGTTGGTGTGACCCCTGTGCTGATAACCCCCTGACTCCGGAAGAACTCAAAAAAGCAGGGGTATTTTGGTTGAATGCCTCAAGAGGGACTAATGTCTTTATTACCCGTTTGCATGTCCGTTATAGTCGAGATAAGTTTCCTGCTGATTTGATGTTCCAGGAAACCTCCAATCGCCAAAACTTCCAAGGCAGATATGTACTGCGTCATCCTTATCAGGGAGAAATGAATTGTCGGGCAGGAGAAGAATATCAAAAGTCTTTGA
>JAAHFP010000123.1 GCA_010672925.1 Symploca sp. SIO1C2 | reverse complement strand
AGTTTAAGAAAAAAGGACGCGCTGACAGCTTTACGTTGGATGGCTCAATCACTGTGGAACATCACCGAATCAAAGTTCCTAAGATAGGTTGGCTAAAAACTTATGAGCGTCTACCTCAAGGTATCAATCCCAAATCTGTTACCATTTCTAGAGCAGCTGCTCGGTGGTTTATTAGCTTCAAGATTGAAATTGAGCCAGCCAATGAATCTAAATCAGTAGTAATTGTAGGCGTTGACCTTGGCGTTAAAAATCTAGCAACCCTGTCAACTGGCGAAGTTTTTGAAAGTGCAAAAAGCTACCGCAAATATGAAAAGAAACTTTCAAGGTTGCAGTGGCTTAATCGTCACAAAGTTAAAGGTTCTAGTAACTCGAAGAAAGCTCAAATCAAGATAGCACGGCTGCATCGTAAGATTGCTAACATCCGCAAGGACATATTGCATAAACTCACAACATATCTTGCCAAGAACCACAGCAGGATTGGGATTGAGGATTTGAATGTGTCCGGGATGATGGCAAACCATAAATTAGCAAAGGCTGTTGCAGATATGGGATTTTACGAATTCCGTAGACAGCTTGAGTACAAGTGCCAGTTGTATGGTTGTGAATTGCTCATAGTTGATAGATGGTTCGCTAGCAGTAAGACTTGCTCAAGCTGTGGAACTAAAAAAGAAACACTATCGCTATCCGAAAGAGTGTTTGAGTGTGACCATTGCGGGTTTGCCTGCGATCGCGATTTGAACGCTTCAATTAATTTGGCAAAGGCGGTGAGTTCCACCGTGTCAGCCTGTGGACTGGATAGTGCCGACACTACCAGAGTGTTAGCGCAGCGGACGCAGCGTTAGCGAGTAAGCAGGAAGAAAATGTTAGCAATTGTTAGCGTTTTTGGAACGGTTTTCAATAAATGACTACTACTTGATGAAAGTAAGAAAAACATTAGAAACTTCTGTGCCTAATTTGGGTCAGAGAATCAAATCTGCCAGAGAAAATGACAAAAGGTCGCTCTTGCAAATTTGCCATGAAGTAGGAATGACGCCAACAAACTGGTACAAAATCGAAGCTGAGGCGACTAAGTATTTACCCCTAGAAACCTTGATTGCTATAGAAAAAGTATTAGGCGTGAATTTTGATGTGAAATTCCCAGGAGATTGAGCATGACAGAAGAAAAACTAGTTGAGATTAGGCAACGTATCAAAACAATTGAAGACCAAGATTTTGCCAAAAAAGCGAATATCTTACTGGATGAAATTATTGCCAATGATCAAGCTTTGGACAATCTGACAAAAATTTTAAATGAATTTATTTTAGAATCTCGTAGAGACAGAGAAGCAGACCGTGAACGTATAGCTTTTAATGAAATGCGCCTAGATGTTTTCCGAGAGAGAATCTTGATGCAAGATGAACGCTTCAATCTTATGCAGCAGAACATAGAACGAATTTTGCTGCATCTTGAAAATCAGTACCCAGGCAACGGAAGAAAACCTTGACACAACCAAATCCTACAGTTAAACAGCGAGTGCCAGAATTGCGGCAGCTGTTACAAAAAGCTAGCTATGCTTACTACGTCCTCGACAATCCCATGATGGAGGATGCAGTTTATGATCAGCTATATCGAGAATTGCAAGAGTTGGAGACGCAGTATCCAGAGTTAGTCACACCAGATAGTCCGACTCAGCGGGTAGGAGAAAAGCCAGCGTCTCACTTTTCCTCGGTGCGCCACAATGTTCCCCTCTATAGTTTGGAAAATGCCTTCAACCTTGAAGAGTTTGCCAAGTGGCAGTCTCGTTGGCAACGTTATGAGTCGGATGGAGAGACGCGGGGACGCGGGGACGCGGAGACACGGAGATTAGAGGATGAGGGAGATAAAGTAGCAACTCCTGACTCATATGTCTGTGAACTCAAAATAGATGGTTCTGCTTTAGCACTGACTTATGAACAAGGTGTTTTAGTGCGGGGAGTGACTAGAGGTGACGGCATTACAGGGGAAGATATTACTCAGAATGTACGCACGATTCGCTCTATCCCCCTGCGACTTAATTTAGAGCAACCTCCCGCAGTAGTAGAAGTGCGAGGAGAAGCTTTTTTACCCATAGCTGTATTTGAACAAATTAATCAGGAACGGGAACAAGCAGGGGAGCAACTATTCGCCAATCCTCGTAATGCAGCCGCTGGTACTTTGCGGCAATTAGACTCCCGTATAGTGGCTAAACGACGACTAGATTTCTTTCCCTACACTCTACACATCAATAGCCAAGAACCCATCAATCCCAATTCCCAATGGGAAGCACTGGAATTTCTCGCAGCTATCGGTTTTTGGGTAAATCCCCATAGCCAACTCTGTAGTTCCCTACAAGAAGTTGAAGAATATTACAACTACTGGGATACAAACCGTCATAATTTACCCTATATGACCGATGGAGTAGTGGTAAAATTCAATGGGGTTGCCCTCCAGGAAAAATTAGGTTTTACCCAGAAGTTTCCTCGTTGGGCAATTGCCCTGAAATATCCAGCGCAAGAAGCTCCTACCCGTGTTGAATCTATCTCGATTAATGTCGGACGCACAGGAGCATTAACCCCTCTAGCTCACTTACAACCAGTACAGTTAGCAGGAACAACCGTGCAAAGAGCCACACTCCACAATCGAGACTTTATTGCTCAGTTGGATTTGCGCGTGGGAGATACAGTAATTGTGCGCAAAGCTGGTGAAATTATCCCGGAAGTAGTGCGGGTTTTACCAGAACTCCGTCCCCCGGATACCCAACCTTTCCAAATGCCCAGCCATTGCCCAGTCTGTTGCTCTCCGGTGTTTCGCCAAGAAGGGGAAGCAGTGACTCGCTGTATTAATGCCTCTTGCCCAGCTATCCTTAAAGGCTCCATCAATCACTGGGTAAGCCGCAAAGCCCTTGATATTAAAGGTTTAGGAGAAAAAATAGTACAACAGCTGGTTGACCAAGGCTTAGTTTTGGCAGTAGCTGACCTTTATGATTTAACTGTTGAACAGTTGACTGAATTGGAGCGCATGGGTGCAAAGTCAGCAGAGAAATTGGTAAATGCGATCGCTAACTCAAAAACCCAACCTTGGTCAAGAGTACTCTACGGTTTAGGTATTCGTCATGTGGGTAGTGTCAATGCCCAAAGTTTGACACAACAGTTTCCCACAGTCGAACAACTAGCTCAAGCATCCCCAGCAGATATTGAAGGTGTTTCTGGTATTGGTTCAGAAATTGCCCATGCTGTTACTGAATGGTTTCAGATCCAAAGCAACCAGATTTTGATTGACAGACTCCGAGGCACTGGTTTACAGCTAACTGGGGGAGCTGGGGAAGCTGGGGGAGAGAATAAGCAATTCTTAAGGGGAAAAAGCTTTGTCATTACTGGTACTTTACCCACCATGAAGCGAGATGAAGCAAAAGAGTTGATTCAGCAAGTCGGTGGGAAGGTAAGTAATTCCATTAGTAGTAAAACTGACTACTTAATTGTTGGGGAAAATGCTGGTTCTAAGTTGGAAAAGGCTCAAAAACTAGGTATTACTCAACTGAGTGAAAAACAGCTGTTGGAACTGATAAGCGTCTGACAATGTAGGGAATTGGGAATTGCTCTAAGCTAAGACCTATTGAAGTTGGTTTTGAGTGTAATCCAACAGCTACTGCCGTGACACGATTATAAATGTAGCCTGGAAGGGAAGCTATAGCAAAAGGCAGAGGGCAGAGGGCAGAAGGCTCCAAGGGAAGAGGTTGACAGGTAAAGGTTTCAGCATTTGGTATTGTCCTAAGCGCCTTGGCGGTTGCTATAACTTGTGTCTTGTCTTCTTTTTCGACGCGGAATTTTATCTCATTCCCAATTCCCAATTCCCAATTCCCGATGATCACCGAGCATGTCTTGCGAGAACCGGATTTGATATGAGCATTCCCTCATGGACAATGACTTGGTTGTTACTTAACAACTTTTTTAAAGTTTCCCAGTTTTCTGCTGGGTGCTGTTTGAACCATGTTTGAATGATTAAAGTAGCTTTTGCAGGACTAAGATTAAAGCGCATCAGCATAATGGCAAATACTTGTTCTTTAGACATGGCGTTGATGAAGTAAGTACAATTAACTAAAAAACAATCAATTTTGGGCAATTAATCAACAAAAAACTTATTGCAAAATTTATAGTTATACCCCTTAATCAGGGGTAAATAACCCCCTCCCCAGGCTAAGGGAAGAATAGAGGGGGTTGCGAAATATTTTGGCAATAAGTCTAATGATTTGACGAAACAGCAAGGATTGCCAATGAAGAAAGATTTCCTTCAGTTACTCGCACCAATTTAGTATAGATGACTCTGTTATGTCCAGATTATCAGGTCTTTATTTGCAAAGTATTTACAATACTTTCGCAGTTTTCTTAACAAAAATATGACTGGCCAAATTTAAACGTAACACGGAACTAAGAAAAAAAAATCCGTATTTCTACGTAGGGATTGAGAGACTAAAAGCGAAAGCTTTAGTAGATAAGGATTTCTTGCTTTGTTTGCCTCTCAAGAAACAAGTCTTAATATTTTAGATTTTAGATTTTAGATTTTAGATTGACTGTTAGAATTTATAAATAAAATCTTAAGAAATACGGGATTTGCCTATTTAAAATGTTAAACACCAATGAATATAAGTCCATATTGATACCCCCTATTACCTACCACCTAGCACTAACCATTGAGCCGCTTTAACAAATTCCTGACCTAATTCTCTACGTTTCCATCTTAAAAAAGTGCGTAACTGTAGATAGCAGGATATTTTTTCATACCAACTCAGTTCAGTGCGCCGGATCGCTACTAAATGTTCCCAAAGCAATCGTGACATTGGTAACTGAAGCTTCCCTCTATTTTTGGGATCATACCAGACAGCCAGTTCCTCATTGGTAGGATTGGCTCTTCGTGACATTTGGGGATGCTCTCTGCGGAAAAACAGATATTCAGGGATTTCGTAAAACTCTCCCAACATAGCTAGTTCTGCAAACAAAATTATATCTGAACCTTCGTATTTCCCCATCACCCTAGTCATGCCTAAAGTAGAACTCCGAATTACTCCAAATTGAGGATTGCATCTGTATTTATACAGAAATCGTTGATGGTATTGCTGATAACGTTTCTGGGGTTGAGGAGAATCAAGGTGTAAGTCTTCAGGGTATTTTTGGAGTATATTTCCCTGTTCATCAATAAAAATACTATTAGCGTAACACAAAACTACTGAAGGATTGGCTTCAAGTATCTCAATGCAGCGTTGTAGATATTCAGGAGCACATAAATCATCATGACAAGCCCACTTAAAGTATTTACCTACAGACAACTCAAAGCAGCGATTATAATTCCAAGCAGCACCGTAATTTTCCTCACTGCGATGGTAACGAATGCGTTGGTCTTTAGCAGCGTAGGTGCGACAAATTTCTTCGGTTCTATCAGTGGAGCCATTATCTGAAATAATCAGCTCAAAATCTTCTAAAGTTTGAGCCAACAGAGAATTTAGCGACTCTTCGAGGAATTGTTCACCGTTATACACAGGCACACCAATGCTAAGGCGAGTTATTGCTGGTGTCATGTTATTGGTTATTGGTTGTTTGTTGTTACTTATTACTTATTACTTGTTACTTCAGACCCCGAATAAATAGACCAACTACTCTCAATCTCTACTTAAGTTGCTTCACCTTAGTTTTCGATGCATAGTTTCCCGGGGAGTTTTTTAAATTTAGTTTGGTCTCAGTTAAAGGCATTCCTTGACTATATTTTGGCCGATATATCCAATCCAAATATCTTTTTTTCCACAAAAAGCAAGGACTAACTAAGATACTTAATAATAGTTGACGCTCACAAGCAACAAGCACATCACTGTTGCTGGCTCTCCAGGTTTTCAACCAGTATTGAACTAGTTTTCTCAGGTCATTGAATAGGTGAATTAGAGTAAATAATGGCCTTTGCCAACTTGAGATTCTAAGCATACGCAAATGATGCCGACTTAAGCCAATACAACGCATCAAAGAAATCAGGTAATCTTTCTCATATCGCCAAGCTGGAATGTGATGGTAAATTTGCATTTGAGGATTGTACCAAATCTCCCAACCAGCTCGCTGAATATATAACACTACTTCCAAATCTTCACTAGCTAATCCTGCCTCTCGTCCCCTATGGTTTAAAAATAGACGCTTAGGTACTGTCTGTTGCCAAGCCCGTTTGCGCACCACTAACCCTGCCCCTGGGGGTAAAAGTTTTTGCTGAGGTTCATATTTGTGGGGTAGAGGGCCTCGATCAATAATTGCTAAAAAACAGGCGATACTTTTGATGTAGTCTGGTGGATGAGCTTCAAACTTACCGTGAATTAGGCTGCCGTAAGCTCCTGCCTGGGGATGAGTTTCCCCAAAGGCATAGGCAGAAGCTACCCAGTCTGGTGTTGGTAAGTTATCATCATCGAGAAAGCCAATAAATTTTCCTCTAGCTTGTTCTACTGCCTTCTGTCGAGCATAAGCAGCTCCCTGTTCAGCTTCAAAAAAATACCTTAGAGAACAATCTGCCCTCCAATTAGCTTGATAGTATTTCACAACTTGAGCTGTATTATCTGTGCTGTTGTTGTCAACAACAATAACTTCCCAGGAAAAATTTTCCTTAGTAAGAGGTAACTTGTCTGACAGTGGTAGCTTCGCTGCAAGCAATCGTTCTAGAACCTCTGGTAAACGAGTTTCTCCATTATATGTAGGGATAGCGACCGTGAAGTCAACCATAATCAGGGGGTAGATGATCTTAAGAGATTGGGTATTTTAAAAGTGCTAGATCCTATTTGATGGCTGCGATTGTCTTGGGCACCGTCACAAGCGATCGCATTATTCTTTACACTTTAGCGCTGGAGGCTACTTGTGGTTCATTTAATTTGAACATACAGTTATATTCAATAGCTTGAGCATCAGGGTGCAACTAACTCCAGAAAGCTAACTGTATCTACAATCCTAGAATGCCCAATTTGAGCTGCCAATCAATCTTCGAGAGTACCCCTACTGTCAAAATCTCCTGTTGTGAAGCTAACAGCGCAATTTGTCTTGCCCATAATTGCGATGCTTGAAAACAAGGAGCTCAGCCGTTTGTATCCCGGGTATTTAACCGAATTGTCTCTCTTATTTGTTAATTTTTCTGCCAAAATACTTGACAAACAACGCTATAGTTACAACTGTGATTGAAGTTTTTCCGCTACTGTGGTTGAATCTCCTTCTAGCTTTAGGAGGAATATTGGGACTCGCTTACATTGTTGCTTGTCTATTTCTCCTATTCCGGCAAAATCGCTTCATTTTTCGACCCTCAACGATAATCAAAGCGACACCGGCAGCATTAGACCTCAACTACCAAGAAGTCTGGTTATCCGTAAGAGCAGCTTCAGGCAAAAAAAATCCGATTCACTGCTGGTGGATACCCTCCACTACAGCAAATGCCAAGGTCTGGCTATATCTACATGGTAATGCCTCGAATATGGGAGGCAATCTCCATCGAGCTGGGCAGTTTAATCAGTTAGGATTTTCCTGCTTAATGCTCGACTATCGGGGGTATGGGAAAAGTCAAGGCAAATTTCCCACCGAGTACAGTACCTATGAGGATGTAGAAGCTGCCTGGAACTATCTAACTCAAGTCAGGCAAATCCCACCAGAGCAGATTTTGCTTTATGGTCATTCCTTAGGGGGAGCAATTGCCATCGAATTAGCCACCAAGCATCCAGAAATTTCAGGATTGGTGGTCGAAAGTTCATTCACCTCCATTCTCTCAATGGTGAATTATATCAAGCAATTCCGACTCTTTCCAGTCAATTTCCTCTTGCACCAGCGCTTTGACTCCCTGAGAAAAGTACCACTGTTGCAAATGCCGGTTCTGTTTCTTCACGGCAATGCGGATCAAGTTGTCCCTGCTTATATGAGTCAAACCCTATTTGATGAGACACCTGAGCCCAAAAAACTACTTTTTGTACCAAAAGCAGGGCATCAAGATGCTGTCGAACTAGCTGGTGCAGAATATTTACATGGGCTTCAATGGTTAATAGAACAAGCTCAAGCTAGACCCCTGGAATTAGCCCAGCATGGGTGAGGAGTCAATACTGCTCGGTTAAGAGAAGTTATCGGTTTAGGGAGCTGAGGGAGCTGGGGGAGCTGGGGGAGCTGAGGGAGCTGAGGGAGCTGGGGAAGCTGGGGGAGCTGAGGAAGCTGAGGAAGCTGGGGGAGCTGAGGGAGCTGAGGGAGCTGGGGGAGCTGAGGGAGCTGAGGGAGCTGGGGGAGCTGAGGGAGCTGAGGAAGCTGGGGGAGCTGGGGGAGCTGAGGAAGCAGGGGGGAAGAGGACAGCTCAGAACTCCAGGCACTTTAGTC
>JAAHFP010000122.1 GCA_010672925.1 Symploca sp. SIO1C2 | reverse complement strand
TTTTCTTTTATGCGGCCATAAACAGGTGTGGTGAATCAAAAAATTTTCTGTTGGCCGTTGTCTTCGGCAATGCTTCGGCCACAAGACTCATTCAACGAAAGAGTTTATTTGCGAAAAACTACCAACCTTCCTCTCACACAAAACAGCGTACGCATTTTTTGTGAAACCACAACGCGACCGCAGCAACAAAATGTACGTCAAGAAAGGTTTTGCTTTCGCTCTTACGGTATTTCTCAGTACAGGAGGTACGTTGACACTGGCGCGCGCCAATGGAAATGTCGCCAATGATCGATTGACGGCAGCGATGGTTCGCGATTGGTCTCAGCTGGCACTCGATATGATTGCGGCGAGCTTTGGCTTTCTTTCTCCTCCAGGAGTTGCACGCGCCTTGAGCATACTGACGACATCGGAATGGAACGCCATGGTGCCGTATACAGCCGACGCGACTCCTGTTGCAGTCGCTCGTTTTCCTGAAACGGGAACGGCTGCGGACAATGTTCAGCGTGTGCGACGAGCAAGAAGCGAAGATACTCGTAAAGCTATTTCCGTAGCAGCTTTCTTGGCTTTGGCAGAAATATTTTATGATCTCGACTCCAACTGTGCAGCAACTCGTGAAAATGCATGGCCCTTAATGGAGACAGACGGTGTAGACATGCTACGTCGATATGTCGATGTCGTGCCGAGCGGTCTAACTGAAATACCTGATGTCGTAAACTTCCTCAAGTCGAGCACGGACACGGTGATCGAAAGGGCGGTCGAGTCAACTATGACCTTCTTGACTGCGCGCCGGGCGGATGGGATGAACGCGCGTGGAGACCTTAGTGATGACGGCGTCTGCTACTCGGACTATACGCTCTACCAGTCAGTCAATGATCCCCAAGAAACAGTGGGCAGAACGAACTGCATGGATGAAATTCGACACCTTGACAAATGGCAGCAGCTCTACGTTCCCACTCCCGGCGGTGGCGCGCAACTCCGGCCCTGGCTGTCACCCTACATGGATCGTGTCATCCCCTTTTCCTCCGAAACGCCTCTACTTTGGACGAACCTGCCAGGACCACCGCGTGAGGGCCAAGACTTGTTCATGGAACAGCATTCCGAAGTACTGGATATTTACTCATCATTGAGCGATCGGCAGAAGATCATTGCCGAATTTTGGGCAGACGGCCCGGCCAGTACACTCCCACCGGGACATTGGCACGAGATTGCCATTGAAGTTGCCGAGGAACGAGAACTTGGTGGCGAGGACATGCTAAAACTGCTTTTTCTTCAAGCCCAGGCGGTGTTTGACGCTGGTATTGCGTCGTGGCAGGCGAAACGATACTACGACAGTGCTCGACCCGTTACGGTCCTACAGTGCTTATACGCAGATCAAACTGTTACAACGTGGCTGGGACCATATCAAGGTATTGGAGAACGTAGTGGATCTGAGTGGCAGCCGGTAAGAATACAAAATGGGGACCTTGTAGCCACCTTGCGCTGATTTGCGACTTATCGCCTCCTGTGTTGAAAAACTAACGTGGTTCATGAAATTTCTCCCGCTGTTTGCAGTACCAGAATCTCAACTTCATTACACCTCCGTTCGCTGAATATGTCTCGGGACATTCGACTTTTAGCTTCGCGTCAGCCGTGGTCCTACGCAACTTCTTTGGATCGGACGAGTACGGAGGAAGTGTAACGATCGCAGAAGGCGAGTCGGCGTTTGAGCCGCGCATCGACGACCCCACCGATCCAAACTATGCAATAGGCAGCATTCCAAATTCCGGACCCAGAAGCGTTGGCTACGTGCCGGCAACTGACATAACTCTGTCATGGGAAACCTTTTCCGACGCAGCGTCTGAAGCTGGACGTTCCCGTTTGTATGGAGGGATTCACATTGAGCTCGGTAACACAGGAGGAGCGCAGCTCGGAACTTTGGTGGGCGAAGTAGTGTGGAAAAAGTATCAGAGCCTGCTTGGAGAAGGTTCGCGCCTCGACACCAAGGGTTCCAAGAGCCGCATGGGCACAAAGAGCAGCGCCTCTTTCTAGCTATTGCTACTAGACAAGTTGCATTTAATTCCATTTGGCACCTACGATGACTTTCACGGATTGTGCCATTATCTATCACGCCTACGACAAGCAAGCAAGACAAAGACGAAAAGCACGAGGCCAAACCCACTGTACACATGACATGACGAAGAATGGAGAATCACGAATGTAGACACTTAACAAGACATGTCAACAATGAAGCGCAAACATAAATTAGCTACAAAGAGAGATATCTACTGCTTTTGCGCTTACCTTGTGGGTCCTTCCCAAAAGTGACGTAGTTCTACTAGCTAGCCAATCGTTGACGCGCGTTAGCCTCAAGTGAATGACGTGCCCTCAGCTGCAACGGCACAACAGCGATCGACCTGCTTGCTTAAGGTAAGTAGCTAGCTAGCTAGTTAGCTAGCTAGCTAGCAAGTTGCAAAGTTGTGCATTCCACCGGTTCTGCAGAATTCGACGGTTGGTCGGTGTCGGGCCATGACAAACATCACGGCTTATGACACGCATGACGCTCACATAAATGTTGTACGGGTGGGGTGTTGGTAGGTAGTCTGCTGCCCTTTTCAGTTTTGCGGTCAAAACCTGGTTTGTTGACTGCTTGCAAAGATTGATGCAAACATCCCATTTGGAGCCCAAAGTGTCTGCATTTTCAGGCCATGGCGCTTGGCATAGCCGGAATAGAAAGCCGTTATCTTCGCCATGATGTTTCCCACCACCGGGTCGGCAAGTGTACTGCGATGTGCAATCAATAAAAAATGCAATTGTCCAATCCGAGAAATTAATCCCAAAGCGGACGGCTTCCCCGTCTTTGTCTTGCAACAATTCTGAAAATGACGTATGAATCTTTTGGCGAAATTCATCAACCAAGGGCACCCACATGTCCAGTGATGAGCCGGTAAAAGCGTTGCAGAATGTGTGGTACATATGTTAGATAAACCAGTGAAACAATCGCCTAGTCTATTCAGCAAAGAAGCACAAAGGCTCCAAGACCCTTGCCCGATCTTGACAATGACTGATCCGATGACCCAAGTACACAGTGACCCGGCCGAAACGTCTCAAGCGGCATCAGCTGCAGTTTCTATTGCCACAAAAACAAACGACGACGAAAGTAACATGGGCGTCCGGAGCCAGGCTGGTAAATCCCAAAGGGCAAAGAAGAGTAAGCCAGATTGTCAGGAACGTTCTCATGTTGACACGCAAGTTCAGCGTACGCTCCTTGGAAAGCGTGCCTTTAATTGGCCACAAGACTGTATACGATGCCGACAAGCCGCTGCTGGGTTGACGGAGAAAACCGGCATGACGCACAAAGGCCACCACCAGCTTTGCCATGTTGGGCAGCAGAAACGACTGAAAAGAGAAGAAAAGGCGGAAGAGAATCCTATTAAGGCTCTGGCTAAAAGACTCACTCCGGCTGAGGCTGCCCAGATGAGGAAACAGCATCGAACAGATTGGTTTCATCGACCCGAACAGCGAGCCATTCGGAAAGCCCACGAGCTAGCTGGTGCAACTACCATGCCACCACTAGAGCAAGCTGTTATGGTGGAATTGGACGAAGCTATGATAGACGTTGTGGGTATCGATCTTGAGTCAGACAGTGACAAGAAACCCGCCGCAAGTAGGTCCCCCGATATTCTGCATGTCAATTGGAGTGGCCTCATTGAAGACACCCTCAAAAATGATGACCGCATGAAGCAGTTGCAGAAATGGAAAGTCAATTGCCCCGTTCCTATCGCAATTATTGCACAGTTTCTAGCTACGGAGGTGTTTCCAAAGAGAGTACCGACAGGAACGGCTTTGTCAGCAGCTGCTCAGGCTAAATTGGACGCGTGTTCCCAAATCTTTGACAGGGGTACAATGTCCTTCACTGTGCCTGTGCAACCGAGAGATGGACGGACCATTCCAAGCTGGTATCACATGATTGAGTCTCAGAAGATTCTTCTCATTGCTTGGGAGATACACTTTCCTGGACTACGCCTTTGCTGTCCCAGCCCAAACTGCCACGGCGAGCTGCAGCGTGACAGGACGAATTGGTCTCTCAAGAAGAAGCTGTTCCCCATTTTTCAAATGGGAGGTCCTCCTAGCTGGGCTATTGTTATGAATTACCGTTGCCCCGTGTGCAAATGCTCCCATTGGGGCAATTCCCCCACCGTGCTTGGAATGTTGCCCCATTGGGTCTCGAGGTGCTATCCCGTCGAGCCAAAGTACATCCCAAAGGAGAATCCTACATGGCACCTTCACGAAAATGTGACAGATATGTTTATGAGCCTCATGCCAACGTATTCAAATGGGGATCATATGGCTAGAATGATTTACAGGGGTATCAACACCTCCTATGTGAAGCGGACTGCGGATTTTTACTCGTATCATGCCTATGTGAGGAAGCAAACTGGAGGAAGCTCGGGGGTTCAGGCGCCGGAGTATCCCAAGAATCCCGTTGATTACTGCCCCGCACGGCCTCCGACTGGGGATGAGATCAGGGATTTGTTTGCAATGTCCCAGGATTCCGCCTTCACCTTGTCGGGGATCCCAGAGTATGAACGACTAACTCGAGAGATGCAATCCGTTAGCACATCGCTTGCAGCTGCACAAGATCATACATCTGATGCTGCAAAGAACTACCAGCGCCATCTGGATGGTAACTACATCTGGAATTGTGTCACAGAAACAGGTGAAGTGGCATCAGCGGTGCTCGTCCACACAACCAGAGCAGATGATATTGCGCACGCTGTGGAAGGTCTGGCACGAAGATCTCATTTCGCTCCAAAAGTCTTGTACTGCGATACATGGCCCCACAACAAAGACTTTTGGACAATGATGCTGGGACCACATCTACAAGGACGCCTTGGTCTCTTCCATTTCATGCATCGGATTGTAGACACTTTGCGACAGGGACATGAGCTCCACCACGAGGCTCTCCGGCAGCTGTGCTTTGCTGTCTATGATTGGCACGAGGAGGATTTTAATAAGTTGGTGAAAGTACTAAAGGCTGGCAAGTGGGGAAATAGTGGCCAGCAGTGGACCGACGATGAAATCAGAGACGCCAACATGACAAGTGACTTCAAGCAACGCTTCCAAGTGTACCTACGAAAGAAGATTCACCCCGCGGAGACCATAGCACACAAACTGCAGCTATGGCTTGAAGACTTCAAGGACTGTGAAGACAGTTTATCGGGGAAGAAACTATTCACTATGGACACTAAGCCTGCTGTAGAAGAACAAATGAAGAAGGCTATCTACATTACTGACTCTTTACCCGTGGAGGAACTGTACATGGATGTACGCAAGGGACCCAAGGCTCGATCAAAGCATGACCTTACGAAAAAGAAATCATTACGATGCGAGTCTCATGTCGAGAATTGGCACAACAAGCAGCCACATTTTGCCAATACCAACTCGAGGGAACATCTTACAAGCTACTTGAATCTGATCGGCACTTGTGAGCACAATGTGGTCATGCGACACAGGAGATGGCTGAATGACGTAGACATTGAAGAGAGGGCGGACGTGATTGAGTACTTTGCAAAAGAACCAATGTACTACAACGACACCGACCTATCAGTTGTTAACCAATGGGCCGTGGAAGCCGGTTGCAGAAACGTTCCCTTTCATCGCGTCCGAAAGCTTCAGCAAGACACGGGCGAGCGCTTCTACGGCGCATACGCATTGGCACAGAATAAACGAAAAGATGAGTTTGGTGTTGGGCTTGACAATCGCTGCCTTTGCCCAGAGTGTGCAGGCAATATTGAGAGACTCACCTTTGCTGACCCCAACGATGGAGTGGAGACACCGATGTGTCAGTTCATTGAACCAGCAGAAGGAACCAGATTCGCGGACAAGCCAACACGCAAACGTGCCCCTGCAATTCTCCTCCCACCTCCGCAGCTACCTAACCAGACGCAGCAGGTACCGTTGGCTCCTGCAATCCCGAACTCAAACCCCTACCAACAGCTGTCAGGAGGCATGGCTTGGCAACCCCAAATGATGCCTTCTCCGCAAATGGTCCAATGGCAGCAGCCGTTCATGTGGCAGCAGCCATTCATGTGGCCACAGGCCCCAATGTGGCCCCAACAGGCTCCACCGCTGCAACAACCGCTCAATTACCAAGCCACGTTTCAGCAACCGCTGCAGCAACATGACCAAGATGACGAGTGGCATCAGTCATGTTGAGCAGTATCCAATTCCGTATCTAGCGCAATCACGATGAGGGCCCCCTTGCCATCTCATCTTAATTATCCATTTAATACACATAGCAGTGCACATCGTAAAGAACGTACCATGACAAAACATCACTTTGACTGCCTACCATAGTGGATGGCAACAACGTCCAATCGTCCGCGACGGTTGGAAACTCAGCGAGAGACCGAAAACGCTAAGTGCGACCGCGAAAAACCGACAATGGCAAAAACCAATCTTCAGAGGCCGATATCTCCACAACCAAAGGCACTACCGTAGATCGCAAGGTAGTACTATGTGCGGGAGCCTCCAATGCACCAGCACAAATTGCAGCGAGGCTCAGGGACCTTCCAATCCAAAACGAAACGGCAAAAACCGACATAAGCGGTCAAAAATGCCCCAAGACGCCAAATTCGGACTGCGGGAGGCCGATAGAAACCCGAAAAACCACCAGAGAACCACCAAAGAGTAACAAAAATTCGGTAACACCTAGAAGAAGGCTCCTGCGAAGTTAGGAGGCTTCGGAGCCACCAGGGAGGTCAGGAGAAATTCCCAGAAGATGCCGACGGCGGTGAAAACGGCGGAAGCGTGGGGCAAAGGCAACCAAAAGTAGACCATAGGATGCCAAACGAGCCACTCTCGTCAATAGAACAGTAATTTATTCTAAAGTAAAACTTCAGAACGCGTCACAGCCTATTTCAGAGTCTTCAGGACCTTGTAGTCTCCGGCAGTAGAGGCCGCAGTCGTCCTTGACGACGTCCTAAACGATGGGAAAACCACGCGAAAGCCTTCAGGAAGCCGCCAAGAACTCGTTACTCGATGCCCATGATTACGGTACCATGGGACTTGACGTTCTGGAGGACCTTGTAAGCTTGAAGTATTGAGGAAAAGTAGACATCCGAAAATAAGAATAAATGAATGATCCGCCAGCCTCTTTCTCGACTCACGCGCGTATCGTCCTCTGGGGATGATATTGGTTGTGAGAGCAAAGAGTAGAGGCCAGCCACACCATGTTGGTGTGTCTGGGTATCCCATTCGATCAATGGATACAAGGGTCGCCAGTGGCATTCCCCAAAAGATCAAATACAAAAATGACACAAGCCCGGCAGAGGAGAATGTGTCGTACATGGCTTTTATGTGGGTGCTGGCAATAGGCGGCCTTTCGGCAACCATGTGCAATCGCTTACAACACGACAGGACAAGTCCTGGCTTGGGATATCACCACATTCATCAAAACCAGACGACATTTCTCCTCCTTTGAGCCCGTTGCGTCTGTTTGTTGGCGCAGTCCACTGGAAAGAAGTAAAAGCGTCTTGCATATGTATGTGTAAATATGTTTTCTAATATACCTTAATATGTATGGTCTCGAACCATACGGGACAGAGGCGCGAATAAAGGATTGAGTTGAAGCAGTCATTCGTTGTACACCAATTCTACTCGTAGTACCCTACCATACACTACCTTATATGGTAGGCGGCAAAAGGCGGCAAACTCTTCTGTCGGCGCAACTGCGCAAGCATGTACAGGTAAACGGTTTGCCCATGCCTTCTCATTGGCGTAAATATTTCAAACAACAATCAGCGCGTACTTCGTATGCGTGTTGATTGGCCTAATATATTCAAATGACCGCTCCGGGGAGGTAGTGGACTATTGCCCCGCGAGGGGGAGGGGTCTTTTTCTGCATCAACAGTAATAAGATGGCGTCTACGTTAGTGGCGCATCACTATTTCGAAAATAATCTAAACTTCTGGAAAGGAATCCTTGAGCCATGAGAACCTTCTCCTTCTCTCTCTTCTCCCTCCCTCTCCCCCCCTTCTATAGTGCATAAACCCCCCATATTTTCGGGGGTTTCATCGGTTTTTCGGGAACTACCATACAGGGAAGTCGCAGATACGATCCCATGGACACCCTATTATTAACGCCAATCGCGACAGAGTCCCGCATACGGGACGGTAACTTTTTTCCCGTCCCCTATTAGGGACGGGAACATTTCACCCCCACCGTATCTATATAACAATCCAACTTCATCTAGATTAGAGTATATGGTTGAATAGAGAATTGTCCAATTAGTAGGTAAGCAATGGCCCTTTACTCACGGTGACGTACTACCGGGTGCGAAAATTGCCACTGAAAAGTTGGTCTTTTTTCGTGTTTTTCGCCGTCGCGCCGTTTCATCAACTTTTGCGTGTTG
>JAAHFP010000121.1 GCA_010672925.1 Symploca sp. SIO1C2 | reverse complement strand
TGCCATCTATACTGAGGGCAGTAGCTCTAATAAGCGGATATGAGTTGAAGCTAGATACTGACGAAAATCTCTCTTCTTGATTTGGGCAGCGCTCCCCAGCATGTCGCTGCTTGTGAGGAGGGAAAAACAAAAACTCGAAGTCAGTATGAGTTTGCCTTACTCCTATAGTATTACTAATTTAGACGTCCGTAAAGGGGAAAAGGTTCAACCTAATTTTGGTATATATGGCTTTGGTGTCCCATATCTATCCCCCTCCTGACAAAGACGACAAGAATGACTGGTATTTGCTCTTAATACTATAGTCACTCAATAAGCGGGGAGTAGAGACGTATTATGTAGTGAGATAACCGAACTGAATTGAGTTGTAATCTCTGGAAAAGGGAATTGGACTACTGCCGTAGCACAGCTAAAAATGTAGGTTGGGTAGAGCGATAGCGAGATCCAACAAAGCTTGACTGGTGTTGGGTCGAGGCAACGAGACCCAACCTACGTCTATTCCACCATTTTAGGTTTGCCACGCCATTACTTTCTTACTCCAGATGAAGGAAAAGTTGCGCTTTTAAGTGCCGTGCGCTATAACATTAGACAGATAAGTGCTGATAAACAACGCCAGCTTACAAAGTCAAGTTGCAGTGATTTTTGTACAAGTTATGTTACTAGATTAGCTTCACATCCTAATTTACCTTAAGCTAGCAACCTAAACTCAATAGCTCGTCAAAATTTGACAGAACGAACTTGGGTTACAATCTCTCCCTTCTTTGACAACTGCAAGCGGCAAATATCAGGGAAGGAAAGTTATCCCAAGTACAAGAAAAATACATGGAATCACAGTTCTGCTAAGTATGCAAGTGTACCTATTGTAAGGTGTGTAACCCAACGGGGATGCCTTGCTTAGAGCGAAGAGTAGCGCACCCCATAGCGGGTACAACCATTTTAAAAATTGCCTAAGTACGTAAGGCTGATAGCTCTTACGCTCAATTCTGCATCAACCATAACCCTGTGGAAGATAAGCAACCAACGGGTAAAACTGTGGAATTGGATGTTGGTAGATCAGCCTTCTATCTAGAGTTAATATTACCGTGGAAAAAATTCTAATTCTCACCGCCAATCCGAAGAATACAGACAAGTTGCGCTTGGATGAAGAAGTCCGAGAAATTCAGGTAAGTTTGGAACTCGCTAAAAAAAGAGAGCAATTTGAAGTTGTCTCTCGTTGGGCATTACGAGTTGATGACTTGCCTCGTGCTCTATTGGCTCATGAACCAAAGATTGTCCATTTTTCTGGGCATGGGGCGGGAGAAAACGGTTTAGCTGTGGAAAATAGTTCGGGGCAAATACAACTAGTTAGTACAGAATCCCTGGCGGGGCTATTTGAGTTGTTTAAAGATAAGATTGATTGTGTTGTCTTAAATGCCTGCTATTCGGAAACACAAGCTGAAGCCATTCATCAGCATATAGATTGTGTAGTGGGGATGAATAAGGCAATTGGCGATCGCGCAGCAATCAAATTTGCTGTAGGATTTTATGACGCCCTTGGAGCCGGAAAATCCTATACAGATGCTTATAAATTCGGTTGTAATGCCATTCGCTTAGAGGGAATTTCAGAATCTCTAACACCAGTTATCAAAATTCGCGAACAACCAGAACAATCAAAAGATGTCAGCATTACTCAAACAGAAGTTATCTCTCCTGTTGAACCGATAGCTCTCCTAAATTTACTCAAAGCACTGTTACCATCACAGTTTGAAAATGTTGTTTTCCTCTACGATGTAGATCCAGCTTACCTATCTTTAGGTACAGCACAAGCTCAACGAGCAACTGAAGTTGTTCGCTACGCAAAACAGCAAGAAGGAGCTGCTCTTACTCGATTGAGTAAGGTTATCTACGAAGTAGCTCCACACCTCTTGAGGTCGTAAAATTTGAGGCATTACACTAATTGTGGTTAACCGCAACGAAATCCTTAATCTTCTGAAAAAACTCAATGAAAGCCAGTTTGACGAGTTACTTCTTCGTCTTGAAGTTGACAAGTCTCATTTTCCCTTGAACGGAGTCACCCTCACCCAGAAGGCAATCTATTTAATTAATTACTTGGAGCAACAGGAGCAAGGGCTCCAACGCTTGCAAGACCTATTAAAAAAACCAGATAAACTACCTCTGCTAGAGTGTCCCTATCAAGGATTGTTTGCATTCCAAGAAAAACATGAACAGTTCTTCTTTGGACGCTCTCAATTTATTGATAAATTAATGCAAGCAGTAGGAAAACAGCCACTAGTAGCAGTAGTTGGTGCTTCTGGAAGTGGTAAGTCTTCCCTGGTATTAGCGGGATTGCTACCTCGCTTGCGAAAGGAGGAAAACTGGTTGATTGAATCTTTTCGCCCTGAGAAACAACCGTTTAATCAACTAGCTGCTGCTTTTGTACATCAATTAGAACCAAGACTTGGCAAAAGCGATCGCATCGATAAAGCAATTAATTTAGCCAACACCATTAGGCAACATGGATTTGCCTATGTTCTTTCGGAGATTCTCAAGGAGCACCTCAACAAACAGTTACTATTAGTGGTGGATCAGTTTGAGGAACTGTTTACTCTCTGTCCTCAGGAAGAACGGGAGCGCTTTATTGATGTCCTGTTAACGGGAATCAAAGACTCTCTGGGACTTAAGGTTGTTTTAACCCTTCGAGCCGACTTTTGCGGACAAGCTTACAGCTACCGTCCTTTTGTTGATGCTCTACAAAGTGCGGATTTAAAGCTAAGTTCGATGAATAGTCAAGAATTGCAGCAAGCAATTGAAGAACCTGCTCAATTGATGGAAGTGCAATTAGAGGAAAACCTCACAGAAAAACTCCTAGATGATGTTAAGCAGGAACCGGGAAATTTACCTCTACTGCAATTTGCCCTCACCGAACTTTGGAAAAAGCAGCGTCAGAGAACTTTAACCCATCAAGCATATGCAGAAATTGGTGGGGTAGCCAAAGCGTTGGCAAACCATGCAGAAGCTGTTTACGCTAAGTTAAATTCGACGCAGCAGAAGCAAGCACAACGCATCTTTCTACAATTGCTGCATCCAGGGGAAGGAACCGAGGATACCCGACGTTTGGCTACTCGTGGAGAGGTAGGAAAAGATAACTGGGATTTGGTAACTCATTTAGCAGGCTCAGAAGCCAGACTAGTAGTAACAGGACGAAATGAGCAAACGGAAGAGGAGACAGTCGAGATTGTTCATGAAGCATTATTGCGGGAGTGGCAGCGACTTCGAGACTGGATAAAAAGCGATCGCGACTTTCGCGTTCAGCAGGAGAAATTGCGTTCTAGGTGTCGCCACTGGGAACAAAATGGGAAGAACGAAGAGGATTTATTAACTGGTTCTTTTTTAAAAGTAGCAGAAGTTTGGCTCAATAAGCGTAAAACTGACTTGAGTCCCAAGGATCAGGAATTTATTCAGCTAAGTTTGGAACTGCGTGATCGTAGATATAGAGTACAGCGAAACATTCGTTTTGGAGTTGCTACTGCGAGTCTACTAAGTATTCTATTTGGCATTTTATTCATCGTTACTCTGTTTCCCACTATCCTTAACAACCGTGGCTATGATAAGTTGCAAGACAATCAAAATACGGAAGCCCTAATTTACTTAAATTTAGCATTAATAATTCAGCCAGATTTTGCTATTGCTCTTAACAATAGAGGACAAGTTCATGAAAATTTAGACAATTTTGATTATGCTATGGAAGACTACAAAAGTGCTATAAAACAAAATTATGCCACTGCCTACATTAACTTAGCTCGCTTACAAATTAAAGAAATTAAGGACTACACAACAGCAATCAAACTACTTGACTACGCCAAGGATTTAGACAAAACTAAAGAAGCAGAGTATAATCTATTCAAAAACTTAGGTTGGGTACAATTAGAGCTAGGCAAATATAGTCAAGCTATAGTAAATCTTCGGCAAGCTATTGTTATAGATGATCAAACAGGTTCAGCTTACTGCCTACTGGCACAAGTGCTAGAAAAAGAGCTTAAATTAGAAGCAGAGAAACAATGGCAAAAATGTCTAGAGTTTGGTGATCCTGATCATTTAGATGAAAGAGAATGGATTGAATTAGCAAAAAAAAACATAAATAAAGGAGATTAGTTGATTATGATGTACCTCAGATTATTTGTTTCACTTCTTGTTGCAATTTTGTTTCTAGCATTAGGCGATTCTCATATTGCTCAGGCAAAGACTTGTAATCAACGTTGGGGATTTATTTGTTGTGTAAAAGGAGATGGAACTGGCCTTGAAATCCCAAAAGATGATTTTGAAATCCCAAAAGATGATTTTGAAATCCCAAACAATGACTTTGAAATCCCAAAAGATGACAAATTACCTAAACTAGAGAAAGATTTACCTAAAAAACATATTCCTCAATCCAAGATTGCAAAACCTGAGGTAAATATGGGAAAATTAATACAAATTGGTATCAACATTGCCAAAGGAACAGCTACAGTGGACAACTACTTCCTGTTCGCTTACGCCAATGCAGTAGATGAAAACTTTACAGAAGCAGGAAATCGCTACTCTCAAGCATTGAAATTGGCAGTAAAAAACAATGATATTGAGGGACAAGCAATAGCCAGTAATAATTTGGGAGAACTACATGTAAAAATGGGTAATCTTGAAGAGGCTACTTCTCAACTTACACTTGCCAGGGAGATGTATCAAAGCTTAGGTAATGATGAGCGTGTCGGTGAAGTTGATAAACGGCTAGTAAAGATACAAAAGTTGTTACAAGTCAACCCATCTGAAAGAGATCTCTATCAATTCCCAATTCAACTCGATCCATCCAGAATAAAATTTCCGAGGTAATGAAATAAGAACTGCCAGGGATTCAAATCCCTGGCTAATAGCGAAAGTCCTCTTAAAGAGGACTAAAGTTTTTGAAGGCGATATTTGCGATCGCTAAATCTATCTGAGTCGGTAAATTCTGGATTTAGTCTGGCACAACTAGCCCTCTGACAGTCTCAGTTTCCTCCGTAGTACTAGCAGTAATCTCCTCTAGGGAAATACTTCGATCTGTCACACCGGGAGAACGGGTTTCTTCTGAATTGGCTGCATCTACTTCCTCTGGAATAATAGGTTTTCTGATAACCTCACCCTCATTATCAGACTGTTCCGGTAAAATTGCACTTCGATCAGTCACGCCGGGAGAACGGGTTTCTTCTGAGTTGGCTGCATCTGCTTCCTCTAGAATAATAGGTTTTCTGATAACCTCACTCTGATTATCAGACTGTTCCGGTACAATCGCATCCCTATCTGTCACACCAGGAGAACGAGAGTTTTCAGGCTTCTTGGGTTCAAAGTTCTCTATTTTCATAATAAGAAGTATGGGTAGATGAGGAAATGTCTAAATAGACATCTCTAGAATTCTTACTTCAATGACTACAAAGCTTTCTGATTAATTTCCGGAAATATAGCAAAATGCAAAAGGCAGAGGGCAGAAGGCAGAGGGCAGAAGGCTCTAAGAGAAGGAAGAAGGTTGCAAGGTAGAAAGATATGATAACTGTTTAGGCGGAAATGTATTATCCATAATCAGGACTTCTCCCCATCTCCGTGTCTCCCTAATCACTCTCCACGGCTCCCAAAGCTTTTAAAGTTGCTTTTTGAGCTGCTGTTAAGCCAATTGCCCCTTTAATATTCATCCCCTCATAAGGTCTATCTGCCCTCAGGGTTTGCCAACAATCTCCCGTTTCCACATTCCATAATTTAATCGTCTCATCTCCACTACCACTAACTAAAGTTTGCCCGTCATCGCTAAAAACCACTGACCATACTTCTTTAAGATGTCCCTGCAAAGTTCGGAAATTATTGCCAGTTTTCACCTGCCAAAGCTTCACTGTTTCGTCATCACTAGCACTGGCTAAAGTTTGACCGTCTGGACTAAATGCCACTGACCTTACCTGGTGATTGTGTCCTGCCAAAGTTTGCAGACATTGACCTGTGCTGATATCCCAAAGTTTGATTGCTTTACCACTACCACTGGCGATCCTATCACCACCGGGACTAATGGCAACCGCTAATACCCAATCCTCATGATCAGAAAACGTCTGTATACATTTTCCTGTACTCACCTCCCAAAGCTTGACAGTCTTGTCATCACTGCTGCTTACCAGAGTCTTGCCATCGGGACTAAAGGCAACAGCTTTAACTCGATGAGTATGTTCTGCTAGGGTGTTTAAACATTCTCCCGTTTGCCAATCCCAAAGCTTGACTGTATAGTCACTACTAGCGCTGGCTAATATCTGACCATTGGGACTAAAGCTGAGAGATTGAACCCAACTGCTGTGCCCTTCAATTGTCCTTAAACATTCACCCGTATCACAATCCCAAATCCTGATGGTGCAATCATCACTACCGCTTGCCAGGATTATACGCTCATCGAATTTTGGTGCAAAGGTGAGAGATGAGACAATGTTGGTATGTCCTTGCATTGTTTTAAGGCATTTTCCCTTTGCCATATCCCATAACCTTACCTGTTGGTCTCGACCACTACTAGCCAGTAATTGTCCCTCACCACTAAGTGCTACAGATAAAACGGAGTTGCTGTAACTTTCCAGGGTTCTTAAACATTTTCCTGTCTGGATATCCCAGAGTTTCACGGTTTGGTTCTCACTAGCACTCAATAAAGTGTTACCATCAGGACTAAACAGAACCAACCAAACCCGGTCGGTATGACCCTGTAAAGTTTGTACACATTCTCTCGTCGAAGCATCCCAAATTCTTACTGTCCTATCCTCACTACCAGTTGCTAGAATTTGACGGTTAGTATTATTGACATAAATTTCCTGATGTGAATAAGCGATCGCCCAAACATTACTGCTGTAGTCTGCTAATGTTCCGAGGTATTCCCCAGTAGTAATATCCCAAAACTTGACTGCTTGCTTATCACTTCCCGTTGCCAAAGTTTTGCCATCCGGACTTAGGGCTATCGAGAGTATCCAGTTGATGTGTGTTTCAATAATTTGCAGACATTCCCCTGTAGCAACTTGCCAAAACCTAACCGTTTTGTCTTCACTACTGCTAATCAAGGTTTGTCCATCTGGTGAGAAAATAACGGACAGTAGATGATTGCTATGTCCCGACAAAACCTTGAGACATTGTCCAGTATTAACGTCCCAAAGCCTCACGGTTTGGTCATTGCTGGCACTAGCTAGGATTCTTCCCTTGGGGCTAAAGGCAACGGAAGAAATACCACCTGTGTGACCTCGGAATGTCTTGAGGCACTGCCCAGTGTTAACATCCCAAAGCCTGACTGTTTGGTCATTACTGCCACTGGCTAGGATGTTTCCCTCTGGGCTAAAGGCAACGGAATGCACCCAACTCAGATGTCCTGTACAAGACAATAATTGTCGGCCATCTGCAACTTGCCATAGCCAAATTTCATGATCAATTCCTGTCGCCAACAGTTTCCCATCTGTATTGAAAGCAGCGGATACAATCCCTCCCAACATTTTGGTGAAAACCGATTTAGTTAAATCTGCATAGGCAAAATTGACGCGATGTACATTGACTCCCTGAAGGTAAGCTTGCCAAACAGTTAGGTAAGAAAAATCAGAATCACTAGGGTCTATCTGAAGTTGCAAAAACAGGTTAAGAATATTTCCAGCAGCATATCCCGGCTTTGATTGAGAATCAGCTAAACGCAACTTAGACAAAATCTTCACCAGACAAGTTTGAATATTTTCCTTATTACCAAAAATAGCCAGTAATCTAGCAGCTATCGGTTGAAGAATAAGACTAATTTGAGCATTTCTCAGGTAATCTTTGGCTTGAACCTTAATTATGGGGTAGTGGTTAAAGAAATCAAGCTCCACCGTACTAATCTCCTGACAAAATTGCTCAATCAATCGTTCGGTGATATATTCCATAATTACAGGCTGTTGGGTAAAGCCCACTGTAGGAGTATTTTCAATAAGAGAGCGCCCTTGCAGAGATTCTAATGCCTCTAGTAGCGATCGCGCGGCAACAGCAGGAATAATATCTGCTCGCAATTCTGCCAGGGACACCCACTCCCGATTAATGGCTAGCCAAAACATGATCTGTTTTTCTACCGTTGACAGACGATTGAACTGTTGGTCTAGCAAGTTATAAATATCACCAAAAAAGACAGCACCTTGCTCTAAAAACTCAGTTATATCGCCGTTGAATAATTCTTTAATGGTTGTGGCGACTATCTTTAGTGCCAGGGGATTACCTGCATACTGCTCTACTAAAGCTTGCCCTTGTTCTGCGGATAGGGTAAAGCCTTTTTCTGTAAAAATTTCCTGAGCATGTTCTGGTGCTAAACCACTAAGTTTAAAGGAGTGAAGGGGAAAATGTTCTCCCTCTTGATAGCTAATCCCTCTGAGTTTTTCTCGCGTCGTCAGTATTAAGCAGCTTTGATGATCAATATCTCCTATACGGCGGAACAGTTCCCCATATCCTTCATATCCTGGGCGATAAGTTCCAGCACGCCCATTACTGCACAAGATAGATTCTGCATTATCAAGTACAAGTAAACAACGAGAGTCTTGCAGATAC
The DNA here is from genome assembly GCA_010672925.1 of Symploca sp. SIO1C2. GTDB lineage: Bacteria > Cyanobacteriota > Cyanobacteriia > Cyanobacteriales > Coleofasciculaceae > Caldora. The sequence continues at coordinate 59 of JAAHFP010000121.1, read as the reverse complement.
TTCAGCAATCGAGTGATTTTGCCATCAATTGCCTCTGGTAAATCAGTTTCTTGCTGGTG
>JAAHFP010000120.1 GCA_010672925.1 Symploca sp. SIO1C2 | reverse complement strand
ATTCTGGCAGCTTGGCTTGGATAAGTCTTCGCAATTCTGGCACAATTGCTGTCCGAGATTCTTCAGCAATAGTGCTGACAAGATAAGCGACTAAGCGCTTGTCTCCCGGAATATCTTCCCTAGCAATTACTGCGGCTTGTCTCACCACAGAGTGTTGAGTAAGTACTCCTTCAATTTCCCCTAGTTCAATGCGGAAACCGCGAATTTTTACCTGATGATCCCCACGACCAAGTAACTCCATATTACCATCGGCAAGATAGCGAGCTAAGTCTCCGGTTTTATAGAGACGACTGAATTTTGAGCTCTCAAAGGGATTAGATATAAACTTTTCTGCTGTTAATTCTGGGCGGTTAAGATACCCCCTGACCAGATATTCTCCACCTACGTAAAGTTCCCCAGTTTCTCCTCTGGTAACCGGTTGCATTTGCTGGTCTAAAATATAAATTGGCAGCTTAGCAATCGGGCGAGTTATCGAAAAGTTACGCGGTTCTGGTTCGGGTTGACAGTGCCAGGAGCTAACCACAATGGTTTCAGTAGAGCCGTAGATTTCAATTGCTTGGCAATGGGGAAGGCTCTCCCAAAAGCGTTGTTTGAGAGCAAAGGGAAATGCTTCCCCACCTACAAAGATTCGTCTGAGATTCCTACAATTCTTCAAGCCCGGATCTTCGAGAAAAATCGAGAGCATAGAGGAAACAAAATAAGCAACGGTAATTTGCTCTTGGGCGATTAGCCGAACTATGTAAGCACTATCTTTTTCACCGTCTGGTTTTGCTAAAACAACGCAAGATCCAGCCATTAGAGGCCAAAATAACTCCCAGCGGCTGGACACATCAAAGCTGAGAGAGGCTTTGTGCAAAATGCGATCGCTTTTCTGATAGGGAAAAGTCTCTTGCAGCCAGCCCCAGCTTTGACAAACTGCTCTATGGGGCATCATTGCCCCTTTTGGCTTTCCAGTGGAGCCAGAAGTATAGGTAATGTAAGCTAAGTTTTCTCCTCCAACCCTACCCACTGGGTTAGTATTGCTTTCTCCAGCTATTTTCTGCCAATCTTTATCCAAGCAAACTAGATGTCCTTGATATTCTGGAATTGCCGCCACCAATTTTTGTTGGGTCAACAGCACTGACACTTGGGTATCATGGAGCATAAACTCCAAACGCTCCCTCGGATAGGATGGATCTAAGGGTACATAAGCCCCCCCCGCTTTAAGAATCCCCAACAGTCCGATGGCTGTCTCCAGAGAACGTTCTACACAAATCCCCACTAGGGTTTCCGGTTCTACACCCAAGGAGCGCAAATAGCTAGCTAACTGGTTCGCTTTGCCATTAAGTTCTCGATAGGTTAACTGCTGGTTGTCAAATACAACCGCAATCTGATCAGGTGTTCGTTCTACTTGGGCTTCAAATAACTGAGGTATTGTATCCATATCTTATTTTTGCTGCGCTCTAGCGAACGTATGAGGCTCCATTAATATCAATGTTGGTTCCGGTTGCCGAGGGGACTTGTCCTGATAAGAGGAAAACCACCATTGCCGCAATTTCCTCTGGCTGGGCAATTCGCTGTAGGGGAATACCGGATACTATTTCAGATAGGGGATAGTTTTGGCTAAATTCCGCAGCCATCTCGGTATCGACAAAGCCCGGACAAATAGAGTAAGCCAGTATTCCTTCAGCAGCAAAATTTCGAGCAATACTTTTGGTTAAATTACTCACTCCTGCTTTGGAGGCTGCATAGTGCATATACTCTGGGGTATCACCACGATGAGCCGCACGACTGGAAATATTAACAATAATTCCTTCTCCCTGGGACTGAAAATGTTCTATAGCCCGTCGGGTGATGGAACTAACAGCAATCAGGTTAACCTGAAGAGTTTTCAGCCATTTTTCTTCCCAAACGGAGGGATGATCATCCGATCTGAGTTCGCTCATCATGGCAGCATTATTAACAACGCCATCAATTGAATATCCCAGCTTTAGAACTTCTTCTACTAATTCTTGTCCTGCTTGAGATTGGGATAAATCTTTTTGAATCACGCAACAATTAGTTTTTGCTTTGGATGCTAATTCTTTGGCTGACTCAATATGAGAATTACAGTGCAGCACAACTCGTGCTTCTGAAGAAATAAGGCGTTCCGCGATGGAGTAGCCGATTCCGGTTCCTGCACCTGTTACCAGGAAGGTTTTTTCTGAAATTGACAAATTTTCAAGATTCATTACGATCACAAATTAAGAATGTTTATCAGTAAAACATTCTGGCGAAGAAACTACCAAGAAATTCAGCTCATCACCAGATTCATTTTTAATTTGATGAACTTTTCCTGGGAGGACTAATATGCTATCGCCTCTGTTTAGAAGATGAGTTGTTCCATCAATTACAAGAGATGCTTCACCCTCAAGAACATAGAAAAAATGTCTGGAGACTTCGTGGTGATGTACTACTCCCTTACTTCCTGGCGGCATAATCTCTTCTACAATGCTTAACTCGTCACTTTTTAAGAGATGCCATCCATCACAGGCAGTTCCCCATTTGAAATTCTCGGCATTAGCTTTATTGATCGTTTCTTGATTTGACATTGCTGTTTTATTGTGAATTGAAAGTGATTTAAGTTTGAGCAACACTTAGGACTTTACCAATGCTTTTTTGGCACGGATAAAATACAACTGTTGATAGATAGAACCATCTTTTTCTAGGAAGGGAGATGGTTCTCCTTCTCTATCTGCTAGTTTTTGATAGCTTTGGACAAACTCTGTGTGATAGTTAGCCAGGGGAACATTAACTCTGCGGACAACTGCCCAATTAGCATCGCCTCGTTCTTCCCAGTTAATACAATAGTCTAACGGATTATCGCCATTACTTTGAATTCCTTTCCCCCAGTATTTCTCCATTAACCGATAAGTTAGCCTGGGGCCATTTTTACTGGTAGCGATGAAAAGAATTTCCCCTCCCGGTGCTAGATAGGAACTTCCATCCGCAATGAGAGTATCCATTACTAGTCTACCGCGATCGCCATTACGGTTCCATTCTCCGCCCCGAAACTCGTGAGCAGATTGAAGTCTTGCTTGCAACTTTTCTTTAGTGTCAGGGAGTGCTGGAGGATTGAGGTAAATTCGGTCAACTTTTCCTTCAATCTCTGGATTCCCTTGAATCGCAGCAAAGCAGTTAGACTGGAAACTTTGGAAATCCTTTGGGTTAAGACCATTCAATGCCCAATTGCGTCCTTGTAGGGCAACGGCATAGGGGTTCAATTCAGTGCAAATTACCTTGGCTGCACCACATTTTCCCGCAACTATACCGAACATTCCCGAACCACCCGCAAAATCCATCACCACCTTCCCTTTCAAATCATCAGCGGCTACTAGCTGGCACATGGTCAGAGAAAATAGTGAGGAAGGTGTCCAGGCATTGGGATGAGTTTCTAGTAATATATCTAAGTCATTACTTAAACTATATTTAACAATTGTACCAGGATCTAGGGACTGATAGTCAGTGTTACTATCTGGGTCATGGTTAATAATTTGCTTATGTTCAGATAACCCTTTTTCTATTTCTAAATCAAGTTCTGAAGTTTTCATTTATTTTAATCACACTCCATAATTTAGTTGGTAGATGCTAAAGTTTTGTTGTTTATCGACTCCAACATTAAGTCAACAACTTTGGCTAATTTAGGATGCATGATAAAGTATTGTTTTCCTTGATTAACTTCCTGCTTAATACCTCTGATATCACCCCGTTGTACTTTCACTAAAGCTTCGATAAATACTTGCCATTTATTGGTGTAGTAATTGCGATCTGTGACTGTTTTTATGGTGTCTCCTGGTTGTAACTCCAATTTTCTTCTGACCAGAATTTCCCCCGTGTCTAAACCTTCATCAACTAGGTGAGCACTAACACCTACTACTCCTCCTTCCAGAATTGCCCAGCGTCTACAGTCTAAACCACGATACTGAGGTAAGATGCCTGTATGAATGTTGACTGTAGCAATTTGAGGTATTGCTAGTATTGGTTTACGTAAAATATTGAAAACATTGACTGCTAAAACATCCGGTGCAATTGCTTTGATCAAAGCCAGACCTTCATTGCTATTGGGATCGTCAAGAAAATGTAGGTTGAAGCAATCGTTATGAGCATTCTCCCTCAAAAGATCATATTGTTGATTGTCATTACCCACAATGATAACATCAGCAAATTTCAGATTCTGAGTTTGTGCTTGGTAAATAATATGAATAGTTATCAAGGGTGGAGTTGATAATAAACAAAATTTCATCACACAATTCCTAATCTTTTTTGCAGAGTTTCTAGACAATGATGCTCTAGCTCTTCAATTTCCTTCAGTTTATTCTCCTTTGGATACTCCTCCCGCAATCTGTCATTCAACTTAAGTGCTGTATTTAAGAAGCGATAATCATGACTTTCCATAGCATGAGTCATAAATTTTATACTTAGTGAGAGTATTTCGGGGATGGAAATGTCATAATTTCCCCGTCTCCACAACTTTCTTATTTCTACACGACGCATAGATTTTTCCAATTCTGTTGCTGTTTGACTCATTTTTTGATTGACTTTTCCTCTATTCTTCCGCTACTGTAGCTTAACCCGTTTTTATTTCAGGCTCTAATGAGTTACAGATACTAATTTACTGTTTTTGCCATTCATAAATGTCAGAAAATTATTCTGTGCTGAAATAATTTGATCGGAAAAATTTTCTAACTCTTGACTGTCAGATGCAATGATTTCCTCAAGATCCTTAAATGAGAAAATGTTTTTTTCCAATGCCAGCAAGAAATATTTGAGTCGGTTCAATGCTTCATCAATGTACTCTTGACTATTGTTGAATCCTTCTAAAGTTAGTGCTTGTTGACCACGCATCAGATTAATACGTACTCCAAAGCCAGGTATTCCCATGGCAGAAGGAATACTACAATGAAGACCAGTTATCAAACTTAGTCCTTGGCAAAGGTGTTGAGCATCTCGACAAGATTGCTGTTCTAAAAAAGAAGAGTCAAACTGGATAAAATAGTTAATACCAGCTTCTGGGTTAGCATAGGGATGCATTAGTTCTTTCCCTAATTCCTGATTAATTTGGGCAATTTTTTGAGCCGCATAATCAAAGTTGTTAAACTGGTACTCCACCGAACCACCTCGCTGAAGAAACTTTTCCATGATCTGTGAGGCAACAAGAGTTTCCAATTGCGAGAATTGAGAAACGGTATAGAAGCTATTTGAGCCGAAAAAGAGGGATAGCTTTTCTTTCAAGATTTTATTACCACAAGCAATCGGAGTAATTAATCCCCAATTAGCAGCAGGAATTTTTTTCCTCATGCTGGTTGTATAAATGGCATTCTTCCGGATCTCTGTATCTTCATAGAGAGAAGGAATCTTATCTTCCCTGAATAATCCACCATTATAGGCATCAATTAAGATAATCATATCAGGATACTTAGCTAAGTATTCCTTGAGAAGTTCAGCAATTTCAGCGAGAGTCTCATCTCTCAAGATAAATCCTAAGGCAGTAGGCTCCTCCCAAATAAAAGCTACAGGTACTCGATCGCTTTTTTGGGCAGAATCAAAAGCTTCTTTAATCGACGCTGCCGTTACGGTGAATTTTTCGCCACTGGATTGAGCATAAACCAGTTCACCGCCAAGCAAGTAGGGGAATGATCCACCACACTTAAAAGAACCCTCAATTCCGATGACGCAAGGCTTTTTATAGGAAAGCTTTTTCTGATTTTGAATCGAGCTAACAGGATCTGAGATTGAACCAAAGATTCCATCATGGAACTTTTGATAATGGTTTTGAAAGGCAATGCTCAACACATAATATATCGCAATCATTGAGCTGCCGGGAAGCACCAGCACATCATCAATTTCGACTGGTATTTGCCTTTTTAAAATTTCATAGGCCAAGTTGATCAGGTTTTGGGGCTGATGTCCAACTGTTTGAGCTAACTGGATTGGGGATAGATCATATTCTAAAAGATATTCATTGAGTTGGTCTAAATCTTTTTGGAGATCGGAAGCTGGCTTAATATCCCACGCCTCAATCTGTTGCAGTTTTGATTCTTCTCCAATTCTTTTGATCAACGGTCTGAAATTCTTAGAATACCTGAAGTACTCACAGAAATTAGAAAAACCTGGATTAATAGCAGGATCAAATTCAAAACCAAGGTCAAGCATAATCTTAATATCAAATTTTTTTCTTATCTGCACAGGAGTTGAGACTAAGTTACTATAAGCACTTTTACACAGTCATCATTAAGTTTATTAATTAAACTTTACAAAAAATCATGTAATAATAGAAAAAAAGCTAAATTAATGTAACATTGTCTGATTAAGGATTTAAAATATGGTAGCGACCACTGACCGCAGCGAAAAGCGGCTATCAATCCAGACGGCGGAGATTGCCGCAGACACCACAACGATTCGCTCCTTAGACTGGGACCGCGATCGCTTTGATATTGAGTTTGGGCTACAAAACGGCACTACTTACAATTCCTACTTAATTCGGGGGGATAAAATTGCCTTAGTTGATACCTCCCATGAAAAGTTCCGTCAATTATATCTAGACACTCTCCAAGGACTGATCGACCCCAAGGAAATTGATTATTTAATTATTAGCCATACTGAACCAGACCACAGTGGTTTAGTCAAAGATGTTTTGCAACTAGCACCCCAAATAACGGTAGTGGGAGCTAAAGTGGCTATCCAGTTTCTCAAAGACTTGGTACATCAACCCTTTGAACAGCAAATTGTTAAAAATGGAGACCAGCTGGATTTAGGGAAAGGGCATGTCCTGGAATTTGTCAATGCTCCTAACCTCCATTGGCCTGACACCATTTTCAGCTACGATGCTGGAACTCAGGTGATGTTTACTTGCGATGCCTTTGGTATGCACTATTGCTCTGAAGCGACCTTTGATGAAGATTTAGGAGCAATTGAGCCGGACTATCGATTCTACTACGAATGTCTCATGGCTCCCAATGCCCGCTCTGTCCTCTCTGCCCTCAAGCGGATGGATAAGTTACCAGAAGTGACTATGGTGGCTAATGGTCACGGCCCTCTGCTGCAGCATAATGTTAGTGAACTGATTGAGCGCTACCGTCGTTGGAGCCAAGCTCAAACCAAGGCGGAGAAGTTAGTGGTAGTATTTTACTCCTCAGATTACGGTTATAGCGATCGCCTCTCCCAAGCTATAGCTAGAGGTATAACTAAAGCTGGAGTTGGAGTCGAAATGCTCGACCTCAAGTCCGCTGATCCCCAAGAAGTACAAGAAATAGTCAATCGTGCTGCGGGAATGGTGGTCGGTATGCCTCCTGCTGGCAATACTACTGCTACTGCTGCGGTGAGCACAGTACTAGCTGCTGCTAAGTCCAAGCAAATTATCGGTGTATTTGAGTCCTACGGAGAAGATGACGAACCTATCGATCCTCTGCTGAGTCAATTCCGGAATTTGGGGCTTAAAGAAGCATTCCCTTCAATTCGGATTAAGGAAGTCCCATCAGAAGCTACCTATCAACTTTGCGAAGAAGCCGGTACTGATTTGGGGCAACTACTAACTCGCGATCGCGGTATCAAGCAAAGGAAATCTCTAGATGGTGACCTGGATAAAGCACTAGGAAGAATTAGTACTGGTTTGTATATTATCACAGCTCACAAAGGTGACCTCAAGAGTGCCATGTTAGCTTCCTGGGTAACTCAAGCCAGTTTCCAACCCCTAGGTTTGACTATTGCTGTTGCCAAAGACCGAGCCATAGAATCATTAATGCAAGTAGGCGATCGCTTTGTGCTTAATATTCTAGAAGAGGGCAATTATCAAGGACTAATGAAGCACTTCCTCAAGCGCTTTAAACCGGGTGCTGATCGTTTTGCTGGGGTGAAAACTCAGTTAGCTACTAACGGTTCTCCTATTTTGACCGATGCCCTAGCTTACCTAGAATGCCAAGTTGCCAGCCGTATGGAATGCAGTGACCACTGGATAGTATATGCCACCGTTGATACCGGGCGAGTTTCTAAATCAGACGCCCTCACTGCTGTTCATCATCGTAAAGTAGGAAACTATTATTAAGTGTTAGGTGTTAGGTGGTAGAACCCACCCCTAACCCCTCCCAGGAGAGGAAATGGAGGCTCCGAGGGAAGAGAATTTGGCTTGTTCCTTTCTTCTGTAGGGAGCAGCTTGTTACTTGTTACTTATTCACCCAAGCTCCAATGGTGGCAAGTTAAAAGGTAGTGTATGAGTGTCAACTCCCATATATGGCGTAGTGGTTCTAAAAAAACCTATATATGGAAACACTCCAAGGGTTAAGGAAAATTGTATTCTTCTTCCTCTGCTCCTCTGCTCCTCTGCTCCTCCGCTCCTCCGCTTCCTTGACAACGGCATTTTTGCCTTAACTTGTCACCAATGCCCAAGCCCTAACTATTATTACGACGTCCTAGTTCATAAACACCGCAACCCATACAAGCAAGGATACCCACACTAATTGCCCAGCTACCACCTAAACTGATGGCTACTCCGTAGTTGCACAGTGCTCCTATTACTAAAAAAGGCACAATACTGAAAATGGAAGCATAGAAAGCATTCTGAGCTTCTCTATTCTTACGAGTTTTTTCAAACTCCTCTTCTGAAAGGTAAAGCGATCGCTCAGCAAAATTAAACCAACGTTGTAGCTGTTCCATCACCCACTCACTCAAGGGTGAAAAACCTAAGTATAGTGCCAAAGACCACAAAGATGCACCCGCGATCGCTGTAGTATCCAGCTCAAATTGAAAAGGAGGAATTGTCATTGGTTGTTTGTTGTTTGTTATTTGTTGTTGGTCATTGGTCATTAGTCATTGGTCGTTTGTTGTTTTGCAAAGCTTTGCTCACC
>JAAHFP010000012.1 GCA_010672925.1 Symploca sp. SIO1C2 | reverse complement strand
GAGTTGAGGGGTAAAGCCTTCGCGAAGGGAGTTTAACAGTATTCATTCGGATGCAATCAGCGCGAAGGCTTCCCCCCTAATACTTGTAGGACTCGTATAGCACCTGCTTACTGACCTGAATCCTTACATTTCATTAAGCATCTTGAAGAAGGAGATAAGATTACTCTTACCTGCTCCATTTGCTCCAATCAAGATATTTAGGGGATGCAACTCCAGATCCATTGCCTTAATAGACTTAAATCCATTGAGGGTTAATCTTTGTAGTCTATGCAAAAGTCACTCTCCTAAGTTCATATAGGCTCTTTGCCTGTACTATAAACCCTACTGACTCAACATCTGGGATACTTCTGGATTATATAACCGCAGATAGTTCCAATAGTTAGCAAAAACATTTTCTACGTAACCCTTGGTTTCAGGAAAAGGAATCTTTTCTATAAAGGCATCTGGATCACTGAAGCCGTATTTTTTAACCCATTTGCTCACATTCCCCGGACCTGCATTGTAACTAGCAAGAGCTAATAGGGAATTGTTGTCATATTCCTTATGGGTAAAATCCAAAAACCAAGTTCCCAGTTGGATATTATCATTGGGTTTTTCTACATCGTATTCGAGCAAATCAATTTTCTCAGCAACCCACTTGCCAGTCTCAGGCATTACTTGCATCAAGCCTACAGCACCAGCCGACGAACGAATTAGCTTTTCAAATCGTGACTCCTGTCGAATGAGGGCTGTCACAAGGAAAGGATTGAGTTGGCGTTGTTCAGACCATTGCAGAATATCTTCCCTGTAAGGTATGGGAAATAGAGCGTGCCAGTAAGCCGGTAATTGCCGTAATTCTTGCCATTCTGCTATCTCTTCGGGTTTCTCTCGCTGACTCAGAAACCAGATTTGATTGATGGCTCTGAGATGATCTCCCATTTCTAGAAGAATCATACCATTGGTAAATTGCTCAGCAACAGTTCGTTCATTGAATGGTTCTAATTCTGCTTGCCAGAGAGTCAAAGCCGAAGTATCCTGACCAAGTCGATAGAGTTCTTTTAAAGTATCAGAACCAGCGGGTAGTACTGGTCGGATGGGAGGTACTACTACTTCCGGTTGTAAGTCCCGAACAGTCGTAAAATTACCCACATTCCAGCCTAACATCGCCGCAGACCGCCAAGCATAGTAAGACTCTGGATACTTAGCCAACACATGCTCATAGGCAGCTTTGGCATCTTCGGGACGTTTTAACTCAGTTGCCCATTTACCTACCCAAAAAGCAGCTTCGGGAGCAAGACTACTGTCAGGATTGTTGGTAGTAATCGGCTGTGCCCATTGCCATGCTTCCTCTAGTTTTCCTTCTGCTGCTCTTTTCTGGGCTACTCGCCACCGGTACTCAGCAGCAGCATCAGAACTTGCATATTTAGTTAAGACAAACTGACGATTTTGAGCAGCGGAGGTTTGGCTCCCTAAGTCATCCAGAATTTCAGCTTTGGAAATCAAGGCTTCTGGGGCTTCTTTGGGAAATTTTTCGATTACCTGATCGAGGTATTTCAGGGCATCTTGTGATTCCGAGAGACTGGCTAGGCGTCTTAAACCTAACCCCGTTTCCTCCGCATCGGGAAATTCTTCGACTAGTTTCTGATAAGCTGCGAGGGTTGCGAGCTTTTGTTTCCCCAGTTGCAATCCTCGTGCCTCACGATAGGCATTTTTGGCAGTGCGGGGAGCTTTGGCATAGGCTTCACCTGCTTTACGGTACTCCCCGGTTTGCCAATAGCCAAAAGCGATCGCTTCCCAATCCTCTGGTGTTAAATCTGAGGCGTATTTGTCCACCAAGCGATCGCGCATACTGCCTACTCCATTGGCTTCAGGAGCATTTTTCACCATAAACAAGAGTAAATCCAGCTGCTTAGGGTTTTTATCCAACCGAGAGCGCACAATTTCCTGGGTACGGGGATGATTAGGATATTCCGCGATCGCTCGTTCCCAATATTCAGGATTAGTTTTACCCAAACCATACAACGCTTCTGCTGTCGTCGGGTGGTCTGGATAGTTTTCTAGCATCTCTTCCCAGACTTTAATGGCTTCTGTTCGCTCCCCATTTAATTCGTAAGCCTGGGAACGTTTGAAGAGAATTTGAGGAGCTAAAACCGGATAATCTGATTCCAACCCTTCCAGCCAGGGAAGAGCTGCTAGTCCCTGCTGTTGTAGAATCAAATCTGATGCTAGTAGATAACGAGCCCGATACTGGTCTAAAGATTTGTCTCCAGAGGCGATTTCTTCTAGTTGTGCAGCCCTTTCTTCAGATGACAGGAGTACTAGGGGAAGGACGGCTGAGTTTTTGTCTTCCTTGGTTGGATCCAGTAGATTGGTGGTGGTAGCGGCTTGAATCCATTTTTCTAGAACACCAGTCTTTCTCAGTGCAAACAAAGACGAACCCAGCAGCAAGCACAGCACCAACCCGCTCCCTAATACCCAAGTAATCTGATTTTTCCGTACCTTTTGCATTAGTCCTCGTTTGACCCAACCATAACCTTATCTTTTATTTTTACCAGAAAAGGTTGTATAGACACGCCAACAGCCCTAGGAGCATCCTTCGGCAGGTGCTTCTCTACTTAAAGAAATCAGATATAGACGCCAATTCACCAGAGTTACAGAGTTTTTTTATATTTGAGCAAAAAAGGGGAGTGGGGTGGGGAGATGGGGAGATGGGGAGATAATAGGGAAACAAAGAAGAAATGACAAATGACAAATAACAAACAACAAACAACAATTAACATTCCCGCACCTCTACTGAGTTCCGAAGAAAATTCTTTTGCCTACTATACCTTTACTAGCCGCTTGCCAATTATTATTGAACAGGTAATTGCCGCCAATAACTTTTCTCCTGCAATCCTAGAGAAGTTAAACAAACTCAAGGCTGGATTGTTAGTAGAGTTAGTTCATCCTATAGATGATCAAGGGCCAGACATTATTGACTGGAAGGATTATCTGCAACCTTTTTTAGGTAAACCTTTAATTGAACTCCCATTTTACTTTGCCGAAGTTTACTTGTATCGTCGTTTGCTAGCAATAACAGAATACTTTGCTTCTCCCACAGCAGAGGCAATCGACCCCTTTGAGAGTCAGAAACGTCATAGTCTAGCAAAAGCGATAACTTCCATTCGTCAAGTAAGTATCAAGCTGGAAAATTTTCCTACCCTCTCGGCAGAGAGGAATGAGCAATGGCAACTAGCTTTGCGTCACTTACTCTACTTAAACTTGTGGGGCAACCGTATGGATTTAAGTTTTGCTCCCAAGGAAGTAGGCAAATTGGAGCAGCAAGTACTAGACCCTAAGCTGAAACAAAGTCAAATAATTTTAGATGATACAGGATTAATTGTAGACAAAATTAGTAGCTTTCATCACAACCGCATCGATTTTATTGTGGATAATTCTGGTTTTGAACTAGTATCTGATTTATTCGTTATTGATTTCTTGTTAGCCAGTAATGCTGCTGAGGTGGTTTGCCTACATCTTAAATCTCACCCAATATTTGTCTCCGATGCGATGATTAAAGATGTTCATTATACTCTCGACTTTTTAGCTAATGACAAGGATGCAACAGTCAAAGCTTTAGGTATGCGTCTGCAAAAATACCTAGCTTCTGGTCGTTTAATTTTAACTGACCACCTCTTCTGGACAGCACCCCTATTTTTCAGGGACATGCCTGAGGCACTACAACAAGAATTATCTCAATCTGACTTAGTATTCATTAAAGGAGATGCTAACTATCGCCGCTTAGTCGGAGACTACCACTGGCCCCAAAACAGTGATTTTCAGAATATCGTTAGTTATTTCCCCTCTGCTTTGACTGTTCTACGTACCATCAAATCAGAAGTTATGGTCGAACTTCAGCAACATCAAATCGATGATTTAAATCATCGAGATTCTCACTGGCTCACCAATGGTAAATGGGGGTTAATCCAGTTTAGGTGGTAGGCATTGGTGACAAGTTAAGGCAAAAATGCCGTTGTCAAGGGAGTTGGGGAAGCTAGGGAAGCTGGGGAAGCTGGGGGAGCTGAGGAAGAAGAATACAATTTTTCCGACTCCTTGGATTTTTCCATATATAGAGTCTTTTTTAGCAACATTACACTATATATGAGAGTTGACAAAATGCACGACCTTTTAACTTGTCACCAATGGGTGGTAGGTGGTAGGTGTTAGGTTGAATCTCCATTCTCCATTCTCCATTCTCCATTCCCAATTCTAAATTCTAAATTCTAAATTCTAAATTCTAAATTCCTACTACAATACTTGACCAAAAGCACAAACAACCCCACTCCTACCAGATATTTCAAAAGACTGGGAACTTCTGGATTAGGAGAAAAGAATCCTTCGATCGCTCCTGCAATCAAGAGCATGGGTACGATACCATAAATTAGCTTTGCTGCTTGTAGTCCGTACACCCTTAAGGCATCTCTCCGGCTGTATTTGCCGGGAAACAAGATTCCTCTAGCCAGCAGTAGACCCGCACCCCCGGCAAAGAAAATAGCAGGCAATTCTAGGGAACCGTGGGGAAAGACAAATGCCCAAAAGGGATAGGCGAGGTTGTTTTGGCTAACTAAAGCGGCGACTGACCCAATAGACAATCCGTTATAAACTAGTAGGTAAATCGTAAACGAACCCGGTGGCGTAATTATCGGCACATCCTGGAGATACATCGTAATACCCCCCACGATCGCATACAAAGAAACAGTCAAATTGTTAATTGCGATCGCACTAGATGCTAGGGGTTCTACTCCGACAATCGAGCCCATCCATAATTCTCCCTCATCCCTTACCTTGGTAATCAATTGTTCCGGTACCACTAGAGACAGAAATCCTGGATCTTGCCAGGAAAACCACCAGCCGATAGCACCACCAACGAAAAACAAAATTGTCGCTAGGGCAATGTAACCCCAGGATTGCTGAATAGTTTCTGGTAAACCTGTGCGATAAAATTGAGCGATCGCTCCCCAGTCCCGATGGCGCGATCCCTGATAAATTAGGCTATAGCTGCGAGATGCCAGACTTTGGAGTTCATGAATCAGAGTCTCTCCCACTCGATGGGTTTTTGCCCTGGCCAAATCCGCAGACACGGAACGATATAAGCTTGCCAACTGTCGAATCTCTTCTGGTGGCAAGGTTTTCAGGCCGCGTTTTTCTACCTGGGAGAGTAAATTATCTAACTTTTGCCAGCTAGCTTCCCGACGAGCAATCCAGCGTCGAATGTTCATTAACTTTCAAAAACCCACAGGTTAAATATCCTTAAGTCTAGGATACTCTTGACTTAAGGGACTTCTGTCAAAATAAAATATCCAATTTTTTAACTCGATCTAAGGTATTTTCCTGTTCCCTATTCCCTATTCCCTATTCCCTTGTTTCTTAAAATAAAATCGATTTGCCATGAATGAAAACCCAAGTTCTGGAGCGACTCTCCGCCCTTTAAGTGTTGGTAATGTTGTGAGTGCAGGTATACGGCTGTATCGCACTAACTCAGATGTATATTTACCACTAGCACTGGTTGCCTATCTGTGGATTTTTATACCATTTTACGGTTGGGCAAAGTACTACATGATTTCTGGGCTAATGTCTCGACTCGCCTTTACCGAACTTATCGAGCAGCCGGAGACTGTGGGAACTGCTCGTGCTAGGGTAAAATCGAAGCTCTGGTACTTTCTGTGTGTAGGATTTCAAGTCGGTATCAGACTGTTAGGCGTCTATTTGCTTGGAGCGATTGCAATAGGGCTCATCAGTGGTATTTTTAGTTCAATAGACCCGATCTTAGGTGCAATTACTATTATCCTGTCAAGCATCATTCTGATTGTTTTCCTGATCCGATTTTTCTCCAGGTTTTTTGTAGCGGAGATACCCCTAGCAATTGAAGGCAATATGACAGGAGGTGAGAGTGTTGACAGAAGCTGGCAGCTAACGGAAGAAGCAGTAGGACGTATTCAAATTATTGCTGTGATTGCTTTTTTGGTGACCCTTCCCTTGGTAGCCTTGACTGGTTATCTGCCTAATATCCTCTTTCTCGTCTTAGCACCAGATTTTGCCGCAAGCGGATTGGCTACTCTTATTTCAGTGCTCATCAGTCTGGTGGGTGGAATTTTAGTGCTACCTTTCTGGCAAATTATTAAAGCTGTTGTATATTACGATCTACGTAGTCGTCAGGAAGGACTCGACTTGCAATTGCGCGATCGCAGTTTCTAAGATAGGTGGTAGGTGGCAGGTGTTAGGTGTTAGGTGGTAGAAAGCTAATTTTTCATCTTCTTTCAATTTTGAATTTTGAATTTTGAATTTTGAATTCGCCGTTAGGCGCTTGTTACTTATTACTTATTACTTATTACTTAAAAGATGCGCCTTTTCAATACCATTCGTATTCAAACCCCTGAGAGCATTGAACTAGAGTTTACCCTAGCGGGGATTGGTAACCGGGCATTGGCATTGCTGATTGACTATATCATCCTTAACCTGTCCCTACTATCCCTACTAATACTGACATTCTTTGTGGTATACTCCCTTGCCTTCGACAATGTAGTTTTGGGCTTTGATTTAGACTCTCAGTGGGTTATCGCAGGGATGGCACTAGTGATATATGGCTTATATGTGGGCTATTTCGTAGGATTTGAAACTCTCTGGCAAGGACAGACACCGGGGAAACGCTTGGTAAAGATTCGTGTTATTCGTGATAATGCTCAGCCGATAGGATTGTTTCAGGCAACATTGCGATCGCTCCTGCGTCCTGTGGATGATATTTTGTTTATTGGATTTTTGTTTATCCTGTTAGGAGAAAAGGAAAAGCGCCTAGGAGATTGGCTGGCTAATACTCTGGTAGTTCAAGCAGAAAATCCCAATGCTGTAACAAGGCTGAACATTCCCCAAGGTTCTCAAACTTTAGCACAGCAGTTATTGGCAAGAGAAGATATTTCCCGGATGCTACCAGATGATTTTGCCATCGTGCGGGAATATTTGCAACGGCGGTCGAAGATGAAAATCGCTGCTCGTACTAAACTAGCTACACAGCTAGCTGAGAGAGTTCAGGAGATTCTGGGAATGGAAGAGAGACCTTTGAAGGTTGATGTGGATCACTTTTTAGAAGCAGTTTATCTAGCTTATCAGCAACAGTCTAGGGGTAAGTAATGAGTAATGAGTAATGAGTAATGAGTAATGAGTAATAAGCAGTAGTAGGACTTCAGTCCAAAAAGAAGCCAGAAACAAATTCTAGTTCACCACCGCCAATTTCTTGGGCAAGCTGTTGACGCAATTCCCTCGCTTTGTCTAAATCTCCAGCATCAATTAAACGTAATAGTTGTAACAAGTCTTGTTTAATTGCTTCAGGACGTTCATCTACCCCCATCAAGTCTACCAAAATGCGGTTACTTTCTCTTCCAAAAGAACCTTCGGGATGATATACTATGATACCATGATCCGCTTTTTCTAAGACATAAACAGCTTCAGGTTTGACATGACTCACTACTTGAGGAGAATGGGTAGTGACGATAAATTGACAATGGGGAAAAGTATTTGTTAGTGAATCAATAATACGACGCTCCCAGGAGGGATGTAAGTGTAATTCGATTTCATCAATAAGGACTACACCGCTACCGTGAAGGGGATTTTCAAGATTAGGATTAGCAATTGCCAATCGTCTGGCGATATCCCCAGCCATCGCTAATAAGCATTTTTCTCCATCAGAAAGTTGGTTGATAATCAGTTCCTGTTCTGCTTTAGAAACAGTCATGCGAAGCGGTGGTGTTCGATGGACTCGTAAATCATTGAACCCTGGCAGAAATTGAGCGATCGCATTTCTTACAGCTTCTAGCTGACGATCACGATAGTCAGAACTATAACGTAGTTTTTCGTTTTCTAGATCTTCGGTAGTTCTAAACCATTGGAAAAAGTCTTTGAAGTCAATAGATGTGGTGAGTGAATCCTTATAAATAGAGATTTGTACTACTTGATTGTCCAAAAGGTCTAAAGGAACATCTGATACAGCTCGATTAATTGGATAGTAAACAATAATGGGAATGTCAATTGATTGTTGTTCTTGCAGAAGTTTTTGACGTAAATCATCTGTGATTGATTCAAATCTGCCCTTCTCGTTATCCTTCTCATTGGAGGGTGGATTAGCTAGCTTTACCCTACGTGGCTTTACACTGTCTAACGGTACACTAGATTCATTCCTTAAGTCATTACCTTGCTTGATACCCTTTAAAGTCCATTGAACATCTTGAACATCCACGACAGTGAACATTTCACAGTGAACTTCCGTACTATCATTTTGGAGGTCTCTATATTCAAAGATATCTCCTTGAGCAGGATGAGGTTTATTTTGAAATAAGCTGCTTGAGGAAACATAGTGAGTATTTGGATCGTATCTGATTCGGTTAACAAACCAAGTTAACATTAAAGCTAGACAGTCCAGGATACTCGATTTGCCAACCCCGTTGACACCAATCAATACATTAGCACCAGATTGATTGAACTCTAAGGTCAAATCATCGATACCTCGAAAGCCTTCCATCTTCAGTTGCGTGATCCGGAATTCCATAAACTCAAATGTGTGATGCGTTTAGTATAGAACGTAGAGACGCGCCATGGCGCGTCTCTACAATGTGTGGGTTCAACCCAACCGACGTCTATTACATCAAGGTGTGCCACGCCACCACAACGTGGGAAAAAGTAGGGAAATTAAGATATACTTATATTAAATAATGTAAAGAAATATGATAATTAAACCATGCCAAGTAGCAAAGGTGGTAATAGTAAATCTCGGATAGTGGTAATTGGTGCAGGAATCGGTGGTTTGACAGCGGGAGCACTCCTGGCACGTCGGGGTTATCAGGTATTAGTTTTAGATCAAGCCATTGTACCAGGGGGATGTGCCTCTACATTCAAGCGTCGTGGCTTTACCTTTGATGTTGGTGCGACTCAGGTTGCTGGTTTAGAAGCGGGTGGTATTCACCAACGGATCTTTGAGGAGTTGGAAATTGACTTACCAGAAGCGACATTTTGTGACCCGGCTTGTGCAGTATTTCTACCGGGTGAAACAACACCAATTTCTGTTTGGCGCAATCCAGAAAAATGGGTAGCAGAGAGGCAACGGCAGTTTCCCGGCAGTGAACCCTTTTGGCAATTGATGGGGAAGTTATTTGCTGCCAGCTGGAAGTTTCAATCCCGTGATCCGGTGCTACCACCCCGCAATTTATGGGACTTGTGGCAGCTGGTATCGGCGGTGCGTCCTGATACTTTAATTACTGTACCGTTTACTTTGATGACGGTAGGGGATGTTTTGCGGGGATTTGGGTTATATAAAGATAGACGCTTGAAGACGTTTTTGGATTTGCAACTGAAGCTTTATTCCCAGGTAGATGTTGATGAAACGGCTTTACTGTATGCTGCAACTGCACTGGGAGTTTCCCAAGAACCCCAGGGATTATTTCACCTTAAAGGTAGTATGCAGGTGCTGAGCGATCGCTTAGTTGAAGCTTTGGAAAAATATGGTGGTAAGCTGTTGATGCGCCATACTGTTGAACAGATAGAAGCTTCTGGAGATCAGGTTACTGGTGTCAGGATTCGTAATCAGAAAAATGGAGAAGTTTGGACGGAAGCGGCAGAGGAAGTGGTGGCTAATGTTACTGTACAAAATTTGGTAAAATTACTAGGGGAATCCATGCCTAGAGACTACCAGCGTCGGGTAGATAAATTACCAACAGCGTCGGGGGCTTTTGTTATTTATTTAGGTGTAGATCAAAGTGCAATTCCCTCTGATTGTCCCCCTCACCTCCAGTTTCTCTATGACTACTCAGGACCAATTGGGGAAAACAACTCTTTATTTGTCTCGGTTAGTAAACCAGGAGATGGACGTGCTCCTTTAGGTAAAGCAACAATTATCGCTTCATCCTTTACCGATGCTAGCAAATGGTGGCAGGGTTCTCAAGAAGATTATGACAGATTGAAGGAGCAATATACTAAAGAAGCGATCGCTCGTTTAAGTAAGTATTTTTATTTAAAACCAGAAACCATTATCCATCAAGAAGCTGCTACCCCTCGTACCTTTGCTTATTACACTGGTCGTGATCAAGGTATTGTTGGTGGTATTGGTCAAAGAATACCCACTTTTGGTCCCTTTGGTTTTGCCACCCGCACACCCTTGAATCATCTCTGGCTAGTGGGAGATTCTACTCATCCAGGAGAAGGTACTGCTGGGGTAAGTTATTCTGCTTTAACTGCGGTAAGGCAGATTGAGAATTTAGAATTTAGAATTTAGAATTTAGAATTGGGAATGTGGAACTGGCATCCTGCCAGTAATTTGTAGGGTGTGTTAGCGCTAGCGTAACGCACCAAACCCTCTTTGAGAATTTAGAATTGATATCAATTCCGGCTACATTGGGATAATATTCGTGATGTAGGGGCGCAAAGCTTGCCATTGGTGTCAACTTAAGGTGAAACCCTTATCTCGCCTGGGGTTCAAACCCCAGGCTAATAGCTCAAGTCATCTAAAGATGACTAAACTTAAGGTGAAGCCGAAGAATTTAGAATTGGGAATGGAGAGTAATTTGTAGGGTGCGTTAGCGCTAGCGTAACGCACCAAACCCTGATGGGGAGGATTTTAGGGAGCAAGATGCTCCCACTACTGACGTTAATTATCACCTTAAATTTGTAACTAGGGTTTGCTGAATAAATCGTAATTCTCGGTTGAGATAGGTGGTAGGTGGTAGGTGGCAGGTGGTAGGTGAGGGAAAGAGGTGGTAGGTGTTAGAGATTTTCCACAAGTGGTGCAAGGAAATTCAACCCATCAATACAAAAACCTTGCACTTATTTCGCAGAAAAATGATTTAAAGTATTGTCTGGTATCGCTTCCACACTTATGCAGCAAACCCTAACTAGACCGATACACCTGCTTACCAGAATCATTGCACAATTGCACAATAGTCTTTGCCGATATCAGCAATCCAGTTTGTAGGAATGGTAAAGACAAGTCATGGCATATCTGTTTATGATGAATTTGTAGATTAAACCAGATTAATCAATTATCCATTAGCAATTAGCAATTAACAATTAGCAATTAGTAAGGAGTTGCATCTTATGGTTAATCAACTTTGGTATAAGTCGTTGGGGTTAGCCAGTTGGTTGACCATCTTTTTAGTTTTGCCGTTTAATCAATATCGAGTATTAGCTCAGCTTACACCAGATACCACTTTAGGAGCTGAAAGTTCTCGTGTTACTCCCAATGTTGAGGTTAGGGGAGGGCCAGCAGATTTGATTGAAGGGGGAGCAGGAAGAGGTGCTAATCTGTTCCACAGTTTTGCTCAATTTAATGTTCAGGAGTTACAACGGGTTTATTTTGCCAATCCTGTGGGAATTGAAAATATTTTGACGCGGATAACTGGAGCAGATCCCTCCAATATTTTCGGGACTTTGGGAGTTGATGGTGCTGCTAATTTATATTTGCTCAATCCTCATGGTATTTTGTTTGGAGCTAATGCTCAATTGGATGTTGAAGGTTCGTTTGTGGGAAGTACGGCGAATGCTTTGACTTTTGAGGATGGCTCATCCTATAGTGCAGCAAATCCAGGGGATTCTTCGGTGTTAACTATTCGTGTGCCCTTGGGATTGCAATATGGGACTAATCAAACTGGAGCTATTACTAATAGAGGTAATTTGTCAGCGGGACAAGATTTGACCCTATCGGCAGGCAATCTGGATTTGCAGGGTCAACTATTGGCTGGTAAGGATTTGACTCTGGAAGCACAGGATACGGTGCAGATTAGAGATAGTGCAACTGTGCCTTTTATTGCAGCGGCTGGAGAACAGTTATTGGTGCAGGGGAAGGAAGCGGTTGATATTTTTGCCCTGAATCATCCCGATAGTGGACTGTTTTCTGGAGGGGATATGGTGTTGCGCAGTGCTTCTCCCGTGTTAGGTGATGCTCACTATTGGAGTGGGGGTAGTTTTCGGATTGAGCAGTTGGATGGGAGTTTGGGAGGTTTAGAGAGTCCTAATGATCCTGTGATTCGGACAGTGGGAGATGTCTTTATTGGTGGTTACATAGGAGCTTCTCTACATATTATTGCTGGGGGTAAGGTAGAGATTCCTAATTTTATTGTGATTACTGGGGAAGATCCTGTTAATGGTTTGCAGGAAACTGTTACTTTAGCTGATGGCACTACCATATCAATAGATGGTAGAAACGAACCGACCTTGGATATTCGTGGGGGAGTAGAGCCAGCAGAGAGCGGAACTCCATTTTTCTCTGGTACTGGCAATGACTTATTTATAATACCTTTAAATTTTCCTATTACCCCAACCAGTGCAGATATCACTATCGGCGACATCTTAGTCTTGGGCAAGGGCAAAGTCTTTTTAACAAATCAGTATCAACCAAATTTATTACTAGACACCCCAAACGGTATTAATATTGGCTCGATTGACGCAAGAAATTTTTTGGGAGGTAGTTCTGTCGTTATTAATTCTCGCAGTAATATTACCCTTAACGGCACAGTTGATGCCTCTGCCTTTGATTTTTCTGGCACTTTCTTGGGCAATGGTGGTGATGTCAAGCTAATAGCTGAGGGTGGTATTACTCTCAACCAAGAGTCTAATATTCTATCTCTTGGCTTATTGGGAGGGAATATTACCTTCAACAGCAAGGGAGACATTTCTATTGCAGAAAGTTTGATTAGGAGTTCGAGTTTTACCGACGTAGCAGGTGCTACAGGGGGAGAGATCTCAGTAACAGCTAACTCCCTCTCCCTAACCGATGGTGCAGCACTTTCTACCCTTACTTTTGGAGCAGGAGATGCGGGTGCAGTGAAGATTACTGCTACTGATTCGCTGCGTTTGGATGGGGAATCTAGCGCTGGAATTCCTAGTGCCATAGTCAGTCAAGTTGATCTTGGAGCAGAGGGGAACTCTGGGGGAATTGAGCTGACAACTGCCTCCCTGGAACTGACTAATGGTGCTTTCCTGTCTGCCTCTACTTTTGGAGTGGGGGATGCGGGTGCGGTGAAGATTACTGCTACCGATTCGCTGCGCTTGGATGGGGAATCTAGCAATGGATCTTCCAGTGGTGTTTTCACTGTGGTGGCTCCTGAAGCAGAGGGGAACTCTGGAGAGATTGAGCTGACAACTGCCTCCCTGGAACTAACCAATGGTGCCCAAGTGAGTGCCTCTACCTTAGGAATAGGGGATGCGGGTGCAGTGAAGATTACTGCTACTGATTCGTTGCGTTTAGATGGGGAAGGCAGGGATGGACTTAGTAATATATCCAGCGAAGTGGAACTAGGAGCAGAGGGGAACTCTGGGGGAATTGAGCTAACGACTGCTTTTCTGGAGCTGACTAATGGTGCTGGAGTGAGTGCCTCTACCTTGGGAATTGGGAATGCGGGTGCAGTGAAGATTACGGCTACTGATTCGCTGCGTTTGGATGGGGAATCGAGCAATGGCTCTTCCAGTGCTATATTCAGTCAGGTGGGTTCTGGAGCTGAGGGGGACTCAGAGGGAATTGAGCTGACAACTGCCACACTGGAACTAACCAATGGTGCTTTCCTATCTGCCTCTACTTTGGGAGTAGGGGATGCAGGTGCAGTAAAAATTAAGGTTACTGATTCGCTACAGTTAGACGGAGAAAACAGGGATGGAATTCCTAGCCATATATCCAGCCAGGTGGAGCAAGGAGCTCAGGGAAATTCTGGAGGCATTGAACTGACAACTGCCTCCTTGGAAGCGACTAATGGCGCTGTCGTGAGTGCCTCTACCTTTGGGGTAGGGAATGCAGGTGCGGTGAAGATTACTGCGACTGATTCGGTGCTTTTGGATGGGGAAACTAGCACTAATATTCCTAGTACGATATCCAGTCAGGTGACATCTGGAGCTCAGGGAAACTCTGGAGGGATTGAGCTAACGACAGGCTCCCTGGAAGTGACTAATGGCGCTCAAGTGGATAGTTCTACTTTGGGAGTAGGGGATGCAGGTGCGTTGAGGATTACTGCGACTGATTCAGTGCTGTTGGATGGGGAATCGAGAGATGGATCTTCCAGTAGTATATCCAGCCAAGTGTCTTCTGGAGCCGAAGGGAACTCGGAGGGAATTGAACTAACAACAGCAACCCTGGAAGTGACTAATGGTGCTGAAGTGGACGCCTCTACCTTTGGAGTAGGGGATGCAGGTGCGGTGAAGATTACAGCTACCGATTCGGTGCTGTTGGATGGGGAATCGAACTCTGGAAATACCAGTGCTATATTCAGTCAGGTGGCTCCTGAAGCAAAAGGGAACTCAGGGGGGATTGAACTGACAACAGCAACCTTGGAAGTGACTAATGGTGCTGGAGTGGATAGCTCTACTTTTGGGGTAGGAGATGCAGGTAAGGTGCAGATTTCGGCTACTGATTCAGTACGTTTAGATGGGGAATCGAGAGATGGAGTTTCCAGTGGTATATCCAGCGAAGTGGAACTAGGAGCAGAGGGAAACTCTGGGGGAATTGAGCTGACAACAGCAACCCTGGAAGTGACTAATGGTGCTCAAGTCAATGCTTCTACAGGGGGGGTAGGAAATGCAGGTGCGGTAAAGATTACGACTACCGATTCGTTGCGCTTGGATGGGGAATCGAGCAATGGATTTTCCAGTAGTGTATTAAGCCAGGTGGATTTTGGAGCAGAGGGAAACTCAGAAGGGATTGAACTAACAACTGCAACTCTGGAAGTAACTAATGGTGCCGGAGTGGATACCTCTACTGGTGGGATAGGAAATGCAGGTAAGGTGCAGATTACGGCTACCGATTCAGTGCGTTTGGATGGGGAATCGAGAAATGGAATTCCCAGTGCTATATCCAGCCAGGTGACTCTGGGAGCAGAAGGTAACTCTGAGGGAATTGAGCTGACGACTGCTTTTCTGGAACTGACTAATGGTGCTGTAGTGAATTCCTCTACCTTTGGAGTAGGGAATGCAGGTACTGTGAATATTATTGCTACCGATTCAATACGGTTGGATGGGGAAGACAGCGATGGATTTCCCAGTGGTGTCTTCAGCCAGGTAGTTTCTGGAGCTAAAGGAAATTCGAGGGGGATTGAACTGACAACAGTAACTCTGGAAGTAACTAATGGTGCTGGAGTGAGTTCCTCTACCTTTGGAATGGGGGATGCAGGTGCGCTGAAGATTACAGCTACCGATTCAATACGGTTGGATGGGGAATCAAGCACTGGAAAATCTAGTGCTATATCCAGCGAGGTGGAGCAAGGAGCTCAGGGAAGCTCTGGGGGGATTGAACTGACAACAGTAACTCTGGAAGTGACTAATAGTGCTGTAGTGACTGCCTCTACTGGTGGAGTAGGGAATGCAGGTGTGCTGAAGATTAATGCTACTGATTCGGTGCATTTGGATGGAGAATCGAGAGATGGAATTCCTAGTGCTATACTCAGCGAGGTGGCTCCTGGAGCTGAGGGGAATTCGGAAGGAATTGAGCTAATAACCGCATTCCTGGAGCTGAATAATGGGGCTCAAGTGTCTGCCTCTACTGGCGGGATAGGGAATGCAGGTCTGGTCAAGATTAATGCTACTGATTCGGTGCACTTGGATGGGGAATCAAGGGATGGATTTTTAAGTGGTGTCTTCAGTCAGGTGGCTTCTGGAGCTGAGGGGAATTCGGAGGGAATTGAGCTGACAACTTCCTCCCTGGAAGTAACCAATGGTGCTTTTCTGTCTGCCTCTACCTTTGGAGTAGGAGATTCAGGTGCAGTGAAGATTACTGCTACCGATTCGGTGCAGTTGGATGGAGAATCGAGGGATGGATTTTCTAGTGCTATATCCAGCGGTGTGGGTTCTCAAGCTGAGGGGAACTCTAGGGGAATTGAGCTGACAACTGCTATCCTGGAACTGACCAATGGTGCTGAAGTGAGTGCTTCTACCTTGGGGATAGGAAATGCAGGTTTGGTGAAGATTACGACTATTGATTCAGTGCGCTTAGATGGGGAATCGAGGGATGGATTTTTAAGTGGTGTCTTTAGCGTAGTAGCTCCCGGAGCTGAGGGTAATTCGCAAGGGATTGACCTGACGACTGCCTCCTTGGAACTGACTAATGGTGCTCAAGTGAATGCCTCTACCGGTGGGGTAGGGGATGCAGGTTTGGTAAAGATTACAGCTACTGATTCGGTGCGTTTGGATGGGGAATCAAGGGATGGATTTTCCAGTAGTATATCGAGCGCGGTAGATTCAGGAGCCAGAGGGAACTCTAGGGGAATTGAGCTAACAACTTCTTCCCTGAAACTGACTAATGGCGCTCAAGTGAATACCTCTACCTTTGGAATGGGGGATGCGGGGGCAGTGAGAATTACTGCTACTGATTCAGTACGGTTGGATGGGGAATCGAGCAATGGATTTTCCAGTGGTGTCTTCAGCGCGGTAGATTCAGGAGCAGAGGGGGACTCAGGGAGAATTGAGCTAACGACTTCTTCCCTGGAACTGACCAATGGCGCTCAAGTAAATGCCTCTACCTTTGGAATGGGGGATGCGGGTACAGTGGGAATTACAGCTACTGATTCGGTAAGGTTGAATGGAGAATCGAGTGATGGAACCCCCAGTGGTATCTTCAGCACAGTAGAGTCAGGAGCAGAAGGAAACTCTAAGGAAATTGACCTAACAACTTCTTCCCTAGAACTGACTAATGGCGCTCAAGTAAATGCTTCTACCTTTGGAGAGGGAAGTGCCGGTAACATCTTTGTGAGGAATGCTCAATCTGTCTTCCTTGACAATAATAGCTCTATTTCCACTTCCGTTGAACCTAACTCAAGCGGTGTGGGTGGCGATATCAATATCCAAACCAACTCCCTCACCCTAGAAGATAATTCCCAAATCTCGGCTCGGAGTCAAGGAATAAAAAGAGCTGGCAACATTAACCTTAATGTCTCAGAAAGCTTAACCGCTACTGACAGCGATATCACCACCTCCAGTACCCAATCCGCTGGAGGTGCAATCAACATCATCGCCAAAGATATTCGCCTACGGGGAGACAGCGACATCACCACCAGCGTTTTCAGTGGTGCTGACAACGGCGGCGATATCACCATCACCACCGACTCCCTTATTGCCTTTGCCGACAGTGACATCCTCGCCTTTGCCCGTGATGGTAGAGGAGGAGATATTACCTTCCTCACCCCCATTTTCTTCGGCTTCGCCTTCCGTCCAGCCCCCAAAGGCACAGACCCTGCTACCTTAGATCTTAATAACCGAGTCGATATCAATGCTAGTGGAGCCGTCGATGGAGTCATCACCTTACCCAACCTCGACTTTATCACCAACAGCCTGACAGAGTTACAGGACAATCTCATCGATACCGACAGCATACTAGCCAATAGCTGCATTGTCCGCACCAAGCCACAAGAGGCAACATTCACAATCACCGGTGGAGGCAACTTACCCCTTCGTCCCGGAGATTCTTCATCCTCACCCTATCCCACAGGAGTGGTACGCGCCATACCCAGGGATAGTCCTCCACGCCCTTGGCAAAAAGGCGACCCAATCCATCAAGCAACAGGGGTCTATCAACTGCCAGATGGACGGTTAGTGATAGCGCGGGAATGTGGTTAGGTGGTAGGTGGTAGGTGGTAGGTGGTAGGTGGTAGGTGGTAGGTGTTAGGTGGTAGGTGTTAGGTGTTAGGTGTTAGGTGGTAGGTGTTAGGTGGTAGGTGGTAGGTGGTAGGTGTTAGGTGGTAGGTGGTAGGTGTTAGGTGGTAGGTGTTAGGTGGTAGGTGGTAGGTGGTAGGTGGTAGGTTTTAGGTGTTAGGTGTTAGGTGGTAGGTGTTAGGTGGTAGGTGTTAGGTGGTAGGTGGTAGGTGTTAGTAGATGCGTATTGCATAAGTCGGTTTGGTATAAAAAACAGCAACTATGTTAAGAAAAGTGAAACACAGGTCAGATTCTTACCAATGACAAATGACAAATGACAAATGACATCTTCACTAGTAGCTATAATTATCCAAACCTACTTAGTACTCTTCTTAAAGATGGTAGAACAAGTTACTATTTCTATACCTGATTCAGTATTAAGAGCCGAGAATACTGACAGTAAAAATTTTGCCGGTGAAATTTGTATGTTAGCCGCAGTCAAACTTTATGAACTCAACCGCCTTACTTCTAGTAAAGCAGCGG
This sequence comes from Symploca sp. SIO1C2, assembly GCA_010672925.1. Lineage (GTDB taxonomy): Bacteria > Cyanobacteriota > Cyanobacteriia > Cyanobacteriales > Coleofasciculaceae > Caldora. The sequence continues at coordinate 263,107 of JAAHFP010000012.1, read as the reverse complement.
AACTAGCTGGAGTCTCCCGTGTAGAATTTTTATCTAGTTTGGGACGCTATAAAGTGTTTCCCTTGGAAGCTGAATTAAGGGAGTTGGAAGCTGACTGTGACTAGAGCAATTAGTAAATTGGATTGGTTCTCGGAAATTATTGTTCCCTCTACTGTCGTGCGATCGCTAGATAGGACAGAAGAATACTGAGATCTTGCACCATTCTCGATAACCCGCCAGGGGTTTAAACCGAATGGATGTAAGATATCTCGTAAAATTAATCGCATATTATATTTACCCATACCCTACAGGCGCACACCTATCCCATTATATAAATAATACCACCAAATCGAGCGATCGCGCTCATTGATAGGCAAATTTTTTCCCTTAGCCAATGTCAGTGCCACACCGTTAGTGAACTGTTTTCAGCTAAGATAGTTCAAATCTCGTAGGTTGTCCGGAATCTATTACCATGAATATGTTTCTCGACATTCTGAAATATGCTCTACCTTTTGCCTTAATTTTATTTGGTCTGATCTTAGGCTTGCTCTTTGAAAAACGAGGGTTAAGATTACTTAAAAAAATTGCTAAAAAAACTGGATGGGAAGGTTATGGCTTAATTATTGCTGGAGCCCTGCGAGGCATAGTCTTACTTTGGTTTGTCATTGCCGGAGTTTTTGCTGCCACCTTCAGCTTTCCCATCAATACCTCCGTCCTAGAAATCATTCAGAAAGTTCTGCTAGCCACTTTTTTGGCTTCCGTTACCTTCGTCATCTCTAAACTGGCTGTTAGTTTTGTCGAACTCTACAGTAGCCGAGGTAATGAAGGTTCTCCTTTAACTTCCTTATTTGAAAATTTTACCAGACTAATCATCTTTAGTCTTGGTTTATTAATTATCATTCAGTCTTTAGGCATTGCCATAACTCCCCTATTAACTGCCTTGGGGATTGGTGGTGTTTCGATTGGCTTAGCACTCCAGAATACTTTATCCAACCTTTTTTCTGGACTCAATATCCTAACATCTAAAAAAGTTAGGGTTGGCGACTATATCAAACTAGGTTCTGGAGAAGAGGGTTATGTCACGGATATAGCCTGGAGACAGACGATAATTAGAGAATATAACGAAAACTTGATTGTTATTCCCAACTCTTACCTGATCTCTTCCAATTTCAAAAACTATGCCCTACCAGACAAAGAGCTATTAATTACTGTGGAGCTAGGTGTCAGCTATGACAGCGACCTCGAACAAGTAGAGATGATAACTCTGGAAATTGCTAAAGAAGTAATGCAGGAGGTAGAAGGAGGTATTCCCCATTTTGAACCTTTTCTGCGCTTTAATCAATTCGACTATTTTAGCATTAATTTAACAGTATATCTCCGAGTCAAGGAATTTATCGATCATTTAATTATTAGGCATGAGTTTATTAAAAGGCTACGCAAGCGATACCGACTAGAAGGAATTGAACTGCCATTCCCCATTAAAGCCGCTTATATTCCGGAGAAAAAGTTTTAGCAATTCTCTAAAATTCATTTCTCCGCGTCCCCGCGTCCCCCCGTCTCCGCGTCTCTTTTGAGATCAGAAGACATAATCTGAACAAAAATATCAAAGCGTGTTGTACGTTCATCACTAACGGCAGCTGTTACCCCAATGCCATTAATGGCTTCGGCTAGTGGTTGCTGCTGGGGGGGTAGTGGAGGCAAATTTAAATTACTACTGTTGAGAGTACCCTCAAAATTCAGGAAAAACTGACCATTGTTGGGATTGGGTTTAGTCGGTACAACTTTTTTGAACAGAGGAGTTTGGGTAAGTAATGCTTCCGGTTGGGGAAAAAAGGAACTGGTGATAGGTGCACCGAAAGTGAGGAAAGCTACATCGTTTTCTAACCAGCCGTGGGTAGCACTAATACCTCCTAGGGGAGATTTCCAACGAACAATAGTTTTACCTTCTAGCTCAGTTTTTTCCACTAGAAACTGATAGCGAGTTGCCATCACTTCATCAAGCTGTTGGAAAGATTTCTCTGCCTGGGAACGATTTCTAGAGAGTACCATCAAAACTACACCAGCTCCTAACTGGGGAAACTGGGAATCGTTAGGAATTGCTAAGACATCATCAGATGCTGGTACAATACCCAACAAAAATTCCCCTCCCATCCAGGGCAGTAAATCCTTCTCCCAATCTAAACCTAAAGTCCCTCGTAAACCCTCAGTCAGAGTATCTGGAGGAACCGGTGTCAGTAGATTAGATTCTGCTCCCTGGAGGTAATTGCGCCACAACTGTTCCAAGTTGCCTCCAGAAAGCATTAACATCGTATCAGCTGGCAAGCGCTTAGCTAAATTGCTATTTCTGTTCTCCCCTCGATGAGAGAAAGTACTATCAGACTTAAGCCAGGAAATGGAGCGAAAACTTATCCCTCCTGACTCTAAAGTTACCTTTGTAGCTATACCTTGTTTTTGTTCTGCCATTGCCAGGTTTTCTGGAGAAAGGGAGCGCCCAGAATTAGCTGCTAGTGTGGCGGAGAAAGCAGGCATGTTAAGATACAACTGAGCAAAGGGTTTCGAGACTTTAATTTGACTCAATGCCTTATTGTAGCCAGGAGTTGCTGCTACCGAAGGTTCCCCAGTATAGGTGTCAATCACTTGCTCCATAGTTTGGGAATGTTGAGTTACCACCAGGAAACGCCCTAGCACTGCTGCTGTAAATTGTTGGGATTGGTTCTGTTTGGTTTCTTGAATCCGAATTCCCTTATAGTTTCTTGCCCGCAACTGCCTTGTGGAGTTCGCTTTAGCTAGCAGCTGCTTGGCTTGGACTGGGTCTTCAATTGGCAGTACTATGAGGTCTGGTGGTTTGAATAATGGTGCTTCTGCCGGTGTCCCAGATGCTAGATAGGCAATCATCACCGTTTCCCCCAACCAGGGTTGAATATCTTCTTGATAGTTGTAGCCATTAGCTTTGAGGAATCTATCCTTGAGCTTTGTCAGTTGCTCTTGCAAAGCAGCTTTGGTTTCCGGAGTACCGTACTTTTGCAACTTCTGCCATTGTTCTGTATCTGTAGAGATGGATGCCGTTAGCAGAACATCTTCAGGAACTAACTGGGCACTGATTACAGCCCTTCCCCGTAGCAGACGTCGCTGTACCAGAAAGTAAGCCGCTACTCCAGTACTAATTAATAAGATAGCTACCCCGGAAGTCAACAGAAGAGGTAATTGATTTTTCTTCACGGTAGGGCACCTCGAATATCGGAGATTTTCCTGCTTGTTGTTTGAGCATATTTTGTTAATCGCTCAAACCCTTCCTCCTTGTAAAGTGTCAGGCTTTGGTACAAATACCCTGAGTATTTAACCAAGATTCATCGCTTTTGCTGTTGTTCAAGGAAAATCCGAGAGCAAACACCAGGGTCAGGACAAACAAGGATATAACCAGAGTAATCGAAAACCAAAGCGGAGGTACATTATCCTGTTCTTCAGGTGGTGGTAAACTAGACATGACTTGATCAGTCTTATGGAATATACCCACTATTCATCTTTTTGGAATGTTTTCAGGATAGGAAAGTTAGGGAGTTTGGATTGCACCAAATTTGGTTGTCCTTACTAGTACCGCTGTGCGGAATTCAAAATTTGCCGGACTACGTCCCGCTGCGCTAACGCTTTGCTCACCATGCTACGCAAACAAAATTCAAAATTCAAAATGCTTATAGGGTAAGGATTCTATCGATATCAAACTGGTCAGTTACTTCTGCCGCGCTGCACTAGTAGTCAATTTTATTAAAAAAGTATCAAAATTTACCTAATGCTGGGAGCTAAGAGTCGTCCTTGTTTTCTTACACTAGGAGAAGTCAATCAAAATTTACCACTATTGGTTTACTTACCAGGAATGGATGGCACAGGTCAACTGTTGCGATCGCAAGCCAAGGATTTGGGCACTGCTTTTGATATTCGCGCCTTTGCTATTCCTCCAGATGATTCCAGCAATTGGGAAGAACTCTCAATGGTGGTGATTCACTTAATTGAAGGAATTATCAAAGGTCAACCGTCTCGTTTAGTTTATCTATGTGGTGAGTCATTCGGGGGCTGCTTGGCAGTGAAAGTAGCATTGAGAGCCCCCCATTTAATTGATAGAGTTATTTTAAGCAACCCAGCAACTTCCTTTAAACAACGACCTTGGCTTCAATGGGGAGGACAATTGAGCTGTTGGTTACCAGAAAGTATTTACGAAGCATCTGCCCTAGTTCTTTTACCATTCTTGTCTGCCTTGGGGAGGATGACTCATCGGGAACGTTTTGAACTTCTAGAAGCTATGCGGTCTATACCTGCAACAACTACTAATTGGCGACTTTCTCTGGTGAGCAATTTTGATGTTGATGAAACTCAATTGGCACGCCTTACCCAACCGGTATTGATTATTGCCAGTGGTGCTGATCAGTTGTTACCCTCGGTAAGGGAAGCAAAACGCTTAGTTAACTGTATACCTAATGCTAAGATGTTAGTCTTGCCCCAGTCTGGTCATGCTTGTCTGTTGGAAAAAGATGTTAACCTTTTTGGGCTGATTGAAGAGCAAAATTTCTTACCATCTTAGGATTTTAGATTTTAGATTTTAGATTTTAGATTTTAGATTTTAGATTTTAGATCGAGTTCGGATAATCACTTATAATTCCCTTCTCCCTTGCAACTTCCTTCCCTCCTGCCTCCTGCCTCCGGTTCCCCTCCTGGGAGGGGTTAGGGGTGGGTTTTGCCTTCTTGCTACCGAAGTGTAAGTATTCAGCCGAACTTGATATTAGATAGTCAATGCGGAAGTAGTATAAGAAAAGTTCCCGTTAGTAACAAACAAACTAGACCAGCAATTCCGGCTAAGGGATTACCCGCCAAACCAGTTACCCACATTGGACCTTTACCTGTATAAGAAATCAATTGAGCTTCATTCAGACAAGTTAGACCCCAAATCCAACCGGCATGGAGCCCCCATGCTAAACCTAAACTACCACTGTCCACCCAACGAGCTAAAACTAGTACCATTCCCATTAACCACAACCCTGGCAACTGAGGCAAGGTATTTTCTTGTTCCCAGATTAAATGAGACAGGGCAAAGATGATACTAGCAATAGCTGCCGATCCCCAAATTGGGTAGTCATGTTGAAGTTCATTTTGTAAGAATCCCCGAAATACCAACTCCTCTGTTACACCAATCCACAGTCCCAATAACAGTACTGGTAGTAATATTTTTCCTAAACCTTGCCAATTTTCTCCTTGCCATTTCACCCAACCGAGTTTCCATTGGCTAGTAAACACAATAGCCAACCCTAAAATTCCCATACCTAATCCGAGGGACAGGTCGCTTAAAATAGTTAATTCCCAATTTAAGCCGTAATCAGAAAAAGATACTTCATCTACCCAAGAAGCCCCCCATAAAATCAGGGGAGCAACTAGGTAAAGTGCTGCTAGCAATGGCAGCTTTTGCTCTGTTACTAAAGGCTTAGGAGGTCGCCATTTTAGCAATATAGCCAGGGGAATTGCTAATGGCAGCCAAAAAACTGCCCAAGCAAGGAAAAAAGCTAAAGCTTTCACGACAGCAGTCGATGTTTTTAGTGACACCAACCACTCACTAGCTGTCTGAACAAAGATAGCCATTGGCAAGAGCAACAAATTGTGAGGAGCTACAGATCATTGAGGGGTTCAAGGATGGCTAAATATAAACAACCATCCTCCCTAGAGAAGAATTATGCTTCTTGAGCAGCAAGCTCTTTCTCTTCTGAGTCATCAGCTGTGTCAATATCCACCTGTTTGAGATGGATATGTTTGTAGCCCAGTTTAATTTCAAACTCATCACCGGGCTTTAATCCCATAGATTCAGTGTAGGTTGCACCGATAACAATTTGACCATTTTTATGGACACTCACACGAAAGGTCGGCTCGCGACCACGACCATCTTTTGTACCCTCTGGATCTAGGGGAACACCTTTTGCCCCGAGCACTGCGTCATAAAAATCCGTTAAATTGACACGAGTCTGCTCATTTTTAGTTATGGTGTAATAACCGCAACGCTTGGCTGTTTCTCGCCGAGGCAAGTGTGACAGCTCTTTTACTTTTTGAAGCAATGCTTTCCCTGTTAGGGGAGCAGTTTGAGTTTCCGTCATGAGCTCACAAGATATCCTTCAACTTTCAGGATGGTAAAGATTATTTGATGCCAAGTTTTGGCTCTATAAAAAATATATCGTTAAATCTATCTAAATTGACAACGATTTTGAAATCATTTCTCAAAATCTTCATGTTTTTCCACCTTAGCCGATTACTTGGTGACTCACTCAAGCTGCGACCAACAAAGTTAATTCCGGTGACCTTCCCTAAATTGGAGTTTAAAATAGATGCATTATAGGATAAGATAGCAAAAAATTTTGTCTTGTAGTTCGAGTAGTCTTTGCTCCTACTATTGAAAGAACTGAGCATCCCGACTACCTTTTAGAGGGGAAAATGAGTTGTCTTGGATATAGCTCTACAGGGCAGTAGTTGTCATCAATCCTCTAGAATACAATTTGTAGCAGATTAGTGGTCATGCAAGTTTGTTTTAAAATTATTCGACAGTCTCATAATGCCTCTCCCATGATCCAGACCTATACTTTAGAGGTGGAGGTCGGAAATACGATTCTGGATTGCCTCAATCGGATTAAATGGGAGCAGGATGGGAGTCTTGCTTTTCGTAAAAATTGTCGCAATACCATTTGTGGCAGTTGTGGTATGCGTATTAATGGTCGCTCAGCTCTTGCTTGTAAAGAAAATATTGGTAACGAATTACAACGGCTGTCTCAGGAAACTTCAACCAAAATTCCCGAAATTACAGTTGCACCACTAGGTAATATGCCGGTAATTAAGGATTTGGTAGTAGATATGGGTAGCTTCTGGGACAACTTAGAAAATATTGAACCTTATGTTAGCACTAGTGCCAGGATGATTCCTGAACGAGAGTTTTTGCAGACCCCTGAAGAGCGATCTCGTTTGGATCAGATGGGGAACTGTATTCTGTGCGGTGCTTGTTATTCTGAGTGCAATGCTAGGGAGGTGAACCCAGATTTTGTTGGTCCTCATGCTTTAGCCAAGGCACAACGGATGATAGGAGACTCTCGTGATGCTACCAAGGAAAATCGCCTAGAAACATATAATCAAGGAACTCAAGGGGTTTGGGGTTGTACCCGTTGCTATATGTGTAATGCGGTATGTCCAATGGATGTTGAACCAATGGAGCAAATAGGCAAAATTAAACAGGAGATTCTAGATCGAAAAGATGCCCAAACTAGCCGCCAGATCCGCCATCGAAAGGTAATGATTGATTTAGTCAAGGAAGGTGGCTGGATTGATGAGCGTAAGTTTGGCTTACAGGTAGTCGGCAACTCTTTTCAAGATATCAAAGGGTTGATTAGTCTCGGGCCGTTGGGTTTACGAATGATGGCACGGGGTAAATTCCCCTTAGGATTTGAATCATCAGCAGGAGTATCCCAAGTGCGCTCACTGATTGAATCTGTACAAAACTTAGAATCTGCAAAAGTCAAAGAAGAAGTTTAGTCAAAATAAGGAGACTGGTTTTAGCCATTGGTGTCAACTTAAGGTGAAACCCTTATCCCGCCGGTTACTTAAGTGACCGTCTAATAGCTAAAGTCATCTAAAGATGACTAAATTAAGGTGAAGCCGAAAAATTTAGTCCATTTTAATGGACTTTTGCTATTAGCCTTGGATTTGAATCCAAGGTGAGTTAGGTCATCCAACTAGCTAGCTATGTATATGTTTAAGTTGACACCAATGGGTTTTAGCACACCCCACACCCTAAACCCAGTCTCTTTTTTAGCCTTGTTGTCACCTAGTAAATTTGTTACCCCTTAAGAGCCCATAGTCTACTCTAAGCAAAGTTAAGGTAGGGAGGATGCCACTATTACCTATTGACCGATGCTTTAGAGTATAAATACTGAAAATAAATTTTAGAAGGGAGGCTACCTGAAGCTAATTAGAGATAGTAGCAACTACAATAAATACTCGTAGCCATAGGCTAAAAATGACAACTACTTACTAAAAAGACGTTTGTTCCACCCAGATGAGCCATACCGATACCAATAGAAACACATTTGCCGTTACAACACCGCTCTATTACGTCAATGGCTTACCCCACATTGGGAGTGGCTATACAACGATAGCAGCAGATGCCATAGCTAGATTTGAAAGACTCAGGGGCAAATCCGTCTTGTTAATTACTGGTACGGATGAGCATGGACAAAAAATTCAGCGCACTGCCCAAAGTCAGGGACTAGAGCCTCAAGAGCATTGCGACAAAATAGTAACAGAGTTTGATAGTCTTTGGCAAAAGCTCAATATTCAGTATGACCGCTTCAGCCGCACCACATCACCTCGTCATGAAGCGATTGTGAAAGAATTTTTTAAGCGGGTTTGGGAACGAGGTGATATTTACCTAGGACAACAAAAAGGCTGGTACTGTGTCTCCTGCGAAGAGTTCAAAGACCAACGGGAGCTAATAGAAGAAAAATATTGCCCAATTCACCCCAATGTAGAGGCGGAGTGGCGAGATGAACAAAACTACTTTTTCCGACTCTCCAAATATCAAAACCAGTTAGAAGAACTTTACCAACAGCGACCAGATTTTATCCAACCAGAAAGCCGTCGTAATGAAGTTTTAAGCTTTGTTCATCAAGGACTTCAGGATTTTTCAATTTCGCGGGTTAATTTAGATTGGGGCTTCCCTATACCAGAAGATCCTCAACACACCATCTATGTTTGGTTTGATGCTCTATTAGGTTACGTTACAGCACTCCTTGATCCAGATAGCGAACCTACTCTAGAAAATGCCTTAAAAAAATGGTGGCCAATTAATCTGCACCTGATTGGTAAAGATATTCTGCGTTTTCATGCAGTTTACTGGCCTGCAATGCTAATGTCAGCGTATCTACCAATACCGGATCGTGTATTCGGGCATGGCTTTCTTACTAAGGATGGTCAGAAGATGGGGAAGACTCTAGGCAATACTCTAGATCCAGTAGAACTAGTGAATTGCTACGGTGCAGATGCGGTTCGTTACTATTTTCTTAAAGAAATTGAATTTGGCCGAGATGGAGATTTTAATAAAACTCGTTTTATTGATACTGTCAATGCCGATTTAGCGAAAAGCTTGGGCAATTTGCTCAATCGCACCCTGGGAATGACAAACAAATATTGTCAAGCTCATGTACCAAATATCACTGCTTCTGATATCCCTGCGGATCATCCCCTAAAATTCATTAGTCTAGAGTTAGGAGAGCGGGTAGCTAGTTCTTATCAGTCTCTGGCTTTCAGTGAAGCCTGCCGAGAAATCTTGGCTCTGGTAAGAGCCAGTAACAAATTCATTGATGATCAGGCTCCTTGGAGCCTCTACAAGGAGGGGAAACAGCAAGCAGTCGAAGAAGTTTTATATAGCATTTTAGAATCCGTTAGGCTTGCTGCCTACTTGCTCTCATCAGTGATTCCTAATATTAGCACCGATATCTACCAGCAGCTAGGCTTTACCATAGACTTTAATAACCAAACGATGATTGAAACTCTCACTTATGATACTCACTCCCTTTGGGGGATATTACCCCCCAATCAAAAATTGAATAAACCAAAACCAGTTTTTGTACCATTGGAACAAGAATAGGATTGTTTACCGTCTTGGCTATAAGATTTAATTATAGCTACGAAAGCTTTTGGTTTTGAGGGAAGGAGGTATCAAATCTTTTTCAAAAAAAAACATAAAAAATGAGGTATAACAACTACCATGTTGAATAACTTTAATACAGATCCCGTTTTTACGCCTGAGCAAGTTTTAGAAAATCGGGGTCGCGTCGCCATTTTCATTGATGGTTCCAATTTATTTTATGCTGCTCTGCAACTAGGAATTGAAATTGACTACACCAAATTATTATCTCATTTGACCGGTGGTTCTAGGTTGCTACGCTCTTTCTTTTATACTGGAGTTGACCGCACTAACGAGAAGCAACAAGGCTTTTTGCTCTGGATGCGCCGTAACGGTTACCGGGTAATCGCCAAAGATTTAGTTCAGTTACCAGATGGCTCTAAAAAAGCGAATTTGGATGTAGAGATTGCTGTAGACATGATGGCTTTAGTTGGCTCTTACGACACAGCAGTACTCGTCAGCGGAGATGGGGATCTTGCCTATGCAGTAGATGCTATCAGTTATCGAGGAGCTCGTATTGAGGTAGTCAGTCTACGTTCGATGACTAGTGATAGTCTAATTAATGTAGCGGATCGCTACATTGACCTGGATAGCATCAAAGAACAGGTACAAAAGATGCCTCGCACCAACTATTCCTACCGTCCCTTGTCTGGTATTGGTCTTCTCCATGAGCAGGAAGAGTAAATTTACAGTCCCTTTGAGACAAAAACGAAAAGAAAGGGCAAAGGTTCAACGCTCTTTGGCGTTGATATTTGCTCTTTTCTCCTTTGGGTTACTATCTGCCTGTAATACCCAAAATCAAACTTCAAGAAAAATTCAACAAGACACTGCTGCTACAGAAATTGAAGGCAGCCTCGTTTTTAATAATATCACCCTAGATAATTTTGATAAACAGGGACGTCCTGTTTGGCAAGTCAAGGCTAAGCAAGCAGTTTACACTAAAGATAAAAAACTAGCTCGCATTGAAGAACCAACGGGTGACTTGTTTCAAGATGGGGAAAAGATTCTCAAGGTGTCAGCCAAAAGTGGGGAAATTCAAGAAGATGGGGAAAAAATCTACCTCAAAGGAGAGATCACTGCTAAGGATATCCGCAACGGTGCTATTTTTCAGGGTGATGAATTAGAGTGGCGTCCTCAGGAAGATTTATTAATTGTCCGTAATAATCTCAAAGGTAACCTTGTCCGTAACAATATTAAAGATAACCTTGTTCCCCAAGATGTTAAGGACAATCCCCCAAAACAAATTCAGGTATCAGCAAAAGAAGGGCGATATCTTAGTCGCAAGCAGCAGCTAGAATTACTCAGTCAAGTTACAGCCATCTCCAAAGAGCCAAACCTACACATGAAAACGGAGCATTTAGTTTGGCACGTTAAAGAGCAGAAACTCACTGGAGACAAGCGCCTAAAAATGGAACGCTACAAAAACAAGCAGGTAACGGAACGAGTGGAGGCGGATAAGTCTGAAGTTAACCTGAAGACCAAGATAGCAACCTTGAAAAAAAATGTTCAGCTGACCTCAGTAAAACCACCCCTATTGATGTCGAGTAATTCCACTATCTGGGACTTAAACAAGGAAACAGTAATTTCAGATCAACCAATCCAAATCCTCCATCAGCAAGAACAAGTTACACTTACTGCCAACCAGGGTGAAGTAGATTTGGAGCGAGAAGTTGCTAATTTGACTGGTGGAACTCAAGGCATCGGTAGCCGCAATCAATCCCAACTCTACGCTAATCGTCTCAGGTGGGATATTCCCACTCAGAATGTTCAGGCGTCGGGTAATGTGATCTACCGACAAACTGATCCGGTATTTAATACCAAAGGTGAGACAGCAGTAGGAAGACTTGAGGATAAAAGTATTGTGGTTAAGAGTCGTGCGGGTGAGAGGGTTGTGACAGAGATTATTCCATAGTACAGCAACCACCAAGGCTATTAGGACAAGGGGATAGCAGCCATTCCCTTGTCTGAGATAAACCATTTGTACGATATCATTCCTCCGGCAAATCTGCACTAGGGCACAAATCTACCAAAATACAAGCATTGCACTCCGGTTTTCGTGCCTTACAAATTGCTCGACCATGATAAATTAGTCGAATCGACCAATTTTCCCAATCTTCTTGGGGTAACAGTCGTATTAAATCTCGCTCAATACGAATAGGGTCTTGATGCTCAGTTAAACCTAGGCGTCGAGTTAAACGTTTAACGTGAGTATCGACAGTAACACCTTGATTAATACCATAAGCATGAGCCGAAACCACATTTGCTGTTTTACGAGCAACCCCTGGCAGTTCCAGTAATTCTTCCATCCGCTGTGGCACTTCACCGTTAAACTTCTCTACAATCAAGCGACAGGATCCTTGAATATTTTTCGCCTTGTTGCGATAGAAACCAGTGGAACGCACTAAGTTTTCCAACACTTCTATCTCCGCATTGGCCAAAGCTACTGCATCAGGAAATTGCTCAAACAACTCTGGGGTTACTTGATTTACCCTCTCATCGGTACATTGAGCAGAGAGAATCGTTGCTACCAAAAGCTGTACTGGTGATTGGTAGTTTAAAGTACAGGTAGCTTCGGGGTAAAGTTGCTTGAGGCGAATCAGAATCTCTAAAGAACGTTTCTGCTTAGCAGACCATTTACGGGTAATACTCACGGTGAGAATTGGGAATTGGGAATTGGGAATTGGGAATTGGGAATTAATAGGACATGTCAACAAAAGTCGAAAATTTGATGTAGGGGAAAAGCATTTGGCATTGGTGTCAACTTAAGCTTAGACATAGTTGGCTAGCCGGATGGCCTCACCCACCTTGGATTCAAATCCAAGGCTAATAGCTTAAGTCCATTAAAATGGACTAAATTTTTCGGCTTTACCTTAATTTATATCATGTTTGATTAATTACTTACGATAAAATTGACAGCGCACACAACCTCAAATTTTTTTCCATTTATTTGGTGCATTTAAGTTATATCGTAAGTCATTTCCCGGACATGATATTAGTCATCTTTAGATGACTTGAGCTATTAGCCTGGGGTTTGAACCCCAGGTGAGATAAGGGTTTCACCTTAACTTGTCACCATTGTCTAAAACCTACCACCTAACACCTAACACCTAATACCTTACTGAAAGAGCTTTTGTACCCAATCTAGATTAGCCGTATCTCGAACAATCAGGAAAATACCTAGACCTAATAACACAACTAGTCCAGTTTGCATCACATTTTGCTGAAATTCCATAGGCAAGGGCTTTCCTCGAACTGCCTCAACTAATAAAAACGCTAATTGACCACCGTCTAGTGCTGGTAGAGGCAAAATATTAATAATCGCCAAGTTAATGCTAATTAGGGCAGCAAATTGGAACAGGCTTAGGGGGTCTGAACTAGCAATCTGAGCTCCAATATCGACAATTTTAACAGGACCAGCAACTTGACCTGCGGTTTCTCCAAAATTACTAATTAGTTGCCAAAAGCCTCCCGCTGTTAACACAATAATATGTTGGTATTCTTCCGCAGCATTGCCGAAAGCTTCTGCAAGATTAGGAGAACGCTTGTGTACCTGTAGACCTATACCAATTTTACCATTGCCGTCTTTCCCTAGTTCTGGCGTTACTTGAACAGAAAGGATTTTGTCAGAGCGATTAATGGTTAATTTGATGGATTTTTGGGAAGCGTTTTGAATATTTTTCTGTAAAGATTTAATTGCTGCCGGACCTGCTCCCAAATCTTGACCATCCACAGCTACAATTACATCACCAGCTTTGATGCCTGCTTCCGTGGCGACTAAGCTACTTTCTGGAACCACTTGAGGAACCAAAACACCAGGCTGGCTCAAGTCTGGGACTCCTACCATGCTGATCTGAATAACTAAGATCAAGTAAGCAAAGACTAAATTAGCAATCACACCAGCACTAATTACAATCGCTCTGTCTAAAATTGGTCGATTGCGGAGTAAGTTGGGATCATTGGGAGGAATATCACTATCAGGATCATCATCAGGAAAACCAACAAATCCTCCTAAGGGTAAGGCTCTTAGTGCATATTCAGTTTGTGAGCCTTGATACTTCCAAACAACCGGACCAAAACCAATAGAGAAGCGATTGGCATAGATTCCTTGCAGACGAGCCGCCAAGAAATGACCTAACTCATGAACTATGATTAAAACTGCTAAAACTGCGATCGCGGCCAAAATTGACATAATATATAGTATTTTAGTCGAACGATAACTGACATTTTCTTATTGTAGAGCGTGAGGAAGAAGGTCGAATTTAGAATTTAGAATTTAGAATTTAGAATTGGTGAGCATAAATATCTTCCTTGTCCCCCCACACTCCCCACACTCTAACTTCCAAAGGAACTGCTAAAGCACTTCTCGTCCCAAATAAGGTTGCAGAACTTCTGGTACTTTTACTGTGCCATCTGGTTGCTGATAGTTTTCCAAGATTGCTGCCATTGTGCGTCCTACCGCTAAACCAGAACCGTTGAGAGTATGAACAAACTGGGTTCCCTTTTTGCCAACTTCCTTAAAGCGGATGTTGCTACGCCTTGCCTGAAAATCAAGGCAATTGGAGCAGCTGGAAATCTCACGGTATTTGCCGGAAGAGGGCAGCCAAACTTCTAAATCATAAGTTTTGGCAGCAGAGAAACCTATATCACCGGTACAGAGTTCTATGGTGCGGTAGGGCAGTTTTAAGGCTTCCAAAATGGCTTGAGCATTCCGTACCAGTTTTTGATGCTCTTCCTCTGAAGTACTCGGATGAACAATTTTCACCAATTCAACCTTATTGAACTGATGTAGTCGAATCAGTCCCCTGGTATCTCTGCCATAGCTGCCAGCTTCTCGACGAAAGCAAGGGGTATAAGCACAGTGATGGATGGGTAGTTGAGACGCTTCGAGGATTTCGTCTCGGTACAGGTTGACTAGGGATACTTCGGCAGTCGGAGCAAGCCACAAATCATCCGCATCACATTTAAAGCTTTCTTCCGCAAACTTTGGCAGTTGTCCCGTACCTGTTAAAGACTGGCTGTTGATCAGCATTGGGGGCATCACTTCCAGGTAACCCGCTGTAGTTTGCTGAGCTAGCATAAAGTTTATCAGCGATCGCTCTAAAGCTGCACCGGCTCCCATCAAAGTGACAAACCGACTCTGGGCAATTTTCACAGCCCTCTCGAAGTTGAGTATCTTTAATTGCTCACCAATTTCCCAATGGGGAAGAATCTTGTCGTTTTTGGGAAGGTATTCATCACCCCAACGGCGCACTTCGACGTTTTCTTGTTCACTTTTACCCAGAGGGGTGGATTCACTAGGTAAGTTAGGCAGGGTTAATAACAGGGCTTCTAACTCAACCTTCAGGTCTTTTTCCTGGGGCTCTAGTTCACTCAGAGTAGATTTAACTTGATTGCCATCTGCTCGCAAGGCTTGAATTTCTGGTGAATTGGGACTGTTACCAGCTTTGATTTTTTGACCAATCAATTTGCCGATTTCATTGCTGCGGGCTTGCAACTGAGTGCGGGACGTTTCTAGTTCCCGCTGGCGTTGATTAAGCTCCAGAATCGGTTTCAAGTCATATTGACCAATACCACGTCGGTCTAGCAGTTCTTGGATAGTTTGGGGATTTTGCCGAATTTGCTTTAGGTCAAGCACAGAATTTTTTCTTTGACTTGCTGCGATCGCTTAGCTTCTCAATACGGATTTAACAGTTACCTTAAGAGGCTAGCGATCGCTTGAGAATACTAGTGTACACCAATACCAATCTGCCATAGTTTGTTCTCAAAGTACAATTTTTTCAGGGAATAGGGAATGGGGAATGGGGAATGGGGAATAGGGAACGGTGTTCAAAAAATTATTAATAAAATATAAAAATATCAGCAATATTAGGTATAATTACTTTACGACAACATCATATAAAACTGGGCTCATAACATCAAAAGACCGCTTTCCAAGTATTGGAAGCGGATGTTTCTATTTTTGTCAACAACCAGTTACTTGATGGTTATTAATAATTTTGAATAGTCAAACTAAGTAACCTATGCCGGAGAATTCATGGTCAGAAAATGATGCTGGGAGTGAGATTGACCCGATTAGCTCTCTGTTGTCTGAGTTGTCAGATGATGATTTTAAAAGTGACTTCTTCTTGCATGGACAAGAAGGACGCAGACGTAAAGCGGCTTTGACGTTAACGCTTATTTGGGGTGGTACTATTACCCTACATTTAGTATCCTGGGGTTCCTGGTTTGTTTGGGGTTTGATGACGATCCTGATGATTCATGTGTTCAGGTTATTCCGAGCTAGACCCTTACCAACACCTAAACCCCTCTGTGATCAAGAGCAAGCCAATTTTCCTGAGGTTTCCTTGCTAGTTGCGGCTAAGAATGAGGAAACTGTGATCCAGAATTTAGTGGAAATGCTATGTAATTTAGATTACCCAAAAGATAAGTATGAGCTTTGGGTGATTGATGACCATAGCACTGACCAAACACCTGTTCTCTTAGATCAGCTGGCTACCAAATACGAGCAACTGAAGGTACTGCATCGAGCTGCTGATGCCGGTGGTGGGAAATCAGGAGCACTTAATCAGGTGCTACCCCTGACTAAAGGAGAGGTTGTAGGAGTATTTGATGCTGATGCCCATGTGCCTAAGGATTTACTCAAGCGTGTTTTGCCTTTGTTTGAGCAAGAGTCTATAGGAGCAGTGCAGGTGCGCAAAGCGATTGCTAATAGCTCATTGAATTTTTGGACAAAAGGACAAATGGCAGAAATGGCTCTTGATGGTTTTATACAAGAGCAACGTATAGCCCTTGGTGGCGTTGGTGAACTACGGGGCAACGGTCAATTTGTACGGCGCACTGCCTTAGAACAATGTGGCAACTGGAATGAGCAAACGATCACCGATGATTTAGATTTGACCTTAAGGTTGCACCTCAACAACTGGAAGATTCACTTTCTTCGCTATCCCCCTGTGGAAGAAGAAGGTGTTACCAGCGCTTTATCACTCTGGCATCAGCGTAGCCGCTGGGCAGAAGGGGGATACCAGCGCTATTTAGACTATTGGCGTCTAATTGCCAATCATCGTCTGGGTATAGGAAAAGCGCTGGATTTGTTCGGCTTCCTCTTCATACAATATCTGCTGCCTGCTGCCATGGTACCGGATTTGCTCATGGCGATCGCTCGTAATCGTCTACCCATCCTTACTCCTTTCACTGGGCTTAGTCTCACTTTCCCTTTAATCGGCATGTTCTTGGGATTACGTCGTACCCGCATAGACAAACGTCTTACTTTCTCCCAACTCCTGGTCATTTTTTGGCAGACTCTACGGGGCAACTTTTATCTAATCCACTGGTTTTTGGTGATGGCTAGTACTACTGCTCGGATGTCTGTACGTCCTAAAAGGTTAAAATGGGTTAAAACCGTGCATCAAGGTACTCAAGTCCTGAATCGTGGCTGAAAATAGCTCAGGTTTTAGGTAATTGTCTGGGAAAAAATTTATCTATCTTAGGGTGCGTTAGCAAAGCGGATGCTGGTGGCGAAATTAATATTTGTTTACATGTATGGGACGCTGAGAGAGAACAATTATATCGTCATATGGTAGGGGCGGGTTCACCTAAAACCTTTCGGTTCAACCAGCCAATGAACTAAACCCGCCCCGGTGGAAAAATCAGTGTCGGAGCAGCCGGGACGGGTTTGGCTAAATTATCGCTCTTATTGCCCAGTTTCGGGCGAACCCGCCCCTACATATTTACTGTGGTTTTTTTACCCAATGTTAAGCAATATTTCGCCACCAGCGTCGCAAAGCGTAACGCACCGCATCACTCAAATTTATACCTACCACCCACCACCTACCACCTCAAATCAACGACAATCTCTGCCTGAGAGATTTGGCTCTTTGGGAAATAGCCTGCCAATCACCATCAGCAATCAGAGTTTGAGGAAACAAATCTCCAGCAAGACCAACCGCGATCGCACCAGTTGTGATCAATTCTCCGGCATTATCTAACGTTACACCACCAGTGGGAATCAAAGGAATAGAACCGAGGGGGCCTTGTAAAGCTTTGATGTAACTTGCCCCACCTAATGCCTGAATGGGGAACACTTTAACGCAACTAGCACCAGCCTGCCAAGCAGTAACAATTTCCGTAGGGGAGAAGGCTCCCGGTATGATGGGTATCTCCTCTGCTACTGCTACCTCAATTAGTTTGCTGTCTACATGGGGAGTAAAGATAAACTGGGCTCCTGCCGCGATCGCTTGGTGTAACTGTTTTTGGTTTAAGATTGTGCCAGTACCAATGATACAAGTGGGTAAATCCGAGCGTAGTTGACTGATTAATTCGGGAGCTTGACTAGTATTCCAGGTAATTTCAATCAGAGATATTCCTCCCTCTGCCACCGCTTGTGCCATTTGACGCCCCAACAATGGACTAGATGAGCGAATTACGGCAATTGCACGCTGCTGACGTAACAGCGATAACCAAGGGAGATGAGATAATTTATCATTAGTCATTTGAATAATAAGCGTCTGACGAACCAGGCAACAGGGTGAGGAAAAAAAGGGTGGGGAGCGGAGGAGCGGAGGAGCGGGGGAGTTGGAAAGCTCAGGAGTTGAGGAAGAATAGAGAACTGATAATTTTTGGATACAAAACTCAAGAAATCCCACCCAAAATTTCTTTTACCCCAGGCAACAGAATAAAGTACCACGTCGAAAAAGAAAATGAGAAACCAGTCAGCTTTCCTTGGAACCCTCCGAAACAGTTCACGAAAGTCCAAGCCTTGTTAGGATCAGATATGCTTAGTTAAGATTGCTTAAAAATTGGGTATGCCAACAACCTCCAATCCTTTACCAGATTCTCTTGCCCGTATTGTTGATCGCTTCAAGCGGCGGCAAGACCCGAAACAGCGTTACGCACAGCTGCTATGGTATGCGAAGAAGCTCAAAGAAATGCCAGAGGCGGGTAAGGTTCCAGAAAATAAAGTTCCTGGTTGTGTTTCCCAGGTATTTATCACAGCCAATCTCGAAGATGGCAAGGTTTGGTATCAAGGAGATTCTGATGCCCAGTTGGTTAAAGGATTAGTTGCCCTGTTAATCGAAGGATTAAACGGACTGACACCGGACGAGATTGTGGAAATTACTCCGGATTTTATCCAAGAGACTGGTCTGAATGTCAGCTTAACCCCTTCCCGTGCTAATGGGTTTTACAATATCTTTCAGACTATGAAGAAAAAAGCCCTGGGATATCACTTGGCAACTGCGGCTCAACAAGTTCCGTAGAATTGTTATCGAAAATTTTGGGTTTTAAACCCCGTCATTCTAGGACGGCTTTACATTTCTCGGTTGCTGTTTTACCATAGTAAAGATAGTTTGTTAAGTAACCATGCTCAAAGCCTATAAGTACAGAATCTATCCGACTCAAGAGCAATCTCTATTGCTTGCCAAGTCTTTTGGTTCAGTACGTTGGTTTTACAACTATGGGCTGGAACTGACATCTAAAACCTACCTAGAAACTGGCAAAGGTTTGAGTCGTAATGACATCATCAAGCTTTTGCCTAAATTGAAAAAAGAGTATGGATGGTTAAAAGAACCGCCATCTCAAATTCTACAACAAGCGGCTTTAGATTTGTCTAGTGCTTTTCTCAACTTTTTTGAAGGAAGAGCTAGATATCCGCGTTTCAAAAACAAACATACTAAGCAGTCTATCCGGTTTCCTCAAGGGTGTAACCTAACTGGAAGTTACTTGAGTTTACCAAAACTCAAAAAAGTCTATTGTCGGGTTTCTCGTGTGCCCATCGGTACTCTCAAATCAGTAACAGTTTCTCGGACAGTAACAGGGGAATACTATGCGGCCTGTCTCTATGATGATGGTAAAGAAAAGTCCAACCCAAGCAGTGAGGGAAAAGCAATAGGAATAGATGTTGGGCTAACTCATTTTGCAATTACTTCCGATGGAAGTAAGCACGGCAATCCTCAATACTATCGTCAGTATCAGAAAAAACTAGGGATTCATCAAAAGCGCCTAAGCAGAAAGCAAAAAGGCTCAAACAACCGAAATAAAACGAGAATTGTAGTAGCTAAAGTACATCAAAAAATTAGCAGATGTCGTGAAGATTTTCTACACAAACTAAGTCGTAAATTAGTAGACGAGAACCAAGTCATAGTTGTAGAAAATTTAGCGATTAAGGGCATGGTAAGAAATCACAAACTAGCTAAATCAATTAATGACGCTGGCTGGGGAATATTTTGTACCATGCTGAAGTACAAAGCGGAATGGGAAGGGAAAACATACCTAGAAATAGATAGATTTTTCCCATCCTCAAAGACCTGTTATGTCTGCCTCAATCAAGTAGGTAATCTACCTCTGAATATTCGAGAGTGGACTTGTCGTAAGTGTAAAACACATCACGACAGGGACATAAACGCAGCGATAAACATTAGAGAAGAAGGTTTACGAATTTTGGCGGGAGGGCATCTCGCTACCGCTTCTGGAGAACGAGTAAGACCAAGTAAAGGCACTGCTTTTACAAGGCGTTTTTCTGTGAAGGAAGAATCCCCATGCCTTTAGGCTGGGGAGTTGTCAACTGAAACTCTCACGAAGAAGGATGGAAAAATTATGAGGACATATGTCATTAGTCTGGTAATACTTGTGCTGAGTGGAACTAACGCCCTCGCTGCAAATTCATCAGGTCTCAGTATTAAGAGACCTAACCTTGAG
This sequence comes from Symploca sp. SIO1C2, assembly GCA_010672925.1. Taxonomy (GTDB): domain Bacteria; phylum Cyanobacteriota; class Cyanobacteriia; order Cyanobacteriales; family Coleofasciculaceae; genus Caldora. The sequence goes on along the minus strand of JAAHFP010000012.1, from coordinate 242,736 downwards.
GTGTCTTTCTCTTCCTCTACTGCCCAAGTAGTCCCAAATAAAACGAACCAATGGTCTGCTGCTGTTGGCAACCCAAAGCCTACCCCAATGATTTTAGCTGACAAATTGGGTGATACTCAGAGAGGTTCGCCAGATTCCCGCCCAGATAATCAGAATAGATGAGTCAGGACTTGTGGAATACAGATTAAAGACTTGTCCTAGGAGTTGCTTAATAACGTTTGGGAGACTCACCACCCCTGATGAAGGGAAGACAAACCACTCTTTTGCCTCCTGCCTTGCAGCCAGAGTGTTTCTTAAGAGCCCCCCACAGGCGACGCACCGCCCCCTACAAATGAAAGAAACACGGTCTTTTACTGTTCCCTATTCCCTATTCCCAGTTCCCTTGTTTCTTAAAAGACTTGGGTTTAGATTTATTGAATCTAAAATCTAAAATCTAAAATCTAAAATTTCAAGCCTTGCTTCTTGAAAGAGCGATGAGACAAGATTTTAAAAATCTTTATCTAACTGTTTTCAGTTTGCTGATTTGTAATCCTTGGCTGGCTAGTTGTTCTATTTTTGCAGCGGAGATTGAAGACAAGGGAGATATTCAGATGATCTACTCTCCTCCCCAAGACGAAAATCATCAAGAAATATACGAAATTCTTCAAGAAACCCAAGAATTTGATTGGCTAGCAGAAGATATCAACGAAGCCATAGCAATGCCCAGGGATATTGCAGTTAAGTTTGAAGAATGTGATGAAGAAAATGCTTATTATGACCCTGAAACTGTTGAAATTTCCATGTGCTATGAATTAATTCAAAAGTACAAAGAAATATTTGCTGATGAAGCTGAATCTGACGATGAATATGTAACCGAAGTTATCAACGCCGCTTTATTTACTTTCTATCACGAGTTAGGACATGCTTTGGTTGACCAGTTAGAGTTACCAATTACGGGTAGTGAGGAAGATGCGGTAGATGAATTAGCTGCCATCATCTTACTGGAGGAGCAAGGAGAATTAGGAGAAGATTCAGCTTTAGCAGGAGCCTTCCAGTTTGATGTGGATGCAGCAGAAGAAGCGGAATTTGAAGAATTGCCCTATTGGGGTGAACATTCCCTAAGTGAGCAGAGATTTTACAATATCCTTTGTTTGGTTTATGGTAGTAACCCCCAAAAGTTTAATTTTTTAGTTGAAGATGGCGATTTACCGGAAGAGAGAGCGGAAATCTGCCCATCTGAGTATGAACGTAAAGTTAATAGTTGGGATACTCTACTCTCTCCTTATTGGAAGTAGGGTTTGCCTCATTGAGTCGATTGATTCGGGTTTTGAAGTAATAAGCAGTAGTTGGACTTCAGTCCAAAAAGAAGCCAGAAACAAAACAAAATTAAAAAATAGGCCATGACTAGGTTTCAGGCTTTATTAATGTCCTAACCATAGCGCGTAGCGCAACAGCGGTAGAATACATCGAAGCCCCTCTAATTCGGTTATTTTATGGATTATCGAGAAGCCGGTGTTGATGTCGAAGCAGGTAGAGCCTTTGTCAAGCAAATTCGCTCCCTAGTGCAAAGTACCCATCGCTCTGAAGTAATGGGTGGATTTGGTGGCTTTAGTGGTTGCTTCCAGCTGCCAGCAGGCTATCGGGAGCCGGTGCTAGTATCGGGAACGGATGGTGTCGGCACTAAGCTTAAACTAGCTGGTGAACTCAACTGCCACGACACCGTAGGCATTGATTTGGTAGCAATGTCTGTCAATGATGTTTTGACTTCTGGGGCAGAACCTCTCTTTTTCTTAGATTATTTAGCTACCAGCAAACTTAATTCCCAGCAGCTGACGGAAGTGGTGGCAGGAATTGCTCAAGGATGTCGTCTGGCAGGATGTGCTTTGCTGGGAGGGGAAACAGCAGAAATGCCAGGTTTTTATCAACCAGGAGAATATGACTTAGCTGGGTTTTGCGTAGGAATTGTCGAAAAAAGCCAGATGCTAGATGGTTCTCAAGTACAAGTAGGAGATGTGGCAATTGGTTTAGCAAGTCAAGGTGTTCACAGTAATGGCTTTAGTTTAGTGCGGACAATAGTTAGTACCCTTTCTGAGCAAACCTTAACCTCCGATCCTTGGAACCTTTGTCCAGAAATATTAGCTGGTAAAAGCCTAGGGGAAGTTTTGCTGACACCGACTCAGATTTATGTCAAACCAGTTCTCAATGCTTGTCGCGCTGGTATGGATATTCATGGCATGGCTCATATTACAGGGGGGGGATTGCCAGAAAATTTGCCTCGTTGCCTTGGTGTCAATCAATCTATTCAAATTGACTCTAGTAGTTGGATTATTCCTCCCATTTTTCAATGGTTAGCTGAAGCTGGGCAGGTTAGTATTGATGATATGTTTAACACTTTTAATATGGGTATCGGTTTTGTGCTGCTCGTACCACCAGAACAGGCTCAACAGATTCGCCATTGGTTTGATGCGGAGGGTATTACCGCCTATGTTATTGGTCGGGTGATTGAGGGAAATGGTAGCATTTTAGGTATACCCCAGGAGAGCATTAGCTGAGGAAGCTGGGGGAGATTTGGTATCTTTGAAAGTAGCTAGAGAAAAAAGTGTTCCTGCCAAGATGGGATGCTCCCTATGCCTCTCAACAATTATTGCAACCGCCAAGTCGATTAGGACAAGGGGATGGTAGACCCTTGTTAGCCTGCCGTACCTGAGAATGTCTTAAACGCCCTAGCGACTGCTCTACTTGCCTAATTTAACTGTTTGAGATGAGGGAGAAATTCGACCTTCCCAATTCCCTTAAAAATTTATAGCAAGCAAAAAGCTGAGTTGTTGTCATCCTCAGAAGCTCAGAGTTTAAATCCCACAGGAGGAATTACTTACATGTTTATAAAAAAGTCTTTTGGTCTAATAAAGGTATTAACTGTTAGCCTATCTCCAGCTATTTTACTATTTCCTAGCTGGTCATCTCTCCTGAGGGCTCAGTCTTTCCCTCAATTGTTAGCTAATGAATTTCCAGATACTGGGGATAAAGGAGCTCCTCCAAGAACTAGTGGTGCAGGCTCACGGGGTGGTTGTCCTAGTGAGTTTGTTGAAACACCGGAAGATACTATACCAATAACTGCGGTGATGCCGAAAAATAATGTGGGAACAACGGTTGCTCCTAATCCTACAGTGTATGTCTATGTTCCTCAAACTAAAAATAAGGAAGCAGAGTTTCTCATTATTGACCCGCAAGCAGAAGAAATCGTCCACCAAGCAACTTTTAAACTACCAAACGAAACTGCGATCGTTAAACTAAATCTTCCGAATACTGTAGAACTCAAAAACGATACTAATTATCACTGGGAGTTCTATCTCATTTGTGAACCTGGAAACCGGGAAAAAGATCAATGGGTTGAGGGGTGGCTTGAGCGTATTTCTTTGAGTTCAGATACGGAGGCTAAACTCCAGGCAACCGAACAACCGCTGCAACAAGCCAAACTGTATGCCAATGCTGGAGTCTGGCACGAAGCTTTAAGTATTCATGCCGAGGAGCGCAATTCTTCTCCCGATGCATGGGTGAATCTGTTGAAATCTGTTGGATTAGCAACGATTGCCCAAACTCCCATTGTTGATTGTTGCCAAAATTAGGGTATGACTGGCAAGATGCTAGTCCTACAATATATATATCTCATAATCTCCGGTGGAACAGGCTGACCGCCTGTTTTTCCTTTTTCACTTGAGGGTGCAAGTCAGTTATAGCAACTGCCAAGGCGCTTAGGACAAGGGGATGGCAGCCCCTTGTTAACTTGCCGTAATTGAGAATGTCTTAACCGCCCTGGCGACTGCTATATTTATTCGTTATTTTGTGGATGGTGCGTTACGCTAACGCTAACAGCGCCCTACAAAATACCTACCACCTACCACCTAAAAATCCTCATCGTCAAATCCCCAATCCTCTTCATCTTCTCTCTTGTCAATTGGTGGGTTAGAAGGGGGTCTAATCAAGCGATAGTTGGCATCATATACCTGATCATTCCTGCCAACACCAGAGTCTTTTTGTTCCTTTTCCCGATAGCTGTAGGAGTAAACTGTACCGACTTTGGAGCTAGTTTTTGGTTCTTGGGGCACTTCGTAGTTAGTGCGAACACTCACTTGGTTAGCTTGAGTAAAATCCCGCTCAAAATCTTGCTGGCTGGATTTGGAAGTAACTGGTTCTTCCTCCAACTCCCAATCTCGTTCAAAATTTGAAGTAACGGGCTCTTTCTCTAACTCCCAATCTCGTTTAACCTTAGTATCCCAATCTGAGGTAACCCTGGGTTTACTAGTGGGTATTTCTGGAGTTGGTGGATTGTAAGGAGGTTCGTCTTCATACTCAAAAGTATCAGTTGGGGGAGCTTCACGAGAAACATAGCGCTTTCGGGGTGGTACTTCCCGGAATTCTCTGAGATTCTGCTTTGAGTAACCTCTTGACATCTGATTAAGGAGTTGCAGGCAAAAACTGGTAATTGCTCCAGCCGCGATCGCATTGCCAATCCATACTATTAGAGGTAGAGTAGCGATCTCCTTATTCAAAAATACCAAAGTTATCGATTCCGATGGCCAATTTGAAGAGGCAAACAAGATTAGTAAGCCTAAGATTACCACTAGTAACCAAATTCGATTGACAGGCATTACTAACTAACCTCCTCAAAATTGTTCAAAAGTATAGCAAAAGGCAGAGGGCAGAAGGCAGAGGGCAGAAGGCAGAGGGCAGAAGGGAAGAAATTGACAGATAAAGGTTTCAGCATTGGTATTATCATAAGCGCAGTGCGCTTAGCTATAAGAAGCTGAATAGAAGCATCCCCAATGGGAAGTCCCTACAGACCAACATCAAACCGCCAAACCTTGATAGTTTTATCCTGAGAACCACTGGCAAGGGTGGAACCATCAGGACTAATTGCGACAGCCGTCACACCAGCTGTATGCTCAGTAAGAGTATGCAGCAGTTTACCACTACCGGGATGCCAAATTTTAATAGTTTGGTCAGCACTGCCACTAACAAGAGTATTACCTTGAGCATTGATCGCAATAGCATTGACTGCTGCGGCATGACCATTAAGAGTATTTAACAAGTTGCCATTACTCAAATTCCAGATTTTAATCGTCTTATCTGCACTACCACTAATTATAATTTGACTGCTAGGGCTAAAGGTGAGGGAATTAACTGCATCTGTATGTCCTTGGAGAGTCGCCTTTACCTGACCACTGCTCAAATCCCAGATATTGATCTGGTGATCAGCGCTACCACTAGCGAGAATTTGCCCAGTTAGACTAATAGCAAGAGCCTGAACTGCATTAGTATGTCCCTTGAGGGTAGCTTTAACTGAGGCAGTCTCCAAATCCCAAACCTTGATAGTTTTATCCGCACTACCACTAACCAGGGTTTTGCTATCCTGACTTATCACCACCGACTTAATCCAACCAGAATGTTCCGTCAGAGTATGAACCAACTTGCCTGTAGCTAGCTGCCAAATTTTAATTGTGTGATCCCAACTACCACTAGCCAGGAAGCATCCATCTGGACTTAAGGCAACTGTATCGATTAAACTCAAATGTCCAGAGAGGGTACACCGCAAACTAGCGCAACTCAACATAAATAACCCACCAGAAAAAGCTTGTGTAGTAACTCTTCCTTCCTGCCTCCGGTTCCCCTCCAAGGAGGGGTTAGGGGTGGGTTCCCCCTCCTGCCTTCTGCCTCCTGCCTCCTGCCTCCTGCCTTCTGCCTCCTGCCCCCTGCCCCCTGCCTCCTCCAAATTCCACAACTTAATAGTCTTGTCAGCACTACCACTGGCTAAGGTTTTGCCATCTGGAGTAAAAGTTAGGGAATTGATGGAACTCATATGATTCGTAAGAGTATAGATACACTGCCAAGTGGGGATAATTGACTTAGGGGCAATATTCGCAACAGGGGGAATCGGCTGAGTAAATGTTGCTATATCCCCTGCCGGATCTAAATCTTGAAGGATTTCCATTGCTGATTGATAGCGATGCTTGACAGCACTTACCAGCATTTTGTTCAGGATTTGGCGTAATTCATCACTCACTGGCTGAGTTAGGTAATCCTGCCAAACCCAAACTCCTTCGAGGCTATTAAATAAGTCAAAGGGGTGAATATAGGTCAGTAAGTGAATACAGGTAATACCTAAACTGTACAAATCACTGCTGGTAACCGCTTTACCCATCAGTTGTTCTTGAGACGCATAGGCAGCGGAACCAATGACTGTACCAGTTTTGGCTAGAGCAGTTTTGGAAGTGAATTTCGCCGTCGAGAAATCCACAAGCATGAGTTGCTCTCCCCCCTTAGTGCAACAGATAATATTGTTAGGATTGATATCTCGATGAATTATTTTGCGACTATGAACAAAGTGCAACACCGGTAGCAGCTGCGTGAGGACTTGCCGAATCTGGGTTTCACTAAAAGCACCATTCGCTTCCAGTTGTTTTGCCAAGCTTTGTCCCTCGATATAAGTTTGCACTACGGTGGGGATAGCCCCTAATCCTACCTGGCTATTGGGTTCAAAATAGGCTAAAAATTGAGGAATCTGGGGATGCTGTCCCAAATCTTGCAGTCTGACTGCTTCTTGACGGAAGGATTCAGTGGCTTTTTTGGTATTGTTAGTACCCTGATTTTGGAGAGGAAACTGCTTGATCACACAATGAGGCTTATTTGCCTGTTGTTCATCTACCGCCAGAAAAGTACGACCAATACCACCTCGACTAATCAATCTTAAAGCACGATAGCGATCGCCTAAGAGCAACCTAGAACCACAAGTTGAACAAAACTTCGCATTATTTGGGTTCTGGGGTTTTGAGCAACTAGGGTTGAGGCAATAACTCATAAGGGAAAGGATCTAGCAGCAGTTGACTCTATCCTAACGTTCAGGGTAGGGTAAACCGGTACATTTGAGTAATACCAATTTCATAAATTCTTGCTACATATCAATCCCCGCGTCTCCGCGTCTCCGCGTCTCCGCGTCGCTAGCATTGGTAGCCAACATAAATGAAATTGGTATAACTTACATTTTCAGCTGTCTCAATAATCCTAAGGAAAAACTATGACCCGCGCCATCATGGAAACAGACAAGGGAACAATCAACCTGGAATTGTTTGATAAGGATGCACCTAACACTGTAAAAAATTTCGTTGATCTCGTTAATAAAGGTTTTTACAACAACCTTAATTTTCACCGAGTCATCCCTAACTTTATGATTCAAGGTGGCTGTCCGTTAGGAACTGGTACTGGTGGTCCTGGCTACAAAATCAAATGTGAGATTAATTCTAACAAACATTTGGCAGGCACTTTATCTATGGCTCATGCGGGACGTGATACAGGAGGCAGTCAGTTCTTTATTTGTCACTCTCCGCAACCTCATTTAGATGGAGTTCACACTACTTTTGGCAAGACTGAAGACATGGATGTAGTTAATGCCATCAGCAAAGGAGATAAGATTATTTCTGTTAAAATTGAGGAATAATTTGAAAATGGGACATATATTCCTAATCCCCAATTCTTAATACCAATTGCTGTAGGGGCAGGTTTAGGGTCAGGTGTTAACGTATTTAGTTACCATCGACTTACAAAACCTGCCCTAAAATATGTGGAATTGAATTCACCTTATGCGTGACTCAGCTAAGACGTAAGCTGTAGATTTTCCCAAGTAGTTAATCCACCATGAGACAATTGAACTGATGACCTCACCCATACTTAATGTCTGATATCAAATCCGGTTGCATCGGAATTATATAGCAAACCCCATCATTACTATTCCAGATGACATCACCCAAAATATATCATTCCAATGCTACCGGAAACGATATGACTCAATCAATTGAGCTTTCGCTTCCGCAGTTTTCTACCTTTGGAAGCCTTAGATGCTGTTTTAGTCGATTCAATAGGTCTCATCGGGTATCAAATACTGGGTATCTTACTTCTGTTCTCTATTTGAGAATACCCACTTGATACCGGCAAAACAACTAAGACGACCCAAGTTATGACCCAAGGAATTAAGGGACGGCGTTGGGCGGGTTTTGATTGAAATATTCAGGGAAAATGGCCGAAATTATCCCTAAACCCGCCCCTACAATATGTACAATTTAATTCATATTAGACATATATCTGTTAAAAGCCCGTGACGAGGATTGAACTCGTGACCTCACCCTTACCAAGGGTGTGCTCTACCACTGAGCCACACGGGCAGTTTGAGCTATTGAGCTAAGTTACCTTAGACGATAACTCTATTTAGTGGTGGGCCGAGCTGGATTTGAACCAGCGTAGGCGTAGCCAGCGGATTTACAGTCCGCCCCCATTAACCACTCGGGCATCGACCCATTTCAACCACAGTTATTCATGTTAACAGAACTAGTCCCAAAAAAGCAAGTGGTAGATAATAAATTTTTTACGAACAAGGAAAACTCACGCTATAGCGTAAGTTCAGCTTCGAGGTACGCCAAGGTATCTAGGGCAGGGTGAAGGAATTAAGAAGCTTATTCACCAGCTTTCTTCCCTCCTGCCTTAACAGAGACGCGGGGACGCGGAGACGGGGAGAGAGGGATTTTCATGCATGATGGTAAAAAAAATTTCATCGGGACTGCCTCGGAGCCTCCTGCCTCCTGCCTTCAGAGTACTAGCCCACAGTGTAAGCTGCTTGAAGTGCCCACCAAATCAAGAAGCTGATGCTGCCAAAAACCAGCACTGCTGTAATAGCGATCGCTGTAGGGCTATCAGCTCCTTTGAACTTCATGATTCCACGATTTAGATCTGACATATGGTAATAGTTCTTCCTTGTCTAGATAGCCGCAATAATTTTTTACAAGCTAAATTATAGCAACCGCGACAACGGTTAGGACAGTAAGTTTAGCTCGAAACAATAAACGACGTTCATCTGATGTCCTAATGACCCTGGCGACTGCTATACAGCGCTTCCTACTGTTACGAGGTACAGTCAAATCGACGAGGAAAAAATATATCAAAATCTTGACAACTTATTCAGGCGTACCTCATTGCAGCGGTAAGCGCTGTATCTATGACAAGGTTAGCAATCAATTTTGCCTTTGGCGAGCTTAACTTACATCGGATCATGGCTAACTATAGTCCGACAAACATTCGTAGCGCCCACCTCCTGCGTCATTCCTTATGAATTTACTTTAACCTACATTTGTGGGTACAATTAAAGAGAAAACCTAAATCAAGTAAATAACAACGGATATGAATGTCTCTAAGGAAAATACTTTGAAAATCAGAATAGACAGTGAAACACTAAATCTGCTTGAGCGAGCAAGGTCTTATCTTGATGTGAACAAAAGCAAATTTATTCGTATGAGCGTCAGGGAAAAAGCAGAAGTGGTTATTGCTCAACATGAGCAAACTATTTTTGGGAAAGAAGACTGGCAGGTTTTCTTTGAGATGCTCGACAATTCCCCAAACCCAACACCACGAATGCAGAAAGCGGCTCAAAAATATCGTGAAATTATGTCTTCCTGATGGAATTTTCCTTGTTACAACCAAAATACCATGACCGTAAATCCTTTGACTGTGGTTTGCCGGAACTCAATACCTATTTGCAAAAAGTGGCTAATCAAGAGCAACAGCGAGATCTAAGTCGAACTTATGTTTTAGCTGATAATTCACTGATTATTGGTTACTATACTTTGAGCGCTCATGCGGTATCCAAGGAAAATCTACCAGAGAGGAGTAAACTAGGAGCATATAATGCTATACCTTTTCTGTTGTTAGGAAGACTAGCTGTAGATTTACGATATCAAGGTAAGGGTTATGGGGATGCTCTGATTTTTCATGCATTTCACACCACGGTGGATGCAGCAGAAAAAGTTGGTATACTGGGCATGGTTGTGGATGCAGTTAACGAGAGGGCAGTAAAGTTTTATGAGGGTTTTGGTTTGATCAGATTGCAAGCAACACCCTACAGACTAGTTTTACCAATGAAAACTATACGTTCCTTATTGTCATCAAGATAGGAAACTATATTCCTCCATAACGGGTGGCATGGTGATTACAACCAGTGATTGCTCTTCTGAATACTTAGCATGGAGAAAAGCAGGGTGAAAATTGTGCTGGTGGTTGTAGTAATTGTTGTGGGATTGTTAGTAATACTGGAATTGCTCTTGCGATCGCTCGTGGGTTTTGGCAATCCCCTAATCTATATTAAAGATCCTGACATTGGTTACTTGCTAGCACCTTCCCAACGCACTAGGAGATTTGGCAATCTGATTGCGATTAATGAGTATTCGATGCGCTCTTCTAGTATCGCAGTAACTCGACCAGATTCAACACTGCGAATACTTATATTAGGGGATTCGGTAGCTAATGGTGCTTGGTGGACAGATCAACAACAGACAATTTCAGCATTGCTAGAGACTCAATTAGTGCAAGAAGGCAGGAAGCAGAAGGCAGGAGGCAGAAGGCAGAAGGCAGAACCCATCCCTAACCCATCCTTGGAGGGGAACAGGAAGCAGGAGGTAGAAGTCCTTAATGCCTCTGCCAATTCTTGGGGTCCACGAAATGAGTTAGCGTACCTCAAAAGGTTTGGCACTTTTGAGGCTCAAGTGGTGGTACTATTACTCAATACAGACGACCTGTTCGCTGCAACACCAACTTCCACACCAGTGGGACGCGATCGCAATTATCCAAACCGCAAACCCCTCTTAGCTCTGCTAGAGGTATTCAGCCGTTACCTATTGCCAAAAATTTTACCAGAGTCAGAGTCGATAGTTAGTCCAGCACCTCCAGAAAAAGACCCTGTTGGTAGCAACTTAGAAGCAATTGGACAAATTCAAAACCTTAGTAATACCAATAGTGCTGAGTTTGTATTATTAATGACACCTTTATTCAGGGAAATTGGTGAACCCGGACCTCGTGACTATGAGTTGCAAGCCCGCGCACGGCTTAATGAGTTTACCAAAAACCGGCAAATTACGTACTTAGATTTTCTACCAGTGTTCCAGCAGACTGAAACACCAAAGGCTTTTTACCGGGATCACATTCACCTCAGTCCCCAAGGTAATCAAAAAATCAGTGAAACCATAAACTCTTTATCTGTAGTCAGACTCCCATGAACTTTCACCTCACAACAAAGAATGAAAACCCCTCTCTCCGCGTCTCCTTGTCCCCGTGTCCCCGCGTCTATTTTCAGATTAGGAGTCAGATGAGAGAATTTTAGATTTCAGGTTGAAGATTGAAAAAAATCTAAAATCTAAAATCTAAAATCTAAAATATATTAAGAAACTGTAACTACAGGGGAACAGAGATTCCGATGCTCCAAGTCTAAATGCTGCCAAACTTGACCATCGAGGGCCATTTGCTCAATTAAACTTGCCAAGCGCAAAGCCTTTAGTGCCTGTTCACCACCCACAGAAGGTTGATTACCACCCCGAACACAACTGACAAAATGTTCTAACTCGGCGTGCAATGGTTCAATATTACTGGTGTAAACCTTTTCAATCAAACCGTCTTGCCGGTAAAGCACCTGACCGTAATCCGTCCTGTAGTTAGCAGTAGTTTGCCGGTGAATGAGAATCTCATTGTTGAGAAAGTCGGCTTCTGTCAAAGAATTTTTGCAATGGGCGGCAATCGTCCGGATTTTACGATGTGTTACCTTACTAGCGGTTAGGGTAGCGACAATCCCATTAGCGAAGCCAAGATTAGCAGTCACGTAATCTAAATATCCAGAATCAGCAGCCCGACTACCACTGGCAGTTAGTCTAGTTACTGGTGCAGCTGTTAGTTCCAACAACAAGTCGATGTCGTGAATCATTAAGTCTAGAACCACGGAAACATCATTAGCCCGGTTGGAGTAGGGACTCATCCGGTGAGCCTCTAGCGCTAGCAACTCTTCTGTTTTTAGGACTTTGCTCAGCTCTTGAAAAGCTGGGTTAAAGCGTTCAATATGACCTACTTGTAAAATACGCTGGTACTCAGCTGCTGCATTTACTAAAGACTCTGCCTCAGCAATACTAGCAGCAATCGGTTTTTCTATTAAGACATGGAGCCCAGCTTGCAAACAAGTCATCCCCACTTCGTGATGCAAACGGGTGGGTACAGCAATGCAAACCGCATTAACATAAGGAAACAGGTCACGGTAATCTTCAAAAAAGCGGACACGGTACTTACTGGCCGTATCCAAGCCCCTTTCCACATTAATATCTGCCACACCCACAATTTCTACGTCTTTCAGAAGACTCAAAACTCGGGCATGATGCTGTCCCATGTTGCCAACGCCAATAACTCCGATTTTGATGGGCGGCAACAGACTATGCTGCATATGGCTATTTGAATATTGTTGGTACATGCTATCTTGCACTATTGGAAAACTCCTACACCACTTTAAATAAGTCGATCTGCTTACTCTAAGCTGCCTTAAACCATCCAGATAGTACCACAGCACCTTTAAATGTAAAGAATTCCAAAGTTTTGCCCAAATACGTTAGATTAGGTAAAGCTTGAGAACATTGATTGGTGTTTTCATTGTGGTTTTAACAGTTTTATGCCAGTAGCTTTATGTGTCAGTTTTTAAGTCGTCCATTATTGGTAAGTTATTAAGCCTATAGCTAAAGGAACTTTGTCAAGAGGCTCTCCTGGTGAAAAAGTTTTTCACCACCAGGTGATGAAAGTAGGCTCTTGCCTGTTGCCTAATGACAAATCAGGGAAGCAGAAAAGGGAAAGGGAATTTGTACTTTGAAAGCAGTTGTTTTGTTATCGGGAGGATTGGACTCTTCCACCGTCCTGTATCAAGCCAAGGCAGATGGTTATGAATGTTATGCCATTTCCTTTGACTACCAGCAGCGGCATCGACGAGAATTAGACTCAGCGATCGCGATTGCTCACCAAGCTGGGGTCAAAGAACATCAAGTGGTAAGCTTTGATATGGGGCAATGGGGAGGCTCTGCTTTGACAGATCAGGAGATTGACTTGCCTCAACAGCGCTCCCTAGAGCAAATGTCTCAGAATATTCCCATTACCTATGTGCCGGGACGGAACACAATTTTTTTGAGCTTTGGACTCTCCTATGCTGAAGCGATCGCTGCTGAATGCGTCTATATTGGGGTTAATGCTTTGGATTATTCTGGTTATCCAGACTGTCGTCCTGACTATATTGAGGCAATGCAGAAAGTATCTGCTCTCGGTACAAAACAAGGTCGTGAGGGACAAGGAATCGAGATTGTTACACCTTTGATTAACCTCAAGAAAACGGCCATCATCGAGCTGGGTAATCGGTTAGGTGTACCTTGGGAAAAAACATGGTCTTGCTACGCTGGTGGTGAAGTAGCTTGTGGTGTTTGTGATTCCTGCCAGTTAAGGCTTGCTGCTTTTGCTGAACTAGGATTGGAAGACCCGCTTCCTTATAAAAATTAAGGATAAAAGGTATAATAGCCTACTTACCTTGAAATTTAAATTTGAGATGGGGGCTATCAGCTTTCAGTCACTCCAGACTAATTTTTGATAATTTCGCAATAATATTTCCAACAAAAATAAACATCTAGGAGCACCAGTCAGTGAGTACAGAAACTCTTGTTGAGAATCCCTCAAGTCTAGCCGAGTCAAAGCCCACAGTACCTACTCCCTATGATCGAACTGAGTTTGATGCTAGTGTGATGGGAACCTATGGACGTTTCCCTATAGCTTTGGCACAGGGGAAAGGTTGCTGTGTTTGGGATACCGAAGGACGGGAATATCTAGACTTTGTTGCCGGAATTGCTACCTGCACTCTTGGTCATGGGCATCCTGCTTTAGTAGAAGCAGTGACCCAACAAATCCAAACCCTACACCATGTTTCTAATTTGTACTATATCCCCCAACAAGGGGAATTAGCTAAATGGATTATTGACCATTCCTGTGCAGACCGAGTATTTTTCTGTAATTCTGGGGCTGAAGCCAACGAAGGAGCCATTAAACTCGCACGGAAGTATAGCCATAAGGTACTAGGCATTGAGAAGCCAGTAATTTTGTCAGCAAAAGCTAGTTTCCACGGCAGGACCTTAGCAACGATTACGGCTACTGGTCAACCCAAGTACCAGAAGAACTTCGACCCCTTAGTACCCGGTTTCCAATACGTACCTTACAACAATATTGAAGCCCTGGAAAATGCGATCGCAGATCTTGATGAGGGCAATCAGCGAGTCGGGGCGATTATCCTAGAAGCATTACAGGGAGAAGGGGGAGTTCGTCCAGGAGCAAGAGAATACTTCCTCGAATTGCGGAAAATTTGTGATGAGACGGGTATCCTATTAATATTAGATGAAGTGCAGGTAGGGGTAGGCCGTACTGGGAAATACTGGGGATATGAACATTTAGGAATAGAACCAGATGTCTTTACCAGTGCCAAAGGATTAGCCGGTGGTATCCCCATTGGAGCACTGATGTGTAAGAAGTTCTGCGATATCTTTGAACCAGGGGAGCACGCCAGTACTTTTGGTGGTAATCCCTTTGCCTGTGCCGCTGCACTAGCTGTTAATAAGACATTGGAACAAGAGAACTTACTAGACAACGTGCAGCAACGGGGAGAACAACTGCGCACCAAACTCAGAGCGATCGCTCTTAAATATCCTGATATTTTTGTGGAAGTAAGGGGTTGGGGTCTAATTAATGGGATGGAACTCAATGCCGATATTGAGTTAACATCAATCGATATAGTGAAAGCGGCAATGGCAGAAGGATTGTTGTTAGTACCAGCGGGACCTAAAGTAGTTCGCTTTGTTCCTCCTTTGATTGTCTCTGGAGAGGAAGTTAATCAAGCTGCTCAAATTCTGGAAAGAACAGTAGAAAGATTGGTATCGTAGGCAACAGGGAACTTAACAAGGGGCTTAAGCCCCTTGTCTTGCTACTAATCGAGAGTTTTTAACTGCTCTTCCGATAACCCCAATATTTGAGCAACCTTCTCAATTTCCATTCCTGTGTCCAGTAGATTTCGGGCAGCTTGCATTAATTTAGCCTCGGCTTGTTCCCTGGCAGCACGTTCCTGTTCCTTGGCAACACATTCTTGCTCTGTATCAGTTAACAACCAGTTACCCTCTCTATCGCACCAGCGTAACCAATGACCAGGGACATTTTCAAATACTCCCTCCCAAATGCCCAAACCAATCTCTAAATCGGCTAACCAAACTATCGGGTTTTCTTGATTAAGGGATTGTTCCTGATATTTTCCTCCCTCCAGCTTGAAATAGCGCAACTTTCGAGTGTAGCGGCTATAGACAATGTAGTGAGGAACCTGCAAATATTCCTCGTACACCTCTAGCTTGGCAGGGGGCTTGTTTTTCGTTGGTTTCGCTGATGCTGCCTTAGTTACCTTGGCAGTTTCATCATAAAAGCGTCCCAAATCTTCGACTTCCGTACCTGGAGACAAAAATTCGATGACCACATACGGGTTTTTGCCTTCCTGCCATACCACATAACTCCGCCGCAAGTCTTTTCCCTCATACAAGTGAGGCACATCGATGGCCAGAAACCAGTCTGGACGCTTGTGCCACAGGGGATGGTTTAAATCATAGTAGAGGTTAAGATCAGAAGCACTAAAACAATTGTCACTAGAGTAATTGCTCAACCGGAGGCTGCGACTGAGAAATTGTGGTTGCAGATCATGAAATTGATCAGGCAATCCTGGCTCCTCTGGATACTCACTGGGCAAATCGTACATTGTCGGCAGTGTTTCCCGGGGCGATTCTCCTGCACTGACATTTTGTAAATCTGGAGAATCGACCTGTTCGAGTATTGGTTTGTAGTTGATAGAAACCATTGCCAACCTCAACTCTTGCCTAATGACTGGTTTTATTCTATGTTATCTCGTTGAGAGTTATCCAAAAACCTAATTGAATACTGGATATAGTAGTTGCCAAGATGATTAGGATAATGCCAAATGCTGAAAGCTTTACCTGTCAATCTTTTCCCTTCTGCCTTCTGCCCTCTGCCTTCTGCCTTTTGCTACAATACTGATTTCACTAGTGAAAAAGATTCTAATTCTGGCAGCGAATCCCCAAGGTACTTCACCTCTGCGCTTAGATCAAGAGGTGCGGGATATTGCAGCGGGATTAGAAAGAGCTAGAAAACGGGAGCAATTTGTCCTAGTGCAGAAATGGGCAGTGCGTCCTGAAGACTTGCGCCGTGCTATGTTGGATCACGAGCCAGAGATTGTCCATTTTTCCGGACATGGGGCAGGAGAGCCCGGTTTGCTCCTGGAGAATGACTCAGGGCAAGGACAGTTGGTAACGGCAGCAGCTTTGGCTGAGTTGTTTGAGTTGTTTGTCGGTAAGATTGAATGTGTTTTGCTCAATGCTTGCTATTCCCAAGTGCAGGCTCAGGCAATTTGCCAACATGTTGATTATGTCATTGGCATGAATCAGGCAATTGGAGATAAGGCAGCGATTCAATTTGCTGTGGGCTTTTATGATGGGTTGGGAGCTGGTAGAACAGTAGAGACTGCCTATAAATTGGGCTGTAATGCTATTAGGCTGGCGGGGATTCCGGAGTATTTAACTCCAACTCTGCAGCAACCAGAGTCTCCTCTTTATGTGGAACATCCCAAGATTGAATCTCGCTGTTACGAAACTCTCTTGCAACGGGGTTCCCTAGTTCGGATTAAAGCCCCCCAGAAGATGGGTAAAACCTCTTTGATGGCAAGGGTTCTGGCGAGAAGTGAGCGACAAGGCTACCGCACCGTGCATTTAGATCTTAATCTGGCAGAAGAGATGGATTTTGGTAGCTTGGATAAATTTTTGCAGTGGTTTTGTGTGAGAATTACTCAGGAGTTGCAGTTACCTAATAAGTTAGCTGATTCTTGGGATGAACGATTTTCCACTAGTAAGGTGAACTCTACAGCCTATTTTGAAAGCTATCTGTTGCCTCAAGTTGATAGTCCCTTAGTTTTATGCTTGGATAATGTGGATCTAGTTTTCCCCTATTCTGCCATTGCCTCGGAGTTTTTGGGATTATTGCGAGCTTGGCACGAAAAGGCAACAACCCGCAGACTATGGCAAAGATTGCGTTTAGTAGTGGTGCATTCGACAGAAGTTTATATTCCTCTGAAGATTAATGAATCGCCGTTTAATGTTGGGGTGCAGATAGAATTGCCAGAATTGACCAGGGAACAGGTGGAAGAGTTGGCAAAACGTTACCAGTTGAATTTGACTGCTGTTGAAGTTACCCAATTAATGGATATGGTAGGAGGGCATCCTTATCTGGTGAGTGAGGCATTCTCTCATCTCAGAAGTTATCACAATACATCCTTGGAACAACTTTTACAAGCAGCTACTACAGAAGCAGGAATTTATCGTAACCATCTGCGACGACATTGGGGTGTGATTCAACAGGATGCAGAATTAAAGGAAGCACTAAAACTGGTAGTTACGGCAACTGATACTGTGCGATTGGCATCAACCCAGGCATATAAGCTAGATAGTATGGGGTTAGTTCGTCGTCGGGGTAATGATGTAACACCCCGTTGTAATTTGTATCGTGTTTATTTTAGCGATTGCTTAGCTTTTTCCTAAGAATGTACTGGCGCGACACGACTAAAAATGTGTAATAAATGTAGGTTGGGTCGAGGCAACGAGACCCAACATCCGCCAGACTTTGTTGGGTCTCGCTATCGCTTTCAAGAAGTCAGAGATATTACCCGCATCTTAACTTCCCCACAGTCTCCCGCTACAGGAATGTTATCATAAAGTTTGCAGAGCTTTTGTCAGTCAATTAGCACAACGAGTTGGCTAGTCACTACCGAATCAGGCAACAATATTTAGAAAATGACCAAAGATAGACAACATGATTACCTTACAGCTAGAGATAGACATTTCTGAAGACCGCCGCTTGACCATCCAGTTACCAGAAAATTGTCAGACAGGCAAACATCAGGTTGTTTTAGTACTCAATCCAGAAGATACTCCAGTAGAAAAGGCAAATACTGATCTAGAAAAATCTGAGGCTTTTCAGGCTTTCTTGGAATCTGTTGCTGAGCGAAAAGAGGTTTATCAACGTCTTGCAGATGCCTAAATTTCTTGATAAAGATGTTGTAATAGCAATCCATAAGTATCTGATCAACAAGTTTGGTGGAAGGCCAGGTATTTTGGATGAGGGTTTGTTGGAATCAGCTCTTGCTCAACCACAGCAGACCTTTCTTGGCGAGCTTTTGCATCCCACAATTGCCGAGCAAGCCTCAGCATATCTCTATCACTTAGCAAAGAATCACGCTTTTGAAGATGGTAACAAACGTACTGCTCTTGGTGTTACAGAAACTTTTATCAGGTTAAATGGCTACAATCTTGACCTATCCAATGAAGAGTTATTTGAGTTAACCGTCAAAGTAGCTAAAGGAGAATTGGAAAAGGTGGAAATAGCAAAAGTTCTAGGAGCAAAACTGGTTCAAGTTTCATCATAAATCATCAGATGAGGGCAATACCAAAATCGATATACAAAGTTGGAGGAAACCTGCCACCGGATGCAGATAGCTATGTAAAGCGGCAAGCGGATGGGGAATTTGAACAGTGGCTTAAGGCTGGAGAGTTTTGTTATGTGCTGAATTCCCGGCAGATGGGTAAGTCTAGCTTGCGGGTGCGCACCATGCAGAAGCTGGAAAGAGCAGGGATAGCCTGTGCGGATATCGATTTGACGGAGATTGGCACTCAAGGAGTCACCCCGCAGCAGTGGTATGGGGGATTTATCCGGCTACTCGTAGGTATTTTTGAATTATGGGACAAATTTGAGCAGCGCAGTTGGTGGAATGAGAGAGAGTGCCTTTCTCCAGTGCAGTGTTTGAGTGAGTTTATCGAAAGGGTTCTGCTGGAAGAGGTTGAGCAACAGATTGTTATTTTTATTGACGAAATCGATAATGTTCTCCAATTAGACTTCAAGGACGATTTTTTTGCTCTAATTCGCTCTTTCTACAACAAACGTGCTAGTAATCCAGCCTTCAAGCGCCTGACTTTTGCCCTGTTGGGGGTGGCGACTCCTTTGGATTTGATGCAAGACCCTAGCAAAACTCCTTTTAATATTGGTAAGGCAGTGGAGTTGCAGGGTTTTGAGTTGGAACAGGTGCAGCCTCTAGTTAGGGGATTGGAGGGAAAAGTCAGCAATCCTCAATCAGTTATGGTACAGGTGTTGTTTTGGACTGGTGGGCAACCTTTTCTAACTCAGAAGCTTTGTCAATTAGTAATAGATTCAGAAGATCAGATTACTGCGGGTGCTGAGAAGGAGGGGATTGAGAAGTTAGTGCGATCGCGTATTATTGAAAATTGGGAATCTCAGGATGAGCTGGGACATTTGCAGACAATACGCGATCGCATTCTGGGAAATGAGCAACGTTGTGGTAAGTGGCTGGGGCTCTATCAACAAATTTTACAGCAGGGAGAGATTGTTGCTGATGACAGTTTGGAGCAAATTGAATTGCGGATATCGGGGTTGGTTGTTGAGCGACAGAGTAAGTTAAGGGTTTATAACCCAATTTATCAGGCAGTTTTTAATCAAAGTTGGGTTGACAAGGCGTTAGCAGCTTTACGCCCTTATGGTAAGGAGATAACTGGTTGGTTAGCTTCAGATTGTCAAGATGAATCCTGGTTGTTGCGAGGGCAAGTGTTACGGGATGCTCAGGTATGGGCAGCAGATAAGAGTTTAAGTGATCAGGATTATCAGTTTTTAGCTGCTTGTCAGGATCTGGAAAAGCGGGGAATTCAAATTGCTTTGGATGCGGAGAGACAGGCAAAGCAGATTTTAGCTGAGGCAAATCGGAAAGCTAATCGCAGGATGGGTATAGGTTTTGTTGTACTAATTGTTACTTTAGTGGTAGCAGCAATAACAAGTGTCTCGGCACAACGAAAGGTTGCAGAATCAGAGCAAAAATTGGCTACTTCTAATACAGAAGTCAGCCAAGCACAGCAAGAGGCAAAGTCGGCAAGAGCAAAACTAGAAAATATAAATAAAGCATTAGCTGCACGTCAAATCAATCTTGAGGTTGACCTTATCGCTGCCGCCAGAAAAATTACGGTGAGTATTGTATCTGATGACTCGCAACATCAAGGCTCAGGGGTAATTATTGCTCGACAAGAAAACACTTACACTGTACTCACTAGCGAAGATGTAGTCAATAAGCCTGATAAACATTCTATCTGGACTTATGATAATCAGTTGTATCCCTTGGACTCTACACTTATTCCAGTGATGCCAGGAGAAGGATTAGCAATTTTAAAGTTTACTAGTAACAAAAATTACAATATTGCTCGGATAAGAAATCCCAAGCTATTAAAGGAAGATATACCAATTTATGTAGCTGGCTGGTCAAACGATAACCAACAAGCTGAAGAACCTATCTTTACTCTGGCAAAGGGAGGAATTGTGAGGAAATCACGAGAGTCGGAGGATGGTGATGCTTTAACTTATAACCTAGAATTTATTAAACCAGGTATTAAGGGTAGTCCAGTAATTACCAATGATGGTTACGTCATTGGAATTAATAGACAAGGTATAGCTGATTTGACTACGAGTTTAGCTCTAGGAATTCCGATTGATAAATTGAGTTCAATATCGACAGTAATAAAACCAATAGAGGTAAACTTCTTCTGTAGTAAGCTCAAGGACGTTTACACTACTTTTGCTGGTGGCTCAACAGGTTCAGTACCTGTAATTCAATGGACTTCCCAAAAAAATCTTTTGTCTCATAGAGAGCGCTGTATACAAGTCTCTCGTAGGTTCCAAATTTTCCAGAATAACGGCATGCTTGGTTATATCACGCATGGTCAATTGAATGGTCAATCTGCAATATGTGCTACTGGTGAACCAGGTAGGGTTTGTAACTCAACAAATGTGTTGTTTACTCTCGCACCAGGAACTGATCCTGAATCGGTTCTTACAAAGCTATTACGTGTAAGAGATTATGGTAGTCCTCCCCTGAGGTTATGAGTAAAAACTAACATCATCTAGAATATTAAGAGGTAGGTCACACCAGAATTTTGATTGTATTGAGATAATTGAAACTTACAAATCAAACGACACACAATGACACTCACAACCACTGAATACAAACACATCCAACTCGATGAGCGCCAAGTGCCGTTCATCGCCGGAACCACGATGAAGGTGATTGAATTGGTTACATCATTCAAAGCTTACGGTTGGAGTCCAGAAGAATTACATGCTAACTATCCTCATATTTCGATGAGCAAAATTTATTCAGCATTGGCTTACTACTGGGATTACAAAGAAGAACTCGATGCTGAAATAGAGAGGATTAAACAATGGGCTCAACAAGCACGTCGAGAGGCAGGAGAATCTCCCATCGTTAAAAAGCTGCGGGTGCAAGGACTATTGAAATGAGCATAGCCCTATATATGGATGAGCAAGTTCCTCTAGCAATTACCAATGGCTTGCGTCGGCTTGGTATTGATGTATTAACTGTTCAAGAAGATAATCGTAGTGGTTATGCCGATCCCATTTTACTTGACCGAGCTACCGAACTGGGACGAATCATGTTTTCGCAAGACGAGGATTTACCTATTGAAGCACATCACCGTCAAGCTAAGGGAATAAATTTTGCTGGTGTCATCTATGCTCACCAAATGTCTGTTTCCATTGGCAATTGTGTCCGCGACTTAGAATTAATTGCCAAAATATCCGATCCGGAAGATTTTGCCAACTGGGTTCAATATCTCCCTTTATAACTTGAACTCAGGCTACAAGAAAATGCGATCGCCTATGACAAGGGTAGCTGATCAACTACAGCAGCCTAGAATAGTACTTAACCCAATACAATGCCTCCAATGACCATTATCCGCCTGCCCAAATCCTGGGAAATGCCAGAGTCACAAGTAACCTCAGAAACAGCTTATTTTAACCGGCGTCGCCTGCTGAAAACCTTAGTTGGCGCAACCTTGGGGGCAAGCATCATGCCAATTTTAGGTTGTGAACAATCCTCGGAAGCTAATAGCGCACTGGCAGCATCTTTAGATACAGCTAGTTTACAGCCAGTAGACACTAATCCCGCTTTTGCACAAGTTGACCGACCGATGACAGATCAGTCCCTAGCTGGCAGGTACAATAACTTCTATGAGTTTGGCGGTAACAAGTCAATTTGGCCTAAAGCTCAAAATTTACCAACGGAAGACTGGAAGGTGGAAGTTACCGGTTTGGTGAACAATCCTCGGACTTATGATTTAGATGACCTCAAGAAAGAATTTCCTTTAGAGGAACGTATCTATCGCTTCCGCTGTGTTGAAGCCTGGTCAATGGTGCTACCCTGGATTGGTTTCCCCATGAAGTCATTGATAGCAGCGGTGGAACCAACTGCCCAAGCCAAATTTGTGCGATTTACTTCCTTCTACGACTCCGAAATTACCCCTGGCCCTGGGTTGCATATTGGTTCCTTGCCTTGGCCTTACACAGAAGGCTTACGTATTGAAGAAATGGCCAATGAATTAGCCTTTTTTGCTGTTGGCATCTACGGTCATATTCTACCAAAGCAGCATGGCGCACCAATTCGTGCCGTATTACCGTGGAAATACGGCTTTAAGGGAGCTAAATCCATTGTAAAAGTTGAGTTTGTGGCCACCCAGCCAGCCACCTACTGGAATACCATCGATTCTCACGAATATGATTTTGAAGGGAATGTGAATCCTGACAAGCCTCACCCTCGTTGGTCACAAGCGACAGAAAAATTTATCAGCAAAGGACCAGATTTATCCTGGGAAAAACGCCCTACTCTTCCTTATAACGGTTATGGGGAATATGTAGCAAGTTTATATGTTGGATGAGAATAATATGGGCAATAGAGACGTGACATAGCACGTCTCTACTTTTACCGGTAAATTCCTCCTGAACTCTTAACTTATTACTTATTACTTATTACTTATTCAGCAATCCCTATTCAATAATTCAGAAGGTGATAGTAAATATAAGTAATGGAACATAAAACAATAAGCAAAATAAAAAAACCTTTTTCCCCACCGCAATCGGTAAAACAGGATTATTAGTAGCTTTGCAGATTAGCCATAAAAATAATCCGGTGAATAAAGGAAAAGTTACAATACCAAAGCCAACAGCTAACCCTGTATGTTCATACAGAGGTCTTTCTATATCGGAAAAATTTACATTTTTAACAGAATTAGCTGTTTTTAATCCTAAATAAAACGCTAATATAGTAGCAGCAGTAGTAGAACAGATAATAGTAATTTTTTTTGACCAAATCTGGTGATTATTAGTTGCCATTCGCTAACCCCTATTGCTAAAATGGGAGATCATTATCATCTTGATCTTTAATCGATAGTCGCCAGTACGTACTGACTTCCTCTTGTATCGGAAGTTCCTCGACAGCTTCCCCTAGTTTTTGCTGTAGTTCTTTGGTCAAGGTTACAGGTAAATCTAATTCAATCTCCAAAGATTGAGTCAGGTTTGCCAGTTGTTTGAAAGGTACTTTTTTGGTAGTGCGCTGGGAACTAGAGAGATTGAAACCGGCTTGCTTTGATACCTTTTGGGTTTTCATCGCAGCCTTGATTCTATTTTTAATGTAAGTTACCTCTGCATCCAGCTGCTTCCATCGCTCTTCGATTTGCCGATACCTGAGTATCAGTGCTTCTATATCTTCCTGAGCAGGATCTGGTTCAATTAGCTCTAAGAGGCGCTGATGCACCTGAGCTACATAAACTGGATCCATCTTCGCATAGTTTAATTGATTTGTCTTGAGGGGACGCTTTCCCCAATCACTCTCTTGTTCCGTTTTATCCACTGGTGGCAAATTACACAGTTTTTCTACAAGAGTTTGTAGTTTATGATTGGGCAATGGGACTAGAGAGTAAGGTAATTTTTTGGCCATCTCTAAGGTGCAGGTGATATTTTGGGTCTTCCCTTTGCCTAAAAATCTCACATCATAGCTAGCGTTGTGAAAGACTTTCTCAATTGCTGGGTTAACCATAATGGTTTCAATGAACTCATCTACCAGTTTTGGCTGGTGCAAAACATCCAAGATGGAGACTTGATCCGCACTACATAACAAAGCTGAGATTTGAGTACCTGCGACTGCCTCGGTTTTGGGGTAACTTGGTCTCCCACTCCGGTAATTCTCTTCAGGGTGACTATAGTTATCCAAAACTTGAATTAAAGACAATTTCGGCTTACTAGTTTGATAGTCAGCTACTTCTGTATCCAGCCAAAGAATTCTGGCTTGTGCACACTTGGCAATAACTGCCTGAATTTCTTGAGGGTCAGTAAAATAGGGCATGGTGTAAGTTACTCCTGAACGTTGTCAGTGTGTCACTAAACCTGCCCCGACATCAATGGGGATATTGTGGGTAGAGACGAGTTTACCCAAAATTTTCCTTATTATCGAGATTATTGATAAGCCAGTCCCAACAAAATCTTGATTTAGAACGTCGGTTCATTAGAAGCTGTTGACAAATGGGCCATGATCTGGGTCTCAGCAATAACCAACGATTTTAATTGGAATGGAAACTCAAAGCTGAAATCATATTCAAATCCGGTTATTATAGACTTGTTACACAAAGCACTAAATTTTCTCTGCACAAAGACTCTGTATTTTGTAAAAATATCATTGGTAAAGCGGATTTATAATCACTCATCACGAAGAAGGGAATATAGGCACTAGGTATGACATGATTAGAGCAGATAAACAGTATAAAACTCTCATTTAGGAGAAAAAATCTCCCAAATCAGAATTTGGTTAGCTTGTCTAAGGTCTAATTACCTTAAGCTTATGTAGTTCTCCAAAAAGGCAGAAGAGCCATGCTAGTTCAAGTAACGATAGAAAATTTTCTATCCTTTAAAGAGGCCATCACCTTGAGTATGTTAGGTGAGAATAATGACTTGAACCATGTAGAGCATCTTGCTGTTGATGCAGCAGGTAAGGGAAAATCAGTTTTACCTATAGCTGCTATTTATGGTGCTAATGCAGCAGGTAAATCTAACCTTATTGATGCGATTGATTTTGCCAAAGATTTGATTATCGAAGGAACACGTAGTGGACAAGTAATTCCAGTGTCTACATTTAAACTAGGAGACTATAGTAAAAAGCCTAGTAGCTTTGAGTTTATATTTACTTATGAAGATGCCTGCTACTTTTATGGTTTTGAATTAAATGCTAAGCGTATTTGTGAAGAATGGCTTTATGGCATACCTCCCAACAAAAAAAGAAAAGTACTTTATTTTGAACGAACAACTTCTGAGCAAGAAAAAACAGCAGTAGAATTTGGTGCAATCCTCAGAGGAAGAAAGAGTACAAATCAGCAATTTTTAGACTTTATTGCTCAAGGAACTCGCCCTAATCAATTATTTTTAACTGAAGCTGTAGATCGCAACGTCAAAAAATTACAACCTGTCGTTAACTGGTTCAAAAAAGTTCTGACTATAATTCCTGCTGAATCTCATTATTCTGGCTTAGAATTTGGCATCTTAGGTAGCAATGAGTTTACCAAATTTCTCAACAATTTCCTCAAACTTTCCGGCACAGGCATAGATTCGATAGGAATGGATGAAATTCAACTTGATTTTGATTATCACTTTCCAGAAATTCCTGTAAGTATGCGTGAAGACATTGAACAGCAACTTGCGGAAGCTGTAGAAAATTCTGTACTCATGATAGAAAGTATTACTGCAAAGCGCTATCTGCTCATCAAAGGAGAAGATCAACAAATAAATATAATGCAACTTAAGACAAAGCATCGTAATGAAAAGGGTCAACTTGTTGATTTCTCTATTGATGAAGAATCAGAAGGTACACAACGTCTAATTAATTTGATTCCAGCGTTATTTATTCTTCAGCAAAAGCCAGAAAAAGTAATATTTATAGACGAATTGGATCGTCGCTTACACCCTTTGCTATCACGCCAATTCTTGGAATTATCTTTGCACTACCAAGCGAAGGAGAGTATCAGTCAGCTAATTTTTACAACTCATGACACCAATTTGTTAGATCTAGATTTACTACGTCGAGATGAAATTTGGTTTGTAGAAAAGAATCAAAAGGGTGCATCAGATCTTTACCCCTTAGCAGAATTCAAAATTAGACCTGACCTTAAAATTGAGAAGGGGTACTTAAATGGTAGATTTGGAGCAATTCCATTTTTTGGCGATATTCGCAGTTTAGGTTGGTTAGATTCTGAGACAGAGCCTTCTACTAATGCTGTAGAGGTTTGATAAGCCATGAAAAAATCTAGACGCGCCAAGTTACTTGATCGCAACTATAACACACGAGATGCCCAGCTTTTTATCATAGCTACTGAAGGTGCAAAAACAGAAAAGCCTTACTTTGATATGTTTCAAGATCCTCGTATTAAGGTTGAAGTGCTGCCAACTGGAGAGAAAAATGATTCAGCCCCTCAGCATGTCATAGAAAGGCTTAATCAATTTGCTGAGAAATATCAATTAGGAAAAGAAGATAGTTTGTGGCTAGTGCTAGACGTAGATTGCTGGGGAGACAAAAACTTAAGCACAGTTTGTCGCCAAGCGAAGCAGAAAAAATATCATCTGGCTATTAGTAATCCTTGCTTTGAGACTTGGCTTTGGCTACATCTTGATGATCTAGACCCTAACGATAAAACTTGTAAAGATTTCAAAAAAAGACTGCGATCGGAATTAGGAAGTTATAATAGCAGCAACCTTGATATAACTCCATATGCACAAAAGATTCCAGATGCAGTCCAACGTGCCAAAGAACTGCATCCAAATGCTAATCAAAATTGGCCTCCAACTCCAGGATCTCACGTTTACCGAGTTGTTGAGATACTTCTCAAAGTAATAAACCATCCTTAGATACTGAATTCAGACAACTCCCAAATTCCCAATTCGACCTTCTAAATTCTAAATTCTAAATTCTATTTACTTACTTCCTGAATTTGAGCTTCTGTCAAATACTTAACCAAAACCAAGTTAAAGGGATCTTCATTAATTCCCTTAACATAGGAATCACTTAAGTAAGCAGCATATTCTGGCTGATTGGTAATATAAGTTTTAAAAAAAGCCGTACTCAAAGCACTCAGATAAGTTTGAGCTAGCATCGGGTCTGGACCAATCAATTCGGGAGGGAGATCGAATGCCCCTTCACCTTGGGCTCCTAGGAAAGAAAAGTGAGTACCCTGTTCCATAACTACCAAATATTTGTTTGGAGTGGTGAGCCAGAGAAAGGGGTTAAGCTGTTCTGGTAGTGGTGGTGCAAATACATCTTGAGTACTAGAAATCATCATCAAGGGAACTTCAATTTGCGATATTCCTTGTCTACCAAAAATAGCGCTACTTACGGGATTAATGGCTATCACTGCTTTAACTCGTTCATCTCGCAAATTGGTAGTGGTAGTTGTTCTAGGCAAATCTAATCCTTGACATTGAAGCAGCAGGGATACATTTAAAGTTACGCCAGCTTCTGCTTTAACACATTCGTTATTAAGGTTAGTAAAGTCAAGGGTAGCTCCCCCCGCAGCCAGAACAGTATAGCCTCCCAGAGATTGACCAATTAATCCCACCGACTGAACATTGAGTTTACCAAACCGATTTGGTTCAGACTGAGTTTTGGCTGATAGTTCATCGAGTAAATATTTGATATCTAGGGGACGGTTGATTAAGATTTCCGGTTCTGGAGGATTACCGAAACCAGCAAAAATTCGATTAACCCTCTGGGTATTGGAACCAGGGTGCTCCAAAACTACTACTCCAAAACCGTGAGAAGCTAGATGTTCTCCTAGATAAGCAAAAGTCTTACGACTAGATGCTAAACCGTGGGAAATAATGATCAATTGGGTTGACTTTTCCCTCGAAGTAGTCGGTAAGTAGATATCGAAGGGAACTGGTTCTTCCCTTGTGGGGTTGTTAAAAGTAGAGCTAGCTTTGCGCCATTTCCCAGAGCCAGTAAGACGTAAATCTGGTAGTGTGGAGAGAGCAACTGGTGGCTCGGCAGCTGTTTCAGCCATTGCCTGCTCTTCAATCTTTTCTAAGATTAAGCTCCCTTCTTCAAGAGCCAGGGATAGTTCATCAAGTACTTGGTTAATCGGTTCTAAGTCAAGTCGGATAGTCTGTAAGGGAAACTGGCGTAGAAAATTGACAATGGTTAAACCTTCTGGGGAGGCAGCAGCTTGGTTTAAGGATGCTCGCAAAGCATAGAAACCATTGCGATTAAAATCTGCTTTGATTATGTCCCCCAGCTTCTTGAGAATGAGTTCTCCCGTTGGGGAGTTAGTAAACCTGTAGACAATTGTCGGACTATAGTTAAAGCGTTTGTTGAGTAACTCCCGCAGTTGTTCTAGTTGTTCCGGGGGGACGCGGTTAGCGTAAAAAGAAAATTTATTGGTAATCCTACCTTCCTTGGCAAAAATTTCTAAGTCTTCAATAGAAATGTAGAACTCCCCAAAGGGGGAGTACCAGAAAGCAATTTGCTCAGCTGCCAAGGCAGGAGTAGCACGAAAAGTTGTGGAGATGCCTAAGCCTAGTGCCAGAAGGCAGAAGGCAGAAGGCAGGAGGCAGGAGGCAGGACCCACCCCTAACCCCTCCCAGGAGGGGAACTGGAGGGAAAACCCACCCCTAACCCCTCCCAGGAGGGGAACGTTTTTTTCTTTGCTAAATGGCAGGTTATTTTCGCCGCGCCGTGCTATTCGAGAGCACCATCGGGAAAATCGCTCTCTGTTTTTCTTGAGCTTTTGAGTTTTGATTGGTGGTGGAGACGTCAGGGGGGTAAAGTTTTTCCTTGTGGTGCTCACTCTCAGCAT
The DNA here is from genome assembly GCA_010672925.1 of Symploca sp. SIO1C2. GTDB lineage: Bacteria > Cyanobacteriota > Cyanobacteriia > Cyanobacteriales > Coleofasciculaceae > Caldora. The sequence goes on along the minus strand of JAAHFP010000012.1, from coordinate 214,048 downwards.
TAACAACTCCTAGAAGGGCTCTAAATAAGAGCAGATGATTAAGTAAATCTTCAAGTACGATATCCGTAAGTCAGTAGCTGGGTATCTTTACTCACACTCTATGTTAAGAGAAAACAACTACCTATAACTACATTACTCAATGTCCAACTGCTTATGTCAAAATTGATTGCAGACGTCCTTTTGACTCAGGAGTATAACGATGCCAGCAGCAGTTGGGGTAATTGAAACTTTAGGCTTTCCTAGTGTACTCGCGGCAGCAGACGCCATGGTCAAAGCTGGGGCAGTTACACTGGTTGACTATAACCGAAATGAGAGCGGTCGCTTTATGGTCACTGTTCGGGGGAAGATATCTGAGGTAAATGTTGCGGTAAAAGCAGGACTTGAAGCAGCGGAGAATACCTATGGAGGACAGATAACAGATTCTTACATTATTCCCAATCCTAACGAAAATGTGGTATCTGTTCTTCCCATAGATTACACTAACAAAGTTGAACAGTTCCGAACTTTGTAACAATTCTGGAGCTTACCAATGTGCTCAAGGCTCAGACGACTTAATCTAGTCACTTATGCCTAAAATCCTTGATCAATAGGAATTTTTGCCCCGGTCATGGGACATATAAGTAGCTGCCAACCATCATGCAGCAATTTCTTAACCCTAGTTCTAGTGCCCAGTCAGCTAAAGGAGATAATTAATGGATCTACAAACAATCAAAGAAAAAATTACCCTAATTGAGAGTAAACGGGAATTTTTGGTCATGCTTTTGGAAAAACCGGATCTGGGAACTCTAAGAATTGATGTCAATCAGGCAGTAGAAGAGCTAGACGAGTTAATAGCTGAATTTCAGGAAACTTTTCCGGAATCAACACAAGGGAGCTAATCGTTTAAGGGTGGTGCAGTTTATCTGATCTAGTTAAAATTGGCTTTTGGTGACCAATCCATAATTTTCTAGAGTGTAGAGTAAACCTTATGCTCTGCTCCCTCCCAACAGTCATGCTTTGGTTCACCCAATTGCTCAACCAACTTAATTAAATCTTGGGTAGGGGTATCTTTTTTACAGAAGGCATCAACCCTTCCTGTATGGCTCACTACGTCAATTTGAAATTCATCTATTGAAGAGTAAGCAATGATCTGAGTTTTGGGTTCAATAGCTTTGATATGGGTCGAAGCAGTTAGTCCATCCATTACTGGCATCTGTAAGTCCAGAATGATTACATCAGGACGATGGTGTTCAGCCATCTCTATTGCTTCTTTACCATTGGTAGCTAAGCCAACCAGCGTAATTTGCTGATGGCAGTCGAGAGCTAATTTGAGGCTGAAACGAGTCAATTCGTGGTCATCGACAACAAGGACACGTATCAGAGGACGCTGACCAAACAACATATGGAAAATAAGATAGCGTTATCTAGTCTTCACAGTTTAATAGGGGATAAACATTAACTCCCTCTATCATTCGAGTGAATCGTTAACACAAAGAGCCCGATAATGATATTATAAGGCACATAATGTTACCCTAAGAGGGATAATCTAAATATAAAGTTTCGGTTAAGTATATAGTCAACAACGACAGCTATTTGCTAGGCACTGGACAAGATTGGATAGATAGCTCATCTTAATTCCGATGGGACTCCCTTATTGAAGTAATTAAATCGAAAGAGTGCAGCACCCCGATAATAAACCACCAGTGAAACATTCTAATGAATCAACAACTAGAGGTGTATCGATTACCCAAGCCCTAGAGCCAATTGTTAGTACATCTGGCATCTGTGATTGGGGAAATTTGAAACCAAGCTTGCAAGAGCAAATTGCCAAAACCAGCGCTTCAGACAAAACTTTTCCTATTATAGCTTATCCCAATACAGTAACAGAACTCTCTCAGGTAATGAATCAGTGCTACAGCAATGGTTGGAGAGTAATTCCCTGTGGTAAAGGTAGTAAATTAGGTTGGGGTGGTGTTGGTCAGGAAGTCGATCTAATTATTAGTACTGATCGCTTAAACCGCATTATTGATCACGCAGTTGGTGATTTGACAGTGACAGCTGAAGCTGGAGTCAAATTTTCCGACTTACAGAAGCTTCTTTCCCAAACTGGTCAATTTCTACCCCTGGAACCAGCTTATCCTGAGGAAGCCACTCTTGGTGGTATCGTCGCTACTGCCAACAGTGGTTCTTGGCGTCAGAGGTATGGAGGGGTTCGGGATCTCCTATTGGGTATTTCCTTTGTGCGCAGTGATGGGGAAATTGCCAAAGCTGGGGGAAGGGTAGTAAAAAATGTGGCAGGTTATGACTTGATGAAACTATTTACTGGCTCCTATGGCAGCTTGGGAATTCTGACGGAAGTGACCTTTAGGGTTTATCCCTTACTGGAGGCCGGTAGTACTGTGGTGTTAACTGGTGAAGCTAATGCAGTAGCTTCTACCTCTCAAACTTTACTAGCTTCTGCTCTTACCCCAACAGCGGTTGATATTCTTTCAACTGGATTAGTTCAGACTCTGGGCATCGGTAAGGGTATGGGTTTAATGATACGTTTTCAGAGTGTAACTGAGGCAGTTAAGGAACAGTCATCGAGAATTTTAGCAGTTGGGCAGCAGTTGGGTTTAACCGGTACTCTCTATGCTGATGCTGAGGAGTTAAATCTATGGCAATCACTGCCAAAACAGATCTGGGAACCCCTCTCAACAGCAGCAATTATTTGCAAAATAGGGGTATTACCTACTTCGGCTGCTAACACCTTAGTTAAGTTAGATCAACTAACTGGCTCCACAGGATTAGGATTAATTCATGCTGGGAGTGGCTTAGGACATTTGCGACTTGACTCAGCAGTGGTAACACCTCAGACAATTGCGGAAATGCGCAACCATTGCCAAAGTAACCAAGGCTTTCTGACAATCCTAGAAGCACCAACTGCTGTGAAACAACAGTTAGATGTCTGGGGTTACAATGGCAATGCTTTAAATCTTATGCATCAAATTAAACAGCAATTTGATCCTAAAAACCTTTTGAGTCCTCATCGGTTTGTATAAGTGCAATGGCGCAGGCAACAGAATGGAGAATGGAGAATGGAGAATGGAGAATTGGAGATGTACTCACGGATGCGATAACTGCTATATATTGAGCTGAGAAGAGCCGTAAGGTAATTTATAACGAGCTAAAGTTTGTTTTATGTTTTTGACTAATAAGCAGCTACATCTCGCTGGATGGCTATCCATCATTGGTAATGGCTTGCTGCTCCCTGTAACATTTATTATAACTCTGGTTTTTCTCAGAAATTATTTTTTAGATAAGTTTACTACGACCTTCATTATTACTACAGTTTTATTAATTAAGCATGGATTATCTGCCTATATTTTTTCAAGCTTACAAAAGATGCTAAAGGAACGCATCCAATTTCATAAAGCTAATCTGGCTCTGGAATTGATTAAATTAACTCATGTAATTTTAGTCGGTTTTACTTTGGCATTTAATGTTTTATTTTCTTTTTATTCTCCGGCTGATTTAGATAAAGTAGGTAATCTTGTTAGCGCGGTAAAAATATATGTTGTTGCGATAATTATTTTAATTACATTTCAATTGATAATTGGAATTATTGCTTATCAACTATTATTGATGGAAGATTTTGCTTTTAGTTTAATTATAACCAGCTCTAGTGCAATGATTATGTTACTTCTATGGGTGTCTTTGTTGACAGGAGAAACCGTATTAAACATTTATCTCATGTTCATTGCTGTTTTCAGTTTAGTGACTGAAGCAATAGTACATTTTCTCTTGGGTCAAATTTTCTTTGTAGTAGCCAAGGCAGGATGAAGGTCGAATGGAGAATGGAGAATGGAGAATGGAGAATGGAGAATTGGATAAAATTTAACGTCAAAGGTAAAGATAGGAAACAAGTCAGTTTCCCTTAGAACCTCCTGCCTCCTGCCCCCTGCCTCCTGCCTCCTGTCTTTTTGGATGCAATCGCCAAAAGTGGTGCCCAAAAAATCCCAATCTACTCAACTCGTCACCAATGTCAAGGAATTAACCTCCTACTTAGGGCTTGAATAAAGTCTTAAGCTATACAAATAATGCTAAAGTTAAGATCCTATTAAAAATCTGCTAGAACCTCTTGCTATTGATAATTTTGCATGATAGACAGTCCTTTTGTTGTTTCTACCGAGTACCTGAGAGAAAACCTGGATAACCCCCAATTAGTGGTTATCGATTGTCGTTTTGCTCTTGTGGATCCAGAGTTGGGCAAGCAACAGTATCAAACTAGCCATATTCCCGGTGCCCACTATTTCGACTTAAACCAAGATCTTTCTGAACTCCCTCAACAGCATGGAGGGCGTCATCCTTTGCCGGAGCCCCAGGAGCTTGCAAAGAAGTTAGCGGCAATGGGGGTTAACTTCCAGGAAACTTTAGTTGTTGCCTACGATAACTCTCGCTTAGCTTTTGGAGCACGTTTGTGGTGGTTGCTACGGTACTTAGGTCATGATCAAGTAGCTTTACTCGATGGTGGTTGGGGGGCATGGCAAGCCGCAGGGTATCCCGTGACAGATGCCTTACCAACCTCGAATCCAGGAACCTTTGTGCCTCACCTGCGACAAGAATGGGTAGTAGATATTGATGCAGTGAAAGTTCGCAAAGACTTACCCAATGTTGCGCTAATCGATTCACGAGAAGAAGACCGCTATTTGGGCAAAAGAGAACCAATAGACCCCATCGCCGGTCATATTCCCGGTGCAATCAACTATCCTTGGCAAGACGTTACGGATGCTCAAAGCTATCTACTCCCCCTTGAACAGCAACAACAGCGGTGGGCAGATGTTCAACAGCAGACAGAATTAATCGTCTATTGTGGTTCCGGTGTCACAGCCTGTGTTAACCTCCTTTCCTTGAAACTAGCAGGGATTCACACAGGCAAACTCTATGCTGGGAGTTGGAGTGATTGGTGTTCTTACCAGCAATAGAGCATCTCACTTCTGACTATGTCCTCACAGTTAAAGCGCAACTACAGATTTGAATGTAGAGTTGATAGAGTACCAAACACAGCAGACTGTCTAAGTTCTGCTGCATTTTACCTATCGTAAAGATCAGTAAACTATTATCGCAAAATTGCTAAGATAAGAAACCACATTAAACTTACTAGAAATTATAGGTTTTTGTTTATATGCCTTGCTCACAGAAACGTCTTTCTATTTTTGTAGACGGGAACAATATGTTCTACGCTCAACAAAAAAATGGTTGGTTTTTTGACCCTAGGCGTGTCTTAGACTACTTTAAACTTAAAGATGAGCCCAACGTTACCTTAGTTAATGCTTTTTGGTATACAGGTTTAAAAGATCCCCAAGATCAGCGTGGATTCCGAGATGCCCTGATTAGCCTAGGTTACACGGTCAGAACCAAAATTTTGAAAGAATATTATGATGATAACTCTGGTCGCTATTCTCAAAAAGCTAATCTAGATATAGAAATCGTTATCGATATGTTTAACACCGTAGACCAGTATGACAGAGTAATTCTGTTTAGTGGAGATGGTGATTTTGAACGGGCAATTGAACTGTTACGCTCAAAAAATACTCATATTACGGTGGTATCTACAGAAGGAATGATTGCTAGAGAATTGAGAAATGCTACTGACCGTTACATAGATTTGAACGATGTGCGTGACTCTATTGAAAAATTAGACTATTGAGATTTTAGATTTTAGATTTTAGATTTTAGATCTACTCTCTTTTTTACTAATTTTTCTTTAATATATAAAGAAAAAGTATAGCAGTCGCTAGGGCGGTTAAGACATTCTCAGGTAAAGCAAGTTAACGAGGGACTGCCATCCCCTTGTCCTAATAGCCTAGGCGGTTGCTATATTTGGTATCTTTTAGACATGGAGGGTTAAGACAATGAACCAAAAACCACAATCAGAGCGCATTATTATATTTGACACTACACTCCGAGATGGAGAACAATGTCCCGGAGCAACCCTGAATGTAGACGAAAAGCTGCTCGTGGCTAGACAGCTGGCTCGTTTAGGAGTAGATGTGATTGAAGCAGGTTTTGCTTTTGCCAGTCCCGGAGATTTTGAGGCGGTACAAAAAATTGCCCAAGATATCGGCACAGAAGATGGCCCGACTATCTGTAGTTTAGCAAGAGCCATCAAAGGAGATATTAAAGCCGCAGCCGAAGCCATCAAACCAGCAATTCACTCTAGAATCCACACCTTTATCTCTACCTCAGATATCCACTTAGAGTACCAACTCAAAAAATCTAGAGCAGAGGTGCTAGCGATCGCAGAAGAAATGGTAGCCTATGCTAAATCCTTTGTGGATGATGTAGAATTCTCACCAATGGATGCGGTTCGCTCTGATCCAGAGTACCTCTACCAAGTGTTAGAACGGACAATTGCTGCTGGGGCGACAACAGTTAACATTCCAGATACTGTGGGTTACACCACCCCCAGTGAGTTTGGGGACATGATTCGGGGTATCAAGGAAAATGTTCCCAATATTGACCAGGCGATTATTTCCGTTCACGGTCATAATGATTTAGGTTTGGCAGTAGCCAACTTCCTAGAGGCAGTTAAGAATGGTGCTCGTCAACTAGAATGTACCATTAACGGCATTGGTGAGCGAGCAGGCAACGCTTCCCTAGAAGAATTAGTCATGGCTCTTCATGTACGGCGTCAGTATTATAATCCCTATTTGGGACGTCCAGTAGAGTCAGAAGAACCGTTGACGAAGATTGACACCAGGCAAATTTACAAGACATCCCGCTTGGTTTCTAACCTCACTGGCATGTTAGTACAACCCAACAAAGCCATAGTTGGAGCCAATGCTTTTGCTCATGAGTCGGGAATTCACCAGGATGGCGTCCTCAAAAATAAACTAACCTACGAAATCATGGATGCCCAGTCCATTGGCTTGACCGACAATTTGATTGTACTGGGCAAACATTCCGGTCGCAACGCCTTCCGCACTCGCCTCAATGAATTGGGGTTTGAACTCTCAGAAAATGAGTTAAACAAAGCATTTCTTCGCTTCAAAGAACTAGCAGACAAAAAGAAAGAAATTACTGATTGGGATTTAGAGGCCATCGTTAACGATGAAATCCGCCAAATGCCCGAATTGTTCCACTTAGAATCAGTACAAGTTTCCTGTGGCGATCGCACTCATCCAACTGCCACTGTAACACTGCGCAAACCCAATGGTGAAGAACTTACCGATGCCGCAATTGGTGCAGGACCAGTGGACGCTGTTTACCAAGCAATTAACCGAGTAGTCAATGTACCTAACCAGTTAATTGAATTTTCTGTGCAGTCAGTCACAGGGGGAATTGATGCTTTAGGAGAAGTAACGATCCGTTTGCGGCACAATGAACGGATATTTTCAGGTCATGCAGCCAATACTGACATTATCGTTGCCTCAGCTCAAGCTTATGTCAATGCTCTTAATCGCCTTTATCGAGCAATACAAAGTACTGAAGAAGTACGAGAGGTAGTTACTCAGTGATGCTGGGGAGATGGGGAGCTGGGGGAGCTGGGAAGCTGAGGGAGCTGGGGGAGCTGAGGAAGACAAGGAGATAGGGAGACAAAGGAAAAATTCTCCATTCTTAATTCGACCTTCCCCATTCCCAATTCCCCAATAACAAACAACAAATAACAAACAACAAATAACAAACAACAGCATGTCAAAAGAAAACTTGGAAAAAGAGCGATACTTCCATGATACTTGGGCAGCTGTCATTGATGTAGATGGTATTCGGGTAGCAGACTATTTTGAATCCTGCACTGCCCCGGAAAATCGCTTCATCCTGCAACAGATGGGAGATATTGCTAGTAAAAAGCTCTTGGATTTAGGTTGTGGTGCTGGGGAAAATAGCGTCTATTTTGCTAAAAAAGGAGCTCATTGTGTTGCCGCTGACTACTCTCCGGGGATGGTGGAAGTAGCACTGAAGTTGGCAGCAGCTAATAGTGTGAACATTGAAGGGTGTACCGCCAATGCTATGGCCTTAGATTTTCCTGATAATACTTTTGATTTAGTCTATGCCTCCAACTTACTGCACCATATTCCCGAACCTAAAATTGCTCTACAGGAAATGTACCGAGTACTTAAACCAGGAGGGAAAGCCTGCTTTTGGGACCCTCTGAAGCACAATCCAATAATTAATATTTATCGTTATTTAGCAACAGAGGTGCGTACAGAAGATGAAATGCCTCTGGATATTAACATTGTTGATTACATCAAATCTCTTTTTTCAGAAACTGTTTACGATACCTTTTGGCTGGCAACATTGTGGATTTTCCTGCGCTTCTACTTAATTGAGAAGGTTGACCCCAATCGAGAACGCTACTGGAAGAAAATTATTATTGAACACCAAAGACTACAGGGAGAATACCAACGCCTAGAGATGTTAGACAAAGTCTTGAAACAGCTGCCATTGATGAAACGTTTTGCCTGGAATTTAGCGGTGGTGGCAATTAAGTAGGGTTTGCCGCATCGAGTCGATTGATTCTGGTTTTGAAGTAATAAGCAGTTTATTGGACTTCAGTCCAATAAAGAAGCCAGAAACAACCAAACTTGATATAAGTGAATTGGGAAGTAGTCGAAATAGTGATAGAGTTTTGCCTAATGGGTAGCAATTTTGGGCGATTTAGGGGGCTTTCAGCCGTTTTGCTATATTACGAAATATTTCGCCAACTTAACAATTTAACAACTTCAAAATGAGCCAAGATTTTCAGCATCTGGTCAAACTATATAAAAATGCTCTTATCCAAGACGCAATCCCTTTTTGGGAAAAGCATTCCCTAGACTGGGAGCAAGGCGGCTATTTCACCTGCTTAGATCGAGAAGGCAAAGTTTATGATACAGACAAGTTCATCTGGCTGCAAAATCGCCAATTGTGGACTTTTGCCATGCTTTATAACCAACTAGAAAAGCGGGAAGACTGGTTACAAATTGCCCAAAACGGTGCCAATTTTCTCAGCCAATATGGTAGGGATGCCGACGGTAATTGGTACTTTGCTCTCAATCGAGCAGGAAGACCCCTAGTACAACCCTACAATATCTTTTCTGACTGCTTTGCAGCAATGGCCTTTAGCCAATATGCTCTCGCTTCAGACGAAACCTGGGCAAAAGAGGTAGCTCTACAAGCTTACAATAACGTTTTGTGCCGTCAGGAGAGTCCCAAGGGCAAATATAATAAAACCTATCCTGGCACCCGCCCGCTGAAAACCTTGGCAATTCCCATGATTTTAGCCAACCTATCCTTAGAAATGAGTTGGCTTTTGCCTAGCGATCGCCTGGAGCCAATCATTGATATAACTGTTCAAGAGGTGATGACCAATTTTCTCCATCAGGAAAGAGGGTTGATGTACGAAAATGTGGCTCTAGATGGTTCACCGGTGGATTGTTTTGAAGGAAGATTGATTAACCCTGGTCATGGTATCGAGGCCATGTGGTTTATGATTGATATTGCTCACCGTCGCCGCAATATCAAACTGATTAACCAAGCTGTTGATGTAGTGCTCAATATTCTCAAATTCGGTTGGGATGAGGAATACGGAGGAATCTATTACTTTCTGGATGCTGAGGGTTATCCTCCCCAGCAACTAGAATGGGACCAAAAGTTGTGGTGGGTTCACTTAGAATCTTTGGTTGCCCTGGCAATGGGTTATCGTTTGACGAAGCGTGAAGAATGTTGGCAATGGTATCAAAAGGTTCACGATTATGCTTGGTCACACTTTGCTGACGCACAACACGGTGAGTGGTTTGGCTACCTTAACCGTCGTGGAGAAGTACTTTTAAACCTCAAGGGGGGCAAATGGAAAGGTTGCTTTCATGTACCCCGTGCTCTATACCTTTGCTGGCAGCAGTTTGAGGCAATGAGTTAGTAGATTTTAGATTTTAGATTTTAGATTTTAGATTTTAGATTTGAAGAATTAAAACGGTTACAAGCCCATAAATAAATTTAGGGGGTCAATCTAAAATCTTCAATTGCTTGATGCTCTAGGTTATCGTTTGGGCGGGTTTTGTATTAAGGTTGTCATCAAAGGTGTTAACGGAGATCCTAAACCCGCCCCTACAAGTTTACTGAATCTTATTACCCATTCACAAACAACAAACAACAAATAATGACTTTGCCGATTCACCCCATTATGGAGCAGAGTTTTGCCGTCATTGACCAGGAGATTGGCGAGCATAACTTTAGCCCTGCCGAATATGCTATAGTGCAGCGAGTGATTCACAGTACTGCTGATTTTGAATTTGCTCAGCTGATTAAATTTAGCCCCAATGGGATTGCTTCTGGCATTAAGGCTCTTCAGCAGAGAACACCAATTGTTACAGATGTGGGTATGGTGAAGCAGGGGATTGCAGGAATGGTAGCCAAAACCTTCGGCAACCCAATTATTGTGGCAGTTGAACAGGCATCGGTGGCATTACCGGGAAAGACGAGGACAGAAACTGGTTTAATGCAATGCTGGGAGGAATTTCCCGAAGCAATCTTTGTTATTGGGAATGCTCCGACTGCCCTACTCGCTTTGTGTGAGCAGTTGCCGACAGCTACCCTTAAACCAGCTTTAGTAATTGGTGTGCCAGTGGGATTTATCTCGGTGCTAGAGTCAAAAGCTGCTTTAGCACAAACATCAGTACCTCAAATTCTTGTGGAGGGTCGCAAAGGAGGTTCCCCAGTTGCAGCAGCTATTCTTAATGCTTTGTTGGTTTTAGCATGGAATGTTAAAGAATTTAGAATTTAGAATTTAGAATTTAGAATTTAGAATTTAGAATTTAGAATTGATAATGGATAATTGATAAGAAACTTCATCTTGGCTCTAATAGCTTGTATTGATTCAATCTAAAATCTAAAATCTAAAATCTAAAATTTAAAAATGAATGGGGTAAATGTTGTTGGAATAGGCTTGGATGGGATAGCTGGACTAACAGATACAGTACGACAGTTAGTAGATAAGGCAACTTTATTAGTGGGAAGCGATCGCCATTTGAGTTATTTCCCTAACCATTCTGCCTCACGCTTAGTACTTACGGATTTTACTGAAGCAATTCAACAGATTCGCACTTACTTGGCAACGGATCATCCCCACACCTGTATTGTTGTATTAGTCAGCGGCGATCCCTTGTTTTTTGGTTTAGGACGGTTTTTGCTGGCTCAACTACCTCCATCTCAGCTCACTTTTTATCCCCATCTCAGCTCAATTCAATTAGCTTTTAATCGGATTAAAGTACCTTGGCAAGATGCCCAGATTATTAGTGTTCATGGACGCTCCTTGGAGCAGCTAACTGTGGCTCTACAGCAGAATGTCAACAAGATGGGATTGCTCACTGATCAGAAGCATACACCAAATGCGATCGCGCGACTACTGCTAAGTTTAGATATAGCCAATTGCTACCAATTCTGGGTGTGTGAAAATCTAGGAGGGACTGATGAGCAAGTACGATGTCTCTCCATAGATCAGGTATTACAACAGACTTTTGCGCCGCTGAATGTTGTTGTCTTACTCCGTCAGTCTGAAGCCATTAATCAACCCCTAGAGATTAATTCCCTACCTTTGCTAGGATTACCAGACCGTACATTTGCCAGTTTTCCTGACCGCCCCGGTTTGATGACTAAGCGAGAAGTAAGACTGGTAATTTTGGGAGAATTAGCCCTACAACCGGGACAAATAGTTTGGGATATTGGGGCAGGCACTGGTTCCGTTTCCATTGAAATTGCCCGTTTGTGCCCAAAATCTCAGGTATACGCCGTTGAGAAAACTGCGATGGGCTCCACCTTAATTGAGCAGAATTGTCAACGCCTACAAGTCAACAATGTTGTTTCCATACAGGGGAGCGCACCAGAAGTCTTGCCTCAACTCCCGACACCTGACCGCATTTTTATTGGTGGTAGTGGGGGAAATTTAAGTGCTATTCTCGACAGCTGCCATGCTAACTTAGCCACTGATGGCATAGTGGTATTAGCCCTAGCAACTTTAGAACACCTTAACCAAGCTCTCGATTGGTTCAATTCTCACTCTTGGAATTACCGTTTACTGCAAGTTCAGCTATCTCGATCTGTTCCCATAGGACAGCTAACCCGTTTTTCTCCCCTTAATCCAGTGACGATTGTGACTGCTAATATAGCGAAAGGCAGAGGGCAGAGGGCAGAAGGCAGAAGGTAAGGAAGAAGGTTTTTAAGGTAGAAGAGAATGATATAGCGCTACGCGCAATTCAAAAATCAAAAATCAAAAATATGCCATGACTTGGTTTCAGGCTTTATTAATGTCCTAACCTAAATGCGTAGTGCTATAACTGTTTATCCGAACTTAATATAATTTATGTTCTTGTCAACCACCTCAAACTGAGTTGACATCTAAATTTGACAATGCTAGTTTTAAATAAAAAATAATTACTGATAAGTGTACCATGAAGACAAGACTATTGCTGATTAATACCGCAATAATTACTGCTACGGTTACCTTGGTTGGTGCTCTCGTCACCACTCCAGCACAAGCCTTTGAGGAAGTTGAGATAATAGAAGAAATTGAGGAAATCGAGGAAATCGAGATAGTAGAAGAAGTTGAGGAAATCGAGGAAGTTGAGATAATAGAAGAAATTGAAGAAGTCGAGATAGTAGAAGAAGTCGAAGAAATTGAGGAAGTTGAAATAGTCGAAGAAATTGAGGAAATCGAGGAAGTTGAGATAATAGAAGAAGTTGAGGAATTATATTAAGAGAAAAAAACACTGGTAAAGAAACCAGCAAAATTTTCTTCCCTCCTAATCTGAAAATAGACGCGGGAACGCGGGGAAATGGAGACGCGGAGACAGAAAGATGTTCATCCTTTGTTGTGAATGATATATTTTTGGCGAAAAATCCTTGATTTGTAGGCACTATAACCGATAGGATAAATTAATCATCTCTTCTTACTTATTACTTGTTACTTGTTACTTGTTACTTGTTACTTCAAAACCCGTCTCTCCCGCCACCATTGTAGGTGTGCCAAACCGGTAATGCCCTAGGAATTAAAACCCGATGACTGATGAAGCTAACGTTCTGATTATTACTGTAACCCAAGTAGAAGGCTCTGCTGTAAGGGTAAGCAGACTGTTCAGAATTCGGAATTGCCCACAGGGATGACAAATCAAGAAATGTTGGCTCCAGCATTGGCACAAATGCAGCGATCGCTTGCTACTTTAGAAGAACAGGCTGCTACATTTACTAGGTCACAAATACCTGTTCACTTAAAGATGGATCTGGAGGACAAGCGGCGAGAAGTTAAAGAATTGGAGGCAAGATTGAGGGATGGGGAGCCCAATTGATGATTGCGCTGATCTCGAAAAAATACTGATTGCCCACCAAAAAACACTTAAACTGCTAGAGTGACAAGCTGCAAGCTACACCATTTCAACAATTCCAGTCCATCTGAAGCAGCAATTAGATGAGAAACGCCAGGATGTTGAAAGCCTGAAAGTACAGCTAGAAGCAGCGCAATTAGCGAAGAAAGAGACTCAACAACCAGCAGAGATTTCACAACCAGCGGCAAATGGAACAAACCGCCCATCCCGAATGCGATCGCTTGTTCCAGATGAGTACTATATTGAGAGGGATGAGGCGGAAAGACTATTAAAACGTTTTGCGATAGCCCTGAAGGAACCTCAAAAACAACCCTTACTCTTCAATATTTACGGCATCGGTGGAGTGGGCAAAACCACGTTACTGGGTAGATTACAGCAGGCTCACATGGAGGAAGTGGATTTTCTGGAGGTTTGTTTTGCCAAAACTTCTAATATCGAAACACCACTCAAGCTGATGGGAAAATTGCATCAACAGGCAAGGCAGCTGGTGAGTGAGCAAACTATTGCTGATGCCTTTACCCAACAGCAGATGCAGTTTGAAAAGGCTCTTTCTCAATTAAGTCAATCAGTGGATGGTGAAACGACTAACCCTGAAGACGCAAGAAAGATTACCAGCTGGTTTGAGCGATTTGTCTGGCTAAGTCCCACCGGTTTTACTGCCAGCAAACCCAAGTCTTGGGAGAGTTCAGGATCAGGATTTTCTGCCTTCAGTGCGATCGCTAATGATACAGAGAGTCTGCAAGAATGGATACAGCAGCAAGTTAGACACCATCCTGCAACTAAAGACCAGCCTGAACTTCAGGCACTGATGTTAAATCCAGTGCCCAAACTTACCCAGGCATTTGCCGAGAGTTTGAGACAAATAGCCCAGAGTACAGGGCGAGTACTGGTGCTAATTTTAGATACCTATGAAAAGGCTCAGGCTTATCTAAATCAATGGCTGTGGCAGTATTTAGTTGAAGATACACCGTTATATTCTGCACCAGTAAGGCTAGTTGTCGTCGGGCGAAAATCACTGCAAGCAGATGAGGGATGGCGCAAACTCAACCAAGATAGGAAGTTGCTCCATGAAGTACAGCTAAGTAGATTTAGTAAAAAACAGACAGAGGAGTACCTCAAGCAAATTGGTATTAAAAAAGGTGGTGAACGGGCTAAAATCTACAATGTGACTCAGGGATTACCCTATTACCTCGACTGGGTACGGAAGCAATGGGAGCCAGGTAAGAAACTTGACTTTTCCCAAGGGAATCAAGCGATCGCTAAGTTATTATTACAGGGAATAGATACCCAGCAGCAAAAGATCTTGCAGGTAGTGGCTTGTTGCCGGTGGTTTGACCAGGGAATGCTTCAATATTTATTGGGGAAGGATGGCTTGGGTTTGCAAGAGGATGCCCAGCAAATAGAAGTTTACTTTGAATGGCTGAAAAACTCAGACTTCGTTGAGTTTAGCAAAGGACAATACCGTTTAGATGATGTGGCACGGGATGTCTTTCGGCAGTCCTGTTTTCAGGATAGTCGGAGTCGGTTTTATCAAACCAATGTCTCACTCGCCAACTACTTTCAGCAACAAGCAGATGAGTTGTTTCCTCCTCCAAGTCGTTTACCTGATCCCTATGAGGATGAGGAGTGGCGAAAACTAATTGCCGAATATCTCTATTACAGTCTGTTTGGTAAGCGAAGGGAAGGATTACAACAATATATTGAACAGGTTTTTGTGGCAGTTTATTTGCAAGAACCTGATGTGTTTATGGCTCCCTTGGCTTTTATTAGTGCAGAGATGAACACAGAGAACTTGGATTTGCTTCCTAAGGCAACAAGAAAATTTTTTGAGGATGCAGGAATGGTTCTCAGTATAGGCTGGTTTTTTCTAGATGAATCCCCGACAAGCTACAAAACTCAACTTGAAGGTGAAAATACTCCTTCAGAAGAAGTTGAAGCCTTTTCAAAACTAATTGAGGCATCGATTCAATCCCTATTGGGATATGTCAGTGATTTGGAAGATGGTTTTGGCAAGGGTGTAGGACTGATTTATAAGGCTTTACGTTGCCATAGTTCTAGGGAAAAGACTGATTCCCTCTTGCAAGCAAAAAATCAGACTGAACAACTTTTAGTCAACTGTCGTCCAAAGCTGGCACATAGTCTTTTTTCACATATTGGTTTCTTACTGATAAGTACGAAAAGTTACGAAGATTCACTGGATTGCTATCAGAAAGCCCTAGAGTTAGGGCAAGGTAATGCATTATTATTCGTTGCTCAGGGAGTTGCGCTAGGTAATCTACAGCGATATGAGGAAGCACTTGACAGTTTAAAAACAGCGACTGACCTCGCTCCTCAGTCTTTTGATGCTTGGAGGAATCGAGGGAATACACTATATAATCTAGAGCGATATGAGGAAGCTCTTGATAGTTTTCAAACAGCAATTGACCTCAATCCTCAGTCTGCTTCTGCTTGGGTAATTCGAGGCAATACACTCAATAATCTAGAGCTATATGAAGAAGCTCTTGACAGTTATCAAAAAGCGATTGACCTCGACTCTCAGTCTGTTTATGCTTGGGTAAGTAGAGGGAATACACTCAGGAATCTACAGCGATATAAGGAAGCACTTGCCGCTTGCGAAAAAGCTTTGAGAATTGAGCCTAAGCATGATGATGCACTCAACTCTCAAGCACTAACATTGAGCTTCCTAAAAGATTTTGAGAAAGCTATTACAATCATTGATCAGGCAATCAATCTGAAGCCTCAAGAAGTATTATACCAAGCAAATCGCGGTATTATTTTAGCAAGGGCGGGTCGATACACCGAAGCACTTGCTGATTGTGAGCAAGCGGTTAAGCAAGATCCTAAGCATGAGAGTGGCTATTATGGAAAAGCCTGTTGCTATGCCCGACAAGGAGAAGTCGAACAGGCAATTGATAATCTGAAACAAGCGATGGATATTGCACCTCGTTTTAGTCGAAGGGAAGCAAGACACAACCCAGATTTTGACAGTATTCGAGATAAGGAAGGATTTCGAGCTTTAGTGGGGTAGGGAATTGGGAATTGGTTGCAATTATCGTGATTTTTGGCTATTATTTTAGATAATGGGATAGCTGTACACCTGTAGAGTCTCAAGCGATCGCTCCCCCTTGTGTCTAGAGTGGTTCAAATTACTCAATACCTCAAGATAAGCGATAACACCTAGAGCATGTCGGATGTTATCTTGTTGATGCTCGGAACCAATGATATGGTGCAAAAGTGCGATCGCAGATTTAGGAGCTTAAGTTCTGAGAGAAGAGGTATTGAGAGATGGTGCTGCCCTAATTCGGACGCAGTATCTGAGGAAGCCTATCGGTAAAGCAAATGTCGCACTTGCTGAACTTCACCTGAAAAGCGGCATCGCCTTTTGTGCAGGAGCAACATCTAGAGGAGGTAGGAAAAGTCCAATCCCAGATAGACCAAAACCCAAATCAGTAGGAGGACAGTTTCAACCCATTACTGATACTAGGACTCAGCGGCTCATGGATACTGATGCTGAGTATAAAGTTTTGTCCGAAATTGCTGATACCCTGGAAATGTTCTACGATCTTCAAGTAGAAGGTGAGCTTTACCTCTACACAGAGTTTCAGCCATGTGAGAGCTGTAGTAGTATCTTGAGACAGTTTGAGGAGAAATTTCCTAGTATAAGCCTGCATGTATTCTGGGATTATCCATATCCACCAAAACCCTAAAAAGATCAAAGGCAAGCATGACTTTACCATGGAGTAGTTCTACATACAAACAAATTTCTTTAGATAGACAATCTTTATTATGCCATATGCCTGATGCACTTCAGAAATCTCTAGTTAGGGCATGGGAACACCACTATGAAGAGCTTTATGAGTCAGAAGCAGACGGAACAGTCCTACTTGAGGAAGTTTTGGAGGAAATTCTACATTCGTTTGAGGGCTGTAATCAAACTTTAAAGCATATTCGTTATGTTTGGATGGCCTTGATTTTAGCTTGTACTGTCGAGCCTACAGTTAAATATTATCAGCCTAATAATCCAGATCCAGAAGCAACCATTAATCACTTAACAGATTGGCTACTGGTAAATATCAGAGAAATCTTCCATGATAGAAGCCCCTTGATTAGAGCTTCGATAGGCAAAGTAAATAATACATCAGTAAATGTCTGTAATCTTTACTCAGAAAAGAAGATATCGCATTTCCAAGGATTATCTGAAGCCTTAGGTGTTTATATTAGTGCCATCAAGACCCTGGAAGCAAATTGTGCAGTAGCAGCGTTGCTAGATATTTTGGACGACTGCCTGGAGGGATATGCCATATTCCCAGGTTCTTATGGAAGAAGAGAGTTATTTAACTGGTGGCTATGGGATGTAGTGCCATCAACTTGGTATCTCTTTCCTCCTAATTCTCTCTACTCTCTAGATAAATTGAACAATGAACAGAATAGGTTGAGTTTAAATAGATTAAAGGAAATTAGTGGTAATATGTGGGATATCATTTTGCCAGTAACTCAGGGTAAAAAAAATTCATTGGCAGCTCAATGATTGAGTGCGATTGCTTTCAGCACCAGCGTAGCTGATCACTCTCCTTTGTGAACCTTGTGTCTTTATGGTTCATCTTACCTTAACACCTCAAAAATAAGGTGAGCGATCGCTAAGCTTAAGTTAAACCTAAGAAGCGATCGAAACAACCCACCTACCACCGATTTAGGGTTTGCTGAATAAGTCAGACAAGGGAGACAAGGAAGACAAGGAGGACAAGGAGGACAAGGAGGACAAGGAGGACAAGGAGGACAAGGAGGACAAGGAGGACAAGGAGGACAAGGAGGACAAGGAGGACAAGGGAAATAATAATTGTAGAGAACGCAAAATGTTCATCATTTGTGCAAGAAAAATGAGCCTATCAATACAATTTCCTTGCACTTTTGTAGGTAAAAAATGACTGAAAGCACTGTCTGGCATTGCTTCCACACTTATGCAGCAAACCCTATTTAAGAAACACTAAGCTCTTGTAGTTCCAGTGGTTCAGATTTAGCCTTTATCTTAGATGCGGAAAAATCCGCTAGTTGAGCTTCAATTTCTGCCCGGACAATCTGGCGGTATTCGATAAAATGCTCCATGTGAGCACAATTGGTGATATAAGCAATGAATACCCTAGGGTTGTATTTGATTATTGAGAAGAGTTGATGCCAAAATTGGAAGCGAGTCTTACGTTTAATCCCTTCTCGCCAAACAATAATCAATAGTGCCCGTATTTCTAGTAATTCTAGCATCCGAAACTTCTTTTTGTGGGGCTTGGGTTTCATTGCTAGGTAGTGACGATACACTCTACCCAAGTAACGCTCCGGCTCATATAATTCCCAAAAACAACGGACATATTCTTTAGCCAATTCTTCTATAGGACGGCTAGGGATAAAATTGGTTAAAGTTGTTTGATTGCCGTTTGCCTCATTTTGCTCTTCTCCCTCTAGTAAACGCCCCTCTTTTTTCAAGCGCTCCCACAAGGCGGTATTCGGTAAAGCTTGAAGCATACTAAACATGGCGAAGGGAATGGCAGTTGCTTCTACAAAGTTAATAATACGCTCCCCTGCCCCTGGTTTTTCCCCATCAAAGCCAATAATAAAGCCAGCCATAACTCGCAAGCCCATGCGATTGATTTTTTTGACAGCCTCTAGGAGAGAGTTGCGGGTATTTTGGTGTTTTTTAGTTAGGGTTAAACTATCGGTGTCTGGGGTTTCGATGCCGAGAAAAACAGCACTAAAGTTAGCAGCAATCATTAAGTCTAACAATTCTTGGTCTTCTGCCAGATTTACCGAAGCTTCCGTAACTAAGCTGAAGGGATAGCCACGTTGTTCCATCCAAGGGGCTAATTCCCGGAGTAGCAGCTTAACATTGCGCTTATTGCCAATAAAGTTATCATCGACGACAAATACGCCACGGTGCCAGCCCAAATCGTAGAGAGTTTGTAATTCAGCCAAAAGTTGTGCTGGAGTTTTGGTACGGGGTTTGCGTCCATATAAGACAATAATGTCACAGAAT
Organism: Symploca sp. SIO1C2; assembly: GCA_010672925.1. Classification (GTDB taxonomy): domain Bacteria; phylum Cyanobacteriota; class Cyanobacteriia; order Cyanobacteriales; family Coleofasciculaceae; genus Caldora. The sequence continues at coordinate 194,710 of JAAHFP010000012.1, read as the reverse complement.
TCGCATTGGAAAGGACAGCCCCGAGAAAACTGCACCGACATATCAGTGTAAGCAGTCAAATCCAACAAATCGTAGCGAGGAATTGGTGTTGTCGTGACATCAGGCTTCTCACCATTAGCCCTCAATACTCCTGAAGTTTCACCCCTTGCTAAGGCTTCCACAAACAAAGGTAGAGTAATTTCTCCTTCATCTAAAATCAAAAAATCTACTCCAGCAACCGTTGCTTCTTCCGGTACAGAAGTCACATAAGGACCTCCTGCTGCTACAGTTTTACCTCTTTTTTTGGCTTCACGAATTAAATACAACAGGTCTGGTTTTTGAACAATCATACCAGAAATAATCACCAAATCTGCCCATTCCCAGTCCGCTTCAGTTTCCGGTTGAACATTGCGATCCACTAGGCGAAATTCCCAAGTTTGGGGTAAGATTGCGGCTACGGTGATCAAGCCTAGAGGTGGTAGGGACACCTTGCACCCGATTAGTTCTATTGCTTTGTCAAAAGACCAAAAGGATTTAGGAAAAAGAGGATATAAGAGTAAAACTCGCATGTTTTGGGTAATAGGTGGTGAGTGCTAGGTGTTAGGTATTAGGTTAGTTAGTAGCAAATTTATTAGTATTTTTAACTACAATAACCTTTTTTCAATTTGTTAGATTCTATGACTGTTCTGCAGAATGTGCAAGTATAGCGCTACGGGCTAGGCAACAGGCAGGAGGGAATGGGCAACAGTAAGTAGGGCTTGCTGTATAAGTGGGTCAGCCTTGCCACACAAGGCTTTTAATCAAAACTATATCCGATGGTGTAAATTCTTAATTATTTCTTACTTGTTACTTGTTACTTGTTACTTATTAGTTGTTACTCTTGTTTCTGGCTTCTTTTTGGACTGAAGTCCTACTATTCTTTTTGGACTGAAGTCCTACTATTCTTTTTGGACTGAAGTCCTACTATTCTTTTTGGACTGAAGTCCTACTACAAGTACCACCTATCAAAGAATCTGACTCAAGAATTCTTTCGTCCTCTCATGCTGAGGATTGGTGAAAAACTCAGCAGGTGGGGCACTTTCGAGGATGACCCCCTTATCCGTAAAGTACATTTGATCGGCAACTTCACGAGCAAATCCCATCTCATGGGTAACTAACAAGCAAGTCATGCCTTCTTCTGCTAGTTCACGGATAGTCACTAAAACTTCCTTTACTGTCTCAGGATCTAGAGCAGCTGTCACTTCATCAAACAGCATAACATCTGGTTTCATCGCCAACGATCGCGCGATCGCTACCCGTTGTTGTTGTCCCCCAGACAATTCCCCTGGATAATTCTTCTCCTTACCCTGAAGTCGCACCTTAGCCAGCAAGCCATAAGCACGTTCCTTGACTTCTTGGGGGTCTTGTTTGAGGACATGGATAGGAGCCATCATCACATTCTCCAAAGCCGTGCGATGAGGAAAGAGGTTGTACTGCTGAAATACCATTGATACCATCCGCCGCAGAGGTATTTTTTCCCTCTCAGTCCGGAGTTGGTGTACCTGAAATTCCCCCACACGGATTGAGCCACTATTGATGGGTACTAGTGCATTGATACACCGTAAAATAGTGGATTTCCCTGAACCAGATGGACCAATAATACAGACGACATCCCCTTGACCAACATCCAAAGAAATACCCTTCAAGACCTCTGTTTCACCAAAAGACTTGTGTACATCATAGAGAGAAATTAAGGGAGTTGTCATTTGTTGTTTGTTGTTGGTTATTTGTTGTTGGTTATTTGTTGTTGGTTATTCTCAATTCTCAATTCTCAATTCCCAATTCCCAATTCCCAATTCCCAATTCCCAATTCCCAATTCTCAATTCTCAATTCTCAATTCTCAATTCTCCATTCCAATTCCTTTGTCCATCGAGCAATGGGATAACAATAGATAAAAAACAACAGCATAAGAACGGTGTATAGGGGAATGGCCAAACCCTCTCCTTCTACTTCTAGCACCTCCCGCACTGCTGTCAATCCTTCGGGAACTCCGACCAAATTAGTGAGAGTTGTACCCATCGTCAGGATAGCGTACCAGTTCATCCAAGGGGGTATCATCCGTCTCACTGCTTGAGGCAAAATCACTAGCTGTAAAATTTGCCTGCGAGTGTAACCCATTGCCTCTGATGCTTCCCATTGTCCTGAGGGGATAGATTGAATCCCACCCCGGACAATTTCTGAGATATTAGCAGCCACTACTAGAGATAGACCAATAATTGATTTAGCTACAGGGGAGAATTCAATGGTGGCAAAACCTAGTTTCAGTTGAAAGGGTAGCAGGTATAGCATCACATAGAGGATAACCAGCCAAGGGGAATTACGGAAAAACTGGGTAAGAAACCAAGCTATCCCCCGTATTACTCGTTGAGGGGCAATCTGGGCTAAACCAAGAAAAGTACCCAGAGTGGTAGCGATCGCCATGCAAGCTAAGCTAATGATAATATTTAGAGCAAAGCCCCCTTTAATAGACCAACCTGCCTGATTCCCAATCAAGATATAGGGTAGACGTTTCAGTAAGGTTTGGAATTCAGCTACAGAAAAGTTTCCCCTTACTGCCGCGAGGGTAACGGTAACCAGTAGAGCTGCTACAGCTAAACTAAAGAAAGTTTGCCAGTTAAACTGAGCACGTTTATCGCTATTTTCCATAACCAGGGGGTAATGAGTAATAAGTAATGAGTAATAAGTAATGAGTAATGAGTAATGAGCAGTAGTAGGACTTCAGTCCAAAAAGAAGCCAGAAACAGGGTTAGGTGAAATTTTGGGTTGGATTTATTGAGCTAAGTATCCAATAATTATAAGTTCTCTGTTGTCTCTCAACTCCCCTGCTCCTCCGCTCCCCTGCTCCTCCGCACCTCCGCTCCCCTGCTCCTCCGCACCTCCGCACCTCTGCACCTCCGCACCTCTGCTCCCCACACTTTTTGAAAGCTCACCTATAACCTGGTATCCGCAGCTTACGTTCCCACCAATGCATAAAGGCAACCAAGACCCCGACTAAAGCCACGTAAAATACCCAAATCAAGAGCATTACTTCCAGAGTGGCAAAATTATCAGCATAGATTTGTCCTGCATAGTAAAGTAGCTCTGGGGTGGCAATAGCAGAAGCCAGAGTTGTGGTTTTGATTAGGTTAACCAGGTTGTTATTCAAAGCTGGTAGGCAGATGCGGAAAGCTAAAGGCAAGACTACCTGGATAAAGTACTGACTCCGGGAGAATCCCAAACTTTCGCAGGCTTCAATCAGGGTTTTCGGTACTGCTTCAATGCCAGACCGAAAAATTTCAATATTGAAAGCTCCAGCAAATAAACTTAATGCGATCGCGGCACTAGCAAAGGAACCGAGTAGAGGTTTTTCTCCTCCTGTAGTTGGATCGTACACCTTCGGCAGCAGGTTGGCTAGTACAAAGAAGAGAAAGAATAGTTGTACTAGAGGGGGAGTATTACGGAAGACTTGGATATAGCCTTGGAGGAGATTGCGCACCCAGCGGTTGGGGAAACCTTGTAACCAGACTCCTACTAACCCGATTACCAAAGATAGGATAATACAGACAACCGACAAGGAAATGGTGTTGAGCATCCCTGTTTTTATCCAGGTTTGGTAGGTTGGATCATTTAGCCAACTAAAATTGAGTGCCATAGAAAATGGAGAAGGTCGAAGGTCGAATTTAGAATTTAGAATTTAGAATTTAGAATTTAGAATTGGAAATTGCTCAACAAACAACCAATGACCAATAACCAATGACAAATGACAAATGACAAATTACTCACCCTTTGCTTTTGTCATCCGCTCTTTGGCATATTTTGTTGGGGGAATCTTCCACTTCTTCTCCCCTTCAACAATAAAGCCTTCCGCCTCCATGTTTAATATGGCATCATTAACTGCTGTTAGGAAATTCTCTTCACCTTTGCGTACTCCCATACCCCAGGGTCTTTCTAGGATAACTTCCAATGGTAGATGCCAATCTTGAGACCATTCAGACTCTTGTAACTTGCCTGCCAAAGCTGAGTTATCGAAGGCAAATCCCAGGCAGCGTCCATCTTTGAGAGCTTTGTAGGCTTCCGCTGTTCCAGGAAAGTTGACCATTTCTACCCCCATTTCTGTAAGATCTTTGTTGTAGAAGGCTCCTTGAACTCCACACACTTTCTTACCTTTGAGATCTTCCCAGGTTTTGAGATCATTGTCTTTTTTTGTCAGTAATCCTGCTCCGTCAGAATAGTAGTTTTCACTAAAGTCAATCTCTTGCTTACGTTGTTCCGTTTCGGTCATAGTGGCAATTACAATATCGACCTTCCCTTGCTTGAGAAACTCAATGCGATTGGCTGCTACCACTGGCACAAATTCTACTTTTTCCTCTGAGTCGAGTATTTCCTCAGTCAGTTTACGAGCAATATCAATTTCCAATCCAGCATTGTTACCATCTGAGTCAATAAAGCCAAAAGGAGAGTAATCTGTCTTGACTCCAATAACCATTTGGTCTTTTTCTTTGATTGCTCCTAGTGTGCCTTCTGCTGTACCCTCGGTGCTAGTACTGGTACAAGCGGTAATACTTATGGTTGCTGCCAACAGACTGACGGCTAGGGTTGCAATCTTGAGAGATTTATGAAAATGTTTGCTCATTATTATCTACGGCTATTGGTTGCTACTTTTCCCCTCTGCTCCAATTATTACCTTTCAAAATCAGTAGATGACAGGTGGGTGAGTTAAATGAGGGAATACTGCAACCCTGTGGAAAAGCGATCGCTTCAGCATTTTTTATCAAAATTCCTTAGTGTGTAACAATATTCGATCATAACCAAAACCCAGCAGGCAAAATTTTTGTACAAGTTCAAAGAACTGTTCGACCAGCTATAACCATAGAAATACCCTAAAAGTATGGCGACTAAACAAATCTCTTTAAATACAGAACAAATGCCAGATTTCCAGCAGTGGAAAGCTGCTAATGATTCTGATTTCTCCCTTTGGGATTATTTAGCTGGGGTGGCTAATCTGGAAATTGCTTTAGCCTTCACCAAACTTTTGTTGCCAGACTTTAGGGAACATGAAGGGGGGATTTTCTTGAAGGAAGCCTTTAATCTATCGATTTATGAACAGTGGAAAAATCAACTGGGAAATCAGCTCACTGAAATTGAGAAAGTGATGAACCATCAACATCTTGATGATTTGCTTCCAGGAGTAGAAAACGTAGGTATTGAGAATCTCTTTTATTTAGGGCAGACAATGGCTCAGTTGTGGCAAAGTCGTCTCAAATTTCTCTACCCTCAGCGCAATTTTCAAGTTCTTTGTTATCGAGAGACAGATACTGTGGTGATCACTTTCTACCAGCTAGAATTGGAGTAATGTTATATTAAGGTGATTTCCTCAGAAAAAATGTGCCTATTGTAGGGTGTGTTAGCGAAGCGTAACGCACCTTATCACTGTTGTAGTTGATCGCTTGTTGATAATATCAATATTGGTTGAGTTAACTGGGGATACTGTTAGGGCGGGTTTTGATTGAAATATTCAGATAAAATAGCCTAGATTTTCGCTAAACCCGCCCCTACAAAACTAAATTCTATTTTGCTTTTCCAACTGCTCCAGTTTCTGCCTAGCGAATTCCCTCACTTGCTCGTCTGAGTCGTTGTCAGCTCTGTCCCTTAATAGAGTTAGAATCCGAGGATGGTGAGGATATTGCTGGATAATGATTTCAAGCACTGGTTGCCGAGGGTTGGTCTCCCAACTAAACTGACGCTTAAAGGGGTTATTAATTACGCGATCGCATAAAAATTCTAACATCCAAGGTTCATTTTTCCAGCCACGGGCGATTTCTCGCACTGCGACACGCCGCACATCTCTATTTTCATCAGATTGTGCTTTTTGTTGGAGTAGGGGTAAGGTATCCGGTTCCTCCTTCCAGCCACGGGCGATTTCTTCTACTACAGCCATTCGCACAATTACACTTCTATCAGATTGTGCTTTTTGTCGGAGCAGGGGTAAGGTATCCGGTTCCTCCTTCCAGCCACGGGCTATCTCTCCTATTGCGGCACTTCGCACAATCCCACTTTTATCAGATTGTGCTTTTTGTTGGAGTAGGGGTAAGGTATCTGGTTCATTTTTCCAGCCACGGGCGATTTCTCCTACTGCAGCACTTCGCACAAACTCATTTTTATCAAATTGTGCCCATTTTTGGAGCAGGGATAAGGTATCAGGATAATCCTTCCAATTTTGAGCAATTGCCTGCACAGCAGACTCTGGTAAATAAGAACTTGAACCATACTTAAGACATGATTTGAGCCAGTTTAAGGTTTGTAGAGTATTTTGCCCAACTGTAGCGATCGCACTCAACATTGCACTAGCTACTTCAGAAACTAACGGACAATATTCTTGTTCAACTTCTTGCTTTAGTACTGTTTGCATTCGATCAGCAATTGGTGCGATTGCGGCTTTGTTTCTCACTTCCGCAAAGCAGCTGGCTGCTAATAGGAGGTTCAGTACCCCTTCTTTTCTTAGTCCTTGACCAAGAAACTTTCGCTTATCAATTTTTTGCTCTATCAAGTACTCAATAATTTGCCCCACAAACTTAGCATCAATCAACCCTGCAATCAGCCGTAGCACCTCATGCCAAGACTCATCCTGCCAGTGCTTACCAAAAACTTCCGTTATAAGTTGTTCAATAGAAAGGGTTTGCGTCTCTTTAAATTGCCAGACATATTCCCAAGCACAGAAGTATTCTAAAAATGTCCGATGGACAAAACCATAGGAATCGCCTCCCAGGAAACACAAGATAAAATTGCGACTCCGCAGTTGTTCAATCAGTAACCTAGCAACGGTTCTCGGATTATTGACTTCTATACTTTTTAAATAGTCAGTGAGAATCTTTTCTAAACTGATTTGTAGCCAATAATACGAGAGGTGACAATTACTCGTACTTGGGGATAATCATTAGTGAAGCGATGGATATCGGTAATTACCTGTTCCCGTTGTGCCGGATCAAATACCTCATCCAAGCCATCAAACATCACTAAAACCTTGCCTGCTTGCAACCATTCTTGGAGTCGATGCTGATTAAGGCGACAAATAACATTACCTTGGTGGAAGAATTCTAGCAGATCCTTACATTCTCCAGAATTTCGGTCTCGATTATAAGTCCGCAGTTCAATTAGCAGGGGAATCGATAGGTGAATCGCCTTTTCTGGGGGAGTAGTTGCCCAATCCAAAGCCAGATATTGCAATAACATGGATTTTCCGGAACCGGGATCTCCGAGAATTACCAGATACCGATAGCGGAAATCTCCCCACATCTGCTTAACCACCTCCGCAATCGAGCGAATTGGCTGTTGGTAGTAAACTTCTTTGTATTATTCCCAGAGTTGGGGGTTAATTTCTGCTGCTAACTCGTCACTCTCCCGCAAGCGTCTCTGATGTTCCTTAGGAATTTCGTAAGCTTGGGGTACAAATTCCTGGCAAGCCCGGACATTTTGGGGGATAAAGACTTGGTGGACTTTGAGTTTTTCGCGATAGTCGTAAATCGAGGTATCTAAGCTATCTAAATTGAGATGAGCATAGCGCTCTTTGAGTCCTTCTTGATAAGCTTTTAGGTTGAAGTCGGGAGGAATTCCGGCAATTTCTCTAGTCTGTTGTTTAAGTGGTTGAATATCTTGTTGCAGATCCTTGAGAATCTTTAATTGCAGAATCGCCCTTAATTCCGGTGATTGCTTAATAATGCGCTGGACTTCTCTGGTATAGAGATAAGCCACCCCATCCCAATCAAATTTACTTGGCATAACTGGGGCATAATGCTCTTGCCAGATTGCTTCTAGTTGCTCTCCCTCAATAGCCAAACCATCTTGAGCAAAAGCTTGACCCAAAAGTGGCTTAACTTGCTGATGATGAATAAACTTACCAAGACGTATTTCGTAGCCGTCTCTAATTTCCGCACCAGAAAGCCTGCACCGAATCAGTTCATCTTCTACAATCCTCAAAAACTGCTGTAGGGCTTCACCTAGGGCTTTTTTCAATACTTGAGGCTTGGCTGAGGTAATCCCTGCTTTAATACAGTCTTTGAAGAAATCTTTGACATAATCTTCTAAGGCTCCTTTTCCCAATTCCAGCAGGATTTCCTGAAATACCAAATCCTTGAGTAGAGAAACGCCTAAAGCTTTCCAAGGTTCTATCATTGGGAATGGAGAATGGAGAATTGAGAATGGAGAATGGAGAATTGAGAATTGGGAATTAATCCGACACTTCCCTATCTGTTTCCAAATTACCAATTGTAGGGGCGGGTTTAGGGATAATCTAGACTATTTGACCCGAATGTTAGTATCAAAACCCGCCCAACGCTATCCCCAGATGCATGTGCAGGTCAGTTTCGGGATAATCTGGGCTATTTGACTGAAATATTCCTATCAAAACCCGCCTAACGCTATCCCCAGATACATGTACGGGTCGGTTTCGGGTCAACAGGCGCACACCTATTCCATTATTAAGTAATAATAGCAAAAAACAGCCGCGATTGCGAGACCACAGGCAAGATGCCTGTTCCACAAGAACCTGCTGTGATGGGCTTCAAGAAACTACAGGCAAGATGCCTATTCCACAAGAATCTGCTGTGATGAGCTTCAAGAAACCACATGTAAGATGCCTGTTCCACAAGAACCTGCTGTGATGAGCTTAAAAAAACCACAGGCAAGATGCCTGTTCCACAAGAAACTGCTGTGATGAGCTTAAAGAGACTATAGGCAAGATGCCTGTTATACAAGAAACTACTGTGCCACACCCTAAATAAGAAAAAAACCCTCGGTGACCATCCGAGGGTTGTTAATTTATGGATCATCTACTCTACTGTTTTTGCATTCACCATCTATTTCACTTTCTCAGGAAAAATTTTAAAATCGACAGTGTGCTGCGTTGAGTTTCATTCCTTTGCACCTAAGAGCTTGCACCATTCTCAACAAACTCCAAAACCGCCGTGGACTTAAGTCCACGGCTAATAGCTCAAGTCCACTCAAGTGGACTAAAACCTTTATCCAGTCGTCTTTAGACGACTTTGTTTATTAGACAGGGGTTTAAACCGAATGGCGGGTTATCAAGAATGGTGCAAGATCTTAGTTGCACCTAACCTACTGACTAATCCCTCTCCGTGTCTCCCCGTCAGTGAAAACTGGCTTTCTTAGATTTGTACAAGCTTATTTACCTGGAGAATCAATACTACAACGGCTATAGGGAGGATTACGGAAACTAACTGGAAATGTCATCCAGTTTTTTTATTGTCCACAAAATAATTGAAAATAGAGCCCCTCCTGCACCGGAGATTAACAAGGCTACAATGTATATTTATCAAAACTTTGAGCCATTTTTGATTGCGCCTAGATAACTGAGGGAGATCAGCCATTAAACAGTAAGCCAGTAGTAGTGACACAATCCAACTCCAATTGCTCAGAGTCCAAGCCTATATTCAAAGTATGGACAGCGACAGAAACAAACACCGACCAAAACGTTAATTCTGCTGAAGTCTTTGGAATTTTTGACTGTAACCCACGGGGCTCTTACCATGGATATCACTACTACTCAATCTCTCAATCAACCTTCCGATAACCAACTGACCACTCCGGAAGTTTTAACAGAAAATAATACCCAGGCTTTAAATGAGCTGTTGCTCCAAGAGGTACTGTCACAACTCGGAAAAATCCCCAGCCGTACAGCTGCCGTCCTTAACCGCATTATAGTAGAAGTAGAAAGGATTTGTGAAAAAAGCGATCGCATCCAAGCTAGTGGAAAAATCAACGAGTGGCAATTATCTCTAGCACGTCACCGATTAGAAAAATGCCTCTCTTACTACAAGCTTGGTTCAAAACAGGGTCGGACAGAATTACACAGTAACCTCAGTGTAATGATTTATCGCCATGTGGCACAACCTCAATCCCAGTTAGGATTTTCTGCTCGCTACAATTTGATTGAAGACTTTTTGCAAGACTTTTATACCGAGTCTCTCAGGATTTTTCGACGAGAAAATCAGTTGGAAGCTGACTATACTCCCCGCACTCAGATGGAAATAGCGGAGTACATGGGATTCACTGAGCAATATGCCAAGCGACGCATTAATTTACGCAGTGGCAATAACCAGCAACTGATTATCCTCAGGGCACAGACTTTCGCCAAACGGCAACCGAGTGAAACTGCTGTTGATATTGAACAGACAATGGAGTTTCCTAAAGACGAAGGCGCTATTGAGCAAAATCGCTCAGCATTAACCCAGCAGGTACGGGCTCATCTGATTGCTGAAACTACTGACCCCTATGATTTTGTCCTACGCGATCGCGTTGTTCAAGAACTGATAGAATACCTAGAAGATCAGGGTCGCCAGGACTGTATTGACTACTTGGTCTTAAAACTACAGGACTATGCAGTAGCAGATATCGATGAGATGCTTGGTCTTACCCCTCGCCAGCGGGACTATTTACAACAGCGCTTTAAATACCATGTAGAAAAATTTGCTTACTCTTCTTCTCACTGGAAACTGGTACACCAATGGTTAGGAGCAGATCTTGACCAAAAGTTAGGCATGTCATCACAGAAATGGGAAGTATTTGTTGAGCAACTGGACTACTCACAGCAGCAACTATTATCTCTCAAACAGTCTCATCTAAGTGAGCAACAAATTGCCAAAAAACTAGGCTGCACCCCCAAACAGCTTAAAAAACGCTGGACTAAAGTATTGCAAATGGCTTGGATGACTCGCAACTCAGTAGAGAACAACAATGTAAGTAAGCATCAGGTAGCTAGTAAAAGCAATAAAGTAGCTCGACGTAAGACTCCTGTAGCAGCGTAGTCATCATTAAGTTATGAGTTAACAGTTAATTTTGAATGAATTCCGACGTATTGAACAGGGAGATTAGGAGTAACAAATTTAAATGTATCTTAGCTTACATTAAGTATCAGCGGAAGTTGCTTCTTCGGGAGGCAACTTTCGTTGAAGTTGGGGAAGTGGGGGAGCGGAGGAGCGGAGGAGCGGAGGAGCGGAGGAAGAGGGATACAATTTTTATTAACCTAACACCCACTACCTACCACCTACTACCTACCACCTAACACCTAACACCTACCACCTAACACCTACCACCTAACACCTACCACCTACCACCTAACACCTACCACCTAAACAATGCTTTGCTCATCTGACTAAATCTGTGCTAGTATTACTGTACGGTATACATACAGCAATGGCAAGACAACATCGAGTAGAAATTCGGCTAAACGAAAAAGAGTATCAAGCTCTAGAAGAGTATGCTACTAAGTTTGGAGTTACTCGCTCGGAAGCCGTAAGACGACTGATACAGCAGTTGATGGAAGATCCCGATAAGTAAACTGTGGTGCATGAAACATTGTAATTGGTGTTGAGGAAACGGACACAGGAGTGAGGATTAAGCAATTTTTATGCGGATTTATTTGACTCTATCTTCTGCAGAACTACCCACAGTATCGAGATTTTGGCACAATTAAATAATAAACCTTTGTGTTCCAAATTCACCCTCCTGTGAATCGTCATAAATCAAATAACTTATACTGCTGATGACGCTACAACTATTGCACAGCGATAGTTTTTTGCTCCCTAGCCCTAGCTAATCAGCCCGGAAGTCTATTCTCAACTAGCCAATGGTTATTGCCGGGTGAACGAAATTTTGGGTGGGATTTCTTGAGCTTTGTGCCCAAACATTATAAGTTCTCTCTTCTCCCTCAGCTCCCCCAGCTCCCTCAGCTCCCCCAGCTCCCTCAGCTCCCCACCCTTTTTTTCGCTCACCCGTTATTGCCTATAGAGCTCAGCCAAAATTAATCAAACCTTAATGTTTTTCTTCAAAAATACCTAATATGCTAGTTGAAAAAGCAGAAGGGGAGTTGTACGATAGCTTTTTGGTGAAAAGTTGGATTGATGGATAAAAATAATCAACCTTTACGCTTGCAACTTGACCTCTATCGCTCTTATATTCCCATTTCTTACGAAGAAATGGAAGTTGGGTTTTGTACGCCAGAATTTGCTTCCAAAATTGTTGAAACTTTTAATGAACATGAACAATTAGTTGAAGATAATGAGGCTTTAAATAAAGCTTTCAAGCTGGCTTGTATGGATTTACTCAAAAAATCTGGCGGAGATCCTAAGGAAGTAAATAAGCTTCAACAACTAATGAAGCAATACATGGAGAAAGCTAAACGTCCAGAACATGGTAGTAGAGCTATTGTCTACTTACTTAGGGAAAGGAAAGAGCAGCTGGGAATTAGTAATCGAGAATTTGTTCGATTCTGTTATTCTTACAAGTTACCACCCAAAGAGCTTAAGGATATTTTCAGTGGCAAAGAAGTGAGTGATCAACACCTTAAATGCATTTCAAGGATTCTAGGAAAACCAATGGAAGATTTGATTGAGATAAGGGATGGCTTCAGTCGTAGTGAAATGAATATGCTAGCCAGAATCCTGGGAACCTCGAATGAGGAATTGAATCAATTGTTTCAAAATTAAAATAAGCGCCTGACGGCAAATTCAAAATTCAAAATTCAAAATTCAAAATTGATGAATTGCCAAAAAAGAAGTCAGAAACTAGTCAGCTTCTCTTGGCTTCTTCTGCCTCTTGACTCCGAGCCTTCTTCCTGAAGAGTGCTAAATGAAGGCCAATTTCAAACATTCTATGCCACGGTGAAAAAACCTTAACTTCCAGTTTCCACTCAGAGAAAGAATTACGCATCATTTGTTCCCATGCAGCCCAGATTCTGCGCTCCATCTCCTGGTTAATTTGCGCTTCCTTGCCGTTGAAGTCGTAATACGATGCACCGATTGCTGGCAGATAATCGTTTACCATATTCATGCGGACAACTGTTTGATAAGCCCAGCCATCCAGTAAGTGATAGATTTTATTGTAGTCGAGGGCAAAGCGATCGCTACTATCAACTCCGATAATTGAAGTTGCCAGTACTGTGCCGATGGTGTTACAACTCGTATTCCAACCAGCATACGCTAGAAGCTGATCCCACACCGCAGTATCATCAAGTAACTGCACTAGCTCTGTTTCTCCCCCATTAGCAAACGCCACATCTGCTACTGTCACTGGTTTTCCTTCCTTGAGAAAAGTTTCAATCTGATCGACAAAGAAACGGAGATTGCGATCGCTAGTATAAGTTAGGTCTTTAATCGGATTATCCCAGGCTTCCTGCATCTTCTTACCTGGTGTGTTGACAGCTAATACAAAATCAGAAGCTTGGGGAGATGAGACAACTTGGGCTCCCGCTGCCAGAATCTGGGACTTTAAACTCTCCCCCAGGGGACGGTCTTCATATAAGGGAATAATTGTCTCAGAATTGACAGAACTATATAGTAGATAAATTTTTCTGCGTAACCCTGTAAGCTGAGAATAAGCTCTAGCAAGCAACGTACAACCAACTTCATCGGCACCTGGGTACAAGTGAATACGCCGCTGTAACCGTTTCTCAATAATCCTGAGGACAATCTGTTGTTGATCAATTGCCGTAAAACCGTACTTGGCAGAGTCGTCTTGGGGAATGGAGAGAAAAGAGATGATACCTTCCTCTACTAAGTCGATGGTTCCTTGGTTAATTTCCCGGTTTCTTTGGCGACGGGTGCGGTAATCTTCTAAATAGGCTTGGGATAGATCCTTCTCAATCTGAGCAAATTTCTCCTTCTCTTGGGAAGTAAGTCCTTCTCGATTCTGCTTATCTTGTAACCATCCCCAATCAAAAATGGCTGCTCCATATTCTTCGTAATAACTCGGCTCTTCTTCACTACTGTTGTAGGCTGGCGTGCGCATAATCAGATTGCTTGCCAAGATTGGGAGTTCGGGATTATTTTTTTTGAGGAGGCGAATCTGATTAAGATTTTCCATCAGCATCTCTACAGAATCCTGATGAAGGCGTGACGGGAGCAGCCCTCCGTAAACCAGCATCTCAATTGAGAGAATTGCTGCGTCACATATCGTGCTCTTTGCTTCTATCCAATCCCAGAGGCGATTAAGAGGGGCAGGTTGTTTCTTGTTCCCTAAAAGCTCAATAGGAGGGACAAACAGTTCTAACTCATCTTTCAGACGGGCAATCATCTGAGGATAGTAGAAGTTACAAGGTCGTTCATCCAGGGGAATATAGAGAATTTTCATCAATATGTATACCAAATCCGCCTATTATACCCCCGTTATTATCCCAGGGTTTTCTTTCCTAGCTCCTTGAGCTTCCTAGCCTCCCTAACCTCCCCACACACTGGGCATCTAACCCGAATAACCTTGGCATATTAGTCAAAGTTTAATCCATCATTAGAAATTTTCACTGGAGACAGCTATTTGTTCCCTGTTTTCAATGGTAGTATTTAAATATAGATTAAACTCAATCATTTTTATAAAAATAATAGATTTTAATCTATTGAGAATTGGTTTTCTTACGACTCCTCAGGAGCTCACCTACTACAGACGAAATTACCGCGTCAATTCATTCCAATGTCTAACGCTCACATAACACAGTGTGAGCGCAGGAATTATCTATAGCTGCACAAATTTAACAAGGTTTAGCTAGCCTTTCAATCACCAAAGAATAGCAGTTTGTTAGTAGATCTCTAAAAATTAAGATTAGCTGTAAGGAAATATGATAACCAATTTTTCTAGTTTTTCCCGCCGGATATTTCTTTTGAATGCTGGTGCATAAGCTGCCAATTCTATATTTCAAAAATGAATCACTAATGATTAGCGTGATCATGTGCGATCGCCGGATATCAACCTTTTTCTGACCCCTAATATCTCATTAAAGGAGGAATTACAATATGGATTTTTTTTCAGAGTTCTTAACGCTCTTCTTGGGGAAGTTACAGTCCCCGACACTAGGCTTTCTAATTGGTGGTATGGTTGTTGCCGCTGTCAATAGCAGACTGCAAATTCCAGATCCGATTTATAAGTTCATTGTCTTTATGCTGCTGATTAAAGTCGGCCTAAGCGGTGGCATTGCGATCCGCAATGCTAATCTAGTTGAAATGCTCTTGCCCGCAGCTTTCGCCGTGCTTATAGGCATCGTGATCGTGTTTATCGGACGCTACACGTTGGGCATAATGCCGAAAGTCAAAATCGTGGATGCTATTGCCACCGCAGGCTTGTTCGGTGCTGTGAGTGGCTCGACTCTTGCTGCTGGCCTGACGATACTGGAAACAGAAGGCATCAAATTCGAGCCATGGGCTGCGGCACTATATCCCTTTATGGATATCCCAGCGCTAGTGACTGCGATTGTCTTGGCTAGCCTCTATATAACCAAACAGAAGCAGCGCCGTGCGGCAGAGGAGCAACTCAACAAGCAGCTTGTTGCCGCAGGCGGGTATCCTAGTGACAAGGGAATTGTTGCAAGAGGTTATCCCCAGAGTGATACCGCAGACGAGGGGGTCAAAATTTGGCCTATCATCCAGGAAAGCCTCCAGGGTTCTGCCCTATCAGCACTGCTACTCGGCCTTGCTCTAGGCTTACTAACTCGACCGGAAAGTGTCTATGAGAGCTTCTTCAATCCCCTCTTTCGCGGTCTGCTCTCGATATTAATGTTGGTAATGGGCATGGAGGCCACAGCAAGGCTTGGTGAGTTGCGCAAGGTGGGACAGTGGTATGCCCTATACGCCTTTTTTGCGCCGCTGCTGCATGGGTTTATTGCCTTCGGTCTCGGCATGATTGCCCACTACATCACGGGATTCAGCCTTGGCGGTGTCGTTCTCCTGGCTGTTATTGCCGCTTCTAGTTCAGATATCTCAGGGCCTCCCACTTTACGAGCCGGTATCCCATCAGCCAATCCCTCTGCCTACATCGGCTCGTCCACAGCCGTCGGCACACCGGTCGCCCTTGCCTTGGGAATACCACTCTTCATCGGTCTTGCCCAGGTACTGGGGGGCTGATTCCAGAAAGGGTGCAGTCTGTCGCATTGGTATCAACTTAAGCCACAACTCTTGTCAATTGATGGTTTTGAGAAGTTTTACTTCAACTGAGCGGTTAGCCTTACCTTACCTGATTAATAGAACAAAGAGTCAGCGACAGCAGCATTCTCTTGCTCCCTCAGCTTCCTCAGCTCCCTCAGCTCCCCCAGATTCAAGCGCCTTTAAGTTAAGTTGACACCAATGGGTCTGTCGGCGCCCCAATCATCAAGTTCAATGACTACACGCATTAAGAGGTAACCAACATGACCCAGCAAGCTACTAAGCTCGTTATCGTCACGGAAAAGTTGCTACAGAGAAAGATCGCCAAGATCATCGACGAAGCCGGGGCTACTGGTTATACGGTAGTGCCTGCTGGTGGTAAAGGCAGTCGCAACGTACCCTCATCGGGAAGACCCGCCGTTTCCTCCGACGACTTCTCGAATATCAAGTTCGAGGTGCTCACCCCCAATCGGGATATGGCAGTGAAGATTTCGGATGAAGTTGCAGCGAGGTTTTTCGACGATTATTCAGGTATTGCCTATCTCTGTGACGTGATGGAAGTACTGCACGCGCACAAGTTCTGAGTCAAAACCCAGCCTATCATACCAAAAAGCCGGGGTCAGACCCCGGCTCGGGTGAGGTGAAATTTGGGGTGGGATTTCTTGAGCTTTATATCCAAAAATTATCAGTTCTCTCTTATTCCTGAGCTCCCCACCCTTTTTTTCGCTCACTCCCCGGCTCCCCCAGAGCCCCAATTCTTTCTCAAAAGACCGATTATTTTACCCAATAATCCTGGTATATTAGTCAAAGTTTAATTAATTATTAAAAATTCTCACTAAAAACATGTACTTCTTCCTGGATTAAGTGGTACTATCTAAATATAGACTTAATTCAATTATTTTTATAAAAACAGTAGACTTAAGTCTATTAATAATTGACTCTCTCGCAACTCTTGAGAAAAAAGGCAGAGGGCAACCCCTCCTGTATCTCCTAAGGCGAGAGGGTAGAAGGTTCTAATAGAAACTGACTTGTTTCTTTTCTTTAATTGGGGGCGCAAGGCTCTCCTGGGGGGCTTTTCAGGAGCTCATCTACTGTATACAAGATTACTGCGTCAATCTCACTCCAATCTCTAACGCTCACATGACACACAGCTTATGCGAATTACAAATACTATCCATTTTAGAAATCTGCGCGGCGACATCTTTGGTGGTGTAACCGCAGCAGTTATCGCCCTACCGATGGCCCTTGCCTTCGGTGTAGCCTCTGGCGCTGGAGCGGCATCGGGTCTTTGGGGTGCTGTTTTAGTCGGCTTTTTTGCCGCACTTTTCGGCGGCACTCCTACCCTAATTTCTGAACCTACTGGTCCGATGACAGTGGTGATGACAGCAGTTATCGCTCACCTCACGGCAGATAACCCAGAAAATGGCATGGCGATGGCATTCACCGTAGTCATGATGGCTGGGGTAATCCAAATTATCCTTGGTTCATTGCGGCTAGGGAAATATGTGACCCTGATGCCCTACACCGTAATTTCTGGGTTTATGTCCGGGATTGGTATCATCCTGATCATCCTGCAACTTGGACCTTTTCTGGGACAGGCTAGCCCTAAAGGTGGTGTCATCGGTACAGTGCAAAACTTGCCTCAGCTTTTGAGTAACATCAATTTTGGTGAGGCTGGTTTAGGTATCCTGACTCTGTTAATCCTGTTCTTGATGCCCTCCAAGTTTAAGCGGATTGTCCCCCCCCAGTTGGTAGCTTTAGTCGCAGGAACCGTATTGGCACTGTTTCTCTTTCCTGAACCAGAGGCTATCAGACGGATTGGTGAAATCCCCACAGGTTTGCCCTCCTTGCAGGTACCTACCTTTACCGCAGGTGAGTTTCAAACGATGCTGATTGATGCTTTAGTTCTAGGTATGCTGGGTTGTATTGATGCCCTACTCACCTCAGTAGTTGCAGACAGTTTAACTCGCACCCAGCACGACTCCAATAAAGAATTAATCGGTCAAGGACTTGGTAACGTAGCATCTGGCTTGTTTGGTGGTATTGCTGGTGCTGGTGCAACCATGGGAACCGTAGTCAATATCCAAGCTGGGGGTCGCACAGCGGTATCTGGCTTAACCCGTGCCTTAATTTTATTAGTGGTGGTTTTAGGAGCAGCTAGTTTGACGGCAACGATTCCCATGGCAGTTTTGGCAGGTATTGCTCTCAAGGTAGGGATTAACATTATTGACTGGGAGTTCCTCAAACGCGCTCACAAAGTGTCTTTGAAGGCGGCACTGATTATGTATGGGGTAATTCTCCTCACTGTATTTGTTGACTTGATTGTGGCAGTTGGAGTTGGGGTCTTTGTTGCTAATATCTTGACGATTGAACGTCTATCCAAACTCCAAGCTCAAGATGTGAAAACGATTACCGATGCTGATGATCAAATTCTCATGAACAATGAAGAAAAAGAGCTTCTGGATCGTGCTAATGGTCGTGTACTCTTGTTCCATCTTAGTGGCCCCATGATCTTTGGAGTATCGAAAGCGATCTCTCGTCAACAAGTGGCAATGAAAGACCATGATGTGTTGATTGTGGATTTAAGTGATGTACCTCATGTGGGAGTTACCTCTTCCCTAGCAATCGAAAATGCAATCAAGGAAGCCTATGAAAAAGGTCGTCAGGTATTTATTGTTGGTGCTCAAGGTCAAACTGCAAGGAGATTGCAGGACTTGGGAGTGTTGGCAATGTTACCCCCAAATAACGTGCTGATGGACCGGCGAGAGGCACTGGAACAAGCTGTTGCTTTGGTAAATCCACGAGTAGCAGAATTTAACACTGTTGGTTCTGGTTACCTCTAATTTTCTTAAGGGGTGACAACAAGGCTAAAAAGGAGACTGGGTGTGGGGAAAGAGGGTGTGTCAAGTGTCGGAGGATTCTCTTCTCCCCCATTGGTGCCAACTTAAGCTTAAACATAGCTGCTAGCTGAATTCCCTCACCCACCTTGGATTCAAATCCAAGGCTAATAGCTTAAGTCCATTGAAATGGACTAAATTTTTCGGATTCACCTTAAGCTGACACTAATGCTTCTTCCCAAACTCCCTATAAGTTAAGGTTTGAGCCAACAAGCGTGCCATCCTCTTATACCTCTTCACCCAGTCAATATTTTTATCTTCTTGTCACCTCCTGAGTTTCATATTTCCAAACTCTGAACTTTGAAGATGGAGCAGTCTATATGCTTTGGTTTTATTTAATCACTTTAGCGATCGCTTTAGTTGTCATTGGCACAAAATTAAAGCAAACCGAACAAATCCACTCGATTGCTCTCAATTGTACTGGATTAATTAGTGTCACTTGGGGATTTACCTTAGCACCTCCTTCTGTTCAATTTCTACTGGGATTGTTGTTATTTGGTGTAGTTCAGTTCTATTCCCTTAGGGTTTAGAGTACAAAACCTAGATACTGTCCAAACCCTTACTAATAACCAATAATAAATGATCATTTTTTGAATTCAAAACGCAAAATTAAGAAAAGATAATTTTGTGTTGATTAATTTTGTATACAAGCCCCCACTAATTGTTTTGAATTTTGAATTTTGAATTTTGAATTTTGAATTTTTTTGACCAATGATACCGATAGTTAACCAAATGCTCTCATTTTCTTTATCTGAACCCATACCACCTCTGTTAGCAACAGCAAATGAGGCAGAATACGGCCCAATTATTCTAACTGCTGTGCTACTCAGTTTAGTCGTCATCTATATTACCAGCAAATTGGGAGGAGAACTATCTAAACGACTAGATTTACCTCCCGTTTTAGGAGAATTGGTAGGAGGTGTTATTGTCGGTGTTTCGGCTTTACACCTACTGATGTTTCCCGAAAATGGAGCATCCGCTGCTGATTCCGTGATCATGACTGTTGTGCAAGCAATCGGGAATTTAAGTCCTGAAGCGGTAACCAGTATCTTCAACAGCCAAAGTGAGGTAATCTCTGTTCTAGCGGAACTAGGGGTAATTATCCTCCTATTTGAAATTGGTTTGGAATCAGACTTACGGGAATTAGGGAAAGTCGGTTACCAAGCAACCATTGTCGCCTGTGTTGGAGTCGTCGTTCCTTTTGCCGCAGGTACTGGAGGATTGATGCTGTTGTTCAATGTTCCAGCAATTCCAGCAATTTTTGCCGGTGCTGCTCTCACAGCTACTAGTATCGGTATTACTTCCAAAGTCTTGTCAGAATTAGGAACGCTGAAATCTCGGGAAGGTCAAATTATTGTCGGTGCTGCGGTTATTGATGATGTTTTGGGTATCATTGTTCTAGCAGTGGTAGCAAGTCTGGCGAAAACTGGTGAAGTAGATGTGCTCAATGTTATCTATCTAATTATCAGCGCTAGTGTTTTCCTGATTGGTTCAATTCTCCTCGGTAAATTCTTTAATAAAAGTTTCGTTACCATTGCTGATAAGCTGCAAACTAGGGGCAATTTGGTAATTCCAGCCATTACCTTTGCTTTCTTTATGGCTTTTCTTGCCAATGCGATTCATTTAGAAGCTATCTTAGGGGCATTTGCTGCTGGTTTAGTTTTAGATGAAACCGATAAACGTAACCAACTGGATCAACAAGTAGTTCCCATCGCTGATATCCTCGTACCAATTTTCTTTGTAACCGTTGGTGCTAGGGCTGACTTGAGCGTACTTAATCCGGCTATTCCCAGCAATCGGGAAGGGCTAATTATTGCCACTTTTCTCCTTGTGGTTGCCATTTTCGGTAAAGTGGTCACAGGTTGGAGTATTTTTGGACAAGCACCAATTAACCGCTTAGCCATTGGAGTGGGGATGATTCCACGGGGTGAAGTTGGACTAGTTTTTGCTGGTATTGGTTCCGCTAGTGGTGTTCTCAGCAAACCCTTGGAAGCAGCAATTATCATTATGGTCATTCTGACAACATTTTTAGCACCACCATTTTTACGGCTTGCTTTTAATGAACCAGCTGAACCCGTGGAGTCAGCGGATTCTGCCAGTTAAGTAAGTCATTAGTCCTTGGTACTAATCACTAATAAGATTCCAAAATTAGTCCCTGAAGCCCCCTGAATCCACCAATTCAGGGGGATTTTGGAATAATGCGATCGCTTAATTTTGTAGGGTGCGTTAGGCTCCACTTTGTTACGCTAACGCACCGCTATTATTATTGACTAATAACCTACGCAACCAAACCAGATTTGATACAGCGCTTCCCTCTGTTACGAGGTACAGTAAAAACTACGAGGAAGAAATCTATCCAATCTTGACAACTGATTCAGGTGTACCTCATTGCAGCGCGAACCACTGTATTAGATTCCTTGAGAGAAAGTGCTTGCCAAAACTTAATAATTTGTCTTCCTACTTGTTGAGGATAGAAATAGTGGAAGAAATGATGACCTTGAAGACATTCCCACAATACATCTCCTTCCTTCAGCCAATTTAACCATCCTTTTAGAGCATGAGGGTCGATAATCACATCATCTTTACTACCGCAAACCATCAAAGGTACTTCCACTCCCCCTGGAGTACTACTGACCCTCTGAAACAAAGAATGGGGTGATATAGAGGTTGTTAAATCTCGCTCAAGAACTTGGATCAGTTTCTTGGTATTGTAGTTATTCTGGTAACCGAAAATACTGCTAACCATTTGTGCCAGAACAATTTGGCGGCTACAGTTTAATAATTGAAGTAAACTATAATAGTGAGCTTGCCAATCAACATGAGGATGAGCTCCCACACCTAGTAAAGTTAAAGACTTAACTCTTTCAGGATATTTACGAGTATAGTAGAGTCCCAGTAAACCACTTGTACTATGACCAATCAGATGAATCGGTCGATTGTGAGATTTGAGACAGTCCTGAAGAAGTACCATAGCCGCATCCAATGAAGCTGGCTCATCTGGACTTTGTAAGTACTCCCATTGGGCAATTGATATTTGGTTCGATAAATAACGCATTAGTGGTTGCTCAAAGCGAGAAAAGCTGGGACTCGTACTTAACCACAAAACTTCGGGTAAATTAGACATATAGCATTTCCATATATTTTGAGTGCAGTTTACTACCTAAGAAAATTTTGAACATTTAGTCTGGTAATTACATCGCCTAACCACAGGCATATTGTAAGATGTCGCTGGTTCAAAATCACAACAGTTAATGGCATCTTCTGATAAAGCTGTTATAGGATGAACAGTACATTTGAGCCGGTAATCATTGGTGAAAAATGCACAGCGACTACAGGGTATCTGATGTAACTTTCTTAAATGAGATACACCTTCTTTAGTTGTTTTCCAGGAAAACCAAATAAACAAAAAGCCTAAAGACCAAGCGCAAATCAAACAGGTAGAGGTTACTAAGAATTGTGTAACGACTTCTATTGATACTGACAACATTTATTGTTCTTTCCAGTTAAGAAAACTTAATGAAGAAACGGTAGCGGGTAAATCATCAATAGTTAAATATCTATAATTTACCCATTACCGATGAAGCGACTCTTGACAGATACAAACCTCTAGTGCGGCGCGGCGGAAATAACCCACTACTGACAATAGCGTAACATCATAAAACTTTTTTCCCTCGGAGCTTCTTCCCTCCTTGGAGGGGTTAGGGGTGGGTTCTGCCTTTAAAGCACTAGTTTTGCTTGCTCGAAAACTATAAACCAAACTCTGTTTTGAGTTGTGCCACCCACTTCTGAATACGCTCTTCCGTTAGTTCTGACTGATTATCTTCATCAAGGGCAAGACCAACAAACTTACCATTTTTAACTGCTCTTGATGACTCGTGTTCATAGCCATCTGTAGGCCAATTACCGACAGTTGTTCCTTTCAACTCAGAAATTTTTTCTTCCAGTATGCCCATAGCATCTTGAAAATTGTCGGGATAACCAGATTGGTCTCCAGTGCCAAAATAAGCAACTTTTTTCCCGCTAAAGTCAATATCGTCTAGTTCGTCCTCATAGAACCCTTCCCAATCACTTTGCAATCCACCGATATCCCAGGTAGGACAGCCGATAATGATGTACTGATAGTTATCGAAATCATCCTTTCCAGCTTCATTGATTTCATGTAAGGTAACAACACTCTCACCACCAAATTCTTGCTGAATTGACTCTGCTGCTTCTGCTGTTTTACCAGTAGTTGTACCGTAGAAAAGACCAATTTGTGACATATTTACTCCTGCTTTACTGAAAATGATGATTACTAACTGAGTGAGTTTGATACAGACTCTGTTGCTTTACATCTATTACTCTCTGGCTAGTTGGCATTTTTTGCCGACAATGCTGACAGAAAAAGTAGATGCCGTTTCGGTCTACTTGACGTAGAAGAGTATCGGAGCAACAAGGACAGTTATCCATGATTGATGAAAAACTTAGTTTTAAACTAAGAAGAAACAAGGAATTGTAATTGACTAAAAATTGTAGAGATCAATTCTTTGTTAATTGCCTTGAAATTTTTAGATAAATGAATGGGGTTAATCAATCAGGAATAACCCCCATTCGGTTCGGTGTAAGAGAAGAGGATTTGTTTTCGTGGAAATCTCTCCTTGCTTTAATAATAGTAGTATTAATTGAAAGTAATTGTCAAGTATTTTATCCAATAAAAAATTTTTTTTATTGCCAGACAATAATTAATAAATTATAAAAAATAAGGAAAGTATTAGACAATAGCAAATTAATACTGAATGCTGACGGGGTGACAACAAGGGCTCAACCCTTTACTGGCTAAACTTTTGAGCATCGTATAGTATTCTAAAATACTAGTCATATTCTCAATAATTACTCGCTAATGATAATGAGTACCTTGTTACCCTCTTTCTACAAATCAACTCTAAAAAATAAGTTAAAACGGTCAGAATATTTGATTTGTTTGATTATAATTGGACTATTACAAACATATCAAATATCAACTATTGAGGAATTAGATAATAAATTTCCTAGCCCAATTTTATTTGAAAGTAGAAGAAAGAAAATTCAAAGATTTTTATCTTTATACCATTTGAATTTTAGTACAATTTGGTTTCCAATTTTATCAATTTGGCTATCCTTAAACTTTTCACCTTTGTCTGTACTTTATTTGGCAATTGATAGAACCGAATGGACTGGAGTAAATCTTCTATTTGTAAGCATAATTTATCAAAAAAGAGCGATTCCTATTTATGTAACAATACTCCAAAAAAAAGGAGCAAGTAATTTTCGAGAACAACAAGAAGTATTAGCTAAGATATTACCTCTTTTTAATAATTATAAGAAAGTGGTATTGGGGGATAGAGAATTTTGTTCTGTGGGATTAGCTCAATGGCTGAGAGAGCAGCCAGAGACTTACTTTTGCTTGCGCTTAAAAAAGAATGAATATGTAGAAATAAAAGAAAATATTTGGATGCAATTAAAAGATTTAGCTCCGAATCCAGGAGTTAATTTTTATTTACAAGGTGTAAAAATAACCAAAACCAAAGGATTTTGTCAGGGGGAAGTAGCAGGAAAATGGGCAAGAAAATATCGAGACAAAAAAAGCAGCGAAGATGCTTGGTTTATTTCAACTAATTTAGGGGATTTTTCACAAGCGATAAACAGCTATCAAAAAAGATTTGGGATTGAGGAACTGTTTAGAGATATTAAAAGTGGTGGCTATCAAATTGATAAAACTTTGGCTCATGGAGATAGACTAATGTCTTTGCTTCTTTTAATAACTTTGGCCTATAGTAGTGCCCTCTTGACAGGAGAAAAAATCCAGCAAAAAAGGAAAATTAAATATGTAAGTCGAATTAAAGAAAAAAAACGTTATGTCAAAAGACATAGTTATTTTTATATTGGATTGCACGGAAAAGATTGGGTTGAGTCTCTAAATTATTTTGAAAAAATAGCTGAATCTTTAATGTCTCTTTCTCCCCATAAAAGACCTAATTATAAACGAGGCAACAGAGCTGCAACCCTTATTAAATCTACATTGTAGCCACAATTGTCACCCCGTCAGTATTTTGCTTTTGCTGGGAGTCCCAGCAATTACTGTCGTCATTTTTCAACCTCAGTGAGAATAAGTTGCAATTGCAATTTGTAGGTTTAACTTACTTTACCTCAAAATCGCTAAAAATTTTCATTAAGTGAACAATAAGTTTAAGCATTAACTAAGTGCCATTCGTTCAGGAGTAGCTTTAGACTCAACTACTCGACCCTGACGAAAATTAAACCCAGCTGCTCGCAGTGCATGCCAAATATGACCTTGCAGGAAGAAGAAAGCTAACCAAAAATGAGCATTAGCTAACCAAGTCCGGGATGAAAGTAAGGTAGAGTCAGTAGCAGAAAAGTAGGGAAAGACATCTAGCTTAATCGATAGTGCGGGTCCATAAAAGACTTCTGGGTAAACGGTGGTATTGACACTGATAAAGTAGGCAGCAATAAAGCCCATCAGCGCCAAAGCCCCTAAACTATAAGCAAGATAAGCCTCTCCAGACCAAACAAAAAGTCGCTCTGCCCACTCAAAGGGTTTGGTTCGGATATGCCAAATGCCACCACCAAGGCAAATAAGCCCAATCCAAATATGACCACCGATTACATCCTCCAGGTTATCAACACCGGCAATCCAGTTTTTACCCACAGCACCAAATAAATAGCCAAAAATTACTAAGGGATTGAGGGTGGGATGGCTAACCACTCGTACATCTGTAACTCCTGGATCATACAAACCACCGAAGAACATGGCTTTGGCTACTAGTAAAAAAGCTCCCAAGCCTAGCAGAATCAGATGAATGCCCATAATAGTAGTCATCTTATTGCTATCTTTCCAGTCGTAACCAAAAAACTTAGAGTAATTATGCAGATCCGGAGGACCGAACAAGGCATGGAAAATACCCCCAAAACCAATAAAGGCAGAGGAAATCAGATGTAAAGCTCCAATGACGAAATAGGGGTAAGTGCTGATAATCTCTCCACCAGCACCTACACCCCAACCTTGAGTCGCTAAGTGAGGCAGGAGAATCAGACCTTGGTTATACATGGGCTCTGTAACGTCGAAGCGAGACAACTCAAATAAGGTCATCGCTCCTGCCCAAAAAATGATTAAACCTCCATGAGCAACATGAGCGCCTAGTAATCTACCCGATAAATCAGTGAGGCGAGCATTGCCTGCCCACCAAGGAATATCTTCCGAGTATTTCTCCACTGGCTTAGGAGTTCCAGATACAGTCGTCATCGTGGCATATCTCCTTGAACAATAATTGAGAATTAAACTCAATAACTTATTCGATAAGCTTACATGAGCAATCAAATTATTGCGATTTATTTGCTAAAAGATTAGAATAAATAATCTCAGCAACCCAATTAGTAAAATTTATTAATAGGAATAATTGCCAATTACTATTACGGCATCAAAACTGTAAAAGTACCTAAAACACTTGTAAAATAAGCTTTTTTCAATGAATTCCACCAAACCTGCCTGCTAATTTTGTTAAAAATTATTATCAATAAGTTCTAAAACTCTGCTTCATACTGCACAATCAAGCAAAGTTACTTAATCTTCCTGGTGAAGATTGGTAACAAAACCTATTGCCATAAAGACAGGAGGATTAATCTTGCAAACCTACGGTCAATCCAGCATCAAGTATGACTGGTGGGCTGGGAATGCCCGCTTCGCCAACTTGTCGGGACTATTTATTGCAGCTCACGTTGCCCAAGCTGCTCTGATTACCTTTTGGGCAGGGGCATTTACTTTGTTTGAAATCGGTAACTATAACCCTGAGCTACCGATGGGGGAACAAGGACTGATTCTATTGCCTCATCTAGCAACTCTTGGTTTTGGAGTTGGCTCTGGTGGTCAGATAGTAGATACTTACCCCTACTTTGTGATCGGTGTAGTACACCTCATCTCTTCTGCTGTTTTGGGTGCAGGAGCTTTGTTCCACACCATTAAATGTGAACCAGATTTAAGCAAAGCGTCTGGTAACGCCCGCAAATTCCATTTTGAGTGGGGTAAGCCTGAATCTCTTGGTTATATCTTGGGACATCATCTACTAGTTTTAGGTATAGGGGCTCTACTATTAGTTGGGAAAGCCATGTTTTGGGGAGGGCTTTACGACTCCACGATTCAGGCAGTTCGGGTAGTCACTGCCCCAACCTTAAATCCTGGGATCATTTATGGCTATCAAACTCATTTTGCCTCAGTTAATAGCCTAGAGGATTTAGTAGGTGGTCATATCTATGTTGCCTTACTACTCATTGGTGGCGGCATTTGGCATATCATTTTTCCTCCCTCTGGCTGGGCAAGGAAACTGTTGAATTTCTCTGGTGAAGCGATTCTTTCCTACTCTCTTGGGGGTATTGCTCTAGCTGGGTTTACCGCAGCTTACTTCTGTGCAGTCAATACTTTGGCATATCCAGTAGAGTTCTACGGACCAACTCTCGAAGTTAAACTGGGGATCACTCCCTATTTTGCCGATACCGTAGACTTACCTCTGGGAATACATACCTCCCGTGCTTGGTTAGCTAACGCTCACTTCTTCTTAGCCTTCTTCTTCCTACAAGGTCATCTCTGGCACGCTTTGCGGGCTCTTGGCTTTGATTTCAAGCAGGTCTCAGAAGCGCTTGACTCTGCTGGCAGTCCACCCCCGGCAACTCCTACCGGAAAGCCAGAACCTGCTCCAGCCGCAGAATAGTTGGTTGCATTGGAGAGGAAACAGGAAAAGAGTTGAAGGTTAAAGGTAAAAGTCGAATACTTGTTGACCTTTCCTTCACCCTTTCCTAACAAAACAAGATTTTTACACCATACCTTCCAGGGGCTTTTGCTGGCAAGCAGGAGTGTGGGGCGGGTGTGGGGAGATAGGGAGATGGGGGAGCGGAGGGAGCTGAGGGAGCTGAGGAAGCCGAGGGAGCTGAGGAAGAGGAATACAATCTTTTGACTAACAACAAACAACAAATAACGCGAAATTCCCCGTGCTTTAGCCGGGATGAGTTAAAACGCAAGGTGATTAACTGTGACAACTACGACAAGTAACACTTTTAGCTCTAGTAACCAAGACTGGAGCTGGTTAGCGGGTAATGCCCGCTTGATTGACGTATCTGGTAAATTATTAGGTGCTCACATTGCCCATGCTGGCTTAATCATGTTTTGGGCAGGAGCAACAACCATCTCTGAAGTCTCCCGTTTTGTACCTAGCCAACCAGTGTCTGAGCAGGGATTGATTCTAATACCCCACTTGGCAACCTTAGGTTTTGGTGTTGGTGCGGGAGGCATGGTAGTTGATACCTATCCCTATTTTGTGATTGGTATGCTGCATCTAGTTGCATCCGCTGTTTTAGGTGCTGGAGGTTTGTTCCATGTCTTTAAAGGTCCAACTATCCTTAAAGATGGCACAGGGCGTGCCCCCAAATTTCACTATGAATGGAGTGACCCCAAGAAGCTTGGTTTTATTTTAGGTCATCATCTGATTTTCTTAGGATTGGGGGCGTTAGGCTTAGTACTAAAGGCAATGGTCTTTGGTGGTATCTACGATACTGCCATTAACGATGTGCGAGTCATTACAGAACCTACCCTTAATCCTTTTTCCATCTTTGGCTATTTATTTGGCTTAGTTGATGGTAATTGGAATTCTTTGGGTATGGCTGCTGTCGATAACTTAGAAGATGTCGTCGGTGGCCATATTTGGATTGGGGTGATGTGTATTGCAGGTAGAGCTTGGCATATTGTCACTGAGCCTGCTAACTGGGCAAGGAATCTGTTTATCTTTAACGGACATGCTATTCTTTCCTACAGCCTGGGAGCCCTCGCTTTTATGACTTTTACCTCCATCTACTTTGTCGGTTTTAATACCACTGTCTTCCCCAATGAGTTCTATGGGACAAATCGAGATAGTTCCACAGTAATCCAGTTTTTTCTGTGTGCCACTTTCTTATTTGGTCACATTTGGCATGCTTTTAAGGGTCGCTCTGAAGGGGAAACTCTTAGTGAGCAAAGTAAATCTTCTGCTGTAATGGCTGGCTTTTTGACCCTCGCTGTGTTGGCAATTGGTTTAGTACTGCTGACGTTTTAGATTAAAAGAAGATTTTCCTTTTTAGAGACGCGCCACTGCTCCACTGGTATCCTTCAGTAGGCGCGTCTTTAAGCAAATCTAGTATATCTAACATTGTAGAGACGCGCCAACAGCCCTACGGGCATCCTTCGGCAGGCGCGTCTCTACAGGTTTTTCGCGGTTTCCTCAAAACGGGGGTGTCCAAACCGGATTTGGTGTAATGTTAAATCTAGGGCTGAAAATTACGAAAATGCCGCTCTTACCAGTTAGGGTGCAGAATATCGGATCCAAAAAGCAGTTTGCGGATCATGAGCGATCGCTACTACCACCATAAGCTGACAGACAATTGTTAATTTTTGAGATCAATTAAATTTTTTTTGTCAATATCGTTAAAATAGTAATCTATATATCAATTTAATAGGCACAAAAATTTGAAGCTTTTTTAACTCGACCACCCATTTACGCCAAGCTGTACTAGTGTTTTTCTGATTAAGGCAAGGGAGACAATCCTGATGACAAGGCGATTGCATAATCGGACAGAAGCAGGTCGGCTGCTGGCGAAAAAGCTCACAACTTATACTAACTGCTCTGACGTACTGGTGTTAGCCCTTCCCCGTGGCGGTGTACCGGTAGCATCTGAAGTAGCAAAAGCACTCAAAGTACCCTTGGATATTTGTTTAGTACGGAAGCTGGGAGTACCCAATCAAAAAGAGTTAGCAATGGGAGCCATTGCAATGGGTGGCGTAAGGATACTTAACGAAGATGTGGTGCAATGGCGAGGCATTTCTAAAGAAATGATTGAGCAAGTTACTACTGAAGAACAGCTAGAATTGGAGCGTCGCGATCGCCTTTACCGGGGCTGCCGTCCTCTTCCCAATGTACACCATCGTAAAGTCATTTTGGTGGATGATGGCATTGCTACTGGCTCAACCCTACGTGCTGCAATTGCAGTCTTACAGCAGCAACAGCCTGAATCCATTATTACTGCCGTGCCTGTCATATCCCCATTAGTCTGCCAGGAACTGAAAACAGAGGTAGACAAGATTGTATGTCTCAAAATGCCCAAGCACCTCCATTCCATCAGCCTCTGGTACGACGACTTTTCCCAAACCACTGATGAAGAAGTTCGCCAACTATTGCAGGAAGCTAACTGTGAGTTGACATCAATCTAAAAATATTTCTTTGAATCCAGAAGAATATTGGTGTAATAAACCACAATGGAGATTGTGATTTACGTACAACTTTGGAGTTAGTTCAATTACACTCACAGAAAATCCATTATGCCATCATGAAGGTAGAACAAGAGAAAATTGCGATCGCGTTGTCAACAGGAGGCTCACTATGGCGCACAGAAATTATCCGCTCAATTACACGAGTGCCGACTTAGAGAAAGCCGCAGTTAACCGATTTCGTTCGCTAGTAGTTGGTCTCCCCCAACAGTGTATAGTGTTTCGGGACCTTTGGGACCGTTCTACTGTACTATGTCTGGATTTTGCTGATTGCCCCAACTCCCTCGAACCTAGTATGAGTGAATTCTTTCCCTTGTTACTAGCAGCTCACAACCTAGGATTAGCTGACTCACTGCTGTTCAAAATGAACAATAGGGTCATGGGTTGGACAACAATGGCTCCTAATACCTGAGGTGTTAGGTATTATATCAAGCTCGGATCAACAGTTATCATTTCCTTCTGCCTTGCTCCCCTTGCTCCTTAACTAGATGGAACTGTCTGGGAGCCTCCTTCCTTCTAACTTCTGACTTGAAAGTAGGCAACAGGCAACAGCTCATCTGGCAACTTCGGAAGAAGCGACTTTCATCACCTGGTGGTGAAAAAAATTTTTTATTGGGACTGCCTCCTTGTGCTAAGTAGATTTGGTATGAAAAACAGTAACTATGTTAAGAAAAGTAAATATAGGTCAGACTCTTACCAATGACAAAGGACAAATGACGGTCTTCACTAGCTAAATATAATTATCCTCTCTCTACTTATTGTTGAGACAACCTCTGAGAGCGTTGGAGATAAATTCGAGTAGTTTTATCTTGGGGGGCAAGTTCTAAACACCCTTGAAATAAAGTTGTGGCAGAACGAAACCTTTTGAGATGGAAGTTTAAAACAGCTTCTTCAAACAGTGCCTTAGTTTTCAGCTTACCAGCTTTAATTTCTGGAGGGTCAGCCTCAAAAACTTCAAACACAGACACTGCTTCAGATTTTCCTTTCACTTTCAACTTATCGATAAAGCGCAGGGGATATTTACCTGGTTGAATCAAACTAGTAAAAGTATGGTGAGAAATCAGCAAAGATACCCCATATTCCTTAGTCAGTCCTTCCAAGCGAGAAGCTAAGTTAACTGCATCACTAATCACAGTACTATCCATATGGGTGTTACCTCCCACAGTTCCTAGCATCATTAAACCTGTATTGATACCAATGCCAATTTCTAGTGGGAGATACCCTACTTGTTGTCGATAGGAATTATAGCTCCGGAGGCGTTTGAGCATAGAAATTGCCCCTTTCACTGCATCATCAGCTTCACCATTAAACAAGGCCATAATAGCATCGCCAATATATTTGTCAATAAAACCTTGATTAGCAATAATGGCCGGTTCCATATGGGAAAGATAGCTGTTGATAAAACGAAAGTTTTCCTCAGGTGTCATCTTTTCCGACAGAGTGGTAAAATTACGAATATCGGCGAAGAGTACCGACATTTCCTGTTGCACTTGATCTCCTAATTGGACATCAGCAATATTGTCTTTCTTCAGTAAATGGAGGAATTGACTGGGAACAAAACGAGAGAAAGCTTGATTAAGTTCAAAGAGTTCATTGGTAAATTTTTCTCGTTCAACTTCTGCTTGTTTACGCTCAGTGATATCTTCAACAAAACCTTGGTAGTATAACAATTTTCCTTGAGTATCATAGACTGAACGAGCATTTTCAGAAATCCAGATTATACTTCTATCTTGGCGATATATCTGAGCTTCAAATCCTTCTATTTGTCCCTTTTGTTCCATATTTTGGATAAATTCTTGACGACGGTTAGGGTCACAATAAAGCTGTTGTTCTATGTTGGTTATGGTGGTAATTAAAGCTTCAGGGGAATCATAGCCATAAATCTTGGCCAAAGCTGGATTAGCATTCAGATAATGTCCGTCGGTAGTTGTCTGAAAGATCCCTTCTAAAGCATTTTCAAAAATACTGCGATACTTGTGCTCTGCTTCCCGTTGTGACTTACGGTAGTAGTAATCGGTGATGGTTATAGTTGAAATAATCAAAGTTAGTAAAGAAGGTACTATCGGTAGCCACCAACCACTTAGAAAAACCAGATAAGTTCCTGTTAAACTCAAACCACTAGCAAGAACTGTGCCACTACTGAGGAGCAGCAACGGAGGTAAACCTTTATTCCTTAATTTTTTGCTTTCTAATAAAAACCAACTTCCTGCTGCACCGAGGAAAGAGCAGCATAAAACCTCTAACCATTCTATTGGAGTTGGTAAGACCTTAATAAAAGGTCGTCCATCAAGAGCTCCACTGAGGATTTGACTGGTTAAATTAGCTTGAATCACCACCCCTGGCATACGATAGGGATTAGTAAAGAGACTGCTATCATAGGGTGTGTAAAATAAGGAATTAGTACTCTCGGCTGTTGAACCAATTAAGAGGATGCGATCGCGTATTTTTTCGGTGGGAACCCGATTAGCTAAAACATCCCTCATCGACACAGTATCGAAATTGTGTTTTTCTCCCCGGAAGTTTAGTAAAATCTGATACCCTTGAGCATCAGCACGGGTATAACCTCCATCATTACGGCGAAAGGGGACAAAATAGGCTTTTCCCAGACGATAGTGCTGCTTTTCGTCATCAGCGATTTCTAGGTTAATACCTTCTTTCTCCAGATACATTAATGCCAAACGTACCCCTAAACTTAATTGCACTTCTTCATTCTCATTTCTGATGGAAATCAAACCCCTGCGGATTTTGCCATCCGCATCTAAAATCAAGTCAGCAAAGCTCACTTGTCCTAAATCTTTCAAGGTTGGTGGTGGTGCAATGGGATTGCCTACCTGCTTCTCAGTACCAATTAGGTTGGGGGTAGACTTCATCACCTCTACCCATTGCTGATATCCTGGTTCTACGGGTAAATCTCGATACACATTTAAACCAATAGCTCTAGGTTGTGCAGCCTTGAGCTTTGTAATCAAATCAGCCAAAACAGCATCAGGTATAGGCCATTTTCCCACCTGACGAATATCTGCCTCATCAATAGTAACCAAAAGTAGGCGAGAGTCTGGGGGTTCTCGGTGACGGAGGCGGAAGTACTGATCTAGAGCTGCCCACTCCAACAGTTGAAATAGTCCTGTAGTATTTAAAGCTAGAACTATAGCTGTGACACTGGGAGCAATGAGGAATACTCCTTGCCATTGCCTCAAGAAATTTTTCAGCTTTAACCACATTAAGCCTGTACTGTCAAGGTTGAGAGCAAAAATAGTTTAGCTCTCTCACTTTACCTCAATGAGAAAGGAAACTACAGAGCAGGCAAAAGCTGGTGAATGAGGTAATCATAGATAATCCTCTACCACCTAAAACCTAACACCCATTGGTGACAAGTTAAAGTAAACATGTCTTTGTCAAGGGAGCTGAGGAAGCTGAGGGAGAGGAATACAATTTTTATTAACCTACCACCTAACACCTAAAACCTAACACCTATTAATTTACAGCCAATTACCGACTAAAACAAAGGGAGCCCAGTAATAAGGATGCCGATACGGTTTTTGCTTGAGCAGGGATAACTGAGCTTGACGGAGTGCTTCGGCTCGGTTCCCATTGCCTTGACTGAGATGACTGTAAAATTCAACCATAGTTTTGGCAGTAGATTGATCGTTGACAGTCCATAGGGTAGCTAAGGTACTGCGGGCACCAGAACGTAGGGCTAAGCCTGCTAATCCTAAAGCAGCCCTCTTGTCTCCATTGGCAGTTTGGCAAGCACTCAGAACTAAGAGTTCAATCGGTTCAGCATTAGTTTCTTCCCTGGTTCTGAGTAACTCGGATAAACTATTAATATCGAGCCGTTCATCCCAGGTGAGGAGAAAAGTTTCTTCTGGTTTGGAGCTAAATTGACCGTGGGTAGCAAGGTGAACGATTGGTACAGAAAGGGATTGAATTTGGCTTTCTAAGTTGGCACGAGTAAACTGAGCATTCAGAAGAACTTCTGAAGGAATTTTTTCGCTAATCTGTTTTACTTCCTCCGCTACAGCAGGTAAAGCAGAAAAACCTAAACGCGCTTCCGTTAAGCCTGCCGTAAGAGATTGAAGTTGCACCTGTTGGAGCGATCGCGGCTCTAATAATTGTAAAGTGGGAGTTAAGGCTACACTATAGTTTTCAATTAGATATTGTTGGCCATCGTAGAGTGCTGCCATCGGTACATTACGCAAAACTCCATCGAGAACAAATACTAAGGTTTTAATACTACCTGCCTTTAACTGCTGTTGTATCGGTCGAATTAGCCAATCATACACCTTTTGGGAGAGCTTAAGACGCTGTTTATTAGATAAAGCAGGGTTCATTGACTGTCGCAGACGGGTGACGATGTCTTCTACTTCTGCTTGAGGAACATTAGTACTATATTGGCTCAGGGATTGTCCTGGTAAGGACAGAATTACAGCTAAACGGTCTGGCAGAATAATAGGATAAATAACAGCAGCAGTGCGATCGCCTTTTTCAATGATATTGTCGATTTCCTCAGCTTTGGCATCTAAGCAAGGAGTACGGAAGAAGTTTTCTAGTTCTGCCAATTGTAAGGATTCAATCACCTTACGTGCTTGTTTGAGGTTGGTTGTTTGTCCTTTGTTGTTTGTTGTTTGTTGTTGGTTGTTGGTTATTTGGGAATTGGGAATTGGGAATTGAGAATTGCTGAGTTTTAATATCTCCTCATCCTCCTTATCTCCCTTATCTCCCTTGTCTCCCTTGTCTCCCTTGTCTTCCTTGTCTCCCTTGTCTCCCTTGTCTCCCTTGTCTCCCCATCTCCCCATCTCCCCATCTTCCTGTAATAAAAGACTTACGAGGTTACGGTAGATTGGTTCGATTTTTTCTTGGAAGGAAAAGCGAACCTCAGGGCTCATGGCAATTAGATCACGGCGGAGAGATTGTAGAATATTAAAGGCTTGTTGATTAGCTGCGATCGCGTTAGTAATTTCTCCTTTGTTAGTCAGCACTCGTGTTAATTGCCATTGCCATTGGTAAGCAAGATCACCAGCATTGATGCTTTGTGCAAGGGCTAGAGCTTGTTCAGTTAAGTTTTGAGCTTCTCGCCATTGCTCAGTTTGTTCGTATAATTTTCCTAAATTTCCCAGAGCTAAAGATTCTGCTCTTTGGTCTTTTAAAATGTTTGCTTGTTGAACAGCTTGTGCTAGTAGTTGGGCAATGGTTTTGGTTGTTAGTTGTTGGTTGTTGGTTGTTGGTTGTTGGTTAATAGCTGAGGACAACTCGATTAAACTAGTAGCAAAGTTAACTTGGGCATAGATGGCATCTCGACTCAGAGGTAAGTCAGTCAGTTTGGCTTGAATAGCAGGGATTATTGTTTGAGCTTTGGTGAATTCTTCTAGATGAATCAGCAACTTGAAGTGATTGAGTTGTGCTTCTAGTTGGCTCAGGGGATTAGTGGCAGCTTCCGTTGCCTGTTGATAATACTGTAGGGCTAATGCTGTTTCTCCCAAACCTCGTGCGGTATTGCCTAAGCTAACGAGGGTCGTACTGATATCCCGCTGAGAGTTAAGCTTTTGGGCAATGGCTAAACTCTTTTCCAAGACTTGCTGAGATTGTTGGAGATTACCGATAGTTTGCCAAACAAGTCCTAGGTTGTGCCAACCTGTAGCTTTTACTAGGGAATCTGGTTGGGCTTGGAGTTGTCGCTGCGCTTGTTCTAAAATTTTTTGAGCTCGCTGAAACATACCCAAGCTTTGCAAAGCTTGGGCTTGATTAATTTTACTTCCTAATACTCCTTTTTCATCCCCAGCTTGAGTATAAATTTTTTCTGCTTCTTGCCAAGTTTTGAGTGCTCTTTCGTTTTTTCCAGTTGCTAAGAAAAGGCTACCTTGGGTATTCAATGCTTGAGCAAGGATACCGAGATCAGGTTGAGTTTGCAGTAAATTGAGGCTTTGATTAATTGCAGCTGTTGCCGGTTCCCATTGTCCCAAATCTTGATAGGCTAAGCAGAGGTAGTTTAAACTCAGGGCTTGGTTGATGGAGTCCCCCGCTTGTTGGTAAGCTTGGACTGCTTGTTCCCAAGCGATCGCAGCTTCGGTAAAACGTCCAGCATCATAGTTAGTTTTGCCTTGGATGAGCAGAGTTGATGCCTCAGTTACTGGTATATTTTGGCTATTCTCCTTAACTCTTTCCTTGAGCTGAGGCTGTGCAGTTACAGGAGTAACCAGCTTGACTACCAAGAATGTTAGTAAGACCAATCCCAGAAATAATATTCGCTTACTATAGCCTTTTTTCAACCATTTCATAACTCGTGGTGCATCAGCTCCAGCATAACGCATTCTATAATAGCAATAGCCGCGATCGCACTTTTTGTAGGGTGCATTAGCGAAACAAAGTGAAGCGTAATGCACCGCTCAATTATTGGATTGCGTTAACGGTGACCCTAAACCAGCCCCTACAAATATACTGAACTGTCTTCTCAATTCCCCATTCCCCATTTCCAAACAAATATGTCCTCGTTTATTGGTCACAGTTTAACTGCTGTAACTATTGGTATTGTTTTTAATTCTCCCAGAAAGCCATCTCTGTATCGTTTGGGTTGGTATTTCTGGTTAATCGTAATTTCCTCTTTCCCCGACCTAGATCATTTTATCCCTTGGTTGCATCAATCAGCACACCAGCAATCTCGCATTACCCATTCCTTAACATTTGCTCTGATTCTCCCTATTTGCACCATCTTTATCCTAACTACTATAGGAATTAGGGGAAGCAAACTTAAACTGTATAGTTGGCAAGTAATCTTAGCTGGTCTTTCTCAAGTTTTACTCGATTTGTTAGTGGGAGTGGTTGGCATACCTTTGTTTTATCCCTTCAGTCGGCAAAATTTTAAACTTCCTTGGGGTATTTTGCCTAGCGCCGGGAAACTAGACTTAGGTAATTACTACTTGTATCGCAACCTCTTGATTGAGATGGGGGTGCTGTTACCAATATTATCCTTAGTTATCATTATTCGTTACCGTCTTTTCCC
Organism: Symploca sp. SIO1C2; assembly: GCA_010672925.1. Classification (GTDB taxonomy): domain Bacteria; phylum Cyanobacteriota; class Cyanobacteriia; order Cyanobacteriales; family Coleofasciculaceae; genus Caldora. The sequence continues at coordinate 157,581 of JAAHFP010000012.1, read as the reverse complement.
ACCACATCAGATGCGAGTTGCCCTCCTGAGTTTACCTAGTATTTCAGCCTGTTTTATGTTTTGGGCATATAATCTGTCTAGGTAGAGTAAGAAGGCAGGAGGCAGGAGGGAAGAAAAATTTTCTAGTAAGCTTTTTCAGCTTTTTTAACTGGTGAGTTATTTTCGCCACGCTGCATAGCTAGAGCAGGTATATTAGCGGTAAGGATAGCAAGAAAACTGGGAAAGAAGAGATAAAGAAGACATTCCCAATTCTAAATTCTAAATTCTAAATTCTAAATTTCCAACATGTCAGCTAAACACGTATTCGTTTTTCTAGAGCTTTTTGAGCATGAAGGGGGTATTCAGTCTTATATTAAAGACGTTTTGCAAGCTTATCAGTCCCTAGCAACTGAGACTGGTAGTAGTGCAGAGGTGTTTTTACTCAGGGATAGTCCTGAATGCGACAATCCCTTGGCAGCTGACCCTTTTCAATTTCATTACCTGAAAAGTCCAAATCAAATGCTGGGACGTTTGAAAATGGTACTAGCATTAGGGCGCTGTTTCTGGCAACAACCTCCGAGTCATGTTTTCTGCGGTCATATTAAACTAGCTTTACTGATTATGGTACTGTGTAAGCTCAGAGGTATTCCTTACACAGTTTTAACCTATGGTAAAGAAGTCTGGAGTACCTTACCCAAGCTAGAGCAGCTAGCTCTTACTTCAGCAGCAGGAATTTTGACAATCAGCCGCTACAGTCGAGATCGCCTTTGTGCTGCTAATGGCTTAGACTCCAATAAGGTGAGAATGTTACCTTGTGTAGTGGATGGGCAAGCTTTCACTCCTGGCCCGAAGTCACCAGAATTAATGGTAAAATACGGCTTAGCGGATGCTAAAGTGCTGATGACTGTAGCACGGTTATGGTCTGGGGATATTTATAAAGGAGTAGATGTTACCATTCGGGCACTCCCTGTGATCGCTAAAGTTATCCCCAATGTTAAATACTTAGTAATTGGTCGTGGTGATGATCAACCGAGACTAGCTCAACTAGCTCAAGATTTAGATATTGCTGAGAATGTAATTTTCGCTGGTTTTGTTCCCACACTTGAGTTAGTAGAACATTACCGCCTTGCCGATGCCTACATCATGCCTTCCCAAGAAGGTTTTGGTATTGTTTATCTAGAAGCAATGGCTTGTGGTAAACCAGTGCTAGCGGGTGATGCGGATGGGTCCGCTGATCCCTTACAGGATGGGCATCTCGGCTGGCAAGTTCCCCATCGAGACCCTGTAGCTGTTGCCGGTGCTTGCATTGAAATTCTTCAAGGTGGAGAGCAACGCTGTGATGGCATGTGGCTAAGGGAGCAGTGTCTGGCTTCCTTTAGTAAAGATGCTCTCACCCAAAGGTTAAAACAGCTTCTGGAGGAAACCAACTAGTACCGCTACGCGGAATTAAGAATTAAGAATTAAGAATGCTTATAGAGTAAGGATTTTATCGCTCTCAAAGAATGAGACGGCCTTCTACATTCTTGTACTAGGATAGAACTATAGCAATCTTCTATGCATTATTAAAAATTACTGTGAACCAAAACAATCCAAATTTATTGCAATTAAATCTATCTGGTGCAGGCTGTTGGCTCACTCTATTAGCAACATTTTTGCTGGTAGGAACCGTTGGTTTAGGCTTTGTGGTCAAAAGTATTTTATTTGTGATTGGCTTATTGTTGATCTTACCAGTGATTGGCTGGCTAGGATTGCGCTGGTGGTTGGATCGCAACTTAATCAAGGATCAATGTCCAGTGTGTGGTTATAACTTCACTGCCGTGAATCAAACTCAATGCCAGTGTCCTAGTTGTGGGGAGACTTTGAAAATAGAACAGGGGCATTTTGTCCGTTTCAACCCTCCTGGTACAATTGACGTGGAAGCAGTGGATGTTTCGGTTAAGCAGATTGAGAACTGAAGGAGTTTAGAAGAGCTCGTTAGGGTTTGCTGCAATTTATCAAATGTGTGCTATACTGAAAAGAGTGACATTTGAGCCACAGCTGCGGGCGTAGTTTAGTGGTAAAACCTTAGCCTTCCAAGCTAATGATACGAGTTCGATTCTCGTCGCCCGCTTTTCAATCAAAACTTAGGTATATCAAGCTTTTGGGCTATAATACTAACCTTAAATTATACTATTTTGGGGTAATATAATTTACTAAAGACTACGGGAAGGAAGCAATATATGATCTGCCAGTTGTACAAAATGGAGAAAAAAGAGTTATTCAGAATTATTCGGACAAGGTAATACTTTTGACCAAAATTAGCTGGAGACTTAGTTGACATGAATCATTGATATGTCTTCATCTCAGAGTTTTGACCATGTCGCGTTATTCCTCTTGGGAGAGCAACTCACACGGCAGAAAATTCCGTCAAACGACGAGCATTTGGATCGTGGAATCCCATGACAATCGATGAGGATTTAGCATTTTTTGAAATTACCCTATAATAACCGGATTTAACATAAAGATGCGATCGCTTCTCTAATATTGGGTAACCTAGAACCAAGAGCCCAGAGAATTCCACACTACCAAAACCGGGGAAAAACAAGGATGAGTATTCAAGTTATTGGTGTTATCGAACACCAAGACATCGGAACAGGTGCTTGGACTTTAGTTGCCGAATCCGGGGAAACCTATGAACTGAAGGATGCACCGCCCGAATTACAGCAACCACAACTCAAAGTAAAAGTAGCAGGACAAATCCGAGATGATATCATGACCATGGCGATGATTGGCCCAGTATTGGAAGTCCAGTCATTTGAGTTGCTTGGATAACCTATCAAGGTAATGAAAGTAGGTTCTTCCGAAGTTGCCTAGTGCAGCGGGCGTGGAAATAACCGAAAGCGTGAAAAAAGGTTAAAAAAGTTTACTGTACAAGCTTTCTTCACTTGATTTCTCCTGCCTTCTGCCTTCTGCCTTCTGCCTTCTGCCTTCTGCCTTCTGCCTTCAAAATACTACTTACCTCCCAATAAATCTTTGAACAGTTTTTACAAATTCTTCTTGATCAACTGGCTTGACTAGGTAAGCATCTGCTCCCTGTTTCCTTCCCCAAAACTTATCCATCTCAGTTGCTTTAGTAGAACACATAACTATAGGAATCTTACGAGTTTCTGCTTTAGCTTTGAGCTCGCGACAAATCTCAAAACCACTGCGATCAGGTAGTACAACATCTAAGATAATAACATCCGGTTTAGTTCTATTAATTTTAGCTAAAGCCTCTACTGCATTCTTGGCAGTGAGGACATCAAGCCCCTCTTGCTTCAGATAAGAGCTAAGAATTACCATTGTCGTTAAGGAATCGTCAACAACTAGGGCAGTACTCACAATATTTACCTTACAGTTGAAAGTGGTCAAGAGTTATTGGTCATTGGTCATTGGTCATTAGTCATTAGTCATTGGTGACAAGTTAAGCGATCGCGCATTTTGTCAACTCCCATATATAGCGTTTGGGCACTCTCGCAAAAACTATATATAGAAACAACCAAGGATTCAGAAAAATTGTGGTTCTTCTTCCTCAGCTTCCTCAGCTTCCCCAGCTTCCTCAAGATTTTACCACTATTTACTATTCGGTCGCGTGTTTATGGATTACGCTTAATACTGTCTCAGCATCAATAGGTTTACTGATAAAATCTGAAGCTCCAAACAGCCTAGCCCGAACTTGGTCAACAACACCGTCATTGCCAGTTAAGATAATAATTGGGGTATCACGGAAAGAAGGAATCTTACGTAACTTGCTACAAATTTCATAGCCGTTAGTTTGGGGCATCACTAAATCGAGGAAGATTAGATCCGGCTTTCGGGCTAGGATAGTTGCCAGAGCCCGCAGACCATCATTGATCCACATAAACTGATGCCCTGCTGCGGTAAGCAATTTTTCCATTGTCTTACAAACCCAAATATCATCATCCACACAAGCAATCAGTAAATCTTGGCTAATTGTAGCTATAGATGGTTGTTCAGGAACAGACGGGAATATTGGAGCTGGAAAATCAGCAACAGCAACCAGTTCAACCAAACCTGCTTGAATATAGGGCAGGAGTGAACAAGTTACTGACAATATATCCCGCTTCATTTGTCCTGCCAGCTCCCGCAGGGTGCGTTGCCCATTGAGGATACGGGTCAAAGTTTGGTAAACCTGGGGGGATGTCCTAGCTTGAAGTTGCTCTGGTTGCTTAATTATTGGGACATTGTTAGGAGAGTAGTTGATTAACTTCGCATTTTGCCAAGCTTGCCAGAGTTTTTGAGTTGCAGCAATGGCTTGCTGAGAATCGATTAAGATAAGTTCTGAAGATAAGGAATTATCTTGTTTAATTTGATAAGTAACATCTCCAGCTTGGGCGATATCAAACAACACCTCAATAGTAATAGCTTTAATTATTTTGGTAGCTTGATCGAGGGTTATTTTTTGCTGTTTTATCCATAAACAAAGGGTCTCATATTCCCAGCAAGTAGTGAAGATAGCAGCTTCTATACTAGACAGCTCCTTTTGCAAATTAGGAAGATAAGGAGGTAGCTGAGAAGAGTAAGTTGCTAAGTTTCTTGCCCACCGTCTTACTGGAGTACTGCCTCCTGTCGCATAGGCAATGTCGCCACGATTGAGATAAAAGACCCATTGTCTGTTGTGTGCATCTTTCAATAGAAGTTGCCCATTAAACTTTAGCTGCTGCAATGTTGTGAAAAATCTAGCTCTTCTGGAAGCAGTAAAATTACCAATGGAGAGAAGCGGGGAATTGGGTTTAGCAGAATTCATTGTAGTTGTCATTGATAGTTTGGCAATTTATTGTGGATACTCTGCTATTTTTTAAAATAAATAGTTGTCCTAATAGTAAATATATAAGTTACTAAGCTGTTGTAGCAATCCATAACTCTTACTTTGTCAGCAAACCATATTTAATAGCTTTGCTTGTCTTTTTCTCCATTTTTTACAGGGTCAATTAGACTACTATATTTAAAATTGTTATACTCTATTAAATTTTATTTATTCCCAAATGTCAGTATACAAAAGTTAACTACTTAAGGGATAAAAATTAAGGATTACCATTTCTGTTAACATATTTAATAAAAATGTCAACCTACAAAAGGTAACTAATTTCGTCAAGTTATGTAAATTTTTCCTGAAATTATCAGTAAATTTGTGTAGATATAGTCACTTGCGTATTATTGTGGGTAACTCCAGAGCTTTTGGCGGATAAATTTTTATCAATTAAATTGCAGCTGGAGATATTCTTACTGTGTTAAAAACTATTTAGTGGAGATGTCAGCAAGTTAATCAGCAAACACTGGTCAAACTTAAGTTTTTGCTCAAGACAACTAATCTCAGCTAAAGCTAGCTCATTGCCGATGAGTCCAATAATCATTACCCGGCAAGGACTTCAATGATTATGGTTTAGGCATAGTTAATTCCAAGGGTGCTAATTTCATGAAATATTTCAGCTGTTCAAGTTATTCAAGGTTAGATGGACAGGAGTTTACCTGTAGAAGTCGCAGTTCAGGTTGCAGATGCCGCTTTATTCAACAATAGCGCCAAGCATCTGAATAATATCGAATTGCTGGTTATAAAAGGTGCTTGGCAAGGTAAGAAGTATAAGGATATGGCAGCAGAGCTGGGTTATAATACTGAGTATCTTAAAAACAATGTCGGTCCGAAATTATGGAAGTTGCTTTCACTATCTCTGGGGGAAAAAGTTAGTAAAAATAACTTGGTAGCAGTTTTAACCCAGTATGCTGCCTCTAAAGTGCAATATAAGAAGGAGATAGGGAACCAAGGAGCAAGGGAGCAGAGGAGGAATCCTCCGTTACAGCTTTTCCCTTCATTAGCCATCCAACTACCCCCAGAAGTAAAACTCGACTCTCCTAAGCAGTTAGTTTCTCCTTCTTCAGCTTTTTATATCAAGCGCTCCCCCATAGAAGAACTTGCTTGCCGGAAGCTAGAACAGCCAGGAGCGCTGATACGCATCAGTGCTCCCAAGCAGATGGGTAAAACCTCCCTAATGCTCTTTTGTCTCGATTATGCTAAGCAACAAGGCTTACGGGTTGTGGCGTTAAGCTTACAACGAGCTGATAGTTCAGTTTTCACTAACTTAGATCAATTCTTAAAGTGGTTTTGTGCTGAAATTACTCGCCAGTTAAAGCTACCATACCAAGTAGATGATTATTGGAACCAAAATTATGGTAGTAAAAGTAAATGCACTGCTTATTTTGAGGAATGCTTGTTGTCAGCAATAGATACTCCTTTAGTATTGGCTTTAGATCAAGTTGATGAAGTATTTGCTTATCCCCAGCTTGCCAAAGATTTCTTTAGCCTGTTGCATTCTTGGCATGAAGAAGCCGCTTACGGAACTCCTAGTAGTAAATTTTGGCAAAACCTACGATTGCTGATTGTTCATTCTACAGAAGCTTATCTCCCTTGGGAGATCAATCAAGCACCCTTCAACGTGGGAATGACGATTGAATTACCGCGATTTACTCTTGAACAAGTACAGGATTTAGCTCAGCGTCATGGATTAAATTTCTCATTACAACAGCTAGAGCAGCTGATGCAGTTATTGGGAGGTCATCCTTATTTGGTGCGACTAGCACTGTATCATCTAGCTTTGGAGGATATCACTTGGGAAGAATTAATGCAAACCGCTGCCACAGATGCTGGCATTTATCGCCACTACCTACAACGGCATTTAGGGAATTTGCAAAAATTCCCAGAGTTAGCCATAGCCTATAAGCAAGTGGTAAAGTCAACAGCACCAATAGCCTTAGATCAGTTGCTAGGGTTTAAATTGCACAGCATGGGACTAGTGAATTTACGAGGGATTGCTGTTACCCCCAGCTGCCAACTCTATCGTCAATATTTTACCGAACAGCTACTTCGAGGAGAAAATTTCCAAGAAATTAATGGCGTTACTTGCAGCCAACGCCTGCAGCAATTGACTAAAGAAAACCAAGAGTTAAAGCGCTTGTGTAATCTAGATGGATTAACCCAACTAGCCAATCGACGCTGCTTTGACTCACGCCTATTCAAAGAGTGGCAGCGTTTAGCAGAAGAAGGAGCAATATTATCCCTAATTTTGTGTGACATTGACTTTTTTAAGGTTTTCAATGACACTCATGGACACCAAGCAGGAGACATCTGTTTATTTCAAGTCGCTAGCGCCATCCGTCAAGTAGCACACCGTCAAGCTGATTTAGTAGCCCGTTATGGAGGTGAAGAATTTGCTGTGCTTCTCCCGAGTACAGATATAACCAGTGCTGTCCATGTTGCTGAAAAAATCAGACAGAGAGTCAAAGGCTTACCTAATGATGCTTTGAGTCGTCAACTACCAATAACTAGTCCTACAGTTACCATCAGTTTGGGAGTTGCTAGCATTATTCCTGCACCCCAATCTCACCCAGAAATCATCGTGCGTGCAGCAGATGAAGCTCTCTATCAGTCTAAAGCACAGGGACGCGATCGCGTGAGCTTTAAGTTGTTAAACGAGTAATGGGGAATGGAGAATGGAGAATTGGGAATTGGGAATAGAAGATGTACCTCACAGAGTGGAAAATTCTCCAACACCTAACACCTAGTGCAGCGCGGCGGAAATAAGTAATATCAAATCCGGGTGCATCGGAATTATATAGCACACTGGCATTACGATTCCAGATTACTTCACCAAAAATATATCATTCCAATGCTACCGGAAACGATATAACCAGTTTGAAATCGATAGAATCCTTACTCTATAAGCATTCTAAATTCTTAATTCTTAATTCTTAATTCCGCGTAGCGGCACTACCACCCAACCATTCCATAATGCCATCAGCGAGCGCAGCTGCTAGTTTTTGCTGTTCTTGGGAATTGGTAATCCACTCAAATTCTAGGGGATTAATCATAAATCCTAGTTCCAAGAGGATTGTTGGGGCAGTATGGGGACGGGTTAGGGCTAGGTTATCCCAAAAGATACCATAATGAGGACGATTGAGTTTGGTAACTAGGTATTCTTGCAGAAATACTGATAAATCATGAGCTTGAGCATGGTACCAAAACATACCAATACCAGCAGTCTTAATAGCATCACCACTGTCTGGTAGAGCATTATAGTGAACGGAAAAGGCGAGAGTCGGTTTAAGTTCATTGATCATCTTAACGCGATCGCCGAGAGAGACAAATTTATCTGTTTCCCTCGTCAGATAAACTCTGGCTCCCCGCTGTTTGAGTTCCTGCTGCAACAGCTTGGATATTACTAAATTAATGTCCTTTTCTGGATAGCCATTGGGTCCCCTAGCACCAAACTCGTCCCCTCCATGTCCAGGATCGAGGAGAATACTAACTCCCGATAGGGATTGAGTGCTAACTTTTGGTGGATGGCGCAAAGAGAGAATCAAAGTAGTCCCCTCGTAGCGCAAATCATAACCCCACTGCCGCTCTGATTTGAGGTTAAAGGTATAGTCTATTTGTCCTGGTATGGTTTGTTGCCAATCTAAGCGTTTAATTACTGGGTCATCATCCAGGCGAAAAATATCCGTTTGAGCGGTAGTGTTGTACAAGGTCAAGGTCAAAGTTTTCTCTCCCTGCTGTACCCTGACTGGTACTGGTACTTCTAAAGGAAAGACAATTTCCGTTGCTCCCTCAACTTGACGGGAAACAATACTGCGAATCAGGGAGTGAGGGGGTACAGCATTGGGAATAGTACGTACTTCTGCCGCCTTAATCCAAGCACCATAGTCCAACCGTACCCATTCTCCTTCCCTACCAGTAACCGCTGCTCTAGTTCCTTGAGGTAAGGGAGTGAGGCGAGAATAGTTAGTACTGGGTCCTGTACGTGCTACCCCAGCTTCCACGGTAACTTCTACTACTTCTAATTCTACTGGGGAGATAATGGCTACTTTTCCTGGTGCTGACTGACTAATGGTTTGTCCATTTAAGTTTAGTTGGTATTGAGGCTGTCCTAAATTAGCTGCTGCTTCTGCTATGGCACAACCTTCGTATTTACCGATTGCTGATTGCACATCTGGTTGATTTTGTGAAGTCAAGGCGGCAGAATTAGGAGGTAGCTGGAAATCTGAAGATTGCCGTTTCAACGGGATAGTTTGATTACCCAGTTTAACAGAAACGGTAGCCTCTGGGGAAGCGATCGCTCCAAAACAAATTCTTTCTCCTGGTAATCTGGCAATATCTACCGCTGGTTTCAAGGAATCTTCACCAAAAGCTAATCCCACTGGTACTACTGGTTCCGTTGACAAGCGCTTAACTTTGACCTTAATTTCCTGGCCTTGATAGCGCACATTAAACTGATTATCTCCCAGTTGGAGAGGAAAGCTAGGAGCAAAATTACCAGCCGGACTACGAGGGATTACCTTACCATTCACCAACACCTCCCCCTCTGGAGAAGCGGTACCAATCAAGAAAATTTGGCTAGCCCTCGTCTGATGCACCTTTGGTGGATAGGCGAGGAATAGGGGTTGTTGCGCCCAAGCGGGGGAAGTAATCATCGAACCTAATAGAGCTAATCCCAGAATATTTCTCATACACCGACTTATTTTCAACATACCCAAGTGTACTTTACCAAAAAACTGTCTTGAAAGTAGGGAACAGGGAATAGGGAATAGGGGAGAAGCTACTTTCATCACCTGGTGGTGAAAAATTTTCCTAGGGACTGCCTTGGATCTGATAAGTTGGAGAAAATACGGAAAAACTATGCTTATTATTATCTATAATCTTGCATTTAACCAGTTATATGCACTTGACAGCAATAAAAACGGTGAACACAATTTAATTTACTAGAGCAATTTCTTAATATGACTGGCAGTGTTTACATTGAAACGAGTATCTTGGGGCATCTAACTGCAAGACCAACAGACAACCTGATCGTTGCTGCCAACATCAAGATTACTCAAGACTGGTGGGACGAATGTAGTAGCTCATTTACACTTTATGCGTCAGAGATTGTCGAAGTTGAGGCGGCTAAGGGAGATTCAGTGATGGCGGCTCAACGATTAAATTTGCTACAGTCTCTGATGCTTCTTGAACTTACGGAAGAATCATTTGAGCTTTCTCAAGCGTTTCTTCATCAAAGCAACCTACCCCCAAAAGCGTCTAATGATGCTTTACACATGGCACTAGCAACTGTCTATAGCTTAGATTATCTGCTAACTTGGAATTGTAAACATATGGCAAATGCCCAAATTCAAAGGAAACTAGCCCAGATCAGTTCCAATTTAGGTTATGCATTACCTGTGATTTGCACTCCCTATGAGCTTATTGGATATAACTTTGAGGTCTAACTATGTATAAAAACGAAATTCTTGATGAGATTTACAAGTATAGAGACGAGTATGCTCGCTCGTTTCAGTATGATTTAAGAGCTATTTTTAATGACTTGAAACAAAAGCAGCTAGTTCATAAAGATAGACTGATAAGACTTCCAATCAAACGTCAATCTAGTTAACTTAGGCGATTTTAAAAAATGATTGTACCCAGGATTTGGTGCGTTACGCTGTGCTAACACACCCTACGATTGGATAAAATACGGAAATTATAGAATCTTGCTTTATGCATCAGAGGCTAACTATCTATAAGTTTGGTCCTGTAACGGAAATACAGCTTGACCTTAAGGATCTGCTCATTTTCATTGGTTCACAAGCAAGTGGCAAAAGTACTGTTAGTAAAGCGATATTCTTCTTTAAGTCTTTGAGAGATGATTTAATCAGCTATTTATATCAATGCTACGAACAAAAAAAATTTGAAGACTCTATCAGTAATTTTGCCAAGCGCTCAAAACAGAAATTTATCAAAATATATGGCTCAGTACTGCAATTCCCGGAAATGGAACTAAGATACCAATATGGGAATAATATGGAAGTAGTAGTTTATTCCTCTGAAGATAATCGTTTCACCAGTATCAGGTTTGATGATAATTTCAAGCAAAAATTTTGTCAACTAACAGAGCAATCTAGGTATTTGAGCGATGAATTACAACAGCAAATTTTGAAATTTTCTTCTTCTCGGGAAATTAGTGCAATCAAAGCTAAAGAAGCAACTTTATTTCAAAATATTGAAAAGGAGGTCAATGAACTTTTCAACGATGATAGAGATTTATTGTTCTTGCCAGCAGGTCGTAGCCTGATTACTATATTATCCCAACAGCGATATAATATTGACCTGGGAGATGAATGGATATCTAGTGAAACCGATGTAGGAGTCAAATTAGACTATTTGATGCAGAGTTTTATTAATCGGATTGATGATGCAAAACCGATTTTTAATCAAGCTTTTACTGATTTTATACAAGAACAAATTGCTACTTGCAGTGACTCTGAAGTTCAGCAAGTAGTCTACCTAGCCCAAAATCTGGTTAATTCGATTCTCAAAGGCTCTTACCGTTATCAAAATGGTACGGAGCAAATTGATTTTGGCAATGGTCAAAATACTCTGATCAATTTTGCTTCATCAGGACAACAAGAGGTAGTCTGGATTCTGCTACTTATTCTGCTATTGATTATTAATCAGCGGAAAGTATTTCTGGTAGTTGAAGAACCGGAGGCACACCTGTTTCCCGTGGCACAAAAAGAAATGATTGATTTGATAGCCCTGCTTGCTAATCAAGCTGAGAATCAAATTATTTTAACAACTCATAGTCCTTATATCCTTTCCTCATTTAATAATCTGCTTTATGCTCATCAACTAGGTTTAGCAAAAGCTCAAGCAGTTGAGGAAGTAGTAAATCATCATCTCTGGATCAATCCGGAGAGGCTAAATACATTTATCTTAGAACAGGGGAAAGCTCGTTCCATCATGGATTCAGAGATGGGACTTATTGAATCAGCAGAGATAGATAGAGCTTCTGATATTATCGTTGATACATTTAATCAACTTTTTGAACTTGAGGATGAAGCATGATCTGTAGCTGTCAAGAATTTCAAGAACAATACCCAAACTGCACATCTTGCTCCCACGACTCCAAGATCCAAGTTGTAGAAAATAATCGAAAATATATTCTTCATAATCGATCCGGTCAAAAAGTGTGTAAGGTGACGGTTGATGGCTGTCTAATTCAGAGTCAAGGTAAAGCCAAATGTGATTATATTATAATAGTCTGCAATACTCAAAAACAAGAAGATAGCAGTAATAGAGAATTTTGTGACAATGTATATTTTGTTGAATTGAAAGGGAGAGATTTTCTTCATGCTGTCGATCAGTTAACCCAAACCATTAATGATTTTAAATCTCAAGTTAATGGAAAATTGTTTGCTAGAATTGTACTCAGTAAAGTTTCTAAACCAGAAGTTATCAAAGTCGATCTAAGGTGGTGAAATTAAGGAAAATATTGAAGCAACATGGTGGAAACTTAGAATATAAATCCAAAGTGTATGATACAGATAATGTTTAATACCAGAAAATAAAAGTAATGGCATACAAATTGCCAATGTTGAGATCACAACAATCAACAATTCATACTTTTCACGCACCTTATTTCCAAATAGGTGAACGGTGAGTAATAAGTAATGTGTTCAGGAGTAATTTTTCAGTAAAAGTGCAAGGTTTCTGGAGTTAAAAGATATAACTTACTTGGAAAAAAATAGAGAAAAAAGCTTGAGATCCATACCAGACAGCACTTTCATACTTGCGCAGCCAACTCCTAACTCCGAACCTAATTTTTTGTAAGTTACTGTAAGCCAGCGTAATACCACAAAAATCATCGATTATGACCCTGACTTTAGCTTGGGAGAGGGTTAGAATCAAAATAACTATGTTCCTCAATGCCAACATCACATCATCAAAGTCAGTGATGTTTCGTGTTGAGCATTAAGTCAGGGAAACGCATCAATTAACGAAAGTTCCAGGGGACTGGAGCAAGAAGCAAAAGAGTTGTACTTTTCCCTTGGACAACTAAGAAGTTCTTCCCATCCCTAATTTCACCAGTGCCTATTCTTCAACTCTCCTAGAGAGGTGAGGAATGGTGATCTTGAACACAACTCATTGAAGACACCCTAGCTACCAAAAGTTGATTGTGCTTGTACAAAAACTAGATAAGCTCACTCTTGATTCCAGTCTAGCAGACCTCCCCAGTCATGACTTTCAAGTTTACTTGACAACTTTGGGTAAGGTTGTAGCCAAAAAGTTTCAGCAGCAGCTAGAGTTACCAGGAGTTCTCATTACTACCGATAGTCAACTAATCGGTATGATCTCCAGGAATCAATTTTTTGAGTGGCTAAGTCGTCCCTATGAGTCAGGTCCCCATGGTTTAGAAATTTACTTGAGAGAGCCGATTCGGGCGATGTGGAGTTCAATTGCTGATTTTGAAGGGATTATAGACCGGAAAACTTTTTTGCAAAAGTACCTAGTACTGAGTGTAACTTGCTCCATCGACAAAGCAGTAGAGCTAGCACTCCAACGTCCCGATTCGACTGCTTATGAACCCATTATCATCAAAGGACTTAATGGACAGTGGCGGTTACTAGATACGCGAGTTCTAGTTTTAGCTCAATCAAAGTTATTTGCCCTTGCCAAAACTACTGCTGATGCCGCCAACAGAGCCAAAAGCCAATTTCTGGCAAACATGAGTCATGAGTTGCGTACTCCCCTCAATGCCATCCTGGGTTTTACCCAAGTGATGGTCCGCGATTCCTCACTCTCTAGTGAGCAACAGCAATACCTGAGTATCATCAATCTCTCTGGCAAACATCTCCTGGAATTAATCAACGATATTCTACAAATGTCTAAAATTGAGGCAGGTAGAAGCACCTTGAAAAACAAAAGCTTTGACTTGTACTGCTTTCTGGAAAATCTCCAACAGATGCTACAACTCAAAGCTGCAACTAAAGGATTAAAACTAATTTTTGATTGTCCTCCCCATGTTCCCCAATACATACAAGCAGACGAGGGTAAGCTGCGTGAAATTTTGATTAATCTCCTAGGCAATGCCATCAAATTTACGGAAGAAGGCTGTGTTACCTTGCAGGTAGGATTGGGGAGCAAGAGGAGAAGGGGGACAAGGGAGGCAAGGAAGAGAAGGGAGATAAGGGGAGACAAGGAAGAAATTCTCAAACAACCAACAACCAACAACCAACAACCAATAACAATCAATTTTGAAGTTGAAGACACTGGTCCTGGTATTGCTCGAGAGGAAATGAATAAATTATTCACTGCTTTTGGACAAACAGAGACAGGCTATAAGTTAGATCAAGGAACAGGATTAGGTTTAGCAATTAGCCAGACAATTGTGCAATTGATGGGAGGAAAAATCAATGTCAGTAGTACTCCCAAAAAGGGAACAACCTTTACCTTTGATATCCAAGTTAACCTAGCTGAGGCTAGAGATATCCAAGCATCGCAGCAAATTGGCCGGGTAATTGGTTTAGCTCCAAATCAGCCAGAGTATCGCATTCTGGTGGTTGATGATCGTCCTGAAAGCCGCCTTTTTTTAATGGAACTGTTGAGACTTATGGGTTTCTCGGTTCGTGAAGCCGAAAATGGTCAAGAAGCTATTGAAATTTGGTCTAGTTATTCACCACACCTCATCTTCATGGATATGCGGATGCCAGTGATGGATGGATATAAAGCAACCAAGCGAATTAAGGAACAAGAGAGGGAGATGGGGAGAGAGGGAGATGGGGAGATGGGGAGATGGGAGGACAAGGGGGACAAGGGGGACAAGGGAGATAAGGAGAGACAAGGAAGCAATTCCCAATTCCCAAATAACAAACAACCAACAACAAACAACCAACAACAAACAACCATTATTGCTCTGACTGCTAGCGTTTTTGAAGAGGAGCAAACTGCTGTATTGTCAGCAGGTTGTGATGATTTTCTGAGTAAGCCATTCCGAGAGCAAGTGCTCTGGGAAAAAATAGCTCAACATTTAGGAGTTCGCTATCTCTACCAAAATTCAGTGGTTAAGAAAAAAGATGAAAAAAGTCAAGAAGGGTTAGAGACTATTACGGATCCATCCCTCGATTTTCACTTATCTAGTATGCCAAGGGAATGGCTGGAAAGCCTAAATAAGGCAGCTATTAAATGCCTGGATCACGAAATCATTCAGTTGGTTGACCAAATTCCCGAAGTTCATTCTCCTTTAGCGAATACCTTAAGTAATTGGGCAAATAACTTTCTTTTTGAGGAAGTCATAGAGTTAATTCAACGAGTTCAGGTTACAGCATGAATCGCAATCCAACTAAGTCCCCAAGGGCGAATATTCTTGTCGTTGATGATACACCCAATAACTTGCGTCTATTGTCAACACTCCTAACGGAGCAGGGGTATGAAGTCGGTAAGGCACTGAATGGTCAACTAGCCATAAAATCGGCACAAGCAGCACCACCGGATCTAATTTTACTAGATATCAAAATGCCCCAAATGAATGGTTATGAGGTTTGCCAACAGTTGAAATCTCATGACCAAACTAAACAAATTCCTATAATCTTTATCAGTGCTATTGATGAGGTTTTAGATAAGGTCAAAGCATTTCAAATTGGTGGTGTAGATTATATCACTAAACCATTTCAAAGGGAAGAAGTACTAGCCCGTGTCGAAAATCATCTGAATATTCAAGCCCTAAATAATGCCCTACGACAAGAGCAGAAAAAATCAGAAAACTTATTATTAAATACTTTACCTAAGACAATTGTTGAGGAGTTGAAGCAGCATCAAAGAGCGATTCCGAAAGAATATGACGAGGCTTCGTTTCTGTTTAGTGATATAGTTGAATTTGCTGCCAATTCTAGCTCAATGCCTCCTACAGAAGTCGTTGATTTATTAAATCAAGTATTTTCGGCTTTCGACCAGCTGGCACAGCACCACGGTGTTGAAAAAATTAGAACCATTGGGGATGCCTATTTTGTGGCAGGGGGAGTGCCTTTAGTTCGTCCAGATCATGCAGCAGCGATCGCGGAAATGGCCCTGGATATGCAACAAGCGATCGCGCAATTCAGGTGGCCGAATGGACAACCCCTGGCTTTGAGGATCGGCATTAATACCGGGGGACCAGTGGTAGCAGCAGTACTAGGTACCAAAAAATTTGCCTATGACGTTTGGGGAGATACGGTAAATATTGCTTCTCGGATGGAGACTCAAGGAGCGCCTGGAAGGATTCATGTTACTACTGCTACTTATGAACAGTTGCAAGACAAGTATCAACTACAAAAGCGGGGTGTAATTAACGTTAAAAGTAAAGGAGAAATGACCACTTATTGGCTTGTAGGTCGTAGGTGTTAGGTGGTAGGTGGTAGGTGTTAGGTTTTAGGTTTTAGGAATGATCACGAGTTCAAGGGTAGTGGCGTAGCACAGCTAAAATGAGGGAATAGATTGTTGGCATACATCCTTTATTTCTAAGCACTATAACCAATAGGATAAATTACTTATTACTTATTACTTGTTACTTATTACTTCAAAACCCGTTTCTCTCGCCACCATTTTAGCTGTGTCAACTCCTATCCTGCCGCGCTGCTTCCAAAAGCAGACGCTGCTCAGCACGGGCAATCGCTTGATAAGTAACTGCGACATCATGCACATCTACAGAAATTGACGTAATGCCCCATTCTACTAAGCAATCAATAATGTCAGGATACAAAGTTGGAGCTTGACCACAAATTGAACAAGGGATGCCAGCAGTTCTTGCTGCTACAATTAGTTGCTGGATAGCTCGCAACACAGCAGGATGACGAGCATTTAAACTAGAATTAGACAACATCTGTTCCCGGTCAACTGCTAGCAACAGTTGAGTCAAATCATTTGTGCCAATAGAAATACCTTGAACCCCAGCTTGGACATAATCTGGTAACAAAAACAGTACTGAAGGCACTTCTGCCATGATCCACAGTTGGAAGTAAGGATTGTCAGTAAGTCCAACTTGTTCTACATAGCGGCGGCAAAAGGTAAATTCTTCGACTGTACGGACAAAGGGCAACATGAGCTGGACATTGGAATAGCCGTGGGAGTGAACTTGGGCTAAAGCTGCTAATTCTACTTCAAAACTGGCAGGGTCTTGCCTATAGCGAAGAGTGCCTCGTAAACCAAGTATCGGATTAACTTCTGATAGAGTAGTGGAGGTTTCACTTGCCAAAAACTGAAATTCCGGCGATCGCCAATCCGATGAACGATAAAATATAGGTCTTGGTGATAAAGTGGCCGCAAACTGAATAATTTGCTGGGCAAGACGTTCTACCAACTCCTGTTTGCGGCCTTGTTGTACCCACTCTTGGGGATGTTTATTTTCTAGCACCTCCAGCATCATCAATTCTGAGCGCAATAACCCTACTCCATCTACAGGTAACTCCGCTACTTGTTCTAAGGATTGCAGTTGGCTGAGATTAACCAAGAGTTTAGTCGCAATGGGGAATGGGGAAACCCCTCCTATGTTCTCCCTGGGAGGGAAGGAAATAGGGAATGAGGCATGAGAAGTGTTTGCCTGACTCTGTTGCTGTACCTCTTTGTTTTTACTCAACTTATGAATTTCTCCCTGGTTGCCATCGATTAAAATTAACTCCCCGTTGTCAATTAGTTGGGTAATACCAATAGCATGAACAACAGCAGGAATCCCTAATTCTCTGGCAATAATCGCACCGTGACTAGTTATTCCCCCCCTTTCCGTAACAATACCAGCGGCTTTCTTGAGCAAAGGTATCCAATCAGGAGTAACCATCTGGGTTACTAAAATTCTTCCTGGAATTATCGCTTCTAAGTTGTGCTGCTCACCAACGATTACTTGAGCCGGTGCAGTAACTCTTCCTCCTGCTGCAGCTAATCCTCTAATTAACTCAGGAGTACGAGCTATGAGTTCAGGAGTAAATTGGGTGATATACAATCGTGGTTCTGAACTTGCTGAGATTTGATAAATTGTCCATTCTAAAGAAAAAGCTGCTTCGACTTCGACTCTTAAGTTCTGGGAAATTTCAATCAGTTGTTGGAGGTATTGTTCTGTTAAGGCATACTGTTGCTGTTGCTCTTTGCTGGGGACATATACCTGCAAGCCACTCCTTCCTGCGGAGGATGATGAGTCTTGTGCTGTTTCCAAACGATAAGCACGGGTTTTACTACCTAGTTTTGAGGTAAGCACTTTACCTGTGTCTGGTTGTAATTGGTAGTAATCTGGCAATACTTCCCCATAAGTCAGAGCAGTACTTAAACCCCAAGTAGCTTGAATGTTCCCCTCAGTTGGCTCCATCTGAACTATACCAGAAGCGATCGCTCCCCAAATTGGTTGTACCAGAATTGCCAGATTCAACTGCTGTAGTTCAATACCTTGACGTTGCCAATAAAATAGACTGCGGGCACGAAACAGTTCTGCCCAAACTCCCTTCAAGGCTGTTGCTAAAGCTTCTGGCTGTTTTGGACAAATCTGAGACCCCAAAATTCCTTGGGGTAAAAATTCAGGTAATTCTGGTGTACTGAGGGGGTAATGAGCCATATCCTCAATGGCGGACTGTACCGATAGGGAAGGGTGTAAAATCATTGCCGGTGCTTGCACCATCTCCGCTATATCCAGAAGTGCTGATGCCCAAGTTGGCGGCAAAACAGCTTCTGCGATTACTCGGCGAATTTGCTGGGCAATTTGCTGCAACTGCTGAGGATTATCCACATCTACACGAAAAGAAGAATAAGGCAAGTCAGCTAAAAGCGGTTCCGACTCCCCTAAAGTATCGATAAATTCCCAAAAAGCCATTGCTGGAACCACAAAACTGGGAACCACTGGGTAGTTACGCTGCCATAGCCGACTAAGGTTAAAGGCTCGATTGCCGACGAAGGGTTGTTCCGAAGGTAGAATTTGTTCTAGGGAGTAGAAATTTTCCACAATATGTTATTTGTAGCAGCTCTTGCATCTGTGAGATACATCCAATTTTGATGATCCTATCCCTATGCCCAAAAACCAAGTACTTTGCTTTCTTCCCTCGGAGCCTCCTGACTTGAAAGTAGGGAATTGGGAATTGCAGTGCTCCTACTTTTATCACCTGATGGTGAAACAATTTTTTCATTGGGACTGCCTCCTGCCTTCTGCCTCCGGTTCCCCTCCTTGGAGGGGTTAGGGGTGGGTTTCTGCCTTCAAAACACTATATTTTGCAATAATTTATGCTACGACTGTATAGTTTTTTGCCCTCTGGCAATTGCTACAAAGCTCGTCTTTTATTAGCCCAACTTGCGATTCCCTACGAGAGAATCGAAGTTAATATCCTCAAAGGAGAAAGTAGGACACCGGAATTTTTAAGTAAAAATCCCAACGGGCGCATTCCGGTTTTAGAAACTGAAAATGGTCAATTTTTGGCGGAATCCAACGCTATTCTCTTTTATTTAAGTCAAGGGACTGAGTTTTTTCCTCAAGAGCCGTTTGCCAGGGCAAAAGTCATGGAATGGTTATTTTTTGAACAATATAGCCATGAACCTTATATTGCCACTTCCAGGTATTGGATTTCGATTCTGGGTAAGGAAAATGCATATCGAGAAGCGCTTCAGCAAAAACGAGAACCTGGTTATGCTGCCTTATCAGTTATGGAACAGCATCTAACCAATCATCAGTTTTTGGTTAGCGATCGCTATACAATTGCCGATATTAGCTTATTTGCTTACACCCATGTCGCCGAGGAAGGAGGATTCAACCTAGCAAGCTTCCCTGCTATCCAAGCTTGGTTACAACGAGTACAAGCTCAACCCAGGTATATTTCAATTAGAGAAAATAGGTAATTCTATAACAAATCCCGGTAAAACGTCCTCTCCTGATAAAGTAGTGGGTAATTTCACAATCTCCATCTCTTGATTTTGACGATAAATTTCTACTTGTTGCTTTTGGGGATTAATTAACCAACCTAACCGTAAACCACTATTAAGGTATTCCTGCATTTTCTCTTGCAGTTGGCTCAAAGAATCAGTGCGAGAACGCAACTCACTGACAAAATCAGGGCAGATGCGGGCAAATTTTTCTTGTTCTTCTGGAGTTAAGGCTTCCCAGCTTTCATTGGCAATCCAAGCCACATCAGGGGAACGTTTGCCACCATATATATGTTATGGTTAGGTGATTCTTGTAGGCGATCGCCATCGGGAGTATCCCAGTCAAGAATGTAGTGTGTTCGTCGGTTCGGTGCGTTACGCTCCACTTCGTTACGCTAACACACCCTACAGGGTTTGCTGGCGTTATGATCAAGTTAATCTTAGCTTTTCCCCTTAACTGCAAACCAATAAATACAAATTCAGAGTGAAGTCATGGATGCTCATTGGTGCTGTAGCATTTGCCATTGCTTTTGCTGGCAGTATCCTTACCCCCAATAGCCGTTGGTTCCGACGGTTACGTCGTCCTCGTTGGTTAACCTTTGAATGGGCGATACCTTTAATTTGGACAACTATTTTTATCTGCGGCGCAATTTCTGCTTACTTGGTGTGGGAAAGTGCTCCTGGTAGCGGTAAGAGTTGGTTTTTGATGGGATTTTATCTCTGTGTAGAAATCGCTATTATGGCCTACACACCAATCATGTTTAGGTTACGCAGTTTGCTAGTAGGGACAATCATTGGCGCTATTGGTTCAATTTTAGGAATTATCCTCATTGGGAATGTGTTTCCCGTTTCTCTCACAGCTGGATTATTACTCTTACCTTATATTATTTGGAGTCCTATAGGTACATATGTTACTTGGGATATGATTCGTCTCAATCCTGATGAGAGGTAAAGATTGCTTGATGGGTTTCACCGAAAGTGAATGTGTGATTAATTTTTTAAGACTGCTTCAGCCCTAAAAATGATTTAATGATTAATGCTCTGTAAGCAAAACAAATACCTCATCCCCCAACTGCCTCGGCAACACTCTTAGAAGATTTTGGAGCAAAAGTTGATGAAAGTTGGTTAGATGGTGTATATTTTGCACCCAAGAATTTTAGAACAGTGATCATTGTTATCCACCAGTTACCCCGTAGCCAAGAAACATTATGGTTAAGGATGCTAGGAAGGGGAAGAGTACAACAGCAAGCAATTGATGAATTGGAGGCACTGCCACAGAACAATCCCCTATGTTCCAATACTCTGAGGTTATTGTATAACTTGCGGCAAAATTTAGAAGTAAGACAAGATCAAGATCTAGAGGAAGGAGATAGAGAGATCATTATGCGTTTAGCACCACTTTATCAACAAGACCGAGAACAAGCGATTCTGGAAGGAGAGCAGCGAGGCATTCAACAGGGCATTCAACAGGGAGAGCAACGAGGCATTCAACAAGGAGAGCGCTTGGTAGTACAAAATTTGCTGCAAGTGCGCTTTGGTAGTGTGGATGAGGAACTAGCAAAAATTATTGAGCCATTACTGGCACTACCACCGGAGGAATTTACTCCTATGCTGCTGCAATTGTCCCGTGAGGAGTTGTTAGCTCGTTTTCGGGATTCTAATTGAGAAAAGCTTAGTATGCTTAGACGCTTATCGAAAATTGACTTGGGTCGGGAGGCAAGAAGCAACAGATAAAAAACGCGACCACATTCACACAGGCTAGAAGCCTGTTCCACAAGAGACTTTTAAAACACTCGCTGGTATAATTTAACCTTCTCCAACCATCCAGACTAAACAACCTAAAATCTGGTCAACCGGAGGTAGAGCATAATCCATCAAATCGATAGTAACTGTTGTCCCTTCTAATTTTAAGAAGCGCCATTGAGTTCCGTTACTCACGGATCCGTAAATTGTCGGAATATCCACCTGATTAGCTTGATTAAATATTTGAGCAGCAATCATTTCTGCAATACACTGCCCCAAACCTTCATTCAGGTTATCCCGCTTTGCTTCTCCTACCACTACCACTGGTGCTTCAATCTCCAATTGTTCTTGAGAACGACTAATTAAATAATCAATATAGCCATTCAACCCTTTACTCGTATCCACTGTAAAATCTCTACCTGAGAAAAGACTGACCTCGTTGTTTAAAATTCGTCTTACTTCTTGTAGAATTGGGTAAATAATTCCTTCTGACTTAGCCTTTTCCGAGCCAACAGCGATCGCCCAGGGTAAATCTTTCAATGCTTCTTGTAGGCGCAAACTGGGTGCTATAGGCTCAATAGGCGGCAAAAACCTTCCTCCTTCAACAGTTGTTAGGCTAAAATCTTTTTTGGCTTTAGCTAAGGTGAAACTACTGTATGGCATAGTTGATATAGGTGGTAGGTGGTAGGTTTTAGGTTTTAGGTTTTAGGTTTTAGGTCGTAGGTAATACAAAAATATACTGTTGGGCGCAAGCATTGCGCCCCTACATCAAGATATTATCCTAACCCACCAAATTAGCTTTGGTATAGCAATCGCCAAGGCGATTAGGACAATTGCCTTATGCCGTAAACCTTTATAGCGCTTCGCGCAGGTGTTAGGTGTTAGGTGTTAGGTGTTAGGGGGGTCAAAAGTACTGTTAAATAAAGGTTTGGTGATTATTAACCACGGTCAATCTGTAAACACACGAGCGCTCGTTGCTATACCTGTCAACCTCTTCCCTTCTGCCTTCTGCCTTCTGCCCTCTGCCTTTTGCTATAAAACACTAAATTCCCCAAACTGTAATTGTCCCATCGGTACTACCGCTTACCAGAGTTTGTCCTTGGGGACTAAAGGCAACAGATACAACATCTCCTTGATGGTCTAAAGGATTACGTAAAAGCTCTCCTGAACCTAAGTCCCAAAGGGAGAGTTTTTTGTGAGAGCCACTGGCTAAAATCTGTCCATCGGGACTATAAGCTAGGGATAAAATATTACTAGAAAGTCCACTTAGGGTATGGATTAGTTCCCCTGTCGCTAAATCCCACAATTTGATGGTTTGGTTACTACCACTGGCAAGCAATTGTCCATTGGGACTGATAGCAACTGTTAACACTAAATCAGAATGTCCAGAGAAAGTGTGGAGTAATTCCGTGGTTTCCAGATGCCACAGTTTGATGGTATTGTCTCCACAGCTAACTAAAGTTTGCCCGTCGGGAGAAAAAGCGATCGCGGCAACTCCTCCTTGGTGAGCAAACAGCCTACTGGGTGGTGTTTTGGTAAATAACTGTCTTAGGGTAACGAATTCTTCCCAACCCCCACTGGCGAGGATTTGTCCATCGGGACTGAAGTTGACGGCAAAAATAGGGGCTCTATGTCCGGTTATTGTACGTAACCATTGTCCGGAACGTAGGTGCCATAGGCGGATAGTCTTGTCTTGGCTACTACTGGCGAGGAGTTTGCCATCAGGACTAATTGCTAAGTCGGAAACCGCATCATTATGACTGGTGAGCAGGTGTAAAAATTGACCTGTTAGTAAATTCCACAGACGGATGGTTTTGTCCCTACCGCCGCTAGCAAGGGTTGTTCCATCAGGACTAATAGCGAGGGAAGTAACCTCGCCTTGATAACTAGGGAGTTGGTAACGGTATTGCAATAAATGCCAATTGATTTTTGGCTGGAGTATAGGAGGTTCAGCGGTGGATGATTCTCCTCTAGGCGCTGATTCCTCCAAAATGGTTTCCAATCGCTTCTTGGCTCCTGCGAGTCCTCCCAAGATAGCACTGTTAGGAGGAGCTGAACTAGGGCTTTCCGTCAGCCCTCTTAGTTGGTGAGGATTGGCTCTCATTACCTCCTGTTGTAATAAGACCCTTTTTGTCAGCAAATCTGTTACTGTTAACAGTAAGACCCGGTGGGCATTAATTTCACAGGTCAGTCGAATACGGTCTACTCCTGGCTCACTTGTAGGAGTAAGGGGAATAACACAGGGCTGTTGCGATCGCAGTTCCAATAGACGAAATTCTGTGGTTTGAGGCAGCTGGTTGCTGGTAATTGCCCCTTGTTCATTGTAAGTAATTTCCACCGATGCCTGCTCCCTAAGTTCTCCTATCTGGAGCCGTATTTCCTTTTGCTCATTGGTAAGGACTTGCAGGTGAACAGTTTTTGGTCTTTGGCTGGGATAGGGACTACCTTTTTCAAACAAGGGGAAATAGATAGTTGTCTGTGCTTTAGCATCCCAGAGACGGATAGCATAACTGTGTTGGAGATAATCATCAACTCCAATTATTTGCCCAACGGCTAAGGCTCCCTGAGCAACTGCCGCTAAGGGTTGATGGAGAGACACAGAATCTTGTCCAAATCGGGAGATTATTAACTGCTGCACCGCAGGAATTTGGCAACTTCCCCCCACTAGTAATACTTGCTCAATTTCTTCTTGGCTAATACCTTTATTGAGAGCTATTGAGAGTACTTCTTCTAAGGCTTGTTGTACCTGGGGAAGTAACTGGTGGGAGCGCAAAATCTGCTCCAATTCTTTCCTAGTTAGTTGTAGTTGGTGAGAGATAGCTGTTTCCGTATCCCGCCACTTAGCCGTCGCTTCCGTAGTGGTGGATAGCTGGATTTTTACCTTTTCTGCCGCCTCCAATAACTTCTGCCAACTCTTGTTAGTTAGTTCCCTCCTTGAGGAACCAATTTGCTGGAGGTAATGCTGAGCAATCCAGTTATCAATATCAACTCCACCGATATAAGCATCCGCCTTTGCCAGAACTTCTGCTTGCAAAATCTTTTGGCCTTTACTAGGAGCAGCGGTTTTCACTAGACTCAAATCCAGAGTACCACCACCAAAATCCACCACCAATACCACTGCTCCTGGCTTGCTCACCCCATAGCCAAAAGCAGCAGCAGTGGACTCATCTACAATCTGCACCACCGGGAGTTGGAGTTTTTGTTGTAACTCTTGAAACCAACTTAGGTAGCGGTTAAAAGCTCCTACTGGCACAGTGAAAATTACCCGACTTGGTTGTTGGGGCTGAGCGACTACTTGTTGCCAAATCTGCTGGAGAAAAACTTCGGTAATGGATTCAGGACTATATACTGTACCATCAATTTGGCGATCCGGTGAGCGGTAGTCTGCTGCTAAATCTCGCTTAAAAGCCGCAAAAAGTCGCTCCGGCTGCTCAATACCCAACTGCTGTCCTCGCACTGGTTCACCCACAAGGAATTGCTCCTCTCCTTGGACAAATACCAGACTCGGTACCACGTCAGTAGCACCGTTATTAGTCTCAAAACAGCGTGAAATGGGATTCAGCTTCAGTGTCTTTGGGGTTTGAGTTGTATTATCCAAGATACAGACAACTGTATTGCTGGTTCCAAAGTCAATGGCAACAGTAGTCACTTGCTTCGTTCTATATTGATATCGATATGCTCAGAGCTAGGGAAATTGTTGAGTAATCATCTCGACGTCTGGTGCAGTAGCACCAATTCAACAGATAGAATACACAACAGCTAATTCTATTGTGCCCTTAAACCTTAATTATTTGATCGATGACTTTTTTAGCCCAGCTTGCTGTTGGTGGAGCCTTTCCCCTAGGAATGGGAATCATCTTTTTTACCCTAGCATTTATTTTCGCCAGTTTCGTGGAATACTGGATGCATCGCCTGATGCATTTTTCCCCTCGCGTTGGTGAACGTCACCGTGATCACCACCGCCGTAACGAGGGACAAGGAGTACTCTGGGAGTTTAGGGACTATATCCGGGGTAGTTCCATTGCTATGTTAATCATGTTCCTCTACTCCTGGAGTGCTGGCATTGGTTGGTTCTTGGGAGCCCTAGCTTATGCTGCCTTTTCCGCTTATGCTCATCAGCTACAACACGATAACCCCAGAAAATGCTTTTGGATGAAGATGCCAGTTCATTATGTCCATCACAAGTACAATATGTGGCATCACAACTTTGGTCTAGGTGTAGACTGGTGGGACCATATTTTTGGTACTTATAAGCCAGTGGAATGGCTCACGGAAGAAGAACTCCAGCAGCCGGAAAAGGGTTATTTACAACTTCGGTGGCGCTGATAAGCTAAAAGGCAACAGGCAACAGGCAACAGGCAATAGGCAACAGGAAACCTGGGGCTATCGTTTTTAACAGTTTAAATGCGCAACAGCATTCCTTCTTACTTATTACTTGTTACTTGTTACTTATTACTTCTCCAATGTCAAACCCCTACGCTTGGCTAGAATCATCCCTGGCTACTATCCACAAAGCTAACTGGTATCGTTCAGTGCAAACTATTACCAGTCAGCCTGGTGCGGTGGTGCAACTTGAAGGTAGGGAAGTGATCAATTTTGCCAGTAATGATTATTTGGGATTGACAGGGGATCAGCGCTTGAGGTCAGCAGCAGTTGCCGCTACTCAAAAATACGGTACTGGTAGCACTGGTTCCCGACTACTTACAGGACATCGGGAACTACATCGACAACTAGAAGAAGCGATCGCGTCTTTAAAACAAACTGAAGATGCTCTAGTATTTAGTTCCGGGTATCTAGCCAACTTAGGAGCGATCGCTGCGGTTGTCGGCAAGCGGGATTTGATTTTGGCAGACCAGTATAATCATTCTAGCTTGAAAAATGGTGCTATTTTGAGCTCGGCGTTAGTTTTAGATTATGCTCATAATGACATGGCTGATTTGTTACGTCAGCTAGAGCAACACCGCCAACTCTACCGCCGCTGCTTGATTGTTTCCGATAGCGTCTTCAGTATGGATGGAGATCTTTGTCCCATACCGGAAATTTTAGCGATCGCTCACCAGTTTAACTGTATGGTACTAGTGGACGAAGCTCACGCCACTGGAGTTTTGGGAGCAACGGGAGCTGGTGGTGTGGAGCATTTCGGTTGTACGGGAGAAACTTTGATTCAAGTCGGTACTCTCAGTAAAGCTTTGGGGAGTTTGGGAGGTTATGTAGCCGGTTCCGCTGCGCTGATTGACTTCCTGCGCAATCGTGCTCCTAGCTGGATTTATACCACTGGTTTATCCCCTGCTGACACTGCTGCTGCCTTAGCCGCAATTAAGATTGTGCAACAAGAGCCGGAGCGACGCTTGCAACTCCAGCACAATGTTAACTTGCTCAAGCAATTAATCCAACAGC
The DNA here is from genome assembly GCA_010672925.1 of Symploca sp. SIO1C2. Classification (GTDB taxonomy): domain Bacteria; phylum Cyanobacteriota; class Cyanobacteriia; order Cyanobacteriales; family Coleofasciculaceae; genus Caldora. The sequence continues at coordinate 130,757 of JAAHFP010000012.1, read as the reverse complement.
AGCTCCCCCATCTCCAACTGTTGCCTTCCGACTCACCAATTCTGTGCCTGCCCCTAGCTAGTGCTACTGCCGCTATCAGACTTGGGGAACAGCTAAAAGCAGCAGGTATATTTGTTCCCGCAATCCGTCCTCCCACTGTTCCCACTAGTCGCCTTCGCATTTCCGTTATGGCTACTCATGAAATGGCTCACCTCGAACAATTGGTTAGAGTATTAGGTGGTATGTGACAGGTTAAGCGATTGCCTACGGCACCAGCGAAGCTGATCGCACATTAGCTCTGGCAACACTCTCAATAACTTGCCAAATCCGCCCGGAGTTTAAACGACCGGCTAATAGCTTAAGTCGACTGAAGTGGATTATATTTTTTAGTTCCTTGTGGAACAGGCATCTTGCCTGTCATCCTAAACATGTAAGGTGAATGCGTCTAAGCTAAAGCTGTTTCATTGCTGCAAAACCCACCTTACCCATGTACGTTGTTTGCTGCCCACCTACCCAAGAATATTTTTGAAGTGCAGGCTCTTGCGGAAGCGGGACAAAAGCCGGACGATGGAGCGATGCAGAAGCTGGCAAAAAGGGCAATTAAGTTTCTCAAAGGAACCATTGCCGACTTACCATCAACGGTTGACCTTGTGAAAACTTGTACTAACTTGTTCCCTCTAATCACAGAATTCTTCGGTTGGTAATAAGTACGAGCGGTTGAATAGGTGTTAGGTGAATGCCGTAAGTAATCGCATTTCTAGATTAGCTACCTCACTGTGAGCAACCAAAATGCCAGTATATATGTGCGCACATTTTCCCATGATGAAATAATATCACAAAAATAGCCAAAATTGTGTCTGTGGAATACCTAAGATGCCCGACTTCCTCAAGAAATCGAGCATCTGAATAGGCCAAGTTGCGATCGCCAACTGCTTTGCTGAACATTTTATTGAAGATAGAACAGCTTCGAGCTGATTTTCCTAATAATGCCCATTCTTCAGTTGGTCATAAGTAAGAGGGCAAATTTTAGGGTGGGGATCAATCAAAAAATTGAGAATAAAGCAGTCGCTACGAAAATAGAGTCTAATTTGGCTCAGAATTCACAATAAAAATTTCCATCTTCTTCATACCAACTACCGTTATATTGTCCGAATTCTACTTCACATGCTTTCACAAATGCCTGGGCTTTAGCTTGATCGCCATTAACTTCACACATGGCCAGGTGATCTCGTATTAGATAATCAAAAAAACCACCACTATCTTCGCAAGCAAAGTAAAGTTGATTAATATCTTGAGCAGCAGCAGGAACAGTAAACGCTACCAGTAAGAAAATACTTAACAAACAACTGAGCAGAATCTTTTTCATGATCGTTTTACCAGAAATAGTACAAGTTTTGGATAGGCCCTTGATGATAGCAAACAATAATCCCAATTACAATCAATTTTGGACATTAGAACCCTCTTTCCTTCTGCCTTGGAGCCCTCTGCCTTGTTTCTTGAAAGATCACAATAAATCTGATGGGTCGATTCCGAGTTCCTTTAACTTTGCGGCAAGGATATCAGCTCGTTTCTGCTCGTAATCCCCCCGTTCTCGCTCTTCACGATAAGTTCTTAAAAACTCTCCTTGTTGAGGGTCGAAAAACCTTAACTGACCGTTAGTAAGTAACCACAATTCTAATTTTAACACCAATGAAGGAATAACCAGGGTTCCGTTTTCTAGGTAATTGGGAGTGATTATTTGATAGCCATTTTGTGTTAAACGCCTTCCTTTAAGTGCAGGTGTCAGATAATCTCCACTGGGGTCGTACTGAAAATACTCCGAGACTCCCATTTGAGCGTAAATCACTGGTTTCTCTCGTTCGTCCTTACTGCGAGTGCTACCTGAAGTCACTTCCAAAACCCAATCCGGTGTTTTTCCCTGTTCTTCCCAAACTTTGTAACTTCTGCGGGGACGGTTTTCTACTCCAAAGACCACAAACACATCCGGAGAGACAGCCGCATCGGAGACTCCTTGCTCATAAGATAGCCAAAGATTGCCGGAAACGTAGACATCCGAGGAGTCTTGAAAATAGAGTTTGAGGGATTCGACCCCATAAACTAAATAGTCCCGGTTAGGATCGCTTTCTGCCATAGGTGAGCCGTCTGGTTCAGGGTAAACAACGGGTGTTTGAAGAGGAGAGATAGTCATTTTTATTGAAATTTAGAATTTAGAATTTAGAATTTAGAATTGCCCTAAGTCCCTTATTATATAATTTTCAAGCGTATACTCAAAAGTAAGCAAAGCAACTTTTGTCAAATCTTCTTCCCAATTCCCAATTCCCAATTCCCTTGTTTCCTGAAAGTCAACCCTCATACATCCGGCTCTTGCTGTGGAATATGTAAATTTGTGTAAGTTTCTCAGGATGGTTGAACTTAGGGGAACTTGTCGTAGATAATAGATGGGTTAAATATTGCTCTACTATACTTTGGCGTTAGACTGTGGCAGCACCCAACACCTACAAAGATACCGTAAATCTACCCAAGACTAAGTTTGACATGCGGGCGAACGCTGTCAAGCGGGAACCGGAACTGCAAAAATATTGGGAAGAACAGCAAATTTACGATCGCCTGTCACAGAATAATCCTGGCGAAATTTTTATCTTGCATGATGGACCACCTTATGCTAATGGTTCCCTGCATATGGGTCATGCTTTGAACAAAGTCCTCAAGGATATTATTAATAAGTATCAGTTGCTCCAAGGACGCAAGGTACGTTATGTCCCTGGTTGGGATTGCCACGGCTTGCCGATTGAACTTAAAGTCCTACAAGCAATGAAGTCAAAGGAGCGGCAGGAACTGACAGCCCTGAAACTGCGACAAAAAGCTCGGCAGTTTGCCCTCAAAACAGTAGAAGAGCAAAGTAAAGGTTTCCAACGCTTTGGTGTTTGGGGAGACTGGGAACATCCTTACCTGACCTTGAACCCGGAATATGAGGCAGCTCAGATTGGGGTTTTTGGTGAGATGTTTTTGAAAGGCTATATCTACCGGGGTTTGAAGACGGTACACTGGAGTCCCAGTTCCCGGACAGCCTTGGCAGAAGCGGAGTTAGAGTATCCGGAAGGACATATCTCCCGCAGTATCTATGCTGCTTTCTGGATGACTAAGCCCGCAGCGGCAGTGCAAGAGGTATTAGAGCCATTTTTACCTTATTTAGGGGTCGCGATTTGGACGACTACTCCTTGGACTATTCCTGGTAACCTGGCAGTGGCAGTGAATCCGGAACTGAATTATGCGGTAGTAGAACTTCCTTCTCCCTTAATTGCCCCTACTCCAGAAAAGGATAGCAAACCGGCAACTGAGACACCTACCGGTAAATCTAAGCTTTTTGGAGATGCTTTAGCCAGTATTCGAGCTTCAAAAACTGACTCTAAAGGCAAAAAGGGGTTTGGCAAGAGTAAGCAGGAAAAGCCCCCAGCGGCAATTCCGAAACAGCTTCAATACTTACTAGTAGCCGCTGACTTGGTGGAACAGTTATCAGAAAAGCTGGAAAGTCAGTTGGTGGTAAAAGCGACTATTAAAGGTAAGGATTTGGAGCATTGCACCTACCAACATCCCCTCTTTAACCGGGAAAGTGAAATTGTCATTGGTGGTGATTATGTTACCACTGAGTCTGGTACGGGTTTAGTACATACGGCCCCTGGTCACGGACAGGAAGACTTTGCCGTTGGTCAACGCTATGGTTTACCAATCCTCTCACCAGTCGATGCTAAAGGGAATTTTACCAAGGAAGCAGAACAGTTTAATGGGTTGAATGTCTTAAAAGAAGGGAATGGAGCAGTAATCGAAGCATTGACTAAGGCTGGTTCCTTACTGAAAGAAGAACCTTACAACCACAAATATCCCTACGACTGGCGTACCAAAAAACCGACTATCTTCCGGGCAACAGAGCAATGGTTTGCCTCAGTAGAAGGATTCCGGGAAGAAGCACTAAAAGCGATCGCTTCGGTTAAGTGGATTCCAGCTCAAGGAGAAAACCGCATTACCCCAATGGTAGCAGACCGCTCGGATTGGTGTATTTCCCGTCAACGGAGTTGGGGAGTGCCGATTCCCGTATTCTATGAACAAGAGACGGGGGAAGTACTGCTCAACCAAGAAACTATTGCCCATATCCAAGCAATTATCGCTGAAAAAGGTTCTGATGCCTGGTGGGAATTGTCAGTAGCGGAACTTCTGCCAGAAAAATATCGTAGCCAGAGCAAATCTTACCGCAAGGGAACTGATACGATGGATGTCTGGTTTGACTCCGGTTCCTCTTGGGCAGCGGTAAGTAACCAAAGAAGTGAACTACAATATCCAGCAGATGTCTATCTAGAAGGTTCAGATCAACACCGAGGTTGGTTCCAATCCAGTTTACTTACTAGTGTTGCCACTAACGGTTACGCTCCCTACAAAACGGTTTTAACCCACGGCTTTACCCTAGATGAACAAGGGCGTAAAATGAGCAAATCTTTGGGTAATGTCATTGACCCGAAGATGGTAATTGAGGGAGGAAAAAATAAGCAAGCAGAGCCCCCTTACGGTGCAGATATCCTCCGCCTGTGGGTATCTTCGGTAGATTATTCTTCCGATGTTCCCCTAAGTAACAGTATTCTGAAGCAACTATCGGATGTCTATCGCAAGATTCGCAACACCTCCCGCTTTCTGTTAGGTAATCTCCATGATTTTGATCCAGCACAGCACCAAGTACCTTACGAGGAGTTACCGGAATTAGACCAGTATATGCTGCACCGGATTACGGAAGTGTTTGCGGAGATCAAAGAAGCCTTTGAAAGTTATCAGTTTTTCCGCTTCTTCCAGACAGTGCAAAACTTCTGTGTAGTAGATTTGTCTAACTTCTATCTAGATATTGCCAAAGACCGACTCTACATCAGTTCCCTCAACTCCCCACGCCGTCGCAGCTGTCAGACAGTCATAGCAGTAGCATTGGAAAATTTAGCAGTAGCGATCGCACCGGTACTGTGTCACTTAGCAGAAGATATCTGGCAATACCTCCCCTATAACAAACCTTACCAGTCTGTGTTTGAATCTGGTTGGGTGAAACTAGAGGAGCAGTGGCATAATCCTGAGTTAGCTACTTCCTGGAATACCTTACGCACTATCCGTACTGAAGTTAACAAAGTACTCGAACAAGCCAGGGAACAAAAGATGATTGGCTCTTCCTTGGAAGCTAAAGTACTATTATATATTCCGAATGAGGAGTTAAGGGAAAAGTTACGGAGTTTCAATCCCCAGAAGATAGCTGTAGAAGTCCCTCCAGAGGAACCAGAGGAGCCAGTTATTCCAGAACCCCCAGCAGAAACCTTAACTGAGCCAACTGTCTTAGAAACAGAACCAAAGCAGCAGCCAACAGTTGTTCAGTGGTTGAACAATTTAACCCTTGAAATAAGTAAATCTTACCAAAACAATCAAAGCTTACTAGCAACAGTTACCTTTTTCCTAGGATTATTCATCTTTGCCAAAGTAATGCTAGGAGTCCTAGGGGTACTCAATCACCTTCCCCTAGTGCAGCCTTTCTTCTTTATGGTTGGTACTGGTTACACCAGCTGGTTTCTAGCGCGTTATGTACTCTTTGCCGCTAATCGCCAAGAGTTGTCGGAGAAAATTCAGGAGTTCAAAACCATTACGGTGGGAGAATCTAATGCTGTAGTAGTAGATGTTCAAACTACAGAAGCTGTCGCTGCATTTCCAGAAACAAGCCAGCCAGAAAAGCCTGAAGAAGTACAAGAGACTCCCCAGATAACTACTGAGATAGTATCAGAACCAACTAACCATGTAGACGAATTACGCTATCTATTTTTAGCCTCTCAAGTAGAACTTTTGGACTCCCCCGAAGCCATACAAGATACCGAGTACAACTCCCAGTCAGAGATACTCCAGGTTGGTGTAGTCAAAGCAGAAGGAGAAAAATGCGAGCGCTGTTGGAATTACTCCACCTCGGTTGGCACTAATCCTGAACATCCCACATTATGCGATCGTTGTGTTCCTGCTTTGAGTGGAGATTTTTAGAATTCAAAATTCAAAATGGGGAATTGGGAATTGGGAATTGGGAATTGGGAATTGAATTTGTAGGGGCGGGTTTAGGAATAATCTGGGAATATTCAAGATAACCTTAATACAAAACCCGCCCTGATGTTAACCCGGTAGACCAAGATTTGTAGGGGCGGGTTTAGGGATAATCTGGGAATATTCAAGATAACCTTAATACAAAACCCGCCCTGATGTTAACCCGGTAGACAAGTTAGAAAAAGACAGGCAGGATGCCTGTTCCACAGTAATGTTATTTTTGGATAAGGCTGCGAGAATACTTGTGGCTAATCCAACTACAGGTAAGCGATGGCACTACATACCTACCACCTAAAACCTACCACCTACCACCTAATCAATGACCACTATTCAAGAAGCGCAAGAACTCCTAAAACCCTTCAACTGCATTGAGAACAAATCGATTGACTCAGAAGCAGAAAAAGCCCTGATCCGTCAAGCAATACTTTTACTCACCCAACATTCCGACTACCAAATCCTAGGGATTTGTGCTGATACAGTAGCTCAGGGTTTATCCGCCTTAAAAACCTATTCCGAGGCTTTAGGCTACCAACCTAATCTCGACCTTACCCCTATTGATGGTTCAGTTTATATCAAATATAATCCTAACTCCGGACTATGTTACCTCGATTCCTATACAGGAACCCATCGTGGCGTCTTAGTCTCTTGTCAATCTGCCTACGAAAATGGCATTAATGATATGTACGGTCATTTGCCCCTGGATTTATTTGAGATGAAGTAAGAGAGGGAACAGGGAACAGGCAACAGGGAACAGTTATAAGATTTGACTACTTCAGCATTAGAATTTATTGTTCTGATTAACCTTATTCAGTATTTTTGATGCATAGTGCAGAATGTGAGTATAGCAACAATTCGACCTTCTCCATTCCCCATTCCCCATTCTCCATTCTCCATTCTCCATTCTCAATTAGATCTAGTAATATCGATAGTAATTTTGCCACCAAAGTCAGGGATAGGAGCAGTAGGCTTAGTTAACCGCACCTGAACTTGTTGGACTGCCTCTAATTTGAGAATAGCATTAGCGATCGTAGCGGCTAATTTTTCGATCAAGTCACATTTTGAGTTCTTCATCAACTGCTTAACTGTCTCAATCGCACTGCGATAGTCAAGAGTATCAGCAATATCATCACTCTCTCCTGATGCTGACAAATCTCGCCAGATGGTCAAATCAACTTCAAACCACTGTCCTAACACCTTTTCTTCTGGCAAGTACCCTGTGTAGCCATAGCAACGAATGCCGCTCAGTTGAATGCAATCCATTTAAGCTCTCTAATTTTGATTCCTATCTAGTCTATAGCACTATTTATCCGAACTCGATATTAGTTAGGAAATTCCACCCAAAATTTCGTTCACCTGACATAGGAAGTAAGAAAGTATTATTGTACGCTAACATTAATTTACTTTCATGGTACATTTAGGGGCTTTGGCAAATAGCATATGTCTCATAGTAAGATGCTAGACCCAAAGACTTTTGGTCATTGGGGCTACCTGGCAGTTGAAAAACACTTCCAGAAAATTCTCAAGCACGAAATCGAAGTTATCAAAGACAAAGATCCCGAAGAATTACACCAAATGCGTGTAGGGATGCGGCGTTTGCGTACAACGGTTACCAGTTTTGAGGGAGCTATCTCACTACCAAAAGCTGCTCAAGAAAAGAAAATTGCGGCAATTGCCCGTATACTAGGAGAGCTCAGGGATTTAGATGTCCTCAATGACACCCTCAAACATCGGTATCTCCCAGGGCTACCAACTAAAGAACAAGATATTCTCAAAAAAGTTTTAGCAACACTGAAGAAACGGCGTCACAAGTCACTAGAACAAGTTAAAGCAACTCTCAAGCAGCCAGACTATTGCTCATTCAAGCAAGCATTGCAAAACTGGCTAGAGCAACCTACCTACGGATTACTGGCTCAAAGGGCAATTGAAGATATCCTGCCAGATTTGTTATCACCGTTATTAAGTAAACTATTGCTGCATCCGGCTTGGCTAGTAGGTATTAAAGTCGAAGCGGGAAAAATAGATGTCCCCATTGCCCTAAATGCTGAAATAGTGGCACATTTACTAGATACTCACGGAGAAAGTCTTCATTGCCTGCGTAAGCAAGCCAAGGGAGTACGCTATCAAATGGAGCTATTTACCGACTTCTACGACTCTACCTATAAGAATTATGTTCGGGATATCAAAGCAATTCAGAGGGTTGTCGGAGAGATTCAAGATAGTTTTGTGCTGGCGGCATTTCTCACAGATATTCTTAAATTTAACCTAAGGGAGCAAATGCCAACTCTTGCTGCACAATTGACTGCAACTCGCTACCAATCCTGGCAAGAATGGCAGCTTCTACAGCAGCGATACCTCAATGCTCAAGTTAGAAGGGATTTCCATCAAACATTGTTAACACCAACTCCTCTTATAGTTAAGGAGGAAGCAGTAAGTGATGAATTACCTAAAAAGGAACAACTGAGGGTAATCTCTTAGGAGGAGGCAGGAGGCAGGAGGCAGGAGGCAGGAGGCAGGAGGCAGGAGGCAGAACCCACCCCTAACCCCTCCCAGGAGGGGAACCGGAGGCAGTCCCGATGAAAAAATTTTTTCACCACCAGAGGATGAAAGTAGAGTCTTTCCCATTCCCCATTCCCCACTTACAAGTCAGAATCCCATGAACTTTCACCTCACAACAAAGAATAAAAATCTCTCTCTCCGCGTCTCCGCGTCCCCGCGTCTCCGCGTCTACTTTCAAGTCAGGAGGCAAAAAGTAGGAAGATGTTTAATCTGATGATCACCAAGGCTTTACCTTAGTAGTTTAAATTAGAATTATTAATCAAAGTTAGTTTTGGCAAAGCCCTGAAAGAGTTGCAGATTATGCCCCAAGCTTCCAGAACAGTTCTAGAGATTGTTCACGAGGAACCAATCGAAGAGCGCCGCTTACATTTCTATGCGAAAGGGGAAAAGATTCCTCTTGTTTCTCAAGGTGTTTGGCAAGTTTGCCAGGGTATAGTGCAATTGAGCACTTTTCACCCAGGTGGTGAAGAGGTGTGGCTTGGTTGGGCAGCACCTTCAACTTTCTTCGGGCAATGGTTTTCCCTGCTACCGGCTTATCAAGGTATTGCTCTGTCTGATGTCTATCTCACTTGGTTTTCCCTCTCAGAAATCAATGCATCCCCCCATCTAGCACAGACAGTTTTACAGCAGACGGTACGCCGGATGCGACAAACAGAAGCATTACTGGCAATATCCGGTCAACGCCGGGTCGAAGAACGCTTACGACAACTACTACTGTTGATGAAGCAGGAATTTGGTCAACCGGTGGCAGAAGATACTCGCCTAGGGGTACGTCTCACTCATCAGAACCTAGCCAATGCGATTAGTACTACCCGAGTGACCATTACCAGACTACTCAACAAGTTTAAACAAGAGGGTATGATTGCCTTCGATGCCGAGCGTTACATCATCCTGAAGCACGATAGCTTCAACAATCTTAATAATTAGTGATTGATTTTTGTGATTACCACATTATCCTAGGAGAATAACAGCTTGACCAATGTCATTGATTCGATAAGTTGTATTCTACAGGAGTAGATCCCTGTCTCTCAACACTATTTCAATTCCATCAACAACGGGTGAGGATCCTGCTGGGTTGATTGTGGTTTTACATACTTGGGGTGCCAATGCTCAAAGTTTAGAATCTTTGGTAGCAGCCTTAAATCTTCCCAATTACCAATTTCTCCTGCCCGAAGCCCCCTTCCGTCACCCCGAAGTATGGGGTGGCAGAATGTGGTATGACTTGCAAAAAGAAGATTATTACGGAGTAGCAGAAAGCCAGGTTCAATTGACCACCTGGCTTCAATCTTTAAAAGCTACTACTGGCATTCCCCTCTCATCCACCATTTTGATGGGTTTTTCTCAGGGTGGAGCCATGGCTTTGGATGTAGGGTTACATTTAGAGCTAGCAGGTATCATCTCTTTGAGTGGTTATCTGCATCGGACGCCTGAAAAGGTGGAGCCTCCCTTGCCTTCTGTCCTCATTGTTCATGGTACGCAGGATACTGTTGTACCCTTGAGTGTCACTCAAGAATTACGGGATTATTTAATGAACCTGGGAGCGCCAATGCAGTACAAAGAGTTTGATATGGGTCATGAAGTGATACCAGAAGCTTTGGCCGTAATTAGGGACTTTATTTTGTTGAACACCTAAAATAAGGATAAGAAAATGGAAAATTGATCAATCTATTTAAAGGATGATTTACCAGAAATTCACGTAACAGTTCTTATTTTTTGCTCCATTGTCCCCAAGCTAGGGCAATAATATAAGGAGTGGCTGTCTAAGTAACGCAGCGCTTAACAAGGATGCTAATCATAGGGAGGCGTGAGCTATGGTAACTTTGGCTATTCGAGAGCGTGATTTGTCTACTTTCACTGTAGAAGACGTTGCAGAGTTGGCTGTGCGTCTTGAGCAGGATGATTATACTAATGCCTTTGAAGGGCTAGACGATTGGCATCTGCTGCGTGCCCTGGCGTTTCAGCGCCCAGAGTTGGCGGAACCCTACCTCTATTTATTAGATTTAGAGGCTTATGATGAAGCTTAAGCTTTTGTTGTTTGTTATTTGTTTTCCCCAACAAAATAATAACCAAAAGTAAAGTCGCTTTGTGTTGCTTCGATGTGAATGAAGGTAAACGAGTTCTAATTGGTATAGGCGGCGGCATCGCCGCCTATAAAGTTTGTGAAGTTGTTTCGACTCTCTTTAAAGCTGGAGTAGAGGTTAGGGTAATTCTCACCTCCGCAGCTACTGAATTTATCACTCCCCTCACCTTAACCACCCTTTCCCGCCATCCTGCATATACAGATGAGGTTTTCTGGAAACCAATCCATCAACGTCCCGTACATATTGAATTGGGAGAATGGGCTCAATTATTGCTCATTGCTCCCCTGACTGCCAATACTTTGGGTAAGTTAGCTCATGGTTTAGCCGATAACTTACTGACCAATACCGTTTTAGCTTCTCGTTGTCCAATCCTGTTAGCACCAGCAATGAATACTGACATGTGGGAAGCGCAATCAGTGCAGAGGAACTGGCAGCAACTGTTACAGGATTCCCGGTATCATAATGTGGGGCTAGGTTCAGGACTGTTGGCCTGTGACCGAGTTGGTATGGGACGTATGGCGGAACCAGGGGAGATCCTGGCAGGGGTGACATCTCTGTTGCACAGTGGCGGGAAGCGAGACTTACTTGGAAAGGAAGTATTAATTAGTACTGGCGGTACTAGAGAATACCTAGATCCAGTACGCTTTATTGGTAATCCTTCCACTGGCAAGATGGGACTAGCTTTAGCACAAGCTGCTAAGTATCGGGGAGCAAAGGTGACTTTGGTACATGCACCAGCAACCTGGGAAGTACCCTTAGGTATTCAGACAATACCAGTAGTCAGTGCAGCGGAAATGCGACAAGCGATGCTATCCCATTGTTCAGATGCGGATTTGATTATCATGGCAGCAGCAGTGGCAGATGTGAAGCCAGCTGACTATGCCCAAGAAAAGTTACCTAAGCGTTTACTCCCTTCTTCCCTCACCCTAGAACCAGTACCAGATATCTTGGTAGAGTTAGGCAAAAGAAAGCAACCTCATCAACGCTTAATTGGATTTGCCGCTCAAACAGGAGATATTGTAACACCAGCTTGGGAGAAATTGAAGAGGAAGCAATTAGACGCGATCGCAGCTAATCCCATTGATCAACCAGGAAGTGGTTTTGGCAGTGATACCAATCAAGCCATTTTTCTCGATGCTCAAGGACGCCAGCAACAAATTGCCCCCTGCACTAAGTTAGAGATGGCTCACTGTTTGTTGGATTTTGTAATTTAGAACTGGGAATTGGGAATAACAAACAATAAATGACCAATGACAAGCGACAAACAACCTAATGTTGAGCAATTTTTTCCATAAAAATTTGCTCTTGCTCTTCTAAAGGCATATCTTTAGAATAAATAACAGGATTTGGCTCTCGCTTTAATAATTCTTGTAATGCTGCACTAAATTTATCATCATCACTGCGATGCTCTGATAAATATTGTTTTAATTCTGTTACTGTCATTTGAGTTAGAGCAGTCATTAAAAAAAACTCCAGTTTCCAGTAGTTTGTTAGATTTCCTTAATCCAACTTGCAAGATTAGGGATCAGCTTTGCTGGTGTCGTAGGCAATTGCACTTATCCCTTGAGTTTATACTTCTCATTATACAATAAGAACAGTAAGAGAATTGAGAATGGAGAATAACTAACAGAAGATGAGCAATAACCAATGAAAAATGACAAACAACAAACAACAAACAACAAATAACCTCACCCTTGAATTACCCCATGAGCTCTTCCTCCAGGTTACCCAAGAACAGTTTGAGGCACTCTCAGCAGTTAACCGAGACTTAAGATTAGAACGTACAGCAGCAGGAGAATTAATCGTGAATCCCCCTACAGGAGGCGAATCGGGTAGGAGAAATTTCAGTATTACCGGGCAATTTGCACTTTGGCAAGAAGAGCATGAAGATTTAGGAGAAGGTTTTGACTCTTCTACTGGATTTAGACTTCCTAACGGAGGGGATCGTTCTCCTGATGCCGCTTGGGTAATTAGAGAACGTTGGGAATCCCTTACTCCTCAACAAAGAAAAGGCTTTGTTCCCCTTTGTCCAGATTTTGTGATTGAATTACGCTCTGAATCAGATAGTCTCCCGAAATTACAAGCAAAAATGCGGGAATATATTGATAACGGAGCCAAATTGGGATGGCTAATTGATCCACAAAACCAACGGGTAGAGATTTATCGTGCTGGGAGAGAAGTGGAAGTGTTAGAACATCCTAGCAGTTTGTCAGGAGAAGATATTTTGCCTGGGTTTGTTTTAAAATTAAGACGAGTGTGGATTTAGGACGCGATCGCTGTAATTTCCTCCGAAAAAATGTACCTATCGTAGGGTGTGTATACCCTTCGGGATGCTCCGCTTAGAGCGCAGCGTAACGCACCACATCACGGGTAGAATCATTTAAAAAAATCGTCAATTACAAGATAATTGTTAAGTTGTGATCGCACTGCCAACTTATCCGCGATCGCATCTTCTACTTTAACCAATGCAATCCTCGTAAATCTGCCCCAATCACAAACTCTCCAAAATGTCATTCAGCAAAGCTCCTCTTCCCAGGAGACTAAGTCATCAAACTCTGGCTCATGAAAATTGCCAACCCCAAACTAACACTATACGCCTTTCATTTGCGTAACAACTTAGCTCAAGGTGAAGAAGAACCTGTTGAAGATGCAAATCACCTGTGGGAGTACTGTCAGCAATTGGGAAAAATACTCAATATTCCTAGACTTGAATCTTTGTTTGATCGTCTCCAAGATAGCCAGGGCAATGTGGGAATAACTCCAAGTTGGGATAAAGAAAGCGACTATCTAGAATTACTCCAACCAGAGAGTCTGCTCAGCTTTTCTGCTATTTCCCGTGACAGTTCACTCCAACTCAGAGGCGAAGTTTATCCCCTCCAAATCCACGATACCTATGCCATTGACATTACCTTACGCTATCCTTATGCTCATCTTGAAATTGAACATTTAGCCGACTTAAATCCTCAAGGTTGTCTGGGAATTACTCCAAGTCACTCTTTACTGGGACAAACTCTAGTACTATTTGCCCAGCCAGAAGGTAAACTTAACGATATTCCAACATTTATAGATGACTGGCTGACCGCCATTGTGCCAGATTCAGACAGACAAAACTACTGGCTTGCTGCTCAAGGTAAATTTTTAGGCAGTCCAATTTTTGAGTATAACAATCATCAAGAAAATCCGACTCAACCAAACCATATTCTCATTTGGATCAATTACCACCCCCAAACAGAAACCTTAGAAACAGCAGGAAATTACTATCAACCCCTGATTAATCTCTTGTGCTGTCGCAGTAAAATCCTCTATGCCTATTCCCAATCTCGATGGTGTAATCAGCAAGCACGAAAACTCTACAGAGAATTAGATAATAAAGTTAAAGGGTTGCAGCAATTACCATCAGAACCTACTCAAAGGCTGAAGCACCTCAAAGCATGGCTTACCGAACTTTCTCAAACTGCCTTTGCCTACGCTAACCACCTGCGAGATTTAGAACTTCAGCGTATTACCATTGAAACGAATAACAAAAATTATCAATTTTGGCTAAATCAGCTTAAATTGATTAGCCTGAAAAAGGAAGATAATCTGGAGCTATGGCAACAGTTTATTAGCTATAAATCAGAAAAATTTATTCAACAAATTGCCACAGATTTATCTTATCTTATCCCCAGTCGGCAACTATTCCAGCAGATGATAGAGATCATCAGGGGAATTGTGGAAACAGAACAAGCCGAAAGCGATCGCTCTTTGCAAAATACAGTAGCCATAGTAGGTGTTGGTTTAACTACAGCCGCAATTGCTGCGACCGTTGCCCCTTATGCAATTCCCCCAGAACCACGACAGCCGCTCCTACCACCATTTTCTACTCACCACCTCCATCCCTTGGCTCAATCATTGCTTTGGAGCTTAGTGTTTGGTGCAGCAGGAGCAGTGATCACTAAAGGATTCACTGCTCTGATTCAAAATCAAGGTGTAATTTCAGGGCATCTAACTCAGTTAATTCGGGACAGTAGTAATAAGATGGCAAAATTATCTGGGAGTACTCAAGAAATTTTACCGCAATCTCAAAAGCTGAAAAAATAAAAATAATTCTTTCTATTTTCAGAAGAAATAAAATTTTAGATTTTAGATTTTAGATTTTAGATTTTAGATTATTTGAGATTCAACTAATAAGCTACAACCTATCCCATTAGAGATAATACAAAAGGGGAATGGACATCTTAGTGTAGAGCAAGTGCTATGATTCAGTTAATAAAACTTGGAAAACTCGTAGCTAAAAACTGATAGCTAATTATGGTTGCAGTAGCAATTCTAGCAGCGGGACGCGGAACCCGAATGAAATCTGACCTACCTAAAGTCTGCCACAAATTGGGTTCACTTTCGATGGTGGAACGAGTACTGGAAAATTGTCTAGGGGTTGAACCTCAGCGGCGTCTGGTAATTGTTGGCTATCAACGTGAACGAGTCCAACAATCTTTGGCTACCTATTCTGGTGTAGAATTTGTTGAACAGGTACAACAGCTAGGAACTGGTCATGCTGTTCAACAACTCTTGCCCTCCTTAGAAGATTTTACTGGAGACTTACTGGTGTTGAATGGGGATGTACCCCTATTGCGCTCTAGCACTATCAAGCATCTGTTAGAAACCCATCAAACTCATCAAAATGCTGCGACCCTCCTTACTGCGCAAATGCCGAATCCCCAAGGCTATGGGCGGGTTTTTTGCGATGGTGAAAATCGGTTAACACAAATTATAGAAGACCGAGACTGCACAGCGGCTCAAAAGCAGAATCACCGCATTAATGCTGGGGTTTATTGCTTCAATTGGTCCAAACTGGCACCAGTATTACCGAAATTAGAAGCAAACAATGACCAAAAGGAGTATTACCTGACAGATGTGGTTAATTTCCTGGATCCAGTGATGGCAGTTGATGTGGAGGATTACGAAGAGATTCTCGGTATCAATGACCGCAAACAACTGGCGACAGCTTACGATATTTTGCAAACCAGGGTCAAAGACACTTGGATGAAAGCAGGGGTAACTTTAATTAACCCAGATAGCATCACTATTGATGATACGGTGGAATTACAACCAGATGTCATTATCGAACCCCAAACTCATCTGCGGGGTAAGACTAAAATTGGTTCTGGAACTAGGGTTGGACCAGGAAGCCTAATTGAAAATAGCCAGTTGGGTCAACAGGTAACAGTACTCTACTCAGTAGTGAGTGATAGTGTAGTCAAAGATAACACTCGCATTGGGCCTTATGCTCATCTTAGGGGTCACGCAGAAGTAGGAGAAGCTTGCCGCATTGGAAATTTTGTGGAAGTTAAGAAGAGTAAAATAGGCGATCGCACTAATGCTGCTCACTTATCTTACTTGGGAGATGCCACTTTAGGTAATCAGGTGAACATCGGTTGTGGTACGATTACCGCTAACTACGATGGAGTCAAGAAGCATCAGACAACCATTGGTGATCGCACAAAAACTGGCTCCAATAGTGTTTTGGTTGCCCCCATAACCCTAGGAGAAGATGTCACTGTCGGTGCTGGTTCAGTCATCACCAAAGATGTTCCTGATGATTGCTTAGTAGTTGCTCGTTCACGTCAGGTGGAGAGAAAAGGTTGGCGGATGAAGCCCTCTTAGGTGGTAGGAGGCAGGAGGCAGGAGGCAGTCTTGATGAAAATCTCACCACCATGCATGAAAATCCATCTCTCCGTGTCTCCGCGTCCCCGCGTCTCAGCGTCTATTTTCAGATTAGGAGGGAAGAGATTGGTGCTTGTTTCTTCCCTTCGCAATTTCTCTGATTGTTGATTCAACAGCTACCGATGCATTCCTTGTTACTTGTTACTTCTTTTTCGGCGATTCATCAATTTTGTTTGCGTAGCAATACCCTTACGGGATGCTATGCTGCTATCGCACCATGCTCCGCAAACGCTCAGGTGAGCAAAGCGTTAGCGCAGCGGGACGAAGTCCGGCAAATTTTGAATTTTGAATTTTGAATTTTGAATGAGCCAAGATAAATAGTGTTTTATAGTACACCAAGCACTATATATAGGACTTGACAAAATTGACATTATTTTAATTAGTACTAATAACGTTCCTCCCACACCCCCTGCAACTGGAACTTTTATTCAGTGATCTAGCAAATCTTTAAATTTTACCTCCCAATTTTTGAGTCAACGCATTAGCATATAAAGGTGACTCAACTGTACTATCCCCTAAATTCCTTAAGGGAGGGTAACTGGTTTAAGCTTATTTGCGGAGCCAGTTTCCAACACCTCCCTGCCGTCCGCAATCTCACCTTGGCTTACGCTCTTGCCGGGGTAGATTGTATTGACGTTGCAGCTGATCCAGCAGTTATTGAAATGGCTCAAGAAGCCTTACAAGTAGCTGGGAAACTAACTACTGCAGCTCAAGAGCAAGGGTTGAATATCCCTGGCAAACCTTGGTTAATGGTCAGTTTAAATGATGGGGAAGACCCACATTTTCGCAAAGCACAATTTAACCCAAATTTGTGTCCGGCAGACTGTCCTCGTCCTTGTGAAACAATTTGTCCAGCCCAAGCAATTGTATTTCAGAATACTAATGAGGTTTCCTCTGGAGTTATCGAGCAACGCTGCTATGGTTGTGGTCGTTGCTTACCAGTTTGTCCTAGTCAACTAATTTATACCCGCTCCTATGTATCATCAAGGTCAGCGCTTGCACAACTGATTCTGGAAACTGGTATCGATGCTCTAGAAATTCACACCCAAGTTGGGCATTTTACAGATTTTCAACTACTCTGGAGAGTAATTGCCCCCTGGGTATATCGGCTAAAGCTTATAGCTATCAGCTGCCCAGATGATGAGGGTTTAATTGACTACTTGTGGGCACTCTACCAACTAATAGCACCCCTACCTTGTGCACTAGTCTGGCAAACTGATGGACGTCCCATGAGCGGAGATATTGGCATTGGCACTACTCGTGCTACTGTAAAACTCTCTGAGAAGGTACTAGCAGCCAAATTACCGGGATACGTACAGTTGGCTGGTGGTACAAACCACCATACTGTTGCCAAACTTGAAGCAGCTGGACTGCTTAAGGGAAAGGAAAGGGAGGAGAAGGAAAGAGGAGGTGAAGAACAAAATGCATCCTTCCCCATACCCAATTCCCCACCCTATATTGCTGGTGTAGCTTATGGTAGTTACGCTCGTGTTTTACTGTTACCGATTTTAGATGAATTGGAAAAACTCAATGAGCAAGAAGTTGCAGCCCATATGGCAGCATCTCCAAATCCTTCTTTTAGACATCTTGAAAAGTTCCCTACGCTACTCTGGCAGGCTGTGGCAAGGGCTTATTCTCTGGTCTCCCAACTTAAATCATCTCAACAATTACCAGAGGCTATTGCTTTTGCAGGGAATGGGGAATAGGGAATAGGGAATGGAGAAGGTCGAATGGAGAATGGAGAATTGGGAATAGTTTTTAATCCATTTTTCCTGTTGGCAAAGGAAGTGTTCTCTTTTATAGTACTATAGTACTATTTGGGACGTTCTTCTTGAAGAGCTCTTTAGGAGCCAAGTTAGCTTCCCTCAGAACCTTCTGCCCTCTGCCCTCTGCCTTCTGCCTTCTGCCTTGTTTCTCAAGATTACTCCTAAACTCCTGAACTTAAAAAAAACCGATTTTCAAGAAATCCACAGACAACAGCAGCGGATCCGCTGCCTTTGATAGAAACTTATGGTGAATACCAACGGTATCAATTCTTCTGATCAACAACTGTTATTTCATCAACAATCACCAGTTACAGATGAAAAACTCAGTTCAAACAGGATGCAAACTACCGATGACCTCAATAAATTACTGGACATCTTACCAGATAAAATTCGCTCCTCCATAGAGCAACACCCACAGCGAGATAACTTGATTGAAGTAGTAATGGACTTAGGGCGCTATCCAGAAGTGCGTTTCCCCAATCAAGCAGAATACCTTGACCAGATACTTGTAACTCAGGAACAGTTGGCTCACTGTGTCCAGCGAGTAGGACATTTTAGCAGTGATAACCGTGCTGGAATTGAGCGTACTTTACACCGAATTAGTGCGATTCGCAACCGCCCTGGAGAAGTTATTGGCTTAACCTGCCGGGTTGGTCGAGCGGTTTTTGGTACCATTGGTATGATTCGTGACCTAGTGGAAACTGGTCAGTCTCTTCTGATGTTAGGGCGTCCTGGTGTGGGTAAAACTACTGCTTTGCGAGAAATTGCCAGGGTCTTAGCAGATGATTTACACAAACGGGTCGTAATTATCGATACCTCTAACGAAATTGCCGGAGACGGGGATATACCTCACCCAGCGATTGGTAGGGCTAGGAGAATGCAAGTTGCCCGCCCGGAACTTCAGCATCAAGTGATGATTGAAGCAGTGGAAAACCATATGCCGGAAGTGATTGTCATTGATGAAATTGGGACTGAACTCGAAGCCCTGGCTGCCCGGACAATTGCCGAGCGGGGGGTGCAACTAGTTGGTACTGCTCATGGTAATCGTATCGAAAACCTGATTAAAAATCCTACCCTTTCGGATTTAGTTGGTGGTATCCAGGCTGTTACCTTGGGGGATGATGAAGCCAGAAGGCGAGGTTCTCAAAAAACAGTTTTGGAACGCAAAGCACCCCCAACTTTTGAAATTGCTGTAGAAATGCTGGAACGTCAGCGCTGGGTGGTACATGAGAGTGTTTCTGATACAGTTGATGATTTACTGCGGGGACGTCAACCCAATCCCCAAGTGAGGACAGTCAACGAAGAAGGTAAGGTAAGCATCACCCACGAATTTCCTAGTGCTCCGGTAGGACAATTATCGGATCGTAGGGAAATGAAGGCTAAAAATGCTACAGATACCTCAACTAAACCAACTGGTTGGCGCTCATCTGGACAGATGAAGCCCCTTTCTCGCTCTACTTCAGAACCCTATTCCGAAACTAGCTACTTTGAACAACTCCTCGATAAATCCTGGCATCAACCAGCGGGATTTAGCAATACTGTCCAGATGGCAGGACCAAATGGTGAGGATTTACCCTTACATGTTTATCCTTATGGCATTAGTCGCAGTCAACTTGAGCAAGTGATCCGGGTACTGAATCTACCTGTAATACTCACCAAGGAGATGGATAGTGCTGATGTCGTTTTGGGTTTGCGATCGCATGTTAAAAATCACTCCAAGATTCGGTCCATTGCCAGGGCGCGTCATGTGCCCATTCACGGGATAAAATCCAGTACCATGCCTCAGATTAGCCGTGCTTTACGGTATCTGCTGCATATGGATGACCCCAAAAACCCTGAGGCGATCGATCTGCGCTTATTTGCTCATAACGGTAGTGATGATGAAATAGAAGCTCTAGAAGAAGCTCGTCTTGCTGTTGAGCAAATTGTCATTCCCCAAGGGCAACCAGTGGAGTTATTGCCGCGATCGCCAAAAGTGCGTAAGATGCAACACGAACTAGTGGAGCACTATCGGCTGAAATCTGACAGTTTTGGCGATGAACCCAATCGACGCCTACGAATTTACCCAGCTTGAAGAGCTCAACACTCCCCTGGGATTGGGCTTTCAGCTTTCTGCTTGGGGAGTGTATCTTTTCTGGAATTGGGAATTTTCCTCCTGGGACTTGACAGTTAATAGGTAGTAACTGTTAGGATAGTTGAGGCGAAACCGATGGGGTGTAGCCAAGTGGTAAGGCAGCGGGTTTTGGTCCCGCCATTCCTAGGTTCGAATCCTAGCACCCCAGTTTAAATAGGGCTTGATGAATAAGTTTGGAAGCTATACCAGACAAGGCTTTCAGTTGTTTTTTGCCAAAAGTGCAAGGTGTTTGTCAAGCTGACAGCTGAAAGACTACTACGAGTATCTTTCTATATCAACTTTTTTTGATACCGGTCTTTCATAAATTCCTAATTGTGTAATCATGGAAAACTGTGAACTCCTAAACCTTGGTGCAGTGGAAGAATAACCATGAAAACCGACAATTTCATGGTCTGGACTAGCTTCTAAAGTTACGAGCTGTTTCTCTTTAAGAGTTCCTTGGAAATTCTGCCGTGAGGAACTATATCTTTGCTGGAAAAAATGATTAGGAAATACAACCTGTTGTCCCACTGCCAGATTCCGCTCTGCACCAGTATGATAGTAATACCAATTTTGGTCAAGAGCGTATGGACATAAATTGTACATATTGCTAACCAAATAAAGACGTGGAGATACGAGGACGTTACCGTCATTAGTTTCAAATGTTAGGGAGGTGAAACCACGAAATCTTACAAATCCATAACTAGGGTGGTTAGCTTCTATGCAACACCAAATGCCAGTGACTTTAGTCAAATACCTCTGTAGGTGTATTACAGATTGT
Organism: Symploca sp. SIO1C2; assembly: GCA_010672925.1. Taxonomy (GTDB): domain Bacteria; phylum Cyanobacteriota; class Cyanobacteriia; order Cyanobacteriales; family Coleofasciculaceae; genus Caldora. Next base: position 109,676 of record JAAHFP010000012.1, on the reverse strand, counting down.
CCGTAGTAACTGGAATAATATTTCTTATCGTTCTTTTCTCTCCAATCTCTCAAATACTGATAAGACGAATCACTCCTGGAGCGACCTGGATATATTGGGGGCAAAGTACTATCCAATTCATAGGATTGTTGCCTTAATATTTTAATCATTCTTTGACGTTGATAAATTGTATCATCAGCAAGGTTTTCCCATGATATATATACATTTTCCGGGGCAGTCCATACATGTTTTCCTGTAAAAACTGTTGCAATCCTTGGCTCTTTGTAAGTTCTATTTTGTCTAGGATAAGTAGCCGGGTTGAAGTCAAATCGAGAACCGTAATTTTCTCCTTTTGGCAAGGCGTCTCGTTTAACAATTTTAGTCCTGTAGTCCTTGATTTCTTCTAATAAATCATTAGCCGAGCCACTGCCGTCTACATACTCTACTGTCCATTTTTCATTCTCCAGAGGTGCGCTGGGTTTAAAGGGTGTCTGACAAACTACACCGTCAGAAAAATCATTTGGCAGAGACGGAGCAACAATAAAGTCTTCTTCCGATTGCAAACTATACTTATTTAACTCACATTGCAGCACTCCTTGCTTACTAATTAGCCATTTTTGGCTGTTATCGTTATTTCTTGGTGGCTGAAGAATTAATTTATTAGGAGATTGAAAAGTTAAGGCTTGAGAACCATCGAGAGTAGTGATTAATCTGTCGTCGGTGATTAACCATTGTTGAGTATTCCTAGCCAAGCTGGGCATAGTGATACAAACTAGATGTTCTGCTGGTTTCCTCACACTGTCGAGTCGGTAAGAAGCGTCTTTGTTAATAAGATAAACGGGTTTACTAACCATGTTTTTATTCCTAATTTTCTAGTCAACAATTTCAATAAAAGCGATGTCTGTTCACAAATTTGTATTCAACCGGACATCATATAAGTAGGCTTGCTGAAGCTTTCTTCATAACCCAACGCCGGAGTCCTGAATAAGTATGGAAGCAATGCCATGCTGTGCTTTTAATCATTTATCACCTAATCGCCTTTTAGTTGCGATCGCTTACAGCACCACCGTAGCTACTCGCATCCGGTCAGAGCTAATCCTTGGTTATTTTGTGCTATCATTTTTTTTATAATAGAGAAAGTGTAGGCACATATAGATAGCAATTTTCTTTCTGGTGTGAAGTACATTCAACTTGCACCCTGCCTATTCCCCATTCCGCACATTAACTGAGCTTTCAATACGATATAAACTATCAGACAGGGTGATGGGAAGATCAAGAGAAAGATTAACCTACTTTTTGGTTAACCTAACACCTCATCATCCCACCAGTTTGAGTTGATAGAATCCTTACTCTATAAGCATTCTTCATTCTTCATTCCGCGCAGCGATACTAGTCTTCAGACTGAAAAATATAGGCTGCCCCGACATCAACTATGCCAGGGGCATCAGCTGTATTTGCCCCGACAATCGCCACCTCCTCACTAATGGCTACTGAATCGCCGAATTTGTCATTCTCCTGCAAGTCAGGGGGTTGGAGTTTCTGTTGTTGTTGCCAGGTTCCCCCTGCCAACTTAAAGATATAGGCTGCCCCGGTATTAACTTTGCCAGGAGCTTCAGTTTGGTGTGCCCCGACAATCGCCAGCTCCCCACTGATGGCTACAGAGCAGCCGAATATGTCATTCCGCTGCAAGTTAGGGGGTTGGAGTTTCTGTTGTTGGTGCCAGGTTCCCCCTGCCAACTTAAAGATATAGGCTGCCCCGGTATTAACTTTGCCAGGAGCATCAGCTTGGTTTGCCCCGACAATCGCCAGCTCCCCACTGATGGCTACTGAATGACCGAAGTAGTCATTCTTCTGCAAGTCAGGGGGTTGGAGTTTCTGTTGTTGCCAGGTTCCCCCTGCCAACTTAAAGATATAAGCTGCCCCAGCATCGGGTTTGCCAGGAGCATCGGTAGAGTGTGCCCCAACAATCGCCAGCTCCCCACTGATGGCTACAGAGCAGCCGAACTGGTCATCCCGCTGCAAGTCAGGGGGTTGGAGTTTCTGTTGTTGTTGCCAGGTTGCCCCTGCCAACTTGAAGATATAGGCGGCTCCGGTATTAACTTTGCCAGGAGCATCGGTGTAGAGTGCCCCAACAATCGCCAGCTCCCCACTGATGGCTACTGACCAACCGAAGTAGTCAGAGTGCTGCAAGTCAGGGGGTTGGAGTTTCTGTTGTTGTTGCCAGGTTCCCCCTTCTAACTTGAAGATATAGGCTGCCCCGGCATTAGGTTTGCCAGAGGCATCTTTCCAATATGCCCCGACAATCGCCAGCTTCCCACTGATGGCTACAGACAAGCCGAAGTAGTCATCCCGGTGCAAGTCAGGGGGTTGGAGTTTCTGTTGTAATTGCCAGGTTCCTCCTTCTAACTTGAAAATATAGGCTACCCCAGCATCGGGTTTGCCAGGAGCATCGGTAGAGTGTGCCCCGACAATCGCCAGCCCCCCACTGATGGCTACTGAATGGCCGAAGTAGCCAGAGCGCTGCAATTGAGAGGGTTGGAGTTTAGTCTGACTCAGTTTTTCCCAAGAAGGAGACACATCTTCTTTTAGATCTGCTTGAATCTCCTTAAAGTCGATTTTTTCCTGGGCGCAATCAAACAGAGCAAACCGCCCGTCGGAGAAGTTGCCGTCGATCTCAAATTCCAGACTGCTATTTACCCAGATTTGCAACTTGCTTTTGCTCAAAGCAAATTTGAACTCATAGTCTTTTTCGTGTTCCCATTTACTCGAGCCTAGGGTTTTCCCCTTTGCTAATTCCGGCAGGCGAAAAAACCCCAGAAATGTCGGAATGCCCTTCACTGAGGATAATTTCAGTCCATAGGAATGATCGCTTCTAGCCTCCCAGTGGAGCAGGAGAAAATCAGCATCTTGGCTGCCCGTATCCCCTGGCTGAAAGTTTAAGGCGAAGCCAATAAAGTTATTGTGCCTACTCGGTTCAGCATAAACTTTAACGGAGATTGTGTGACCCAAGGCGTTAAAGTCACTGTAGAAAAAGGTGGGTAGGGAATCTTCCAATTGTTCGACTGAGTTGCCATCAGTTAAGACTTCCCAATTGGGCTGAGCCTGAATGCCTCTACCAGGATATTTACTAACATACTTTTGTGCGTGAATAGCTTCCTTAGTATAGGTTTCGACTGTCCATTGAGTTAAATCAACGGGTTTCATGAGTTTTTTTTTGTTCCTAATTTTCTAGTCAACAATTTCAACAAAGGCGATGTCTAGTGGCGCGACACACCTAAAATAGTGGAATAAGTAGGTTGGGTAGAGCGATAGCGAGACCCAACATGGGAGGAAGCTGTGTTGGGTCTCGTTGCCTCGACCCAACCTACATTTTTAGGTGTGCCACGGTACTAGGCTTAGGCATTAAATGCTGAAAGCGCACCAACGTGCGCTCAGACCTGAAGTTTAATCAACAATCAAAAAGCTTGAAAATATTTATCTGGGTTAAAGTTGGATGCCTGTCTGACATAAATTCCGAGATTTAACAGGAAATACTGATAGGCAGAACGTTGCTGTAGGGGAGCATTAGCGATATCTCCGGCAAAGGTAGTATAAGTGCCATGTAAACCGACAATTTCACAACCTTCTGGAGCCTCTAGAGTGACTAGTTGTTTTTCTAGAAGTTTGGCAGGTAAGGTTAATAATTGAAAGCTCTCTCCCACTGCCACCTTATCTAATGGACTAGAGCTAGGAATCTCCAAGTAAGAGCCGTCATTGGCTTCAAATTTGAGGGTATGAAAACCACTAAATTCTAATCGTTGTCCCTGGGTTGTTTCTGCATGAATCCAAACCCCGGTAATTTTAGTGAAATGTTTTTCTAAGGCAATCTCTCGACGCAAGTCGTCAACCTTATCAGGAGCATTCGCCTCAGTATTAGTATCATCTCTATCCCCTAAACTTAACAGATGACAGATATCGTTACAGATCTCCGGTATATCCACACTCAGTTCCTGCCAAAAAAGTTGGGGAACATAGGAAATTGGACACCTGTTACTATAAAATTTCAAGCCTTTTAATCTGGGCTCTGGGTAGTATTCAGGAGGAAGAGCATCGAATGTTCCTGTGGTTTGAACTTCGCCCTGTTGGGCTGCTGGAGGTAATGGCTCTAATTTTTTGATACTGTAGTCAGGAGTTGGTTCAGAACCGACGGCAAGAGGCTGTGGCTTGAGTAAATCATTACACAGTTGGTCATCGTCGATATAGCGTAGTTCCCATTGTTGGCAAGGTTCAATCTGCTCCTCGTCACTTAGGTAATGTAGCTCGTCACAAACTACATTATCGGAGAATTCATTAGTCTCGGAAAAATCTGGGAGCTCTTGTTCAATATAGTCTTCTATTGTTTCCAAAGCATGGTAATTTAACCGACACTTCAGTATCCCTTGGTCATTAAGTGCCCATTTTTGGCTGTAACTTTGCTTGATTGGTTGGAGATTTACTTGGTAGGGAGGTTGAAAAGTCAAGGCTTGAGAACCATCGAGGGTAGTAATTAATCCTTCGTCGGTAATCAACCATTTTTGTGTATCAGTAACCTTGGTTTCCGTTTTGGCTACTTCAGGATTAACCACACAAATTACTTCTTTACCTTCGCGGTTACTATCCAGCAAAAAGCCCTGTTCCTTATTGATGATTTTGATGGCTTTAGTACTCATATTTTATTGTTCGCTCCTGTTGTGCAATGAAATCAATTATCAATTATCCATTGATAATTGGTTAATTTTGTCTAAGACCTCTTGAAAAATGCAAGAAAATATTTTCCTTAAATTCAATCTTCTTTTTTCTTTCGAGAGGTAATTATCCATTATCCATTGTTCATTATCAATTATTGAATGAGATTTAGGAGTACCTTGCTAAATCAACATCTGTTGATGCCGGTCTTTGATAAATTCCTAACTGTGAAATAGTCTTTAATTGCCTAAAGGCTGAATGAGAGTGCGACATCCTACCATAGAAACCGACAATTTCATAACCTGGATCGGCCTCTAAGATTACGATATGTTTCTCTTTAAGAGTTGCAGTCGCGCCAGCAGCGTAAGGTAACGGAACAGTTTGTCCAACGCTAACCCTATTGCCTACATTAGAAGCACTGTAATGTAGAGAATAGTCTCCTGGATTCCTTCTGTATGGACAGGCCATCTTATTACTACTAGTATCAGAATGACATGCCGCTTCTGGTGGTGGAGATAATAAGAAAGAGCCGTCATTAGCTTCAAATTTTAGTGAGGTAAAACCACAAAATGTTACAGCTGGATAGTTGTTGGAAATACTACCCCTTACTCTGTAGTTAGCCTGTTTTCTGTGAGCCTCTATACAACACCAAATGCCAGTGACTTTAGTCAAATACTTCTTAAGGTTTATTGACCCTGCATTCCATAACTGCTGTTCTCTTGAATTAGTATAAGAACATTGACTACCTCCAGATAATGGGTGAAAATAACCATATTCTTCTCCTAGTTTGTCTCGTATTAGCTTACGTTTGATATCTGTATCAGCATAAAGCTCTTGCCAAGTTAATCCTAGGTCCATCGGCATACGCATAAACGACTTCCTGGCGTACACAATATGACTAATTCTCGGTTCTTTGTAAAACTTGCCATAGAAAGACACCTTCGCTGGATTATAGTCAAATGAACCAGCGTCATTACTACCGAAACAGCGATAGTTTTTCGGCTCAGCATCACCTTTTTTAGCAATTAATGGCCGGTAGTCAACTATTTTTTTCTTCTCTAATAAATCATTAGCCGAGCCACTGCCGTCTACATACTCCACTGTCCATTTTTCCTTCTCCAGAGGTGCGCTAGTAGAAGAGGACGTCCGAAAAACTACACTCTGAGCAACATTCAACGGCAGAGACGGGGAAATAGTAATGAGTGGTTCCGATTGCAAACTATAGTTATTTAACTCACATTGCAGCACTCCTTCCTTAGTGATTATCCATTTTTGGCTCTTATCGTTATTTCTTGGTGGCTGAAGAGTTAATTTGCCAGCTTGAAAAGTTAAGGCTTGAGAGCCATCCAGGGTAGTGATCAACCTATCGTCGGTGATTAACCATTGTTGAGTGCTCCTAGCCAAGCTAGCCATAGTAAGACAAATGAATTTTTCTCCTGGTATTCTCTCACTATCGAGTCGGTAAGAAGCGTCTTTGTTAATCAGGTATACGGGTTTACTAGTCATTTTTTTGCTCGTAATTTTCTAGTCAATAATTTCAACGAAAGCAATGTCTGTTCACAAATTTGGTGAGATGGGTTTCAACTTAAGCTTGCCGTACCACTACTGCTGTACCACAGCTAAAATAGTGGAGTAAGTAGGTTGGGGGTTGCGATCGCGTAACTCAACGCCGGAGTACATTGTGCTGGGTTTCACTCCGTTTCACCTAAAATCTTGCACCATTCTCGATAACCCGCCAGGGGTTTAAACCCCTGTCTAATAAACCAAGTCGTCTAAAGACGACTGGATAAAGGTTTTACTGAGATCTTGCACGCCTGTCGAACATTGACCTGGGTCGTTAGGGAAGAGGGAACAGTCATAAGATTTGACGATTTCAGCATTGGAATTGATTGTTGTAACTGACCCTAGTAAGTATTTATGATGCATAGTGCAAGATGTGAGTTTTAGTCCACTTGAGTGGACTTGAGTTATTAGCCGTGGACTTAAGTCCACGGCGGTTTTGGAGTTTGTTGAGAATGGTGCAAGATCTTAGTTTCACCCAACCTACATTTTTAAGCTAAATGAACAAACTCCCCTTAATCCCTGTTTACTAAGGAGGGAAAGTCTTGTCCCCACCCGAAAGAAAAAAACCTACTCTTGTGAGAACTCTTGTCCTCCCCCTTACTAAGGGAGTTAGAGGGGGTTAAATTTCCCCCCAAGACAAAAGTTTCACCTTTCTCTATCCAGCCTCAAAAACATAGACAGCTCCAGTATCCTGTGTACCAGCAGTATCCGCTGCTTGTGCCCCAACGATCGCTACTTCCTCACTGATAGCCACAGAACAGCCGAAAAGGTCATTGCTCTGTAATTGGGGGGGTTGGAGTGGTTGTGTTGGTTTTTTTAATAGTTGCCAAGTTCCTCCTTCCCATTGATACATATAGGCAGCTCCAGCATGGGTTTTGCCAGAAGCATCCGCTTGGTTTGCCCCCACAATTGCCAGCTTCTTACTAATAGCTACAGAACAGCCGAAGCCATCATTGCTCTGTAATTGAGGAGGTTGGAGTGGTCCGGCTTGTTGTTGCCAGGTTTTCCCTTCCAACTGAAAGATATAGGCAGCTCCAGCATAGGTTTTGCCCCCAGGAGCAGCAGCTTGGCTTGCTCCCACAATTGCCACCTCCCCACTAATGGCAACAGAACAGCCGAAGAAGTCCCGACTCTCCAAATCAGAAGCAGTGAGTTTCTGTTGTTGTGTCCAGGTTGCCCCTTGCCGTTGAAAGATATAAACAGCTCCCGCATTACCTTTACCATCAACGTCAGCTTGCTTGGCTCCAATAATCGCAATATCCCCACTGATGGCAACAGAACAGCCGAATCGATCCCCATTCTTCCCATCAGAGGGTCGGAGTGGCGCTCCTTGTTGTGTCCAGGTTCCTCCTTGATTTTGGTAGATATAGACTGCCCCCATATGCGGTTTGCCAGGAGCATCGGCTTCTTGTGCTCCAACAATCGCGATATCCCCACTGATGGCAACAGAACAGCCGAATTGATCTCCTTTTTCCCCATCAGAATGCTGGAGTGCTGGTTTTTCTTGCCAAGTTTTTCCCTCTAATTGGTAAATATAAGCTGAGCCTGGATTTTTTTGGTCTCCTACAAGTACCCCGACAATCGCCGCCTTTTCACTGATAGCCACAGAACAGCCAAAGATGTCATTGCTCTGTAATTGGGGGGGTTGGAGCCGCCCTCCTTGTTGTTGCCAGGTTCCCCCTTCTCGTTGAAAGATGTAGGCAGCTCCAGCATTCATTTTGCCGCCGGGAGCTTCTTTGAGAGCTGCCCCGACAATCGCCGTTTCCTTATTGACGGCGACAGACCAGCCAAAACCGTCATTAGTCTTTAAATCAGAGGGTTGGAGTTGGCGGTGGGTTAGTTTTTCCCAAGAAGGAGGGTCTTCTTTAAGATCTGCTTGGATGTCCTTAAAGTCAATTAAGTCCTGGGCACAATCGAACAGGGCAAATCTCCCGTCCTCAAAGTTATCGTCAAGGTCAAATTCTAGACTCTTATCTACCCAGATTTGCAACTTAGTTTTGGTGAAAACAATCTCGAAGTGATAGTCTCTCTCGTGTTCCCATTTTGCCGAACCTAGGTTTTTCGCCTCTACTACTTCCGGCAGTCGAAAAAAACCCAGATAGGAGACAGGCCCCTTCATTCGCGATAACCTCAGTCCAGGTTTATGGTCGCTTCTAGCCATCCAGTTGAGCAAGAGAAAATCTGCATCTGCTTTGTCTTCTTTAGCATCCCCTGGCTGAAAGTTCAAAGCAAAGCCAATAAAGTTATTGATGAAACTTTGCTCAGCATTAACTGTCAGGGAGATTTTGTGACCCAAGGCATTAAAGTCACTGTAGAAAAAAGTAGGTAGAGACTGTACAGATTGTTGGACTGACTTGCCATCCGGTAAGATATGCCAGTTTGGTTGTTCCTGAAGTCCTCTACTAGGATTTTTACTAAGATACCTTTCTGCGTGCATGTCCCTCTTAGTATAGGTTTCGACTGTCCACTTAGTTAAATCAACGGGTTTCATCAGTTTTTTTCATCCTCTTAGGTTAAGTAGCCATATGTTCCAGACGGGGAGACGGGGGGACGGGGAGATGGGGAGATGGGGAGATGGGGAGACAAGGGAGACAAGGGAGACAAGGGAGACGAGGGAGACAAGGGAGACAAGGGAGACAAGGGAGACGAGGGAGACGAGGGAGACGAGGGAGACAAGGGAGACAAGGGAGACAAGGGAGATCTTTACACTCACCAATTCCCAATTCCCAATTCCCAATTCCCTAATTCCCAATTCCCCAATTCCCAATTCCCAATTCCCAATTCCCAATTCCCTAATTCCCCAATTCCCAATTCCCAATTCCCAATTCCTAAGCTGTCCCAAACAAAATATCCACTGTCGTAGAATCCGTTACTTTGTCAGCAGTCTTGCGAGTAATTTCGAGGTGACGGGTGTGAGTCTGGGGATTTTGAGAATTGTTGCTATAGGTAACCTGATCTGTAATCGCTTGGATAACAGCATCGGTGATCAAAGTAGCGGAAACCAACCGCACATTGTCTACAAACAAGCTGGCACCAAGAGCAAGTCCACCGGTTTTGTCGTAGGAGCCACAGACAAATTCAAACTCATACTCCCCATCAGCGGGAACAGTACCGTTGATTGGGTTAAAAGGAACTTGATCACCACGCTTGGCAAACAGTTGAGTGCGGGTATTGCTGCCTGTCTCGACTAAAAAGCCGAAAACTTCGTAGGCATCACTTCCCTGCTGAGCAGAAAAATCCACCGCGATGCGATCGCCTGCGAAGGCTTGGAAGGGGTCACTACGAACGTAAGGACCGTGGAGGGAGCCGTTACCCGAAGGACTATCGTGCCCCGAAGGACCGGTGATTGCGCCACTACTGACTAAGCGTAGGGCATAGTTACCGCTGCTCACGGTTTGGCTGTCGATACTGACTCTATATGACGGAGTTCCAGAAGGGGTGGAAACAATAATGCTACCAGTGCCTGTACCGCCCCTACTATTAGTGAAATGGTAGGCAATACTTTGACCATTGAGGTTGTAGACGCTGCTGTAGTTTTGCTCAAAAGCCGTCCAACCCTGCAAGTCACCAGTTTCAAACCCACCATTAGTGAGGGGACTGGAGAAATTAATAGTTAAGGCTTTACCATTGGTTCCATTTTCGTTACTGTTAATCGAACCAATGCGACGAGTGCCAGAACCATTACCCAGGAAAATGGAGCCAGAACTATCCACTGAGATAGCTCCTTTAGCGTTAGGATTAGCAGCACTAGTCAGGCTTAGCTGGTCATTAGTCGTGCCATTGGTGAGGTTAAACCGCAGGTCACCGTCGCCATATTCTGAACCACCGGAGAATTCCACATTGCGGCTAATATTAGTTGGTGAGCCACCTCCAATAAATCTGACCTTGGTATCAGCTTGAATATCGCTAAAAATCACTCCTTGCTGAGAGCAATCGAAACAGGCAAACTGCCCATCCTCAAACTCCCCATCCAAGTCAAATTCCAAGCTTCCATCTACCCAAATTTGCAACTTGTTTTTGCTGCAAATAAACTCAAACTGATAGATTGTCTTGTGTTCCCAGGCTTTAGAGCCTAGAGTTTTCCCCTTAGCTACTTCTGGCAGTTTAATAAAGTCTAGGAAGCTGGGAATACCTTGCACTCGGGATAATTTCAGTCCCTCTCGTTGCTTTTCAGCGTCCCAGTTGAGCAAGAGAAAATCAGCATTTTGGTTGCTAGTATCCCCTGGTTGGAAGTTCAACGCAAAACCAATAAAGTCATCGTCAGCACGGGTTTCTACATCAACCTTAACAGAGATTTTCGCCCCCAAACTTTTAAAGTCACTATAGAAAAAAGTGGGTTGTCCATTCATCGGTTGAGTGACTGACTTGCCATCGGCGGAAACCTGCCATTCCGCTTCCTGAGCTTTATATTTGAGGGCTCCAATCTGAGCGCGATCGTAGGATTCAGCAGTCCATTTAGTCAAATCGACGGGTGTCATCAGTTTGATATTGTTAAATCCAAGTAGAAAATTTTTACACAAGAGATATTTTCTTGGAGTTTTAACTAAGTTTTGTAGTCGTATTCATCACTCTTAGGGTGGAGAATGCTACTGCATTTTTCGGGATTTAGGCTTTGAATTTTAGGTTAATATTTTTGCCCAAATAACTAAATTTAATAATTCTTTCAACTTTGATACATTGCTTAAACTTTCCCTTGTTAGGTTAAAGTGCAAGGAATTGGTGTTATTCTTATAAACAAGTCGATAGAATGCTTACTTTATAAAGATTATTAATTCTTAATTTCCCGTAGCGATACTAGTCCTCAGACTGAAAAATATAGACTGCCCCGGCATCAGGTTGGCCAGGAGCATCAGCTAACCCATTGGTGTCAACTTAAGCGGAAAAGTGCTCGAAGTATGGGGAGCTGGGGAAGCTGGGGAAGCTGGGGAAGCTGAGGAAGCCGGGGGAGCTGGGGAAGCTGGGGAAGCCGTGGGAGCTGGGGAAGCTGGGGAAGCTGGGGGAGCAAGAGAATGCTCCTGTCGCTGGCTCTTTCTCCTGTTAATCGGGTAGGGTAACGCCACCCGCTCAGTTAAAGTCAAACGGCTGGAAACAATTAATTGGCAAGGCTTGTGGCTTAAGTTGACACGGATGCAGCTAACCGTGCTCCGACAATGGCCACATCTACACTGATGGCTACTGAATTGCCGAACCAGCAATGAATAATGAGTTGATTTTCCCTCAATCTACTTTTTGGTGGTATTGTTATGGACAATGGGATACGTGTGCGCCTGTAGAGTCTGGTCAGGTAAAAAAATACGATTAGGGCTAGTTAATAACCTAGATGCTCGCATATTCCCAAATAGCAACCGTTAAGACAGGCAAGATGCCTGTTCCACGAGAGATTAAAGATATTGCTGCTATTTTATGCTATTATTTTTTTTATAATAGGCATCTTTCCAAATAGCAACTGTTAAGACAGGCAAGATGCCTGTTCCACTAGAGATTAAAGATATTGCTGTTATTTTATGCTATTATTTTTTTTATAATAGGCATCTTCCCAGATAGCAACTGTTAAGACAGGCAAGATGCCTGTTCCACAAGAGATTGTATAAAAACTCTTCCTTTCAATTAAGATATTTCTTTGGCTTCTCCCTGCCACTTACTACCTAAAACCTACTACCTAAAACCTACTACCTACCACCTCATCCAGCCTATTAATTGCCTCCCCTGGACCTACCACAGAGACATAAGGCTCCATCAAATATTGCTGTGCAACTGCTTGTGCTTCTGTTGGGTTAACTTGAGCCACATCTTGCTGAAATTTGAGATCAAATTCAATTCCCAATCCTAGGGTTTCATACCAACCATAGACTTGAGCTAACTGAGCATTAGTTTGTTTGCCTAGGGCATATTGACCTAGAAGCTTATTTTTAGCAGTCTGGAGTTCCTCAGAACCCAACTTTGTATTGCCCAGCCTCTCTACTTCTGTACGCAAACCATCGAAAGCTGTTTCCGTATTTTCTGGTGCTGTACCTATATAAACAGCAAACATCGATGCTAACTGACGTGTCGGATAAAATGCTGAGACATCATAGGCCAAACCCCGCTTTTCTCGCAATTCCACAAACAAGCGACTAGAGAGGCCATTACCAAGATAGGTACTAAGCAGTTTCAATATCGCATAATCCTTCTCTTGGACAGAGGAGCCATGATAGCCCAACATCACAATTGATTGCTGAGTTTCTTGGGGGATTTTAACTTGACAAGGGTTGGCAGTGAGGGAAGATAACTGGGGTTGTGTCGGAAGTATCTCCTTAGGCTGCCAATCCCCAAACACTCTCTCTACTTGCTCAACTGCTTCTTCCGCAGTCAAACGACCAGCGATACTAATCACCATATTGTTGGGATGGAAATGAGTTTGATGATACCATTCCAAATCAGTGCGGTTTAGGCTAGAGGCAGTTGCTTCTGTTCCCAAAATTGAAGTGCCATAGGGATGGTTAGGATAAATTACTCGCCGTAATTGTTCATAAGCAACAGTAAAAGGTTGTTCTTTTTGAGAGCGAATACCCTGGATAGTCAGCTGTTTTTCCAGTTCTACTTCAGATTCTGGGAAACTAGGGGAACGCAAAATCTCTGCCGCCAACTGTAACATTTCCGGCCAGTCTGTGGAAACAGTCTTCAGGGAAAGTACAAAATAATCGTTAGCTGCATCCGCACTGAGATAAGCGCCTACCGACTCTACTCGTTCAGCAATTTCTATGGATGAGAGTTGTTCTGTCCCTTTAGTAGCTACAGCTGAGAGTAAGTGAGATAAACCCATCTTTTCTAGTGGCTCACACTGACTACCAACCCTAAAAAAAATCCTACTAGCAATAATATCCGCTGCTGAATTTTCTATACTAATTACGACAATGCCGTTATCTAGAACTGTACGCTGAATTGTCATTTGTTGTTGGTTGTTGGTTGTTTGTTATTTGTCGTTTGTCATTGGTCATTTGTTGTTGGTTGTTGGTTATTTGTTAATTCTCCATTCTCCATTCTCCATTCTCCATTCTCCATTCTCCATTCTCCCTAACACCTAAGTAACGTAACAGCGTAGTGCTCAGGGGAAAGATACTGCTGAGTTAAGTGCATTAAGTCTAACGGCTTGAGATTGAGAATCTTATCGGGATAACTAACCGCTAATTCAGCTGTCGCAATTGTATTGTAGTAACCATATAAACCTGCTAGTTGGCTAGCTGACTCAGTGGAAAAAATGTAATCATTACAGAGGAGCCGCTGACAACGTTGGAGTTCCCTTAGAGGAATTGGTGTTGTCTGTAACTGTCGCAAATGAGCACAAATTAATTCTTCCACTTGTTCAAGGTACTGGGGTTCTAAACAAGCATTAATCGTAAACAAACTAGAATCTTTTTGTAGCGAGAAACTACTGCTGATATCATAGACTAATTGCTCTTCCTCCCGTAATTCTCGGACTAAGCGAGAAGACCGTCCATCTGCTAGGAGTACAGAGAGTAGATCCAAACCGTAGGCATCTGATAGTTGCTCTACTCCTGGTCCAATCCAACCCATCAATAAACGGGCTTGCTCTAACCGAGGGATACAAAGCTCCTGACGACGGACTAAGGTAATTGGTGGTTCTGCCGTTGTTGCTACTTTTGGTAAATCAACTGCCGGAGCAAACTGCTCAAAAGAACTATTAACCAAATTTAACGTTGATTCTTGGTCTATTCCCCCAACAATCACTACAGTCATATTTTGCGGTTGGTAGTAATGTTGGTGAAAGTGGCGCATTTGCTGAGGTGATTGCGATCGCAAATGCTCTTCTGTTCCCAAAACAGGACGTCCGTAAGAGTGATGTTGATAAATGCTTTGATTCAGTGCCTGAAAGCCTAGCCAGTCTGGGTTGTCGTAGGAGCCACGAATTTCTTCTAAGACCACATCCCTTTCCCGGACAAATTCATCGTCGGGAATCGCAGCATGTAAGAGTAAATCAGCTAGATAAGGCAGCGTCTCTCCTAAGTATTGAGCTGCGGTAGTGATGTAGAAGTGAGCATAATCATGACTAGTAGCAGCATTAGTAGCACCACCACGACTCTCAATCAACCAGTCAAATTCACCAGGTGCCAGGGTGGGAGTACCCTTGAAAATCATGTGCTCCAGGAAATGAGCTATACCAGACCATTCTCCTGGTTCTGCGATCGCACCGGCACGTACCCAAACATCGGCAATTACTACTGGGGTTGCCGGTAGGTGTTGATGAATCACAGTTAGACCGTTACTCAGTCTGAATATGTCAGCTGGAAATTTGGTGACGGCAATCAGCGGCTCAGATAGCAATTTTTTTAATCTCAGGTTTCTCTTGAGTTTAATTCATCTTAACCCTTAAATGCTTTGCCACTGATATTTTAGATTTTAGATTTGAAATTCTTCTCTATTCCTTTTAGCAGGGGTCTTATACTTCTTTAGGAGTACTCAGTAAGCTCCCTAATTCTGCCTTAAGATACTTCTCAATATCTTGATTCCTTAACAAACTCGATAAACAAAAGGCAGAAGGCAGAAGGCAGGAGGCAGAAGGCAGGAGGCAGGAGGCAGGAGGTAATAAATAGTGTTTGCTGAATAAGTCAGACAAGGGAGACAAGGAGGACAAGGGAGACAAGGAGGACAAGGAGGACAAGGAGGACAAGGGAAATAATAATTGTATAGAACGCAAAATGTTCATCATTTGTGCAAGAAAAATGAGCCTATCAATACAATTTCCTTGCACTTTTTTAGGTAAAAAATGCCTGAAAGCCTTGAATGGCATGGCTTACACACTTATACAGCAATCCCTAAATAGTATTTCTCCCATTCAATTGGGGGTACGGAGTCCTCCTGAGGAGCTCATCAACTAAATTCCTTAGTTACAGGTTTACCGAGACGCCGTTTTACCTCAGTTTATGACCTGGAAAACCAGGTGGGTACTAAGTAGTCTCGTTTAAAGTTTCCGGGTACATGCCCGGTCTACTGCTACAAGAGTGCTAAGTTCCCTTTTATTAACGGACAAAGATCAAAAAACAGTATTGGCAGTCACCAACGTCCTAGTAGAACCTGCGATCCTATTGTAACCATTTATCCCAGAATGACCAGACTTGACAAATTGCTACAGCTACTCTGGGTATGAGAGAGTGGGGGGAGCTGAGGGAGCTGAGGGAGCTGGGGGAGCTGGGGGAGCTGAGGGAGCTGAGGGAGCCTGACAAGGGTAGGTTTTTTACTTTCGGGTTGGGACAAGACAAGGGGGACAAGGAAGACAAGGTGACAAGGGAGTAAAACCGTACAAAATCCTGTTCGGTTCGCCAAAATTGTTGATGTTGAAAAGCCCAGTTTTTCGTAAAAAATCCTCCTTGTCTACTGCTCCCCTCCAAGGAGGGGTTGGGGGTGGGTTCCTTCCTTGTCTCATTTTCACCTAAATATTAAAAACCTACCCTTGTGAGGCTGGGGGAGCTGAGGGAGCTGAGGGAGCTGAGGAAGCTGAGGGAGCTGGGGGAGCTGAGGAAGCTGAGGGAGCTGGGGGAGCTGAGGGAGCTGGGGGAGCTGAGGGAGCTGGGGGAGCTGGGGGAGCTGAGGGAGCTGAGGAGCTGAGGGAGCTGGGGAAGTCAGATAAGTCGAAAAATTGGTATAATTTAATTCTTGAGAGTTCCCTAAATCCCACACCTTTCTCTCTGGTAAGATGTGGTGCTTCTAGCCGGAAAATCAAATGGTATACAACCGACAACATTCGTACCTAGTGCGACTAGGGGCATCCAATTGGAATAATTGGAGAAATAACAACCCTAACGAGATTCCGATACTTGAGGAAGCAAACCTCAACTTACTCGATCTTAGTGGCTTAAATCTCAGGGGAGCCAACCTTAGGGGAGCAAACCTCTTTGGTACTGATTTCATTGAAGCTGATCTGACTGGAGCAGATCTCCGGGAAGCTGACTTGACGGCAGCAGATCTCTCTCAGGCTAACTTTACTGGAGTTGATCTACGGGAGGCAAGATTAATCAGAACTCAAGCCTTAGCTACCAACTTCAATCAGGTAAGATTTACTGGAGCTTGTCTCGAAGATTGGAATATCGACCCCAGCACCAATCTTGATGGTGTAATTTGTGATTATATTTATCTCAAATCCAAGTACGTCCCAGAACAAAAACTTTATTTACTAAAAGAGCGCCGACCCTATAATGGAAACTTTGAGGCTGGAGAGTTCACTAAGCTCTTCCAAAAAGTTTTAGAACCCCTGAGCTTAGTTTTCCGCAACGGTATAGACTGGCAAGCCTTCCTTACTTCTTTTCAAGAACTACAGCTTGAATGTTCCAATCATGAACTATCCATTCAGGCTCTTGAGAATAAAAATAGTGGTGTGCTTGTGATTAAGCTCAATGTGCCTAATGATGCTAATAAAGCCCAAATTGAGCAATCTTTCAAGCACAAGTATAGAATAGCTATTCAAAGTAAAGAAGAGAATTTAACAGATAGTGCTGAGCAGTTAGCATTATATCGTCAGCAAAGTGCAGATATTACAGAAATTGTTAAAGTAATGGCTAGCAGAAGTATTTAGTACCTCAAAGCCCGATCTTCTTAACTCAACGCTCGAATCAACTTCATTTGGGTATCGGAATGTCCGTAATACTTCAAGTCGGCCTCAAAGAAGTTGGCTTTCTCCAGGATAGATTTGAAGTGTGAGAAACACTCGAAGCTATACTCGCCATGATAGCGTCCTATGCCGCTGTTACCAACGCCTCCGAACGGCAGGTTGGAATTAGTGTTTTGCATCACCGCGTCATTGATGGCACCACTGCCAAAGGGAATCTCACTTAGGAAACGCTGCTTGGTGGTCTTATTGTTGGAGAACAGGTAAGCAGCCAGTGGCTTCTCGAAACTCTTAACGATTTCAAAAGCCTCATCCAGAGTTTCGTACTCCAGGACAGCAATGATCGGACCGAAGATTTCGTCCTGCATGACCGCATCATGCAGGGAAACATTGTGCATCACCGTTGGCTGAATAACACGTTCTTCCCTGTTCATTTCACCGCCGTAGTAGATTTTGTCAGGGTCAATGAGTGCGGAGACACGGTCGAAGTTTCGCTCATTGATGATTCTGACAAAATTCTGGTTTTCCACTGAATAGTTATGCTTCTTGATTTCGTGCACTATCCGTTCAAGAACTCTGTTTTTGATGCTTTTGTGTACCAGAATGTAGTCTGGAGCAAGGCAAAGTTGTCCAGAGTTGACAAATTTCGCCCAAATGAGGCGTTTGACGCCGACATCCACTGCGGCATCTTCAGCGAAGATAGCCGGGTTCTTGCCGCCTAACTCCAAGGTGACGTTAGTTAGATGTGGGGCTGCTGCCTTATTGACGATTTTCCCCACCTGGGGACTCCCGGTGAAGAAGATTTTGTCGAAGCGTTGATTCAACAATGCCGTCGTTTCCGAGATACCACCTTCAACCACCCTTAGGTAGTTGGGGTCAAAGTTCTCGTTAATCAGCTTTGCCATCACTCGGCTGGTTTCTTCCGGCAGTTCACTGGGTTTCAGAATCGTTGTGTTTCCTGCAACCATCGACCCAACGACCGGAATCAAGGAAAGGTTGTAGGGAAAGTTCCAGGCCCCAATCACCAGTGTAACGCCCAGTGGTTCTGGCACAATGTAGCTTTTGCCAGGTTGGTTCAGCAAGTTAGTTGAAACCTTCCGGGGCTTGACCCACTTTTTGACATTCTTGATGGCTGACTCTAGCTCCTCGAAGAGAAGAAAGATTTCGGTCATCTGGGTATGATGTTTCGACTTGCCGAAGTCTTTATAGATGGCTGCGTAGAGTTCGTCTTCATAGCGGTGAATAAGGTCTCGGAACTTTTCTAGCTGCTTGATCCGAAACTCAACTGGACGGGTAGCGTTGCTCCGAAAATACTGGCGTTGGTTTTCAACTAGTGCTTGGACTTCTTGTTCAGTAATGGTGTTTTCAGTTTGAGTATTCATCGAAAAAATTGGGTCTGAAACCCCGTCCTTCTAGGACGGCTTTAAAGTCTGCTACAATACTAGCTACTGGGAACGAAAATCAAGTTTCCAGTAACCGCACCTTGAAAACTGGATATATGGGGTTCTGTACGGAAAAGCTTGTACAGGTAAAATATCCAAGCAGCAAGTACTAGTCTTGTAACGACACCGTACCGCAGGGCTTGCGGAATCGAGACTCTGCAATGGGTTGAAAGTCTGTGGACTCTGTGTAAGACAGTACACGGTTTTAACTGTGGTATGCGACGGTGAATGAAGCAGAAACCTAAATCGCGAGGTTTGGGAATCTCCGTGCCTTTAGGCCGGAGAGGATGTCAAGGTTTGTTCTCCTAATGGGTAATGTCAAGTTCGGTTGAATACTTACACTTTGGCTGCAATAAGGCAGAGGGCAGTTTGGCGGAGCCGTTGCCGCAGGCTAGGCAGAGGGCAGAAGGGAAGAAAGAAAATTGCAAGGGAAAAGGGAACTATAAGTAATTATCCAAACTTGATATATGCGACGTCCCGACAGAAGCCGGTTGCTATGTTGCGTGAGCCATCTGGTTTGTTTCTGTCCCGGAACTTGCTGCAATAGAGGCGAGAATGTCTTGGCATTGTGCTGGGCTCATTAGTCTTGGCACTGCGTAGAATGACCTGGCTTCTTTGAGAGCATTTCTAATAATCGCTTCGTAGTGCTTCGTCTCGAGTTCTTTAAATCCGCCAGGAATGTTAAGTCGCTGACCCAGAGTATCGACTCGTTCAATAAATCTGTCAGCCAGTTGCTCATCGGAACCAATACTTACTCCACTCAGCATTCGTTCCAGATTGGCAAAGCGGTCTGCACACACTGATTTATTGAACCGTAAGATTTGTGGCAGAATGATAGCATTGGTCAGTCCATGGGGTGTGTTGTAATACGCACTTAGCTGATGGGAGATCGCGTGCACGTAGCCAAGACCTGATTTATTGAATGCGTAAGCGGCTAGGAAAGAGGCAAGTGAGACCAATTGGCGAGCTTCAAGGTCGTTTCCGTCTTCATAGACAACAGGCAGATACTCAAGAAGCAGTTTGATAGCCAACTTTGCATCTCGTTCAGCGTCACTGAATCGATTGACCGATGTGTAGGACTCAATTGCATGGGTCAAGGCATCCATCCCGGTTGCTGCTGTAATCTTTGGTGGCAGTGACTTCAGCATGTTGGCGTCGAGGGCTACAGCAGAAGGAATCAGCTTCGGATCAACAACAAACTTCTTTTGGTGGGTTTTGGTCTCAGAGATGACGGCTGAGTTGGTGGTTTCTGAACCTGTACCAGAAGTTGTTGGAACCACGTAGAAGGGTAACGTTGGCTGCTTGACTTTGAGCAACCCAATGACCTGTTCAACGCCGACGTTATTGGAGCAGCAAGCCGCAATCACTTTAGCTGCATCAATGGTAGACCCACCACCTACGGCAAAGACGCTGTCACAGTTGTTCTCTTTGCAGACTCGTATGCCATCCTCAATCACGTCGTAGGTGGGATTAGGAATGACGCCGTCGAAGACTGTTACTTCACAGCCTTCATTCTTGAAGTGCTCAAGCACTCTATCTAGGAGCTCAAGTTTCAGCAGAAACTTCCCGGTCACTAGCAAAGGCCGTTTGCTTCCGGATGCTCGGGCAAGGGATGCTAGCTCAATTGTTGAATTGACACCAGTAAACAAGAGCGGCTTTTCTGAGGGGAACAGCACGGTAAACATTTTGAGCGAAAAGTTGGAGAGTCGTTTAAGCATGGCTTAAATCCTTACGTTGCGGTATGAAAATTGTTTTTATTCTCGAATACACTAAACAGTGTAGTGTGGTAAATCGTCGTTGTCAACACTCTGGACACTTTTTCGAAAAAACCTTCTTAGGTCTGCTACCAAACCCTGATAAGCTCTTGTGGTAAAGCCTGAAAAAGGTGCATCTGGGAAAAAAAGCGGATTGGCATTTTCACAATTACTGAAATACACTACACTGTATAGTATATTAAAGTCTGATTTTAGCTTGACTAAGGAAGTTGCAAAGATGATTACCGACTCAAAAACCGATGCTCGGAAAAAAAGTCCGAAGCGAGCAGCCATTATTGAGGCAGCAACCGAAGAATTTTTGTTGTGTGGATTCTCCGGAACGAGTATGGATCAAATTGCTAAGGTTGCAAACGTATCAAAACGAACGGTTTATGATCACTTTCCCAGCAAAGACAACCTCTTCCAGGCAATTGTCGATGAAATCCTACAACAAATCGGAGAGATGCCATCCCATGAGTATTCCAAAGAGAAACCCTTAGATGAACAGTTGCTAGCAATTGGGAAGACGTTTGCTACAACTATTACTGGCAGGGACTTTATGAAGCTTTCACGGGTGGTGATTTCTCGTTTTATTCAGGCACCTGAGTGGGCACACAACACCCTCAATGCACATGCCAGATTAAGACAGGATATGATTGCCTTCTTTAAGGCAGGCAAAAAAGACGGTCGCTTGAAGATTGGGAACCCTGAGAAGGCAGCTGCTCAGTTTTGTGGGTTAATTAAGGAAATCGCATTTTGGCCAGAGTTAATGGCTGGACAAGAACCTATCTCAACGAGGGAAAGGAATGCAACCGTCAAGGCCGCAGTAGAAATGTTTTTAGATCATTACCTAATCTCCGAACAAAAGCGTGACAAATTTTCATGAATCTCTTAAGAAACAAGGCAGAAGGCAGAGGGCAGAAGGCAGAAGGAAAGAGGGTTTTGCTTGTTTCTTTCATCCATTGCGATCGCGTCACGTCCGTGGGACGCTCAGATCTTGCACCAAGTCTAAAATTGACCTGGGTCGTTAGGGAACAGGGAACAGTAATAATATTTGACGATTTCAGCATCAGAATTGATTGTTGTAATTGACCTTAGTAAGTATTTCTGTACTGGTGCAAGATGTGAGATAAATAGACCTCTTGCTACAAGGCATCTGAAATGCTTAGCTTAACCGAAGCTATCGATGACATAAAAATAATTATCGTTATCGTTTTCTACAGTTAAGTCCATACCTCCCAAAGCTTGATCTGAGCTCTCAATGATGTTGCGATTACTCTTAGCAATGCTAGAATTGAGGCTTTGCATTAGCCGTAGGGGAGTGAATGATTCTAATTCGACAAAATTACCCGATTCGAGCCATGCTAATTCCTGAGGAAGTAAATTTTGACGAATCTCAGTAGGTAAAGCTTTCGCTGCTGCTGCCGATGTTTCGGTAACTTGGATTGGCATGTTTCGTTTGCTTGCCATGAACTGACGAGGCAAGAGTCCAACATCGGCAATTACCACATTACTCTGGGCAAACCAGTTGGTATCTGTTTGCAGTTGATGCAATAACTTCATACCATCAGGACTACAATCATGTAGCCCATACACCTGTAAATTGGGGTTGTTACGCAGCATTTGCATCGTAGGCTCAAAAATGCTTTGGGGATAACCGGTAATACTGAGAACTGCACAGTTATTGTCGAAATGGAAGTTATTGGCAATCAACATTTGGGCAATCTCAGCTCGATCGCAAACCACCAACCGATCAAAACTGTAGGTGGCGATATCAGGCTCAATATTAACTGGAATGGATTGCTGGCGAGGCTGTTGTAGAAATTTTTCTGGGGTATGATTTGCCTGATCCCAACGTTCCAGCCATGCTTCTGTCATCGATTGATTAATAACAAGTGTTCTCGGATACTTTGGTTGGCTTTGAGATTTCAGCCAACCAAAGAAAACTACCAGTAGACCGATAACTATAAATGGCCAACCAATGGCTGTAACTATGGCAAAAAAGCCGATAACAACCAAGATTAACCCACATCCTATTATTCCTACAGCGTCGGTTTTTCTCTCTTTTTTAGCCAACCTTTTTTCTAGTAAATAGAACAGTTGTTTTTGTGTAAAATAGAGAGTGTTATTAGCTGAGAGATCATTGAGTAGCTTGGCAAAGAATTGATCAGTAAACCGAGTTTTGGCACTCATCGTCATTGGTTCAAAAGCAAACCGATGATGACAGTTTTTGCATCGTCCCTGATTAGCAACACGATCTTGGAGATTATTGTCTGTGCCGCACTTAATACATTTCATAGTAGGTGTTAGGTATTAGGTATTAGGTGTTAGGTGTTAGATAATATAAGCTTATCTTAGTACCGCCGGACAGAATTCAAAATTTGCCGGACTCCGTCCCGCTGCGCTAACGCTTTGCTGCTACGCACCATGCTTTGCAAATGCTCACCATGCTACGAAACAAAATTCAAAATTCAAAATTCAAAATGCTTATATAGTCAGAATTATACCGATTTTAAACTGGTGAGTGATTTTGCTGTACTGCACTAAGCGATCAGCTACGCTGGTGCTGTAAACAATCGCACTCGTTGTAGAATGCAAGGTAGGTATTGTCAAAAATCTTAACAGCACCAGCGGAGAAATCTATCCCTTGGTAGAGCAAATGTTGCTCTCTTGGCAATTGGGATTATGCTAAAAGAGCTGTAATCAGCTTGCTTAAAAATATGTTTAAAAAAATTACTAGTCGCATTTTATTTGCCTATTCAATTCCTTTATTATTCATGATTGGTTTAGGTGTAGTAGTTTACTCTACCACGATGAAAGCCTTTAAGTTAGAAAAAGAAATAGCTTTAGCAGAGCAAGGTATTCAAGAAGTAGATACAGTCACTTATGCTATTTCCAAGATGGTACTAAATACTAAAGCATATATAATTTTTCCTAAAAATCAGAAATACCAAAATTTATACCAAGAAGAATACCAAAATTTTCAAGAAAAGACAACAAAACTAAAACCACTGATTACTAATCCTGAAGAACGCCAGCTTGTAGATGAGATAATTGCAGAAGGGAATAAATGGCATGATGTATCTCAACAAGTCTTTAAGCTAGTAGATGCCGAAGATATCCCTGCTGCCAGTAAGCAAATTCAGTCCCTCGAAATTGAAAAAGTTGATGCCCTACGAGAAGAGATGATTGAAAGACTAGAAAGTTTGCTCAAGGAAAAACTGAGAACATTTGAAGAATCTCAAAGGTTTTTGGTGAGGTTGGTGGTAATAGGTACAATTTTAGCAGCTATAACGACGCTCATCATTGGTCTATTGATTAGTTGGCAGCTGAAAAACCAAATGAATAGAGTGATCGGGGCAGCGGAAAATTCCAGTATCCAAGTTACCTCATCTGCTACGGAGATTTCTGCCTCTGGGAAGCAATTAGAAGCAACAATAACTCAACAGGTATCTTCTACTAACGAGGTTACTGCCACTTGCCAAGAAATTGCTGCTAATGCTAGTGAACTAGTTCAGACAATGGGAAGAGTAGCAAATCTCGCTCAAACTACTGCTCATGCTGCTGGTAACAGTCAACAAGATTTACGGCGTATGGAGAAAACCATGCATCAGTTGGCAGATGCTACGGCTTCTATTTCCTCGAAACTGGGATTAATTAGTGAAAAAGCGAATAATATTAATAGTGTGGTGACTACCATCACTAAAGTTGCAGATCAAACTAATTTACTCTCCCTCAATGCTGCTATTGAAGCAGAAAAAGCAGGAGAGTATGGAGCAGGTTTTGCTGTTGTTGCTAGGGAAATCCGTCGGTTAGCTGATCAGACAGCTGTTGCGACTTTAGAAATTGAGCATATGGTGAAGAATATGCAATCTGCTGTCTCTAGTGGAGTCATGGAGATGGATAGCTTCAATAAAGAAGTAGGTCATAGTGTGGAAGATGTCCAAGATATTGGTGAGCAAATTGCCCAGGTGATCGATCAAGTTCAGAGTCTAATACCGGGTTTTAGCAATGTTAGTCAAAGTATGGAGGAGCAATCTCAAGGTGCACAACAAATTAGTGAGGCTATGGGACAATTAAGTCAATCGTCACGGCAAACTGCTGATGCTTTGTGTGAGACTAATACTGCCTTGGAACAGTTGAATGATGCGGCTCAAGGATTGCAAAAAGAAATCTATATTTTTAGAGAGCAAATTTAAATTTGTTGTTTGTTGTTTGTCGTTTGTCGTTTGTCAATCCTGTACAGTTTTACCTTCTTTTTTCCTATCTACTTAAATTTGGCTTATGAACAATATTGAAGAAACCATACTAACAACCAATAACCAACAACCAATAACCGACAACCAACAACTCAATGATTGCTGGAACCAGGTTGGTGTGACAGGCGATCGCACTTGCGGTGAGCTGGAAAAATTTATCCATTGCCGCAATTGCCCTGTCTATTCCGCTGCTGGGCGTGGTTTACTAGAAAGAGAAGTACCTTCTGGCTATCTCCAGGAATGGACTGATTTACTAGCTCAAGCAAAAGATTCCTGCTCTTTACGACCCATCGATAGTACAACGAACAAGTCTGTAGAGCAGATATCAGTAGTTATTTTCCGTATTGGAGTAGAATGGTTAGCACTACCGGCAAATTTGTTCAAAGAAGTAACCCAGCTTCGTACTATTCACACTTTACCTCACCTCAGTAATGAGGTATTACTGGGTATAGTCAATATCCGAGGAGAAATTCTCCTATCTATTTCTTTAGGCAAGCTTCTGGGTTTGGAGACGAAAGCTGATGGAGCTCAGAATATGAGTCCTGTAGTTTACCCAAGGATGGTAGTTGTGGAAAAAGAAGGGGCAAAATGGGTTTTTGCGGTTGATGAAATCTATGGGATCAAACACTTTGAGCCAGAGGAATTACAGGATACACCAGTGGTAATTGCCAAAGCAACAGAAACTTATACAAAATCGCTGCTGCAATGGCAAGATAAACAGATTAATTACTTGGATTATGAGTTGCTGTTTTACACCCTAAACCGGAGGATTATGTGAGCAACGGCGATTCTGATATGAGTAATTTCTCTATGCGGGATTTATTCGGCATGGAGGTAGAAACTCAGGCGGCAATCTTAAATGAAAACCTTCTGACTCTGGAAAATCAACCCCAGTCCCCTCAAGAATTAGAATCCTTGATGCGTGCTGCTCATTCGATTAAAGGTGCAGCGCGGATTGTGGAAATTGATGCTGCCGTTAAAGTAGCTCACGGCATGGAAGACTGTTTTGTTGCGGCTCAGGCTGGAACTATTATTCTAGAAACAGACCAAATTGATGTGTTGTTGAGTGGAGTTGATTTCCTCCTACGTATTAGCCAAGTACCAGAAGCTGATTTCGACAACTGGCTATGGGAACAGGAAGAAGAAATTGAAGCTTTAGTTGTTGCGATCGCGGCTATTCTGGAAGTTTATGGAGTTGAGGAAGCTGAGGGAGCTGAGGAAGTTGGAATAGTAGAGGCATCACTAGATGCGGAAGTTCAAATAGAGGAAGTTTCCAGTCAAGAACTACTTGTTGTAGCACCTAAAACAATTCCTCCTACACCACCTGAGCAGCCACAGCAATTGCCTTCCGAGGAAATTCAAGAGCCGACATCGGTTATTCCCACTCAAAAGCTTACTTCTGTTGAGCCAACGCTTCAAACTTCTCACAATACAGACCGGGTAGTGCGGGTGAGTGCGGAAAACTTAAATCGTTTAATGGGTTTGGCAGGGGAATCCCTAGTTGAGGCGAATTGGTTGCAGCCGTTTGTTGATTCCTTGCTCAAACTCAAAAAAACCCAAGGGGAACTAGCAAGTATCTTAGAAAAACTCCAGGAATCTGTCGCCGAATCAACTCTGAATCAACTTAGTACGGAACATCTGAGAAGCTCCCAGAAAAAAGCCAATGAATGTCAAGAAATACTAAGCGATCGCCTTATTGCCTTGGAGCTATTTGTCCGTCGTTCTGCTAATCTTTCAGATCGTCTCTACCGAGAAGTTATCGCCTCTCATATGCGTCCTTTCTCTGATGGAGTCAATCGCTTTCACCGCATGATACGGGATCTAGCCAAAGAGTTGGGTAAACAAGCTAAATTGGAAATTATTGGCACATCTACCCAGGTAGACAGGGATATTTTAGAGAAGTTGGAAGCGCCTTTGACTCATATTCTACGTAACTCTATAGATCACGGTATCGAGTTTCCCCAAGAACGTCTGGCAGTAGGTAAATCAGCAAAAGGTACAGTACGACTAGAAGCATCCCATCGAGCGGGAATGTTATCAATTACGGTTTCTGATGATGGCAAAGGTATAGATTTGGAGCAATTGCGCCAGAAAATAGTGCATAAGCAACTGGTAACCTCAGAAATGGCTCATCAGTTGACAGAACATGAGCTAATGGAGTTTCTTTTTTTACCAGGCTTTTCTACAGCCCATGCAGTAACAGAAATTTCTGGTCGTGGTGTTGGTTTAGATATTGCTAAGAGTATGGTAGAGGAAGTGGGAGGTACTCTGCGAGCTATTTCCCAACCAGGGCAAGGCATGAATTTTCACTTCCAATTGCCCCTCACTCTGTCAGTAATTCGCACCCTGTTAGTGGAAATCTCAGGAGAACCCTATGCTTTTCCCCTGACAAGGATTGAACAGATTGTGATGGTGGAACAAGCAGAAATTGCTGTTGTTGAAAATCGGCAGTATTTCAAGATCAATGAACACAATATTGGACTGATAGTTGCTCAACAAGTGTTGGAGTTGCCAGAATTCACTGCAAATGGCACTCAAAATACTACTTCTGCTTTGCCAGTAGTCATTATCAGCGACCATTTCAACCGTTATGGAGTAGTAGTAGACCGATTTCTTGGTGAACGAGATTTAGTAGTTAGACCATTAGAGCCACGCCTAGGTAAAATCCCAGATATTAGCGCCGCTGCTCTGATGGAAGATGGTTCTCCCTTGTTGATTATCGATGTTGCTGATTTAGTGCGTTCCATTGACAACTTACTCAATGAAGGGCGATTAAGTCAGATTCATCGGGAAACAGATATTACCGTAACCACGAAGCAGAAAAATATTCTGGTCGTTGACGATTCCATTACCGTGCGGGAAATGGAACGGAAATTATTAGAAAATAAAGGTTATAAAGTTGAATTAGCAGTGAATGGGATGGAGGGGTGGAATGCAGTGCGTACTGGTGACTACGATTTAGTTATCACTGATATAGATATGCCTCGGATGAATGGGATTGAGCTAGTGAAGCAGATTAAGAGTCATACCCAGTTGAATTCAATTCCTGTAATTATCGTTTCCTATAAAGACCGTGAAGAAGACCGGATTCGAGGTTTAGATGCTGGAGCTGATTATTATTTAACTAAAAGCAGTTTCCATGATGACTCTCT
This sequence comes from Symploca sp. SIO1C2, assembly GCA_010672925.1. Lineage (GTDB taxonomy): Bacteria > Cyanobacteriota > Cyanobacteriia > Cyanobacteriales > Coleofasciculaceae > Caldora. The sequence continues at coordinate 82,223 of JAAHFP010000012.1, read as the reverse complement.
GTTGAATGCGGTGGTTGATTTGATTGGAGAGTGATGTAAATTAAGCAACTCTTTTAGTGGCTTCTTAGAACTTGAGTTATCAATGGATGTACAATCCTAGATTACTCTGGCATTCTATAGAATAGAAAAACTCATAAATTTCTGATCATGGTCTCATCAGAACTAATCTCAATGTTGCAAGGGTTGACTCGTGCAGACAAATTCTATGTCATGCAACTTCTCATCTCGGAACTAGCCCAACAAGAAACTGATTTAATTAAACCAGATCAGTCTTACCCAGTATGGTCACCCTATGATGCCGTTGAAGCAGCAGATACCATGCTAAAAGTATTACAAGCTGCTAAAATTCAAGATGATGCGTAATGCCCAAAGATATCCATTTATTTCTAGTGACTCTGCATTAGGCGAAGCTGGTTTTCGTCCATACTTGCCCCTTACCCTGATTGATCAACAAGGTTCTGTTACAGCATCTGGTTTACTAGACACTGGAGCAAGTGTAAACGTGCTTCCCTATTTGGTAGGAGTTGAGCTTGGGTACGAATGGGAACGACAAACAACCACACTGAGTTTGACAGGAAATTTAGCTCGGTATGAGGCGCGTGTTGTACTTGTTCAAGCTTTCGTTGGAAACTTTGAGCCTGTACAACTCGTATTTGCCTGGACACAAGCTACTAATGTGCCGCTTATTTTAGGGCAAGTCAACTTCTTTATGGAGTTCAATGTTTGTTTCTACCGTTCACAATTGCAGTTTGAACTCAGCCCAAAATCTTTAGCTTCATAGAGTGGTGCGTTTGCTTATCAGCAACGCACCCTACAAGATCTGCGATCGCACTGATTGGAGAGTGAGAGAAAAATATTGATTGATTTGTTCTTAATTGATTGAAGGTAATTTGAGGTTGAATACTAAATCCATCTAAGTAAAAGTGGATTTAGTCTAGCAGTGTACCTGATAAAAATGAAAAAATATAAATTTTGTAATAATGATAAGAAAAAATTATATAAATTTGTCAGGATTAAGCCAAGCCCCGCGGAAGAAAGTAATGAAATAAGTCCCACCAGACGCGGAGAATTGAAATCCCACGAAAATTAACCTCTCCTCACTGTTGCCTTTTGCCTCCCTTTACAAGTCAGTTTCAACTTGGTGCAAGATCTCAGTTAAAGCCCACATTCCTTACCCTGAAACGATTGTGACAGTAGGAGGGTGCAGAATGTGGGTTAGATATTTGCTTATCGTTGGCACCAAAACAAGCTTTTGATGGTAGTATTCCCAATGATTGGGTTGAATAGGCCCATCTCAAGGTCTTACACTATCAACTCGTCAAAAAAAATGCCCCAAGTGGCTTATCAGAGTTGATGTGTTCAGAGGCTGGATTCAAATCAAATTGAGGATTATCTGGTTCTCGATGAACCTGAAACTCTGATGATAATAAAGAGTAACCTGTCTGACTCTTTCACCTTCCAGACAGGTACTCCACCTAAGTATTTAGGTAAGTAACAAACGGTCAAGTTCATTCACTCACCGATATCAATTTATCATGTCACACAAAAATCAAACACCTAATTCTAATCAGCTCACACAGCTGCTGCATCATCTTTCCAATATAAATCAAGGCGGCACCGAGAATATCACGTTGGTTATCGCCTACCTAAGCTTATTGAGTTTTCTGGCAGCAGGCATTTTTGGACTGCTGGCAATGATAATCGTACCAAAATTCGTGCAACCCTCAACGGTAGGGGTGAATGACCATTTGTCCCCACTGGATACTAAAGCAGTTGAACCCACAACTGATGAGGAATAGCTCTTCAATAGTCAACCCAGTTAAGTGAAACTGGCAATGTACAACATGGTGCGCAAGGGAAGCAAATCCCTGACGCACTTTTTTTTGACTAATTTTAGCTTGTTGGCTGTGCTAATTGGTCTTGCGTTCCTCACCTGTTAGAGTGTTTTTAGTTCAGTGCAATTGCCTACGACACCAGCGAAGCTGATTGCAAGTAAGTGTAGGATGCATTAATACCATGTAATGCATCCCCTAAAATATACTTATAGATGTAGTAGATACAGTCGAGAACATTGTATGAGTGTTTCAGAAATCAAAGAAGCAGTTATGAAACTCTCTACGGGAGAGTTGACAGAGTTAGCTAAATGGCTTGATGAATTCTATGAATCTCTATGGGACAAACAAATTGAAGAAGATTTTGAATCAGGCAAGCTAGATCATTTAATTCAACAAGCAAGACAAGAATTCAAGGAAGGAAAGTGCCAGGAAATTTAAAGCATTTCACCACTACGCAGTTTTGGGAATACTACCGTCAGTTGCCACAAGAAATCCAAGAATTAGCAGATAGGAATTATGATTTACTCAAGCAAGATCCTAAACATCCATCTTTGCACTTCAAAAAAATTAAAAGTTTATGGTCGGTAAGAGTAGGTAGAAACTATAGAGCGTTAGGTTCTGATGAACCAGAGGGAGTTCTATGGTTTTGGATCGGTCCGCACAGCAAATACGATGATATCTTAAAGCAAATCTAGTAAGATAGGAGATATTGTTGGGTTTCATACTTCAACCCAACCTACGAGAAGAATACTCCAACCTAACCTACACCCGACGCACTCACACTAACTTGGTGTCCCATTCTTCCTACCTTCCCATAGTTGTAGACGACTCTCCAAAGCCCGATCCATAGCTTTCTGTTGATCAATCAAGGAGCGCAAGTTCTCTGTTGAGATTCGCAGTTCAATTATTGAAGTCTTGAGCTCTTGGATCCCCTCACTGTTCGCTTGAGCTGTGCGGGCATTGAATTCAATCAGTTGCCTGAGTTCAGCATCAGTCATGGTTCGAGATTTGAGTGCAGGGACTGGAAACGGTGAATCCTAAAACGATAATTTTTTGATAGACCCTAAATGTAGCAAAGATCAGTCTGAGCCTTCAACTGAAGTTGTTTAGCGATCGCTTATCTTGTAGGTTGGGTTGAGGCAACTAAACCCAGCACTATTTTTTTCAGACAGCTGCTAAGTTATAGTTCACACAGTATTTGCAATCTACAACAGTTATTTATGAGCAATCCATCTTCAACACCCAAAGTTCCAGAACAAACACCTGGCGAAACTACTATTCCCCAAACATCCGGCTCAACGGAGGCTAAACCCAGTTACGTGAAACTAGCAATGCGCAATATGGTGAACAAGGGAGGCAAATCTCTGAAACACTTTTTTTTGACTACTTTTGGCTTGTTGGCTGTGTTCATTGGTCTTGCTTTCCTCACTCGTTAGAATGCTGGTAAGCAAAAGAAAATTGGCAATCTACAATAAATCTAAACCCTGAGGAGAAGCCGATGGTGCCAGTTGAAGTAATTGTGCAGGAAAATTTTCTTGCGACTACTCCCTCAGCAATTGATCATGCTGACCAATTCCCCTGCCCAATGGCAACTTCAACCTGGGAAAGTTGGTTTTACCAATGGCTCGAAGTGCTGGAAGCAGAGTTAGTGCCTGCTAGCAACTACGAACTCACCCTTCGCCTCACCAACGATACTGAAATACAGTCCCTCAATGCTCAGTACCGTGATCAAAATCAACCAACAGATGTACTGGCATTTGCCGCATTAGAGGTAGACTTCCCTGAAATACCTCTTCCAATGCAACAGTCTGTGCCCTTGTATCTTGGGGATGTGGTGATTTCAGTGGATACCGCCTATCGGCAAGCTCAACAACAAGGACATACTTTACAAACAGAACTTGCCTGGTTAGCCTCCCACGGCTTACTTCATCTTCTGGGGTGGGATCATCCCAATGAGGAAAGTCTGACAAAAATGCTCAATCAGCAAAAAATGTTGCTTAGGATTGTAGAGCTTGCTGTATAACAATAATGAGTTCCGGATTCTGGCGTTGTACTTCTGAAATGGAATTAAAGAGCAATGGTATTTCCCCACCCTAGGTTTTCTACTACCCAGCTTTTCACTGAGAGTTCTCTGTCTACAACTCAAAACTGCTCAATGCCTAAACCTAACCAATCTGATCCGGTTGTTAAGCAAAATCGGGACTTAGCTTGGAAAATTGCCCCCAATTTACTAGTAAGTTTTAAATATGCTTGGGCAGGAGTCCGCTATGCCTTCGTTACTCAAAGGAATTTTCGTATCCACACGCTGATTGGTACTGTGGCCATCAGTTTAGGCATATGGCTAAACATACCACTGGTGGAACTGGCGGTGATTGGCTTGACGATTGGTTTGGTGTTGGCGCTGGAGTTATTGAACACAGCTCTTGAATCAGTAGTGGATTTAACGGTTAAACACTCTTACCACGAACTTGCCAAAATTGCTAAAGATTGCGCAGCAGGTGCAGTTCTCATCTCAGCGCTGACTGCCCTATTTGTTGCAAGTTCGTTGCTACTACCATCTCTACTCGCTAGACTACAGCTATTGAGCTGAGGTCAGAGCAATTGGCAGAGTGAACACCTTAGAGGAGCAAGGGTTTTGATCATTGTTATTGATAACTACGACAGCTTTACCTATAACCTAGTGCAGTATCTAGGAGAACTAGGTAAACAATTACCTGTAGCCTCGGATATTCAGGTTTACCGCAATGATAAAATTACCATTGAAAATATACACCAGCTTCAACCTGATGGAGTATTGATTTCTCCAGGCCCAGGACGTCCGGAAGATGGTGGCGTCTCGGAAAGCCTGTACAGCGAATTAGGCTCAACTGTACCGATTTTGGGGGTTTGCCTCGGTCATCAATGCCTCGGTCAAGTATTCGGCGGTCAAGTTGTTTCAGCACCAATCTTGATGCATGGTAAAACCTCAGAGATTTATCATACTGGTGTCGGAGTATTCCAAGGATTAGCCAATCCCTTTATTGCCACCCGGTATCACAGTTTAGTGATTGATCGCCAAAGTTGTCCCGATGTACTGGAAATAACGGCTTGGGTTGAAGATGGGACAATTATGGGGGTCAGACACCGGAACTATCCCCACCTGGAGGGCGTCCAATTTCACCCAGAGAGTATTTTGACCTCTTATGGTAAGCAATTATTGCGCAATTTCCTCCAACTTACTTCCTCTGCCAAGTCATAGGGGAGTTGGGGGAGTTAGGGAAGCTGAGGAAGCTGAGGGAGCTGGGGGAGACAAGGAGGACAAGGAGGACAAGGAGGACAAGGAGGACAGATGACAAACAACCAATAACAAACAACAAACAACAAACAACCAATAACAAGCAACCAATAACAAACAACCAATAACAAACAACCAATAACAAAACATGAAACGGCGACAGTTAATCCGCTATACAAGTGCTGGTTTGCTCACTACCCTAGCAACAGGTGTAGCTTCTGGATTTCAATCCTCTCAAGCACAAACATCCAGTGGCGGAGTTACGGTGAAATGGCTGGGACATACCTGCTTTTTGTTCACTGGGGGTGGTTCACGAATTTTGGTGAATCCCTTTCGGACAGTTGGTTGTACTGCTGGATACCGTCCACCAAAAGTAGAAGCAGATTTAGTGCTCATTAGTAGCCAATTACTGGATGAAGGGGAAGTTGAGGGACTACCGGGAAATCCCAAAGTTCTCTATCAACCAAGTGCCTATCAGATAGGTGACATCAAAATTGAGGGATTTGGAAGTCCTCATGATCGGGTTGGGGGAAAACGATTTGGGACTAATGTAGCTTGGCAGTGGACTCAAGGTGGAGTCAAGATATTACATTTGGGAGGGGCTGCTGCACCGATTGAGATTGAGCAGAAAATTCTCATGGGTACTCCTGATCTAGTTTTCGTGCCAGTGGGAGGTGGAGCAAAAGCCTACAATCCTCAAGAAGCTAAGGTTGCTATCGATAAGCTCAATCCTAAACTGGTAGTTCCCACTCATTTCCGTACCCAAGCAGCTGATGAAGATACTTGCCAAGGAGAGTATTCGATTTTGCCGGTGGATGAGTTCTTGAATTTAATGACTGGAACAACAGTGCGCCGTGTCAATAGCGATACCATTGCCATTAAGCCCCAGAATATACCTCAACAAGGGCCAGTTATTCAATTGATGAGTTACAAATTTTGAGAATTTGTTGTTTGTTGTTTGTTGTTTGTTGTCATTGGTCATTGGTCATTTGTGCAGAGAAAATAAGTGCTTAGAAAAGATTAGAAATCTTGTACAGTAAGCTTTCTAACCCTAGAGAATTCTCCTACCTACCACCTACCACCTACCACCTACTACCTACCACCTACCACCTAACACCTACCACCTGCCACATTGAAAACTGTTGATGCTATTTTAAATCGTGCTTTAGTTGGAGAAGATCTATCCCTAGATGAAGGCATAGTACTCCTCCAGCAAACTGAACCTGCGGCAATTACAGCTATTCAGGAAACTGCTAACCAGCTGCGCTGCCAACAAGTTGGTGATGTGGTTACCTATGTCATTAATCGCAATATCAATTTCACCAATATCTGTGAACAGCATTGTAGCTTTTGTGCCTTTCGCAGGGATGCTGGGGCTGAGGGAGCCTATTGGTTGGAGTGGGGACAAATTCTAGAAAAGACAGCAGATGCAGTCCACAGAGGGGCTACGGAAATTTGTATGCAAGGGGGGCTCAATCTTCAGGCAAAGATTAATGGTGCTTCTTTGCCCTATTATTTGCGGTTAGTAGAGACAATTAAAAAAGAATTTCCTCAATTACATCTACATGCCTTCTCTCCCCAAGAAGTACAATTTATTGCCCAGCAAGACGGGCTCAGCTATGTTCAAGTAATTAGTTCACTGCAAGCTGCTGGAGTAGGCTCAATGCCAGGAACCGCAGCGGAGATTTTAGATGATGAGGTGCGGCGTATCCTCTGTCCTGAAAAAACGAATACTGCTGCTTGGCTAGAAATTGTCGGAACAGCGCATCAACTAGGAATGCCGACTACTAGTACTATGCTCTCTGGTCATATTGAAACCCCCCAACAGCAGATAGCACACTTAGACAAATTGCGATCGCTCCAAAAAACCGCTTGCGATCGCGGATATCCAGGCTCTATCACTGAATTTATCTTACTGCCTTTTGTGGGTCAAGAAGCCCCTAGGCCATTACGTAGTCGTGTAGGCAGAGACCAACCGGTTCTCTCAGATGCATTGCTCCTTACCGCAGTAGCTCGTATTTTCCTCGGTAATTGGATTCCTAATCATCAACCTAGTTGGGTAAAGCTTGGTCTTGATGGTGCTACAGAAGCTCTCAGATGGGGCTGTAATGACCTTGGCGGCACTTTAATGGAAGAACATATTACCACTATGGCGGGAGCTATTGGTGGTACTTGTATGGAAGTAGAAACTTTACAAAATGCTATCAGTTCCCTAGGAAGACCTTATCAGGAAAGAGATACTCTCTATCGACAGCCTTTCAAGGACAGTGCTCATTACTAACCACCTAAAGCAAACAGAAAACTTACGGCTATTAATATTAGTATACCGAGCAAAGCTGGATTTCTTTGACACCATAGCTTAATTGATTGAAATAAGTTGTAACGAGGAGCATAAACTGGCTGATTAGATAATAGGGGTTGGGACATATCCTGGTAAAGGGTGCATTCCTTGGCATAGGGACGTTGGGGAAAGGTACAGGTGTCATCTTCATGATAAGTACAACTGTTACACAAATATTCTTCTCCCATTGCCCGGTGTAAGGTAATACCAGGATGACCATAAGCTTTGAAAATCATGCCACAATGAGGGCAAGCGATCGCATTACTTTTGATAGGTTGATGACAGCTGGGACAATTTGGCATAGGCATTAGGTGGTAGGTGGTAGGTGGTAGGTGGTAGGTATTAATAAAGTATGTAATGAAAACAAGAATAAAGTCTTCAAAAATCGTTACTCTTGCTGAAACTAAAGATTAAAAGCGATGAATGAATCCTTTGATATGACTAGTTTCTGGTTTCTTTTTGGACTGAAGTCCTACTACTGCTTATTACTTATTACTCGTTAATCTCATTACCTAACACCTAATACCTAACACCTAACACCTTTTTACAATGAACGGGACTGGCCGGATTCGAACCGGCGACCTAGCGCTTCAGATTTGTGTGAGTTTCCCCACTCTCTGGACTATACCTTCACCTTAGCCATAAAAGGCTTTAGGTGGTGGCCATGACGTTTAGGGAGGTTTGTACTTTGTAGAGCATACTTTCGTGGATATAGGGACTAATAAAAGAGATAAATCTTTTACCTTCCCTAGTCCCCATTCGTAGACGGTAGTTGGTCTTCTCTTTACTCAGACCCCACTTAAATCCCCACACTTGTTGAAAATAAGTAACGATGGTCTCATTCTCTTCTTTGGAGGTATAAGTATTGAGGTTAAGAGTCATAGAACAAACCTTTCCCTCTCTTTTTTTGTAGGACTTGGAACCATCATCCATAAACCAGACAGCTATTCCCTGGGGGGTTAAAAGGTTAAGGAACTCTCTTGTAATTTTTTTTGTTCCTGCCTTATAGAGCTTTTTGACTAAGACTCTTGTTAAGGGAATTAACTTGGGTTCTAAGTAGATTTGGTTATAGCCCCTTGGGTTTTGCCGTCTTCGGATGTTGACTGGTTTTCCTGTTATTTGTTCGAGAAGTTCTTTTTTAAAAAAGATATACTTCTCTTGCTTAGATGAATGGTGGATGAAGAAATTTTGTTCTCTTCTGGTACTATCACCTAATAACATTCCGACCAGGATACCCCGTTGCTCTACTTTTGATGAGACATTGTAGTCCATCTTGTTCTTGCTCCCTGAACCAGTCTCTGCACCTTCTCTACTTGGGTTGTACCAAAGTTTGGCTACCGCCAAAAGTAGAGCTTGGCTCAAGATTACCTTATCTCTTGTCAGACTTAGGCTTCCTTGAATTTGACCACATTCACTTACCCGGTTTCCCCTGGTAGTGCCCGATTTGTTCAGGAGGCGCTTGCTCTATCCATCTGAGCCACAGCCCCAATGTCTGTAAATAATATTATAACCAAAGTTTTTGACCAATAGTAGAGAATTAAGGAATTTTCCCTACCCCACGACCCTAGCGGAAACAGTCGAATCTTATGAGTGTTGACGGTTGACTGCTCCCTCTTGCCTGTTCCCTTGTGTTTCTTCGGAGCAAAGAGCAACCCCACTGGCGGCGGGTGAGCGAAAAAAGGTGTGGGGGTGTGAGGAAGCTGAGGAAGCTGAGGAAGCTGAGGGAGCTGAGGAAGCTGGGGGAGCTGAGGAAGCTGGAGGACAAGAGAGAACTTATAGCTATTGGATACAAAGCTCAAGAAATCCCACCCAAAATTTCGTTCACCCACTAGCGGCGATGGCCACCCGCGAGTCGCGGGTGAGCGAAAAAAAGGGTGGGGAGCGGAGGTGCAGAGGAGTTGGGGAGCGGAGGTGCGGAGGTGCGGAGGTGCAGAGGAGTTGGGGAGTTGGGGAGCGGAGGAAGAAGAGAGAACTTATAGCTATTGGATACAAAGCTCAAGAAATCCCACCCAAAATTTCGTTCACCCGATCAATAGACCTGTCAATAAGTGCTCATCTTTTGAGAGGTAAATGGGGCAAAAAGCTTTATTAATTCGTTGTAAGATTGAGTTACCCAGTAATTATGCTTACTCATAGTGAATCTAGGCCAATCTCTTACGTGAGAATGTTTTCCCAATGGGATTAACTTTCAACCACTGCCAATTATCCAATTTAAGACTAAGGGATAAATCAATATTGCCCTCATATCTAACAGTATTCAAAGGAGTGAAGAAAACCTAACGTGGCAAAAAACCATCATCTGTTTGCTTGGCAGCGCAGTCTTCCCATTGTAGCTGCAGCTGCCCTGGGTTTTGTAGCTGGCTTCGGCTTGACAGCCAACAAGTCAATTTCTCAGAGAGTTCTGCAAACCATTGCCTTGCCGGTGGGAGGCTTTAGCCAAAATACTGCCGACTTGTCAACTGCAACGGCCCAGCCTAATGCACAATTTAAACAACTCGTCGCTAATTTGATGCAGGCGGAAAAAGTGGCACGGATGAATCCCCCTGTCCCTGAGCAATTTCAAGGAAAGACGATTAATGACATCCCCCTGAATTCTGGTGAGAAAGTCATTGCTTTAACCTTTGATGACGGTCCTTGGCCAAAAACCACTAACGAGATATTGTATATCCTCAATAAAAACAAGATTAAGGCCACTTTTTTCTTCATCGGGAGCAATGTACAGACCTTTCCAGACCTCGCCAAGCTAGTAGCAGAACATGGTCATGCAGTGGGGAACCATAGCTGGAGCCACCCTTATCACCAACATTCTCCTGCGGCAGCGGCTCAGCAGATAGACCGCACAACAGAGTTAATTTACAAACTGACTGGTATTAAAGCTACTCTATTTCGACCACCAGGAGGTTATCTCACCAATGGTTTGGTCGCATATGCCCACAGCAAAAATTATGTGAACGTTATGTGGTCAGCGGATTCTAAGGATTATGCTGTTTCCTCATCAACGTTGCTTAGGAATGTGCTGAACCAATCTTCTCCAGGAGGGATTGTACTAATGCATGACGGTGGTGGTGATCGAATGGGTACGGTATATGCTTTACCAGAAATGATTAGTCAACTAAGAAAGCAGGGTTACAAATTTGTAACTGTGCCAGAGTTGATGGAAATGCGAGAGAAAGAACTTCGGGCAAATAAAGGTTGATAGATCTGTCAGAGTGTGGGGTGTAGGGTATAGAGAAATTGACACGTTTGCTCATCTTATTTTTCTACGTGGAATTTTATCCTATTCCCCATTCCCCACGTCGTCAGGCAATTGAAGATTGAAGATTGAAGATTGAAAATTTTAGATTTACCCCATAAATAAATTTAAGGGCTTGTGACCGTTTTAATTCTTCAATCTAAAATCTAAAATCTAAAATCTAAAATCTCTTTGGTCAAGCAGCACCATACTCCGCCTGGAATATGTCATCATTGTCATCGGCAATGGTTGCTACCACAGTAATTGCACGGGAAATTTCACCGGGAGACAATTCTGCTACGGTTCGTGTAGAAAGCACTACTACTTGGTTCTCAACAATACCAAAACAGGCTTCAAAGGTGTCAGACCAATTCATTTCCAGCAGCTTGCGCATTAATTCTGGCTCTTTATTAGCAGGAAGTTGCAGTACTGAAGACCAAACGGTAAAGTTGTCATCATCGGTGATGCCGGTTAGTTGGACAAACACTTCGACGCTACCATACTTAAACTTCCATAAAAAGCTACCTTCGCTATGGCTTACCATCGCAGTGTTTTCTTGATCTAGGCTAGAGATCACAGTTTCAATGGTATCTACATAGTTTATGGTTGTGCTCTCTTCGATGAACTCAGTGGTAGCTATATCTGGTGTTGACAAGCTTTCGGTGGAAACTGTTGTGGGATCAGGCTGTTGGGTACTCATCTTGAAAACTCACTAAAAGGATGAAGGCTCAAGTACGGATGATGGATTAATTAATCTTTTCCTACCTCATCCTTACAAAATTTGTGCCTTTATTATTATTGAGGTTTTTGAGCAATCCAATACTTGCTCACAAAGTGGTTTTCCGTAGCAATATCGACAAAGCCTGCTTTCTCTAGGCGTTCTACAAAATTGTCATTGATGTAGTGTTTGTAGTAAGGCTCATGGAACATGATAGAAAAGTTTTCCATCATTGGGGTCAATTCTGGATAATCTATCGCTTGTATCGAGTCACAAATCACTAATACTCCTCCTGGTTGAGTGACTCGGAAGCATTCTTCGATAACTCGCTGACGCACGGTAGAGGGCAACTCATGGAAGCTAAACACACAACTGACCCCATGAAAATAATTATTGACATAGGGTAACTCTTCTGAATTTGCTTGTATCAGTTGGGGTAGTTCCCCAGGGTTCTTAGCCAACAACTGATTAGCTTTGCGTAAATAGGCTGGGGACAAATCTACACCAAATAGGGAAGCACTTGGTAAACTTGCCCTAATCATCTTCAGAGTACGACCAGTACCACAAGCTACATCCAGAACCCGAATTTGCCTGGGGGAAACTGCACCGAAAGCTTTTAAGCCTTCCTTAAGAGGTGCGAGAATCCGTCGCCGCATGGCATCAGCAGTACCACTAAAGAGAAGTTCTACCTGTAAGTCGTACAAGTTAGCAGACAGATCACTCAGATAGCCATCAGTCTGGTAGTGGAAGTTTTGTCGGTAATATTGAGGATAGCCTTCTGTTTCAATCTCTGGAGCAAATTCTTGATATCGCTTCTGGAAGCGGCGTTCCCGGACAGTAGGCAGATCCTGTAAAATTAGTGGATAGTAGCGCCAAAAGTCTAACCAGAGGTCATCAAATAGCAGACTTTCTGGATAAATGCCCTTCTCAGCATCCTGCCAATCTATTTCAATAATCTGATCAAGCTTTTGCTGAAGTTGTTGTATGACTTCTGGAGTCAAGGATTGAGTCTGGAGTTGAGTAACGGTCGGATTAATCAGATTCAACAGCCGTGAACTCAGGGTCCGGTGAGCCAAACTGAAGTATTTTTTGCCTTGTGCAAAAGTTTGATAGGTTAGCTTAGTTAAAATATCGGACATAGTGTGCTCAGCTTTATTGATGCCGTAGGCAATGGCAAATTTCGTCAGGTGGGTAAAATGAATGCTTTCTATAATTTAACTGAGCTATCACTCACTTTTGTCTGCCGGTTCTGACTTTATTGACATTTGTAGCTGGTTCATGCCACTAAAACTGTAGGTTGGGTGAAAGTGCGATTTGTTCCTAGTAGGAGCCTCTAGAAACCATAGCAGAGGCTGTCAGCTTAACGCTTGGGGAAGTCTTGGTCTACTGAAATAGTAAATTCTCAATTCCCTAATACTTTCAAAGTACGCAGACGATTAAGAGCAGCTGCTAATTCAAAACGGCGGAATTTAACTAAGTCTCCTTGGGGAAAGGGAGTGAGGATATCTAATCCTTGAGTCTCGATATCAGTCATTACCTGCTGCAAAATCTCTGGTAGAGTATACTTCCCGTTAATATCCTGTCTCTTAGCATAGACGATCGCTTCAGCAATAGCTCTGAGCTGCCCTGGTTCTACTATTTGTTCTACTGCCCCTAAATCAATTTCCTCTGTACCAAATACCACTTCATCGACATCTCGGACTCTCAACTTGATATCTCGGTGACCTCGACTGGGGTCGATACTTTCCGGCAAAGGTATACGAGGGGTAATCTTGCCGAATTGTTTGCCTCCTTCCGAGGTGCGTTCGGTACGATGTTGTTGGGCTATCTCCTTGGCTTTGCTGGTAACATCCGTCGGTTGGAAATTGTCCATGGCAATTACTGTATCTGCTACATCAAAGTAATCACCGCTGCCCCCAATTACTAAAATGGTGGAAACACCGTAGTCGGTGTAGAGTTGTCGTACTTTGTCGATAAACGGAGTAATTGGTTCCTTGTCTTTGGCAATCAGCTGCTGCATTCTGCGATCGCGAATCATAAAATTAGTAGCAGCAGTATCTTCATCTACTAAGAGTAACTGGGCACCAGCTTCTAAGGCTTCGATAATATTTGCTGCTTGGGAGGTGCTACCACTGGCATTAGAGGAACAGAAGTTGGAAGTAGGACGACTCTGAGGTAGTTGGTTGATAAAAGGAGAAATGTCTACCCCAGCAATAGACCGCCCATCTTCAGCACGAATTTTCACAGCAGCGGGATTAGTCACAACCAATTCTCTGCCATCTCCAGGGATATGGTTGTATACCCCTAATTCTATTGCCCTAAGTAAGGTGGATTTGCCGTGATAGCCACCACCGACAATCAGGGTAACACCAGCAGGAATCCCCATACCAGTAATTACACCTCGGTTGGGACAAGTAAACTCAACTTGCAATTGGGGCGGACATTGAAAGGGTACAGCTGCTTCTAATAGTGGTCGGGAATCAACACCACTGTAGCGTGGTAGAATCGACCCATCGGCAATAAAGGCAACTAGACCCTGTTCTGCTAGCTGTTGACGTAGCCAGTCAGCATCTTCTATCGTTTCCACCTGTTGTTGGAGCTCTTGCTGGTTAAGAGATTGATATAACAGGGATTTGTCAATAATTTGGGGAATATCTTCACAGAACATCTCTGCTGCCTGACGTCCGGAAATGCGACGCCCACGAGCTGGGAGCCCGACTAGAAAACGAACTTCCACAGTTTTTTGGTTAATCAAGGCAGAGGTACGTTCTAATACTTCTTGTCCTACGTTGGTAATGGTAATCAGTCCACTCTTGCCACTACCTCGGAAGGAACTACTTTCTTGCGCTGCTGCGTCAAACTGACGAGTTAGGTAATCTCGCAGAGCAATTTCCCGACTTTGAGAATTGTAGAGGTTAGGGGGAAAGCCAGCAACTGACTGGGAAATCTGCACCCTGATTTTACTTGGTGCGGCAAAGGGGTCTCCTTGCACATGCTCGATAATTAGGGTGAAGTTGGGGAAGTTGTAGCTACCTTTAATATCTCTGTAGGCTTTGTAATTGCAGTTATCAAGTTGCAGCAGCAGTTGACGTAAATTACTCAGATTACTCATAAAATTGTGTACCCTGACCCACCCTCCCCTTTTAACTAAAGATATAATATCAAATTGCTGAATATTTGCTACGGATGATAGCCGGGAAGTTAGGGTAGTTTAGGAGCTGAGGGAGCTGAGGGAGCTGGGAGAGCTGAGGAAGATAAAGAAGATAAGTAAGATAACTCTCAATTCCCCATTTCCAAACAACAAATAACAAATAACAAACAACAAAGGACAAACAACAAACAACAAACAACAATTATGATCTCCCTAGCTGGCATTGCAGTTCAAACCCTAATTGATGAGAGCAGCAATTCTCTCATCTATCGAGGCATTAGAGAACAAGATAATCAACCGGTAATCCTCAAAGTACTTAAGCAAGAATATCCTACACCCCAAGAACTCACTCGATATAAGCAGGAATATCAAATTGCCCGCAGCTTAAATCTAGAAGGGGTAGTCAAGGTTTATGGCCTAGAGGAGTATCAGAGAAGCCTAGTAATTATTCTAGAAGATTTTGGGGGAAAATCTTTAAGACAACTGCTGGATGAACCGGGATGGGAACTGTCTCTCAAGGATTTTTTGAACCTTGGCATCAAAATTACCGAGATTTTGGGTGGCATTCACAATAGCAATATCATCCATAAAGACATTAACTCTGCCAATATTGTTTTTAACCAAGAAACGGGACAAGTCAAAATCATCGATTTTGGTCTGTCTACTCAACTAACTTGGGAAAATCCGACCCTAGAACCTCCCGAGTTCTTAGAAGGTACTCTAGCTTATATCTCCCCAGAACAAACTGGACGGATGAATCGTTCCCTGGATTACCGTACAGACTTTTACTCCCTCGGTGTTACTTTCTATGAAATGCTTACAGGAAAGCTCCCGTTTACTACTACTAATGCCATGGAGTTGGTACATTGTCATATTGCTCAGGAACCAGTACCCCCAAGAGAAGGCAGGAGGCAGAAGGTAGGAGGCAGAAGGCAGGAGGCAGAACCCACCCGTAACCCCTCCCAGGAGGGGAGCAGGAGGCAGAACCCACCCGTAACCCCTCCCAGGATGGGAACAGGAGGTAGAAGGACGAAAATTCCTCAGGCTTTGTCTGATATTGTGATGAAAATGTTAGCCAAAAATGCTGAAGATAGATATCAAAATGCCTGGGGTATTCAAGCTGATTTAATTATTTGCTTGATGCAGTTAGAAGCAGGAGGAGAAATTGAAGATATTATCCCCGGAGAACATGATATTTCTGACAGGTTTCAAATCCCCCAAAAACTTTATGGTAGAGAGCAAGAAATTGCAACTCTGTTAGCTGCGGCCAGAGTTATCAGTAAAAAAACAACTAACAACCAACAACCAACAACCAAGAACAAAACCGAACTCATGCTTATTGCTGGAGATTATGGGATCGGTAAATCAACACTAGTAGCCCAATTACAAACATCCATCATCCAAAATAGAGGTTATTTTATCCGGGGTAAATTTGAGCAGTTTCAGCGCCATATCTCCTACTCAGCTATGATCACTGCTTGCCAGGAACTAGTGCGACAACTGTTAACTGCGAGTAAGGCTCAGTTAAAGCGATGGCGAAAACAACTCCTGCTAGCTTTGGGTGTTAATGCTCAATTAATGATTGAGGTGATTCCAGAATTAGAGCTGATTATCGGTAAACAGCAAGCTGCACCACAGTTGGGAGTAATAGAGTCAAAAGACCGCTTGCAACTGGCACTGCAAAACTTTATTCAAGTATTTACTTCCACAGAGCATCCCTTAGTTGTCTTCCTTGATGATTTGCAGTGGGCTGATTTCGACAGTCTTAAATTGCTCGAATTGATGATTATTCCAGGAGATAGCCATATTGAGGAGCAACCAGGCAACAGTAAACAAGTAGCACAACCCCCAACAGATGTTCTGAAGGAAAATTCTAACTATCTTAATCTCTTGCTTATTGGTTCTTATCAGGATAACCAAGTTAGTCCTACTCATCCCTTGATGATGACCATTAAACGTCTACAAAAGCAAGGGGCAACAGTTAACCAGATTAATTTAGCACCATTGACTCTAGAATCGATTAGCCAGCTCATTGCTGATACTCTACACCAAGAGCTGCAATCAGTTAAGCCAATGGCCGAATTAGTACAACGTAAAACTGCTGGCAATCCCTACTTTGTCAAAGAGTTTCTCAATATTCTGCATGAAGAAAAACTGATTACTTTTGATTTTGATTACCTCAGCTGGCAATGGGATATGAATCAAATTGAGGCAATGGGTATCACTGATAATTTAGTTGAGTTGATGATTGGTAAGTTGCAGAAACTTCCTAAGGTCACCCAGCAAGTGTTACAATTCGCAGCTTGTATTGGGGAGGAGTTTGATTTAAATACCCTCTCTATTATTTGTGAAAAATCAGCGGCTGCACTTTTCCAAGACCTCTTAGTAGCAGTGCAGTTACAGTTAATTTTGCCGCAGTCTACATTAGATGAACAGCTATTAATTCAAGCTTTTAAATTTGGTCATACTCAGATCCAACAAGCAGCCTATACCTTAATCAAGGAAACTGACACAGAGGTAGTTCACTGGCAAATTGGTAATCTATTGTTAATGGAGGCAGAAGGCAGGAGGCAGGAGGCGGAACCCACCCCTAACCCCTCCCAGGAGGGGAATCGGAAGCAGGAGGCAAATTCCCAATTCCCAATTCCCAACTTACAAGACAGTGAACAATGGTCAGCAGAGCAAATATTTCAGATAGTTGATCATTTGAATTTTGGTTGGAAACTGCTCAACTCTCAGCAGGAGAGGAAGGAATTAGCTCAACTAAATTGGTTGGCAGGGAAAAAAGCAAAGATAGCGAATGCCTATGGAACAGCTATTAAGTATTTACAGACGGGACGAAAACTGTTGGGAGCTTATAGTTGGCAGACAAACTATGAGTTGACTTTCAATCTTGTAGTAGAGGAAGTGGAAGCTCAATACTTAACTACTGACTTCGAGCAAGTAGAAAAACTTTCTAAGATTGCCTTGCAACGAGCTACCACTTTACGAGATAAAGTAAAAATCTACGAAATTCAGCTGCAAGCCTATACAGCTCAAAATCAACCTTTGAAAGCAGTAAAACTGGCTTTGGATAGTTTGCAGTTAATGGGTATTTCCTTGCCCCAACAGCCAGATGGAGAGAAGATTCAACTGGAGTTAGCAGCAACACAAGCTAATTTAGCAGGGAAAGAGATTGAAGATTTGATCAATCTGCCGGAAATGACCAGTGCTGAGCATCTGGTGGCTATGGCAATGATGAACCGAGTTTTTGTTGCTCTGGTAATCGCAGCACCTCAACTGATGCCCTTGGTTATTTCTCAAATGGTAAATTTATCCCTAGAGCATGGAAATACTGCTGTATCTGCTCCTGCTTATGCTACTTATGGAATGATTCTCTGTGGAGTTGTGGGAGATATCGATAGCGGCTATCAATTGGGGCAGTTAGCTTTTCAATTATCGGAGCATTTTGATAATACAGCTCTTAGAGCTAAAACTCTGACAAGATTGATTGCAGGAGTTCAGCATTGGCACAAACCGCTCAAAGCCAATCTCAATCTTGCTGTAGAGGCTTATCAATTGGCACTGGAGTCGGGAGAGTTTGAGGATGCAGCGATGGCAGCTCAAATCTATGCTTATCATGCTTTTTTTTGCTCTCAAGAGCTTACTCAACTCGAACGAGAAATTGCCACCTACTCTCAAGCTATCCATCAGCTTCAACAGGAAACAGTCTGGCAGTGGAATGAGTTGCTACGGCAAGTAGTTCTCAATTTGACGGGCTCTACAGAAAATCCTTGTCTGTTAGCTGGTGATGCGTATAACGAGCAAGTAAGATTACGGCTTCAGGAACAGACTCATGATCAGATTACTCTATTTACTCTACATCTATATAAATTGATACTGTGCTATTTATTTGCCGAAACTAGTGAAGCAAGGCAAAACGCTAGTGAAGCGGCAAGGTATTTAGATGCAGTAATCGGTACGGTATATATCCCTCAATTCTATTTCTATGATTCTTTGGTCAGAATAACCGTATTTGGCACCCTACCAACAACTGAGCAGGAAAATTTTCTTGCCCAATTAGTTGCTAATCAAGAGAAGTTGGCAATATGGGCATCTAAGGCTCCCAAGAATTATCAACATAAGTTGGAGCTTGTAAAAGCAGAATACCACCGACTCCGGGGAGAAAATTTAGCAGCAATGGAATTATACGATCGTGCCATTGCTACGGCTCAAGAATATGGGTATCTTCAAGAAGAAGCTTTGGCTAACGAACTTGCTGCTAAATTCTACCTTGACTGGGGCAAACCAAAGATTGCGAAAACCTATTTCAGTGATGCTCACTACTGCTATACTCACTGGGGAGCCACAGCTAAGGTCAAAGATTTAGAAGCAAGATACCCGCAGTTATTAACCTTAGCAGTAGTAAGTTCTCCGACAGAAACTCGTAAAACTACTATTAGCACTTCAGCCAGCACCCAGTTAGGGGAATCTTTAGATTTAGCTACCCTCATGAAAGCTTCCCAAGCAATTGGTAGTGAAATTGTCTTGGATAAGTTACTAGCTTCCTTGATGCAAACTCTGCTCCAAAATGCTGGAGCCCAAGTCGGCTTTCTGATATTACCAGCCCAAGGTCAGTCAGGCCATGAGAATGGTCAATTATTGATTGAAGCTTCAGGAAGAGTTGATTCTGAGCAGGTTACTGTTTTGCAGTCAATTCTCATTGACAACCAATTACCGGCATCAATGATCAATTATGTGGCTCGCACCAAGAAAACGGTAGTCTTGGATGATGCTACTAGTGAGGGTAATTTTACCAATGATCCTTACATCCAACAACATCAAACCAAATCTATTTTGTGTGCTCCCTTGCTGAACCAAGGAACCCTCAGTGGTATTGTCTACTTGGAGAATAACTTGACTAGTGGCGCTTTTACCCCCAAGCGGTTGCTAGTTATACAACTATTATCTGGACAAGCAGCGATCGCGATTACTAATGCCACACTCTACACCAAAGTGCGGGAAAGCGAGAAGAGGCTGACTCAATTTTTAGAAGCAATGCCAGTAGGAGTAGGGGTGATGGATGCTACTGGTAAACCCTACTATACCAACCAGAAAGCGATTGAATTACTCGGTCAAGGAGTAAAAGTTAATCCTTCGGCTCAGTATAAGGAAGGAGCCGAAGTCTATCAAAGCTACATCACAGGAACTAACCAGACTTATCCTACAGCAAAGTTACCCATTATGCGAGCCTTGCAAGGGGAAACTACCAATACTGATGATCTAGAAATTCACCAAGGTGAACGAATTATTCCCTTAGAAAGTTGGGGGACACCTATTTATGATGAACGCGGGAACATTGTCTACGCCATTGTCGCCTTTACTGATATCACTAAGCGCAAACGTGCTGAGAAATTGCTAGCGGATTACAACCGTACCCTAGAACAAGAAGTTACTCAACGCACCAGGGAGCTACAGCAGGAAATTGGTGAACGTCTACTTGTAGAAGAAGCCCTGAGTTTATCAGAAGAAAAATTCTCTAAAGCCTTTCGTTCTAGTCCAAATGCAATCACGATCACCACTGTAACTGATGGGCGGCATATTGAGGTGAACGAGAGCTTCTGTCAATTTACTGGTTACACTAGTGAAGAAATCCTTGGTCATACTGCAGTGGAGCTGAATCTTTGGGTAAATCAACAAGACCGTCAGTCTCTCTTCCAAATGTTATCAAATGATGGTGTAGTTCGCAACTATGAATTTAGTTTTCGTACCAAATCAGGGGCAGTGAAGACAGCACTCTTATCAGCAGAAATAATTAATATTTCAGGACAAGAATGCCTAGTGGCGATATCTAACGATATCACCGAACGCAAACAAGCAGAAGAAGCACTCATTCAATCTGAGAAAATGGCTGCTCTTGGACAGCTTATTGCTGGGGTAGCTCACGAAATCAATACTCCTTTAGGAGCAATCGGAGCTTCCATTAGCAATATCTCTAATGCTCTCGAAAACTCTCTGCAACAACTTCCCCAACTGTTTCAGCAAGTCTCTGTTCAAAGGCAAGCCGATTTCTTTGCTTTATTAGCAGTTGCCCAACAACGTTCTGAAGAGCTTTCTTTTCGAGAGGAAAGGAAATTTAGACGTGCCCTCAAAAAAGAGTTAGAAGCTCTAGGAATTGAGGATGCTGACATTTCGGCAACTAATTTAGTTAAACTAGGTATTACTCCAGATAATGTTACTCCCTTTATACCTCTACTACAAGACCCTAACCACAACTTAATTATCAAAGCAGCCTACAATTTAGCTCTACAACAAAATAACAGTAGGAATATTCAATTAGCAGTAGAGAGAGCTTCAAAAATTGTCTTCGCTCTCAAAAGTTATGCCCATCAGGATAAATCAGGTACAATGCTCACAGCTCAAATAACTGATGGTATTGATTTAGTCCTTACCCTATATCAAGGTCAGTTTAAACAGGGTGTTGAAGTAGTCAAAAACTATCAACATGTTTCAGAAATTTTGTGTTATCCTGAAGAATTAAATCAAGTCTGGACAAATTTAATTCATAATGCTACCCAAGCCATGAATAATCAGGGCAAACTAGAGATAGCTGTTACTGAACAAGGGAATCAGATAGTAGTACAAGTTACTGATTCCGGTTGTGGTATCCCTCCCGAAATCCAAGACAAAATCTTTGCACCTTTCTTTACCACCAAACCAGTAGGAGAAGGCAGTGGCTTGGGGTTGGATATCGTCCACAAGATTGTCGATAAACACCAAGGTAAAGTGGAAGTAGACAGCAAACCAGGAAAGACAACATTCACGGTGTATTTACCAATTACTAAGGAACTTCCCCTCTGAGGTGTGGGAAGCTGAGGGGGCTGAGGAAGCTGAGGGAGCCGGGGGAGCTGGGGGAGCTGAGGAAGCTGAGGGAGCTGAGGGAGCTGAGGGAGCTGAGGAAGCTGAGGAAGCTGAGGGAGCTGGGGGAGCTGAGGAAGCTGAGGGAGCTGAGGAAGCTGAGGAAGCTGGGGAGATATTCCCTATTCCCAATTCCCAATTCTCAAACAACCAATAATAAACAACCAATAACAAACAACAAATGACAAATGACAAACAACCAATAACAAACAACAAACAACAAACAACAATTCTTAATCCTTTAACTACTACACCAGATACTCTTGTACCAGAAGCGATCGCTTTGATGAGTCAGAGCAACAGTAGTTATATTCTCATACTAGGTTCTAGAGAGCACCATCGATCTCCAGTTGGTTTGCTGACAACAACAGATGTGGTGCGTCTAACTGCCCTCGGAACTGACTTGAGCAATTTATCCCTGGCAACGGTGATGATGAAGCCACTACATATTATTACCCAAACCCAGGCACAGGATGGTTTAGCTGTGGTAAAAATCCTGCACCAGCATCGGATTCGCCATCTCCCTGTAGTAGATGAAGAAGGAAGCTTAGTTGGTATTATCACCCCCCACAGCATCCAAACATTCCTCAAACCAACGGATTTATTCAAGCTTAAACAAGTCTCGGAGGTGATGAATACTAATGTAGTTCAGGCGGATAAGAACACCTCCATCCGGTCTTTAACACAACTGATGCTCAAAGAGCAAGTCAGCTGTGTGGTAATTGTAGAAAATTGTAGCTTGGCAAGGAGGGAGGTGAATACGGGTGAGGGAAAAAAGGAGTGGGGACACGAATCAGCCTCTGAGACCCAAACTATGTTCCCTGTAGGCATCGTTACTGAAAGGGAGATCATAGAATTTCACAACTTGGGATTGGAGCCAGACAAAGCCTCCGCAGCAACCATAATGAGTTCACCTGTACTATCAATCAAGCCTGCTGATTCTATGTGGGATGCCTATCAGATGATGCAGCAGCAACCAGGAAACTGCTTAATCGTAACCAATGATCCAGGAGAATTAGTCGGTATCATCACCCAAATTGGTGCACTTAAGGCAATAAACTTACAGGAAACAGAGCAAACTGTTGCAACCTGGCAACATCTAGTTGGTGAGCAAACAGGTGAACTCAGGCAACTAAACGAGCAACTACAACAGGAAATCGGTGAGCGTCAAATCCTGGAGACTCATCTGAGGACTTCCCAGGAAAAAATGCGTGCTCTCTTTGAAGCAATGACAGAGCTGGTAGTAATTGTTAGTATGCAAGGTAACCAGCTTGAGAATATAGAAATTGCACCGATGAATCCTCATGGTGTGGAGCAACCGGATGCGGAAATCATCAGCCAAACAGTGGCATCATTTTTGCAAGAACCCACTGCTCCGCTTTGGTTGAATCAAGTTCAGCAAGCTTTAACTACCCAGCAGATACTTAGTTTTGATTACAGCCTTGGTGTTGGCGAAGAGCAGCTTTGGTTTAGTGCCAGGATTTCTCCAATTTCAGACACCAGTGTACTATGGGTTGCTAGAGATATTAGCGATGCCTATCGGCAAGCTGCGCAACGTAAACGGGCAGAGGAAACCTTACGACAAAAAAACGAAGAACTAGCAAGCACTCTCCAAGAACTCCAGAATACTCAACAGGAACTAATCCAATCCGAAAAAATGGCTTCTTTGGGACAACTGATTGCTGGGGTAGCTCACGAAATCAATACCCCAATGGGAGCAATTCAGGCTTCTATTGCCAATATCTCCTCTGCTCTTGAGAATTCTCTACAACAATTACCTCAGATTTTCCAGCAACTCTCTGCTGAACGACAAGCGGACTTTTTCGCTTTATTAGCAGCGCAAGAAGGTAAGAGTCAGGAACTTTCTTTTCGAGAAGAACGGAAATGTAAACGTGCCCTCAAGAAACAATTGGAAGCACAGGGCATTGATGACGCTGATACCCTTGCTGCTGATTTAGTTCAACTAGGTATCACCCAAGATATTACTCCCTTTCTACCCCTGCTACAAGACCCCAACTGCCACTTAGTCTTAGACACAGCTAACAACTTAGTAACCCAACAAAACAACAGTCATAATATTCAATTAGCAGTAGAAAAATCCTCAAAAATCGTCTTTGCTCTCAAAAGTTATGTTCGCCGGAACAATTCTGGAGAAATGAGCAAAGCGCAGATCACCTATGGAATTGACGTTGTACTAACTATCTATCAAAATTTATTGAAGCAGGGTATTGAAGTAATTAAACAATATCAAGATGTGCCAGAGATTCTCTGTTATCCAGAAGAACTCAATCAAGTTTGGACGAACCTAGTACATAATGCAATCCAAGCGATGAATTCCGAAGGTACATTAACTATCCACGTTTTTAAACAGGAGCATCAAGTAGTCATTCAATTCACAGACTCTGGTTGTGGCATCCCTCCGGAAATACAAGCCAAAATTTTTGACGCCTTTTTTACTACCAAGCCGATGGGAGAAGGTAGTGGTTTAGGTTTAAACATCGTGAACAAAATCATTAAAAAACATCAAGGTAAAATTGAAGTAGATTCCGTTCCTGGCAAAACGACATTTAGCGTTTTTCTCCCTATTAGGAGAATGGAGAATTGAGAATGGAGAATTGGGAATTGGGAGCTGATTTTGCTGCTACCACCTACCACCTAAAACCTAAAACCTAAAACCTAAAACCTACCACCTACCACCTATCACCTACCACCTATCACCTACCATCTAACACCTACCACCTAAAACAATGTCTAAAAAAGTCATCTTATGTGTGGATGATGAACAAATCATCTTAACAAGTCTGCGAGACCAAATTAACCGTAATTTTGGTCGTCAATATCTCTGTGAACTAGCTGAAAGTGCTGATGAAGCTTTAGAAATTATTGAGGAGCTAAACGAAGATGATATAGATATTCTAGTGATTGTCTCCGATTGGCTGATGCCTGAGATGAAAGGAGATGAGTTTCTCTTGAAAGTTCATCAGCAATTCCCCCAGATTACCAAAGTTCTGTTATCAGGACAAGCTGATGAAGAGGCAATTGAGCGCACCCGACAACAGGTAAATCTACATCGCTATTTACCAAAGCCTTGGGATGAAACTACCTTGATCGAAGTACTAAAATCTGGTTTGGGAGGAAATGAATGAGTAAAGGTGCAATTATCTGTGTAGATGATGAAAGAGTAGTGCTAGTTAGCCTCCAGGATCAGCTAACTACTCATTTAGGCAATGATTATGATATTGAATTAGCCCAAACTGGTGAAGAAGCTATAGAAATTTTTACTGATTTAGAAGCAGAGGGAGTAGAAGTACCTCTAATTATTTCTGACCAAATTATGCCAGGAATGAAGGGAGATGAACTGCTCATTCAGATTCATACCCAATATCCCAAAACTTTGAAGATATTGTTAACTGGACAAGCTAATGCTGCTGCTGTGGGTAATATCGTCAACGCGGCTAATCTGTATCGTTATATTGCAAAACCTTGGGATGCAGCGGACTTAAATTTGACAGTTACGGAAGCCCTTCGGAGTTATAACCAGGAACAACAATTAGCTGAGCAAAATGACGCATTACAAAGAGTAAATCAGGAACTGGAACAATTAAATGTTTCCCTAGAACAAAAAGTTCTTGAACGAACGGCGGAACTACAACAGGCAAAGCAAGCAGCCGAAGTTGCCAATCAAGCCAAAAGTGAATTTCTCGCTAATATGAGTCATGAACTGCGCACTCCTCTTAATGTAATTCTGGGTTTTTGCCAACTAATGACTCGCAGTAATGATCTACCCGAAGAGCACAGTCACAATATTAAAATTATTAACCAGAGTGGGCAACACCTGCTGACATTAATTAATAATGTGCTGGATTTATCTAAAATTGAAGCAGGACGCATTACTCTCAATGAAACTAACTTCGATCTCTATCGCCTGCTCAATGAATTAGAGCAAATGTTCTACCTCAAAGCTCAGGAAAAAGGTTTGCATTTGCTTTTCGACTGCTCTCCCAATGTGCCTCAATATGTACATGCAGATGAGGTTAAGTTACGCCAAGTTTTGATTAACCTACTCAATAATGCCATTAAATTTACCTCTGAAGGGAGGGTATCTTTGCGGTTGAAATTGGGAGAGAAGGAGACGCGGGGACGCGGGGACGCGGGGACGCGGGGACAAGGAGATGAGGGAGACAAGGGGGACAAGGGAGACAAGGAAGAAATTCCCAATTCCCAAACAACAAAAAACAAACAACAAAAAACAAACAACAAAAAACAAACAACAATTCTCTTTGAACTTGAAGATACGGGTTCTGGGATTGCTCCAGAGGAGTTAGATAATCTATTTGAAGCCTTTAGCCAAAGTCAAACTGGAAAAGAAGCACAAGAGGGAACTGGCTTGGGTTTACCTATCGCCAAGAAATTTGTGCAGCTGATGGGGGGTGACATTAGTATTAGTAGTAAAGTGGGGCGTGGTTCCCTGTTCAAATTTGATATTGTCCTTGGTGTAGTTGATACTAATGATGTCGAAACTAGACAATTGACTCGCAGAGTAATTGCTTTAGAAGCAAACCAGCCCTGCTATCGTATCCTGGTGGTAGATGACAAATGGGACAATCGTCAACTACTAATTAAGCTATTGAATCCCCTAGGCTTTGAAATGAAAGAAGCCAGCAATGGCATGGAAGCAATTGAAATTTGGGAAGGTTGGCAGCCTCATCTCATTTGGATGGATATGCGGATGCCTGTGATGGATGGTTATGAAGCGACTAAACGCATTAAAACCCATCTCAAGGGTCAAGCAACTGCCATTATTGCTCTAACTGCTAGTGCTTGGGAGGAAGAGCGAGCAGTCGTTTTATCCGCTGGTTGTGATGATTTTGTTCGTAAGCCTTTCCAAGAGCAAGTGCTTTTTGACAAGATGACTCAATATCTGGGGGTGCGTTATCTTTATGAAGAGCTAGCAACAAATTCTGAAGGAGCAAACTTAACAAACATAGCACAACAGGGTCAAGTCCGAGTGGTGGAGGAAGATTTATCTAGTCCTTCTGTAATTTCTTCAGCATTAGCAAAGATGCCAAAGCAGTGGCTTAAGGAACTATACCAAGCCGCCGATGCGATTGATAATGAGCGGATTTTCCAGTTGCTGGAGGAAATTCCTCCTACCCAGGAACACCTAGCTAAAGCGATTACCGATTTTGTCAATAATTTCCGCTGCGATCGCATTATTGATTTAATTGAAGAAACTAGTTCTTTGGGAATGGGGAATGGGGAATAGGGAATGGGGAATAGGGAATGGAGAATTGAGAATGGAGAATTGAGAATTGGGAATAAGCTCGTCAAAGTTAGCTGTACTTCACGAATGGGATAATTGCTATATCAGGTAATTTGACAAGAGGAAGGCATTACGAAGGACAAAGAATAAACAACCAATGACAAATAACCAATAACAAACAACAAACAACCAATAACCAATAACAAACAACAAACAACCAATAACCAATAACAAACAACCAATGACAAAAGGAACAATTTTAATCGTTGATGATACCCCTGAAAATTTGCATGTTTTATCTGCCACTTTATCTCAACAGGGTTATCAAGTAAGGGGTGTGATTAAGGGCAAAATGGCAATCAGGGCTGCGGGTTCTGCTTTACCTGATTTAATTTTACTGGATATCAACATGCCTGACCTGAATGGCTATGAAGTCTGTGAACAGCTCAAACAGAATCCTCAAACTGCACAAATACCAGTTATTTTTCTGAGTGCCTTAGATGAAGTAACAGATAAGGTCAAAGGCTTTCAATCTGGTGGGGTAGATTACATCACCAAACCCTTTCAGATTGAAGAGGTTTTAGCTCGCGTAGAGAATCAACTTACCATCCGGAGACTGCAAAGGCAGCTGATGGAGCAAAACCAACAACTGCAACTAGAAATTCAAGAACGTATGAAAGCAGAAGCGGCAGCAGAGGCGGCTTCTAAGGCGAAGAGTGAATTTCTAGCAAATATGAGTCATGAGCTACGAACTCCCCTAAATGCTATTTTAGGATTCACCCAAGTGATGAATCGGGACTTAGAAATTTCGACTGAGCAGCGGGAATATTTGGGAATTATTAATCGTAGTGGTGAGCACTTACTGGAGTTAATTAATGATGTTTTAGATTTATCTAAAATTGAAGCAGGTATAATTTCCTTTAACGAAGGTAGCTTTGACCTGTATCGCCTCTTAGATGAACTAGAGGAGATGCTACAAATAAAAGCACTCACTAAAAATTTAGGATTAAATTTTATCATATCATCTGCTGTACCTCAGTATATAAAAACTGACAAGCAAAAGTTGCGGTGCTGCTTGATCAATCTTCTAGGAAATGCCATCAAGTTCACTGAATCTGGTCATGTGCAACTGCGAGTCAAGCTGGAAGCTGGGGAGTTGGGGAGATGGGGATCTGGGGGAGACAAGGAGGACAAGGGAGCTTCAATTGAATTCCCAATTCCTAAACAACAAAGGACAAACAACAAAGGACAAACAACACTCATCTTTGAAGTTGAAGATACAGGTTTTGGCATTACCCCAGAGGAAATTGATAATTTATTTTATGCTTTTGTTCAAACTTCAGCAGGGATTAAATCTGCGGAAGGAACGGGATTAGGATTAACTATTACTAAGAGATTTGTGGAATTAATGGGAGGGAATATTAGCGTTAATAGTGTTGTCGGAAAAGGAACGGTTTTTCGATTTGACATCCAATTAACTCCGGCAGATATGTCTGAAGCTGTAACCCAACCAACTCGACGAGTAATTGCTTTAGAACCTGGCCAAGAAAATTACCGTATTTTGGTAGTTGATGATACTGAAGAAAATCGTATTTTATTAGTTAAGTTGCTCGAACCGATTGGTTTTGAAGTAAAGGAAGCTACCAATGGCATGGAAGGAATTAGTCTCTGGGAAAGTTGGCAGCCTCAATTAATTTTTATGGATACGAGGATGCCGATAATGGATGGTTTGGAGGCAACTAAACAGATTAGAGATAAGGAGCAAAGCTATCAAGACGCGGAGACGCGGAGACACGGAGACACGGAGACACAGAGAAAGGAAGCTGGGGGAGACAAGGAGGATAAGGAAGCAATTCTCAATTCTCAATTCTCAATTCTCAATTCTCAATTCTCAAATACTATCATTATTGCCTTAACTGCTAGTACCTTCGAGGAAAGGCGAGGAGAGATTTTAAATATAGGCTCCGACGATTTTGTGCGTAAACCTTTTCCTGAAGACGTAATTTTTGCCAAAATTGCTGAATATTTGGGAGTGCGCTATCTTTATGAAGATTTATCACCGGCAACAACAACAACTCACAAATTTAATTCAGTTAGCAAACATAACAGCTTTTTTCTCCCGGAATTGGCAGCAATGCCCAGCAGCTGGTTAACCGATTTATATCATGCAGCTAATCAAGTCAGGGAAGAGTCGATTTTTGAACTCATTGAACAAATTCCAGAAAACAAAGCTCACTTAGCTAAATCCTTAAGGGAGCTAGCTCACGACTTCCGTCTTGATATAATTGTTCGTTTAACCAAAGATATAATTAAATAATTTTTCAACAATTGATTATTCATCAATACCAAACTCCCTAAAAAAATGACATAATAATATCAAATCCAGTGAAATACTTTGACTTTAGTAGCAACAAGCAACAAGCTAGGAAGTATAAATAAATATTTTTTTTGATTCAGATATGATATGACAAACAACAAATAACAAACAACAAACAACAAATAACAAACAACAAATAACCAATATAGCGTTCATGGATAATCAAACAAGCAAGATTTTAGTGGTTGACAATCAACCAAGCAACCTGCGTGTTTTATCTAATATGCTAACTCAGGAGGGATATAAAGTACAAAGAGCTATTTCTGGACAACTAGCACTGAATGCTGCCGTAGCAGCTCCCCCTGATTTGATTTTGCTGGATGTGATTATGCCTGTTATGAATGGCTATGAAGTTTGCCAACGACTCAAAGCGATACCAGCAACTCAAAATATTCCGATAATTTTCTTGAGTGCTCTCCAGGAAACTGCTGATAAAGTAAAAGCTTTGAAAGTGGGAGGAGTGGATTTTATCACCAAGCCCTTTCAGGTGGAAGAAGTTTTAGCCCGTATTGAAAATCAACTCACCATTCAAAAGCTGCAACAGCGATGCACTAATCAAAATTCTCGACTAAGAAAGGAGATCGAGGAACGGGTGGTTGTTCAGTTAAAATTGCAAAGAATTCAGCGAGAACTTTCCGCTAAAAGCAGTGAATTAAAATTAGAAAAAGAACGTTTTGAACTAGCAGCACAAGCTTCTAATGATGGCTTCTGGGATTGGAATCTAGAGTCAGGTGCTCTCTACTTGTCTCCTCATTGGAAAGAAATGCTGGGCTACACAGATGAGGAGTTACCTAACACATTTGCTACTTGGGAAAACCTAGTTTTTCCTGCTGATAAAGAAGCTGCTTACAAACTAGCCCAAGCCTACAATACTGGAGCCATCTCCTGTTTCGAGTCTAAACAACGCTTCCGTCATAAAAATGGCTCCACTGTCCATGTTCTTTCACGAGGGATTCACTTGAAAAATGAGGCAGGAAAAGTCGTTCGCATGATTGGGGCTCATATTAACATTACAGAGACTATTCATACCCTTAAAGCCCTGCAAGAGTCCCAGTCTCTACTGGAGGGTGTGTTACAAAATTCCCTAGATGGAATCATGGCGTTTGCAGCAATTCGGGATGATCGGGGACAGATTATTGACTTTCGCTGGCTTTTGCTCAACTCAGCGGCAGAAACGATGGTAGGGCGCACGGCAGGAGATTTAGTAGGGAAGCAACTGCTGGTAGAAATGCCTGGGAATTTGGAAACAGGGTTATTTGCTCTTTATGTTCGTGCAGTGGAAACTGGTAGACCTCAAGAGAAAGAATTGTACTATGAGCATGAGGGTATAGAAGCTTACTTACAGATTGTCGCAGTGAAGTTGGGGGATGGCTTCGCGGTAACAGTTCGAGATATTACCCAACGTAAACAAGCAGAAGAACGTTGGAAATTACTAGAGCGAGCAGTTGCGACTTCTAGTAACGGCATTCTTATTAGCGATGCTCAAGCAACAGATAACCCCATAATTTATGTTAACTCAGGGTTTGAGCGGATCACCGGTTACTCAGCAGAGGAAGTCATTGGCAAAAATTGCCGTTTCCTGCAAGGCCAAGATAAACAGCAACCTGTTCTTAACAAGCTGCGCAGTGTAATCTCTCAAGGGAGAGAAGGGCAATTTATTCTGTGTAACTATCGCAAAGATGGTAGGCTATTTTGGAATGAATTCTCCATTACCCCAGTCCGAGATGAAACGGGTAAGTTAACTAACTATATCGGGATTCAGAGTGATATCACCGAAAGGGTTGCCACAGAGCAAGCACTAAGAGAAAGTGAGGCTCGTTTCCGGGCAATGGCAGACAGCACGAGTGTGCTGATGTGGGTATCGGGAATTGGTGGCCAGTATACCTTTTTTAACAAAACTTGGTTGGAATTTACCGGACGCTCCCTAGAACAAGAATTAGATTCAGGCTGGCTGAAAAATATCCATCCCCAAGATCAACAACGCTACTTAGAGACTTTCTTGACAGCATTGGAATGTCGGAATAATTTTGAGCTGGAATACCGCCTTTTGCGTGTTGATGGGGAATATCGGTGGATTTTTGGTAGTGGGAAACCTCGATTTACTCCTGATGGTAGTTTTGCTGGTTACATCGGTTCTGGTTTTGATATCACCAAGCGCAAACAAGCAGAACTAGAGCTGGAGAATGCCAAAGCTGTGATGGAGCGCCAAATTCAGCGCTCGTTACTACTCCATCAAATTACTCAAGAGATTCGCTCTAGCTTAAAACCAGAAGAAATTTTTCAAACAGCAGCTACTCAAATTGGTCAGGCTTTCCAGGTAAATAGTTGCTTAATTCATACCTACATGGAACTTCCTCCTCCCCGAGTCATTGGTGTAGCAGAGTACAAACAACCGGGAGTTAAGTCGATTCAGAGGGTAGAGTTTCCTCTTCAAAACAACCCTCACGCCCAAATGGTTTTAGCCCAAGACCAAGTAGCAGTTTCTTATGATGTTTATGCCGACCCTCTGCTAGCAAGATTTTCCCGCTTATTTTACCGATGTGGTATTAAGTCTATGCTATCAGTCCGAACTTCCTACCAAGGAAAACCAAATGGCATGATTAGTATACATCAGTGCGATAACTTCCGCCACTGGAAGGAAGAGGAAATTGAACTACTAGAATTAGTGGCAAATCAAATGGGAATTGCCATCGCCCAAGCCAATCTCCTAGAGCAGGAAAAACACCGGCGTCGAGAACTCGACAGACAAAATCAACAACTACAGCAAGAAATCCGAGAGCGCCAATTAATTGAAGAGGCTCTCAGAAAGAGTGAAGAACGTTGGCAATTAGCTCTGAGTGGTACAGGGGATGGTATTTGGGATTGGGATATAACCACCAATGAAGCTTTCATGTCGGTTCGGTGGAAGGAAATGCTGGGCTATGAGGATCACGAAATTGCTAACCACAAAGACGAATGGCACAGTCGCATTCATCCCGAAGATCTTTCCTGGGTGATGGATGCATTGCAAGCTCACCTGCATAGGGTTACTCCCCACTACGTCGCTGAGCATCGTCTACAGTGTAAAAATGGCAGCTATAGATGGTTTCTAGCTAGGGGACAGGGACAATGGGATGAGACAGGTCAACCAGTTCGCCTCTTGGGTTCGATTACTGATATTACCGAGGGTAAACTTGCAGGAGAAGCTCTACAGCGTCGAGCCGATAGAGACAGTTTACTCAGTAGTATTTCTCGACAATTCCTTGACCGAGATCTCGACTCCGCGATTAATTCTACCCTCCAAGCCATTGGTGAATTCCTAGGAAGCGATCGCTGCTACATTTGTCAGTATTACCAGCACCAAAGTCAATTCACCATGACCTACGAGTGGTACGGTGCAGGTATTGAGCCATCAATTGCCTACTATCAGCAGGTGAAGGTGAAGAATTTTCCCTGGCTTTATCGACAGTTCACTAACCACCACCTGATCAACATACCATTGGTGGCAGACCTCTCAGTAGCAGCGGAAAAGGCACAGTTACAAGAGTTATCTATCCAGTCCCTGCTGATTGTACCCATGAGTATGAGTAACACCAAAAAAGCAGTTGGATTCATTGGTATAGATGCGGTTCGCTCCCCCAGAGTATGGACTCAAGAAGACATTAGCTTGCTCAGATTTGTTGGTGAATTAATCGCCATCTCTCAAAGTAGAAACCAAGCTCAAGAGCAACTGAGAGCTTCCCAACAAAGACTTTCCTTTTTAGTAGAGCAAACACCCTTGGCTGTGATTGAATTTTCTACCGATTGGAAGGTTGTGGCTTGGAATCCAGCTGCCGAAGAAATTTTTGGCTATACCTCTAATGAAGCCATCGGTAATCACAATGCCTTTCTGATACCAGAAACTGCCACAGAGCAAATGGATAAAATCTATAGCGAACTGCTCATTCACCCAGGGAGCAACTATAGTATCCAGGAAAACCTTACCAAAGATGGCAGAGTCATCACCTGCGAATGGTACAACGTACAACTAATGGATGAGAATGCTTCAGTGATTGGCTTTGCCTCAATTGCTGTAGATATCACTGAACGTCAGCAGAGAGAGTTGTTACGAAAAACTCAAAACAAAGTGCTGAGAATGGTGGCCGAGAACCGGTCTTTATACGAAGTTTTGCTGGAATTGACTAGGCAAGTCGCTCAGCTAGCTCCCCATCTGTGCTCTTCCATTCTGTTAAGCTCCGAAGACAGGAAGTCTTTGCACCCTTACGTAGGTGAGAAAATACCCCATACCTGGGAGCAAGCTATTGATTCACTGCCCATTGAGCCACTTTCTGGTTCTTGCGGTACTGCGGCTTACTTTGGTATGCGCATGATTGTTGAAGATATTGCTACTGATCCCTTGTGTGGTTCCTTCAAAGAACAAGCCCTAGCTCACAATTTCCGAGCCTGGTGGTCTGAGCCAATTAAATCTGATACTGGTAAAGTTTTAGGGACATTTGCCATGTATCTCAACGAGTCGCGATCGCCAGATGAGAGAGAATTGGAGATGCTCGAATCCTTAGCAAGGATAGCCTCCCTCGTTATTCAACGCCAGCAAGCAGAAGCGGAACTACGCCAGGCCAAGGAAGCAGCAGAAGCCGCATCCCATGCCAAAAGCCAATTCCTCTCCAAAATGACTCATGAGCTGCGTACTCCCCTCAATGCCATTCTCGGGTTTACTCAGGTAATAGCTCGTGACAATTCCCTCAGAGCAAAGCACCAAGAACATCTCGCCATCATTAATCGCAGTGGTGAGCATTTGCTGGAGCTGATTAATGAAATTTTGTCAATGTCTAAAATTGAAGCTGGGGAACTAACCTTCAATGAAAATTCCTTTGATTTGTATCAGCTACTCTACTCCATTGAAGAGATGCTGAGGCTCAGGGCAAATTTAAAAGGTTTACAACTGTTTTTTGAGCCTGCTCCTGATCTACCCCAATATATCCAAACAGACGAAGGCAAATTACGCCAAGTCCTCATTAACCTTCTCGGCAATGCGATTAAGTTTACCGCCGAAGGTCGTGTGATCTTACGAGTGAGACGAGGAGGGGGAGTGTGGGGAGATGGGGAGATGGGGAGATGGGGAGATGGGGGAGCTGAGGGAGCTGGGGGAGCTGAGGGAGCTGAGGAGATGGGGAGATGGGGAGCTGAGGAAGCTGGGGGAGCTGAGGGAGTTGAGGAGATGGGGAGATGGGGAGCTGAGGGAGCTGGGGGAGCTGAGGGAGCTGAGGAGATGGGGAGATGGGGAGCTGAAGGAGCTGGGGGAGACAAAGGAGTAATTTCCAATTCCCAATTCCCTTTGCGCAGCATGGTGAGCATTTGCGACAGCATGGTGCGCAGCAGCAAAGCGAGGCAAATTCCCAATTCCCAATTCCCAATTCCCAATTCCCAAACAACCAACAACCAACAACCAACAACAATTATCTTTGAAGTCGAAGACACTGGTCCTGGTATTGCTCCAGAAGAAGTGGACACTTTATTTGCTCCTTTTGTGCAGAGTCAAACGGGTCGTAAATCAATGGAAGGAACTGGCTTGGGTTTAACTATTAGCCAACAGTTTGTACATCTGATGAAGGGAGAAATTACCGTCAGCAGCACCCTATCTCGGGGAACAATTTTTACCTTTACTATCCAGGTTATTGAAAGCACTACGGTTGATAGCCAAACTATAATTTCCACACCAAGAGTCATTAGCTTAGAACCAAATCAACCTGATTATCGCATTCTGATAGTTGAGGATGTAGCAGAGAATCGAACAGTTCTGGTGGAGTTATTTGAACCCTTAGGATTTGAAGTACGAGAAGCGTCCAATGGAGAAGAAGCAGTTGCTCTGTGGGAGAGTTGGCAACCCCATCTGATCTGGATGGATATCCAAATGCCATTTATGGACGGTTATGAGGCAACTAAGCAGATAAAAGCCAGAGAAAGGGAGATGGGGAGATGGGGAGCTGGGGAAGCTGAGGGAGCTGTGGAAGCAATTCCCAATTCCCAATTCCCAATTCCCTTTGCGCAGCATGGTGAGCAAAGCGAGGCAAAACAACCAACAACCAATACCATCATTATTGCCCTGACTGCTGGTGCGTTTGAAGAGCAGCGAGAAGCTATTGTCTCAGCCGGTTGTGATGACTTTGTACATAAGCCTTTCCGGGAAGAAGTCCTCTTGGAAAAAATGGCAACTTATCTGGGAGTAAGTTATACCTATGACAATCATTTAGTAGCTACCTCAACTCTAGGGCAGTCATTTGGGTCGAGGGCGATGAACAGCAGTACTTCTTCTGCTCTAGCAGTAACCAACTTGCGATTATCAGATTTGCAGGTAATGCCCCCTGAATGGTTATCACAATTACACTGGGCTGCATCAGAAATCAATGACCGGCGCATTCTGGAGTTAATTGAGCAAATTCCTCCAACTCAAGCAACTCTTGCCCAAACTCTCACTAACTTGGTGGATAATTTTCGCTTAGATATCATTATTGATTGTACTAGTGAAGTACAACATGTTGTTCAGGAAAAATTAACAGACTTATTACCAGAAGATTAATCCAGTTAGTCGTAGGGTGCTGTTAGCGAAGCGTAACGCACCGACGTGCGCCCCAATTCAGTTAAAATTCGCTTTAGCGTTATCAACGATATCCTGGAATTATGTCTAATCAATCTTCTATCCCAGTAGTGGTCAACGGTGCTTGTGGCAAAATGGGTCGTGAGGTGATCAAAGCTTTGTCTAGTGCTTCTGACATGACTTTGATTGGAGCAATCGACAATAACCCGGATTACCTAGGGCAAGATGTCGGTGAAATAGCTGGGTGCGGACCTGTAGAAATTCCGGTTCTGAATGACTTGCAGGCAACTTTGGTACTTGCTACCCAGGAAAAAACCCAAGGCGTCATGGTGGATTTTACCCACCCCAGCAGCGTATATGATAATGTCCGTTCTGCGATCGCTTACGGTGTTCGACCAGTAGTTGGCACCACCGGACTTTCTCCAGAGGAAATTCAAGAGTTAGCTGAATTTGCGGAAAAAGCTAGTACTGGTTGCTTAATTATTCCCAACTTTTCCATTGGTATGGCTTTGCTACAGCAAGCAGCGGTTCAAGCCTCCCAATACTTTGATCATGTGGAAATTATTGAACTCCATCACAATCAAAAAGCCGATGCTCCCAGCGGTACTGCGATACAAACTGCTCAACAGATGGCAGGACTAGGAAAAACCTATAATTCTCCTCTTGTAGAAGAAACCGAAAAATTAGCTGGAGCCAGGGGCAGTATTGCTGATGATAACATTCGCATCCACAGTGTCCGTTTACCCGGTTTCATCGCTCATGAGGAAGTAATTTTTGGTTCTCCCGGTCAAATTTACACCCTACGTCACGATACCACAGACCGGTCTTCATTTATGCCAGGAGTACTACTAGCAATCCGCAAAATCACTCAGCTCAAATCTCTGCTTTATGGACTAGAAAAGATTCTTTGAGTGAATTGTTATTGGTTATTGGTTATTGGTTATTTGTCATTTGTCATTGGATTATTAGATCTATTGAAAAATATTAAGACTTAGCACCCAATTCCCAATTCCCAATTCCCAATTCCCAATTCTTAATTCTTAATTCTTAATTCTTAATTCATATGCTCCTCCCCATCACCCGTCAGAAATTTGAACAACTTATTCCTTTTATTGCTACTGCTTCCCAGTATCGTTATTACTGGGGTAAGCTTCCCGATTTGTTAAAAAGACTCCTAATTTCTTTCTCTGCAACTGTAGCCGTGTGGCTGATATCATTGGTGTTAGGCCAAGGGTTCAATGGACTGCGTTTATTACTGTGGATTGTTACTGGGCTTTATTGGCTCTGGAGTCCTGTTTATTGGGCAAGTGTCCGCAATTCTCAAGTACGTCGGTACAAATACAGTGGCTTCTGGCGGGGTCGAGTACAGGATGTATTTGTCACAGAAGAGTTGATTGGGACAGAGGAAACAGTTAATCAACGTGGACAGTTAGTTATTGTAGAAAATAGGGAGCGACGCTTCAATATAGAAATAGCTGACGAAACAGGATTTACCACCCTACTACAAGCACCACTACGCCGTACCCATCAAGGAATTGCTCCTGGTCAAGTTGCGGAGATGTTGGTGATGTCTAATAAATCAGATTTATCACAAATTGCCAAAACTAGTGATATCTATATTCCTCGCTTGGATCGTTGGGTGAGTGATTACCCTTACCTTCAAAGAGATGTCTTTGTTCAAGTTAGTCAGCAGTTGAGGGAAAAGAAGAAAGGGAGTTATTCGACTAGAAGTAATAAGGGTTAGAAGGCAGGAGGCAGAAGGCAGATTTAATTTTTTACTAACATCTTGCACTAGTACAAAAATACTTCATAAAATAAATCCGAAAATCAATTCTAATAATTAGCATCCTGTGGTTTCCATGCAACAGCAAACCAATAAATTTAGTCACCTGACGGCAATGGAAAGAATCTATCTGTCCTTTCCTGCCAGATTTTTATTGGGAAACAACCGGCTGCAAGGGAAGATACTAGATTTTGGTTGTGGCTTAGGTAATGATGTCAAGTTATTGCACAAAAAAGGCTGCGAGATTACTGGTTATGACCCTTATTACTTCCCGGAATACCCTCAGGATAAATTCGATACCATAATTTGCTTCTATGTGTTAAACGTTTTGTTCCCTGAGGAGCAAGCTACTGTCCTGATGGAAGTCTCCCATTTACTGAAGCCAGGAGGTAAAGCCTATTATGCCGTAAGAAGAGACCTCAAAAGAGAGGGTTTTCGAGAACATTACGTTCACAAGAAGCCTACCTATCAATGTATCGTTAAACTTCCCTTTAAGTCAGTGCATCTAGATGACTATTGCGAAATATATGAGTATATCCATTACAATTATCAAAGAAATGCCCCTAATCGCTGTATTTTCTGCAATCCTCATCAAAAGATAACTTTACTAACTGAGTCAGCTACAGCCTATGCGATGTTTGATGGTTATCCCCTGAGCCCAGGTCATGTGCTAGTGGTACCCAAACGTCATGTGGCTAATTATTTTGAGTTGCCGTTTCAGGAGCAATCTGCCTGCTGGTTTATGGTGAACAAAGTACAAGAATTTTTAAGAGAAGAATTTCATCCTGATGGGTTTAATGTCGGTATCAATATCAATAGATCTGCAGGACAAAAGATGATGCATACCAATATTCATATCATCCCTCGTTACCAAGGTGATACAGTTGGTGCGAAAGGTGGTATGAGACATGTGATTCCCAAAAGAAAATAGATAATGGCTAATTGCTAATGGCTAATGGCTAATGGCTAATGGCTAATGGCTGATTGCTAATTTCTTTTTTTTCTCCCCTCGTAGTGCAGTTACCCACCTAAAATGGTGCAATAGATTTTGGTTTCTAGTTCCTTGTTACTTGTTACTTGTTACTTTTTACTTCAAAACTAGTTTCTAAACCACATTTTTAGCTGGGTTACGGCAGTAGGGTGTGTTAGCGTA
Source organism: Symploca sp. SIO1C2 (assembly GCA_010672925.1). Taxonomy (GTDB): domain Bacteria; phylum Cyanobacteriota; class Cyanobacteriia; order Cyanobacteriales; family Coleofasciculaceae; genus Caldora. The sequence goes on along the minus strand of JAAHFP010000012.1, from coordinate 43,625 downwards.
GCGTAACGCACCACTTTACAGGTACAATCATTTTAAAAATCGCCTAAGTAATTTAAATGTGTCTTAGCTTAGGACGGATAATGGGCAAAACTTCTCAAACCAATGTACAACTACATGTAGATATTCAAGGCACAGGATTCCCTATTCTTTGCCTTCACGGACATCCGGGTAATGGTGGTAGTATGTCTGTATTTACCCAGCACCTAGCTCAACGATTCCAGACTATTGCTCCTGACTTAAGGGGATATGGCAAAAGTCGGTTTAAGGGAGATTTTGAGATGAGTGAGCATCTCATTGACTTAGAAACTCTCCTCGAGCGCTTAGAGATTAAACACTGCCTGGTGCTAGGCTGGTCTTTAGGGGGAATTCTGGCAATGGAGTTAGCCTTGAAGTTTCCACAGCGAGTCTCTGGTTTAATTTTAGTTGCTACAGCAGCTTATCCTCGTAGCAGCCATCCTTCCATTAGTTGGCAAGATAACCTCTACACTGTGATCGCTTCGATTATCAATTGGCTACAGCCCGGTGTACAATGGAATATCGAAACTTTTGGTAAGCGATCGCTTTATCGCTACTTAGTCCAACAACATACCCCTGCCACCTACCAGTATCTGGCTTCAGGGGCGATGCCAGCTTATCTGCAAACTTCTGCTGCTGCTACCAAATCCCTTAACAAGGCTCTCAGGAGTAGGTATAATCGCTTGGGAGACTTGGAGAAAATTCAATGTCCCAGTTTAGTCTTAGCAGGAGCAGTTGATCGACATATTACGGCTGAGTCGAGTCAAGAAACAGCTCAACATCTTCAGAATAGCCAGTGGCATTGTTACCCTAATACAGCGCACTTGTTCCCTTGGGAGATTCCTCATCAGGTACTTGATGATATTGATAACTGGATTTCCCTTAATCCCCAGGTGATGGAGAATTAGAGTCTGTTTAATAAGTAATAAGTAATAAGTAATAAGCAGTAGTAGGACTTCAGTCCAAAAAGAAGCCAATATTGCCAAAATTAGGCAACGACTCATCTTTGTATCTTTGTAGTTTATCACTACCATGAAGACAGACTCTCTATTTTACCGCATCTTCCAAAGTGTCCCAGGACTGTTTTTTGAGCTAATTGGACAACCATCACGCCAAGGGTATCAGTTTAAATCCATAGAGGTTAAACAAACTGCTTTTCGTATTGATGGAGTATTTCTCCCCCCAGCAAATGCCCCCGACTCCACTGTATTTTTTGTCGAGGTTCAATTCCAAGAGGATGAGCTAATTTACCACCGCTTGTTTGCGGAACTATTTGTATTTCTGCAACAGAACCCCCAGTATACCCATTGGCAGGCGGTGGTGATTTTTCCGAGGAAATCCCTAGAACCAGAGGATGTGGGACTGTATAGCTTATTACTAGAAAGTGATCAAGTCCAGCGTTTTTATCTTAATGAACTAGAACAGATGCAACCGTTTTCAGTAGCGATAGGACTAATGCAGCTGATTGTCGCATCTAAGAAACGAACCCCAGTCCAAGCCAAACAAATTTTGGCACAAGTAGACCAGCAATCTTTGCCCTTTCCCAAAGCTATCCTCTTAGAATTGATCGAGACTACAATGGTATATAAATTTCCCTTATTGAGCCGTCAGGAGATTGCCGAAATGTTAGGACTAGCTGAAAGCGCCAAACACACGAGAGTTTATCAAGAAGGTTTGGAAACAGGCTTAAAACAATTACTTGGACGAGAACAGCAATTAGTTTTAAAGCAGTTGAGCCGAAAAGTAGGTAAGCTTCCTCCAAAATTGGAGTCGCAAGTCAAGGCATTACCTTTGGAGCCTTTAGAAGAATTGGCTGAGGCATTGTTAGATTTCTCAACCCTGGATGATTTGAGTGCTTGGTTGGACAACAATAACCCAGGACAATAGTAAGGTTTAGACAATTGGGGGAGTTTCCGGCAGCTTGGGGAGAAGAAGTGGAGCAATGTTTACTTGTAACCCTCGTAGGGGCGGGTTGGAGAATGTAGAATGTAGAATTTAGAATGAAGAATTGGGAATGGGTTTAGGGATAATCTTTTCCTTGACCAATATTCAGGCAATCATGGCTATTACTCTCGACAACAAAGCTTACGGTTCTCTCCTAGCAACATACCAACCTAAAATCATTGCTTCTGAAGATGAGTACAATCGCACTCTTGAATCAATAGAACAAATGATGGTACGTGGAGAGGAACTTACTCCAGAGGAAAATTCCCTGCTAGAATTACTGTCTATCCTGGTTGAAATTTATGAAGATTCTCAGTTGAGTTTAGAACCATCATCTCCACAAGATATTTTGTTACATCTTATGGATGCGCGACAGCTTAAGCAGTCAGATTTAGTTGGAGTTATAGGTTCCAAGGGTATTGTTTCGGAAATAGTTAATGGCAAAAGGTCTATCAGTAAAGCACAAGCTAAAGCTCTCGGAGAATTCTTTCACATTTCTTCATCACTCTTTATCTAAACTGTTTGGGGGTTAATTTTGGTGACCGCACAGTTATCGACAGGGCGGATTTTGTACCAAAATTATCGTAAAATGGGTTAACGGCGACCCTAAACCCGCCCCTACAAATTACCAATTCTTCATTATCAATTATCAATTATCCATTATCCATTAATTCCCTAAATCTTGGCTCATCTCGAATACTGTCAAAATCTGGGTTGTGTTTTGCTTCGATTCGACTAAAGCGAGGTGCAATATCGATCGCTCTTTGCAGGTTATTGAGCGCTGGTTCAATTTCTCCTTGTAGGACGTAACAACAGGCTTTACCATAGTAACCAACCACATGTTTAGGATATTGTTTAATCGCTTGATTACAATCAGTAAGGGCTTCGGTGTATCGGCCTGATCTGGCTAAAATGATACCACGATTTGCTGTATATAATACTTTTTGAGATTTCAGATTGATTACCTGATCAATGACTGCAATCGCTTGCTCAAAATCTTTGAGTAAACTCAATGTTAGTGCTTGACAATTTAGTGCCTCACAATTATTAGGATCAATTTTCAAAGCTTGCTCGCAAGCAGCGAAGGCTTCTTCATACCGCTTTAGACAACGGAGTGCATATCCTCGCTCTTCCCAAGCATCAGCAGATTTGGGATCTATGTCAATCACTTGTTGAAAACCTTCAATAGCTTCCTCATATCTCTCTAGACGACTAAGTGCAATACCTTGATTTATCCAAGCATCAACAGATTGAGGATTGAGTTCAATCGCTTTCTGATCGCAATCTAATGAATCTTCATAAAGTTCCGCATCTATCATCAAACGACCAATATTTGAAAAAAGATTATGCGCCACTTGTGGGCGACAGTGAGCTGAGACTTGTTCAGCCTGTCTTTTGACTTGCAATAGAGAATCAGTCATTTCCCTCAAGCTATGGCAACGCAAAGCCTTATACATCAGTCCTATAGATTTACCAAAGCCATCTTCCAAATAACCCACATATGCCAATAGAGAATGGATAGACGCTTCAATTTTTTCTTTTGAAGAAGTATTTTCACCTTCAGGATATTGAGCTAGCAAAATCCAGTCAAAACGGAGAACTATTCCCGCATCTTCCAAAAGCTTACTTGTTGCTTTGGGCAGTAAGCTCCGATTCTCTTCACTGATCTCTGCTCCAATAAAAGCTAAGGGAGCTCCAAAAACAGATGGCTCTTGCAGATAAGCTGCGACAAAAACCTGTTCAATATATTGTTGTAATCCTTCTCTACCCTTCCCAAAGAGGCTGTAATAGAGAAACTCTGCGATAAGTTCTCGCCACTCCTCATCTCTATAAGGATCAGGTAAAAGACTTTGGGGAGCAAAAAGCTCATCCGCTTGTTCCTTGAAGTAATCAGCGAGTAGGGCATTGGTATGACGAAACTGGTTACGGTAGTCTCTAACATAGGACTGCCGAAAAACATCCCGCGCCACATCATCTAGGCGATAGCACTCTTGACTCGACTCAACGAAGTCTGAGTTTTTAAGCCATTCAAAGTAAACCTCAAGTTGCTCAGCATCTTCTTGTGAACCTAGGAAACTATCGTTTTCTAGTAAAAATCGCAGTATTTCTGCATTGAACCAGCGGCAACAAGCCACCATCTGCAAGATCTTCCGCTGTTGTACATCTATCCCCTGTAACAATAACTTAGCGATCGCTTGATTTCCTTGGGAAAAGTCAAGTTCTTCACCTTTGTCTTGTTGCTCCCTTACCCAATTGAGATAATAGGGTAATCCCTGAGTCACTTTGTGGATTTTGGCTTGTTTACCGCCATTTTGAATACCAATTTGCTCAAGGTAATTTTCTGTCTGATTCTTACGAAATTTAATCAGCTGCGTCTCGTAGAGTAACTGCCGGTCTTGGTGGAGTTTGCGCCAACCCTCATCTGCTTGTAGCTTTTGCCTCCCTACTACCACTAGCCTTACCGGTGCAGAAGCTAAGAGTGTATCCTCGACTAAATACTGCCACAGCCATTGATTGAGGTAAGATTGGGCTCGTTCATAGGTATCCAAAACTAGCACCAAAGGCTGTTCTCTGCTCTGGGCAAATTGTACCAAACCCTGAGCAAATGCCTGGGTTAGTTGAGCTACAGGTTCCAACATCAGCGCCTGTAGTTGAGGCTTGTCTTTGGTAGCAGGATGGTGACGCACTCGCTGTTGTATCCATTCTTGCAGACCTTCTGTATCATCCGCGATCGCGGTTAAAGCTGCAAATCCTGAACCTGAAATATCCCAGGATTTTGATTTACTGGAGGTTGTGGTAATAACAGTGGGAGTCTGCCAAATAAATCGTTGAAACCAGTTGGTAATCTTTCTGGCTTCTTCCAGGTTAATCTCCTTACCATCTATCGATGTCTGACTTAACTCCAAAATAGCTGTTTCAAACTGTTGCTCCTGTTGGGTAAAGGCATCAGCAAGCTTGGCCACCCCCATTAAATCCTGAACCTGTCGATGCAAATTGCGCATCAGTTTTAATGGTGTATTGATATCTCGAGTTGTGGCAAAACATACCTTGAGAAAATCTACTTTATCGGCGTGAGCCTGCTGTAATCTACCCAGTAACGTGGTTTTGCCCACTCCACCGATACCGTAAATATTGAAAAGTAAGGGTTGTTGGTGAGGTTCATTAAGAGCAGTAGCAAAACGTTGTAATAGTCTTTTCGCCTCATCCCTTTCTATATAATACCGGTCTGGAACAGGCGATCGCAGTCGAGATTGATGGTTTTTCCCATGCTGCACTTCTTGTTGAGCTTCTTTCTTCGCTTGTACCTCTGCTAATCGCGTCTCTAGATTGGCAACTTCCTTGCGTTTATGATCTAGTTCTACTTTTAAATTTGGGGGAATTGAGAGGATGGTGAAACCTGCTGCTTTTTGCTCCAAGACTGCAAGCACCTGTTTGGCAATATCGAGTGTTTGCACCAAAGTAGCGCAATCATCCATTGGATTCCCCATCCCTTAATCTTGCCTCCAATTCTGCTACCTCCCGCCGCTTTTCCTCTAGCTCAATTGTTAAATGAGTAGGTATTTGCAGTTTACCAAAGCCAGCAGCCTGTTCTTCCAAAATAGCTAATGTTCGCCGCGCCATTGCCAGTGCCGGAGTCACTACTTCTTGATCTGTCATCACCTTGGATAATTCTGGATTATGGATAACCTGCCTACCCTTACCTCGTTTCCCCTGCCAATCATTATCGGTAAATTTTAATGCCCCCAGCACAAACTGGGCAGCATTTTGAGCAGCAGTTTGCTGACGGTTCTTTCTATCTTGTTCCTTATTACCATCAGCCCAATCGCAAATACTCTTAACCAGAATCCAGTCTACTTTTTTATCCTGACAGGCAACATACAAACCAGCCCCTTCCATCTCACCGCCGATGGCTTCTGGTTCAAAACTGTGGAGTTGGTCACGAAAGTCGATATTGTCCACCAACTTTTCGCCGGTCAAAACTACACCAAAGCGTACCTCTGCACCATCCCATACTAAATCAAAGCTCTTGAAGAGATTAAGTAACGAGGGAGAGGCGGGGGGTTTGTCTCCTCGCAAGTTAATCTGCGGTTGGTTATCCTGCTTACCTATCCGCTGCAACTCGTAGGTACGCAAATGTTCCGTTACCAGAATATCACCGATCGCTTGCTTGTCCTCACTAATACCAAAGGCAATACCTACCATAATCACCGCCAGGGGTGAGAGAGCATCAATACCTTTAGCAACGGTTTGCGAAGATCCATTCAACCCACTACTGCCCATCTCCGATTGGGTCAGAAAAACCCGCCCCCCGTTGACTGTACCCAAATCAAAGTAGACGCGATCGCAGATGGATTTTTGGGTAACCTGATGATTAGCTTCCTGCTCAAAAGCCTTGATGACAGCTTGGCTTTCTACTTTAGTTACAGTGACAATCAAAACATCCGCTTTATCGGTCATCAGATGGAGAATGGAGAATTTAGAATTTAGAATTTAGAATTTAAGCGCGGATAACTCAAGTGTACCTATCCAACCTATTGCTAACATTCTTTGAAGTTAACAATAGCAGCTCATACATTACAGGCGCACACCTATTCCATTATTAGGTAATATAGCAAAAAATAAGGAAAATTACAACCAACCATCTAGATATAGAGAATTTGGTTTTCCATTTCATCCGCTGTTGTGGTGTCTAAGATAGTGAGCAACCTCTGCACAATATCTGAGTAAGGTCTTCTCACCATAATGATAATTCCAGAGTGCAACTTTCCTCTATCAAAATAGTCTCGTGCAAGCTCCTCAAAGTCAGTACGGTTATGTGTTAATATCGCGGCTTTTAGACTTGTAGCGTATTCCAATTGCTCAGCATCTGTTTTGCCAAGTTGTCCTGCTTGTTTAGCTGTGGTTGCTTTGAAACCACGAGAAATCAAAAGACTTGCCACAAGTACGTCAACGTCTTCGTCCAAATAAACATGAATGAAGATATCACTCATAGGTTTCGGACTCGTGGATCAATCAACTCATCAGGAATACGATTGCGCTCAATGTATTCATTAATTTCTGTTTGATGATCTAGGTAGTAGCTAAGTGCATCAAAGACTTGTGAGAGGCTAAGATGTGGCAGACGCTGAGGAATCTCCTCAGGCGAAACACCGATGCGCCACATTTCTACGATTGCCCTGACTGTTGTACGGGTGTCCTTGATAATGGGTTCGCTATTCAATATTTTATCATTTTTGACAATATAACAGTGTTCTGTTAGCTGAACCACAATTATTACTCCATAGTCTAGATTTACAACTCATTGAGAAGTCCTATATATGGTAACTGATAAGATGCCAGTTGCACCATTAAACCTTCACTTGCTTGAAGCCTTTCTTGAGAACAGAGCTTTTTATAGAATACTAGGTAAAACCACACCTACTTGATTGTTAAATATTTCCATATCTTTTTGGTCTTTTTCATTAAAACTAGCTTTGAAATGATCAGGAACCACCGGCCAATCCCCAGGGTCATATTCACCGAAATCACCAAATTTGCGCTTATTGACCAATTGAGTCACCGCCAGTAAATCCCCATCAGAACTCAAAACTGGCATACAGAGGAGACTACAAGTACGATAATGGGTTTTTTCATCAGTTTTTTTGGCAATCTCTGAATCTGGATGCTCATATAAATCAAAGGGAATATTGACTGGCTGAGCCGTTTGAGCCACCTTCCCAGCAAAACCTTCTCCCATGGGTACTCGTGTTTCGATCCAGGAACCATCTGCTTGGGGAATTTTCGTCCATAATTCATTGTTTTGGTAATCCACTAACCACAGAGTACTACGGTCAGCATTAGTGAGGCTTTTCGCCCCTTGCATGACTTTTTGGATGATTTCTTCTGGATCTCCAGTACTCTGGCTAACTAAACTGATAGCTTGATAGAGGGGATCGATCGCTCCTCGCTGTTCCTGAATCGTTTGGATTTCTCGATGGAAAGATTGAAAAGCTTGCAGCACCGGCAAAATTGAGGTTTTCCGTTGCTCTAACTTGTCTCCGTCTACTTGAGTAAAGCCTTTAGGGTCGGTTCGTTCCTCGGAAGATGAGGTAGAGATATTAGATAACTTTAATTTGTTAAAAAATCGGAAAATTGCGACTAAATGTCCCTGCTGGTTGACAACGGGGAATAATAAGAGATTATTGAGATTATTGCGAGTTTCTTCCTTGATACCTGCTTGGAGTAAAAAGTCATTAAAGTTCCCCAGATTATTGCTGACTTTGGGGGTTTTTGAAGCAACAATCTTACTAGCGATACCTCGATTCGCAGGAACTCGAACTTCTACCGCACTACTTGCTTCTTCTTCAATAAACAGAGACCAAAATTCATTATGTTCACCATCAAAGAGGAAAACCGTAGTATGAGCCGCCCCTAGTAACTGACCAACGGATAGTTTAATAAAGCCCAACATATAGTAGAGAGCATTATAGAGGGCTTCATCAGTCTGATTGTCTACAGTATCACTGAGTATAGCTAGGGCATTATAAATCGCTTCCTTGGGTTCAATTTGCGCTAACTGTTTGAGCTTTTCATGAGTCTTAACGAACTGGAGTACTACCCCTACCCGTTCATTGAAGACTTGCATTGCCTGTCGGTCATTTTTGTCAAAGCTTGCCTTGAAGTAGTCAGGCGCTATTGGCCAGTCATCTTTGTTATATTCTGGATGCTCCCCCGGTTTCCGTTTATTGACTAATTGAGTCACCCCTAGCAACTCCCCTTCCGGGTTGACTACTGGCATACACAGCAGGCTACAAGTGCGATAATGGGTATTCTCGTCAGTTTTTTTGGCATTCTCTGCACTAGGGTGGTCATATAAATCAAAGGGAATAATCATTGGCTCGCAGTTTTGAGCTACCTGACCCACAAAGCCAACCCCAAATTCGCAGCGCACTTCCCCTCTCCCAGGAAGTTCTGTCCATAAGTCACTCCGGTCTCGGTCTACTAACCACAGGGTACTCCGGTCAGCATTCATCAGTTTCTTGGCCGTATTCATCACCCGCTGTAGTATCGCCTTGGTATCCAAATTAATTTGGTCCAGGGACCGGGTAGCTTCTGCCAAAGCAGCAGTTGCTCGTAATTTCTTCGTAGCTTTGTAACAAGACTGACAGCTTTCTAGAATCCGTCGAATTGGTACAACACATTGAGCCAGCCGTTCCAAGTCTACTTTAGTAAAACCTTTTTGCCGAGCTTCTTGGGAAGAGTCATCCTCTTGATTGATCGGTGAATGTAATTTATTAAGCAGCTGAACTACTGCCACGACTTCCTTGTCTTCATTCAACAGTGGCAGAGCTAAGATATTTTCAGTGCGGTAGTTATATTTTTTGTCATATTCTTTGACTAGCTGGGAACGGGGGTCGTCGTAGACGTTTTCCGAGATATGAATCACCTTCTTCATCTGAGCCACCTGACCCGCAATCCCTTCCCCAACTTGCACCTGAATATCTAAGAATTCCCCTTCTTGATTTTCGGCAACTAGAGACCAGAGTTCCGTTCTTTCCTCATTTAGTAAAAAGATGGTAGCGCGGTCTGCACTTAATAAATCTCCCACTTTTGAAGTTACATCCCGCAGAACTTCATACAAAGCCTGAGCCGATCCTTGATCTTCTACTTCATTATCTGCCTTAGATAAGATTTCTACCTGAGAAACTAGCAGCTTTCGTTCTAATTCTGCCAGAGTCTTGAGAAATTCTGAGTCACTAGGTTCTAGCTCCGACTGTACAGTCTTCAGAGCATTTTCAACCCAAGTTTGGTTAAATATAGACTTATAAATCCGATTGTGAGCTTTTAGTCGGCTCTGCTGTTTAACGACTAAACCTAAAAGTAGTAATTCTTTCTGCTCTGAAGAGTCATTAGCTATCACCGTCTTTTCTTGTAAAATACGCTGATATAACTTCAAGAGTTTCAGACTACGTTGCTTGCGTCGGAGCAGGCGATCGCGTATTGTCCGTAACTGGTCTAGATCTTCTAGTTGTTCCCAATTTTCTACCAAACGCGATCGCACTAATTTGGCAACCCATTGAGATTCTTCCCCTAGAGGGGGTGAATCTTCTGCTTCAATAATCAGTTGACACAGCTTCTGGGTGAGGAAAGGTTGCGCTCCCGTCCATTGCAGCACCAACGTTAACAATTTTTTATAATTTTGCGACTTTTCCTTTAATCCCCTAGCAAGCATTACTCCGCTATGGCGACTCTGGTAGGGATGGGATTTTTCGGCTGAACTGGCAATCATAGTGCAACTTAGATATAAAAGCCTAGAAGCTGAAATCAAACCAATTTCAGTGTTTGGTGCTAGTTTCTGGGAACTACAGATGAGCTTTTAGTATCTCATAGACCAGCTAGATGCTACACCTATAGCTAGGGTAATGATAAACTAACTCAGCTGTCCTGAGAGGATATTAGGGGAAATAAGCCGATGCTCTTGGGAAGTACTTGTCGNAGCGATAAATGTCAAAAATAGAGCGGTGGGGCATCCCGTTCTTAAAGCTCAGTTAATGTCCGACGGGATACCGGGAGTCACTGAGAAGCCCACACTTACCCGATAGGGAAGTGTGGGAGTATGTCACGAGATTTTCCATGAAGATACAAGGTTTTTGAGTTCAAAAACTCAGTTGTCTCCAATAGGTAACGGAGTAAAAAAGCGTAGAATATTGAGAAAAGCATTTATCGGACCGCTAAATCTACCGGCGTAATCTAACCTTTCCGCTCTACCGGTCCTAGGTACATAAATAACATCTCCTTCCTGAATCTGGTAGTTATCAGTCAGGCTGCTCAAATCCACTTCCTGTTCCTCAACAATACCTTGTTCATTCACACGAATAAACCTTACTTCCCCTAACTCAGCATCGACTGTCGGTCCACCAGCGATGGCTACGGCGCTGGACAGAGAACTTTCTGGGGTAACCTCGACTTCTCCTGGACGTTTTACTTCTCCTGCAACCCTAACCCGGACAGTTTCCGGTGCTAGAGTAGACCTAGCCAGTAACTTCGGATCAAGGTTCGCATCTGCTGCTAGCTGAGGCACAAAAATCGAGTCTCCGTCCTGCAAAAGAAGGTCTTGCACCGCAGCAGGTGAACGCAGAGACTGCCAAAAATCTATAGTGGTGGCAACGGATTGACCATTAGCAAGAGAGCGCCTTAAGACAACTTGACTAATATCTGCTCTGCGAGTGGCTCCTCCAGCCGCAATCACTGCGGCACTCACTGTCGGTAATCTTCTATCGGTGTTACCCTGGTTGTTTCTACCCAGGTTTGTCGTTAAACTATTTAGCTGAATTGGTCCTGGACGCTCCACTTCTCCAGCGACATTAACAACTATTGGTCTTAAACTCTCTAAAGCAACGGTGACTACAGGATCCACCAAATAATCCCTTTCTAGAAGTCTAGTTAACTCTTGTTGGATTTGAGCCGGAGTTTTGCCAGCGGCCTTGAAGCTACCAATCAGTGGCATGGTAATATTCCCATCTGGTAGAATTACCTCCAGCAATTCTGTGAATTCTTCAAAACCAAAGACATTGATTTCTAAACGATCACCTGGACCGAGAAGATACTTGCGAAATTCATTAGAATTAGAATCTATAAATTCAGATTCAGCAAAGGGGAAAGCTTGCTGCTGAAGACTGGGAAATTCAGATTCAGCAGCAAGAGAACCTTCCTCATCAACAAAAATAGGTATTTCGGCTACAGCAGCTAAAGGCATTACTGAACAAAACATCAGCGCAGCCACGACTGATTGATGAAGTTTCAAGTAATTACTCAGGTTTAGCATGACTTTTTTTCTCTAATTTTTCTGAGTTAATCCATAGTATTTAATTTGGATTTGAAATATAGCAGTTGCCAAGGCTATTAGGAACATAACAAATGCTTAAACTTTTACCCGTCAATCTTTTACCTTGGATCCTTCTGCCCTCTGCCTTTTGCTATAAATCTAAAATCTAAAATCTAAAATCTAAAATCTAAAATCTAAAATCTAAAATCTAAAATCTAAAATCTAAAATCTAAAATCTAAAATCTAAAATCTAAAATCTAAAATTTCAAGATTCCTCAGTACCACTAACAACCGTCGCTACAGCTTTTTCTTGGTTAGTAGGAGCCTTCAATCCATACTGTTCTTTGGTGTAGTAGAAATAGCTATCAGGTTCATTTTTAATGATGACACCATTAGCTACTAAACCTAAAACATTCTGACCTGATTGAGAGAGAAATTCTTTCGCTGCTTTAGCCCCAGCAGAATTGACTACCCGAGGTCGAACTACCAATAAAATACCATCAGTCATTTTGCCTAAAATTGGAGCATCGGCAATTCCAGCGAGAGGGGGAGTATCAAAGATGACTGAGTCATAGCTGTTGGCAAAATCTTCTATTAATGAAGCCATACGTTTGGAGTCCAGAAGAGCAACAGGATTGGGAGGTATGACTCCAGAAGGAAGCACATCTAGTCCGGGCATCACCGTCTGTACCGTAGCATTTACTTCAGCTTCACCTACAAGAATATTACTTAAACCCACTGCATTAGTCAGCTGCCAGATATGATGCTGAGATGGTTCCCGCATATCTCCGTCAATTAGCAATACTCTACGTCCCACTTGAGCCATTGCTGCTGCCAGATTAGCACAGACGTCAGATTTTCCTTCCTGAGGAACAGAGCTAGTTACTACGATTACTTTGGGTGGTTTATCTGAACTGAGAAATTTTAGATTGGCTTGCAGCATTTGATAGGCTGCACTGAGGGGAGAATGGGGTAGATCTCTGACGAGAATCCTCGGTTCACCCCCTTCTAATTCTCCTAGGCGCTTGCGAGTTCTCCTAGATTTACCGTAGACAGGAATAATCCCTAACAGGGTGTATCCGAACAGTTCTTTTGCTTCTCTAACAGTTTTAACCGAACCGTCGATCAAGTCCAGCAAGAAAGCAACAGCAAGACCCAGAAGAATACCCATAACACCACCAGCTGCTATGACCAGTTTTTTCTTAGAGGCAACTGGTTTTTCGGGTTCCGTAGCATAGGAGATAATATGAGCATTACCCACATTTTGATTTTCCGCTACTTGGGCTTCTTGCAGTTTGCCTTCAATAATTTGGTACGTAGACTGGGCTATATCTAGCTCCCGCTCTTTTTCTCCCAACTTTTGTTCTAGTCTGGGGAAGGCTCTAGTTTGCGCTTTGTAAGTAGCTCTTGTACTCGAGAGAACAGCCAGCTCACTAACCAAACCCAAGCGCTCTGCTTCTAAATTGGCGTAAGCGTACATTATCTGTTGTCCGTCTCGAGAAACCTCCACATTCTCTAAAGACTGTATTTGACCTGATGCTAGCGTAACTACCCCTGGCCTATCACCCAATGCTAATCTGATTTGTTCTTCAAGTAGAGACTTCAAATTGGTTGCTTGACGCTCTAAATTTTTGATTGTTGGGTGTCCTGGTTTATAACGAGCACGTTCAATTTTCAGCTCACTTTGTATCTCTTGGAGCTGTACACGTAAATTTTTGACTGGTGTAGATTGACTCAGAGTACTAGCAGCTACAGCTTCCTCGGGACTTAAACCTAGTTGCTGCTCTACCTCTGCTACTTGAGAGCTGATGTTGGCTAATTCAGCTTTCTTGGCAGCAATTTGCTGGTCTAATAGGGCAATAGACTTGACTGTTTGAGTTGCTTCATCTACCAGGGATACAACTTTGTTCTCTTCTTTGAATTTACGTAAATCTTCTTCTGCTCGCTTAACCCTCTGTTCAATTTTCGGTACTTGCTTTTCCAGAAATTTACGAGCTGCTACCGCTTGAGCACGATTAGTCTCTATATTGTTTTCTATGTAACCATCCATTGTGGTGTTAACTACTGCTACGGCCACTTCCGGATCGTCAGACTTGTAGGTAACATCCAAGACATCTGTTCCAGCGACAGGTTCGGCAGTGAGGGCTTTCAATAGTTGTTCGGCAGCCATCGGCTCACCCTCTTCATCCCTAAGATCCAGCTTCTTCACTGTCTTTTCCGCAATGGGTCGGGAGAGAACTACCTGTGCTTGTGTCGCTAATGGTTCGCTATTCGTTGTCAGACCTTTGAGTCGTCCTGTTTCATCCAAGCCTTCCAATCCTGTCAGCGCACCAGCAGAGCGGTCTTCTTTGAGCAGGAGCTGGCCCCCCGCCTTATAGACAGTTTCTTCTCGAGAAGTAGATAGAACCGCAAGGGTAACAACCATGGCAGAAACTGCCACACCAGGTAACCAGCGTCTTCTAAGAACCAGCCAGTACTTCTTGAAATCTAGTTCTTCTGAGAATCCTACAGATTCCATGAGGTTAATTACAAAGGTTCAGGACTAATAGGGATTCATCCTTAACCACAACTTGGTATAAGGTAGATTACCTTTTACTATAGAATATATTTGACAATTTGAAGCATTGATGGTCTCTAAGGATTGTTAAGCGGAGGAAGCTGGGGGAGCTGAGGAGCTGAGGGAGCTGAGGAAGCTGAGGGAGCTGGGGGAGCTGAGGGAGCTGAGGGAGCTGAGGGAGCTGAGGGAGTTGAGGAAGCTGAGGAAGCTAGGGGAGCTGAGGGAGCTGAGGGAGCTGAGGAAGCTGAGGGAGCTGAGGAAGCTGAGGGAGTTGAGGAAGCTGAGGGAGCTGAGGAAATTGATGTTTCCAATTCTCAATTCTCAATTCTCAATTCTCAATTCTCAATTCCCTACCACCTAACAAGGATGCTGTCGATACCACTCAATAGTGTTCTTTAACCCTTGCTTAAAATCCATTTGGGCAGTAAAGCCGAAAGCTTCCTTGGCTCGTTGAGTATCCAAACGACGACGGGGTTGACCATTAGGCTTATCAGTTTCCCAGACAATTTCTCCCTCAAAGGACATCAACTCGCAAATTAGCTGGACTAAATCACGAATCGAGATTTCCGACCCGGTTCCTAAGTTTACTGGTTCCGGCTCATTGTAGTCTTGAGTTGCCATAACAATCCCTCGCGCTGCATCAGTTGAGTAGAAAAACTCGCGAGTAGGGCTGCCATCTCCCCAGACTGGCAGCGTCTTTTCTCCTTTCTGCTGGGCTTGATACACCTTACGAATCAAGGCAGGAACTACATGAGAACTGCTCGGATCAAAGTTGTCTTCTGGTCCATATAAGTTTACTGGTAGCAGATAGATGCCATTGAATCCATATTGTTGCCGATAGGCTTGGAGTTGGACTAGTAGGGCTTTTTTGGCAACGCCATAGGGAGCATTTGTTTCTTCCGGGTAGCCATCCCAGAGGGCGTCTTCCTTAAATGGCACTGGTGTAAACTTGGGATAGGCACAAATTGTACCCACACAGACAAATTTTTCTATACCAGCTTGATAGGCAGTGTGGATGAGCTGAGTGCCCATCATCAGGTTGTCGTAAAATAGCTCTGCGGGCTTTTCCCGATTAAGGCCAATACCGCCAACATGAGCAGCTAGATGAATCACTACATCCTGCTCCTCAACAACTCTTTGACAGCCTTCGAGGGAACGCAGATCGTAGTCTTGCGATCGCGGGATGGTAATTTTCTGTTGATCTGCTCCAGCTTGCTGTAACTGAGTTACTACCTGACGCCCCAGAAATCCAGATCCACCGGTAACCAGAATCCTTTTTTTACTTAAGTCTAGCTTGGCCATCTGTTAAAAAATCCTCCTACTTCCTGCTTCCTTCTACCTCCTACCTTGTCTCGGAGCCTCAGAGACTACTTCCTGAAGAGCTCCTCATGAGCTTTTGAGAAACAATATCTTTCCCCAATTCCCAATTCCCAATTCCTTGTTGCCTATTCCCTAGTACGCAGCACCATATCAATCAACTATGACACCTACTTTACGAGGAATAACAGCATTTTCTTCTGGATGAGATTCCTCACCATGAGGTAAATCCTGACCCATAGCACGCAAATCAGCATTTACCATTAACTTCACTAGTCCTTCAAAAGTTACTGATGGTTCCCAACCCAGTTTTTGCTTCGCCTTAGTAGGATCGCCAACTAGTAAATCTACTTCTGCTGGACGAAGGTAACGAGGGTCAAACTCTACATAATCATGCCAATCGAGGTTGACATAACCAAAAGCAACATCCAGAAATTCACGAATTGAGTGGGTTTCACCTGTCGCAACTACGTAATCATCTGGTTCTGGTTGTTGTAGCATTAGCCACATCGCTTTTACATAATCCCTGGCATAGCCCCAGTCTCGCTTGGCATCAAGATTACCTAGGTAGAGTTTTTTCTGCTGTCCCGCTACAATACGAGCGATCGCTCTGGTAATCTTGCGAGTAACAAAGGTTTCACCTCGACGGGGGGACTCATGGTTAAACAAAATCCCGTTACAGGCAAATATTTCGTAAGACTCACGATGATTGATGGTTTGCCAGTGAGCATAAACCTTGGCACAGGAGTAGGGACTACGGGGATAAAATGGTGTTGTTTCCTTTTGGGGAACTTCCTTTACTTTGCCGAACATCTCAGAAGAACCGGCTTGGTAGAAGCGCACATCAATACCAGTCCTGTGTCGATAATCACGAATTGCCTCTAGTATTCGTAGAGTCCCCATGGCTACGGAGTCAACCGTATATTCCGGCGTGTCAAAACTAACCCGCACATGGGATTGAGCACCCAAGTTATAAATTTCTCTAGGTCTCACCTCCTCTAAAATCCGACGTATTGTCACTCCATCCGTTAAGTCACCATAGTGTAAGAATAGACGTGCTGCTGGCTCGTGAGGGTCTTGATATAGGTGGTCAATGCGGTCAGTGTTAAAGGTGCTAGTTCGTCGAATAATCCCATGAACATCGTAGTCTTTATTTAGCAAGAACTCACTCAAATAGGAACCGTCTTGACCTGTAATACCGGTGATGAGAGCTCGCTTGCGTTGCGTCATGCTTAAGTTGTCCTAGATTTTACTGTGTGGGTCGGAAGGTGCTGTGAATGAATATATAGGTAAATAGTTAACTATTCAATAACTTTGGTAACTTTTACTTCGTCGAGTTATTTAGCTTTGGGAGCAAATTATCCCTAAAGCTAACCTACATTTTCCTTCATATCAAGTTTTTGATGATGAGGTTGATACTTGAACAAGAGGAAGGGTGTAGGGTGTGGGGTATGGAAAAAAACATGTATAGCAAGAGATAGAAGTTAGAGGTCAGAGGGCTCCAAGGGAAAAGATTGATAGATAAAGGTTTGCTGAATTTTGTATTGTCCTAAGTGCACTGCGCTTAGCTATATCACTGTGATGAGAATTGATAAGACTTAAGCGACTTTTTTTTACTCTAAGAGCAAAAAAATATTGCAACCATATCCCCAGCTTTTTCCTCTGGACAGTATAATCTTGAGGAATATTTTCTTAGAATAGGATAGACACAGTCCTCTGAGTAATACACACTCGTTAGGTAATTGCGTCTTGGAACTGCTTCAGGTAAATGCATTTGTGAGCCATGGAAAGTTTACTCACCGCGAAGTCTGAGCTAGATTTACAGAAACCAGATCTGCGAAAACCTAGTTTTACTGCCCTGCGCCGGGATACTTATGCAGTGTGGCTGCGTCTTATCACGCTATTTTTGGGAGATTTCATCCTTCTCTCGTTAGCGTGGGTACTCCCAAGAATTCATGGTAGTACCCTGGAATCTTTTTGGTACTCTCCACACAATCTGGAATCGTTAGTATTAGTACTCACTCTAGAAATTAGTTTTATCTCAGCCCAAGGACTGTATGAATCTGGAGAAAAGCGCTATGACTATTTCAAACTGAGTAGAAGTGTGTTTTTTGCACATTTACTCATGGGAATGATCCAGTTTATCTATCAACCCGAGCAATTTTATCGACCTTTAATATATCTAAGTTCTTTAATTTTAAGTATATTGCTGATCTGTGGGGGCAGATTTTGTATCGACTTATTACTGAAGCAATTGCGTAAATATGGCGCTATTCGTTACCCAACTATCTTGATTTGTACACCACAAGATACCCAAAAAGCAACTAGTTTTTTGGAAAAAGAAAACTGTTATAGTGAAATTCGGTCTGTTGATGTTGCTTCCTTAAATAAGTCTAATGTGCGAGTACTTATCGAAGCCATTCGTTTTCTAGGGGTAGCAGAAGTATTCATCTGCTCTTGGGAACAAATTAGAGACCCCATGTTCCTTTACTGGAGTTTGCGTAATGCTGGTACTACGTTACGTATTTTGTCCCTAGATTTAGAGCCTTTTAATCGACCGTCAGAAATTGCCATGATCGGTGGTGTGCCAACTATCAAGTTTTCTCCTCCTGTTATTACCGGCTTTGATTTTTGGATCAAGCGGAGTTTTGATTTTGTCTTTTCTTCCCTGGTAATAGTGATGCTCTCACCTATTTTACTGTGTATTGCTATTGCCATTAAACTAGATTCGGAAGGTCCTCTGCTGTACAAGCAGGAAAGGGTTGGTTTACATAGCGGTCGATTCAAGGCATGGAAATTTCGGACCATGGTACTTGATGCAGATAAGCGGCAAAAAGAGTTAGAGCATCTTAATAAAAATCAAAAAGATGGTATTCTTTTCAAGATTGATGATGATCCACGAGTTACTGGGGTGGGTAAGTTTCTACGTCATTACAGCCTAGATGAGTTACCGCAATTATTTAATGTGCTTCTGGGAGAGATGAGTTTAGTAGGTCCTCGACCGTTGCCGATTAGGGATGTTAATAAATTTTCTGACTACCACTTTATTCGTCAGGAAGTTTTACCAGGAATAACGGGACTTTGGCAAGTTTCTGGTCGCTCAGATATTATAGACTTTGACAAAGTAGTCTATCTTGATACATTCTACATAGAAAACTGGTCACTGGGTTTGGATATTAAGATTTTGCTACAAACCGTGATTGTTCTTCTATTTGGTAAAGGAGCCTATTGACCGCTACGCGGAATTAAGAATTAAGAATTAAGAATTAAGAATGCTCATAGAGTATAATTTTCGCTCATGGAAAAACCCTTTTACTTGAAAGTGCGTGACAGGCGTTGTTGCAACTACTATGAAGGGAAGAAACCAGTCAAATCATCTTCTCTCCGGTTCCCCTCCTTGGAGGGGTTAGGGGTGGGTTCTGCCTCCTGCCTCCTTCTGTCACTAGCGCTTATTACTGGATGTTCTCCTCAAACTGATGCTCCTCAATCAGCAGTAACTGAGCCTGAGAAGGTTACGCAGCAGGAAAACCCAACAGAATTAGCAGCAAAACCAGAGCAACCAATAACTGTACCTTTAGATAATCCAGAATCAGTTACTCAGCAGCAAATTGAACAATACATTAATGGATTAGCTGCTAAAGGATTTGCTAAAGAAAATCACGGCATGTGGATTCAAGCGGGTAATCGTCTTTTAGCTAATCACCAAGGGACAATTCCTTTACCGGCAGCTTCCCTCACCAAAGTAGCAACTTCCCTCGCTGCACTCTCTACTTTCGGACCGGAGCATCAATTTATTACCCTAATTAGCACCAACGGTTCTATTCAAGACGGTGTATTACAGGGTGATTTAGTTATCCAAGGAGGAGAAGACCCCTTTTTTGTTTGGGAGGAAGCGATCGCTCTCGGTAATCTCTTAAACCAGTTGGGTATCCAACAGGTAACGGGAAATTTAGTGGTCACTAATAAATTCTACATGAATTTTGAGTTTGATCCTCTCAAATCAGGGAATCTACTAAAGCAAGGCTTAAATGCCCAAATCTGGCCTCCTGAAGCCCAAACTCAGTATCAGACTTTGCCTCCAGATACACCACAACCCCAGGTAGTAATCCAAGGTGCAGTGCAGGTATTACCTTCAACTCCTGGCAACCTGCAACCTCTAATACGTCACTATTCTTTCCCCCTGGTGGAATTGCTCAAAAAAATGAATCGCTACAGTAACAACAAGATGGCGGAAATGCTGGCTCAAGCTGTCGGTGGTGCCAAGGTTGTAGCTCAAAAGTCGGCAGAGGCTTCTGGGGTTCCTCAAACAGAAATTAGCTTGATTAATGGTTCAGGTTTAGGGGAAGCTAACAAGATTTCTCCCCGCGCTGTCTGTGGAATGTTTTTGGCAATTGAACGCTATCTGGAGTCTGATAATCTGACGGTGGGGGATGTCTTTACTATTGTTGGACAAGATAAAGGTATTTTAGATGAGCGCCAGTTGCCCCAGTTATCAGTGGTTAAATCAGGAAGTTTAAATAATGTCAGTGCCTTAGCCGGGGCTTTACCTACTCAGCAGCAGGGGACTGTTTGGTTTGCCACTATGAATGTAGGACAAAATTTATCAGGATTTCGTGTTGCTCAAGAGGTTCTTTTACAGGAGTTGGTTCAGCAGTGGGGAGCAGTTCAATCTTTGCCACCGGAGTTAACACCTAATCCTGGGATAAGTAGTAAGACTTCTAGTAGTGAGATTTTAATTGAGAATTGAGAATTGGGAATTGGGAATTGGGAATTGAGGTCGTGAAGCGCCCCCAATTGACTCTTGATAAACAATATTTCCCACCTCTTAGCAATTAGCAATTAGCAATTAGCAATTAGCCATCAGCTAGAGTGTTTCTTAGGAGTATTACCCTACTCAACATAAAGGATTTCCTCCATCCAGGGTAATTTAACCACACGTATGCTCCAGGGAATGGTATCTAATAGGACATCTTGGGGCGCTTGTTCTAGTTGTAGTAGCCAACAACCGTCCCGGACCCGGAGAATACCTTTTCGTTCTAGAAATAACTGCTGAAATCCTGGGATAGAAGTATTTTTGAGGCTAGACCAATGTTGAATAATGGCAGATAGTAATGTTTGGCATTCGGCTTTTTCCGCTTCTGTTGGTTCAAAGGCAGTGGGTAAGGGCTCAAAGGGGTCGAAGCCACAGAGAATTTTATTGAGAGGTAAATTGGACTCCGGGATATCGATTGAGCCATCAACTAAATACTGAAGTATCAAAACTGCTCTTTCCCCAGACTCTAAGTTCTTAAAACTTTTGCCTTCAACTAGTCCTAGGGTTTGATAAAAACGTTCGAGAAATGGCCAGATAATCACTAAACCGGCGTTAGGGACATAGATTTCCTCAGCTTGAGAAAAGCGTCCGCTACTTTCCCTCAAGGGATTGTTGCTTGGTGATAATTCGAGTTCCTGCTGAACTAATGGATTGTCCGATAATTGAGGTTCTTTGCCCGATACTTGCTGTCGTTGAGTTTGGTAGCTGGCTAAATGCAACTGTACTTCTTGGCGAATCTGCTGCTCATCTAAAGGTAGATTCTGTCTAGCCAAAAGACTATAGAAAAGACCTCGCCAGTATTCTAGGCGGTACTGTTGTGGGGTAAGGGTGTCAGTCATTGACTGGTAGCCCTGGGCAAAGGAAGAAGATAGATTGGGAGCTAAGATTTGCCCGATTTGTAGGAGGATCCGGTCAGAAAATTGGTAGATAATCCGCTTAAGGGGACGTTCATCCGGGGTAAAAAGTAGAGATAATAAGGTATCAGGAGCACTGATAAGGAGAGATTGGCAGCACTTTTCTAACTCTTGTTTGCTGAGGGGTTTTGCCCACCAAGGTAATGTACCTGTTCGGATAAAATAAGTTAGCAGTTCTAGTGATTCAGCAAACTCACTTTTCCCGGTTCTACTCTCCGCCCATCTCCCCATCTCCCCATCTCCCCATCTCCCCATCTCCCCATCTCCCCGTCCCCGCGTCCCCGCGTCCCCGTGTCCCTCTAGGTATTGGCTGAGATATTGGGTAGTTTTTTCAGTAAGCGATCGCTCTAGATTCTCAATCTCTATTTTACCTAAGTCTAACTCCAAGGTTTCGATACGATGGACAATATCTGGATGACTGAACTGACTCAACAGTTCGTCCATCAATGGTACGATTTTGGTTCGATAAAGTTCGCTGACTTCATTCTGTAGCTCAAAAGCACCTTCCTGTGAACCCAGTTGCAGCTCTAATATTAGTTGTTTAATAACATGACGTTGTTGGTTCATAAATCAATTTGGAGACTAGTACCGCTACGCGGAATTCAAAATTCAAAATTCAAAATTCAAAATTTTAATTATGAGAGTTTGAGTTCGCCAATCGCTAGTAATCCCATTAAGGCTTGAGCTGCATTCAATGTTTCAGAGGATGATGGATCTGTTTTCAGAGCAGTTAACCATGTCTCGTACTTCTCTTGAAAAGAGGTCATCTCCCCTTGATTCAACCAGTGGAGATAAGGGGTAATATGAGCTGGGGTTTCGGCTAACAAGGTATTGGCCACTAGCTGTTTAAAGTTGTCTGGTTGTTCTTCCTTGTCCAGAAAAACACAACTAATTTGACAAGAATAGGGGTCGGAATTTTGATTATTCTTTAAATTATCTAGGTTCTGGGGTCTTAACAGAATATGCTCTATCAGCTCAAATTCTGCAACAGGAAGAGCCAATAATGCAGAGATACGTTGCTTCAAACCATATATATTATCAGGATTTTCTGGATTTTCTGGATTTTCTGGATTTTTGGAATCGGCAGAGATTGTATAATTGATTGCTTTACCGCGATCGCGACTTATTTGCAGATAGTTGGTTAAGAAAGTTTGCTTGGCAGCAATCAGTTCTTCACGAGGGTCTGAATCCCCGTACAGGAGGGAAGCATCAGTAAATTTTTCACCAAATTGCGCTATTAAATAATTGAGAAAACGATTTCTTCTTGCCAGTTGAATTTCTTTAGTTTCCGTTAATTCAGCTAACTTTTCTTGATTATAGCTTTCTGCTAAAATCTCCCTCAGTTTCAAGGCAGCGGCATCTTCTATATCCGTTAGTAACTGTGAAGCATAGCTTGGCTCAGTTTGATTGCCAGAAAGTTCTAGTAAGTTTTTCGCATAATCTAATTGAGCTAGATAATTGGCCAAGATTTGGTCAAAAATCATTAAATAGGCTTTTAATTGCTTGGCTTGGGCTTTTCGTCTAGAGGATGCCGATTGGGGTAAGCCGACTTCTCCCACACCATAGTTTTCGGGTAAGTCACTTTGAATTGAGACATAATCAGACAATTCGCGGTATTCTCCAGAAGGAATGAAGATATCTTTGGCTGCGGATGTTGGTGGTGTGGGGTTAGCTTTCTTTTGTAAAGAGTCTAGATTGTTAGTAACTTGCTTTTGGTTATGGGTCAGCTTCGCCTGTCCTTGATACAAATGAATCTTATTAGAGTCAAGTAAAGATTCGATAGGTTCCAGCTTAGGTATTTTATTAGGATCTAGTGCTAAAACCCAATCCTCCCAATTCTCTTCCTCAGAGCCTTGTTTGGATATTCTCAGTTCCTTGATATTTTTAATGCCTTCAATTTCTAAAATAATACGAATTAAGTCTGAGGTGTAGAGGGCCGTTTTGCGCTCTAAGCGCTGTAGTTGTTCATCGTCAATAAATCCCTTGTCTAGTAAAGGACTATTAAATATGGTTTCAATAGGTTGGCCTTGATCTATTAAATCTGTTAAACTAGAAAATTGAATCGATGGTGAAATAAAATTATCCAGAGTGTTATACAGTTGGGCCATTAATTGATTACGATCAAAGCCTTCTTTGATTTCAATATCTGTAGATATATAAATCTCTTCTCTAGGTAATATTTCAATTTCCTGGAAGTCTTCACAGAGATTCCGATACTGGTTAAGTTTGGTTCTGACTTGGCTTTTTAGCTCGACCTCATCGTCTATTTTTGGTTCTTTTTCAATTGTTACTTTATAAAGACCGTTGATATTCATCTGTTCGTCATCAGGGTAAAATGGCTCTAACCAAGCATTTTTTACCCCATCAAGGTCAATCAATAGTTTACGATAGTCATTGATGGTCAGGGGGTTGGTGGTAAGAATTTCACGGGCAGTGAAAAATTGTTTGGGAAGAGTATCTTCTGTCTTTTGGTAAGTTAACAAATCTTCGATCTCAAACCCCAGCCGATAGCTGAGGTCTGTAATCGCGTAGCAGAGATGCTCTAGGAGAGTAATACCTGGGTCATGGCTGTTGTAGTCAGTCCAGATATTCCCAGCAAGGCGTTCAATATGCTGAATACCTTCTTGTCGCAATAAGGCAAAATTCATCCCCGGATGTTCTAGGGGAGCGCTGGAAATGGTAAGGTGTTCTTTCATGGTGATTGAAAATTCTGTTGTTGGTTAAGAGCTGTGGGGATATGTAGGGGCGTTTGCGTTGCATGGTGCGTAGCAGCATAGCATTTGGGCGATAATTTAAGCACTCCAGACCAAAATCTCTCAATGCAAATGCTTCGCCCGACCCCCTTGCGCCTGAGTGTGTTTATCGATAGCAGTAGGAGGTGTCTTCAAAGTCAATATTTGATGTCGTGCCAGTAGCTGCACCCGTTATCAATGTAAGAAACACACCCAATTCCCAATTCCCAATTCCCGATTCCCAACCCCTTGCAGCCGAATGTGTTTCTCGATAGTAATTAAGAATTGGCGATAAGTTCCGGTTCTATAATTCGTTCAACAGACTTGTGATTGTCTTCTTCGGTTTTAGCAAGTTCTTCTTCGATTACTTGCATTGCTCCTTGGATACGGAGTAAGGTTGTGCGGACATTTGCTTGTTTGGCTTCTAAATCTGCCAGAACTTGTTGTCCTGAGGTAAATTCGGCTTTTAGTTCAGTTAGGCGTTGTTCCAGTTGTTGTTTCATGTTATTCCTTGAGCCTTATTATTAAACAAAATCGGCTACTTTTTTGCTAATCGCCATTAACCAAATTGTCCAGTCTTCATGGTGGTTATGTGAAACAAAATCTGCATAAATATGCCATGTTCCATCCTTAATAAAGGTATGCATCTGAATTATTTTGTCGTTAGCACCTTCATTGATATCGCCATTACCACTTTGAAAACCTATAATTCCGCAAATCCATTCTGAATCAGAATAATGAGTATTGTGGTTTTCGGCACCTTTGATACCCTCAATCCGCTTCACTTCTATCAGTTTTTTGTTATTTGGCTGCCGTATATTACCACCAATATTAAGATCAGCACCAATAGTAAGATTACCATTAATATCTACACGGCCTTGCCCAAAAGTCATTAAGGTATGGTCAGTCAAGTTTGCCCAGTTGGGGGCAATCTTCAGTTTATTCTCATCTTGATTGTCAATCCCCATCGACCAACCTGATTCATTCGCTACATCCCAAGATATAAAAGGATTTCCTCCCTCTTTACCTGCAACTCGAAGACCGAGAATTGCATGTTGGTCTTTTTCCTTGTTTGGATTATAAATACACAAACCATTGTTAGCTGGGTTTGGGTCACTTGTTTTTGTAGCTGTCACCTGTAGAGGAGCCTCGGGTTCCGTCGTCCCAATCCCGACACGGCCTTGCCCATCGAAAGTCATTAAGGTACTGTTAGTCAAGTCTGCCCAGTTGGGGGCAATCTTCAGTTTATTCTCATCTTGATTGTCAATCCCCATCGACCAACCTGACTCACCCTCTACATCCCAAGATATAAAAGGTTTTCCTCCCTCTTTACCAGCAACTCGAACACTGAGAATTGCATGTTGGTCTTTTTCCTTGTTTGAATTATAAATATACAAACCATTTTTACTTGGGTCAATTTCTTTTGTAGCTATAACCTGTAGAGGAGCGGAAGGTTCTGTCGTCCCAATTCCTACATTGCCATCCTCACTTTCAATAAACAGCCTACTGGCTCCATTGGCATCAGATATATTGAAACCTACCTTATCCTCACCAGACTTTTGATTAATACTCCAGGTATTCTCCTCTCCTGCATAAAACTTCAACAGGGTCTCTTCTGTATCATCAGGATTTGTGGTCACCCTTAGCGGTGCTGCCACTTTTAACTCTTGGTCTTTCCTTTTGATTTGATCATCCTGAAAATTCAGTGTCGAGTCAATCAAATCTCTGAAATCCTGCTCAGAAGGCTTGGCTCCTTGCTGAAACTTACCGTATAGATAATCTCTGTTTTGTTGTGCCATGATTTTTCTCCTTGGTTGTTTGCGTAATTTGTGAAAATGCGGCTTTTAGTACACAATGAAATCGGTGCCGATGAGCATATATCCAAGGCTGCCAACTTCCCTGGTAACTTTAAAATCGTTGCCGATAATCATGTAACCAATGCTGCCAAATTCATTAGTAACAATGAAATCGAGACCGATAAGCATGTAGCCAATGCCTTCAAATAATCCTGCTTCATACTGATCCTTGGTAATTAAATCGATAATCTGTTCTGGTTCAGATACCAAAATGGCATCCGGGTGATGAACCTGAGCAAGCTTAGTGTCAAGAATTGGGTATTCTTTATCACCGGTAGCCTGTTTAACCAGCTTGATATTGGTTACATAGTCTACATAAGGTAGTTTTTCCAGGAAGTAGATAACTGATGAACTATGGATAGAGCTACCAAAAGTAAGTTCTGCTTGATTACCGTAAGCCCAGGGTGATAAAAAACGTTTGAGGTCTTCGTTAATCTGCTTGAGGTAATATCCTTGTTCATACCCGGCTCGGAATTTGACTCCAATGCGATACAGAATGCGCTCATAGTCAGGATTTTTCACTTTGAGCTTGACAAAGGGAGAGGAACAAGCCTTGAGATAAGCTTCAATCTCCTTGAGTAGATACAAAGGGGCTTTCGGTTCTAGGGGAAAGAAGGGAGCGACATTACGAATATCCGGTACAACCACCACCTCTACCTCAGAGGAACCGGGTTTCAGAGTGCGGATACACTTAACTTTGTAGATTTCGGGAAAATTCTCCAGCACGATATGCTCATAATCCCAGGGGGTAATTGCCCTTTGTTTGTGCCGTAAACGCTCACTTACCCTAGTATTGAAGCTACGAGGATTTTCTTGCTGCTTGCCTTTGAAAGAACTATAGGGTTGATTTACCGTTTGAATCGCCGGTATTCGTTGCTTGAGTTCCTGAATCGAGTTGGGTGGGAGAGGCTGACTTAAATGATCTGCTGCATTCCCCTGGTTAACATAGGTCAGTGCGATCGCTTGGGCTTTAATGTCCAGGGTATCAGGAATCGCATCTCCATGCTGCTCAACCGTAGCACGAATCCAGTGCAAACCGCTATCCATAACCTGATGGGTGGTAGTTGCTGCGGTTGGTATCGTGAAGCGAATAATCCCACTATCGACTAAGCCATCGGTAGTATCGGTAAGGATCTCCGTGGGTTTAAAATCTTTCCAGTCATCATTACTTAGATAGCTCCAACTAATCTTGGGAGTATCTGCATCCGTATTGGCACTCCCTGCTATCAATTGGAACAATAAAGAGATATCCTGGGGAGGATGGAGACCCCGCAGACCGATAAGTAAATAGCCTTCCTGATTAAATTGAGGTAGCAATTTATGCTGCTCCCCCTGTGCACCCTGAGAATCCCGTGTATCCTGTGTACTAACCAGTTGGTGATAACCAAAGGGATGGAGTTGGAAAATCTGGCTATTGGCATCCGTAGCAGTAGGATTGGTTAAATCTATTTCTACCGATGTGGTGTAGTCAAGGCTAATGCTTTTGACTTTTGGGGTATAGGGCGGATTAATTGTTAAATTCTTAGTATCTGGATCTGAGGCTAAGGCTACTTTATTCTGGGCTACGGGATAGAGCTCATGTCCAAAATCCGGACTGTTGAGTTCTAGCTTGAAATATCTCTGCCACTCTAGAGGATCATCCGCTTCCGTTGCTAGTGCTGGAGGGTCAAGCTTAATCTTAAAGTCTGTATAGCTAAGCTCGATAGATTGGTTTAAGTTCCCTGTATTGTCCGAAGCAAAGATAGACTTAGCAGCTTCAACATCCACCAAACTCCTGTTATTCAAGACTCTCAGTTGAGCCTTGAAACTACTATTACTGATGTCTGACATCAAATCCAAATCTTGATAGCCCTGATAATAATCAGCAAATTTCTTAGGCAATCCCATCCACTGCCAATGAATCTTGAGGCTTTGTAAAGGTTTGGCACTGATTTCAGGATTAGCCAGATAAAACCCAGAACCGGGTTGGGGACGATTGCCAAAGGGTTCAAATACCCCTTTTGTATCCACCGTCGAGGTGTCATTTCGCCCTTTTATGGTCTTAACCCCTTGGACATCCACCTCAATCTTGACTTTCTCGATACGGAGATCCTTAAATTCTTGATAGGCTATGGTTTTGCGCCGATAATTTTTGGGGTCTTCTTGGGGTTTAAGTACAATTTTGACTACTGGATAGGGGCTGGTAATTTCCGCCGGAGATGCTTTGGGGGCTGTAATCGCTGGCTGTAGGGCATCCAGGGTGAGGGTGAACTTCAGAATGGGAATCTTTTGATTGGGATTTTGTGGATCTTGCTCTTCTTCGCTATTAAATTCAACTGCTTCTGCCTTTAACTGAATCCACTCCTCCGAGTTACTCAAGTAAAACTCAAAGGGGATTTCCTCACCTAGGCTATCTTGGTTAAAAGTACCCTCCAGGCAAGTTAGGGTCAGGGTAATTACCCGTTCCCCTTCTTCTAAATGTAGTAGGGGTGAGGTAATAGCAAACCCAATGGATGCAGTATCGGTACTATCATTAAGAGTCCTCGGTTGGAAAGTCTTAAACCTCTTGGCAGTAGTTTCACTACCTGCTGCGGCAGCTTCGATAGTCCTGGCGTAGATATTGCGAATTTTTTGGCGATCGCTTGAGTTATCCTGATCTGTATCCGGGTGAACGAAATTTTGGGTGAGATTTCTTGAGCTTTGTGCCAAAACATTATGAGTTCCCTCAGCTCCCCCAGCTCCCTCAGCTCCCTCCGTTTCCACTGCTATGGTCTTGATGCTGGCAACTTGGGTTTGGTTAACTATCAGGTCTTCATTAGTGGCATAGTTTAGTTCCTTCCCCTGGCTATCTTTCCCGGCTTTAAGGAGAGTGCCTTTTTTGATCAATGGTTCAGGGTATCCTGAAGCTAAGGTAAAGGTAACATGTACTTGATCCGGGGTTTCTGGTTTAGTAGTTAGTTGTAAGACTTTTTGATAGTAGTACTCCAGATATCGTGGGTTAAGGTTCCGAAATTGCTGTTGGGGATATTCTAGGAGTTTTAAGAAGGTGAGAAATAAAACGAAATGAGGTTGGGATAGGGCCAGATACTTCTGTTTTTTCCTCTCTCTTGCTTGTGCCTCTGCTTCCGTAAGGTTGGCCGGTGCTGGTTCCGTTACTAAAAAGCTATCCGGGTCATTTAGGAATGCGATCGCATCTTCTACTGTAACCTGCTCAAAAAATGCTGCCCAATCTCCACTATGCTGGTCATTGTCGTCAAAATATTTCAGTTCCTTGGCAAATTCTTGAGCAAATGCTAACCAGTCTTGATGCAATCGCTCATCAACTGCCACATAGTCCGGTTCTAACTCCGGTAACTGTCGATTGTACTGGTGAGTACCATCTCGTTCTTTTTCATAAGTGATAATCTTCATATCCATTTTTCTTTTTCTATCTCTCTACCAAACTTAAGCAGCCTGAAAAATCATATTGGTGGTAATAAAATTTCCTGTTCCAGAATATTGAGGACTTGGATCAGGAGTGGGTGAACCTGGACCTGGAGGTGGCATTTGGGCTGGTTGTTGCACCTGAAACGTCGCGGTAAATACGCTACCTTTTAGTAATACAGGTTTCCCACTACATTTAGCTTCTTTGGCTTTTTGATCTGCCCCTAGAGCCTCAATTTTTAGAGTCCCAGTACCGGGAATCGAATATACTGGCGTCATGTAGGTACAACCCGGTACAGAAACACTTTTTTCATCTCCTGCAACACAGATTTTTTTTCCTTGATAAGTCTGTTGAGCACTCCCTGTAATCTTCCCAAGTTGCACTGCTACCGTCGCTGGAGCAAAAGCTGGATTAAATATTACTTGGTCACCATCAATTAACACAAAATCGGCCATCTTACTTTATCTCCCTTGTCCCCACACTCATTACTCATTACTCATTACTCATTACTCATTACTCATTACTCATTACTCATTACTTATTACTCATTACTCATTACTCATTACTCATTACTTATTACTCATTACTCATTACTTATTACTTATTACTTATTACTTATTACTTTTTCCTTCTACACCGGAATATTCGCCTCATTAATATAGAAAGGATAGACCAGGTTGAACCGAGAGTTAGTAGTCCGTACCCTGTAGGTAACCTGAATTTGTAATAATCCTTCTTCTTCCGTATCATCAACTTCAACCTCATCAACATCGATACGGGGTTCGTAATCGAGAAGGGAATCTGAGATCAGTCCTTTAATTTTGGTGATTAATCCTTGGCTGATTTCCTCAAACAAAAACTGACTTAACTCACAGCCAAAGTTAGGTTGCATTACTCTTTCTCCTGGACGAGTTGAGAGAATAATCCCTAAACTTTGTAGAACATCAGTTTCGTCGGAGACCATTGCTACTGATGCTGTATCTCGGTTGAAACTGGGAGGAAAACTCCATCCTGTACCTAAAAATGAGTTGGTCATAATGTTTACTGGCTAATCCTGATGCTACTTTTACACGAGTCTTGTTGGCTAATTTTAAGCTTGTAACTTATTCGCCTTAAATCCTCCTGATTTGGTTGTTTTGATATTTACTTCTTCCTCAGTATCGATTTCAATACCTTTATTATTTAATTCAATCAAATTATCAGCAAATTTGTTGTTTATTTCAATGCCTTCCTCACTTAGTTTAATTAAATTATCAAGAATGTTGCCGAAATCAGGGTCAGCACTATCAACCAATAAAATTTTGTTTCCGTCTTTGGTTACAATACCTTGAATATTATCCTCACTATTGTTATCTATAAAAACTTTATTTGGTGGGTTCGCTTTACTATACATCGAGCCCAGAATTACAGCCTGTCTGGGGTCATCATTAAAAAAACCTAAGACCACTTCATCATCTTTTTCCGGCTTGAAGAACATACCTCTTTCTTTTCCTGCATAAGGAGAAGACCATCTTGCCCAGACAATTGCTTCCTTCTTTTCTCCAAAAGCTGGAACCCAAACCTGAATTCGATAATGTCCTTCAGGATCTGCTTCTTTTCCATCTTGGACTATGCCAATATGTAAACCATTAATCGCCGGGACTAAACCTGCTGCTGGAGTATCTACAATGTCATTTCCTTGAGCAAACCAATCAGCCGATAAGCCAAATTGCACATCGGTTAGCCAGCCGTTTTCACTTACTTGATGACGGACTCCAGTGACAATTTTTCCACCGTTAAAGCGAGCTCCAATTCCTTTAAGTTCTATTAAATCACCCAATTTGATTCTGCTATCCCCGTTAATTTTAATATAACCTTTTACTTTTGAAAACTCACTTTTACTTTTTTTTGCTTTTACCCAGGCTTGTAGTTCTTTCTCTTTTATGGGAACTGGATTAAGTAATGTACAGTCAGGATTTGTTGCCGATTCTTCTAATAACTTTTGTCCGACTATATCCCATGCTTGCCCTTCTATTGAGTTATACTCTTGGCGTCTATCTAATTCCATTTCAAAATCATAGATACTAGAAATTCCATAGTTAAAAATCTTATTTGCTTGCTGTTCTTGAAGATTAATTGGTTGAATTATTAGTTGGCCATTTTTAAATAAAACCCACTGACCATTGGCATCAGCCCGGGATAAGATGAAATCCCAGTCTGTACAATAATATTGAACGAGTTCTTGATGTTGATAGAAAGTTTCAGTCTTAGGTGTTTGTATTTGATAATCAATTTTTTTTGAGTCTAAAATAGACTTAATTATATCAATATCTGTTTGCTTTTGGAAAACTTGACTTTTTCTTTGAGTTGTCAGTTTAAATGCTGTATCTTTTAAATCCAATGTCAGATAAGATCCATTTTTGTCAGCTTTAATCCGATGTCTGACAATAATCCCCTTAAAAATTGTTTGGTCTTTCTTATTATCACTATCATTATCTCTGAGTTGAATCTGGATTTCTTGTCCAGGGGCAAAAAAATCACTATTACTAATCGAGAATTCTTGCTTGGCTGGATTACCATCTAACACAATTAACTGAGCAGTCGGAATTTTATTCACTTCTCTAATCACATCAATATACATGAGATGATATTTCGGATCCATTACTGCTTTATTCGGATCAGTAATATTAAGATTAGTGATTGTAGCTGTCAGTGCCATGTCTTTTATTTTTTAATTGGTGGTAGTTTAATTGTAGTTCCAGGTTTTAGTTGACGAAAACTGTTCAAATTATTCGCCCGAGCAAGTTGGATATAATAAGCTGAATCTTCATAAACTTCTTGAGCTATAAGGGGTAGGGTATCGCTATTTTTAACTTCCCTAACGTGGGTCATATCTGGAGATTGCAGATTATCTCCTCTAACCCGCTTTTTGTCGCTAATGCTACCAATAAAAACAACACCCAACTCTGCTCTTAGAGGTTGTCCACTTCGAGTAAATAACGTATATTTAACATCAACAGTTTGTAACTTACAATTAAAAATTAAATCACCCCAAACAACTTCAAGAAAATTTGGTTCATGAGTCTTACCATTTAGTTTAACTGTCAAGTCAAGAAATTCCTGGACTCGTTTGTAAACGTCTGTTTGTCCAACTAACCTTGAGAATGGTCCAACAGAGACAGCTGTTCCTAAAGTATTAAGGGCAGTATTTCCAATGCCACCTAACCTTGATTGAGACGTCAAGTAATTAGTAACATCTGTACCATCAAAAATTAGAGTCAGAGATAATTCTTCTGGTTGACTCAAACTATATTGAGGTGTTCGTCCAGTGGTATTAATACCTTGATATTTAGAGTGTTGATTAACATATTTTAGTGAATAGGATTCAGGATTAAACATGACCACAAAAGAACCTTCTTCTTTGCGGCTTATTATACGATTTTCCTCCTTAACTGATGACAATGCAGTAATTGTTAATTTTTCTAACCAGGGGCCAAAATTCCTTTTAGTGCCTCTCCAAATCATCTTAAAATCCTCTCATTAACGTTCTTTCTTTCTTTCCAAAATTTTTAAAACTTGTTCTGTACAAGCAGCAATAATTTTGTCAGATTCACCATCTATATTCGCGCTGCTAGTATCTGAACTATTACCTGTGTTATTTACCACGGATGCGCGAATAATTAGTTCCTTAATCTCAATTGGCATTGCTAATAGCTCACACTTTGAAGTAATAATTAATACTAAATCTAGTTACTACAGACCACATATCTAATTGAGAGAAGCTTGATCTATGGCGATTATCTTGTTGTTTTAGAACACTTGTTTTGCTAATTTTAACAACTGCCCTATGTGTCTCAAAGATTGAAGACGACTATAGGCGAGTTCCATAGATTCAATCATGACCTCATTTTGAGTTGCATCTAAATCAGACACAGACCATTTCACTGGATATGCCTGCTGCAATAACCAAGACCCATCTGGCACAATAGGATTATCATTTTCATCTAAAAGCATCACTAATACATTGCTTGGTATCAATGTCAAGGTACTCATTGCCAAATCAAAT
Organism: Symploca sp. SIO1C2; assembly: GCA_010672925.1. Classification (GTDB taxonomy): domain Bacteria; phylum Cyanobacteriota; class Cyanobacteriia; order Cyanobacteriales; family Coleofasciculaceae; genus Caldora. Next base: position 10,224 of record JAAHFP010000012.1, on the reverse strand, counting down.
CCGATTGCGAGAGGAGAAAAGGATTTAACCACCATACCTCGTTCTAGCTTTAGGTTTTCATAAGTCACTCTGTTGGGTAGGCGTTGCATGAAAATGTTTTCTCCTCCTTCCTTAATTTCCCTGGTTTCAATTGTGGCAGATAAGCCAGAAACCTTCTGAAACCGAATATCATAAGGACTACGAATTAATCCACCCCCTAAGAAAGAGACCATAAAGTGGTAGCGATTAGCTGGAAAATCCGAGTCAATAAAGTTTGTCTTCTCTTTAACACCTACCATGACTATCCTTCAATCTTTACATTCAGACCCTAGGAGCAATTACGATTGATTACTCCCACTAACCCTCTCAATCTCTCAGCAGCGACTGCCTAAGCAGCCGCATTACAGCTAAACATTTAAGGAGAGTACTTAATATCAATGCCTTCTACTAACAAAGTCAGAGTCTCGATCGCTACTTCATTATTAGACGCATTAAATGTCGGGCAATCTAACTTAGTGGGGAAAGTATTTTTCAGCTTCCAGCTAATCAGTGGGTCTTTGCTTGTGGTGTTGGCAATTAAAGAAATAGTCAGGTCTTTTTTCTCTACAGTGTTGTGCTTAATACTGTTAATCCAATTGAACAATTCGCTTTGTCCTTTAATTACCCCTTTGGCTAAGGTAACTTCTGTTGTATCCTGAATCCCTGGTGCATACTTCCACCCCAACCCATCGGCATAGCTGATATGCTGATACTGGATTACCAATCCAGATACTTCGGAAAATGCTAGTTGATCTCCCTCGGCAATTCCGGTGACCATATATTGATAGGCGGGAATGGGATAGTAATCTTTAATCTCGTCTACAGTCGTTGCCATAATTTCTTACCTCTAATGTTGTTTAAGGTGATCTCATGTAAAAAATGTACCTATCGTAGGGTGTGTTAGCGCAGCGTAACGCACCAAATTCTGGGTACAATTATTTTGAAAAATCGCCTAAGCTTCCTGAAGTTTGTGGGAGAATTTCAGAATAATAAACTCCGCTGGACGCACAGCGGCGACCCCAATTTCAATAATCATGCGTCCTTCTAAAACATCTTGTTCCGTCATGGTTTGCCCGAGTCCCACATTGACAAAATAAGCTTGTTCAGCGGTAGCCCCAGCAAAAGCTCCCTGTCGCCACAATCCTTCGAGATAACTCTCAATCATGGTTCTAACTTTGAGCCAGGTGAGGGCAGTATTGGCTTCAAAAACAGCAAACATGGTAGCTTTTTGGATGGATTCTTCAATGAGATTGAACAATCTTCTGACGGAGACATAGCGCCATTCATTGTCATTCCCCGCTAAAGTTCTTGCTCCCCAAACTAGGGTTCCTTTTCCTGTAAAGCTACGAATGGCATTAATAGACTTGCCTGCATCAGGATCAATGTTCAGATTCTCCTGCTCTTCGTTGGTAATTTTGACGACAGGACCAATAACTGAAAGCAATCCTTCATTAGCTGGGGCTTTCCACACACCTCGTCGGTTATCTACCCTAGCATAGACTCCTGCGATCGCAGCTGAAGGGGGTAATACTACGGATAACTTGTCAATGTTAGCTTTTAGCTGCTTCTTTTCCTCGTCCGTCTTAACATTATCAAGAACAGTTTTCAGTTGCTCATCCGTGTATTTATACTTCAAGGAAGTTTGCAGATAGGGATAGTAAGCTGCCCCATAGAGTAAGTTTTCATCAGGCAGTGAAAAATTTCGGAAATATTCTACGTCGTCCTTTGACTTTGTGTCATCTGTTGGTTTTTTAACCAGATCTATAACTGTAAACCGGTCTTTGAGCTCACTACATTGCATCAATGCCTTTTGACATAGAGTATAGTAATCTGTCGCTGACAAAGTAGTGGCATCTGTCAGCATGATTAGAGTCGGCTCATCTTCTTTTTTAAGCTCATCTAGTCCTTTTTGAAAATTGTCCTGACTCTTGACGACATTCTTTTTATCCTCATCCTTATACTTGCCGACGGAAACGATATAGCAACTACCGCCACCATTATCAAAGTACAACCGCAAAGCGTAATACATCAAGAACTTCAAGGGAGGTTCAGGGGTAGGATTGGTAATACTAGTAATACTAGATATAGAGTCCGGCGCACCACCAAACCAGGTCTCATAATCGAGCATACTGCTGATACGAGTTGGCTGGTTGGTCAAATCTGTTGTACCTTTTACTGCTTTATTGGTATAGCCGATAAAAGCTGGAATTGCTGTTGATACTTCCGCAACAGAGGGCGGCAGGGTTGAGATTTCTTCTACGTAGACGTTTGGGGTCTTATAGGTTGGCATCGGTTAATCCAAAACCTGTGTAATGGGATAATTATGGAACTTTAGACAATCGAATTACTTTTCCGGTCTTCAGTTCTCTATTTCATGTTTCCATCATGATGCATTGACCCCAGCTATGTCAGTCGGAAAAGTCATGTAAAAAAGTCAGAAAGTCGGATCTTTTAGTTTCTGGGAAATTAGGGGTTATTTTTAGCAAGATATGTGCTAGTAATGGTAATTATTCGGGAAGACCACATGGTCGTGAGTCAGGTCAATTCTTCCCCAAACTCCACAACAATTAATAGAGAGAGAAACCCATGTTAGAAGACTTGGATGATACCCTTAAATTTTTATTGAAAAAGAAATTACCCAGGCGCTGGAGGAGAAATGTGACCTTTTCCTTTGACCTTCCCGTCGAGGTGAAGATTGATGCGACTGATTTAGCGGCGATTAATCTTTTTCTGTATGATGTGCGAGATAATTTGGAGTTGCGTACTAGTGCTTATTCTGTAGCTAGACAATATCAAAGTATCCCTAATCAAGACGTGAGAGTACCCAAGCTACCGCCGAAATTTGTAGATATTTCCTATCTGATTACTACCTTTGCCCATGATGAGGCGAATAATATCGGGGAAAAGGTTGAACAAGAACATTCCCTATTAGGAGAGGTGATGAAGGTGCTTCTCTTGTTTCCCCAGATACCGGAAGAATACCTTAGGGGGAGTTTGAAAGGATATGACCTCCCTGTCTATACTGCTTTTATGCATCAGAATGGCACCAAAACCTTGGGGGAGTATTGGCAGGCGATGGGAGGTAAGCCCAAGGCAGTGCTGAATTTAACAGTGACAATGCCTGTACCGATGAACCTTGAGGAAGAGGAATTGCCGATTGTTAAGGATAAACCGGTTATTGTCGGGGGGGTTTTACCATATTATAACGATCGCCGGATTATTCTTGAAGAGAAGAATGACTCAGGGAAAGAGGAAAAGGAGGAAGCCACGGGGAAAGAGTAGAAGACACATTGATTACCGGAATTTTCGACAGTGTGCAAAATTTAGGTTTATTCCGGTTTGGGAATTTTGACTTTTGAGTTTACCAAGGTTAGAACAACGGTTTATCAGGGACTGTTGCAGCATACTTCAATATCTCGTGAAACAGGCATCCTGCCAGTCAAAACAATTCAAAATTCAAAATTATCAATTCAAAATTGATGGGATTGCATTATTTTGAAGAACCACAAAGGCACAAAGGCACAAAGGGACTTTTTGTTTCTCTATGCAAGAGCTTGTAGAACTTTGCATCTTGCCTATCCAAACTCTTCCTAATCTGGGAGGATAGTATGGTATTTTTTTCCCTATCTAGACCTTACATGTGCACACCTATTCCATTATGTAAAATAATACAACAAAATAGGTTCGATGAGGAAGCGATCGCCTTAGCTTAAAGATAATTCCTCAATACAGCGTCATGGAAGGGAAAGAACACCACAAAACAGGTGAGGTGCGGAGGTGCAGAGGAGCTGAGGGAGCTGGGGGAGCTGGGGGAGCTGAGGGAGCTGGGGGAGCCGAGGGAGCTGGGGGAGAAGAGAGAACTTATAATGTTTGGACACAAAGCTCAAGAAATCCCACCCAAAATTTCGTTCACCCCAGAGAAGCAGAGGAAGAAGGGAGAAGGAAGAAGGGAGAACTGATAATTTTTGGAAACAAAGCTCAAGAAATCCCACTCAAAATTTCGTTCACCCCCACAAAACTTTAATTTCAACCGCAGCATCTGCTACTGCGGTGACACACCTAAAATGGTTCATTAGGCAAATGGCTCAAACCCCTGAATTTCCAACACAAGCTGTGGATTTTCTATTGCACAGTTTTAGCTGTGTCACGGCACTACAATTACTTGATATTAGGTGGTAAGTGGTAGGTGGTAAGTTTGAGTTTGAGGTGGTAAATGTTAAATATTATACTAAATCTTGATAATTGACCCTATATAAATTGGTTTTCTGAGCAAAATCCTTCCCCCCCATCTCCCAATTCTCAGTTCCTCAATCTAAAAATATGAATGAAGCAGTAATCCTGTGTGTTGATGATGAAACCGTTATCCTGGAAAGCCTCCTGGAGCAAATTAGCCGTCACTTTGGCGAACAATTTTCGTATGAAGCTGCCGAGAGTGCTGAGGAAGCGCTAGAAATCCTCGAAGATCTCCATGAAGAGGGCATTAAGATTGTTGTGATTGTCTCTGATTGGCTGATGCCGGGAATGCGAGGGGACGAATTTTTAGTTCAAGTTCATCAGCGCTTTCATGATATCACTACGATTATGTTAACCGGGCAAGCCGATGAAGAAGCGATTGAGCGAGCCAAGGAAGAAGCTAATCTGTACTGCTGTATTTATAAACCGTGGCAGGAAGAAGAGTTGATCAATATCATCTCACGAGGTTTGGAATTAGGGGAAACGAGTCAATAGACGCGAAGACGCGAGGACACGGAGAAGTTTTTATTACGGGTAATTAAGCGGACATGATATAAAGCTGAAATATCATCAATTCATGATTTAATAGCTTAGGGGGTTGACAAAATCTAAAAAAAGAGCATTGATACCATTACGACCCATCCACTCTTTGTCTATTCTAGATTGGATGAATATATGGCAATATAGACAAACAGTTCTCTATCCTCACGAGAAAACTTTTTCAGCAAACCAGAATGAGTATGAGTGAACTAGCGATTCTTTTAGTAGATGACGAACCAATGGTGTTGGAGGGTCTTTCTGAGGAATTATTGCGGAACTTTGGTCAAGATTACCAAATAGAGGCGGCGGAAAGTGGTGAAGAGGCTTTGGAAATTATCGCAGAATTACAGGCAGGAGAAATCGAAATTGCTGCGGTAGTGTCTGATTATCTGATGCCGGGAATGAAAGGGGATGAACTCCTGAGTCAGATTCATGACCAATACCCCAATATCCTGAAAATTATGCTCACTGGTCACGCTGGGGTAGATGCAGTGGGCAATGCAGTCAACTCAGCAGACCTTTACCGTTATCTGGCTAAACCTTGGGATGCTACGGATCTCAATCTGACCCTGAGAGAAGCTCTGAAGAAATATCAGTATATCAAACTTCTTGAAGAGCAGAATGCTCAACTACGGGAAAGTGAGCGTCGTCTGACTCAGATTTTGGAAGCCATACCGATTGGTGTGACGGTTCACAATACTACGGGAAAAATGACCTATGCGAATCAGAAAGCTCAGGAATTACTTAAGTTAGAAGCTTTGCCAGAGACAAAGACTAAGGAACTCTCAACAGATTTTAACCTTTATCAAGCAGGAACTGAGGAATTATATCCGACGGAGCAGTTGCCAATTGTACGTTCCTTAGCTGGAGAAACAGTGCATGTGGAGGATCTCGAAATTCATTACCCAGACCAGATCATGCCTTTAGAAGTCTCCACTACTCCCATTCGGCATAAAACAGGTCAAGTTTTCCAAGCGATCGCTACTTTCCAGGATATCAGCGGACGCAAAAAAGCTGAAGCGGAACGAGAACAGTTTACCCAAGAATTGTTCTTACTCAATGAAGCGATGTCCCGGTTTGTCCCTCGTCAATTTTTGCAATCCCTAGCGCGAAAAAATATTACCGAAATTCAACTGGGAGAATCGATTGAGAAAAAAATGTCGGTTTTATTTTCCGATATCCGTTCCTTCACCACTCGTTCGGAACAAATGACTCCGGAAGATACCTTTAAGTTTATCAATGGTTATCTCCAACGTATGGAACCAGCAATTATTGAAAATGGTGGTTTTATTGATAAATATATTGGTGATGCCATTATGGCGCTGTTTACTGGAAGTGCAGATAGTGCGGTGAATGCAGCAGTCACCATGTTAAAAATTCTGGCGGAATATAACTCAATCCGCCAACAACTTGGTCGTCAACCTATCGAAATTGGTATTGGGATTAATACAGGAAATCTGATGCTAGGAACAGTAGGTGGTAATTCTCGTATTGAGACTACTGTTATTGGTGACACAGTTAATCTCAGCTCACGCCTCGAACAGTTAACCAAAGTCTATCAAACCCCGCTGCTAATCTCTCATCATACCTTAGCTGAACTCGAAAACCCGATGAAGTATGCTATGCGTTTAATTGCTAGGGTAAAAGTTAGAGGCAAAGCCAAAAAAGTGGGGATATTTGAGGTATTTGAGGCGGATCCTATTGCTCAAAGGGAAGCCAAGTTAGCAACCAAATCGATATTTGAAGCTGCTCTGATTTATCATTATCAAGGAGAATTTGAGCAAGCAAAATCCCTGTTCAATGAATGTTTACAACAAAATCCCAATGATGGTGTTGCCCAAATTTATCTACAGCGCCAAGGGAATTAGGTGGTAGGTGGTAGGTGGTAGGTTTTAATCATATCTTGTTTCTGGCTTCTTTTTGGACTGAAGTCCTACTACTGCTTATTACTTATTACTTATTACTTATTACTTATTAAGAATAAGCGTCACTGGCCCATCATTAACAATAGAAACTTGCATCATTGCACCAAACTCACCAGTTTCTACCCGCAAACCAGACTGCTGCAACTTCTCGACAAATTGTTCGTATAACTTTCTGGCTAATTCTGGAGCAGCAGAATGAGAGAAAGAGGGGCGGCGTCCTTTGCGACAATCTCCGTAAAGGGTAAACTGGCTAACTACTAATAGTTCTCCTCCAATTTCTTTAACAGACTTCTCCCAGCGATCGCTCCCACCATTATTATCAGGAAATAGCCTTAAATCGAGACATTTTCGTACCATCCAGTCAAGTTCTGCTTCCGTATCAGTATCAGCAATACCCACCAACAAATTCAACCCTCGCCCAATTTTACCTACTACTACACCATCTACCGTGACTTGAGAGGATGTGACTCGTTGGATAATGACACGCATGTTTGGGAAATGGAGAAGGTCGAATGGAGAATTGGGAATTGGAGAATGGAGAATTGGAGAATGGAGAATTGGAGAATGGAGAATTACTTCCTTGTCTCCCTTGTCTCCCTTGTCTCCCTTGTCTCCTTGTCTCCTTGCCTCCCCCAGCTCCCCCAGCTCCCCCAGCTTTTACCAAGAGGGGGGTTGGGGGTGGGTTACCAGCTTCCCCGCTGTAAATTAAGCTGTAACTAACTCAGGCTCAACTTTAGGCTCAGGGCGCTTACTGTTGCGAATACCATCAATGGCTTCTGCATAATCTGCCGCCTTGAATACAGCAGAACCAGCAACGATTGCATTGGCTCCGGCTTCCAGAACTTGCCAGGTGTTGTTTACTTTCAAACCACCATCGACTTCAATCCAAGGATCAAGTCCTCGCTCATCACACATCTGGCGCAACTTGCGAATTTTTGGTAGAACAGCGGGAATAAAGCTTTGACCGCCAAAGCCTGGGTTGACGCTCATAATCAGCACCAAGTCACAGACTTCTATAACATACTCAATCAAATCTAAAGGTGTTGAAGGGTTGAGTACTACTCCTGCTTGCTTACCCAACTCCCTAATCTGACAAAGGGTACGGTGTAGGTGGGGAGAAGCATTATGTTCAGCATGAACAGAAATAATATCGGCTCCTGCTTTAGCAAAGCTTTCAACGTACTTCTCTGGTTCGACAATCATCAGGTGAACATCCAGAGGCTTTTTCGTCACAGGACGAATTGCATCAACAATTAGGGGGCCGATGGTAATGTTGGGGACAAACCGACCATCCATCACGTCAACATGAATCCAGTCAGCACCAGCAGCATCTACTGCCTTAATTTCCTCTCCTAGGCGGCTAAAGTCTGCCGATAGGATCGAAGGGGCAATAACTATCGGTTTTTCGGATTGAGTCTTGATCATATACTGGTAAGGTTCTCCTGCGGATTTTTAATTATATTTATTTATCTTAACAAAAATCTTAATAATTTCTTCAGAAGTTCAGGAGTATTTACAAAGGAGAAGCTTTCATTACAGATCACAGGCAAGATGCCTGTTCCACAAGAAACTGATGATTTCAATGAGGAATCAAGAGCAATATGCCACAATAATCACTTAATGGCACTTTAGTCTTCTCCGACTCCTTAATTGTGGTGTTCAAGTCGTTATAGCAAACGCATGAGGTTTGAGCTTATATGAAAGTTTTACTTCTGTATCCCCTTTTCCCCAAAAGTTTTTGGTCTTTCGAGAAGACAATAGCATTGCTGGGACGTAAGGCGATGCTACCGCCTTTAAGTTTAGTAACGGTAGCGGCAATTTTGCCCCAAACTTGGGAGTTTCAACTAGTAGACCGTAATATCCGTCAGGTAACCGAAGCTGAGTGGGAATGGGCAGAGTTGGTGATTATCTCTGGGATGATTGTCCAAAAAGAGGATTTACTGGCTCAAATTCGGGAGGCTAAGAAACGGGGTAAGCAGGTAGCAGTGGGTGGTCCTTACCCCACAGCCTTATCTCATGAAACCAAAGAAGCCGGTGCAGACTATTTGGTGCTGGATGAAGGGGAAATCACTTTACCGTTGTTGGTAGAAGCCATTGAACGAGGGGAAAGTCAGGGAGTTTTTCGTTCTGGAGGAGAAAAACCAGACGTTACCAACACTCCCATTCCCCGCTACGATTTACTGGATTTAGATGCTTATTCGGAGATGTCAGTCCAGTTTTCCCGTGGGTGTCCCTTTCAGTGCGAATTTTGCGATATTATTGTCCTCTATGGGCGCAAACCTCGGACTAAAGCCCCAGCTCAACTATTAGCAGAACTCGAAAGGCTTTATGAGTTGGGTTGGCGACGCAGTATTTTTATGGTGGATGACAACTTTATTGGTAATAAGCGCAATGTGAAGTTGTTGTTGCGGGAACTCAAACCCTGGATGGAAGAGCATGGCTATCCTTTCACTTTTGGCACAGAAGCCTCAGTGGATTTAGCCAAAGACCAAGAATTGATGGATCTCATGACTGCCTGCAATTTTGGGGCAGTCTTTTTAGGGATTGAGACTCCAGATGCAGATAGCTTAGCCTTAACCCACAAGTACCAAAATACGCGAGATCCTCTGAGTGAATCCGTTAACAAGATCATCAAGTCAGGATTGCGGATTATGGCAGGATTTATTATCGGCTTTGATGGAGAAAAAGCAGGAGCAGGCGATCGCATTGTTGAGTTTGTTCAGAGAAGCTCGATTCCCACTGCTATTTTTAGCATGTTGCAAGCCTTACCGGATACTGCTTTATGGCATCGCTTAGAAAAAGAGGGACGTATGCGGGGACAATCAGGTAATATCAATCAGACGACTTTGATGAACTTTGTACCGACTCGTCCTTTGGAAGAAATTGCCAGGGAATACATCCAAGCCTTCTGGACACTTTACGACCCCCAGAACTTTCTAGACCGCACTTACCGCCATTATCGCATTTTGGGAGAGGCGGAATGTCACAAAATTCCGAAGAAAAAGGCAAAAACTTATAGAAAGGAATCAAATTGGACAGTTATCCGAGCCTTACTAATCATCTGCTGGCGGCAAGGAGTGGTTCGCGAGACTCGTTGGAAATTCTGGCCCTATCTATTTAGTATGTACCGACACAATCGGCGAGGAATACCCAGTTATTTATCAGTTTGTGCTCAAATTGAACATTTCCTGGAATATCGCCAGATTATCAAGGAGCAAATTGAACTTCAACTAGCGGAGTTTCTGGCAGAGGAAGCCAAGTTGCAGCAATCTTCAGTAGAGGAGAAAGCTCCTGTGGAAATAGCTGCGTAGGGGGAGCTGGGGGAGCTGAGGGAGCTGAGGGAGCTGGGGGAGCTGAGGGAGCTGGGGGAGCTGGGGGAGCTGGGGGAGCTGTGGGAGCTGAGGGAGCTGGGGGAGGTGGGGGAGCTGGGGGAGCTGGGGGAGATGAGGGAGATGGGGGAGCTGGGGGAGCTGGGGTACTGAGGGATGGTGACGAAAGAGCGGGTAGA